>NZ_QNUH01000003.1 GCF_003385495.1 Chryseobacterium elymi | reverse complement strand
CACTATGAAAGATAAAGGTATTCAGACTATTGCTTACAATTATTTGAATTTACCTAATGACTTTCAAATTTCTCAATTAAATCCTTTTGGTATTGCTGTCAGCTTCAGCCTTAATTATTTGTATCGTGCAGATGGAACAAAGCTCCGGAAAACCTACTTCAAACCTGGCGGGAGAGGAAATACAACAATTACAAATAAAATAACAGATTATTTGGATGGTTTCCAATATGATTTTACTGACGTTGAGCAATGCACATGGTGCAGGACTGATGTAGCGTATGAGCAACAGGCATTCAAAGATATAATTATAGACCCTGGCTTTCCTACCTTGCCAGCTACATGGAAATTGGACTTTGTAGCTACCTCAGAAGGGTTTTACAGTTTCATAGAAAACCGTTATATTTACCAATACAGAGACCATTTAGGAAATGCAAGGGTTAGTTATGCTAAAAATAGCGAAGGAGCTGTTGAAATTACAGATACCAACAACTATTATGCTTTTGGGTTAAACCATATTGGTGGAAACAAAGGACTTCTGGGTGGATATAAAAGCTATAAGTACAACGGGAAGGAGCTTCAGGAAACTGGAATGTATGATTATGGAGCGAGATTTTACATGCCGGACCTGGGAAGATGGGGAGTGGTGGATCCGCTGGCGGAGAAGATGACAAGACATAGTCCTTATAATTATGCTTTCAATAATCCGATTAGGTTTATAGATCCTGACGGAAGACAAGGAAAAGATATTATTATCTTAACCGAAAATGGCTCTTTTAAAGCTTCAAAAGATTTGATGTATAAAACAGAAGAGGGAAAAAGAATATGGGATAAGTATGGAACTAGTAAAACGGATGATGTTTATATAAAATCAAGTACTTTTTCTTCTAAAGATTCGAGGACTGGAGCAGAAACATATAGTTTGGCAGGTGATGAGAGTTTTGTTAAAGATGGTAAAGTAAATGATATTGGAAAAACTTATTCAGCAATGGAAAGTTTTGATGGAGTAGATATATCAAAATCAGGAGATAAACAAGTTCATTTGATGGCAATCAATGAATCTTTTTTCCCAAATGAAGCCTCAGATAGTTATTCAAAATCAGAAGTAACGTCTTCAGGAAAAACAGTAACATCAGAGTATAATTTATCAGACTTAACAAAAATTGTTTATCATGAATTTAAAGCACATATAGAAGATAGAACTGGAGATGCCGATAAAGATCATAAAAATTTTGGTGAATCGACTTTTAAAGGATATGTGAGGCCTAATTCTCCTATGGATAAATTTGAAAATCAATTAACTAAAGTTTTGAGAACTCTAAATGAAAAAAAATATAATGAAAAAAAATAAACTTTTATTTTTCTTAGTATTAATATGTGCAAATTTTGTTCGAGGTCAAGATTTAAAACTTTTTTCTCCAATCTTAATTAGTGATATAAAATCAATAATAATAAATGGGGAAATGAATAATCAGGCAGTAGTTGATTATTTTAATCCAGATCTTAACGAGATGCGAAAGGAAGTTCTACAATACAGTTCAGATTCAAATGCATTAAAATTATACGATACTGAATCTAATTCATATAAACCATTTTTATTTTTAAATAAAAAGAATAAAGAAATTGTTTCTACTAAAAATAATTTTGGTGTTTTTAGATCTTTTAATTTAATTAAGAAAAACGACAGGCTTTTTGAGGCTGTGTCAGCAACTGGATCATATCCAAGTCATTTTGAAAGAATTAAGTCAATAGAAATATTGGAGAAGAGCCAGAAATTTTTAATAATAAAAATTAATTATTCTGATATTTATGGTTACAAAGGCTATAGTGTTTTAGTTTTACAAGATTATAAATATGCTAAATAATTAGATTTATCCCCCTGCTGGTGCGAGAGTCTCGCTCGTTCCTTTGATGATAAAAAAACCTCGCAAAATGCGAGGTTACTTATAAGTATAAGTACAACGGCAAGGAGTTGCAGGAAACGGGAATGTATGATTATGGCGCAAGATTCTATATGCCGGATATTGGAAGATGGGGTGTTGTGGATCCGCTGGCGGAACAGTATCGTAGACACTCTACTTATAATTACGCAGTAAATAATCCTATAAGATTTATCGACCCTGACGGGAGAGGTATTGAAGAAACAACATCAGGAACCACTTATACCGGAGTGGATGCTCAAGCTGCATTTTTACAACTAAGAAATTCAATGTCAAATTCCTCTAGAAACTCACCTGATTGGCGTGAGGATGGGAAAGGTAATTTAATAAAAGAAAAAGGAGATAATGCTAGTACATTATTAAGTTATGTTAATAATAATTATAAGGATGCAAAGCTTAGCGAATCCGCTGCGAAAACTTTATATTCTACACTAGAAGATGGAAAAGTCAATTTAGACCAATTAAATCCAGAAACCTTAAATAAAAATTTATTTGGTTATAATTATCCGGGGGGGAAAAACCCAAGAAAATATAATGGTGAATCCGATTATTCAGTACCACCAACTGAAATAGAAGTTCCAGCTTTTATTCACGATAAGGACTATGATAAATTAGGAGCTACAGGAGCGGATGCATTATTTAATAATACAGCTACAATTAAAGCAGATGACCGTTTTGTTGATAGTATGGGTAAACTAGAGGAGAAATATAGAAAAGAAGGAAATACTAAACTTATGATACAAGCAAAAATATTAGGAAGGGGATTGAATTCCTTTTCTCAACCTAAAAGGCAAACTTTAAAAAGTATTTTGAAACAAGCTTTAACATTTCCATCATTAAAATAATATATGAAAAGAAATAAAATTTTATTCGGGACAATGCTATTTAGTTTAATATATGTATTGTTAGGGACTTTAGCTGTTTTGGTTAGTTTCCCAGAATACGCTTTGTTCGGCTTCGATTATAATAGTACACTCTGGACACCACTAGTAATAATTACTTATCCTGTTAATATTTTATTATTTGGGTTAGTTATGGTTGATGTCTCCTTTTTATCAATATTCATATTGCAAACCATAGTTTTTTTAATTTTATGGTTTATCTTATATAAGTTGGTTTTATACTACTTCAAGATAAAAAGTAGAAAAAAAAATAATAATTAAGAAGGGAGTGTCCTAAAAGTCGGTAACACCTTCTGAGATTCGGATATTTATATACTCCTCCTGTATAGGGGTACGAATAAAATCAGCAAAAATTGAGGCTGTCCAAACTTTTCGGACAGCCTTTTATATATATAAACTGGTTAATAATTATATTCCTCCATCCAATATAATTATCTAAATTTACCAGGAAAAGTTATCCAAAACTCCAAAGTAACCGATTATATTTACAGAGCAGACGGTGTGAAGGTAAAAAAGGTTTTCGGAACAGAAACAACCGATTATTTGGATGGCTTCCAGTATGTAAATTCTGCATTGAAATTCTTCCCAACGGCAGAAGGATATTTTAATGTTGAGACCGGAAAATATGTGTATAATTACATTGACCATCTGGGAAATACAAGATTAAGTTATGCCACGAATGGAGCAGGAATAGAGATCATTGAAGAAAGTAACTATTACCCGTTTGGATTGAAGCATGAAGGGTATAATGTATTAACAGGAAATCCTTCTTATAAGTATAAGTACAACGGCAAGGAATTGCAAGAGACGGGAATGCACGATTATGGAGCGAGATTTTATATGCCGGATTTGGGTAGATGGGGTGTCATTGATATGAAAGCGGAAATTTCCAGACGTTGGTCTCCTTATACGTATGCTTACAATAATCCAATCAGATTTGTTGATCCTGATGGTAGGCAGAACTATGATGTTATTATTAAAGGCTCTCAATCTCAAGCAGCTCTTAATGAGTTGCAAAAGTCTGTTAGTTCTGAATTAACATTGAATATGGATAAAAATCCTATACACAAAATAATCCCAATGCGAAACTATCGGGAGATGCTCAGCAATTAGTTAATGCAATTGATGATCGTTCCGTTACTGTTAATGTCACAGCAGAGAATACAAAAGTTACTTCAACAGGGAACTTGTATATTGGGGGTGCTTTTATGGGAACAAAAACTAGTTCTTTATTAAATAGAGATGGTACATCTTTAAGTAAAATAGTAAATACATATCAAGAAGTGAATCCGACTGTTTTAAGTACTGCTGATAATTCAGCGGGAACTAATGGATCATTAACTTTGCATGAAGTGACTGAATCTTATCAAGCAGGATTAACAACAAAAAATACTGGCTTAGATGCTTCACCTCCATCTGGAAGGCCTGATTTAAATGGTCCTTTGCCTGATCTCAAAAAAAATAGTCAATATTGGAATGCACATACGTCTGCTACTCCTCAAAATCTCCAAATTAACGAAAATGTTTATGATGCTAATGGTAATAGAATAAATACATATCAAGGGGCAGCAAGAGTTGATTACACTTTGACAAATGGAACAGTAATAATGACATACCCATAAAGTTTATTATGAAAAAAAGTATAGTATTAATGATTTTCTTTGCGTTGACATCATGCAATAATTACAAACATGTCAAAAATGTTTTGCCTACATATACTATTTATAAGGTAGATTCTATTAATAATTATTATTTGATTTATGCAAAAAAGAATACTTCCATTTTTAAAATAGTGTCTAAAAAAGAACATACAACAAAACACTATAAAAAGATAAAAATAGGAAATAATTATAATTTGAATTTACATTCCAGAAGCTCTCAAACTCCTGTTATAAACGGGGTGAAAATGTCGCCTGTTAATTTGATAGATATTATGTGTTACAATTATGAAGATAATACTCAAATATGCACGGACGCAAAAAATGGAATTTATGATTTATATACTACAGAAAATCTCAAAGGATTGTATTATATAAAATAATCACTCTTTAATCACCCAACCCGCTCATTGAGCGGGTTTTTACTTATTTATAATTTTTCTTAGTTTTATAATCTCTGATAATGAGATCCATATAATCGAATATCCGTTTTTTTTCATCCTCCGGGAGACTCTCCACTTCATCAAGACGTTTAATCATCTCTTTATCATAATCAGCATTTAATCCCTCACCTAAAATAAAATCCACGCTAACGCCAAAAGCCTTGGCTAGCTTTACCTCGCTCCCGCGATTGTATCGTGTGGCAGATAAATAAAAATCCCGCTGCGCAAAGTTTGCAACTTTGAGCTGATAAATAAACAAAAACTCGCATTTTGCGAGTTTTTTTGTTTTATACACCTTGTAAAGCATTAGTAAGCTTACTATCTACAGTATTTTCTTGTAAACTACACATCTTTTTAACTTTTGATAATAAGAAATTTTAAAATCAAAAGCTCTCCAACAAATCAACTACAAAATTAGTTATGAATATGGAATCCAGATAAAGATAAATATCAAGGCTTGATCAAGACTTAACCAAAACAAAAAAGCAATCAACTGTAAACCAGAAGATTGCTTTTAAAATGTAGACCCACAGGGATTCGAACCCCGACTGACGGTACCAAAAACCGGAGTGCTACCGTTACACTATAGGTCTGCTTATTTTTGGTGGCGCGAAATTATAAAAAATTATTTAACTGAAAAAATATTTTTTTGAGGATTAATAATAGAAAAAGCCTTATTTACCATAATTGTATGATTTTTAATTGAATAGAAGGATGATGATTAGGTAAGAAATTATTTCAGAAATTGTACTTTTTCATCAGCTAAATAATAAAATCTTATCTTTGCAAAAAAATTGGGCTCCAAAAGTTGGAGATACCCATTAATAATTTCATTTATTAAACATTTTTATGTCAAATATTGTCGCAATCGTTGGGCGTCCCAACGTAGGAAAATCCACACTTTTTAACCGTTTACTAGAAAGAAGAGAAGCCATCGTAGATTCTACAGCTGGTGTTACCAGAGACCGTCATTACGGGAAATCCGACTGGAACGGAGTAGATTTTACAGTTATAGATACCGGCGGATATGATGTAGGAACGGATGATATTTTTGAAGAAGAGATCCGTAAGCAGGTTCAGCTGGCAATAGATGAAGCTACATCCATTATATTTATGATGAATGTAGAAGAAGGCCTTACTGATACCGATTACGAAATTCATGAACTTCTTAGAAGATCAAACAAACCCGTTTATATCGTTATCAATAAAGTAGATTCTGCCAAAGAAGAAGTTAACGCTACTGAATTCTATCAGTTAGGAATTGAAAAATATTACACTTTATCTTCAGCTACAGGTTCCGGAACAGGAGAAGTTCTGGATGATATCGTGAAAGATTTCCCTACAACAGATTATAAAGATCCTTTCGAAGGATTGCCGAAAATTACGATCGCAGGCCGTCCCAATGTTGGTAAATCTACATTAACAAATGCTTTACTTGATGTAGAAAGAAACATCGTAACTGATGTTGCAGGGACTACGAGAGACAGTATCCAGACCCTTTATAATAAATTCGGATATGAATTTGTTTTAGTCGATACTGCCGGAATGAGAAGAAAATCTAAAGTAAATGAAGATTTGGAATTCTATTCCGTAATGAGATCTATCCGTTCTATTGAATTTTCAGATGTTGTGATCATTATGGTGGATGCAACGCTGGGCTGGGAATCTCAGGATATGAATATTTTCGGTTTAGCACAAAAGAACAGAAAAGGAATTGTGATCGTTGTGAATAAGTGGGATCTTATTGAAGATAAGAAAACCAACACCGTTAGGGATTTTGAAAACTCAATTAAAGAGAAGATCGGTCAGTTCAGTGATATTCCAATTCTTTTTGTTTCAGCATTAACGAAGCAGAGAATCCTGAAAGCTGTGGAAATGGCCATGGTTGTATACGAAGACCGTAAGAAAAAGATCAAAACTTCAAAATTAAACGAAGTAATGCTTCCTATTTTTGAGCAGACTCCGCCACCGGCCAACAAAGGGAAATATATTAAAATCAAATACTGTGTACAGCTTCCTACGCCATCACCGCAGTTTGTATTTTTCTGCAACCTCCCTCAGTATGTAAAAGAACCTTACAAAAGATTTACAGAAAACCAATTGAGAAAACAATTCGGATTTACCGGAGTTCCTATTGAAGTGTATTTCAGACAGAAATAAGATATTTGCTATAAGTTAATTTGATGATGTGCTAATGTCAATTAAGATATGGAAAAGAAGAATGAAATTTTAGATTTAAGTATCAGGTTTTCATTGGACATCATTAAATATACTGAATTACTTGAGATTAGCAGAAAGTTTGTCATTGCAAACCAGCTCATGAAATCAGGAACATCGATTGGAGTTAATATTTTTGAAGCACAGAGTTCTGAAAGCCGGGCAGACTTTATCCACAAGCTGAAAATCGCAGATAAAGAAGTAAAAGAGACGGAATATTGGTTATTGCTTTGTGAAAACTCTGAAAATTATAACTTTGACCCGGCTTTAAAAATACAGTTATTAAGTATTCAGAAATTATTATCTAAAATAATCTCAACAGCCAAGAAACAGTAATCGATTCAACAATCATCACATCAACATATTACCAAATCATCACATCATTATATTATCAAATTGACTATGGTAACAGAACTTTCAAAACAGTCTTCTTTAATAAACTCCTGGATCAATGAGCTTAGGAATATAGACATCCAGCATGACAGAATGAGATTCCGTAGAAATATGGAACGTATTGGTGAAATTGCAGCCTTTGAGATCAGCAAAGAACTGGAATATAAAGAAGTAGAAATTCAAACACCTTTAGATAAAATTAAAGTCCAGGAAATAGCCGTTCAGCCGGTGATCACCACTATTTTGAGAGCTGGCGTTCCTTTGTTTGAAGGTATTCTGAGTTATCTCGACAGGTCAGACTGCGGTTTCGTGGCTGCTTACAGAAAGCACGATGCCAATGATTACTTCTCCATCAAACAGGATTATCTTACCTGTCCGAATATAGAAGGAAGACCACTGATTGTAGCAGATCCCATGCTGGCAACAGGGGCTTCATTAATTGAGGCTATCAAAGACCTTCTGACCAACGGAACACCAACCCAGCTGCATATTGTAGCGGCAATAGCCTCCAGACAGGGAGTGGAGACCATCGAAAAAGCTTATCCTGATGCAAAAATTTGGGTAGGAGCCATCGATGAAGGATTGACTTCAAAAGGGTACATTACCCCAGGACTTGGTGACGCCGGAGACTTAAGCTACGGTGAAAAGCTACAACGATAAATACTAAGAGCCCGTTTAAATTGTATTCAATAATTATTATGCAGAAATAATACTGAAGAAAAATATTTCTCTCGAAGATTAGGACGAGGTAGCATATGTATTTCAGTTATAAAAATCTGCGTAATCTGCCAAATCAGCGAGATTTTAAAAATTTAAACAGTTTCTAAGAAAGGTTCCAGAAATCTTTCATCAGATCAAATAATAAATTGGGCCGTACTTTTTCCATAGGATGCTTGGTATCCGGAAGTATGGCCAATTTTGCATTCGGAATATTTCGGTAAGTACTTACGCTTTCTTCTATACTCACCATATTATCCTTGTCTCCAACCATGATTTGTACAGGAATGTTAATAGCCCAAAGATTGCTTTCGTTCAGGGGTGGATTTTTGCTCAGCGAAACCATCATCTTTGAAATGGCAGACAATAGCTCTTCCCATTTTGCACCGTGCTGATTTTCCAGCTGCTCAGCATATTTTGGGACTTTCAAAAGAATAGCTTCCGGATCAAGCATTTTACTTTCCTTTAAAGCCTGCTCTTCAGTCCAGTCGAATTTTGTACCCAAAGTCATGATGGAATTGATTCTTTCAGAATACCTTAGCGCACAGCAAAGGGCTGCATAACCTCCCATACTGTGTCCAAAAATACAGACATCCCTTAAATCTTCTTTTTCTAAATAATTCCTTATTTCCTCAGTATACTTTTCAATACTGATAGCATTTTCCGGTAGTTCTGTATTTCCGTGCCCGGAAAATAAAAGCGTATGAATATTGAAATACTTTGACAGCTCCTTTTCGTAAGGCTTAAAAATATCAATGTGTCCCAGCGCGCCGTGCAACAAAAGCAGATTTTTCATGATCAATAGTTTACCGGAAAATTAAGAAAAAGAATCGGAGGAGAAAAGTATTGTGTGGGAGACTTATAGAGTTTGAGAGTTTTAGGGTTTGGAGGGTAAGAGTGCTGGTTTTTTAATAACCACGTAAATCACGGACATCCCCACCTGGAATCCCTAAACTGTATTTTCCTTCCTTTAAGACTCTAAAACAAACTCTAAACCCCTCAAACCCCTTATTACGCATCCACTGCCATCACCAAAACACTCACTTTGTTATCTCCCGCATTTAAAATCTCCCAGGCAATGGATGATACGGTGTTTCCGGTAGTGAAAACGTCATCAATTAAAAGCACGTGTTTTCCGGAAATCAGTTTCGAAAGAGAAAAAGGATTTACTGCTTCCAGGCGGTGTTTCTTATCTTTTAAAGCCTGTGCTTTTGAATAGTGATTTCTTTCAATCAATTCATGGTCGAATGGGATCTGATAAAATCCGGACAAAGTCTCAGTAAATAAATGCAGCTGGTTGTAGCCTCTTTCCCTTAATTTTTTGGGATGAAGCGGAACAGATACTAAAATATCGGGTTTTTCATCTTTGAAGTCCAGACGTTCCACAGTCCATTCAGCAAGAGTTTTACCCGCATTTTCCCTGCTTTTATATTTCAGTTCATGGATAAGTTTCCTGCTCAGTCCATTTTCTTCAAACTTCATCAGTCCATAAGTGTTTTCAACTGGAAACAGAAGTCTGCATTTTTCTTTGATGATATTTTCACTGAAATAATCGAAGTGAGTAAAATGAATTTGCTCAAAACATAAATTGCAGACCAAAAGATCCGCATCTATGATCCGGTTGCATTCAATACATCGGTTAGGAAAAAATAAATCTAATATCATTTGTGTGTCTTTTAAATAAGAAGTTAGAAACTAGAGATTAGAAGTTAGATTTCAAGTTTTAATTTTGCAACTATCAACTATCAACTATCAACTATCAACGATCAACGATCAACTTCTTCCTGATCTTCTCAATTGCATTCTTCATACTCAGGTTAAAGTGCTCCTTTTCCAGCCGGACCGGCGGCGCCTGCCTTACTTCACAATCCGGAATACTGCAGGATTCGCACGTAACCCCTACATTGATTGTTTTTAAAGTCGGAGATTTTATAAAACCGATCTTTTTTATAGTCTGCGTATTTAATAAAATTCCCAGGCAGTAGCTTCTGTTGCTTCCGTCTGAAAAAGGATTTTTCTGTGACGTTGAGATAACAAGATAACTGACCCCCTGATCTTTGTAATGCGAAATCTGGGCATCCGTAAGGGTTTCATTTTCCTTTAAATAATGCAGGTTTTTTACAGCGATCCATCTTCGGCAGTAATGTTCGTTGGTTGCATTGGCATGAGGAGCCTGCTGATGGTTGAGGTGAAGTTCCTTTAAGATCTGGATCTTATCCGAGTTCTTTTTCTTAACCAGGCACAGGTAAAACAAATCCTTAATGCCCAATTCAGAAGAAAGCAGGTTGGTAAGCCTGTAATAAAAAGTTTCGGGAGAATCTGTAAAGCTTGCTATCAGTTCCTCAAAGCTTTTTGGCTCCCAGGTATGCTGAAGGAGAAACTCTGTGGTTTTTCCAATAGTCTGTTGTTTTGGGATCAGTAAAGCTCCGGCGAAATACGAAGCGTAAAAATTGTTCAGAATTTCCTCAAAACTCCCGAAATCCAGCCATGAATATGTGTTCGGACGGATTTTTAATTCCAGGACATTGAATCCTATCTCCTTAGCCAGAATAAATGTTCTCTGATCTTTCTCAAGTTTCCGGTTCAGAAGGAGAAGCTTCTGCTCAGGAATAAAAAGAGAACGCAGGTTATCCAGCGTGCCGAACTGTTCAAAATCTTCAGATCTTATGCTGTAATTAAATTTTTCAGTAAGAATGCTTTCCAAAACAGAAGATCTCAGGTCTTTACTGATATCCAGCCCGTTTTCCCTGATGAATTCCATAGCTTTTTCCTCAATTTCGGGAAAATAATTATCGTACAGCTCCTGGAAAGACCTGAGTACGGCAAAATAAAAACGTTCCTTGCCCAAATTATAATTCTGGGAGATCTCAATCAATGCATTGATAAATGCAGTAACTTTTTTGGGAGCATCGCTGATAATGCTGATCAGGTTATTTTTACTGATGCCAAAAAGGTCCAACGGTACTTCCTTGAAAAAATCCGATTGCAGAATTTCATTAAAAGGAGCCAGGCTTTTATCCAGCTTGGTAGAAACCAGTTCATCAAAAGTAGACCCCAGTGATTCCGAAAGCTGAATGATTTTATCGTGCTTCGGATATTTCTTTCCGTTTTCAATTTCATTTAAATAAGATTTCGACAGTCCTGTCTTTACAGCAAGATCCTGCAGAGACCAGTTTTTCTTTTGTCTCAGCTGTTTCAGCTTCAATCCGAACACGGTTTTGATAAAATCACTTTCTGAATGCATAATCAAATATAGAAAAATGAATGCGATTATTCGCATAATAATTTTTTAAAATAATTAGCGAACGTTCGCTAATTGTGAATATTTTTATTTATGTTTGTAATATCAAATCACAAAATCAACAGGTTATGGAAACGGAAACTCAATTGAAAATAAAAGCACAGAAGCAGTTTGGAGAAATTTTCACTCCGGAATTAACAGATTTTTTGGTAGCTCTTCATCAGAATTTCAACCCAAAAAGATTAACGCTTTTAGAAGAAAGAAAAAAAACACAGCAGTTTTTTGATTCAGGAAATCTTCCCGGATTTTTGCCTGAAACTGAAGAAGTGAGAAACGGTAGCTGGAGCTGCGCGCCACTCCCCGCCGATTTGTTAGACAGAAGAGTAGAAATCACAGGACCTGTAGACCGGAAAATGATCATCAATGCATTGAATTCCGGGGCATCAACTTTTATGGCTGACTTTGAAGACAGCAATTCGCCAACCTGGGAAAACTGCATGCAGGGACAGATTAATCTTGCAGATGCAGTGCAGCGTAAGATAGATTTTACTGCTGAAAATGGAAAGTCTTATCAGCTTAATGAAAAAACTGCTGTGCTTCAGGTGCGTCCAAGAGGACTCCATCTTCCGGAAAAGCATATCGGGATCAATGGCGAAGAAGCATCAGGCGCGCTGACAGATTTTGGAATTTATTTTTTTTCCAACACTGAACACTTGTTGAAGAACGGGAGTGGTCCCTATTTCTACCTTCCGAAATTAGAACATTATAAAGAAGCCCGTTGGTGGAATGAAGTGTTTGTTTTTGCCCAAAATTACCTGGGGATTCCTGAAGGGACTATAAAAGCTACCGTTTTAATAGAAACGATCACAGCTTCCTTCCAAATCGATGAAATTTTATTCGAATTAAAAGAACATAGCGCGGGTTTGAACTGCGGAAGATGGGATTACATTTTTTCATTCATCAAAAAATTCAGAAACCTTCCCGAATTTATGGTTCCGGACAGAGATCAGGTAACAATGGCTTCTCCGTTTATGAGCGCTTATTCAAAAAGAGTGATTGAGATCTGTCATAAAAGAAACGTTCATGCCATTGGAGGAATGGCTGCACAAATTCCTGTAAAAGATAACTATGAAGCCAACAGTATTGCTTTTGAAAAAGTGCGTAATGACAAAAAACGTGAGGTGAAGAACGGTCATGATGGAACCTGGGTAGCGCATCCTGCCTTAGTGTCTGTTGCAAAAGATGTCTTTGACCAATATATGCCGGAAGAAAATCAGATCGATAAAAAATTTGAATACCATATCAAAGAAACCGATCTGCTGGAAGTTCCACAAGGTGAAATTACCGAAAAAGGAGTGAGAAAAAACATCAATGTAGGCATTCTTTACCTTGAAAGCTGGCTGATGGGAACCGGTGCAGCTGCTATTTACAATCTGATGGAAGATGCTGCCACTGCTGAGATCTCAAGGACACAAATCTGGCAATGGCTGAAAAACGAAGCCAAGCTGAACAACGGTCTTGCCCTGACCCGTGAAATGATCCTTCAATGGGAGGCTGAAGAAATAGAACATATCGAAAAATATGTAGGCGAACAGCGTTTCAAAAACGGAAAATTCAATTTAGCCAAAGAACTTTTCAATGAACTGATCTTCTCAGAAAAATTTGAAGAATTCCTGACTCTGAAAACATACCCGTTTATTGAGTGAGAGGAGTTTTGCGTGGGAGAGTTTTAGAGTAGGAGTATGGGAGAGTTTTGAGTGTAAGAGAATTGACATGTGAAAAAGCTGAAAGATTCTATTATACTAAAAAAATCTACTCATAACACATATTCATATCTCATAAACTTACAACCCAGGCACTCTAAAACACTCTGACTCTCAACGCTCTCACCCTCAACTTAAATCTAACAAACAATAAAATCCAAATATTATGAAAACAAGACAAGAACAAATTCAGGCTATAGAACAGGACTGGCTGAATAATCCCCGCTGGAACGGAATAAAGAGAACCTATACAGCTGAAGAGGTACTGAAGCTTCGCGGCTCTTATACAATTGATTATACCATTGCGACAGAAATGTCCAAAAAATTCTGGGACAAACTGAATAACCAGGATTATGTGGCTGGGCTGGGTGCCTTAACCGGAAATCAGGCGGTTCAGGAAGTGGATGCAGGACTGGAAGCTATATATCTTTCAGGATGGCAGGTGGCTGCTGATGCCAACCTTTCGGGGGAAATGTATCCTGACCAGTCATTGTATCCGGCCAATTCAGTGCCTTCTGTGGTCAAGAAAATTAATAATGCTTTATTAAGAGCAGATCAGATCCAGTCGGTAAGCGGGAACGGAAATAAAGAATATCTGGTTCCAATTATTGCAGATGCAGAAGCAGGGTTTGGAGGCAACCTGAATGCTTTTGAGTTGATGAAGCAGATGATAGAGGCCGGAGCAGCAGCAGTTCATTTTGAAGACCAGCTTTCTTCTGCAAAAAAATGCGGGCATCTGGGAGGGAAAGTTTTAGTTCCTACCCAAGAAGCGATTAATAAGCTGGTGGCGGCACGTCTGGCTTCAGATGTATTGGGTGTTCCAAGTATTATTATTGCAAGAACAGATGCGGATGCAGCAGATCTCCTGACTTCGGATATTGATGATAGAGATAAAAAATTTGTAACAGGAGAAAGAACCTCCGAAGGCTTCTACGTAGTAAACAATGGAGTAGAGCAGGGAATCGACCGTGGTCTTTCTTATGCACCTTATGCGGACTTGATCTGGATGGAAACCTCTAATCCTGATCTGGAGCAGGCAAGAAAATTTGCAGAAGGAATTCATGCTCAGTTTCCGGGAAAAATGCTGGCGTATAACTGTTCACCATCATTCAACTGGGCTGCAAGGCTTAGCGTGGAAGAAATGGCTAATTTCCGTGAAGAGCTTGCAAAAATGGGGTATAAATTCCAGTTCATCACGCTGGCAGGTTTCCATGCATTGAATACCGCAATGTTTGAGCTTGCTTTGGCTTATAAAGAGAGAGGAATGGCTGGTTATTCCGAACTTCAGGAACGCGAGTTTGCCCTTCAGCAGAAAGGATTCCGGGCAGTAAAACATCAGTCATTCGTAGGAACCGGTTATTTTGATGAGGTTCAGAATGTGGTAACTAACGGTTCTTCGGCAACAGTAGCCATGAAAGACTCTACGGAAACAGCACAATTCCATTGATCATTTTCCATATTAAATAAATTTTTCAGAGGTGAAACCTTCTCAGTTTTGGGAAGGTTTTTCGTTTGAACAGAGGATAAAAAATTTAAAGTATATATATTTGATTATTAAATGAAGTCGAAAAAATGAATTTAATATACCAAAAACAGATTCAGGTAACGGAAGAACATATTGACAGGAATAATCATGTCAACAATGTGCAGTATGTGCATTGGGTAGAAGAAATAGCGGCTGAACACTGGGAAAGAGTAAAAGAAAAAACTGAGTATCCCGAAGATATATGGATGCTCGTTGATCATCACATCCAATACAAAAAACAGGTTTATCTTGGTGATGTCATCACTATAAAGACCTATCCGAAAGCTCCGGAAGGAATCCGGCAGCCCAGGAAAGTTGAATTCTACTGTCATGATCAGCTTGTTGTAGATTCAAATACACTTTGGGTTCTTGTTGATTCGAAAACTCAAAAGATTAAAAGACTTGCAAGTGACTGGCTGGATAGGCTTATATAAACCTGTGTGATTTTAAATTATTATACATTATAGCAAGAGCTTAGAATTTGTTTTTCCAGGTTTAATACGCAACTTATCATTATGTTTTGTCATATCTTTGCACCATGATACGTATTACAAAAATTTTCACATTCGAAACAGCTCATGTGCTGTACAATTATGATGGGAAATGTAAAAATATGCACGGACATTCCTACAAGCTCTTTGTAACGGTAAAAGGAAGACCGGTTAATGATTTGGAAAATCCCAAAAACGGGATGGTGGTGGATTTTGGAGATATTAAAAGTATTGTAAAATCTGAAATTGTGGATCTTTGGGATCATGCAGTTCTTGTTAATGCATTGTCTCCCCATAAAGAACTTGGTGAAGACCTTGAAAATAAAGGTCACAAAGTGATCTACTGCAGCTTTCAGCCTACCTGTGAGAATATGCTGTATGCCATTGCTGCCAAAATAAAATCCAGGCTTCCGGCTGAGGTTTCTCTGGCCTATCTTAAACTTCACGAAACAGAAAACTCCTACGGAGAATGGTTCGCAGAAGACAATAAATAACACTAATTATCAATAAAAATTCAGACCGGTGTTAAAAACGATTATTAATTTAGAACCTGGAAAAAAAGTATATTTCGCTTCAGATCAGCATTTTGGTGCTCCTACACCGAAGGAAAGCAAAGTGCGTGAAGAGAAATTTATCCGCTGGATGGATGAAATTAAAGAAGATGCCCAGGTTTTATTTCTAATGGGTGATCTTTTTGATTTCTGGCACGAGTGGAAACATGTTATTCCAAAAGGATATGTGCGTGTTCTTGGAAAAATTGCCGAACTGAAAGACCGGGGAATTCATATCTATTTCTTTGTAGGAAACCACGATCTGTGGATGAAAGACTATCTTGAGGAAGAAATAGGATGTACCGTTTTTTACAAAAAGCAGTATTTTGAAATGGGTGGAAAACAGTTTCTGCTGGCTCATGGAGATGGTCTCGGACCTGGTGATAAAGGCTACAAAAGAATGAAAAAATTGTTCACAAACCCTGTGGCACAGTGGTTTTTTAAATGGCTTCATCCCGATATTGCCATGAAAGTGGCGCTGTATCTTTCACAGAAGAATAAAATGATCTCCGGAGAAGAAGATAAAGCATTTTTAGGAGAAGATAAAGAGTTCCTTGTTATCTATTCAAAAGAAAAGTTGAAGACTGAGAAAATTGACTATTTTATTTATGGTCACCGTCACCTTCCGATGGTGCTGGATCTTGAGCCCAAAGCAAAATACGTTAATCTGGGCGACTGGATTTCCTACTTTACCTACGGAGTCTTTGAAAAAGAATTTGAACTCAAAACCTTTGCGGACGGAACAAAAAAATTACCCCTGAGATAGAGGTAATTTCCGAATGAAACCAAGGTCCATTCTTGTTTTTAATCCATATTCCATATTAGCAATTGCAAGAAGTTTACCAAAGTATTAATCTTAGATTAAAAAAAAAATAAAAAAAATCTTCTTTTTATATAATTAGCTCATTATGAGTTGGTAATAAGTTAAAATAGTCTTCATAAATTGGAAAATATATTCAGCATACAAACAGAACAGGATTTCCTGGATGCAACATTGGCAGCTTTTCATTATCAGTATGAAAATGTTGGGATATATAGAAAGTTCGTGGATTTTCTGAAAATAAATCCGAATGAGATTAGCAGTCTGGAAAAAATTCCTTTCCTGCCGATAGAAATGTTTAAGAACCATCAGATCTTAGATAAAAATGCAGCTGCTGATCTGTTTTTTCAGAGTTCAGGAACTACACAGATGAATCTGTCAAAACATTTTATTGCAGATCGGGGAATCTATGAAGAAAGCATCTATAAAAGCTTTGAACGGTTTATAGGAAAGCCGGAAGATTTTATTTTTCTCGGTTTGCTTCCAAGCTATCTGGAAAAGCAGAACTCTTCTCTGATTTATATGGTGGATTATCTCATGAAAAAATCAGCAAAACCCGAGAGTGGATATTTTCTTTACAACCATTCCGAACTGTTCCAGCTTTTAAACACTTTAAAAGATAAAAAAGTCATTCTTTTCGGAGTATCTTTTGCCCTGCTGGACTTTTTAGATTCCGTAGAATCTCTGAATTTTTCAGTTTCGGGATCTCAAAATCTGACGATTATTGAAACAGGAGGCATGAAGGGGAGAAAAGAAGAAATGACAAAAGACGAGCTGCTGAAGATTCTGCAGGATGGCTTTAAAACAGAAAAAATTTACTCGGAATATTCCATGACGGAACTGCTTTCGCAAGCCTATTCTCTTGGGAATAATGAATATAAATGCCCCAACTGGATGAAGATATTGGTCCGGAATGCAGAAGATCCTTTTTCCTACGAAAAAGAGGGGAGAACCGGAGCGATAAACATTGTAGATCTTGCCAATATTCATTCATGCTGCTTTATAGCAACACAGGATCTGGGGAAAACCCTTCCGGAAGATAAATTTCAGGTGCTTGGAAGAATAGATCATTCCGATATCCGTGGATGCAGCTTGTTGGTTTCCTAAGATCAGAATTAAACAAATAACATCTTACTATGGACTGGAAGAAAAGTTTCTTTTTAATGCTGATAGGTTTATCTGGCTTGTTGTCAGCGCAAAAAAATACAGGAAAGGATATATGGTCCGGAACTTATCTGGTAAATGAAATTAATAATGGAGTTGTCAGAATTACAGATACTTTAGTGGTTGCTAGGATCAAAGATGCTGATCCAAATGAAGTTCCGGCTAAAGAAAAGTTCAACTTAGCCCGATGGTCTATGGTCTCGAAAAGAGATGGAGGTAAGGATAAAGCTACGATTAAGCAATTTCTGTTTGATGTAGAAAAGGACCGTGATGCCTATAAAGAATTCGGCTGGACAGATCTGCATAAAGCCGGGAAAATGAACTGCATAGATGGTGGACATTTTTTTATTTGCCAGACACAGCCCGGTACTTCCATTACATTTGGAAAGGATGAAAAGTACTTTACCAAAACAGGTGTCTTTGGAATATGGTTACACTATGGGATAGTAGAGCTTGAAAAAAGTAAAACTTAATCAAAAAAACTTTAATTGTAAATGCTGAAAATAGAAGAGCTTGTTCACGCATATATCCATTCCCACTGCGATTTTGAAAAAGAAATTGTGCTGACGAATTATTTCCAGGCCGACTGGGAAGCGGATATGCTGTTCATAGATTCTGAAGGGTTTAGCCATGAAATTGAAATTAAGCTTTCAAAAAGTGATTTTAAAAACGATTTCAAAAAATCGTACCTCAATAAAGATACCGGCGAGAAATTTCTGAAGCATGATAAGATCTCTTGCGGCGACTATATCTGTAACGCTTTCAGCTTTCTGCTTCCGATGGGCATGATAGAGCATGATCTAATTCCGGAGCATTGCGGAATTATTGAATTTTACCATAATGCAGATACCTGGGAAACTGAATTCTACCTTATACGCAAGCCTAAAAGAGTTCATGAAGATCCTTACTGGAAACTGACAGACAAAGATCTTTTTATCCGGAAAATGGCGTTGAATTTACTGCAGCATAAAATGGAGATTAAAGGGAAGCATGAAGAACTGATTTTCAAAAACCCTTTTGATATCAAAAAAATTAAATAGAAAAACTCCTGCAAGTTGTGTGTGAAAATTTAAAAAAATCCTGTCAAGCGACAGGATTTTTTTTGTTTAATGTTGTTATAGTTCTATTAATCAGTAACTTCAGCAGTATCTCTCTGAAGAAGGAACTTGTAGATCAAACCTCCTACAATCCCTCCTAAAATAGGTGCTGCCCAGAACAGCCAAAGCTGAGACATCGCAAGCCCGCCCGTAAAAACAGCCTGTGAAAGCGATCTTGCAGGGTTTACCGAAGTGTTGGTAATAGGAATAGAGATCAGGTGGATCAAGGTAAGAGCCAAACCAATAGCAATACCCGCAAATTTTCCGTTAGCCCATTTGTCAGTGGCCCCCATAATAACGATCAGGAAGAAAGCTGTTAATAAAAATTCAGCAAGAAATGCCGCTCCCATGCTGAATGCTTTTCCATTGTAGACCGCTTCTCCATAGAAATTAGTGGCAAAAGCTCCTGGCTGGGAAAAATCTACAGCCCCTGAACCATTAAGGATAGCATAAAGACATCCCGCTGCTACCAATGCTCCAAGACACTGTGATACAACATAAGGGATAAGATCTTTAGCTGAGAATCTTCCGCCAGCTAAAAGTCCGAAAGATACTGCCGGATTAAAATGTCCGCCAGAAATGTGTCCGACAGCATAAGCCATCGTAAGAACAGTAAGACCAAAGGCTAAAGAAACCCCTAAAAGGCCAATGCCGATGTCGGGAACTCCGGCAGCAAAAACTGCACTTCCGCAGCCACCGAAAACAAGCCAAAATGTGCCGAAAAATTCAGCAAAAAGTTTTTTTATCATATGTTTATTATTAAATGTATCTCAAATGTAAAATTTAAATTTTAAAATAAAAAGATAAAACTTAAAAATCTTTTAGGATTTCTTAATGTAAAATTACATATTTAGTAATTTGGTTTAATGTTTGTTGAGAATTATTTTGTAATGATATTATCAGTAAACTGAATAATATATCATAAATGTTTATCTTTCGTTTCGTAATTAAATGTGTGGTTAATGAGAAAGTATTTTTGTGTAGCCTTTGTGCCCTTTATGTATAGCTTTTATTATCCGCAGGCTGCAAAAAAAGCGCTTCCCTGCTATGATTTGACATCCGTACTGAAAGTAGAGCCTACTGCTCTGTATAAACCTCATCTGGATGCCTCTAAAAGTTTCAATATAAAACTGCTGAAAGATGCTAAAACAGTACAAAAGTATATAAGCAACGGAAAGTTTCATAAAATAAAAAAAAGCGGAAAAGGATATCGGGTTCAGAAGCTTGATTACAGTAGGCCTTATATGGTTTCTAAAGCGAAAATCACCCTTGAGAAAATGGGTGCCAGGTTCAGTAAAGAAACAAAAGGTCATACTTTTACCGTTTCATCCATCACAAGAACACTTGAAGATCAGTGCAGACTGAGAAGAGTAAATTCCAATGCATCCTTAGGAATCAGTTCGCACAATTACGGCAACTCATTTGATATTTCCTATATCAGGTTCAATGATGTGCTGAAATACAATCCTAAAATGGAGGCTGCGCTGGAAAAAGTTTTAAAGTATTATGCCAATGCCGGCCGTATTTATTATATAAGGGAAAAACAACAGAGCTGTTATCACATCACGGTGAGGAATTATTAATAGGACCAGCTAATCCCAAACTGCTTTGTAATCTGAAAATTTTACCCGTTAAAATTAAATTTATTTTATGAATAATAAATTTATGATGCGATTATTTGTGCAGGATGTTTAGTTTATATAATTTTATGAAACTAAATAACTATGAACTTATGAATGAGAATGATTACAAGCTGGCAATCGCCGAATGGAATAAATGTGTGTCAGATTATTCCAGAATTGCAAGTTTAATCCCTACCAATTACATTTTTGAACTTTCTTCAGAACAGATCGCGAAAATCAAAGAACACAACAAATATGTAGATGTGTGCGCTGAAGTAGGTGTATATAACGGCAGTGTGGTTCTGATTTTCCTCCCTTTGGACGCTCAGGGACATGTGGATAAAAGTGTTTCTGAATACCAGTATACTACTCTGGGGCCGCTTAAATTTGATCTCAGGCTGCAGGAAACAAAAGAATTTACGATTACTAAAAATGCAGTTCTTTCCAGTAACCTTACCAAAATAGACGGCAATACCAACACTTCAGTTCCGGTAACCGAACAGCCGATTTTGGACCAGGACATTGCTATAGAAGCTATTGAACGCTGGAGAAATGAAGGGATGGAATGGTTTTTCCGTGAGTGCAATGAATTCGGGGGAGAAAGAGTTTTCAGAAGATTCTATATTCCTATGCAAGACCTGACTCATCCTCATCCTGAGGTGTTAGGTATTAAATGCTCTTTCGGGCTCAGACATAATGATATTTACCAGAGAATGCTGGTAACACTGATCCTTATTTCCTTCCATGAACTGTTACAGGAAGGAAGCAACGTGGCAACTATTTCAAATACCTATGATTGGGCGAAACCATGTCCGCCTGTCTGCCGTATTCCTGAACTTGGATCTTAATACGAATTATAAATAGGAATGACAGATTTTTTTAAAGCAATTTTATTCCTAAACTATGGCCTGCTTCTGTCCATCATACTTTTGGGAGCAGCAAAATACCGTATACTGAATACCAAAGAAAAGCAATATTTTTACTGTATTGCTTTTCTTTTTTTTATAGAATTATTGAATTTGATCCTGCCTTATCTCTTCAATCTTAATGATACATCTTTCCTGTATCCTTTGTATATCGCCGGCGAATTTTTCCTGATCACCGCTTTATTTATCAGAAAACTGGGGCTTCCAAAATATTTTTTAGGCATGACAACTCTTCTCGCTGCTGGATTTATGATATCGAAATATGTATTTAACTACCCCTTTAACAGCGATATTGTAAAAGTGATATCAAATATCATCATTATCTGTCTTTCAGGATTTACCCTGATCAGAGAGATCAGAGGTGTCTCCACAGAGAACCGTTTTCTTCTTGTGGATGCCTGTATTTTTTTCTACTATTCAGTTTCGGTATTTATTTTTATTATCCAGCATCAGATCGCGAATCTTTCAGAAAATGAGTATTATATTATTCTTAGTACGAATAATATTTTGTTAAGCATTTTATACTGTTCATTTTTATATACCTTCATCAAATTAAAGAAGTAACCTTAAATATTAGCCTGCTCATCCTTATAATTGTTACCATAACAGTTATAGTATCCTTTATTCTCTTAGCCTACAGATCTTTTATCAGCCGGATTATCAAAGAAAAGAATGTTCAGCATGAAGCTGAGGTTCTTCATCAGAAAAAACTCGTGCTTGAGAATATCAAAGCCCAGGAAGAAGAAAGAAAGAGAATAGCCGTTATGATTCATGACGATATTGGAAACAGGCTCAATATCCTTTCCCTGTGGCTCAATAACCTGGATACAAAGGGAGATGAAGTCATCAAGAAAAAGATCTACAGCCAGATGTCGTCTCTTATTGATGCCGCCCGGAGTATTTCCCATTCCCTGTATCCCGTTAACCTCGAATCGGTAGGGTTTGTACTCTATGTAGAAGAAATGATTGCCAACCTTTCCCATAAGATCAATATTTCTATGCGGGTAATGCCCGGATACGAGAAAAAAGATATTTTTATAGAAGTGCAGCTGTACAGGATCATCCAGGAATTTACCACCAATGTGATCAAACATTCTGCGGCTACAGACCTGTGGATCTACATCAAAGATTATAATAGGTATATGGCTGTCATTATTTCTGACAACGGACAGGGATTTGATTATAATCTGGTGAAAAAAGGAATGGGCATCAAAAACATAGAATCCAGAATAAAATCCATGAATGCCATCCATAAATGGAAAAGTGTCCCGAATAAAGGAAGCCGTTTAATCATTTTAATTCCAAACAATCATGAACTCCCAAATCAAAATAGCCTTAATTGATGACGAACAGCTTATCCTGGAAGGGGTGAAAATGCTGCTTTCGAATGAAAAAAACATATCCGTATGTCTTACCTCCAATAACGGCCCGGATTTTATTGAAAAGCTGGGAAGCCTTTCCGAAGATGATTTTCCCCGCATAGCTCTTGTCGATGTACAGATGCAGCCTATGAACGGCTTTGAACTTGTAGAAATTCTTAAAGAAAAATATCCAGATCTAAGGATCATTATTCTTTCCTCCCATTACAAGACTTCCATTTTGGGCTATATGGTTAAATTGGGGGTTTCAGCCTTTCTGCCTAAAAATTCAGACCGGAAAATATTTATCGAGGCCATTACCATGGTTTACAAAAATGGAGTTTTCTTTACAGCAGAAGACCACCAGATGCTGTTTACTTATATGAACAGCTCCACAAAAAAGAAATCTCTTTTTGAAATGGAAGACGAACTTTCCGAACGGGAAAAGGATGTCGTAAAGCTGATCTGCCAGGAGTATACCAATAATGAGATTGGAGAAAAGCTCTTCATCAGCCCCAGAACAGTAGAAAGCCACCGTCAGCGGATTTTGGAAAAAATCGGGGCCAAAAATACCGTAGGTATTGTTATTTATGCCGTTGTGAACAACATCTATTCTCTTGATAAAATGTGATTCCGTAGAAATACGGAATTTTTTATTTGGTATTTTTCACGCTAGTATTGCTTTTTCTTCTTCCGTTAATTTGAGAAATAAGTTTTGCAGATTTTAAAGCAGAAACAGACTCAAAAACGCTGTACTGGAAAACTTTCAACAACTAAAGCAAAAACACAGAGATGGAAAACAATACAGTATTATCTGTCGGAATTTTTTTTGACGGAACCGGAAATAACGGGATTAATACAGGCTCCCCCGATATGCCTTCGGTAAACAATGAAAGTTATAAAGGAGCCCCGACCAATATTTATAAACTCTTCAATTTATTCAGCGGAAACAATAAAATATATGTTGAAGGAATAGGAACACTTACAGGCGGTGAAGACAGTAATTTTGCGATGGCTACTTGCGCTAATCCTCCGGATGCACAGGGATATTCTTCCGATGACAAACTGCAGAAAGCCAAAGCTTTTACACAGAATATAATAAATGACAAAAATGTTGACTATCATTTTTACGTCTACGGATTCAGTAGAGGAAGCATGCTGGCAAGAGAATTTTGCAACCGACTGATTGTAGACTATCCCACAGCAAATGTTACTATAAAGTTTTTGGGAGTTTTTGATACCGTGGAATCCAAACCATTTAACACATACGATATAAATCTGCCTCAGGAAGTGGAAAACGCTCTTCACCTATGTGCGGTGAATGAATGCAGATTCTTTTTCCCGCTCACCGGATTTTTTGAAAATTCAAAAAATATGCAGGACACCAAAACTGAGACAGGCGGTTCCGTTTGGAAAGAAGTTTTCGTTCCCGGAGCTCATGCCGATGTGGGGGGCGGCTATCTTCAGGCTCCCCAGTCAGTTTATATTTCTACAGATTTTATGAATGTCAGTGATTTGCAGGCTTATATTTCAGGGGTTAGAAATACAAAAACCGATGCCGGAGGAAACAAGATCTGGAATTCACTGCTGTCAGATTTTCAGATCGAAAAAGGAATTATTCTCTCCCAGGCGTATGTTTCCAGAGATTTGGTCTTTAATACACTTCCGTTTGTGTACGGCAGGATAATGCTGGATGAAACCAATAATACCGCATCCGGAATTTTCAGTACAGATCTTGCCAATTCGGGTCTTGAGATTAAGGATGATACTTTTCTTGGAGACTTTTATACAGATCTGGCGATATACGTTAAAAGCTTGTCAGCTGACACGAAACCCCATTATGATTATGCGGATTTTGCAGCATATACCCATATTTCGGCCAATTTCGGACTGTATCATGACGATGTATTACAAAAATCAGCTGATGAGATAGAGGCAGAACTGATCAACATTGGTCTGAATGTACCCAGCAGTACATCTGCAGATCGAGAGATTCAGGCCAAACTTCTTACCGAGCTGCATCTTCCCGAAGACAGCTTTATAGCAGACCTTATGTATGGGGCCAATATTCCCAATAATGATATCTGGAGCCGCACAATAGAGATAAGATCTTTTGCTGCAGAACAGAATTAAATGTACTTTTCAGTTTTAAATTTAGGTTGCGAAGGGGTGTCTGTCAGGGCATCCCTTTTTGCTGTATTCCAGGGCAGAAACTTTTTATTTCTGGGCTATTCATTTCTTTTTCCGTACTTTTGCACCCGAAAATTCATTATTCATCACTTAATTTTTATTTAATAAAATGCTTTCGGTTCAAGGTTTAGGATTACATCATTCAGGAAACTATCTGTTTCAAAATACAAATTTCACCATTAAAAAGGATGATAAAGTGGGGCTCGTTGGAAAAAACGGAGCAGGAAAATCCACTTTACTGAAAATGCTTTCCGGAGAAATTAATTTCTATGAAGGGAGCGTTGTTCCCGAAGGAAATGTTACCATCGGTTTCTTAAAGCAGGATCTTGATTTTGTAAAAGGCAGAACCGTTTGGAACGAGACCATGCAGGCTTTTGAACAGATTAATGCATGGAAAAATGAGCTGGAAGAAGTGAATCACCAACTGGCAACAAGAACCGATTACGAAAGTGATGCCTACACAGATCTGATCAACAAAATGACAGAGCTGAATGATCTTCTGATGAACCATGATGCCTACAACCTGGAAGGTGACATGGAGAAAATATTATTCGGTTTAGGTTTTAAAGCGGACGATTTCCATAAAATTACAGATGAATTTTCAGGAGGATGGAGAATGAGAATTGAGCTGGCAAAATTACTTCTTCAGAAGAATGACATCATGCTTCTCGATGAGCCTACCAACCACCTCGATATGGAATCCATCATCTGGCTGGAAAACTTCCTGAAAGACTATCCCGGAGCCATTGTTCTGGTCAGTCACGATAAACAGTTTATGACGGCTGTCTGCAACAGGACTTTTGATATCAATAATAGAAAAGTTGACGACTATAAGGCCAATTATTCCAAATATCTGGTGATGCGTGAAGAACGCCGTGAAAAACTGATTCAGGCTAAAAAGAATCAGGATGCGGAGATCAAGCAAATGGAAGATAACATCAATAAGTTCCGTGCCAGTGCTACCAAAGCATCTTTCGCACAGTCACTTATTAAGAAATTAGATAAAATTGAACGTATTGAGGTAGATAACGAAGACGTTTCCAAATTCAATATCCGTTTCGTACAGTCTATGGTTCCCGGAAAAGTTATTTTTGAGGCCAATCATTTAGGAAAAGCTTACGGGAAAAAACAAATTTTCGATGATGTAGACTTTATTGTTCAAAGAGGAGACAGAATTGCCCTTTTAGGACAGAACGGGCAGGGAAAAACAACTTTAGCAAAAATTCTTGCCGGAGATATCAAAGATTATACAGGGACATGGAACTTGGGTCACAATGTAAACATCGGATACTTTGCCCAAAACCAGGAAGAAGTACTCACTCCGAATAAAACAGTTCTGGAAGAAGCCGAAGATGCAGCTACAGAAGAAACCAGACCTAGAGTAAGAGATCTTTTAGGATCTTTCCTTTTCCAGGGAGAAGCGGTAACCAAGAAAACAAAAGTACTTTCCGGAGGAGAAAGAAACCGTCTGGCTCTTTGTAAACTGTTGCTTCGTCCTTTCAATACGTTGATTATGGATGAACCTACCAACCATTTGGATATCCAGTCTAAGGAGATCATTAAACTGGCTTTACAGAATTTCGAAGGGACATTAATCGTGATTTCTCACGACAGGGAATTCCTGGATGGGCTTTGTGATAAAATTTATGAATTCCGTGACGGAAGAATGAAAGAATTCCTTGGAAGTGTTGGTGAATACCTTGAATACAGACAAAAAGAGACACTCAGAGAAATATCTGCTGAAAAAGCGAAACTTCACAGCGATGATGTAAAAGTTGAGGTAAAACCAGCTCCGAAAGAAGTAAAGGTAGAAGAGAAATCATCAACTATTGTCAGTAAAGAGCAAAAAAATATTCAGAATAAATTAAAGAAAGTAGAAGAAAAAATTTCTGAACTTGAAACTGAAATTGAAAAAATGGAAGCTTCATTCACAAAAGAAAATCCTTCTGACGAAACTTTAGAGAAATACAATAAAACTAAAGAAGAACTGGAAGTTGCTTTACAGGAATGGGAGCATTTGGGTTCTCAGCTAGTTTAATTTTTTGAATTAAAATATACAGATCCTTCGATTCCGCTCAGGATGATATTGCTAATACTAATTTAATACGAACGGTATTATTTTTTAACAGTGTTATCCTGAGCGGAGCCGAAGGATTTTTAGTATAAAAAAACAAACGTATTCGCGAAACATCTGTTTGTAACAAAAGCACACTTTCACCAACGTATTGAATAGTTTTACTAAAACTTAATTCAAAACTTAAATTATTTTTATAATTTTACACGATGATTTTTAAGGAAAGCAGAAATCTGAAGAACTTTATCTCCAAACTTTTGTTTGGGATATACTTCATTACGCTGTTTTCCCAAAACTTTCACCATCACGATACTGTCGATTACTTTAAGAACTTCAATCTTAAAAAGACAGAAAATACGATGTCTAAAACTTCAGCTAAAGAAAAGCCTGGCGACTGTCTGGCATGTCATTTCTTAGCTAACGGACATACACTGGTTCCTGACGAACTCAGCTTTTCCTTCGAGCATTTTACACACGAAGTAAAACAGGTTATTGCTGTTCAGGAAAAAATTTGGTCTCAGACCAAATTCACTTTTCAGCTCCGGGGACCTCCTGCTGTTGTATAAATCATAGATTTTTTTATTGACTTTAATTAGATTTAAAGTTCAATACTTGGGTTTAAAGCTATTGATTGATAGCTGTAGATGTGGTTAAGGATTCCGGATTTTCGGGATACGAGATTGCAGATTAAGGATTTTAAGGCTTGAGAATGCATAGATAGGATTAATTGTCTAATATTTCAGTCTGATATCTGACATCTCCTATCTGACATCTCATTCATTAGTCACTAATACTTTTTACATTGTACATTTTACAATTAAATAAACCCATTCAACAAATTTTTACGAAGAATGTACCTGCAACGGTACACAATCAATCTATTGACAATGAAATTGATATATAGTCTGATGTTGGTTCTATGTGGACTGACATTGATAAATGCACAAAAAACGTATACTGTAGAAGGAACTGTTCAGGATTTTCATGATAAAACGGCGTTAGAAAATGCAGTGGTGAAGATCGGGGGATTTACTGCCAAAACAGATCATGCAGGTAAGTTTACGTTGAATAAAATTCCTGCGGGAAAATATACACTCATTGCGAAGCATCCTGATTGTAATGATCATACTGAAAATATAGGAGTTAATCAGGATCTTAACATTGCCATTACTTTAGAGCATCATGTAGGGGATATTGAAACGGTAACCCTGCATGGAAATCACAGGAATAACAGCTCTGTTGTATTGAAAACACTTGACAAAACTGAAATAGAAAGAAACTCTACAGAGAATCTTGGAAATCTTCTTTCCAAAATTTCAGGAGTTGCCGTTCTGAAAACAGGTAATAACATTACAAAACCTGTGATCCATGGGATGTACGGAAGCCGTATTTCTATTATGAATAACGGGGTGAAGATGGCAGAACAGGAATGGGGAGCTGAACATGCCCCGAATGTAGATGTGAACGATTTCGAACATATCGATGTCATTAAAGGCGCATCGGCATTGAAATATGGAAATGACGGAGTAGCGGGTGTTGTCCTGCTGGAACCTGTTGTCCCTCCGAAAAAAGACACCATCATGGGAAGCCTCAAATTGTCAGGGATTTCTAACGGAAGAGGGGGGGAGATTGCAGCAAATGCTCTTAAATCATGGGAAAACGAATGGTTTGTAAAAGCTGGAGGAAGCTACAAAAAGACAGGTGATCTTTATATTCCCCATCATACCCTTCAGAATACCGGAGCAGAAGTGAATTCTTTCAATTTTTCTTTTGGTAATCATGGTTTTATGCAGGGGTTTGATGTTTCCTACAGCGGAGTCAATCAGGAATTTGGGATCTATAAAGGGGCACATCTGGGCAATAATTATGATGCTTATATGGCTATTAATTTCGGACAGCCCTATTTCCTGGACGATTTCAGTTATGATATCACCAATCCTAAACAGGATGTAGAACATCATATTGTAAAGCTTTCCGCTTACAAACGCTTCGCTGATTTCGGAAAACTTACGTTCCAGTACAGCTTTCAGCTAAACAGACGTAAAGAATATGATATCAGAAGGGGAGAATTGAATGATGTTCCTTCAATGGATCTAAGGCTCATTACTCATACAGCAAGTCTTACGCATCTTATAGAGCGCGCGGGCTGGAGTCTGGAAAGCGGTATTTCTGCAGGATATCAGGATAATTACCCCAATCCTGCTACTAAAGCAAGAAGATTGATTCCTGATTACTACAGATACGATGCAGGAGCTTTTTCCGTATTTAAATACCGTTTCAGCCCAAAACTGAATGCAGAAGCCGGTGTGAGATATGATTTCAGCAGATATGATTCTTATAAATATTATGACGGATCGGAATGGGAAGAAAAATATGCTTCAGTTTTTCCACAGTTTTATGTTCAGAAAAATGACAGCAGGATATTGGCCCGTCCTATCTTTGATTACCATAATTTCTCTGCCAATATCGGCTTGAATTACCAGCCTTCCAGGGATTTCGATATTAAATTTAATTTTTCAAGAATGAGCAGAACACCGAATCCGGCGGAATTATTTGCTGACGGGCTTCACCATTCTGCGGCGATCATTGAAAAAGGAGATTTAAGAATCAAAAAAGAAGAAATCTATAATGCTAATCTTTCTCTTACCGGACGTTTTGATGTTTTGAAGGGGCTTCAGGTGGAAGCAAATCCGTATATTATGTTCTCGGACAGCTTTATCAATCAGATGCCGGTAGGTTTCCAGTCGACCAATAGAGGAAGTTTTGCTATCTGGGAATACCAGCAGGTAAAAGCAAGGATTTATGGGATTGATGCAGATGCTCAGCTTAAAATTCTTGATAACCTGAAATGGACGACCAGCTTCAGTGCACTGAAGGGCGAGGACCTGACGAAGAACGAACCGCTTATCCTGATGATGCCAACGAATCTTAGAAATTCTATTGAGCTGAACCTTAATAAACCTTCCGGTTTCTACATCAGACTGGAAAACGAAAATGTTTTCAAACAGAACCGTTTCCCGATCAGAGATCAGAGCGTACAGTTTATCCAGGATGGCGAACTGCTTACAAGAGTAATTGATTACAGCTCTACTCCGGCTGCGTTCTCCATATTTCATGCGTCTGTGGGAGCAGACCTTTTCAGGAACCTGAATCTGAATTTCAGGATCAATAATATATTTAATAAAGAGTACAGGGAATATCTGAACAGATTGAGATATTATATGCCTGAAGCCGGAAGAAATTTCGTAGTTACTCTTAAATACAACTTCTAATTATTAATACTTAAAATTTAAAATTAAAATGAAAAAAATATTCAACATAACACTTTTATTATTAGCTGCAGTTTTATTATTCTCTTGCCGAAATGATGACAATACCGATATTCCGGAAGATATCCATGAGCACGAAGAGATTTCCAAACTTCAGGTGACTGTCGAAGATAACGCAGGAGGAACTCCACAAATTATTAACTATATCGGAGGAGTGGCAGATAAAAAAATAATTCTGCAGAATGGAAAAACCTACAATGTAAGCCTGGATTTCCAGACTGCTCATGGTGATCATTTTCACAGTGCCAATGATGAGATCATCGAAGAGAAAGACGAGCATTTCATTACTTACAAATTTGCAGGCGTTGATGTAAATGTAAAAAGAGCAGCTGATGATATTGTAAGAACAGACGGAAATAAATTAGGCCTTAAAACAGTTTGGACGGTTACCAATGCACCTTCCAATGCTACTGCCAACATTAAGCTGATCCATGCACCAAGTGCTGTAAACCAGAATTCACCTTCTGCAGATAATCAGCAGGGAAGTACTACAGGTGGAGAAAGTGATGTAGATGCACTAATTGGTGTTCAATAATTAATACTTCACATCAACAAAAACCACTGAGATTTTCAGTGGTTTTTTGTTTATAAACATTTGAATGCTAAGAATTGATTATAAGTAGGTAATTCTCATAAAAATTTCATATTTTTGCAACCTAAAATTTTAATCAATAATGAAGGTTACCGCACAAAACCATGATGACGTAAGTGCATTACTTACAGTGACATTGGAAAAATCTGACTACAAAGAAAAAGTAGACAAGCAGTTGATTAATTATGCTAAAAATGCGCAAGTTCCTGGTTTCAGAAAAGGGAAAGTGCCTTTAAGTATGGTTAAAAAACAATATGAAGCAGGTATTGCATTCGAAGAAATCAACAAACAGGTTTCTGACGCATTGAATAACTATGTTAACGAAAACAAGTTAAGATTAGTTGGTCAGCCTGTTCCTCAGCCAGTAAACCAATTGGATTACAACGCTGAAAAAATTGAAGTTGCTTTCGAAGTAGGATATGAGCCTGAATTTACTATAGATTTAGCTAAATATGAAGCTCCTCATTATAAAGTAGAGGCTTCTGATAAAGAAATTACGAAGAGCATTGAGAACATGCAGAAGCGTTTTGCAGAGCAGGTTCCTCAGGATAAAATCACTAAAGATTCTTATGTGGCTTTAGAAATTTCTCAGGTTGTAGAAGAAGATGCTGAAGGAGAGCACCACCACCATCCAAAGAACGTTACCATTACTGCTGAAAACAAAGAAGCTTTCAAATTGGTAAAAGCTTTAAAAATGGACGGTTCTGTAAAAGTATCTAAAGAAACTCTTGCAGGTAGCGAAGAATTGGCTAAAGAATTAGGATTCAGTAAAGAAGAAGTTGAGCATTTACACCATGCTGAAGTAGAAGTTAAAGTAAAAGATTTCTATTCATTAAACCTTGCTGAGCTTAATCAGGAGCTATTCGACAAAGTTTACGGAGAAGGAACAATCAAATCTGAAGAAGAACTTAAAGAAAAAGTAAAATCTGAGTTGGATGAATACTTCCAGCAGAATGCTGACGTTCACTATGTGAATAAAGTATTGGAGCAGGTTACTGAAAAAGAAGAAGTGAAACTTCCTGAAAACTTCCTGGTAAAATGGTTATTATTCTCTAACCAGAATATCCAGTCTGAAGAGCAGGCTAAAGGAATTCTTGAAGCAGAGAAAAGCCAGTTAAGATACCAGATTATTGAAGGTAAATTAATGACAGATAATGACATCCAGCTAGACTATGCTGATGTATTGGCACAGGCTGAGCAGTTGGTAAGAAATCAGTTGGCTATTTACGGAATCCACCACTTAGGTGATGAGGAAATCCAGAAATATGCTGTTGAAATGTTGAAAGACCAGGAGCAGGTAAGACAGATTTCTTCTGAGGTTGCTATGGCTAAACTGAAAGATGTAATTCTTGAAAAAGCATCTAAAAAAGAAACTAAAATCTCTCACGACGAGTTTTTAGAAGAGCTAAAAAAGTAATTTAGTCCGATATAAATATTTCAAAACCTCCGAGAAATCGGAGGTTTTTTATCTCCAGATCAAAATTTATATTTCTTTTAATATATTTCTCAATTTTATTACCCGAAATCGCTACTATAAGTCCATATCATAAAGATAGTTTTATCATTTTAACTCCGGATATTCTTAAAAAGCCTTAATATATCCGGGCAGGAACTATCCCGTATTTCCCATAACTATCCCGTGTTTATTTTCTTGTGGTCAATATTCATATATTTAGACCCTTAAACTTATTATAGATATGAAAAAGATCATCATTCCACTTTTCTGTGCCGTACTCTTTGCAGTTCCGGCAGCAGCTCAACAGGCAAGTTCAGCTCCCGCAAAGACGGAAGTCATGAAATCTAAGTTGACCCCAAAAGAAGTTATTGATAATTACTTTAAAGCTTTGGGCGGTAAAAGCAAATTAGAAGCAGTAAAATCTACAGTTATTGATAATACACTGAATGTTCAGGGAATGGATATCACCATGAGCACTACAAAAATGGGCAATAAATTTAAATCTGTACAGACCGCAATGGGACAGACGGTAAGTCAGGTTTTTGACGGTGAAAAAGGATATATTGAAAGAGCCGGACAGAAAACCGATTTCCCTGCCGATAATATTGCCGAACTGAAGAAAGGGACTACTGTTGAGGCGCTAGCTTTTAACCCTGCCAATTTTCAGACAGTAACAGTAGAAAAACTGGACGCTAAAGATTACAATGTATTGTCTTCAGATAAAGGAAAATTTTATTTTGACGCTACTACCGGACTTTTATATCAGTCTTCTGTAGGAGAAGGAAGTGTTACCGTGAAAAACTATATGACGGTGGATGGCATAAAGTTCCCTTCTGAAGTAGATATTGACGGAAAAGGACAAAAAGTAACGATAAAGACGACTAAAGTGGTTTTAAATACCATTACATCTGATGCGGATTTCAAATAAAAACTTATGTTTTATAGTACAAAAGCCGGATATCCTCCGGCTTTTTTGCTGCCTGAACAATTTTAACTCAACTTTAACTATAATACAAATTGTAAGACTTCTTTAGGTGGTGAATAATTGATACTTTTAGTCTGAAAATAAATTCAAATTATATGAAGAAAGTTTTATCCTCATTTGCGGTCATCTTCCTGATGTCTTCAAATGTTTTCGGACAGAATATTCCTGTGGATTCTTCCGTGAGAGTCGGTACCCTTCCCAACGGAATGAAATACTACATTAAAAAAAATACATTACCTGAAAAGAAAGTGGATTTCCGTCTGGCTATCAATGCCGGATCTATTCTTGAAGATGAAAACCAGAGAGGTTTAGCACATTTTATGGAGCACATGAATTTCAATGGAACCAAGAATTATCCGGATAACAAACTTGTCGATTTTCTACAGTCTATCGGGGTGAAATTCGGTCAGCACCTTAATGCCTATACAAGTTTTGACGAAACGGTATACATGCTTCCGGTTCCATTAGATAAGCCCGGAAATCTGGATGCAGGACTAAAAGTAATGGAAGACTGGGCTTTCAATGCAACGCTTTCCGATGCACAGATCAATAAAGAAAGAGGTGTTGTTCTGGAAGAATTAAGACTTGGTCTTGGCGCAGATAAAAGAATGGCAGACAAATATCTTCCTAAATTATTATACAAATCTCAATATGCAGACAGGCTTCCGATCGGTAAAAAAGAAGTGTTGGAAAACTTCAAGCCGGATGTGATTCGAAAATTCCATCAGGATTGGTACAGACCTGATCTTATGGCAATTGTGGTCGTAGGAGATATCAACGTAGATGAAGTTGAAAAAAAGATCAAAGATAATTTCAGTAAATATAAAAACCCTTCCAAGCCAAGGGAGAGAAAAGTATTTGATCTTCCTAATCATAAAGAAACATTAGTAGCTATAGAAACTGATCCGGATGCTACCAATTCAATGGTTCAGTTCATTATGAAAGATACTGAGGCGTATCAGCCGGATGTAACGGTTGAGCAGTACAACCAAAGCATTGTTGAAGGTCTTTCCACCACAATGCTGAACAACAGGCTGAAAGAACTGATCAACTCAAATAACCCGCCTTTTACTTTCGGATCGGTTTATCATGGAGGAACCTATGCAAGAAGCAAAGAAGCCTTCCAGGGATTTGCCATGGTAAAAGAAGGAAATCAGTTAAACGCTCTGAAAGTTCTTTTGGAAGAAGTGGAAAGAGCGAAGAGATTCGGATTTACACAGACTGAACTTGACAGGGCAAAAGCACAGATGCTGTCCAACCTCGAAAGATCCTACAACAACCGCGACAAGACTGAAAGTGATAGGCTGGTAGATGAGTATGTAAGAAATTTTCTGGAGCAGGAACCGATGCCGGGAATTGCCTGGGAATATGAAGATACAAAAACCTTCCTTCCTAAAGTTACTTTGGCTCAAACCAATGAAGTGATCAGGAAAATGGTGAAGGATGACAGCCGGGTGATCGTAATTACAGGACCTAAGAAAGATAACGTTACAATGCCTACAGAAGCAATGGTTCTGAATACATTTGAATCTGTAAAAATGGCGGATCTTAAGCCTTACGAAGAAAAAGAAGCCATCAAAAACTTAGTGAAGCCATTCAAATCGGAAGGAAAAATTGCTAAAACAGAAACGGATGCCAAACTGGGAACCACAACATGGACATTAAGCAACGGAGCAAAAGTAACCTTCAAAAAAACCGATTTCAAAGATGATGAAATTGTATTTTCAGCAAGAAGCTTAGGCGGAAACTCCCTGATCTCCGATGCAGACTTTATTAAAACTCAGTTCGCTTTTGCAGCATTATCTGAAGCGGGAGTAGGTGGATTGTCAAAAGCAGATCTTACCAACTATCTTGCAGGAAAACAGGTGAGTGTAAATCCAATGGTTGGACCTTATTATGAGGGAATTTCAGGAAGAACTTCCCAGAAAGATTTAGGAACTGCTATGGAGCTTACGTACGCTTATTTTACAGGATTAAATTACAACCCTGCCGCATTCAATGCTTACAAAGAAAAGCAGTCTGCCATGCTGGATAACCTGTTGTCTAATCCTCAGGCTTATTTCTCCAATGAACATGCGAAATTCATGAACCAAAAGAACCCAAGATTCATCGGACTATTCCCAATGGAAAAAGATTGGGCCAATACAGATTATAAAAAAGCATACGACATCTATAAAGAGAAATTTGCCAATGCTGGAAACTTCCAGTTCTATTTCGTAGGAAACATTGACGAGACTGTATTTAAAGAGCAGGTGCTTCAATATATCGGTAGTCTTCCTTCATCAGGAAAAACTTCAACATTCAAAGACACGGGCTACAGACAGCTGACCGGAGATTATTCAAAAGTGTACAAAAAAGGAAAAGATCCTAAGAGTCTGGTGACGATCTCTTACAGTGGAGAAACTCCTTACAATGAGAAAGAAGCTTTGGCTCTTTCAGCGCTTGGAGAAGTAGCTACAATCAAGGTGATCGAAAAGCTTAGAGAAGATGAAAGCGGGATCTACGGTGGGGGAGCGAGAGGAAGTATGAATAAAATTCCTTACAGCGCCTATAATTTTAGCATCAGCTTCCCTTGCGGACCGGAAAACGCAGAAAAACTTACGAAAAGTGCCGTTACCGAACTTCAGAAGCTGATCGATAAAGGCCCTGAACAAAAAGATCTTGACAAATATAAAGAAGGAGAGTACAACGATAACAAAACGGAGCTTAAGGACAATATGTTCTGGCTGAACGCTCTCGCTAAACATCAGTTGGATGGAAGTGACAAATATGACATCCTTAATTATCAGGAAAAAGTAAAAGCACTTACTGTAAAAGATCTTCAGGATGTTGCTAAAAAGTACCTGGCAAAAGGAAAGATTACAGCAACGCTGATGCCGGAAGACGGATGGGAAAATGCTAAAAAAGAAGAGGCAAAACCAGCAGCAGTTGGAGCAACAGTAGTTAAGCAGTAATTTATTTTAAAATAATTGATAAATAGAAACCGCAGATCAGTCTGCGGTTTCTATTGTGTTAACAGAGTTAACATATGCCTGAGCTAGCCTTTAAAGTAATAAAGAAGTTAATCTGGAAAAATTGCTGTTCAAGAAAAATCTAGTTTATTTTTTTTCTTCCTTCATCTTTTTGATCTCTTCCTTCAGCAGTTCTATATATTCCTGAAGATTCTTTATAATAGACAGACTTATTTCATTATTAAAATTAGTAACGCTTCCCATGGCATAAGATCCCGGACTATCATTAAATACCGGATTCTGAATGATGGTATTAGTTTCATCATCTTCATAAATTTCCTCAACGGGAAGATCCAGAAACCGTGAGATTTTGTCCCACTCATCTTTAAAAATTCTTACATCACCGCTTTCCTTTCTGCTGTAGTTAGATACATCAGTAGCGATGATGTCGGCAATCTGCTGTTGTGTATAGCCCTTTTGTTTTCTGATTGTGCGTAATTTATCTTTTTGCATAGCCGGTTTTTTTACAAAAATGCGAATTTAAATTGTATTCTTAAAATCCTTCCTAATCTTTTTGAAGAATGCCCAGTGATCAGCATACAAAATTAAGAGTTGAACTCTTAAGATTTGTTTTTTTCCCTTTTAGAATATATGTGAAATCAGAAATCCGCTATATATATTGGTCTGCTTTTTTTATTGGTTAAGAGCCGTATGCTTTTTTCCATTCATCAGCAGCCTCGCTTAAAACACTGTAGAACTCTTCACCATATTTTCTGGTCAGTGGAGTTTTCAGGAACTTGTAAACAGGAACCTGTAATTCCTTCCCAAGCGTGCAGGCATCGCTGCATACACTCCATTCGTGGTAGTTCAGGGCAGTAAAAGTAGAATATTCCGTGACACGGATCGGGTAGAGGTGGCATGAGATCGGTTTCTGCCAGTCTACGGCACCATCTTCATAAGCTTTTTCAATACCACATTTCGTGATTCCTCTTTCGTCGAAAGTTACATATGCACATTCGCGGTCTTCTACCATGGGCGTAACGTACATTCCATCCTCCGGATCAGTTGTCCATGTTCCCTGTTCCTCAAGGGCTTTGATGCCTTCCGGAGTAAGATAAGGCTTTATTTTATCAAAAATACGGTCTAAAATCTCAAGTTCATCCTTATCTAGCGGAGCACCTACATCTCCTTCCACACAACATGCACCTTTACATTTCGTAAGGTTGCAAACAAATTCTTCGGAAAAAATATCCTCGGAAATCAATTTATCGTCTATCTGAATCATAATCTTTAAAATAAATTAAAATACGTACCTGCTTTAAAAGCAATCAAACTTATAATGATAAGCCATAAGCTCACCTCCTGCATCCAGTATTTAGGCAAAAATCTCATCATCCTGCTCAGGATAATGCTCGATGGGAATGCCAGAAGCAGTAAATATTCATAGTTTTTATTCATGTACAGAATAATAGTTACCAACTGGGCCAGTGAGAATACAAGCAAAAATGTATACTTATATCTGCTTATCGGGCTTTTCTTATTATAGTTTTTAAAGTGGTCATATACCGCATAAATAAGCATCAGGAGAATAGGTATTAAAGGAAGCAACTCAGTATAATCCGTCATCGGTCTCATTTTTCCAAAAGGAAAATAATCAATATTCCATGTAGTAAACTGGAAAAAGAACATGATCGAAAAATAACTGAAAGCGATCAATACAGTTCCCAAAAGGAACCTGAAAAGATTCAAGCTTATTTTTTGAGATGTTGCAATTACGTGAGCGATTACAAAAAGAGCCATGGGCCATGTAGTAGGAAGAAAAATAAAATTCAGGGCAACTATGGCTCCTACCAGAACATAAGACTTCTTCCTGATGTCTTCATCTGCACTGGTTAAAAGCAGCAGCAGAAAAGAATTGGTAAGCAGTGCAACGGCAATTCCGATATCCAGATTTCCCGGATAAAGTCCAAAAATAAAAAATGTATATAAAAATAACGGCAGATGCGTCTGGTAATTAAGGGCAATACTGTGAAAACAAAAATATCCCAAAGCGATTCCCAGGAAAGTTATTCCTGCGATAATCGCCTCATAAGTGTTGAAATTCAGTATGTTAAATATTATGACTACTAAAAGAAGAAAACCAATATAAACAGGAATTGAAAAAATATTGCTTTCTTTTGAAAGTAATTTAAACATTTTTTATAAATTTGTACAAAGTTAATTTAAAAAAGGAAAATAATGACGTCTTTCTGGTTATTCTTAAGTAAAGTTTTCAAATGGGCCTTCGGTTTTTTTGATGCATTTGGAAATGTTCTAAACTGGATTTTATTTATCGTTTGCTGTGTATTGTTTACTTACTGGTGCTATGTATTGGTAGTAAAACTAGGTGGTGATAAAGATAAAGACTATTATTCTCCAACTGAGGGTAAGAACCCTTATTACGATCCTAAGATCTATAAAAAAGAAGGTTAATTAATTGGTTATATAGTAAAAAACCGATCGGACTCTGGTCTGATCGGTTTTTTTATTAACGATTAAAATTTATTTTCTCTAGTCGTGGATAGGAAGCACCAGTACCGGAACATGAGAATCTTTTGTAAGTCCTTTCGTTAAACTTCCTACAAAAACATCATAAATTCCGCTTCGTCCGTGTGATCCCATTACGATATAATCAGCATTTTTGGCTTTTGCATATTCCAGGATCGTATCTTTTGCAATGCCCTGCTTTAATAGATGCTCACAGTCTATATCATGAGCAATAATCCTTTGCTCAATCTTATTCAGCTGTACAAGCTCCTCTCTGATCTCGTTGGCTTCTACTTCAGGAAAATATTGATATCCCATATCACCGATAGCAAAACCAATATCCGAAGGTGCTACGTGAATCAGAAAAATTCTGCCGTTCAGCTGTTTTGCAAATTTTACAGCTCCATCTACAAGCTGTTCTGTTTTGTCCCCAAAATCTACGGGTAGTACAATATTTATCATGACCTTTAATTTTGTTATTTAAAGATAAGAAAAATTGCCCAAATTTTCATGTTAAATACTTATAATATTCGAATATCAAGAATTTTATCATCTTTCAGATAAGCTTCAAGAATATCATTTTCATTCACCTTTCCCACTCCTTTTGGAGTTCCGGTAAAAATAAGATCACCCACTCTTAATGTAAAATACTGAGAAGCAAAAGCAATAATATCATCAATGCTGAAGATCATATCTTTTGTGTTGCCATCCTGAACTTTTTCTTTGTTTTGTAGCAATGAAAACTGCAGCCCTTCAAGATCATAATTTTCTTTATTGAAAAAGTTGCCTACCACTGCAGAACCGTCAAAGCTCTTGGCTAGCTCCCATGGAAGACCTTTGGATTTCAGCTCACTCTGAAGATCTCTTGCCGTAAAATCTATACCTAAGCTGATCTCTTCATAATGTTTGTGAGCCACCTCTTTCTGAATGTATTTTCCTCCCTTTGAAATCTTTACAACAACTTCCAGCTCATAGTGCACGTCATTGGAAAATTCAGGAATGTAAAAATCATTTCCTTTTAAAACCGCTGTATCGGGTTTTATGAAAATAACCGGTTTTTCAGGAATTTCATTTCCTAATTCTTTTGCATGTTCACTGTAGTTTCTTCCTATACAAATGATTTTCATAACTCTTTAATTATTTATTTTAACAACTGTAGATCTGCCAATGCAGTTCAGTCGCGAAGAAGTATTTTTAATTTAAATGATATTAGTGCGTAAACTCATTTCCGCAGTAATAACATACAAACTTCTGGCTTGCCAAAATGGAAATTCCAAAAAAACTCGTTGCCCTGTCGTTCCTGTAAATATGGTTTGAACCACATTTCGGGCATATAAAATCAAATTCAGGATCCTTAATTGTATGTTCTACCTCTAATGAATACGCTTCATTATCATTATAATCCTGCAGGATTTGTTTCGCTTTTTCCAGATCATTTTCAAAAACCTGAAGCTGAATACCTCCCACAGCCTGTGAAAGCAGCCAGTCAGACTGGATGAGCTGCTCATTGGCAATGAAACCGTTCACTCCGTTTTCGGCAAGGATTTGCTTGTCCCTGTTGGCTTCAAGGGCAGTTTCGTAAAATTTAAAACGAACTAGGTTTGGCATTTTTTTTAAAATTTACCTGACAATTGAATTTTTGTGAAGACTTTCTTCGTGTAAAGCGGAAAATCGGCGTTCTGAAGCCATCCGTAATAGCCCAGGTCTTTCTGGAAAACAGCTTTTACCACCTGTCCTTTGTATTTTCCGAAATTAAAAACAGGTTCTGATTTTTCATTATATCCAATGAATCCGGCAAGATCTGCATTCTTATTGTGGAATGTAAATTCGCTTAAAGGAGCAATCTCATTAGGGATATCGTCATACTTTCCCACCTGTGCATCCAGCACTTCAAAAGTGGCCATCACATCAGCTTCCGCAGAGTGCGCATTTTCCAAAACTTTTCCACAGTAAAACTGATAGGCAGCCCCTAAATTTCTCGGTTCTTTCTTGTGGAAAATAGTCTGCGCATCTACCAGTCTGAATTTGCTGAGGTCAAAATCAATTTCTACTCTTAACAGCTCTTCTGCCAGAAGCGGAACATCAAAACGATTGGAATTGAAGCCTCCCAAATCACTTCCCGAAAGCATTTCCATGATTTTTGGAGCAATTTCTCTGAATGTTGGAGCATCTTTTATGTCTTCATCATAAATTCCGTGGATCTCACTGCATTCTTTCGGAATAGGTATTTCCGGATTTACGCGCCATGTTTTGCTTTCTCTGGAGGCATCCGGATTTACTTTTAAAATACAGATCTCTACAATTTTGTCTTTTCCGATATTGGTTCCTGTTGTTTCAAGGTCAAAAATGCAGAGAGGTTTATGGAGTTTTAAATTCATGTCTATAAATTTGATAATGTGTTAATTTGAAAATAGCTAATCTTTAAATTTGTAACTTCTAAGGTCTAAAATCTGATGTCTCACATCTGATATCTACTTCAGCTGTTTCTGAAAAATCAATGATACTACTATATAATAAATAACAAGCATTGGAATGCCAACGATCTGAAACAGGGCCAGAATAGCAATTCCGCCGCCCAGCAAAAAAACTTTCGGGTAATTGTCCTGAAGCTTTTTAGATTTGAACTTCATAGCCATCATCTTAATTGGACTGATCAGAAGCCATGATGTGATAATAGTTAATAAAACTAAGAACAAAGAATTTTCAAATAAAAATCCAAAATTTCCTGTTTTTTGGAAAGCATAATATAATCCAAACAGCAATACTGTGTTGGTAGGTGTATTCAGTCCTTTAAAATAATAACGCTGTTCCTCATCAAGGTTAAAGATCGCCAGCCTGAGGCATGAAAAAACAGTCACCAGAAGACCAATATAGCTTACATCAAAAGGAAGATGCAGCCCAAATATTTCATTTCCAAAAGGTTCCAGCGCTTTATACATCGTAAGACCGGGAATCAGTCCGAAGCTTACCATATCCGCCAGCGAATCGAGCTGAAGTCCAAGATTGGAGTTTGATTTTAGGGCCCGGGCTACAAACCCGTCAAAAAAATCAAAAACAGAAGAAAAAATGAGACAGATGGCCGTAGTCTGGTAATCTCCTAAAATAAGATGTATTGCACCTACACAGCCCGCAAATAAATTGGCAAGCGTCAATAAATTGGCAAGATTATTTTTTATGAAATTCATGTCAACAAAAGTACAGTTTTTCCAAATTTTAACCTGAAATATTATGAAGGAAAAAATACATTAATAGGTTTTTGATGTAAATTTGTCGAATGAAATTTTTTAAAGAATTTAGAAAACGAGAAGTTCTGGTCCTTTTTTACCGGATTTTCTTAGCATATGTTTTTTATCAGTTTGCCCGGCTTTTGTTTTGGTATTTCAATAAAGAGCTCATCAAAGTAGATTCCGTTTCAGATTATTTCAACCTGGCATTTCATGGAATAGCTTTTGACACCACGGCGATCTTATATGTCAACGCTTTATTTATTCTGTTAAGTCTGATCCCGATTGTCATCAATACAAAGAAAGTGTACCAGACCGTTTTATTCTGGCTGTACTTTATTACCAACGGAATTGCCTATATTATGAATTTCGGTGATTTTGTCTATTATAAATTTTCACAGGCAAGATTAACATCTACAGCATTAGAGGTTGCAAAACATGAAACCAACATTTTTAAAGTATTTACGGTTTCTTTAGGACAGCATCCTTTTGTTCTTGCATGGTTCATTATTTTAATGGCGCTTTGGGTTTTCTTTTATAAAAAGGTAAAGATTACAGAACAGAAACCTGTAAAACTTATTCCGTACTTTATCTGGTCTGTAGTAGTTCTTTGCGGTACGGCTGTTTTAGCTGTTGGAGGAATCCGTGGAGATTTCAAGCACAGTACAAGACCCATTAATTTAGTAGATGCCAACCGTTTTGTAGCAAATCCCCTGCAGGGAAATATAGTGTTGAACAGTACATTCTCTTTTTTCAGAACTTTAGGAACCAATAACTTTAAAGAAGTTCATTTTGTAGACGAAAAATATATTGCTGATCATATTCAGCCTTATAAGATATACGACAGGGAAGTGGAGAACCGTCCCAATATTGTCATTTTTATTGTTGAATCTTTTGGTAGAGAATATTCAGGAGCTTTTAATAAAGACAAAAATATAAACGGTTATGTTTCCTATACCCCCTTTATAGACAGTCTTGCAGGCCAGAGTTTGATTTTTCCTAATACCTTTGCCAATGGTAGACAGTCCATTCATGGGATGAGCAGTGTTTTGGCAGGAATTCCAAGCCTTACCGATGCTTTTACCAGCTCACCGTATTCCAATCAGAAAATTCAGTCTATAGTGTCGGTTTGTAATGATCTGGGTTATGATACTTCTTTTTATCATGGAGCTCCGAACGGATCCATGGGCTTCCTTGGATTTGGGAATATATTGGGCTTCAAGCATTATTTCGGGAAGAATGAATACAACCGTGATGAAGATTTTGACGGAATGTGGGCCGTATGGGATGAACCGTTTCTTCAGTATTTTGCAAAAAACGTTGGGAAAAAACAGCCTTTTATGAGTACAGTATTTACAGCGTCATCACACCATCCTTTTAAAATCCCTGAAAAATATAAAGGGAAGTTCAAAAAAGGAACTATAGAAATGCACGAACCGATACAATACACGGATTATGCCATCAAAAAATATTTTGAAACTGCTAAAAAGGAACCCTGGTTCAATAATACAATTTTCGTTTTCACAGGAGACCATACCAACCAGATTGCTTACGGTGAGTATGAAAAAGCTATGAACCGTTTTGCTGTTCCTCTAATATTATACTCCCCAAATCCGGAATATAAACTTAAAGGCGTGAATCCTGAAACAGCGCAGCAAATAGATATCTATCCTACGCTGGCAGACCTTATCGGATACAATAAACAAATCAGAAGCTGGGGGAGAAGCCTTGTAAGCGATAAAAAATATCCGTCTATTATAGTGAATTCAGATGGAAGTTCGGAACAGTTCATTATTGGAAATCATATGTACCGTTTCGACGGCAGGGAAATCACAGGAGTATATGAAAAGAATGATCTTGGGTTTACTAACAACCTGATGGGAAAAGTAAAAACACCGGAAACAGAAAAAGAAATGCAGACGGCAAAGGCATGGTATCAGGATTATATGGACCGGGTGATGAACAGGAAACTTAACTGATGCTTAGCAAATGTTTAAATCATGAATTTTGGTATAAGTGTTGTTATATAATGCGAAGGATAATAAAAGTTTTTGTTTGTTTAAAATTAATTTATACTTTTAGCAGTAAATAGACAGCAAAAATCTTTTATTGAAATTAAAACTATAAAAAATATGAAAAAAGTATTATTAACATTCGTGCTTTCTCTGTTTGGCGTATTATCATTTGCACAGATTGAAGGCAAATGGAAGACTATAGATGACGAAACAAAACAGGCTAAATCTATTGTTGAGATCTATAAGAAATCAGATGGAAAATATTATGGAAAAGTTTCCCAGCTGCTTATAAAACCCGCGAATCCAAACTGTACGGGATGTAAGGATGACAGAAAAGGGAAGCCTATCTTAGGAATGGAAATCATCAGAGGACTTAAAAAAGAAGGGGATGAATTTACCGGAGGAACTATTACCGACCCAAAAACAGGTAAAACTTACAAATGTACCATTACAAAAAACGATGACAAACTGAATGTAAGAGGATATATGGGAGTTTCTATGTTTGGAAGAACCCAGGTTTGGGACAAAATGAATTAATAGATTTTTAAATAAATTTTAATACGGTATCTTATTTCTGAGATGCCGTATTTATTTGAAGTTTTGTTCAGTTGTAGAAAAGCTATAAATAAACAGACAGATAATAAGAAAACCTCTTTTACTAAATAATTAAAGCTTCTCATTCAATGAGATGCCTTTTTTGTTATGTTACTAATAAAAAAACACTATTTTTGTAGTCTAAATTTTTCAAATAAATATGGCAGAATATACTTTTCGTGAGGTAATTGCACAAGCAATGAGCGAGGAAATGCGTAAAGACGAATCCATCTTTTTAATGGGGGAGGAAGTTGCAGAATACAATGGCGCGTATAAAGCTTCAAAAGGAATGTTGGATGAATTTGGTCCTAAAAGAGTAATCGATACACCCATTGCTGAGCTTGGTTTTACAGGGATTGCTGTAGGGGCTGCGATGAATGGTAACAGACCAATTGTAGAGTATATGACGTTCAATTTCTCATTGGTAGGTATTGATCAGATTATTAATAATGCGGCAAAGATCCGTCAGATGAGTGGTGGCCAGTGGAACTGTCCTATCGTTTTCAGAGGGCCTACTGCTTCGGCAGGACAATTGGGAGCTACACACTCTCAGGCTTTTGAAAACTGGTTTGCGAACGTTCCGGGACTTAAAGTAGTGGTTCCTTCGAACCCTTACGATGCAAAAGGATTGTTGAAAACCGCTATCCAGGATAATGACCCGGTTATTTTCATGGAATCTGAACAGATGTATGGCGACAAAATGGAAATTCCTGAAGAAGAATATTACCTGCCAATAGGTAAAGCAGATATCAAGAGAGAAGGTACAGATGTTACTTTAGTTTCTTTCGGGAAGATCATGAAGCTGGCTATTCAGGCTGCTGAAGATATGGCTAAAGAAGGAATCTCTGTAGAGGTGATCGACCTTAGAACCGTTCGCCCTCTTGACTTCGATACTGTTTTAGCTTCTGTTAAAAAAACAAACAGGCTGGTGATTTTAGAAGAAGCCTGGCCATTCGCTTCAATATCTTCTGAAATTACTTATATGGTACAGCAGAAGGCATTTGACTACCTAGATGCACCTATCAAACGAATTACTACTCCAGACGCACCTGCACCATACTCAGCTGCATTATTTGCAGAATGGTTCCCTAAGCTTGAAAAAGTGAAAGAGGAGATCAAAAAAGCGATGTACGTAAAATAACTATTATAGAGAAAAACTTCCGAAAGGAAGTTTTTTCATTTATTCTATTCATGAAGAATAGTTCTTGACGTCATAAAATTAGTATAAATTTGCGCGTTTAAAAATAAATTGGCTGATATGGCAGAAGTTACAGAGGGAGGTCATCATTTTGACCTTAAAAAGCTCTCATTCGTAGGGGTTATAGTTTCTCTTGGGATTGTTTTCGGAGATATTGGAACATCACCCCTTTACGTAATGAAGGCAATTGTTAACGCAAGAAAGGACGGATCCATTATGCCGTTTGATGAATATATTGAAGGGGCGTTATCCTGTATCATATGGACTCTTACACTTCAGACCACTCTGAAATATGTAATCATTGCTTTACGAGCAGATAATAAAGGCGAAGGGGGGATTCTTGCTCTTTATTCACTAGTAAAGAAGCTCAAGAAGAAATGGCTGTATGTGGTTGCCATTATCGGTGCCTCTACACTTGTTGCAGACAGTGTGATTACCCCTTCCTTAACAGTGATGTCTGCAATTGAAGGGCTCAAAATATACAATCCTGAAACACCTGTAGTCATTATCACCATCGTAATTTTGTTTGTAATTTTTGTTGTACAGCAGTTTGGAACTGCCTCTATCGGGAAATTTTTCGGACCTATCATGGTAACATGGTTTCTGGTTCTGGGAGTCTTCGGTTCAGTTCACATTTTTGATCATATCGAAATCATCAGAGCATTTAATCCAATATATGCCTATAACCTGATCACCCACTCTTCCAGTGCTATTGTGATTATGGGTGCTGTTTTCCTGTGTACCACGGGAGCAGAAGCTTTATATTCGGATTTAGGACACTGCGGGGCAAAAAATATCAGGGTAAGCTGGATTTTCGTTAAGCTGATGCTTATCCTAAACTATCTTGGCCAGGGAGCATGGCTACTTGACAACTATCACCAGGTATTCAACGGAGTGAATCCTTTCTTCGGAATCATGCCCCAATGGGCAGTTCTTCCCGGAGTAATTCTGGCTACAGCTGCTGCAATCATTGCCAGCCAGGCTGTAATTACAGGTTCATTTACCATGTTCTCAGAAGCAATGTCTATCTCTTTCTGGCCCAATCAGCACATTGAATATCCTTCAGGTATCAAAGGGCAGATGTACATCCCAAGAATCAACTGGGGGCTGATGGCGTTCTGTTTTGTAGTGGTGATATTTTTCCAGAAATCAGAACATATGGAAGCTGCGTATGGTCTTACTATTACCATTACCATGTTGATGACAACCATTCTGTTGCTATTCTGGCTGAGCCGTACAAGAGTCAACAAAATTTTCATTATAGGATTTGCTATAGTCTATCTTTTCCTGGAATCCGGATTCTTCTATGCAAATGTAATTAAATTTGTAGATGGGGGATGGCTGACCATGGTACTGGGAGGATTTATCGCAGTCTGTATGTATGCATGGTACAATGGAAGATTGATCAAGGCTAACTTTATCCAGTATGTAAAAATAGAGAAATATGTTTCTATCATAAAAGATATGAAGCTGGACGAGAGCATTCCAAAATATGCAACCAATCTTGCTTACCTGAGCAGAGCCAAAAGAAACGATGAAGTAGAATCAAAAATTATCTATTCCATTATCAAGAAGCAGCCTAAAAGAGCGGATCATTATTTTATATTAAGTATTGTTAACCAGGAAGATCCATATACTTTCAAATATACCGTAGACGAGATTCTGCCGGGAACTGTATACAAAGTTAACTTCCTCTTAGGATTTAAAGTAGACCGCAGGATCAACGATTATTTTAATATGGTACTGAAAGACCTTATGGCAGACGGAACCATTCCATCAAGAAGCAGCCATCCGTCTCTGAGAGCGCATAATATTCCACCGGATCTGAAATATGTAATTATTGATAATACATATATTAACGATATACTTTTAACTGTTAAACAGAAGATTACCCTCAATATCTATAACTTCGTGAAGTACATTGGAAGCGATGATTTCAAAGCTTGGGGTGTATCTTCTCACAACGTAGAAGTGGAATCTGCCCCGATTACAGAACTTACTGCTTATGATAACAAGATCGAGCAGTCCGGTTTCTTCCGTCATAATTCCTAAAAACGAAGGGTAAGAAACCATATCGCCTATTTAAATAAAAATCAATAAATTTGTAGATAATTTTTTTGATGGATACAGTACAAAAAGAAAAAAATATTGCTTTGATCAAGGATGTTCTCAGAAACTACCTTTTAGAAAAGGGTTTCAGAAACACACCTGAACGATATACGATATTAGAAGAGATTTATAGTATGGATCATCACTTCAATGTGGATGATCTGTATCTTCTTATGATGCAGAAGAAATATCACGTTTCAAAAGCAACAATTTACAACACTATTGAGATTTTCCTTGATGCAGGTTTGATCCGTAAGCATCAGTTTGGAGAAAAAACACTGACCTCTTCATCTTATGAGAAGTCTTACTTTGATAAGCAGCATGACCATTTGGTGATCTACAAAAAAGGCTCTGATAAAGAAATTGAAGAGATCATAGAATTCTGCGATCCAAGAATCCAGGGAATTAAAGAAGCAATTGAAGAAGCATTTGGCGTAAATATTGATTCGCATTCGCTGTATTTCTATGGTACTAAGAATGATTAATTAATGAGAATAATTCTTTTTCTGTTACTTTTTATTTCTGCGTTGAGTTCCGCACAGGACAATAAAACCACGCAGATGGATCCCTATATTCAAAATAAAGGTAAACCTTTACCGGCAGTAAGGCCTGAAGATAAGGTAAAGATTATCCATTCAGATGAATTTAAAAAAGACACCAAATACGAAGGAAATCAGTATATGGTAGGTCACGTTCAGATAGAGCATCAGGGGTCTATTCTCTATGCTGATGAAGTTATTCTGTACAATGACCAAAGCTTGGTAAAAGCTATAGGTAATACAAAGCTTCAAAATGCAGACGGCTCGGTGATTACAGCCCATGAAATGGAGTACAATGGAGTTACTCAGAAAGGAGTTGCTAAAAAAGATGTTGTCCTTACCGATCCGAAGCAAACTATAAAGACAGATATCCTTTATTATGACAGGCTTGCCAATCAGGCGTACTTTAATACCGGAGGGACTATTTCTGATGCGCAGAATGTAATGTATACCAAATCTGCAACGTATTTTCTTAATACTAAAATGATTGATTTTGTTGGAAACGTTAAAATCGACAGTCCGGATTATATCATAGAAGGTCCCAATATTAAACAGAATCAAAATACAAAAGTTGCAGAATTTTTTGGACCTACTACAATTACCAACCGTGCCAATCCCAAAAACAGGATTTACACCGAAAGAGGAACCTATAGAATGGAAACTAAGGAAGCTTTCCTTAATAAAAATTCTAAGATCTTTTATAACGACAAAATCCTTACCGGGGATGATATGTATTTTAACAATATCACCGGGTTTGGTAAAGCAACAGGAAACGTTACGCTCGATGATCCTATAGAAAGAAGGTATCTCAAAGGAGGTTACGGAGAAGTTTTCCAGAAAAAAGATTCTGCCATGATGACCAGCAGCCCCTATGCCGTTAAAATCATGGAAAAAGATTCTATTTACTTCGCTGCGGAAAAAATACTTTCCTACCAGAAACCTGATTCAGCAGATATTACGGTAAAGAAAAGCTTTTTAAGAGCTTATAAAAAAGCACGTATTTTCAAATCAAACGCCCAGGGAAGAGCAGATTCTATTGCTTTCAACGAAACAGATGGCATTATGCATATGTATACCAATCCTATTCTTTGGAGTGGCGAAAAACAGGTAACCGGAGATAAAGTTGAAGCTTACTTTAATACCAAGACCGAAGATATAGATTCACTTAAAGTAATTGGAAATGCTTTCGCAATCAGCAAAGTAGATTCATTAAACCTTAAAGATGAGTTTAACCAGGTAAAAGGTAAATTCATGACCGTTTACTATGAGAATAATGATATTAAAGAAGCCAGAGTAGTAGGAAATGCACAGTCAATTGTTTATGTTGATGATGTAGATCAGGAAACAAGGCAGCCTCAGAGAATAGGAATTACCCTTTCTAGTTGTGGAATCATTGGAGCTTTGTTTGAAGAAAGAGGCTTACAGATTATATCATGTAGCATAGGTGCCAATTCCGATACCTATCCAATGAGTAAAATAGAACCGGAGAAAAGAAAATTTTCCGATTTCAATTGGAATACAAAAGACCGGATCAAAAAATGGCAGGATATCCTTGTGGACAGTCCTAATTATGAAGAAATAAAATATTCCGCGGATAATGAACTGTTTAATCAGGCACAGGAAGCTATAGACAAAGAAAGAGCTAAAGAAGAAGCAAAAAAGCCTAAACGAGTACGGAAATAAACTCATTATTTTCTACGAAAAATATAAATCACCTTTTTAGATTAAAAAAATGGTGATTTTTTTTGTAAAAAAATAAAAAAATATGTTTGAAACGGGTGAAATAATTGCTTTTCTCAATCATTAAAATAGATTATTTGATTTCCAGACCCTGCTTTAAATCGATGTTTTATTTCTTTCATTTTTTATTTAACATTTTTTTATGATTTAAGTCATAATATTTTTATACATTTAATACAAAGAATGATAAAAAAAATATAATGAAAATCAACTATTTCCTCTTATTCCTTATGTGTTTTATAAGGATTAACGCACAGGTTGGGATTTCGAAAACCCCAGGTTTTCAACCTGACACCAGATCACTTTTACACGTTAAACAGGACAACAACGCAGCTAGGTTGCCAAGGGCTAACACCGCTTCAGTACTGCCGACATCTGTTGCTGGTACCACAGGAAACGGAACTCAGGGGTCTGTTATCTTTAATAAAGAAACAGGAAGTATTGTTCAGAATGACGGTACGATATGGAAAATCTCAGATCCTATTGTAACAGCCTTAAAGAATAATAAAATGGCCCGTTTTATAAGAAGCGCTGCCATAATGGCAGATTGCGGAACGTGTGGATTGGGATGTGGAGGGGTAAACAGACTTTGCCCGCAAACAGGAGGAGCAATAGATGTTCCATTTACAAGTGCCAGCCCAAGTTATAATGATATTTCAGCAGATGTTTCTCTTGCATCAGCGACAAGCAATGTTATTAATATCAAGACAAGAGGTTTGTATAAAATTTCTTTTAAAAGTGGAGCTATAGATGTTAAAACACCGGCGTTATGTTTAGGAGTAACAATTAATCTGTACTCAAAGGTTGATTTGGAAACAAGTACCGCAGCAGCTCCTGCTACATGGAGGCCTATTACAAATAATACCACCAGTTCTACCAGCGGTGCATTATCCTTAGGAAGCTTATCTCCGGGAGCTATTGATGTAGGACAGTCACTGGTTCTTACTTATGTAGGTAGCTTTGAAGCAGGCGACAATTTAAGACTGAGGTTTTATGGGAACCAGAACATTGGAACAGGGGTTTGTACCGGAATTATCGGAGGAAATATATTGTCTTTTTCAATGAATACTACAGGAAATGCAGTGTCAGAGATTATTGTTGAAAAAATAAATATGCAATAAAATGAAAAGGATAATATTAATTTTAGTGTTTTTATTTCAATGCGGTTTAAATGCACAAGTAGTTATTGGTGACAACATTCCCAGCAATCAGAATATATTAAAAATAAAAGACGGGATCAGCGGAGCAATACTTCCCTACTCCAATACGTATACCACTTTTCCTAAATATGATGCTGGATCACCGGATCTTTTTAGCGACTATCCTAACCTTGTAGGTGGAGTAATATATAATAAAGCTGATGACCAGTATTATAAGTATGACGGCTTTGCCTGGAACCCGGCCAGACAGATACAGGGAATCTTTCAGCCTAAAGGTTCAAGATTGGGAATTTCTTCCGGGATTACAATTCCCTGCCTGGCTTTTGGTCTTGGAATATGCCTTTCCTTAGGATCTCCCCAGTATCTTGCACCGGATGATAAAAGTCAGGTTCTTGTTGATAACCTTCTTATGAAAAATGCAAGTTCGGTGACAATAAAACAAAATGGAATGTATGACGTAGCAGCAGCGCTTGGTTTTACCGGGGGCAGTGTGGGAGCCCAGATAGGTGTTACAGAATTTAAGTTAACACTACAGGTTAAATATACTCCGGCTTCGGCTTGGGAAACTGTTGTTACCAAGAGTAATTACTCCATTATATTTATTATTGACACCCAGGGAAGTAAAACATCCAGTTTTTCCCAAACAATATCCTTACCTGCTGGTGCAGAGCTGAGAGTTGTTCCAACGATAACAACTATTGGGGGGTCCGGAGGATCTCTTGCCGCATACGGAACGGATAGCAGTTCTATCAACTCATATATTGGAGCCCGTTTAATTAAAGCCTATTAGTGATGAAAAAATATATATTCTGCCTGTTTTTGTTTTCATTAAGCATTTACAGTGCGCAAGTTAATTTTACAAACATACCCAACCCTGATTCTAATGCTAATGGTAACGATCAGGTAATGATGTATATAACAAATGTAAATGAAGCGACCGGAGTTAAAGGTTTTGGTTTACCCGCTGTGGAAACCGACACCGACTTGCCCTATACCGGGATAAATGCTCCTGCCACAAGGATAGAAGTTTTAAGAGGTATGCTCATATTTGTGAAAAGTACAGGCCAGGTAATGGTATTCGACGGACTTGTGTGGAGCAAAGCCTTTGAAATTGAATCTGATAATATTTCCAGGTTTACGATAAATCCTGTCAATACGACTTCAGGTTCTGTAATGTTGCCTATTAATTCCTTAATTGACAAGCCTAATTTTTTAGCAGATCCGTTAAAGCTTAAAACAAATGTTCCGACAACAGGTGCAGATCTAAACAGGCTTTATATCCGTCAAAGCGGGTTGTACAGAATTAATGTAAGTCTGAATTTTACTGGAGCTGCGGGTACATTTAGCAGCAGATTAGGAGCAAGTTTATATGTTAATGATGCTAAAAGATTCCAGCTTCTGGAAAATGCGGTGAATTTTGATGGCACGGTCAGAAAAATCAGCCTGGATTTTTCAGTGTATGCGGTTCAGGGACAGTATATTACTTTAGAAGCTATTTCTGAAGTCGGGGGAACAACTGCTTATAATGTAATCAACAACAGTTATGTAACAGTCGAAAAAGTATTGTAATAACTGTGTATATTTTTAAAATTACCCTTACAATCTTAAGGGTAATTTTTTTATTAAGACTTATAATTTCTGCATGTGATGAATCTTTTTTAGCTTTGCTGAAAATTTTTGCGAAATGGAAATGCATAAAGACTTTTTTATATATCAGGCACAGACCACAAAGTTTGCAGCAGGTTTTGAAGTTGAAAAAGCAGAAGGAAGTTATATCTACGGAACAGATGGAAAAAAATATCTGGATTTCGTGGCAGGCGTTTCTGCCAATACTTTAGGGCATTCACATCCTAAAGTGGTGGAAGCCATCAAGGAGCAGGCAGACAAATACCTGCACGTAATGGTGTATGGAGAATATGCACAGGAAAAACCTGTAGCATTGTGCAAACTTCTTGCAGAAGCTACCCCCGATCCCCTGGAAATTACCTATCTGGTAAACAGTGGGGCAGAAGCTATTGACGGAAGTCTTAAGCTGGCTAAGCGTTATACAGGAAGAGAAGAAATTGTTTCCTTTAAAAATTCATATCACGGTAACACGCACGGCGCATTGAGTGTGTCCGGAAACGAAACCCATAAAAGAGAATTCCGTCCGCTGCTGCCAATGGTAAGCTTCATAGAATTCAACAATGAAAATGACTTTGATAAAATTACAGAGAAAACAGCCTGTGTGATCCTTGAAACAATTCAGGGAGCGGCAGGATTCTTAGTCCCAGAAGACAATTACCTGATTAATCTTAAAAAAAGATGTGAAGAAGTAGGAGCACTCCTTATTCTTGATGAAATCCAGCCAGGATTTGGCAGAACCGGTAAATTATTCTCTTTCGAGCATTTCGGAATTGTTCCCGATATCCTTGTTATGGGGAAAGGAATGGGTGGCGGAGTACCAGTAGGTGCTTTTATGAGCTCCAGGGAAATTATGGAAACCCTGTCACACTCACCAAAGTTGGGACATATTACAACATTTGGAGGCAATCCTCTGATTGCAGCCGCCAGCCACGCTACATTGAAAGAAGTTTTAGAAAGCAGTCTGATGGATGAAACCTTAGAAAAAGAAAAACTGTTCAGAGAACTTCTTGTACATCCGAAGATCAAAAATATCAACGGAAAAGGCTTAATGCTCGCTGTGAACCTCGGAACACCGGAATATACCCTTGAAGCTGCCAAAAAGTGTATGGAAAAGGGCCTTATTGTATTCTGGCAGCTCTATAGAAATGAGTATATGAGAATCTCGCCACCACTTACCATTTCGATGGACGAAATCAGACAAGGATGCCAGATCATTCTGGATGTTTTAAATGAAAAATAGAAGATAAATCTCTCCAAAATGGAGAGATTTTTTATGTGCTACATGGTAGTTTTTGGACTGAAAACTATATTCAGGAAAGATTTAAAAGCTGTGATAAATATCATGAAGATTCTTTAAAAAAATAACTGCTTTTTAGTGTAATAAAAAAATTAATTTATATATTGCGGGACGATAAAAACAAAGATTATATGGCGAAACATAAAGTCCATTACGAATATCCAATGCATTGTTTATCAGAGATTTTATACGAATATCTGGCAACTGCAGAGGGGTTATCTGAATGGTTTGCGGATGAGGTAACAGAGAAAGGCGATGATTTCTTTTTTAGCTGGGGAGGAGGACCTGCTGAAAAGGCCACTTTGATTAGATATAAGCCTGAAGGTTTCGTTCGTTTCAGATGGGAAGAAGATGAGGGAACTAAGAATTTCTTTGAAATGACTATCACAATAGATGATATCACTGAAGATTTGGCTTTAAATATTACAGATTTCTGTGAAGAGGGTGATGAAGAAGAAAATGCACTGTATTGGGAAAATCTTATAGAAAACCTTAGAATAAAATTAGGTGCGGCATAAGCAGTACACTATTGAATGGTAAAACTGATGAACGATTTATCGTTCATTATTTTTTTATAAATAAATCACTTCAAAAATTGGAAAATCAATATTTTACATCAGACGGATTAAATGTAAAGAACAGAGCGTTCCTTTTGGGCGACGCAGTGAAGGTTTCTTTCTTCGTGAGAAGCGGAGGATTGATCATGGATGAAGAGTGCTATTTCTTCTTAATGGCCTCCATGAGGAAAATGAGAATGAATATTCCGCTTACCTATACCCTGGAATTTTTCCAAAGCCTTTTTCATAAAGATCTTATCGATGGCAGAGGAATAAAAAATGGAATTATCAATTTTCAGGTTTTCAGAAATAATGATGCGGTGACCGTTTCAAAATCTTCCGTATCTTATTTTTATGAAGTAACAGAATCGGATGATATACTAACAGTTCATCAGAGACCGCTGGAAATGGATCTTATCAAGGAAATCAATGTAAACAATAATTTATTGAGCAATATCAGGGTTCATTGTCCGGAAAATATTTACGGAGGCATTTATGCAGAAGAAAATGATTTGGATGATGTCATCCTGCTTAATCCTAACAAGAGAATCGCGCGTACAACTTCCGGGAATTTATTATTTTTAGAAGGAAATGTGATCAAAGTTGCCAGGCAGTCCGAAGGTGCATACATCTCTCCTTTGATGGAAAACTTCGTGACTTTCTTACATAAAAATAACCTTGCAGATATCCAGGAGCATGAGATAATTGCTTTTGAATCGCAAAAAGCTGAAGAGATTTTAATGATCTCCGATGAGAAAGGCATATTTTCTGTAGGTAAAATAAGAAATAAGACTTTTGAAAGCTCCCGTTTTATAGAAATGGTGGAAAGCTGGAAGAATAGTTTTTAAAATTGACAAACCCGGTAAACAACAAAGTACCCAAGTCCTTTACCGGGTTTTATTCTGAATAAATCAGAAATTGTTTCTTTATTTAGTATTCACGAATGATCTCTGTGAATTTTTGAGCGATTTCTTTTTGTCCGTTTTCGCTGGTAATATATTCTCTGTCTTTAGTATTATTGATAAATCCAAGTTCTACCAATACCGCAGGAGCTTTTGCTTCTCTCAGCATATGGAGATTACGTTCCTCAATTTTAGCAACATTAAATTTCTTGGAAATTTTTTCAGCAAGTTTTTTTGAACCATCTGTATTCTGAATATACACTTCAGTCCCTTGTTTCGTAGTTTCTTTGTGAGGACTGTTATTTATATGAAGAGAAATAACCATTTCAGGATTCAGCTTGTTGATCATATCAGTTCTCTCCTGAAGAGTAGGATAAGTATCAGAATCCCTGGTTAGTACCACTTCATACTGATCCTGATTTTCATTTAGTTTCCTGATCTCTTTGGCAATATTTATAGTAATTTCTTTCTCTGAGAATTTCCCATAGACTGTTCCCATATCATTTCCACCGTGTCCGGCATCTATAACGATATATTTTTTATTGATAGGAGTAAAGGATAAAAATGAAGCAGAAAAGACTGATAAAGTAAGTAGTTTGATTCCTTTCATGTCAGTGATTTTTGGTTTTTCAAATAACGGAAATTCTTTCTTTAAAATTAGTTAACATAATCTTAAAATTTGTTAATGTTTTTAGAATGTATCAGGTAGAAAATCAGTTAGTTAAGAGAAATGTCTTCAGGTGAATTGGCCCAAAGCAGATATTCCCCGCCAAGATTCTGCATAATCGACTTCCACAAGGTCTGATCATTGGGAAGCGTATAGTCTAAATTATAAATATCTACCACAGTCCACATCTTTCTCTGAACCTCATCATCCAGCTGCCCAGCTGCCCATCCTGAGTACCCGGAGAAAATTTTCACATCATTGATGCTTAATTCCTTATTAAGGACAGCAGCGATAATGCTTTCAATGTCTTCCGTGATATAAAATCCTTTGCTGATCTCAGAATAGACGTCAGTAACCTTCTTTTCTTTAACGATAAAAAAGACCTTGTCGTTTTCCACAGGGCCGCCGTCATAAACCTCTATTTTGAAATCAAAAAAGTTTTTGAACTTACTACTCATCTGGCTGTTTTTTTTGTTCAATATCAAACCAAATGCCCCGCTTTCGTTATGCTCAACGATCAGCACTACCGATCTCGAAAAAATATCGCCGGAAATGTCAGGTGTGGAAATTAATATTTTACCTTTGTATGAGTAATTCATACTCAAATTTAATAAAAAATATTTATGGAAAACCTGCACGACAAGAGAAAAGTGTATGAGAAATCCCAACTTATTGAAAGTGAGATAAAACAAAATCCCATTGAACAGTTTAGAGACTGGTTTCTTGAAGCCAGCAATAGTCCGGTGGTCTCAGAAGCTAATGCCATGGCTGTTTCTACTTTAGAGGAAGATGGATGTCCGAGGACCAGAATGGTGCTGCTTAAGGAATATACTTATGAAGGATTTATTTTCTATACCAACTATACCAGCAGAAAAGGAAAAGCAATAGAAAAGAATCATAAGGCCTGTCTTAGTTTCTTTTGGCCGAATCTCGAAAGGCAGATCATTATTAAAGCAGACCTTGAAAGGATTGCAGAAAACCTGAGTGATGGATATTTCCATTCAAGGCCTAAAGGAAGTCAGCTCGGAGCGGTCGCTTCCCCCCAAAGTCAGGCAATTCCGAACAGGGAGTTTCTGGAAGAAAAGTTAAAAGCACTGGAAAAAGAATATGAAACCGGTGAGGTCCCAAGACCTTCTAACTGGGGCGGATATATTGCAAAACCCTACGAAATTGAATTCTGGCAGGGAAGACCCAACCGCCTTCATGACAGGATTATTTATCAGCTGGAAGACCTTGACTGGAAGATTTCCCGACTGGCACCATAGGAATTAGAAGCTAGAAATTAGAGATTAGAAGTTAGAGGGTGGATGCCGGAGGATGGGAGTTTTTGATAGATTTATCAGAATTTGGTAGTCTTTATTCAAAGAACGTTCCTGATCTCTTTAATCTTGAAAAATATCATTTAAAATTCAATAGGAGCGGGCTTTAGCCCGCTTTCAATTTATAAACATTGGAATGGCTTTAGCCAAAATTTAAAGAATCAGAATCACCTCTTTTTTTGCTTTAATATTTTCTGGATGGGAAGGTCCCAAAAGCCATTTATATCCAAAAAAAAGACCATTTCTTTAGGAAACGGCCTTTGAATTTTTAATCTGAATGATTATTTTTTCTTAGCACCAGAAACTGCATTGGATAAATCAGCTCCTGCTTTGAATTTAGCAACTTTTTTAGCAGCAATTTTGATCGGTTTTTTAGTTGCAGGGTTGATCCCTTGTCTGGCAGCTCTCTCAGCTACTGAGAAAGTACCGAATCCTACTAAAGAAACTTTTCCGTCTTTTTTCTTCAGAGTAGTAGTTACGTTACCAATGAATGATTCTAAAGCAGCTTTAGCTGCAACTTTAGTGATTCCTGCATCTTTTGCGATTGCGTCGATTAATTCAGACTTGTTCATAATTTTTAATATTAAGTTAGTTCGTAATTATAGCAAATATAATACTATTTTCTAATTGTGCAATTATTTTATTAAAAGTTATAAAATTTTTTTACTTTTTGATGAAAACAGTTAAAATATGATAATTTGACTTTTCACGTAAAATCTACGTTACCGCTCACTAAAATCATGCCAAATGCTTATGAGTATTGACTTTAGCAAAAAAACAATATTATTTCCTGTATTTATTAAATCCTAAATTATGTATAAAGAATTAATATTTTTACCGATATGTTTGTTGATTTTATAAACAATAGCCTGAAAGCTTGTGTAGTACAAAATTAAATGACCGGGTTTATGGGAGTTTTAAAATGATTTCAAAAGCCTGATTTATTAATTTTTATTAATAAATTTGCAGAATGTTAATAGAAGTTTTCAAGTCTAAGATCCATAGGGTACGGGTTACGGCCTCAGACCTTAATTATATTGGGAGTATAACGATCGACGAAGATCTTATAGAAGCTGCCGGTCTGGTAGTGGGAGAAAGAGTCTATATCGTTAATGTGAATAATGGAGAACGTTTTGATACCTATGTTATCAAAGGGAAAAGAAAATCTGGCGAAGTATGCTTAAACGGACCTGCTGCAAGAAAAGTACAGAGAGATGATATCATTATCATTATCGCTTATGCGCAGATGACACCCGAAGAAGCAAAAGAATTCCAGCCGAAAATTGTTTTCCCGGATGAAAAAACAAACCTTCTGACCTGATCCATGGAGAAACAATCAAAGAATCCTTTAAAATCAATACTAACAATAGTAATATCGCTTGCTTTTGCAGGCTTTTTTTTATGGCTTGCCTTAAAAGGACTTGATTTTAAAGTAATTAAGGCATCATTGGCGAAAGCTAACTATCTGTGGGTCCTGTTTGCTTCCGTATTTGGTATTCTGGCTTACTGGTTCAGGGCGATACGCTGGAATCTGATGCTGGAGCCGATGGGGCATAAAATATCTAACTCAAATTCATTGTGGTCTATATCTTTCGGATACCTGATGAATCTTACCATTCCGAGAAGCGGTGAAGTAGCAAGGGCTACTGCTTTGTATGGGGTAGAAAAAGTTCCTGTTGACAAGTCTTTCGGAACAATTATCCTGGAAAGAGTAGTGGATCTTATCTGTATGCTTGGATTTCTGGGGCTGACACTGTTGTTTAAATATGAAGCTATTCTGTCTTTCTATGAAAATTCAGGTGTTAACATTAATCCTAATAAGATAGTACTTATTATTTCGGTCTTGGCTGTAGGAACAATTGCATTCTTTGTATTTAAGAAGAGATTGTCCAATGTTCCCTTCCTGGGAAAGATTGTGAATTTTATTGACGGAATTTTCGAAGGATTAGCAACAATATTTAAATTGAAAGAAAAAGGAAAATTCATCCTTTATACTATAGGAATATGGGTTTGCTATTACTTTGCAGCTTATCTTGTGTGTTTTGCGCTTCCTGAAACCTCTGATTTTACTATTGCGGACGGCTTTTTCATTATCGTTGTCGGTACCTTGGGAATGATCGTTCCTGCCAGTGGCGGAATTGGTGCATTTAATCTGGCTATGAAGTATGGATTTATGGCTTTATTTATCTCAATGGGGAAAAGTGCGGAATTAGGTGGTGAAATGGGATTGACCTATTCATTTATTTCACTTCCGTTGCAGATCACGATTATGCTGGTGATGGGACTTATTTCTATTCCGATGTTGGCTAAAGCAAGAGAAAAAGCAGTTTCTGAAAAAGAATTTGAAAATTAAGTTCAACTGTAACTTTTAATAATACAGCCCCAATTTTACAATTGGGCTTTTTTTATGTTAAAACCCTATTAATATGAATCATTACCGCAGGTCATTCATTTTTTTATCAATAAATTTGGTCAATCCACAAATCACATTTATCTTAAACAAAAAATAATTAATAATCTAAAACACTATGGCAATTAATTTACAGAAAGGACAGAAGATCGAGATAGGGCTTACAAAAATGACGATAGGACTGGGCTGGGATCCGAATGAAGGAACAGGCTTCGATTTCGATCTGGATGCTTCTGCCATCATGATTGACTCCGACAGAAAATTAATCAATGAAGAATGTTTTGTTTTTTATAATAACCTTCAGTCTCCCGATGGTGCACTGACCCACACAGGCGATGATCCGAGCGGTAAAAACAGTGACGGAGACGATGATGAGGCGATTATTGTAGATCTTGAAAAAGTAGATCCGAAAGCTGAAGAAATTCTTTTTGTAGTGACCATCGAAGATTTTGAAAGAAGAAAACAAAACTTCGGACAGGTAAGAAACTCATACATCAGAATTGTAGATAACAGTACCAATCAGGAAATCGCAAAATATGAGCTGGACGAAGATTTTTCGATTGAAACCGGAGTAGAATTCGGAAGACTGTACAAAAGAAACGGAAGCTGGAAATTCGAAGCCTCAGGAATAGGCTACAGAGCAGACTTGGCTTTCTTCCTTGAGAAATACTATAAAGGGCAGATCATAAAATAATTATATTTTCAAATACACAAAAAACGATAACTATGGCAATTAATTTACAGAAAGGTCAGACGATTGATTTAAGAAAAAATGACCGTGGCGAAAGTGTTTACGACCTTTCAAAAGTAACGATCGGTTTAGGATGGGATGTAAGGAAACAGGGTGGCTTCTTTGGGAAACTGTTCAGTAAAGAAGCGGAGTATGATCTTGATGCCGTTGCATTTCTTTTAGACGGAAACGGCAAAGTGGCCAATCTTGGAAAAACGGTACAGACCAATGAAGGAAGGCAGATCGCCTTGTATCAGGGAGATGTGGTTTTCTTTAATTCCATGCAGCATCCAAGCGGTAATATATGGCTGACGGGAGATAACAGAACCGGTGCCGGAGATGGAGACGATGAGCAGATTATCGTTAAACTTGACCAGCTTGACGAAAGCTATCAGAAAATATTATTCCTGGTGACTATTTACCAGGGAAAACAAAATAATCAGCATTTTGGAATGATCGAGAATGCCTTTATCAGAGCCGTAGATGCCAAAGGAAAAGAAATTACAAAATACAGCCTTTCAGGAGATGCAAGTATGAACGGTAAATGTGCAATGATTTTTGCTGAAGCCTACCGTCACAATGGCGACTGGAAGTTCCGTGCTATTGGAGAGCCACATCAGACCGATAATTTTATTGAGATCCTGAAACAGTATGCCTACAGCAACTAAACCTGAATTTTTATCAAACTTAAAGCCGGCAGGGAAGTTTTCAACTTCCGCTGCCGGCTTCAGAATTAATATTGTCTTACCATGAGCAGGAGATTATTAGCATATTTTTTACTGGATACTTCCGGTTCTATGAACGGAGAGCCTATCCAGGCACTGAATAATGGATTTAACGGGCTCATAAGCATGCTCCGTGCAGATCCGCAGGCGATGGACAGTCTTCATCTTAGTGTCATCACTTTTGACCGTGAGGTTAAAAATATCATTCCGCTCACGGATCTGGCCAGTTTTTACCCTATGGAGATTACTTGTCCGGACAGTGGGCCAACTCATACCGGTGCGGCGTTGGAGATGGTTTCGGAACTGGTTAAGAAAGAACTGGTCAAAGGATCTTCGGACGAAAAAGAAGACTGGCGGCCGCTGCTGTTCATATTTACTGACGGAAAACCTTCCGATATCCAGAAATACAGACAGATGATCCCCGTGATAAGAGGTTTGGAATTTGGAGCTATTGTAGGCTGCGCTGCAGGTCCGAAAGCAGACGAACAGTTCCTAAAGGAGCTTACAGATCACGTGGTAAAACTGGATACTACAGATGCGATTACGCTTTCCTCATTTTTCAAATGGGTAAGTTCATCCATCACGATGGGAGGAAAATCACAGGGAACAGGAGAAAGTACACCGCTGCCTCCACCCCCTTCCGAACTTAATATTATAATCTAAATTACGTGTCTTTATAAATCATGAGAAGACTGCCCATTTATTTTTTAGTCGATGTCTCCGAATCTATGGTTGGAGAGCCTATTGAGCAGGTACAGGAAGGTATTGCCAATATCATCAGAGAATTGAAAAAAGATCCGTATTCACTGGAAACGGTTTATATCTCCATTATAGGCTTTGCCGGAGAGGCTGAGGTCATTACTCCTCTTCAGGATATCATCAGTTTTTATCCGCCAAAGATCCCAATTGGAAGCGGTACATCGCTGTCTCAGGGTCTTATTAAAATGATGGACTGCATAGACAGGGATATTGTGAAGACAACTTACGAAAGAAAAGGCGACTGGAAACCTATTGTTTTTCTTTTTACAGACGGTGTTCCTACCGATGATGCTACAAAAGCTATCGAAAGATGGAACAATAAATACCATGGAAAACCCAATACGATTGCGGTTTCGATAGGCGAAAATACCAATTATAAGCTGCTTGGGGCTTTGTCGGACAATGTTTTACTGTTCAATAATTCCGATGAAAATTCCTATAAAGAATTTTTCAAATGGGTGACGGATTCCATTAAAACAACCAGCCAGAGTGTTACCGAAGCCAATAAAGAAGGAATTAATCTTTCCAAGATCGATTCTATTATTCTCGAAAAAGTAGACCCTGAACTCGAGCAGAAGTTTCCGGACAATAATTTTGTTGTTTTAAACGGAAAATGCTCAGAAACTGAGAAGCTGTATTTGATGAAGTTTAAAAAAACATTCGCCGAATCAAGCATACCCGGAATGTCTACAAGATATTACAGGCTGGACGGAGCCTATAAAATTGACGAAAAAGCATATTTGAGACTTTCATCTTCCCAGAAAAATAATCTTAAAATTTCTATTGAAGAACTCCAGGGAGGAACATCATGCCCTCATTGTGCCAATCCTGTTGCATTAGCAACCTGTTCTTGCGGTGGAATTCACTGTCTGAAAGGAGAAGGCTATAATAAATGTCCCTGGTGCGGAACTTCGGATTATTACGGGTTTTCCAGCGAAGGATTTGATATTAACAGAACTCTTGGATAACGGAAGGAAATCCTATTGCCAAAACCCAACACAAAGCCATGGAAAAAGCTGTTATTTACAGAGAAATAGAAGAATTTAAAGAAGTTCATCTGGTGCTTAAAAATGCCAGTTCAAAGCAGTTTTATGAATACCGTTTTGAGATGGATGACTTTCCGAATATAAAGATTAAAAATATCACCAATCTCCGGGAGACAGGACTTATCTTCGAGAACAACAAAATATCCGGAATTCCGTATGTAAACAGTGTCCATGATCTGGATATTGAATTCTATCATACCCATGATGAAGACAGTACGGAGATCAAAAAAGTACATTTATTCGTGAATGCAGATCCGAAAGACCTTTGGAAGAATATTCCATCCGACACCAACGATATTTACTATAAACCTGATGAAACCTCCTACGAAGGGAAATTTCTGGATAAAAAAATTACCGTTGTCTCAAAAAGAGGACGTTCACATGCCCATGAAGGAAAATGCAGAGATGATGATTTTGCTGTGAACGAGCTTCCCGGAGGTTGGGGCATTGTTTCAGTCGCTGACGGAGCCGGCTCCGCAATTATGGCAAGAGAAGGTTCAAGATTGGCAGTCGTTTCTGTAAACAGTTTTTTCAATTCAGAAGAAATTTTAAACAGAATCGAACAAAATATTGAAATCGTTTATAATAGTTCTGATTCATCAAAAGAAATACAGTCCGAAGCTGGAGAAAACGTTTTAAAGCTTTTGTATAAAGGCATTCTTCATGTTTATGATATTTTGGAGCAAACGGCAGCAGAACATTCATTTTCGATAAAAGATTTCCACACAACACTGATTTTTGCGCTGACAAAAAAGTTTGATTTCGGTTATGTCATTCTCACTTTTGGAGTGGGAGACTGCCCGATTAACCTGATCAGTCCTGATTTTTCTGAAGTAATGCTTCTGAATCAAATGGATGTAGGAGAATTTGGCGGCGGAACCCGTTTTATCACGATGAAAGAGATCTTCAGTGATGATATGGTTTCAAGATTTGGAATAACCTGTGTGAATGATTTTTCCTATCTCGTACTGATGACGGATGGTATTTACGACCCGAAATTCATGACAGAAAACAAGCTTGAAGATATTGACAGCTGGAAAGCATTCTTTAATGATCTGGCCGGGAACAACGATGACCGGGCGAAAGTAGATTTTATTAACGATACCCATATTGATCAACAGCTTCTGACATGGACCGATTTCTGGAGCCGGGGAAATCATGATGACAGAACACTGGCCATAATCTATTAAACATGAAAAAAACCGTTAAAGTTGCTTCTATCCTAGATACAGCAAAATCTTATGAATACGTAGATGAAAGCCCGATTCGGGGCGGAGTGAAAGATGTCTATTTTTCGCCGGACAGAGAATATGTGATAGCTTTTTACCGAAATCCTCTGGATGCCGGACAGAAAGAGCGTATCATGAGGATTGTTTCCACTTATCTCGGAAATATACAGAACGGAAATTCATCGGATTATTTTCTGAACGAAATATTCAGATGGCCGTATGATATTGTAGAAAAAAATAAGCTGACAGGAATTGTGGTTCCTGTTTACCATAAAAAATTCTTCTTTGCGAAGGGATACATCGGATCAGATAATATCAAGGGTCAGGATAAGGTTGGGAAATGGTTCACTGCTCCCATGTTCAGGAATCAACAATATCCGCTGCGGCTCGATCATTCTGAACTCGGAGATTGGCTGAGCTATTTTCAGATCACCATCAATATTAGCAGAGGGGTGAAAAAGCTTCACCAGATGGGACTGGCACACTCCGATCTTTCCTACAACAATATTCTGATAGATCCAGTGACGAAATCTGCCTGTATTATTGATATAGACGGATTGGTTGTTCCAAAGCTCTTCCCGCCGGAAGTCATCGGAACGGCAGATTTTATTGCTCCTGAAGTTTTAAAGACCAAACATCTGAGCATGCAGGATCCCGGAAGGCATCTGCCTAATCAGAAAACAGATCTTCATGCACTGGCGGTGCTGATTTATATGTACCTGTTCAGAAGACATCCTTTGAGAGGAGGAAAGATATGGGATCTTGATTCTGAAAAAGATGAGATCATTTCTATGGGTGAAAAAGCTTTATTCATAGAACATTTCCAGGATCCGTCCAATCAGGTAAAAGTTGACCACCTCAGAAAATGGGACGCATTCTGGGGCGATCCTCAGAAAATTCCTTTTACGGCTGCGGGTCCTTATCTTTCCGAACTGTTTAAAAAAGCATTTATAGACGGGCTTCACGATCCAATTCGACGTCCCACCGCCAATGAATGGGAAACCGCCCTGCTAAAGACCGCCGATCTGATTCAGCCCTGCCACAACCCGGAATGTACAGAAAAATGGTATGTTTTTGACAACAGTAGCAACCCGAAATGCCCTTTCTGCGGAACGCCGCACCGCGGAACGCTTCCCGTCTTGGATCTGTATTTTAAATTTGATGATGAGGTCTGGAAACCTGAAAACCACCGATTGATGGTGTACAACAATCAGTATTTATTCAAATGGCATGTTTCAAGAAAAGTGATCAGAAATGAAAACCTTACGATGCAGGATAAAATGCCGGTAGGATATTTCACTTTTCATGAAGGAAGATGGGTGCTGGTGAATCAGAGTCTGACTTCGATGAAAGATGTTACCGAACAGAAAGAGATTCCACCCGGATCTATGGTAGAGCTTACGGATGGCAAGAAAATACTTTTGTCTGCCGAAGAAGGTGGGAGGCTCATCTTTGTTACTTTAGCCAATCAATCATAAAAAATCTACCGATTTTTCAGAAACTTAGGCATACTTCTTATCCACAAAGTATTTAACTTAAAAAATCACTTAAGTGTTTAATATCTTTTGTGACTTTTGTGGTTGATATTTTTTAACCACGGATTATACAGATTTTCACGGATGTTTGCGCATATTATCCAGTATAAAAATCTTTGATTTTTGAGAACTTATGTGTACTTCTTATCCACCAAGTATTTAGCTTAAAAATAACTTAAGTGTTTAAAAACTTCTGAGGCTATTGTGGTTAAACTAATCTAAAGCCACCTTGAAATTCCATAAAATAAGAATGCTCATCCTCATCCACAACTTTAAAGCCTAAACTTTTATATAAGTTTTGGGCCTTATTGGTTTTTAAGACACTTAATGAGACTGTTTTTTCTTCTGCGGATGCTTCCTTCAGAATATCTGTTAAAATTATTTTTCCAAGTCCTTTCCCTTGTTGGCTAGGGTCTATCTGAAGCTGCAGAACTTCTGTTTTATCCTCAGCTCTGTTGATTTTTAATAATCCGACAGGTTCATTATTCAAAAGAATGATATTGGCTTTTTCAAACTGATAAAGAATTCTCTGAAGTGTTGTTTCTCTATCCGTCGGGAGACTGGAATCGGTGTAATGCGGATTCATGGTTTTCGTTCTTAAATCAAGAAGATAATCAATGTCGTTTTCTGAGGCTTTTCTATAGGTGATCGTCATGTTCATAAGTTGTTTTTTAGATCCGGTTTTGAGCAATAAGGTGATCTTATTTTAGCGCGATCTTTAATCCCATTTCTTTTTTCATATACAGTAAAACTTCGGCATTTCCTTTTGCATCGTCTACAGGATGATGCGTGTGTTCTGTTTTACGGAGATGTTTCCACTGGGCGAAAGTGTCTTTTTCCAGTCCGCAATACAGATCAGACAGTCTTCTTGATGAATAACCGAAAGGATTTTTCCCGGTAAAATGATGAAAGTACCAGCAGATGAACATCCAGTCGAAACCGTTGTTGTCACTGATGAAAATGGGTCTTCCTTTAGAATTTTCTTTAATCCATTCTTCAAATTCTGTCATGACTTTCCCGGGATCATCAAAACTCATCGTTTCCTCCCTGCTGAAACCGGAAACAGCCAAAGCATCCGGATTGAATTTTTCTGAAACAGGTTTCAGTTTTCCGTAGAACGTAGTATCCAGTTCCTCATTCACAAGAACTGCTCCGAAGCAGATCATCGAAAAATCTCCGGGAATCGGGCCATCCGATTCAATATCGACCATAAAATAGCTCATCATTTTTATTTAATGAAACGAATATATTGAAAATTACCTCAAGAATCGGAAGATTTAAACGAGTTCAAAAAAATCTCTTCTTCCGATTTTTACTTTTGTCTGTGGAAGTAATTCAATCTCTTCATCAGGGTTCGTTATTTTGATATGATTAATCTGAATGCCTCCGCTTTGGATCATTCTTCGGACCGCCGATTTGCTTAGGTCACTTTTTAACTGACTGCAGAGTTCTACCAATGTTATCAGCTTTTTTCTATGATGAAGTGAAGCTAGAGAAACAGGTTCATAGACTTTTTCTTCAGAATTCTTGCTTTGAAACTGGCTGCTGAAAAATTCTTCTACAAGCTCTGCTGCTGTATGGTCATGGTATTGGGTAATGATATTTTTAGCGATCAGTTTCTTAATATTCATCGGGTTTTCGCCGTTTTGTAATTTTAATTGTAAATCTTCCTTTTCCTCGGTAGAAAAATCAGAAGTAAGCTCAATAAATTCATCAATAAGACTATCCGGGATAGACATGGTTTTTCCAAACATCTCATTCGGTTCATCCGTCAGCCCGATAATATTATTCAGTGATTTGCTCATTTTTTCTTTGCCGTCAAGACCTTTAAGCAGAGGCATGCACATTACAGTCTGTGCCGGCATCTGGTGGGCTTCCTGAAGCTGTCTTCCCATGGTACAGTTGAAAAGCTGGTCCGTTCCGCCCATCTCAATATCACATTCAATCTGTACAGAATCGAAGCCCTGGAGGATAGGATACACAAGCTCATGCATCGCAATCGGAGTGTTTTCCGTGAACCTTTTATTGAAATCATTCCGGTGCATCAGTTGGGCTACGGTTACCTTTGACATCAGCTGAATGACTTCCGGAAAACTAAGAGCATTCAGCCAGTCAGAATTAAAGACAATTTTAGTTTTTTCCACATCAATAATCTTTGAGAGCTGATTGATATACGTTTGTGCATTATGCTCAACATCTTCAGCACTTAAAGGTTTCCGGGCTTTGTTCTTTCCTGTCGGATCACCGATTCTGGCTGTAAAGCTTCCAACCACAATCACAATCTGATGTCCCAGGTCCTGGAACTGTTTCAGCTTTTTAAGCACGACAGCATGTCCCAGATGCAAATCCGGAGCAGTAGGATCAAAGCCCAGCTTGATAATTAATTTTCTGTTTTCCTTTTCAGCCTGTTTCAGTTTCTGTTCCAATCCGTTTTCCGGAAGAATGATGGCTGCGTTTTCTTGTAGTGTACTGATCATATTTATTTAGTTTTAAAACAAAAAAAAGCCCGGACACATTGTCCGGGCTCTATATATCGTTATGTTATTCTTGTTAAATCACAGATATAGAAAGTCTTCCCGAACGGTTCGCCGGGGAATAATACTCAGTGAAAAAAGGAAGACGCAATATGCTGTTTAAATGTTTCATCAATAATACAAATGTAAAATTTTTTTGTTATTGGTTCCAATATTTAAACCATTAAGATCTGCTGTAAAGTTCCATATCAGTTTAAGCTATTTATCAAAAAACTTACTGTTCTTAACAGTTTATCAATCTTAATGGTCTAAAATAAAGGTTTCAAAACAATTTTATTTATCGCTTCTGAAGCCAATTCTATGCCATAAATCCCACATAAGCAAAATAAAGAATTATTATAAATAATGCGTATTTAATGATTTATTATTTCATGAGTTCTTTTGTCTTGAAACAAAATGAACCAAAAATTCAAGGCTGGAATCTTTCGCTAAAAATTAAAATTTGATCCTAAAATCCCCAAAACTCGTGCGGATTTGCTGTAACCGTTTCAGTTGGATATGCTGCCCGCACTCAGATAGTGGGAATTTTTTAACGGATCAAATTTTAATTTTTTTAACGCTCTAGCTTCCGAGGCCGGTGAGCGAGAAAGGTAATCCGTAGAAATTTAAAGGTTAAAAATCGACTGTGAATATGTACTTCGGATCTGCATTTTCCATATTTCCACTTTTTCAGGAGAAGCTTTATCTGCTTTGTCAAAAAAGAAGTGTTGGATGATTTCAAAACCGCTGTACAGGAAAATTCCATTATCCGAGGTAAGAGAAAGAGCTTTATCCATTCCCATCTTCTCATACTCTTCATGGGATTTTCCGTGGGTATTGATGATCACTGCTTTTTTGCCCTTCAAAAGCCCTTTCTGTACGCCCCGGTCATAGCGGTAAGCGAAACCATAACTGAAAACACGGTCGATGTAGCCTTTCATAATAGCCGGCATTCCGGTCCACCAGATCGGATAAATAAAGGTAATCTGCTCTGCCCATGAAATATAATCCTGCTCCGTCTTTATATCATCCGAAACTTTTCCCGCCATCTGGCCCTGCATATCTTCCAACGAGAAGACAGGATCAAATCCTATTGTGTTCAGATCTCTTATTTCTATCTCGTGATTGCCTCTCTCCAGATTTTCAATAACAGTTTGAAGCAGATGGTTGTTCAGGCTTTTTTCATTGGGATGGGCATAAATGATTAAATGTCTCATTGTTTTTAGTATTTAAATTATGAGACAAATGTAGAACAGCAAAAACAGCAAAAATTGTAAGAAAACGAAATAGAGTTATTCTGAACCGGAGCGGCAGATATCTTTCTGAAATTTTAAATATTGGGATGGAGAAATATTAATAAAGTGTTTAAAATCGTGGATAAGCTGGCTCTGATCGAAATAACCGCATTCATCAATGATACTGAACCATTCAATCTTTTTGTTGCTTTCCAGTTCTTTTTCAATGATCATAATTGCTTTCAGAAAACGAGTGTAACGTGCCAGTTCTTTGGAAGAGTATCCGAACTGTTCTTTCTGTTTAAGCTGAATATTTCTTTCACTCTGACGGGTCTGTTCCGCAATGGTTTTGATGGGGTTCAGTCCATGGTCTGCGAAATTGCTTAAAAGCCTGATTATTTCATCCTGATCCTGAAGGTAAGGCTTGCAGAAGTGTAGAATATAATTGACTTTTTCTTCCGGAGAAGGTAAAACGGAGATCTGATGCCAGAGTTCCGTAAAACAATTGTCCTGCAAAAGCTTACCAGGATGTATTCCCTGGCTGGAAATCACAGCTTGTCCAAAGAACCGGTAAAAAGCATTATCCTTAAAATTGGCAACAAGAATTGAAGTTCCTGCCGGCAATGTATATTCAATGGGTTGGCGTACTGGCCCTAAAACAATACACTGATTAACTTCAACAGTGGTTTGCTCCTGGGTTGTCATAAAAGCATTTTCTCCAAAGCAGAACAGCATAATCGTTTGGTAGGAGGGGAGCAGAGTTTTTGTAACAGGATGTGAAGAATTGTTTTTAGCGTAGTAAAAATGCGTGAATACGTTTTCGAATTCTTTTGGAACTGATATTTTTAGCTGATGATATTCGGGGTGTAATTGGTGCATACTGCAGTTCTTTAATTCAGTTCTTTTTCCATTTTATAGTTGATAAGTCCAATTCCTTTTACCTGGACGGTTTGCTCTTGGACTACTTTGAAATCCATCTTTTCAAAGAAGAATCTAGCCGTTTTGCTTACATTAGCAGTAAGTGTCTTCTCCTTTCGGATTATAGCTTCCTGTTCTATAAAAGTATACATTTTCCGGGCAACTCCCCGTTGCTGAAAATCCTTGTGAACGAAAAACAGATCAATATAATTTCCGTGATCTAAAGTACAGAATCCTGCCATCTGTCCATTAATTTTCGCTATGATCACCAACTGACTGTTCATTACCTGGAGCCATCTTTCCTCATTTTCCGCTCCGGATTTCCAGGCATTGATCTGATCGCCATTGTAGTCATTTTTACAGATAAAAGTAATGGTATCTGTAAAAAGTTTACGCATCTCCGTCAGATCGTTGATATTACCTTTTCTGATCATCATGATTCGAGTATGTATTTTTGTTCATAAAGGTTCTGCTGTTCTTCGGTAAGCAATGGAACAGGTCCATCTGGATCAACGTAATGATTGACTGCTTCATCTTTATTGAGTTTAAAAGCAAGGCTGTTATGGATGATCCAGTTGTCAGCTATAATAAATATTTGAGTAGTGAGGCTTTTCAGGATAAAATCAGGAACATTATTTCTAAAAATATTATTTTTCTGGAAGCCTTTAAAGATCACCTGGAATTCTTCTTTTCTGCTCATATTGATAGATTCATAAAATTATTCAGACATTTATAGCTCAATGACTATACTGAATACAAAACGGAGCTATAAGGTGTGAAGCTGAATAATTGATCCCTTGTAAAATTTGGTAAGGTCGTAAAGTTCTCCGAAATAGCGCTGCAGAGCAGGATCGTAATTCTGATGAGATCCGTTCTTCTGAAACTGATCCTCTGCCAGAGCATAGAGTGAAGGATAATCAGCTTTTAAATAATGTGAAAGAACCGTACAGTTCCCTTTCTCTTTTAAAGAAATATCTGTGTAAAACAATCCATAAACAAGGAATTGATTGAAATTCTGGGAATCTACCATGAAATTCAGATTCTGTTTGGAATACTTTTCATACCCTGAAAGCATTTCCTGAAACGTTTTTACATTTTCTTCTTTCGGGATTTCATAAAAAAGGTCAAGTCCATGAATAAAAAGCTGGGTTTTGACTTCTTCCGGGTCAGTCGGATAGGCACTGCTGAACCATGTGAAAATACTTGAAAGCTCATCTTTAGAAAGATTTTCTACAGAATTTTTTACCTTATTTTTGATGATCTCAAGACTTACTTTGGCATCATCCTGAAGAAAGTTTATGATATTTTCTTCCTCACGGCAAAGTTTATTGTACAAATTGATTTTGGCAATATTGGGATTGGTTTTGATAAAATAAAGTTCTTCTGCCATTGCTGTATACCACATAGTTTTTTTTGTAAAGCGGCAACTAAAGATACAAAATATGTAGGGACTAAAACTAAAAATGTTATGCAGAGAATTATTTATAATATAATGTTTTTTTATGAAAAAGCTATTCTGTTTTATTAAGGTCTGCTATAACATATCCATATTTTCAGTGTTTTTTGATAAAAATTTCAACTATTGCTTTTATTTTTATTCTGGTTCTAAAATTATATCTCTTTTGCAGTTATGCAAATTAAAATAGATAGACTTATCTATTTTTATATATATTTGTAAAAATTTTCAGATGAAAAAGGAAAAAGTACGGGAAAGAATTATCAGAGTAGCCTCAGATCTTTTTTACAGGCAAGGTTTCAATTCAACTGGAATCAACCAGATTATTGCTGAAGCTGATATTGCAATAGGTTCATTGTACAACCACTTCTCATCCAAGAATGATCTTCTTCAGGCTTATCTTGTCAAAGAAGAATTCGAATGGTTCAAGAGTTTTGAAGAGCATTCTGCAAAAGTTTCCGGACCAAGAGAAAAGATATTTTCATTGGTTGATTACCGTAAAAAAATGCAGTTATCATCAAAATTCGCAGGCTGCCATTTCATCAAAATTGTTGCGGAGGTAGGAGACAGCAACCCGACAGTTTCGGGCTTTGTAAGACAGCACAAACTGAAACAGAAAGAAATGATCAGAAAACTGGTCGATGATTATGCAGAAAATGAAAATATTGATGAAGATCTGGTTACAGAAAATATTTTCCTGCTGATAGAAGGAGCTGTAGTAACATCTATGATCAATAAAAATTCAGATTCTTTTGATCAAATTCAAAAAATGATTGAGGCTCAGATGCCTTAATCATTTACTTATTTATAAATAGATATATCTATATAAAAATGAATGTTAAATATTTGAAACTGATAGTTATATTGTCCGGTCAATTGCTTACGATTATGGATATTTTTATCATTAATGTGTCCATTCCGTCAATCCAGCGAGATCTTCATGCTTCCAACGGAGAAATGCAGCTGATGATTGCGTCTTATCTAATTGGTTTTGCTTCATTTCTGATCACTGGAGGAAGACTTGGGGATTTGTATGGGAGGAAAAAAATTTTTATGATGGGTTTGCTGTTTTTTATGATGAGCTCTATTGTTTGCGGGATTTCATCTGGTGCAGTACTTCTTGTCATCTCCCGTTTTATTCAGGGAATCAGTGCAGCATTCATGTCTCCACAGGTCTTGTCGATGATACAGGTCCTGTTTGTTGGACATGAAGAAAGAACAAAAGCAATGAGCTGGTATGGAATTACGATTGGTGCGGGAACCGTTCTGGGGCAGTTTTTAGGCGGCTATTTTTCGTCAGTAACTGTGATGCAGGAATCCTGGAGACTTATTTTTCTCATCAATATTCCTGTATGTATTCTTGCTATATTTTTCAGTCAAAAAATATTAAATGAATCTAAAACTTCAACTGAAAAAAACACATTCGATTTTTTTGGTGTGATGTTATTGGCTGCAGGGCTTTTTTGTTTTACGTACGCGCTTACCATGTCTGAACATCAGGGAGTACAGGTTAAAAGTATAATAATGACGCTGATTTCAATACTCATTTTAATTTTTTTTCAAAAAAACCAAAGAATGAGGTTAAAAAAAGGGAGATCTTATCTGATTGATTTCAATTTATTTAGCTATAAAAATTTCAATCTGGGTATTTTGGCAGTTTCTTTTTTCTTTATAATGCTGGATTCTTATTTTTATATTCTCTCGTTGTTTTTTCAGGATGGGCTGCATATCGGGTCAATGGATGCAGGTGAAATTATTGTTTTCCAGGGATTGGGTTTTATCCTGGCTTCTCTGTTTTCGACAAAGCTTATTCTACGGTATGGCAAAACATTCTTAGTTACTGGGTTGGGCTTAATTATAGCTGTTCTTCTTCTGCAGATTTTTTTATTTGATACAGAAACTTCTTTTTTTATGCTCTGTCTGTTATTGTTTTTTCATGGTTTAGGTGTTGGGTCTATTATTCCTTCATTGGCCAATATTGCCCTGTCAGAACTTCCGCAAACACTTGCCGGAAATGCTTCGGGAGTTTATAACACTTTTCAGCAGACGGCTGCGATAATCGGAATTATTGTGATAGGAAGCATCTTTTACTATTTCCTGGGAACGAAACCTTCAGAACAGCAGTATCGTAATGCTTTTTCCACCGCTTTGGCTGTTAATATTATCTGTCTTTTTGCCGTTCTAATTTCAATAGTAAAGGTTCCGGAGTATATATTTCCTAAAAGAAGATAGTCTGAAAAGTATATGATCTATATGTTCAGAATTTTTGAATTCAAATAATTCTTAAGAAATGAATAATGATTTTTAAAGACAAATTATTCTTTAACAGTCTTTAAAACTGTATTAGCAATATTTCTGGTGATCTCTGTAGGAGAATGGCAGTCGCAGTTACTGAATCCTATAACGTAAATATCTTTACCGGGAATATACACTCCCATACTTTTGAAACCGAAAATACTTCCGCCGTGTTCCCTGTCCGGAATTCCATTAATCTCCTTCAGGTGCCATCCATAGCCGTAAGTGAATTCTTCTCCGTTGTTCAATGTGTATTTTTGGAACGCCTTTTTAGTTTCTGTTTGGTTAAGAAGTGTATTTTGGGTCAAAGCCAGTTGCCATTTCAGCATATCATCTACCGTTGACATTAAAGATCCGGATGAAAAAGGGACACTGAAGCTGATCATGGTCTTGTTGACAAATCCGTGTTCTTTCTGGTGGTAACCGTACGCCCTGTTGGGAATAAGCTGGCGGTCGTTGGCGTAGTAAGAATGTGTCATACCTGCCTTTTCAAAGATATTTTTTTTAATGAAATCTTCATAAGTCTGTCCTGAGACAAGCTCAATAATATATCCTAACACCACATATCCCGAATTATTGTATTCAAATTTTTCTCCGGGAGCAAAATCAGCAGCTTCATTTTTGAAAAAACCTACCATCATTTCAGGCTTCATTTCTTTTTGTGCGATAGTGGATAAAGCTTTCATTTTTGTAAAATCCTTGATTCCCGAAGTATGCGTCAACAGGTGGTGGATCGTAATTTTGTCACCGGAAGGGTAGTCCTTAATATATTTTGAAACAGGGTCACTCACATTTAGTTTTCCCTGCTGCTCCAGCATCAGAATAGCGACCGATGTAAATTGTTTAGTCATGGAACCGATCTGGAAAACATTTTCAGGAGTCATATTGACATTCAGTTCCAGATTAGCCTTTCCAAAAGCTTTACGGTAAATGGTTTTTCCTTTATGGGAAACTATAAATACACCTCCGGGCCCATTGGGATCATTAAATTCAGCAGCGATTAAGCTGTCTGTTTCTTTTTCAATGGTTTGTGCATTGGTACTGCAAAAAAGCAACAATAATAAAAGGGCTGTGAAAAGTTTTCTAGGGATCATGATTATTATTTTGTTATACAAAGATATATAATAATATCATTACTATGTTATGCTTTATAGTTGTTCAGTAAAAAAACGGTAAATACCGACGTTTTATTTTATGTAGAGTGTTACAACACTATCTTTGACTTCGTTTGATCGTGCGAATCAGTTTTTCATTACGTTGGTCTGCTCTTGCATTGTTTAAGGATAAAGCAGCCCAGATGGCAGCAGGAAGCCAGCCAATGACAGTGATTTGCAAAATTAAACAGATGATTCCGGTAAGAATTTTCCCCCGGACCATGAAAGACAGAAAAGGAAGTAAGATGGCTAATAACATGATTTTAAGTTTTGATGATATTTTTTCATTGGTTTTCCTGATTTCATTCTGTGGCTACGGCCTCTTCGTAATTTTCCGGTTCATTTTCCAATGGAACAGGGGATGGAATTATTTCCTTTTTTCTTGTAGACTTTGCCCGGTAAGGATGTTTTTTGATGCTGGCTTCAATGGCCTTTGTAATCTGTTTTCAGCACCGGCAGCAGTTCCGAAAGTTTCGAGCATGGAGTATACCCGAACATACTTCTTTTCAGAGAACCTTTTTTCAACAGTTCAATAATGATTTCCGCGACATCTTCCGGGCGTCTGCGTTGGTCTAATATTTCATAAAGCTGTTCAACTATTGTCATGTTACATTCAAAAGTATTGAAAAATACTGATTTTTCATAATTTATTCATGATGATTTTTCTTTTTCATCTATTTTCTTTTTTCACCAGTTGCCCTGTTTACCGGCACTAAAAAAATAGCTGCGGTAAGTCCCAGAATGATCAGCAGTAATGCCGCCATACCAGTTACCATATCATAAAATAACGATTCCTGAAAATAAAATAAGTCTGTGGACAAAAATAATTTACTTTTTTCAGGTTGATCAGGATCGCTGAAAATGATATAATACCTTTTTCTTTATTTTCTCTGAAACTGATTTTGAAAACTCATCGACCAGTTCGTGGCTCTTCTTTCCGTTCCAGAAGGGATAGTATTGGTATAGGGCTTCGGATGCTGAATTTTTATATAGTTTTCCGTCAGACGGATATTCATAGCAGACATCTACGTAGGAATTTCTTTTCTGCTTATACCCGATATTCCATAGAGCTGTGGGTTTTATTATTTGTGCACTGACAGGTTTCCAGGCCAGGTGGGAAAGCTTAAATTCCTGAATTTTCAAAAACGGGGAAAGTGATAAGAGGGTAATTAAAGATAAATAAGCCACACCATTCGTGATAAGAAAATTCCCGGCTACTTTTTTAAAATCAATTCTAAGGTTTGGAAAGCTCTTCAACTTGATAACAACCACCAGGAATAAAACATGAAAAAAAATATCTGACCGGATTTTCTATGAAGACAAGGAACAGTATTCCTCCTCCCATAACAATAAATCCTAAAACACTGAAAAAGGGATCTGCTATTTTTTTGATTTTTCCGGTCATAGAGATTGGTTTTAATCGGGAGGATTTACTTTTGGGCCCTCTTCCATTTCAGTTAGTGATGCGGATAATGTCAAAAGTAAAAAATCCGTTAGATAATTTCAATTCCGGGAATAATTATTCATAGGCAATGATCTGCTTTCTGAGTTCATCAGGCTGTCTCAAAAAGTAAAAATGACACTATGATAATCCTATAAACAGGAGTCTGGTAGAATTATACTTCATTTTTATTTTGAATGTAATCAGACTGTGGCTAGGTAAAGTCATTTGTTTTTTCTTTTCCCAGCAAACTGATATATGATGATGGCGAAACGCCCGTGACATCTTTAAACACCTTGGAAAAAGCATTGGCTGATGAGAAGCCCGTTTCTTCTGCCAGATAGCTCAGCTTATATTTCCTGTATTCCGGGGCGTTCTCTATTTTATCTACAATGTAATTGATACGGAGTGTATTGATATAATTGCTGAAATTATCGGCTTTGTGATTTTTGATAACCATAGAAAGATATTTGGTGTTGGTATTGAGTTGAGACGCAATTTTCCCAAGTGCAATTCCTTTTTCGTTGTAGCCGTGTTCTTTTTCAAACTTTTCCAGACCTTGTAACAGTCTGATTTCGGTTTCTTCATTCAGGGCATCATTTTTTTGTACTTTTTCGGGGGTTGCTTTGATTTCAGGATTATTTTCTGTTAAATGGTTTCCGGCAGAATATTTCTCGTCTGAAATTCTGTTATTCCGAAATGCATCAAAAGCCGCTTTTTCTCTTCTGTACTTTATTCTCTGGATACCCAATATGATGAGCAATGAGATGATGACAATACCAAGTCCCACAGCAACTTTGTAGAAATTGGAGATCACTGTTTTTTTCTCCTTATTTTCATTTTTCAACAATTCGGTGGCAGTTCCAAGTCTTGATTTCTGTTGGCGGTTTTCCAGTTCCAGATAAGCAGATTTATATTCTTTCAGTTTATTGGGGTCTCCTTTTAGCTCATACAGCTTTATAAAGTGAGAGTACAGTTCCTTTTCTTCGTTGATGAATTCTTTTCCGGAGAAATTCTTCTCAGATTTTTTGAGGTTAGCTTCTGCAGAATCAGGTTGTTTTTTATCCAGAAAAAGCATTCCCTTTTGCAGATAAGCGTTGCCGGACATATAGGCATTCTTTCCTTTATTAATTGCCAGCACCTTATCCAACGCTGCAATGGCAGAGTCGTACTGTTTCAGTTCAGAGTAGCACATTCCCACATTTCCGTATCCCAGGACACTGGACTTTTCACGCAGTTCTTCATTATCTATCGTCAGATAAGAGGCAAGAGCCAATTTCGCATATTTCAGGTAGATCTGGCTGCTGTCTTTGCTTGTTTCTTTGGTGTACAGGCGGTAGCTGTAGAGATTTCCCAGATGATGCTTCTCGGCATCATTCTTAGGTTTTTTAATGAGGTCGATGCCTTTTTGTATATATTCTTTGGCATCATCATCCATCCCCATTCTGCCATATTGCTGCCCGATTACGCCATACATCACCGCAGCTTCTGCCGGATAATCGTGCTGCTCTGCTAGTTCCACCGCTGCCTTTGCATATTTCAGTGCATTTTGACCATCGCCTATAGTGGCATAGCGGTAAGCAAATACTTCATAAGCACGGATGCTCACGAGATGAAGCCCTTTCTTTTCGGCTTCGTTTATCAGAGTCAATAATTTTTTCTGTGCAGCTTCCGGATGGGTTTTCAGCTCCTCCTGATATTGTCCTATTTTTATCTGATAAGATTTGGGAATCTCAGCGATCTGTGCAAAAGACAGAGAACAGATAAGCAGAAATGCAAAAGAAAGAAGTATTTGTGTTTTCATAGTACCACAAATATATAACATTAATCAAATTTTCAAATCACAATAATCGGTGTTTATAATCAATTAATAATACTTTTTCAAATTTTAAAGCATTGATTTTAAAGAAAATACCTGCTGCCTTATCTCAAAAACACATCTACATAATTCCGAATTATGTAGGTGTATTACGGGATTCTGTACCCATAGTAATTGCAGTAGTGGTCCATTTGTACCAATTTTCGAGGAAATTTACAAAGCTCATCAATCTAAGGTGCTTCATTGCAAGTTCAAACGTATGACGAAGAGTACATTACAGTATTTGGCAGGAAAGAGTAAGGAAGAAATTTTGGCAGTAATGGGTCAGGATTTTAATTACTACCCTGCAGAGGTTTGGACGTACATCCTCCACACCACTTGGCTGGGCAGGAAAACGGTATTATATCTTTTTTTTGAAGATAAAACCGTGAAAGAGATCGTCGTCAGAAAATATTATGGAAAGGTTAAAAACGAGCTTTAGAAGCAGGAAAAATGCATCCACATAATTCCGAATTATGTACGCTAATAAGTTGTCTGTATTCAGTAAGTTGTTTCTCTTTGTTTTCTGAAATAATGAATATCGGATTTTGTGTTTCGGGAATGGGGTTCTGAAATACGGCATTGATGTTTGAAGACCCCATTTTTTACATTCCGAACTCCACCAACGGGGTTGTACAACCTGAAAAATGGCGTTGCAGACCCCAGGTTCCACGTCCTGAACCCCAACAATGAGGTTGTATAACCCCGGCAATGGCGTTGCAGACCTCAAGTTTGGCGTTCCGAACCTATAGAATGACGTTGTATGACCAGGATGACGGACTTCGGAACGAGAAAAATGGCGTTAGCAGCAGATAATAATAAAAACAATAATAAAAAAAACAGAAAGAAATGAAGAAAATTTTTACAAGTGTTGCTGTGATTGGAGCAACTATGGCAGCAGCCCAGGTGGGTATCAATACGGAAACCCCGAAAGCGACTTTGGATGTTACCGCAAAAACAACAGATGCCACAACAGCGGAAGGTATCATTGCCCCAAGATTGACAGGAGATCAGATCAAAGGAAAAGATGCACAGTATATCGCAGCACAAACAGGAAGCATCGTCTATGCAACCAGTGCAAGCTCCGATGCAGGAGTAGCAGCCACCAAAACCATCAATATAGATAGGGCAGGCTACTATTATTTTGATGGTACTGTATGGCAAAACGTTAATGGCAACGACTGGAAAATCACAGGAAACAATAATATTAACGCAGACATCCATTTCTTAGGTACAACAAATGATGTAGACCTTGTTTTTAGAAGAAATGACATCCAAGCAGGATGGGTATCTCCAGCCGGAGTACAAAATACTGCTTTTGGTACATTAGCTTTACCAAGAGCTACAGTAACAACGGGTAATTTTAATGGTGCTATTGGTTATGCTGCATTAGGGAAATTAACAACAGGACAAAGAAACCAGGCAATGGGTAATTACACATTAGGTGAATTAACAACAGGACTTAGCAACGTTGGTATTGGTAATGGTGCTGGTCGTACGATAACTACAGCGAGTCATAATACAGCTATAGGTGAACGTGCTTTAGAAGGCGGCTCATCTGCAGCTCTACAAAATGGAAATACCGCCATTGGTAAAGAAGCACTAAGGTATTCTTCAGGAAGCAATAATGTTGCCTTAGGATATTTTGCTGCAAGAGGTACTGATAATAACACACTGATAACCGGATCTAATAACATTGCCATTGGAGCTAATCAAACCTTAGCAAATTTCGGTACTTCTAACCAGCTAAATATTGGCGGTGCTATTTTTGGTACGGGCTTAACTGGTTCTGTTACCGCTCCAGCGGGTAATATTGGTATAGGTACAGCCGCACCGGCGAATCCTTTACATATAGTTGGACCTGGTGGCGTTTCTGCTGTCAGAATCCAAAATAATCCTACTACTGCCAGATATCTTGAGATGGGTGCAAGTGATAATAATGTTTATATAGATTTTAAGAATGGTACTAACTTCAGTTCAAATTTAGCTTATGATGTAGCGAACGACAGATTATTGATTAATTCTCATAATTCAGGTCACGCAGCTCAAGTTGCAATTAACTCCAACGGAGGAAATTTAGGAATAGGAACTAATGTACCCAACAGTAAAGTACAGGTAAAAGGTGGCGATGTATATGTGGAGGATATTGGAAGTGGCATTATTTTACGCTCGCCAAATGGTCAATGCCGTAGAGTAACCGTTTCTAATTTGGGTGCCATGGTTGTGTCTGCCGCAATTGCTTGCCCATAATATTTGAAGCTCAAATAAAATTTTTACTAGAATAGATTATTAAGATATAAGATTGTCCGTTTTTGGGCATTTCAACAATAACGAAACCAAAAACGGACATTCAAAAAACATCATAACAAGAACTTGTCATCCACAACAAAAGTTATGCATCTGTCATCCAGAGCGAAGAGCAACGCAGCGAAGGATCTCAAAGTGTTCCTCGAATTTTCGGTTTCGTGGCAAACACAAGAAAAAACAAATAGAACAATAGATAAAAACATTTTAAAATGAAAAAAAACATTATTCTTTTAGGCGCTTTAGTAGTAAGTTCATTGGCTTACTCTCAGGTGGGTATTAACAACGAAACTCCGAAAGCAACTTTAGACGTTTCTGCAAAAACACCTAGCACAGCAGCAGAAGGAATTATCGCTCCCAGACTATCGGGTGACGATATTAAAGGAAAAGATGGACAGTATCTTGCAGATCAAAAAGGAGCTATTGTATATGCAACATCAGCTGTTGGTACACCTTCTGTCAAAACAGCAAATATCACAGCAGAAGGTTACTATTATTTTGATGGTACCATCTGGCAAAAATTTAGTGCTGCAAACACAGAACCTTGGTACGATGCAGCTACCAATACACAGGCTACATCTAACACACAGAATATTTATCAAATGGGGAATGTTGGAATAGGGACTTCTGATTTAGGATTGTCAAAACTTGAAGTAAGAGATACCATTGCAGCTACGGTAACTGTGCCTGTAGGTACTGCGTATTCAGGAACAAATTCACTATTATATCTTAATAATTCTGAACCAACAGTTGCTCAATCATATAGAGCAGCACAATTAAATCTCAACATAGTCCCTGGCAATACTTCCAATTATCAAAACTACCTATTTGGAACTCGTACGGGTGTAAACCATCAAGGTTCAGGGCATATGACACATATATCTGGTATAAATAATGTAAATATTCTTGGGACTTCATCTGGTACAGCAGGTATATTCTATGGAACAAATAACGAAATGCAAATTTTTTCTGGACAAGCAGATAACATTGCAGTTATGTATTCTAAGTTAAATATAAGACCAACATCGACTATTAAACAACCTCTTGGATATGGATCTCATTTAAATCTTGATTCGAAAGGCGCAGGAATTGCTGATTACTTTGGTTATTCAGCCTCTGTTGTATCTGGCTCCATAGTAGATAAGTTTTATGGATATTATGTACATCCGTCTGCTGAAACCTTAACAAATACATCAGCAACATCAGAAAAATGGGCATTCTACAATGATGCCGCTATCCCAAGTTACTTCAAAGGATATGTGGGAATAGGTACAACAACGCCGGGAAGACCTTTGGAGATAGAACGAACAACTACCGGGGGGCCAAATTCAGGAATTATGTTAACTGAATATGTTGGTACGGTAGGTAACAAAGGAGCTCAAATTAATCTTAGAAGTTCAAGAGGATCAAAAGGCGGTGAGCAACCTTTACAGAATGGAGATGTGATCGCATCTTACCTTTTTGATTATTATTCGCCAACTGGCTTTACAAACGGTGATGGCTCAAAAATTATGTCCAATTATCTAGGAGACGGTACAAACCGTAGAAATGACCTTCGATTTTTCACCACAGCAAGTACAACAGCCGCGGAGAAAATGAGACTTGATCCGGATGGTAATTTAGGTATCAATACAGGTGCGCCATCTGCCAAGTTGCACGTAGTAAAAGGACCATCAGACCTTACGCCAGCTATCATAGAAAGTTTACCGGTATTTAACGACAATACAGCTGCAGCATCTTTACCAGTAGGAGGTTTGTACAGAAAAAGTACAGGAGAGTTGATGGTGAGATATTAAAAATACATAAAATTATATCTGAAGTTTAATAATTAGTTATAGAATGTGGGATTCAATCCAAGATTATGTCCAATTATGTTGGTAACTGCACAAACCGTAGAAATGACCTTCGTTTTTTACCACAGGTGCTTCAAACACATCTCTTGAGAAAATGAGACTTGATCCGGATGGTAACTTGGGTATCGGTACCGGTTCAAATACAATAACAAACAGGTTACAGGTAGTAGGTGCAGATGCCGCATCAGGGATTGCCGCAGCGAGTTTCAAAAATGGTTCTGTGCCGGTAGTGTAGAAATAGACGCAAGTAGCAACAATGTTTATTTTGATTTTAAAACCGGTAACACTTTGTGGTCAAATGTAGCTTTTGTGGCAGAAGACAATACGTTAGTGATCAACAATAATGACAACGCTGCAGCTGAAGTAGTTGTGAACACTGGCAATCAAAAAGGGTATTCTAGAGTTACAAAAGCCAATCCAAAGGCGTCTTTACATGTTATCAAAGCGAAGGCGGCAGATCTTACTCCTGTTATTATAGAAGGTTTGCCAAGTTTTGGATCAGAAGCACTTGGTCTTAGTTCAACATTGCCAAGCGGTGGTTTGTTTAAAGTGGATAATGCATTGTATGTAAAACCGTAAAAAATATAAAAATCATATCTGAACTTAATTAATCAAGTGGTCACAGAATGCAGGATTAGTCCCGCACTTAATTCATCTTACTTACTAAGCACAAACACCTGTAAGGTTTTCCCGGGCAGGTGTTTTGAAAAATATCCGATATGAATAATTATTTTACAGGTCACTTTGGATGGCTTGCCACAGAGTTTGTTCCCTCGGGTAGAGTGGCCTGTCGGGAAACTTGCCTTAACTGACAATTTATTTAAAAATGCATCTAACAAGTAATATAAAAAAATGAGAATCATTGATACACAAACAAAGCCGGATTATAAACGTATTTATCAGGATATTCTGGACTGTAAATATCCTCATAAAAAAGAAGAATGCCGGACATTGCTGGAAAAAAAAGAACTCTCCTTACTGGATATTATCCAACTAAATGATAAGATTTTTGGAACAAAAAATATGGAGACCGAGGCATTCAATCAACAGCACCGTTCTTATGACCGCAAAACGATTTTTGAAATACTGGATTATCAGAAAAAAAATAAACTGAACAACAGCCAGTTGGCGTGCCATTTCAAACTGAGCAGGAATACGGTCGCAAAATGGAAGAAAATGTTTTTTTGATAGAAAGTGAATGTATTCCCTAAAAAATTAAAAGTTTAAATAAGCTTATCTTGTATTGGAAAAATTCATACTTTCTGATTTTCACACTGGAAACCCCGTAAATTTTTGTTTTTCTCTACCTTTTTTAATAACCTTGTTTCAGGGTTCCACCCGTAAGTGGCACTTGTCCCAAGACTAAACTGAATAGAAGGATAATGAAAAAGATCATGCAGTAGTTTTTGTCATTTTATAACATACAGCAAATACAAATGTACTACTTCAATCCGGTTTGTTCTGTAGTCCTTTGTGAGATTTCCTCCTCAATATTGATTAATCTTTTTGACCAGTTACCTAATACAATTTCTCTTTCCGCTTCGGAAAGCCGTTCGACGGAATAAACTACTTCCGGCTCTACAACTGAAAAGCCAAGAAACTCAAGAATCCCGCGATGTATTGGAAATAGAATAGATTGTATATCGCCGTATTTGGCATCAACATAATTTTTTTCGGGTCCGCCGGTTGTCAGGGAAAGCATTGCTTTTTTCCCAACAGAAAATCCATTACCGAAAATTTTTCCGTTATCATAAAATTTTCCCATTGTAAACACTTTGTCGATCCAGCCTTTTAAGATGGCAGGGACCGAAAACCAATATAAGGGAAACTGCCAGATCATCATGTCACACCATTCAACCTTTTCCTGTTCAGATATAATATCTGGCATAAATGTAGACTGCTGTAAGGCAAATACCTCTTCGTCCTGTTGCTTGAAATAATCTGTATTTTTTAACCGGGTGAAATTTCCTTTTCCACTTACAGGCTGATAATTTTCTTGATATAAGTCGGTTGTTTTGACTTCGTGGCCTTCTTTTTCCAAAATGCTGATCGCAGTGTTGAACATAGCTGCATTGAAACTTTTTTCTTCAGGATGAGCAAGAATAATAAGTATTTTCATTTTTTCTAAATTTGTACTATAATTAATTGAGTTACAAAATTATTTTTAGTACACTGAATATGCAATAACTATCTAAACAGATAGGCTAAATAAAATTAAAATGAAAACAGAATGCATTGGGGATCACGTGAAATTGAAAGGGAAAATATATCCTTGTACAGTAAGCCTTACCATGGATTTGGTAGGTGGAAAGTGGAAAGCAGTTATACTTTACCATTTGAAAGACGAATCTAAAAGATATAGCGAACTTCGTAAAGAGTTGGCAACAGTTACCGAAATGACGTTGAGCTTACAGTTAAAACAATTGGAAAAAGACGGTTTAGTATTAAGGAAAGTTTTTGGTAAAAAACCGCCTATTAAGGTAATGTACAGCTTAACAGATCTTGGGAAAACCTTTATCCCTGTTTTAGAGGCAATTACAGAATGGGGCAACCAGATTGTTATGAAAAATGGTGAATTTATAAACGTCTCGGAGAAAGAACCTGATTAACTTTTACTTTTAATCTGTTGATTTAAGTAGTTTTCAGCCGCTTTTGGTTCTCTATCTTATCAAATGCTGCTGGAAATACACAAAATGATGCTCGATAGACCTTCTCCAGTATTCTGTATTATGATCGCCCGGCTGGCTGATGAAAGTTACCGGAATGTTCAGACTTTGAGTCTGTTGTTTCAGGCTGATGGAATTTGAATATAAAATATCTTCTGTTCCGCAGTCAAAGATAAATGCTTTCTTAAAGCCAGGATGCTGTTTCAAAAGGGTTGATATACTGAACTGATTCCAATTTGTGGTTTTCGGATTGCCCAATTTTGTTATTAGGTCATCCGGCATCCTGTTGTTCTGCCAGAATTGCTGACTTACTTTCTGAAAATTAGGATAATCAATTTCCAGGGCTCCGCTTGTGGAACCTGCTGTATTAAAATAATCAGGATGTGAAATGAAGTACCGCAAAGCTCCATAGCCACCCATGCTCAAACCGCTGATGAAAATATTCTTGCCATCAATATTAAAAGAATGATGCACTTTCGGAACTAATTCTTTGAAGAAAAAATCCTCATACTGCGAACCTTTGTTGATCGGGCTGTTGATGTAATAGGAGGTAAAACCGTCTGGGGTAACAATAATAAAACCATAATGATCAGCCATTTTTTGTAAATCTGTAGTTTGTGACCATTGTTTATAGTTTTCGCTGTAACCGTGTAAAAGATAAACCAAAGGAAGTTTTTCTGTTTTGTGATGTGCTTTTGGCTTAAAAACAAGGACAGTATCAGATTGTGCCAAATGCTCAGATTTTATAATCCATTTTTCCTGAGCTTTTGATGAAATTGCTGTCAATAATCCAACCATCATACTTATTGCTTTATTCATATTTCGTATTTTTATTGCAAAATTCGGCTGGCAATTTATGGTGTGCAATAACGAACAAAATTGTGAGCGTTAAAACGACAGCTATGCGTAAAGAAAATTCTACCAATGCAATCAATGAACAGTTTTTGTTTCAGATTTGTGAATTAAACTCAGCAATTGCAATAATTGGCGGCCGTTGGAAGTCACAAATTGTGTATTCCATTTCACAGGGGAACAACCGGTTCCATTTGCTGAAAAAGGAATTGCCTAATATTTCTGAGCAGGTTTTAGGGCGCCAGCTTAAAGAATTGGAAACGCATGCAGTTATTGTCAAAAAAGAAATCCCTGAGACCATTCCTGTTGGGATTCAATATGTTTTGACCAATAAAGGCTTGGATTTAATTCCTATTTTGGAAAGTCTCTGCGACTGGGGGAAACGTATGCTGAGGGTAAAGAGATCTCGGTTTGCCCGACGGCTTAGTTTATGGACAGTGCTACTGTTGAATTTAATGCAATATCCTGCCAAGCTTGCTTTGCCAATTTCTTTCCCATATATTTCAGCTAGGTAAACCTTATCTCTGATATTGAGGATATAGACAGAAATTACGGTTGTGTTCGCACTGAGACCAAGTTGATAAAATTTCCCTGGTTTTTCCACCGGCATAGTGTATGGTGTGGCGTCCAGACCCAATATTGGGATTGGAAACCGTTTTGCTTTCACTGTTTTTACCATTCAGAAACCCAGATTTACATTCCGGTATTATTTCGAAAATGATGCGATGCAGCTCCTGTATATCGCTGTATTTTGGTTCAGGCTGGCTGGTTATATATTCTGTGATTTGTTCTTGTGTGTTCATATGAAATTCTGGGTTGTCAAAGACTTGAAATGATGGAAAAAGTAGTGGTGGCCTTGTTAATAGCTGTTTTTTCTCTCATTATGTAAACTGGAACGTAAAATATTGTTTCTTACAACGTCTATGATAAGTTCAAATAGTTTTCTTATTTTTTTGTTTCATATAGTTTAAAAGATCAAGGATGTGCTGTTGCGTATGTCCGTGAAAAATAAGTTGGAAATACCAAAGTCCGTCTGCCCAGCTATTGTTTTCAATTCGCCATTTGATTTGTAAAAGGTCTGTGATTATGTCGCTCAAGTCTTCAATTGCATCACCGATTCCGTTGTCCTGTTGATTGTTAATGTCATTGATGTCAAGGATTGTTTTATAAAAACCAAAATCTTTAAAATTAATTGCAACATTTTGCCTAATATCTGGAAGTTGTGATTTGTCAAAGTCTGGATAGCTTGCATCGTCAAATCTGTATTCTATGTCAAAATAAAGCTTGTAAATTTTCACAAGCTGTTGTTCCAGCAATTTTTCTTTGTCATTTACCCTCAAGTTGGGCTGAAGTCCATACTTGATAATTTCGTTTATTGTAGGAATTAGCTCTGTCATTGCGTTGTTTCTAATATTGTGGGATTTGCATCATGGAAATTTATCTAGGTCTGATTAAATGTAGATCTCTTTCTATTCTCGGTCGGTTGTATAGCTTAAAGATGTACTATAACGGGTTAGGGGGCATTATTCGGTAAGATTAAAATAGACAATCCGGCCAATTTACACATTTCCGTAAAAGTAAAAAAGCCACTTTACACTAAATGTAAAGTGGCCTTTTCTTGTTTAGAAATTAAAAAACTGAATTTACTTTTTTACAGAAATCAACAGCATCATAGGACGCCGTAATTCCACTTTCATTTCTGGGAATTCCTTCAGCATTTCTGAAGTAGGCTGCGGCTCAATCACTTCTTTAATCTTGAAACCCTGCTTTAAAAGACTGCTGAGATAGTTTGTTAAAGTTCTGTGGTATTTCACAACATTTTCACCAAGAAACGTTGTATTTCTTTTTCCTTCCAGGAAATAATTGTCTACAGGCCAGTTCTGCTTCTCCCCTTGGGATCCGTAGGCCCAGTCCTGACTGCCTTCTGCTGTAAAAACTGGATGCTCTACAGAGAAAACAAAATGACCTTCAGGCTTAAGCCATTTATATATGCTGGCTGCTATTGTCTCAAATGATTCTATATAATGAAATGTCAAAGAACTTAAGACAAGATCAAACTGTTCAGCAGGGTAATCAACATCTTCAAGTGCCTTTCTTACATATGCAATGCCGTTCAGTTGATTGATTTCTCTGGCTTTTTCAAGCATCTTTTCCGAAAGATCAATTCCAGTAACAGATTTCGCGCCCTGTTCTATTGCATATCGGCAGTGCCAGCCAAAGCCACAACCCAGATCAAGAATATCTTTTGAGGTGAAATCAGGTAACATTTTTTGAAAAGTATGCCATTCTCCTGCGCCTTCCAGTCCTTTCTGAGAGCGGAGCATTTTTTCGTATTCCTCGAAAAAGGAAGGGGTGTCATATTTATTTTCTTTCATTGCAACTTGAAAATTTTATTAAGTACTTGTTGGATGAATTCATTCTGTTTTACCCAAACGCCCTCTTCAGCAAACTCTCCACCTTTGGCTCGCTTCCCCTGAAACTCTTATACAATTCCATCGGATCTTTTGTGCCGCCCGAAGAAAGAAGCACTTTGTATTTGGCAGCTGTTTCGGGATTGAAAATTCCGGTTTCCTTAAAGTACTGAAATGCATCTGCATCCAGAACCTCTGCCCATTTATAAGAATAATAGCCGGCAGAGTATCCGCCCTGGAAGATATGAGAAAAACTAGGACTCATAGCCGTTTCAGGATTGACAGGATAAAGCGAAGTGGCTTTTGTGTATTTATCTTCGAATTCTTTCACACTTACACTTTCCAATTCTTTAATTTTCGTATGGTAATTCATGTCCAGAAGTCCGAAGCCAAGCTGTCTCATAGTTTGGTAACCCTCCATGAAATTTTTAGACTGTTCAATCTTTTCGATCTTTTCATCCGGAAGAACTTCGCCGGTTTTATAATGTTTGGCAAAAGTTTTTAAAAATTCAGGCTCATAGCAGAAATTTTCCAGAAACTGAGATGGAAGCTCTACGAAATCCCATTTCACAGAAGTTCCGGAAAGGCTTGGATATTGTGTATCCGCCATCATCCCGTGAAGCGCATGTCCGAACTCGTGGAATAAAGTCGTCACTTCCTGGAATGTCAGTAAGCTTGGGGTATCTTTCGTAGGCTTGCTGAAATTGCAGACAATAGAAATGTGTGGTCGGGAATTTTCGACGCCTTTTTTATACTGATTCTTATAGCTTGTCATCCATGCTCCGGCTCTTTTGCCTTTTCTTGGAAAATAATCCACATAAAGTAATGCTTTGAAATCTTTTGATGGATTCACATTTCTAATTTCAGAAACTTCATATACTTTCACATCTTCATGGTACTTTGGAATATCATTTCTTTCCTCAAAACTGAGTCCGAAAAGTTTTCCAGCCAGGCCAAAAACAGCTTCCTGTACCTGGTTCAATGGGAAATACGGCTTCAGCTCTTCATCATTAAAATCGTATTTCTGCTTTCGCAGTTTTTCTGCGTAGAAAGTATGATCATATCCCTGTAATTGATCTATTCCGTCAGCTTTGGCCAAAGATTTCAGCTCTTCGATCTCTTTATCTGCATAAGGTTTTGCTTTCGTTAAAAGTTCATTTAAAAAATCAAAAACTTTTGCAGGAGATTTTGCCATTCTTTCCTCGAGAACATAATCTGCATAATTCTTATAGCCTAATAATTCGGCTTTCTGCTGTTTTAGCTGCAGGAGCTCTTTGATGAGCTCCTGGTTGTCGAATTCTCCGCCGTCAAAAGATTTTTTACCGCTGGCCAGAGCAATTTCCTTTCTCAGCTCACGGTTTTCAGCATAGGTCATAAACGGAATATAGCTTGGATACTGTAATGTAACTACCCAGCCTTCCAGCTCTCTTTCTTTCGCTTCCTCAGCATATTGCTCAAGGACAGCTTCCGGAATTCCTGCAAGATCTTCTTTGTTGGTAATATGTTTAAAGTAGGAATTGGTAGATGCTAAGACATTCTGCCCGAACTGAAGTGACTTCAAAGACAGATCCATATTGATCTTCTGCAGCTTTTCTTTATCCTCCTCATTCAGCAGGGCGCCACTTCTTACAAAACCTTTATACGTTTCGTTCAACAGCATTTCCTGTTCCTCATTCAGATTATATTTTTCTTTTTCGTCGTATACTTTTTTGATCTTACTGAAAAGAGCTTCGTTTTGAGAGATTTTTGAAGAATATTCAGTCAGAAGCGGAGAAACTTCCTGAGCGATCTTTTGAATTTCGTCGCTTGTTTCTGCTGAATTTAAATTGAAAAAAATATTCGAGACCACATCCAGTTGCTCACCTGAATAAGCCAATGCTTCAATGACATTTTCAAAAGTTGGTGTCTCAGGATTGCTGACAATAGCATTGATTTCATCTTCGGATTTTTTGATCAGTTCCCTGAAAGCTGGAAGAAAATCTTCATTTTTAAGGCCGTTAAATGGTGCCGCGTCATATGGTGTATTGAATTTTTCTGTTAAAATATTCATTTTTCGATTTTTTATATGAAGGTAAATTTAATGATTTATTGAATCAGAGCTGAAATCCACAAAAATAATGCCCGGATATCAAGATGTGACAAAAAAACTTTATCTTTAATAATCTTGTCATATGAAAAGAGGCGGCGAGGGTGGAATGACTAATTTTGAAAACAGGGAATTATACACTTTAGACACGATTAAATTAAGTCTGCTAAGTGTTTAAAAGTTAAACAAATAAACTCAAAATAATCAAAACTATGAAAACACTCTTAAAAATTCTTGGCGTAATCATTCTTTTGGCCGTAGTGTATGCAGTTATTGCAATACTGGCTTTCGATAAAAATTATCACTTTGAACAATCAGTCGTTATTAATGCGCAGAAAGAAAAAGTCTGGCAGCATGTTGGCTCATTAAAAGAATACAATGTCTGGGATCCTTTTTCCAAAGCGGACAAGGATATTGTGATCACCTATTCCGGAGCCGGAGACAAAGTGGGGGATTCCTACCACTGGAAAGGGAATGATAAAGTAGGAGAGGGCGAGCAGTCCATCACAGAAATTGTACCCAATGAAAAATTAATTACAAAGCTTCATTTTATCAAACCTTTTGAAAGTGACGCTAAAACTGCTTTTGTGTTAACTCCTGAAGGAAACGGAACCAAAGTAACCTGGGCAATTGATTATGAACTGACTACCATGATGAAGATCATGAAACCTATGATGGATATGAATATGAAAAAGATGTTTGACCAAGGGTTGGGAAATCTTAAAAAGATTGCTGAAAAATAAAGATATAAGCCTTGTAGAAATGCAAGGCTTTTTTGCTGCCTTTTTTTGGATTACACATTTTATTATCCGGGCTCAGGTTATTTTAAAAAATTATTATCTTTATGTAAAGATTAGATTCATGGAGAAGATCGTATTTGAGAAAAGTGATATAAGAGATTACGTAAAAACAGTGATTTCTGAAAAAATAGAAAAGCTTAAAAATTTTATCGAGTTTACCCTGGAAGCAAGCCGGGATATTAAAAAGACCCCAAAATATGACAGTATGAGGGAGGAAATGCAGGAAGAAATTTATCAGATGCAGCGTCAGTTAGGTGCTTTGAATGATCTTAAAAGAAATATGTCAAAAGTTCTGAACACTTCTACTGAAAGAATACAGCTGGGTTCTCTGGTGATCACCAACAAAGCCCGTTTCTATATTTCGGTTTCATTGGGAGAATTCTTTTATGAAGGCGACCGTTTTTACGCTATTTCCCCGGAAAGCCCTATGGCTAAAAAAATGATGGGCATGAAATCCGGTGATGCTTTTACATTGAATAATATCCATCAGAAGATTGTAGAGGTGATTTGATTGGGAAATCAGAATCAGGAGCCAAGAATCAAGAGCCTAATGCTGAATTTCAGACATCGGATTTTGCAGTCTTTAACTCAGTTGTTACCAATTATTTCCAGAAATACAAACACGCTCAGAATCTCCAACCCTTCACACACTCTCAAAACTTATATGCCATGACATTTGAAAAACTACGGACAAACGGATTAAATCAGTGGATCATTATTCACTTACGGTATTTGGTGGCATTTGCATTTTTTCCTTCCGGCATTACGAAACTATTGGGAAATAGATTTACCATGCTTTCAACGGATACTCCTATCGGATATTTCTTTGAGGCCATGTACCGGACGGGGTTTTACTGGAATTTTTTAGGGCTTTGCCAGGTTGTGGCCGGAATTTTACTCATGACACAGCGGTACGCAGTCTTAGGAACTCTTATGTTTCTAGCCATATTAAGCAATATCTGGATCATAACCATCAGTCTTTCTTTTACTGGAACCTGGGTGATAACTTCGCTGATGATGGTTGCTGTAATTATACTATTAATCTGGGATCATCATAAGCTCTTGCCTGTTCTTGGGTATAACCGTTCGATGACCGTAAAATTTTATCCGGATCCGGGGCGCATCTGGATCAATGCCGGAATCATTTACACCGTCTGTCTTCTTTATTTATCATTTTCGGGGACTGTTCCGCGGGATCTGGAGCTTTGGATTTCAAGAAGCCTGGTTTTGACAGTTGGCTTCACATTTCTATTCACGAATTACAAAATGTACAGAAAACGAAGTTTACTGTTGAAAAATCAGGAATAAATCAATGTAATGCATTCAATTACATATTGTAAATTTGCCGTATGAATAATGCAGAAATTTTAAAAAACATCATAGAACAAAGGAGAAGTATATTCCCAAAAGATTATTCTGAAAACGAAATATCTCAGGAAATCATAAATGAAATTTTACACTCAGCAACTTTAGCTCCTAATCATAAGCGTACAAAACCGTGGCGTTTTAAGATTTTTAAAGGAGAAGAAAAAGCAAGGTTAGCTTCAGAAATGCAGGCTATTTACAAAGCTACGCAGGCCGAACAGACTTTTCTGGAGAAGAAATACCAGGATATCGGCTTCAAAATTAATAAAGCAGACGCTGTTGTTTCCATTGTGATCAATTTCAGTGGCATGGTTCCGGAATGGGAAGAGATTGCTGCTGTTTCCATGGCAGTTCAAAATATGTACCTTACCTGTACCGCCCATCATGTAGGCTGCTACTGGAGTTCCCCAGCTATTGTAAACCATCTTAAAGAATCTTTAACTATTGAGGAAAATCAGAAATGCCTGGGACTTTTCTACATGGGTAACCTGACAGGAGAATAGATCAATAATTATGATACGAGATAGAAAAATCAACAAATTATCGTATCAACTTATTAACATATCAGAAAAAGTATTATCTTTGCACTCTTAAATATTTAACTGGGACGAGTTCCCATAAAATTCACAACATTATGTCAGTAAAAATCAGATTACAAAGACACGGTAAAAAAGGTAAGCCTTTCTTCCACATCGTGGTTGCAGATTCTAGAGCTAGAAGAGATGGTAGATTCATCGAGAAGCTAGGAACTTACAACCCAATTACTAACCCTGCAACTATCGATTTGAACGTTGATTCTGCTGTAAAGTGGTTAAACAACGGTGCTCAGCCAACTGATACTGCAAGAGCGATCCTTTCTTATAAAGGTGCCCTTTACAAAAAACACTTACAAGGTGGTGTTGCTAAAGGTGCTTTTGACGAAGCTGAAGCTGAAAAAAGATTCAATGCTTGGGTAGAATCTAAAGAACAAAAAGTACAAGGTAAAGTTGAAGGTTTAACTAAAGCTCAGGCTGACGCTAAGAAAGCTGCTTTAGAAGCTGAAGCTAAAGTAAACGAAGCTAGAATCGCTGCTGCTGCACAAGTAGAAGCTGATGCTAAAGCTGCTGAAGAAGCTGCTAATGCACCTGCTGAAGAAGTTGCTGCTGAAGCTACAGAAGGAGAAGCTCCTGCTGCTGAAACTGAAGAAAACACTGAAGCTTAAGAATAACCCTGTATGCGTAAAGAAGATTGCTATTTACTAGGAAAAATCACACGCAGACATGGCCTTGCGGGAAACGTTATCCTTAAACTGGATACCGATCAACCCGAGCTTTACAATAAATTGGAATCAATATTCGTTGAAATCAACGGATTATTGGTTCCTTTTTTTATTGAACGATCAGCATGGAGTAAAAACGATGCGCTGAATCTTGCCTTTAAAAACTCTTCCGAGGCATTGGTAGACCAATCCTTAGGAAAAAATGTCTACTTACCGCTTTCTACACTTCCAAAACTTTCAGGAAAGCAATTTTACTATCATGAAATCATCGGTTTCGATATCCTTGATGAAAATGACAAAGAATGTGGTGTGATAAGATCTGTAAATGATCAGACTGCCCAAAACTATTTCGTAACCAACCTGGATGGAAAAGAAGTGGTAATCCCTATCATCAAAGACTGGATTCTTGAGGTGAACCGGGAAGAAAGGTTTATCAAAATGCAGCTTCCGGAAGGACTTATCGATGTCTTTTTAGTTCCTTCTAAAAAAGACGAATAATATCAGTTTTTCAGATAATAAATCTGAAACTTACCCTCTTTCAAATTACTTACCAGAAAATATTTACCTGCTTGAGTCCGGATAGGATCAGAAGCAACTATTTTTGTGTGGTTTTCCTTCGTGGAAACTGTTTTATTTCCCATTTGTACATCATAATAATACATGTAGACCGGATGATAGCCGAAAGAGGCCACAAAATGATTCCCTGTGCTGAACCATTGGTTTCCCGAAACGATTTTATCCTTGATCTTGAAAGACACGGAGTCTATAAATTCATTATGGATCCTGGTCGAGAAATTAGTTTTCCGGGAAGAGAGCTCTATTTTTGGACGGAGCTTTACATAAAGCGGATCACTGTCTCCGGATGATGTAGCAGAATCTTTTTTCAGCGTTCCCAGAAGGTTTGAAGAAACGAAGAAACTGTTTTTCTGTCCCGGATTGAACAGGTAATTATCACCGTAAGCCGCATAGCCCTGAATTCCGCCATTGGTTTCTCCGGGTATCAGCAGGATTTGATCTGCTTTATTCAGAATGTTTTTTTGGAGAGCAGCCTGCTCATCAGCGATTTTTTTGTGCACTGTCTTTTTCAGATTCTCCCACATGAAAAAGGTGCTCATATTTTTTCGTGACATCATCCAGATTATAAAACGGAAGAATTTTTTTGTAACGGTAATCCGGAGTGATATATTTCCGGTTATTGGCATACAGATTACCGGCAGGATCAAGGAAAGCCAGATTATTGATTGCGGGGATGTTTTTCCATTTCTCAACAATTGCCAGTTTACCTTTATTCATGATAAATAGTCTGTTGGTGTGATTCTTATGGGAATCTGTTCTAGGATAATTGTAGATGAAAAAATAAGTGTCTTTCACCAGATAGGTGCAGTTGTCTTTTTGTGAAAGGGGAAGTTCCATTACTTTTTCCAACCGGATTGCCGGATCTGAAAACAGGGGAAATTCGGGGATTTCAGGATGTTTATCTTCTTCTATGTCCGTTTTGGGACTATAGCAGGATGACAATACACAAAACATCAGTACAAATGGAATCCTCATGGTTTATTTTTATTAAATGTATCTATTTTAATTAAAAGTTTCATCATTATAAAGGTTTTTTATGCTATAGTTTGTGGCTTAAATTTTCAATCTTTTCATACATTTTATTGAAAAATACTTTTCTGTCGCGGTTTCCGGAAGTGTTCAGAGACTTTGAATTTTTGATCTGATGCTCAAAATAATTTATTGCTTCACCGCAGGTCTTTGCATCGTTGATCAGAATATATCCGAACATATTGACAGGTATGGCAAAAAGTGACTGTTTCGGATGATGAAAAAAAATGTCGTTGGAAAGATGCATTAATTCATTTTCATACAGGTGAAACTTCGGATTGTTCTCTGTTTTTCGTTCAATATATTCTATAAGTTCCTTAAGTTCTTTCAGAATAATTTCACCTTCTTTTTTTTGTAAAAGTCCGGTCTCGTAATAAAACAGGATCTGTTGCAAAATACTGGAGATTGTACTGTCATTCCACAATTCAATTATATTTTGTGTTTCATACTTTTTCTTTAGCTCCTGGGTGTTCGATTCAAAATATGGAGGAGAAAACTGCAGAAAAGGAATGAAAACCTGTTTCGCGTTAAGCAAATTCATCCAGACATAAATTTTAAAACGGGAAAGCAGGGTATCTGAAAGGGTATAAAAAAATGGAATATCCTTCGCCGAATAATAAATAGTCATCTCATCAGAAAGCGGAAGATTTTCAAAAATGCTGAGATTATTCTGAAAAAAGGACTGTAAATCGTCTGTTTCGTTCACAACCGAGGTTTTCTGAACCACAAGCTGTTGATCCGAAGTTATAAATTGATTGAGAGAAATCTGATAATATTTGGCCAGTTCCAAAGCTTCTTCAAAACTGAATTTCGCTTTCAGAGAGGTTCTTCTGTGCGATGCATCATAACTTATATTGAGAATATTGGCAATTTCATCATTCAAAGATTTATCACCTATTTTTCTGCGGATTTCCTTAAGTAAAAGTTCCTGATACATGTTTTGTGATTTTCACAAATGTACTTAATTATTTTAATTTTTTTTCGCATTCAGATCTGCGTTTTTCACCGATAATTTTGAAGCATAATTTTAAAACAATCAGTTATGAAAATAAAATTGTTAATGATGATCGGTCTCTTTACGGGAAGTGTCATCAGTGCTCAGGATAGTTTGCAGGTTGAAAGAATAAAATCAAATGTAATTACATTTACTCCGAAAGCTAAAGTGGAAAATACCAATGGGATTAATCTTGGTGTAATGGATGATTATCAATCCCAAACAATCAACGGGTTTAATCTGCAGGGGAATCCATTTTCTTTGATTTATCCTTTGTTGCCTCATGCCATTAAAGTTCCTGCCGATGAGCAGGCAACAGTTTCTATCAACGGCCTTCATATTTCTACAGGAGGAGTTACCAATGCAAAAAAACTGAATGGAATTGGAATCTCAATGTATCATGTTGCACAAACCACCAATGGGTTTACAGTAAACGGATTTAATAATAACTCCGGTAAGCTGAACGGACTGCATATTTCCTTTATCAATAATTCGGCAGGCACCGGGAAAGGACTTTTAATCTCTTTTAGCAATACAGCAGATCAATTCGGAGGGGTTCAATTGGGACTTTATAACCATACAGGAACAATGAAAGGTCTTCAGGCCGGAGCTGTGAATGTGAGTAAAGATCATAAAGGTCTGCAAATAGGTCTGGTAAATAAAACGGATAAGAATAAAGGTCTTCAGATCGGTTTCTGGAATAAGAATGCCAAAAGAACACTGCCACTTATCAACTTTTAAATTATGAAAACGTGTATTTTTTGTTTGGCATGCTGTATAAAGATAACAGCCCAAACTGTAGAAATCAATGATCACCGTAAAAGATCAATGATCGAGGCTGGTAGCTATCTGAATTTCTCTTCTGAAAAGGTAAAGCAAAGTCCTGGATTTTACATTGGATATTGGTACCGCTATCCGGTCGATGAAACGAATACTCACTTGGAAATAGGAGGTAACTTCAATTATAGTAATAGTTTGTATGATTTTGATTATGGTAAAAAGGGACTGTTTTACCGGGTGTGCTCTCCGGAATTTATAGTGAACTTGGGTGCTAGGCTGGTCAAAAATTATCCTCTGAGAAATAATAGAATAGAATGGGTCAGTGAACTCAGTTTTCACAATTTATTCTTTGACGGCAAAGGAATACCATCTGATGAGCCTGAGCAAAACGATAATCAAAATACAATTCATATTGACACCAATCTGGAAAGTGTTGCATCACTAAAAATTGGACAAGGAATAAGATTCTGGAGAAAGAATATAGGATTGGGAATTCAGGCTTCATACATACCCTATCAACTCTGGTACAGAAATACAATTCCGAAAGATTTTAATTCTTTTTCCGTAGAAACAGGAATATACTTTAAGTTTTAGATGAAATAATTGATTAAAGAAAACAAAAAATTATGAAACAATTACCATATCTGCTGATCGCAACCAGATTTATCCTTGCTCCGGTTATTCTGTTATTGGCTTATCTTAAAGGTACAGAATCAAGATTTTTAATTGTAGCATTCATGTATTTCGGTTTACTGACGGATATTTTCGATGGAATTATTGCCAGAAAGGTAGGTGTTTCATCAGAAAAGTTAAGAAGACTGGACAGCCAGGTTGATTTGATTTTCTGGCTTTCATTGGGATTTGCAGCCTATCTTTTGAATCCTGAATTAATTAAAAATGAATGGCATGGAGTGCTTTTAATCTTCATCATGGAGGCACTTTGCTATATTGTCAGTATCTGGAAATTCGGGAAAGAAACCTGTACCCATGCTTTTTTGTCAAAAATGTGGGGTTTGAGCCTGCTGATTACTTTTACTTTTTTAATAGGATTTCAACAAACAGGCTGGGCATTTTATCTTACAGTTGGATTGGGGTTTGTATCTCATATTGATGTTATTCTAATTGTTTTGCTGCTTCCAAAATGGCAATACGACATACCCAGTTCCTATCATGCCTGGAGAATCCGAAACGGAAAAGAGTGGAAGAAAACAGTGTTTTTTAATTAGAGAATATGTGAGAAATGGGAGTTAGAAGAAGGCCGTTTAAAAGCATAAACTGTATCGCGTTTATTAACTTTTGACATCCCGATATAGGGCAGCTTCCCGATACTTTTTAAATTCTAAAATAATAGCCACGAAAAGTATGTGAGCATTCAGTGTCTGAAAACTTTTATTCAATTTGATTATAAATATTTGATTATAAATAATTGTGGCTGATGAAATACAGGAACAGGGAATAGCCATCTCGTTTTTATGAATATTCTTTTTTGAGTCTTTTATCCAGTATAAATGGTACAAACGGAAGTACTGAACCTATTAGATACAATATGACTCTTTTTAAATTCCATCTGTATTTTATTGCGGATAACAGAAGAGCTATCAGAAATACAAGAAACAAAACTCCATGGATCCATCCAAAATATTTCACCCCTTCCGGTATATTAAAAAAGTACTTTAAAGGCATTGCGATGAAGAGCAAAATCAGATATGAAAGCCCTTCGATTAAAGCTGTTTTACGGTATATGATGATCATCTGAATATATTTATTGTCAAAAGATTATTTTTTGATACTAATATACTTTAATCTACCATTTAAAGCTCTAACAAAATCTAAATTAATTATAACAGAACAATAAATATAGCATGTGTAGTTACAAACGTATTGATAGAAGGCTTAATAAAATAGTTATAATTGGTACACTAAACTATATCATCGCCTAGATAATATCAATAGCATAGTTTTAGATTCAATATTTTGATAAATGATTTTTAAAAAGACAGCGTAATCATCAAGTTGCGCTGTTTTTTTGTAACTTTGCAGACGTTAATTTTTATAAGAAAATTTATAATCAACAAATGAAAAAGCAGACGATTAAAGAAATCCTACAGGATTACAAGAAAGTATTACATCATGACATTACGGTTTACGGTTGGGTAAGAACATTCCGCGCCAATCGCTTTATAGCACTAAATGATGGTTCTACGATTAATAATTTGCAGATTGTTGTTGATTTCGAAAATTTCGATGAAGAGGTTATCAATAAAATCAGTACAGCTGCTTCATTAAAGGTAGTAGGTGAGGTTGTAGAAAGTCAGGGAGCCGGACAGAGTGTAGAGATTGTGGCTAAAAAAATTATTATTTTAGGAGATAACTTTACAGAAGACAGAGATAAAACGATTCTTCAGCCTAAAAAACACTCTTTGGAAGTTCTGAGAGATCAGGCCCATTTAAGATTCAGAACGAATTTATTCGGAGCTGTTTTCAGAGTGCGTCATGCGGTTAGCTTTGCAGTGCATTCATTCTTTAACAAAAACCAGTTCTTCTATATCAACACACCGGTAATCACAGGAGCTGATGCAGAAGGAGCTGGAGAAATGTTTGGAGTAACCAACTTTGACCTGAACAATATCCCAAGAACTGAAAACGGTGAAATTGATTTTGCACAGGATTTCTTCGGGAAAAAAACCAACCTGACGGTTTCCGGTCAGCTTGAAGGAGAAACTGCAGCAATGGGATTGGGCAGGATTTATACATTCGGACCTACTTTCCGTGCCGAAAATTCCAATACGACAAGACACCTTGCAGAATTCTGGATGATAGAGCCGGAAGTAGCCTTTAATAACCTTGAAGACAATATCGACCTTGCGGAAGATTTCTTAAAGTATGTGATCCAGTATGTTCTTGATCACTGTAAAGATGATCTTGAATTCCTTGACAAACGTTTTGAGGAAGAGCAGAAAGGAAAACCAGAAAAAGACAGAGCAAAAGAAGGACTTATCGAAAAACTTCAGAATGTTATAACTAAACGTTTCAAACGTGTAAGCTATACGGAAGCAATTGAGATCCTGATGAACTCAAAAGAAAATAAAAAAGGAAAGTTCCAGTATCCGGTTGAAAACTGGGGAACGGACCTTCAGTCTGAGCATGAAAGATACCTTGTTGAAAAACACTTTGAAAGCCCGGTAGTATTGTTCGACTATCCGAAAGAAATCAAAGCTTTCTATATGAAACTGAATGATGACAATAAGACCGTTGCAGCAATGGACGTTCTTTTCCCGGGTATCGGAGAGATCATCGGAGGATCGGAGAGAGAAGCAAGATTGGATGTCCTGAAACAGAAAATGGCAGATATGCATGTAGATGAGCACGAGCTTTGGTGGTACCTGGATACCCGAAAATTCGGTTCTGTACCGCATGCGGGCTTCGGTTTAGGATTAGAGAGGCTGGTTCTTTTCGTAACAGGAATGACCAATATCAGAGATGTGATTCCTTTCCCTAGGACGCCGAAAAGCGCTGAGTTCTAGATCAATAAAAAAGCCTTAATGTAAAAATTAAGGCTTTTTTATTTTCTAATAGTTTATTATATTGATAACTTACTGCAAAAATCATGCTAAATTTGTTTTTTTGTCGAATTAATTTATTAAATTCGTAGATATGTTATGCTAAAACACAAAGACTAATATGCTTAAACAACACTTACAACTCAAATTAGGACAGAAGCTGGCCCCTCAGCAGATTCAGTTGATGAAGCTTATTCAGCTTCATACCCTGGAATTTGAAGAGGAGCTGGAAAGAGAGCTAGAGGAAAATCCTGCTTTGGAAATTGTAAAGGAAGATCCTAAAGAAGATGAATATTCTTCTCTTGAAGATGCTTATCAGGATGAAGGAACAGAAAGTATTCAAACAGATTTTGACGTCAACGAGTATATCTACGACGACGAACCTAGCTATAAAACTGCATCAAGCAATTATTCTGCGGATGATGAAGAATTTGATAATGAAAGCCTTCTTACCGAAGGGCAGTCATTATATGATTATCTGCTGGAACAGATTCATTTGGTGAATATCAGTGACGAAGATGAGAAAATTGCAGAGTATGTGATTGGAAATCTTGATACTGATGGATATTTAAGAAGAGAGATTAAAGCTATTGTAGATGATCTTGCCTTCTCCCAGGGAATCTATACTATTAAGGAAAAAGTTGAAGATATTCTGGAAAATTATATCCAGAAGCTTGATCCGCCAGGGGTGGGAGCAAGAGGCCTTCAGGAATGTCTTCTTCTTCAGATCGAGAAGAAGGTGAGTTCTGATAAAGCGGTTTCTCTAGCTGCGAATATTTTAAGATATCAGTTTGATGCCCTTACCAATAAGCATTACAACAAGATCATTCAGAAATATGATATAGAAGAGGAAGATCTTAAAGACGCTCTGGACGAGATTTCCAAACTTTCACCAAAAGTAGGAGGAAATTTTGATACACAGACGATCACCATCAATCAGGAAATTATCCCGGATTTTGTAATCCAGGTGAAAGACGGAATGGTAATCCCGATGCTTAACAGTAAAAATGCACCGACTCTAAGAGTTTCTGAAGAATATAAGGATATCCTGACCACCTATTCTCACGATAAAAACTCTTCTGAACACAAACAGGCGGCCTTGTTTATCAAGCAGAAATTAGATGCTGCAAAATGGTATATAGATGCGATTAACCAGCGCCAGAACACCTTGTTGCAAACGATTACAGCTATCGTGAAATTTCAGAAGGATTATTTTATCACAGGTGACGAAAAATCCCTGAAACCCATGATCCTGAAAGATATTGCTGATATTACCGGATTTGATATTTCTACCATTTCAAGGGTAGTAAAAAGTAAATATGCTGACACTTCAAACGGAATCGTCTATCTGAAAGACCTTTTCTCTGACAGCTTGACCAATGATGATGGTGAAGAAGTCTCTACTAAAGAGATCAAGACTCATCTTCAGGAAGTTATCGGGAAAGAAAACAAGAGAAAACCCCTTACAGATGATGCTCTTGTAGTAATGCTGAAAGAGCAGGGCTATAATATTGCCCGAAGAACGATCGCAAAGTATCGTGAACAGCTCAATATTCCGGTAGCAAGATTAAGAAAAGAACTTTAATAAGTGATCTATACAAAGTAAAAGCCCGATATTTTCGGGCTTTTTATTTTAAAATGAAAATCTGCCTGATCTGCTCAATCTGCGAGATGTTTTTAATATAGAACGTCAAAAAATATATTATTTGATTTCAAAAGTAGTTTTTCTAAGTGCGTTGTTTCTGTATATTCAGTTCCAGCTCTTTTATGGAAATCTCACGCATCTCTACTTTTCTTATTTTTCCGGATATCGTCATCGGGAATTCATCCACAAATTTCCAGTATTTTGGAACTTTATAATGAGCAATTCTTCCTTGGCAGTATTCTAAAAGTTCGGTTTCCGAAACTTCAAATCCTTTTCTCACTTTTACCCAGGCCATTACTTCCTCTCCGAATTTCTCACTCGGAACCCCGATGATCTGTACATCCAGTATGTTTGGATAAGTGTATAGGAAATCTTCAACCTCTTTAGGCGAAATGTTTTCGCCACCGCGAATGATAAGGTCTTTTATTCTTCCGGAGATCGTAATATAACCGTCATTGTCCATGACAGCCATATCGCCTGTATGCATCCATCGGGCATCATCCAATACCTTTTTGGTGTTTTCCGGGTCATTCCAGTACTTCAACATTACAGAATAACCTCTGGTGCATAATTCACCATGTTCACCACGCTCTACGGTCTTTCCGTTTTCATCAATAATTTTTATTTCAAGATGGTCCTGCACAGTTCCTACGGTACTGACCTGCTTTTCCAATGGCGTTCCTATTAGCGTTTGTGTAGAAACAGGAGAAGTTTCCGTCATTCCGTAACAGATACTCATTTCTTTAATATTCATTAGGCTTTCTACCTTTTTCATAATTTCAGGGGGGCAAACAGATCCTGCCATGACACCGGTTCTTAAGCTTGAAAAATCATAGGATTTAAAATCTTTAACGGCCAGTTCTGCAATAAACATCGTTGGAACTCCGTATAAAGACGTACATTTTTCTTCAGAAACCGTTTTTAAAGTAATCTCAGGATCAAAGCTGTCATTAGGGATCACCATACACGCACCGTGAGCTGTACAGCATATATTTCCAATCACCATTCCAAAACAATGATAGAAAGGAACAGGAATACAGACACGGTCTTTTTCTGAGTATTTTAAGCGTATGCCAATAAAATATCCGTTATTTAAAATATTGTGATGAGAGAGGGTAACGCCTTTTGGGAAGCCTGTTGTTCCGGATGTATACTGAATATTTACAGGATCATCAAACTGTACATGTTCTTCAAAGCTGTGAAGCGTATCATCCGAAATATTCTGTCCATTGTTTAAAAAGTCTTCCCAGCTATCATCAAAGAAAATCTCATGTTCCAGAGTGGGACAGACTTCCTTTGCATATTCTACCATTTCCCTGTAATTACTCGTTTTAAAGCTTAAAGAAGAAAACATAAACCGGATTCCGGATTGATTAATCACATAAGTAAGCTCGTGTGTTCTGTAGGCAGGATTAATATTAACCAGTATGGCTCCTATCCGGGCCGTAGCATATTGTAGCAAAACCCATTCATAACGGTTCGAAGACCAGATCCCGATCCGGTCTCCTGCTTTGGCTCCTAAGAAAATTAAAGCTTTTGCAACAGCAGTGGTCTGATTATAAAATTCCTGATAGGTTGCTCTGTAATTCTGGTGAACACAGACTAAGGCTTCCTGGTTTGAGTACTTTTCAACAGTCTTTTTTAGGTTTCCTCCGATAGTCTGTCCCAGTAAGGGAACGGCAGAGGCTCCATAGACGTAAGATAATGGCATAGTTTAAGATTTGGTGGAATAAAATTAATGAAAAATCTTGAACTAATGCCTTTCTATACTAATTTTCCTGAGATTCTATGTTTTTAAGCTGTTTTAGATTTCTGTCCAGCTTTCTGATGATAATTCCGTACACAAGTCTGTAATAAAGCCAGATTAGCAGGACACACAATACCGTACTTACAATGATTCCGATAATAACAATAATCAGGTTAGAATTGTCCGGCCGAACATTCTGGGAATTCAATACGTAGAAAATAAAGGCTGTAAATACAAATGTAAAAGCTACCAGCAGAGCAATGCTGATAAGGATAAAAGCATTCACTGTTTTCTTAAACTTAATGATCCGTATAATAAGGTCTTTGAGATTTTCTTCGATCTTTATTTTGCGGTAATTCTGATAGAATTTTAGGACAAAATAAGCTGTAATTAAAAGACTTAAAATTTTTATGGCTAAATAAGCATGGTCAAAATTAGTTTCTATTTCAGGAGACTTCTGAGCTCCCAGTTTTTCTAATATTTTACGGAAACTATCCGACTCCTCGTCCTGAAAGAAATAAAATAATCCCAGAACGGAAAAAAATAAGAATTCTGTCACGCTGATCCAGAAAATATACTTCACGTAATTGCGTGACTTTTTGTTCAGCATCTGAAGGATCTCATTGCTGTCGTATTTTGGCTGAACAGGCTGCTCTTGCCATGTTTTCTTAAAACTGTCTAAATCAAAATCAGGCATATTTTTGCATCTGTTCTTTAAGGGTTTTCTTTAATCTGTTCATTTTCACACGCGCATTAACTTCGGTAATCCCTAGGTTTTCTGCAATATCCTTATAAGGCAGGTCGTCAAGATACATCATTACAATTGCTCTTTCTACATTGGGAAGTGTTTTAATTACGGTATACAGAAGCGATATCTGCTGCTGCTTATCGTCGTCGTCCTCTACAAAATCCCTGTGATTGATATCCAGCTCGTTCGTAAGAAGGCTTTTGCTTTTTTTTCTGAAAAGAGTAATGGCTGTATTAAGTGCTACGCGGTACATCCACGTAGAAATTTTTGAGTTTCCTTTAAAAGAATCGTAGCTTCTCCAAAGCTGGAGGACGATCTCCTGAAACAGATCTTCTTCATCTTCAAGAGAATTAGTGTACAAACGCGAAACTTTGATAATCAGGCCTTGATTATCCTTAATAAGCTGCGCAAATTCTTTTTCTCTGGAAGTCATAGATATATAATGGCACGAAGATAATAATAATGCGGTAATTTGTTGATATGTGATGGTATAATTTGTTAAAGTGATAATTTGGCAGTGTGAAGATTTGATGATGATTAAAAATATTTGAATATACTGGTCAATGTAATATTCAATATCAATAGGAATGGTCTTTAACCCATCTAACAAAATAAGAAAAACACTTTGATTCAGCCAAACATAAAAGCAATCGCCTCCTCAGCAACTCCCTACGTCGATTCCTGACATATCCATCACATCGTCACATCATCGCATCACCATATCACCAAATAATCCGTATCTTTGCAACCGCGAGAAAATCGGCTTGTTGATTCCTGTTTCGGCAGGGGTAGGAAAGTCCGGACACCATAGAGCAGCAAAGCGGATAACATCCGTCACCCGTGAGGGTAGGACAAGTGCAACAGAAAGCAGGTACAGTTCGGCTGTAGTGAAACCAGGTAAACTCTTTGTGGTGCAATGATAAGTATATCGGTTCTTTTCAGTAATGGAAATAGGGGCGGCTCGTCCTGAAAGCCGAGGGGTAATCAGCTCAAGTTTTGCAGCAATGTAAGACGTAGATAAATAACAGGCGCTTCTTCGGAAGAACAAAATCCGGCTTACAGATTTTCTCGTGATTTTTTAGAAAGTTATATTCAGGGATAAATAAAAGCGGAGACTGTACTCCGCTTTTGTTATTAAAGACATATCAAATTTTCTTTTGACGATTATTTATTACTATGTAGCTATTATGGTAACCTTGATTATTCATTTTCCAGTGTTTTTTTTGCCTCACTAAGTTCCGATCTTTCCTTATCCCCAAGTTGTGGATACTTCAGATCCATCTTTTCCAAGGTATCAATAATAATCTGTATAGCGGCTACTCTTGCAAACCATTTATTGTCTGCAGGAAGCACATACCATGGGGCATGGTCTTTTGAAGTTTCGTTAATAGCCGTTTCATAAGCCTCCATATATTGTGGGAAAAGAGCTCTCTCCGGAAGATCACCGGCTGAAAATTTCCAGTTCTTCTCCTGTTCATTGATTCTGTCCAGTAATCTTTTCTTCTGCTCGTCTTTGGAAACATTCAGAAATATTTTTACAATGGTGGTTCCGTTGTGGGCAAGATGCTGTTCGAAATTTCGGATACTTTCATACCTGTTTTCCCAGAATTTAGTATCAAAATCCTTTACAGAAGACCAGGTTTTCTCGCTGAGGTTATACTCAGGATGAATCTTGCATACCAGAACACTCTCATAATGTGATCTGTTAAAAATACCAATCATTCCTTTTTGTGGAAGAGCCAGATAATGCCTCCACAGAAAATCGTGGGAATATTCTTTTGAGCTTGGTGTTTTAAAGCTGGTGACATTACAGCCCTGAGGATTGACTCCCCCGAAAACATGCTCTATCAGACTGTCTTTTCCCGCAGCGTCCATAGCCTGAAGGATTACAAGCAGAGATTTACTTCCGTCTGCATATAGCTTCTCCTGCAGTTCACGGAGTTTTTCTTTTTCCTGTATTAAAAGCTGTCCGCCTTCTTCTTTGGTCAACTTTCCTGTATATTCTGTTGAGCTTTTTTTTATTGAAAATTTTCCTTTTACCAGGAAATCATCTGAGAAATTGGTGTCCATATTTTTAATATTTAATGATTGAAAAATTTAAAAATTTAAAAATTGAGAGATTCTGAAATTAAGAAATTAAAGGAAAGTCTCTAACTAACTTCTAAATCTGATGTCTGAAATCTGGCATCTAAAATCTAACTTCTAAAATCTAACTTCTAACCTCTAATTTCTAATTTCTAATATCTTACTTAAATGTAATAAAAAAACCGTCTTCCAATGAAGACGGTTCCTTTATTTTTTAAGTAGAGATTACTTCGCTGCTGCTTTTTTAGCAAGTTTAGCTGCTTTCTTTTCAGCTTTTGCTGCTGCTTTCTGCTCTTCAGCTGTTAAAGGCTTTGGTTCAGGAGCATTGGCGTCTACATTACCTTTGATGTAGATTACGCTTCTGCTGTTAGCAGGGTCATTAGAGAAAACTTCGATCATCTTATTGAAAGGTCCGTTAAGAGTAGTGTTATATCCTACTTTAATCTTAGCAGATTTTCCTGGCATGATAGGATCCTGGCTGAACTCAGGTGTAGTACATCCACAAGAAGGTTTTACATTAGAAACGATCAAAGGCTTGTCACCAGTGTTTGTTACTGTAAAGAATCTTGTACCGTCAGCACTTGGCTTGATAGTACCATAGTCAAAAGTAGTTTTGTCAAACGTAATCGTTTGTGCAGATGCTAATGCAAACGTTCCAAATAATGCAATTCCTGCAATTAATTTTTTCATATTCTTGAATGTTAATATGTTTGTTAGATAAATTTCAAGAAACAAAGTTAAAAATTATTTTAATTCATACTTAAAATTTTTTTTCTTTAGACTATTTTTGCAAATTGTAAGCAAAAGAAATAGAATTTTATGCAGATTTCAGAAAAGTACAATCCACAGGAAACTGAACAGAAATGGTACAACTTCTGGATGGAAAACAAATTTTTCCATTCGGAACCTAATGAGAAACCACCATATACTGTGGTAATTCCTCCGCCAAACGTAACGGGGATATTACACATGGGACATATGCTGAACAATACCATTCAAGATGTTCTCGTCCGCCGTGCAAGAATGCAGGGCTTTAATGCCTGCTGGATTCCGGGCACAGATCACGCTTCAATTGCCACTGAAGCCAAAGTGGTTGCCAAACTGAAGTCTGAAGGAATCAGTAAATCTGATATTACCCGTGAAGAATTCTTAAAACATGCCTGGGAATGGACCGACAAATATGGCGGAACCATTCTTGAACAGCTGAAAAAGCTGGGATGTTCATGCGACTGGGATAGAACCCGTTTCACGATGGAAGAAAAACTTTCTCAGCAGGTGATCAAAAGCTTTGTAGATCTATACAATAAAGGATTAATCTACAGAGGTTACAGAATGGTTAACTGGGATCCGGAAGCCAAAACCAATATTTCTGATGAAGAAGTAATATTTAAAGAACAGAACGGGAAATTATATTTCCTTAAATATAAAATTGAAGGTTCGGAAGAGTTTCTTTCCGTAGCAACAACACGTCCCGAGACTATTTTCGGGGATACTGCGGTATGCATCAACCCTAATGATGAAAGATATGCTCATCTGAAAGGTAAAAATGTAATTGTACCGATCGTTAACAGGGTAATTCCTATTATAGAAGATGAATATGTAGACATTGAATTCGGAACCGGAGCGTTGAAAATTACGCCTGCCCATGATACCAATGACTATGAAATCGGGCAGAAGCATCAGCTGAAAATGATCGATGCTTTGGATGATGACGGAAATCTTAATGAGCACGGTCTGCATTATGCAGGTCAGAACAGGTTTGATGTAAGAAAGCAAATCGCAAAAGAATTACAGGAAAAAGATCTTTTACTGAAAGCAGAAGATTATGTAAATAAAGTAGGAACTTCAGAAAGAACAGGCGCAGTTATTGAACCTAAGGTTTCAGTTCAGTGGTTCCTGAAAATGTCTGAAATGGCACCTCAGGCTTTGGAGGTGGTGATGAATGATGAGGTTAAATTTTATCCTGAAAAATTCAAAAATACCTATAAGCATTGGATGGAAAACATCCGTGACTGGAATATCTCCCGCCAGCTTTGGTGGGGACAGCAGATTCCGGCATTCTACTATGGAGATGGAGAAAATGATTTTGTAGTTGCAGAAAATATCGAAAATGCTTTAATTTTAGCTAAAGAAAAAACTGGAAATCCGAATCTCGAAACATCAAATCTGAAACAGGACGAAGATGCTCTCGACACCTGGTTCTCATCATGGTTATGGCCTATGTCTGTATTCGATGGTCTTTTGGATCCTGAAAATAAAGAGATCAACTATTATTATCCAACGTCTGACCTGGTTACAGGACCGGATATTATTTTCTTCTGGGTAGCCAGAATGATCATGGCCGGACTGGAATACAGAAAAGAAGTTCCGTTCAAAAATGTATATTTCACGGGTATTGTAAGAGACAGCCAGAGAAGAAAGATGTCAAAATCTTTAGGAAACTCTCCGGATCCGCTGGAATTAATTTCTGAGTTTGGTGCAGATGGAGTTCGTGTTGGGATTTTATTGAGTTCTGCAGCAGGAAACGATTTGCTTTTTGATAAAGATCTGATGTTGCAGGGAAGAAATTTCGCGACAAAAATCTGGAATGCTTTCCGATTGATTAATATGTGGAATCATGAAGACAAACCAGCCAATACTGCAGACAACCAAACTATTGAGTGGTTTGAAAATAAGCTCAATAAAACAATTGCTGAAATTAATGATCAGTTTGAAAAGTTCAGGATTTCCGATGCACTTCATTTAATTTATAAATTAATTTGGGATGATTTCTGCGGTTGGTATCTTGAAGCAATCAAGCCGAATTATGGAGAAGGAATTTCTAAAGAAGTCTATCATAAGACAATATATTTCTTTGAAGAATTAATGAAGCTGCTTCATCCGTTTATGCCTTTCTTAACGGAGGAATTGTGGCAGACTATTTCTGAAAGAAGTATTGAAGACGCACTAATTCTTGCTCAACAGAAAAAAGCGGGAGCATTTAATGAAGGAATCATTAAAAACTTTGAAACAGCTGAAGAGATTATTTCCGGAATAAGAAACTACCGCCAGACCAAAGGGATTTCTCCTAGAGAAGCCGTTGAGGTTTACACGAATGCTGCTGGTTTTGAGAATGAAGCCGTGATCAGAAAATTAGCCAATGTTGCTGAAATTCATTTCGGAGAAAAAACAGATAAGCCTAGCTTTACATTCCTTGTTAGTGCAACAGAAGTTTCTATCCCTCTGAGCGAAAATTTAGATTTAGGGGAAGAGAAAAAGAAAACAGAAGAAGAATTGGCTTATTTGAAAGGATTTCTAATCTCTGTAGACAAGAAGCTTTCCAATGAAAAGTTTGTAGCTAACGCTAAACCTGAAGTTGTAGAAGTAGAGCGTCAGAAGCAGAAAGATGCTCAGGATAAAATTGCTATTTTAGAAGAGAAGCTGAAAAGTTTGTAAATTTAAAAGATAGACAGTAAGTTTGTCGGAATGTCAGGCTGAGCGGAGTCGAAGCCTGATATCTTAAAATGAAACAATATTTTGTATATATTTTAAAATGTTCCGACGGCTCTTATTATACAGGAGTTACCAATGATATTGAGGCCAGATTGGCTCAGCATCAGTCTGGAAAATTTCCTGAAAGCTATACACACAAAAGAAGACCCGTAGAATTGGTCTTCTTTTGTGAATTTAATGACATTATGCAGGCTATTTTATTTGAAAAACAAGTGAAAGGATGGAGCCGAAAGAAAAAAGAAGCGATTATAAATGATAACTGGGAACAGTTAAAAGAATTATCTGTTTGTAAAAACAAAAGTCATTCGGATAATTTGGAGCAAGATCAAAAAGGCTTCGACTCCGCTCAGCCTGACAGTGTAAACAACAAAAATTAAAATGACACACATAGAAAACATAAAAAAACTATTCTCAAGAAACTTCGTAGAAAGTCCTTTGCTGGAAAGCTTTGAAGTGGGGAAACTCTATCTTTCCAGTGGGAAGCTCGTTGCCTGTGATCCTCTGATCACTAATGACATGCTGCCTTTCACGACAGAATTTCCAAAAGGGAATTTCTCTGTTTTACTACATAAAGAAAGAGAAAGCAACTGTGTCGCATATGCGGAAGTTATTTTCAGCAATACAGAAATTACAGACTGGAAAATGGCTGTCACCGAAGGCCAGGATATCAAAGATCTTGCTGAAGAGGAAATTTTCGGATATCCTGTAGAAAGTGGAATGGGATGCCTGATGGATGTAGATACCCAGCACAGCCTTAACGAGCTTGAAAAAAAATTGTATCACAGCAAAGGGGCCGATTTCATGGGAATCTATGAAGAATTTTTTCATGAGTATTTCTTTGATGAGAAAGGAGCTATAGATCAATATGCATTTCTGAAGCCGGCTGATGAACACCCTGGAACAATTTTTGCCTTTGAAACAGGATATGGTGAAGGGTTTTATGCCAGTTATATTGCATACGACCAAGATCACAAACCTGTGAAGATAATTACAGAATTTATTGAGATAAGTTAATTAAATTAGTTATTTTTGAAGCCTAGTTTTCTGGATAGATTATATTAAACTAACATAAAAACACCAATGAAATTCTCATCAGAACAACCCAAAATTATTGTAGTAGGCAGCTCATCCATTGATCTTGTTTTAGAAACTGAAAAAATTCCTCAATCCAATGAAACTGTTTTGGCCGTCAATTCAGACAGTTATTTTGGCGGAAAAGGGGCCAATCAGGCGGTAGGAACCGCAAGGCTGGGAGCCAGTGTCTATTTTATAGGATGTGTGGGGATGGATCCTCTTGGTCAGCAGATCATGAGAAATCTCGTAGGTGAAGGTGTAAATGTAGGCTTTGTCCACGAAACCGATATGGAAACTACAGGCACTGCATATGTAACCACCAGCCATGGAAATGCAGCTATTGTAGTAGTTCCTGCAGCTAATAAACGTCTCAGCATTCAGCATGTGGAAGATGCGGATCGCTATTTTAACAGTGTAGATCTTGTGCTTGTTCAGCTTGAAGTGGCTATGGAGGTAGTAGAATATGCGATCAGAAAAGCTAAAAAATATGGAAAAAAAGTTGGCCTTTACGCTTCGCCGGCAATGAGAATCAATGAAGGCATTATAAAGAATGTAGATTTTATTGTGACAAAAAGCAGCGAACTGCATACTGTTTTTGGTGAAGATAAGAGAGAAGAGATTCTTAAAAAATATTTCAATAAGGTTTTCGTAAGGGATGATACTAATTCCACGGTTTATTTTGACGGAACGGAAATGAAGTATTATAGAAACGATAAAGATGAGACTGTTTACAAAATGGGAATGGGAGATGCCTTCACTTCAGGGTTCGCTGTAGCACTCTGTCATGGAAATTCTATAGAAGACTGTGTGAAATTCGGTAATGAAGTTTCCTCAAGGGTTTCAGGAGGAAAAGGTTCACAGACAGGACTTCCCAGAATGTCAGATTTTCTTTCCTAAAGCTATTTGCCACATATCGAAAGTTGTAAACTTAACATAAAAATATAAGTAAAATCTCCACTTTTATAGTGGATTTTTTCTTTTTATAATATGGAAAAACTTGAGCTCATTACAAAAGACCATATACCGCTGGCAGTTCATCTTTTCAGACCTGATAAAAGCAATGGAAAACTGCTTCTGATTAATTCTGCAACAGGCGTGAAGCAGCAGGTGTACTTCTCATTTGCCCATTTCTTCTCAGAACATGGATTCACGGTCATTGTTTATGATTACAGAGGGATAGGACTGTCAAAACCGGAAAATATGAAAGGTTTTAAAGCCTCCATGAGAATCTGGGGTTCTGAAGATTATAAAACACTGACCCAATATATTAAAACAGAATTTCCGGAATATAAAAGATACTGTCTGGGACATTCGGTAGGAGCATTAATTCTCGGTATGAACGAAGATTCCATGATGTTTGATAAATTTATTTTTGTGGGAACCCAGAATGCATTCGTAGGAAATCTGAAGCTCAGGACAAAAATAGAAGCTTACCTCGGGTTTGGAATTGTTCAGCCACTAACGACAGGATTATTAGGTTATTTCCCGGCAAACTGGTTCGGGCTTGGAGAAAGTCTTCCAAAAAATTGCGCATATGACTGGAGAACCTTAATTTTAAACAGGAAATCAACTAACAGGCTGTTGGAAAAAATTGATGACTATTCTAAAAATTTGACACAAAAAGTGTTTGTGATCCGCGCAGAAGACGATGTGTGGCTGACTGAAAAGGGGGTTTTGAGTCTTTTAAATAATACATATCCGAACCTAAAACCTTCTTACAGGCTGGTTAAAGCCTCTGAATCTGACAAAAATGAGATTGGACACGTCAATTTTTTTAGAAGTTATAACAAAAAACTCTGGAATATTATTTTAAACGAATTGGCAGATAAATGAAAAGTACGATCGAAAACACCGTAGAATTTGTAAAAGAAAAATTAAAAGGGGCCGAAGCGGGGCACGACTGGTATCACATTGAAAGAGTATGGAAGCTGTCGAGAAAAATAGCAGCAGAAGAGGACTGTAATCAGGAAGTTGTAGAACTTTCCGCATTGCTGCATGATATTGCAGATCCAAAGTTTCATAACGGAGACGAAACTATTGCTCCAAAAATAGCAAGGAAATTTCTGGAAGGCCAGCAGGTTTCTGAAGAGGTGATAGAAAAAGTTTTATTTATCATTAAAAATATCTCGTTTAAAAACAGAAGCGAAGTTCCGGCTGAACTGCCTATCGAGCTTAAGATAGTACAGGATGCAGACCGTATAGATGCGGTCGGCGCTATTGGCATCGGAAGGACGTTCAATTTCGGAGGTTTTAAAAATAATCCGATGTATGATCCGGAAGTTCAGCCAAGCCTGAATATGTCTAAGGAAGAATATAAAAAATCCAACGGTACCACGATCAATCATTTCTACGAAAAGCTTCTGCTTTTAAAAGATCTGATGAATACTAAGAAAGGAAAGGAAATCGCTCAGCAGCGACATGATTATATGCTGGGATTTCTGGATCAGTTCTACAAAGAATGGAATGTAGATTAATATTCCTCTGAAAAATCTTAAATCAGTATCTTTGCAATATGGTATTTATCATTTTTGTTATCTTCTGGGCATGTGTCCTTTCCTTGGTTTTGTATAAAGTGAAATCAGGAAGGGTGGCAAAATGGGCAAAGCTGTTCCGTATCCTTACACTGGTTTTTTCAATTTCAACGTTTACGTACTGGTTTATTAAAAAGAGTGCGGTAGGCTTTGTAGATAATTCCGTAGGGCTACAGGTGATCAATAAACTTCCACAGACTCTGGATTTTTATCTGATCAAAGTGGATACTGCTAAAAGCCAAAATCTGGAACCTAAACATATCGGGAAAATACATCCGGAATATTACAGGATAGAATATCTTAAAATGGACCAATCCGACGAATATTGGATCATAGGATACCTCGGTAAAAAGAATATGGTCTATTTCTCCCAGCATGCAGTTCCGAACAAAAATATCGACCAGATTGTGGAGGTTCAGAATTATATCAATCAGAGTGTAAAACTTTCGGAAACTGCAAAAAAACAGCTGGAAACCTATAATTATGAGAATGCAAAACTGGGAATATGGGTTTCTTTAGACTTTCTGCTGCTGTTCCTGAACCTTGTACTTTTGTTAAGAAAAAATAAAATAAGCAATGAGTAATTTTTTAAACCCACAGTTTAATATTACTCATTACTTACTATTTATATATTATGGATAATCCAGGATCTGCATGACCTGTTCCTTAAATTGTTCAGGACAGTTTTTGACCAGCTTATCTTTATTCTGCTTACTGATCTGATGAGGTTCCAGCCATTCAGTCCGGTTGGAACTGAGGCTATGATTATCATAAACCCTTTTTATTTTATGATCTTCGTAAAACGTATATTCATCACCGAGCCACGTACTGGCAATACTGATTGTGCAAATTTCTTTTTCCATGACATTTGTTTTAGGATACTGTGCTTTATGATGAACATCAGTATATCCTAATTTACTGTTTTTTTTCAACAAAAACAGCTTTTTTGTAAAATTACCGGAAAATGAATGTATTTTTAGTTAAAACAATGTTCCGTTATTATCGGTAGCCATTTGCGGAATATGAAGATCGGTTTTCCATTCCTTGTTCATTTTTTTAATAAAGTAGGCAGAAAGCAGAGGGGAAGCTTTTTCAATATTCTGATGAACAAAGAAGTATACATTCTGCAGACCCTCTTTCTTCCATTTTGTAAGATGTTTCATCCAGTCATCCAGCCTTTCATAGTCGCTTTCGGCGTTGGCTCCTACATATCGGATAAAAGCATTGGGAGTAGTGAGGCGCATATGAAGCATATCTCTTCTTCCTGCAGTGTCCACAATGATATTGGTAATGTTGTTAGCTTCAAAAAGCTCACAGGTTGTGTTGAAAATCTCTTCATCGGTGAACCATTCCGTATTGCGGAGCTCAATAGCAAGAGGAACTTCCTGAGGCCAGTCTTTTACAAACTTCTCCAGCCTGTCATAATCTTTAGGTTTAAAATTATCATGGAGCTGTAAAAAAGCCATGCCCAGTTTCTGATCAAAATTCATGATGGCCGATGCAAAATTGGTTACCGGTTCCGTAACGTCAATCAGCCTTCTGAAATGCGAAACAGTGTTGGTGATCTTTGGGAAAAATTTAAAATTTTCAGGGGTCTTTTCTTTCCAGACTGCTACCTGTTCAGGGGTGGGCATTCCGTAAAAAGTAGCGTTTAGTTCAATAGAATTAAACTGCTTAGCGTAATAAGTCAATTCGTCTTTGGTTCCTTTAGGATAAAATCCCTTGAGATCGGTTTTGTTCCATTTTGCACATCCTATGGAAATATTTTCCAGCCCTTTTTTATTCTGACCTAAAATTTCCTTAGTCCTGGGATGATCTTTAGGAAGTGTAAAATCTATTTTTGAAGGGTCTTCTACCTGGCCGAATTTCATATCTATATTTTTAGGATTAAACTAGTATGACAAATATAAAACAAAAACCATAGAATTTCTATGGTTTTGTAATGCCTTTTATAATTGAATATTATTGTTTTATTTTACTTCTTGTGTTACCATTATGTTCGAAATAACAGAATACATACAGCCTGTAGTTTTTAAATTGACAGTGATAGTAGCCGGAGTGGACCGGTATGCAGTATCACCATAAGGTTCAATGATCTTGCCGTTTGAATCCTTTACAGTTCTTCCTTTTACCGTATAGGTCATCGTTGCTGTTCCTGTAAATCCGCTTGAAGGATTAAAGGTAACAATACCTGTCGTTTTATTATAAGTCCATGTTCCCTGTGGGGTCACTTTTTTACGGTACAGCGTAAGATCTGTATCATTGTTTTTTGTAAAACTGAATGTCGAATAGTCAATATTAGAACTGCTTCCGGTTGGTGGATTTGTAATACTGATAGGGCCTTTGTAGGCTATGTCATTCGTGAAGACCGGAATGTTAACCGGTTGTGACTTACACGTGGAAGCTACATCATCATTTGTGACAGCGGCATAGGGAAGAGTAAGTCTCACATTCCGGATAATATGTTGCTGAAAAGCTCCCCCTGTAGCTGCTGCAAAGCCCAGTTTCAAAACAGCCGGAACTGTTGCATTCAGGGTTTGTGGAGTAGCGGGTCCTTCAACATCCGAAGTATTAAAATCGGTTATCTGAGGATTGGCATTCTCGGTATAAGGTACTGAAGTTTTGTAGTGGTAATAATTGATGACATTCACAGGAGTTCCATTTTGTGTAGTCTGAATATCCACTTTTATATCAAATCCGTCCGTTGTGGTCGGAGTTGTGAAATGAGGAATTAGATCCAGGTATACTTTCCTGAATTCTCCGGCGTTGTTTCTGAGGTCAAATAAAGAAGGAAGTGAATTGGAAGTTGGAAGATAGCTTCTGTCAGTTTGCAGGATTCTTCCTACCGCACCTGAGTTGCTTAAGGTAGAACGGGTAACCAATACGGGATATCCGGTATATCCTAATCCTAAACCATTAGTATTGATGGCGGCTCCCCTTGCTCCTCTTAAAGTGACATGGCTTGTTGTCTGGCTCCATGTTACCCCTGCAATACCATTTACTCTGGATTCACCCTGAAAACGCTTCGATTTAAAATTCCCGAACTCATCCAGGGCAATGCCCAGATAAGCCCCGGATAAACCTGCTCTCCTTTGACTTGCATAGGTGTTTTGTGCTCTGTTATAGGAGTATCCGATACCGGCACCAGGTGCTCCAATAGTAGGGTTTGTTACTGCCCCGTCATAAAGGAAAAAAGATAATCCATCTCCATAGGCACCACCTAGAGGTGTCCCATTTTTCATGTCATATTCAAATTCAACATGAAGCCCGTTTACCGAAGTAAAAGTCCTTCCGTTGATAAACAATCCTCCAAACTGGCCTGAGCTGGCAGGAGTAAGCTGTATTCCTGTAGAAGTATGGGAAGCGCTTCCCTGTATCGAAAGTTCTGGTGCCGCAGAAGCATTCATTAATGAACTTGAATAGGAATAAAACCCGTAAATACTTGCTACCTCAGTACTATCTGTCTGTGCATACGCGAAGTTGGTAAACAAAACGAAAATCAGGCTCATCCAAGACAGCCCTTTCAAATTCTTTTTCATAGCTGTTTATTTTACAACAAATACGATGTTGATGAAAGATGCTGAGGTAGCATTTGATAAAACATCATAATTTAATACGCCTGTATTGCTGATGCTGTTTATTTTGAAAACAGAAGTATCATAGCCCGTTACATAATAGTGTAAATCTGTTGCGTTTGGAAAAAACGGAATCGCAGCCGGAGCTGATGTGCTTCTTGCATTTGCCGGGATATTGGAAAACTGGTTTTTATACAGAGTATACAGATCTTTTGTCTGTCCTGTTGCAGGAGTCGTCGTGTCAAAAACTACGCTCGGCATGTAAAAGAACTTAGCAACATACGGAGAAAGACATACCCAGTCCGGAGCGGCAGGCGTTCCTACATTTTGACTGATACATTTTTTGTTGGTATCAAAAATAACGAGTCCTGTTGCTGGATTGGTAACTGTTGCTAGATTGCTGATTCTTGGTAAAAGAAGTCCTTTAGAAGTACTTGTAATATCTAAAACTGAGCTTGGATCAGGTGTAGAAGTATTAATACCCACCTGAGCAGTAATGGTACAAAAAGCCATTACCAAAATTAAAGTAATAATCTTGTGCATTTCGAAATAATTTTTTTGTGTTGTTTTTTTGTACTATTAGCAAACTTCTTGCCAATAGTAATTGTTTAATTAAATATTTGTTATTTTATATTATAGATAAAATTTGTTCATATTCATCATTTAGCATTTGTGCAGGGCTATTGTATGTTTTACTCTGTTTATACATTTTAGTATTCATATATTTTTATTTGTGTTTCTTATGAATACCTTATTTCTTTGTGTGATCTGAAAATGAATTATTATATGTTTTAATAAAACTCAAATAATTATTTTTCTTGCTGATTTATTATTAAGTGCTTTAATTTGAAATCTGTATTTTTTTAGTGAATTTTTAACAAATGTAATATAAAATTATTAAAAATAATAATTGAGAATTGACCCGGTAAGCACTTGATTCACTATTTGGTGAACGTTAAGTGGATATTTTCAGGATTAATGAAGGATTAATGAGAAGTTTTGTTTTTTTAATCGAGTGTTAAAATTCGTTAAAATTTTGATATAAATAAAAAGCACACTTTTAGTGTGCTTTAATATTTGGTAAATGTTATTACAAATTGCTATGCCTCACAAGCTGAACACGTCACAAAATTGACCATCATTTCTTTAGAGACAGAAGAGCTTCTTTGGTAATAAAGAGTTTTTACTCCTTTTTTCCAAGCCTCGATATAAAGGTAATTGACATCTTTTACAGGCATTGTAGATGGGATCTGTAAGTTCAGAGACTGAGCCTGATCAATATATTGCTGTCTTTGAGCCGCCTGGGAGATAATTTCCATAGGAGAAATCTCTTTGAACGTTTTGAATACAGCTTTCTCTTCGTCTGTCAGCTCTTTAAGATGCTGTACAGAACCATGGTTCAGCATGATCGTTCTCCAGGTTTCTTCATTATCAAGACCTTTTTCTTCCAGTAGTTTTGCTAAATATTTGTTCTTACGCATAAAGTTTCCTTTGGCAAGGCCGGCTTTATAATAGTTGGATGCAAACGGCTCAATTCCAGGAGAAGTCTGTCCTAAAATTGCAGAACTTGAAGTAGTAGGAGCAATAGCCATTGTAGTGGTGTTTCTCAACCCATACCCTTTTAACAGTTCTGGTTCACCGTAGATGTTGGCTAATTCTCTTGAAGCAGTTTCTGCCTGTTCTTTGATGTGTTTGAAAGCCCTCGCGTTGAATTGAGTTGCCTCAAAGCTTTCAAACGGGATCATATTTTTCTGTAAATAAGAATGGTATCCTAAAACGCCCAATCCAAGTGCTCTGTGACGCATTGCGAAGTTTCTGGCTCCCTGCAGGTAATAGTTTCCTTCTGTTTTTTCAATGAATTCGGTTAAAACAGCATCCAGGAAATAAACAGCTAATTTTACAGCATCAGTATCTTTCCATTCGTCATACAATTCCAGATTCATGGAAGATAAACAGCAGATGAAAGATTCTTCTCTGGTAGAAGGAAGCATGATCTCAGAGCAAAGGTTACTTGCATTGACAGGCATTCCCAGATCCTTATAAACCTGAGGTTTGTTTCTGTTCACATTATCGGTGAAGAAAATATACGGAAGACCTTTCTGCTGGCGGCTTTCAAGAACTCTTGCCCAGATTTTACGCTTATCCATATCCCCATCGATCATATCCTGCATCCAGTAATCTGGAACGCAGATCCCTGTAAACAGGTTCTGAATAGGGCTCCCGATATCTTTGATTGATAAGAACTCTTCAATATCGCCGTGGTCAATATCCAGATAAGCAGCAAAAGCACCCCTTCTTACCCCTCCCTGAGAAACTACATCCATCGCTGTATCGAATAACTTCATGAACGAAACTGCTCCTGAAGATTTTCCGTTATCAGTTACAGCAGTTCCTCTGTTTCTAAGCTCTCCGAAGTAGCCGGAAGTTCCGCCTCCGATTTTCGTCTGCATAATAACTTCACCCATTTTATGGGTAATTCCTTCAATACTGTCCGGAATGTGAACATTGAAACAAGAAATAGGAAGACCTCTCTGTGTTCCCATATTCGCCCAGACAGGCGATGAGAAACTGATCCATCCTTTGGTGATCATTTCTTTGAAAGCAGGCTGTAGTTCCGGCTTGTATAATTTTTTTGCGGCTGCAGTAGTAATCCTGTCGATGGCTCCGTCCACAGTTTCCCCTTTTAACAGATATCCTCTGTTCAGCATCTGCTCAGACTCCTCGTTGAGCCACCATATATTTGAATTTTGTTCTTCCATAGATGTTATATTTTCGAATTCCGGAGCAGTGTTTGTGCTCCGGAATTTTGTTGCTTTTTATATTGATTGTAATATGTCCACTTTGTGCGTACCGTTCAGTCCGCTTTCATCTCTTAATCTTTGAAACTCCTTAAAAGAAGGTATATTCAAAACCTCATGCTGAACTTCTTCATTGATGTAGTTTGAATAATGTAAAAAAGTAACGCCGTCTTCTTTTACATACACCTTATATTCAAATGTCTCCTGATCCAGATTTTTAAAATCATCCAGAAACTTTTGAATATGGGTTTTGTTTTCTGAAACGTATTCAGGCTTTACGGTGTAGGTTACGATTACATTGATCATTTTGTACTTTGAATTATTTTGTCATTCCGGGGAATGAAGAAACTTTATTTGAATAAATACTTCGATAGACTCAGTTTGATACTGCTAATACTAGCTGCTGTGATGTTTGTTTCGCTCACGCTACATTTATTTACTTAGATTAAAACAAATCGTTCGCCGTAATACTCTTATCATGTTTTGTATAATCTACCGGTCTTTTGGCAAAGAAGTCATCCATAGAATTCGCAAAAACTTCCTCTTCAAACCATTTCATTGGACGGTATTGCTCAGGAGAAACGTTGTAACGGGTTTCCATATCGATTTTCTTTAAACTGTCATCTACGCGGTACTTCATGAAGTTTAAAAGATCTTCTTTTGAGAAAACGCTTAATTCTCCCAGTTCGAAGATCCAGTCAAGGATTTCACTTTCCAGCTCAATGGACTGATCTACCAGGGTGTAGATGTCTTCAATATCTGAATCTGTCAACAGATCAGGCTGTTCTTCACGGATTTTATTGATCAGATAGATTCCTGCATTGGCGTGAATCTGCTCGTCAACGGATGTCCAGGCGATGATATTGGAAACATTCTTCATATACCCTTTGAATCTTGTAAAAGAAAGGATGATCGCAAATTGTGAGAAGAGCGATACGTTTTCGATCAGGATGCTGAATAATAAAAGAGAAGATACATATTCTTTAGGTGTTGTAGAATTGGCGTGCTTCAGAACGTTGGACAGGAAGTCGATTCTCTTTTTCACGGCAGGAATTTCTATAACATTCGTAAATTCTTCATTATAGCCTAACACCTCTACCAATCGGGAATAGGCTTCAGAATGGCGGAATTCGCATTCTGCAAAAGTAGCTCCAAGGCCGTTGAATTCAGGTTTTGGCAAGTGATTGTATAGGTTTCCCCAGAATGTCTTTACAGACACCTCGATCTGTGCAATGGCTAAAAGTGCATTTTTCACAGCGTGTTTTTCGTGCGGCTCTAACTGCGAATGAAAATCCTGAACATCTGCAGTAAAATCCACTTCCGAATGCACCCAGAACGATTTGTTGATCGCCTCTACAAACTGAAGAACCTCAGGGTATTCAAATGGCTTGTAACTTACTCTTTTATCGAAAATTCCCATATTAAAATAGCTTTAAAATTAAATAATCTGCATCACTGTGGATAACGTTGAAGTAATGCTTAACTTCTTGTATGTTTGGTATTTACATAAGAAACATATTCACATTCATAAGTGTCGGTTTCTTGTAAAGAACTAATGACAAAGTTCGAAAAAAAGAACTGATTTTGAAAGGGGTAAATACTAATTGGCTGAGTTTTAACTGTAAAAGTTTTCCACATTTACATGAAACCAGCACGGATAATGGCTTAGACGGGGGTATGAGTAAAAAATAAATGAAAAATTAAAGTTACAGTTAAACACTTTTTCTTAATATACTATAAATAAAGGTTTAATCAGTTAAACAATAAAATATTCGAATAAATTATTGTTCTTGTAACAAATTGAAAATAACATCTACTTATTGGGTATAAAACAAGCATCACTTCATGTTAGTAATTCAGGATTTACATAAGTCATACGATACGGGGAAAAGCAAGCTGCACGTTCTTAAGGGGATTAATCTTAATATTTCCGAGGGCGAGTTTGTTTCTATTATGGGAAGTTCCGGTTCCGGGAAATCTACGCTTCTTAATATCATCGGCATTCTGGATGAAAAAGATTCGGGAACTTATGAGCTGGATAATGTTCCGATTGAGCATCTGTCTGAAGTGAAAGCTGCAGAGTACAGGAGCAAATTTCTGGGCTTTATTTTTCAGTCTTTTAACCTGATCAGCTATAAAACAGCCTTGGAAAATGTAGCGCTTCCTTTATATTATCAGAATGTTCCAAGAAAAGAGCGTAACCAGAAAGCATTGGAATATCTGGAAAAAGTAGGTCTCGGACAATGGGCAGGCCACCTTCCCAACGAGCTTTCAGGAGGACAGAAGCAGAGGGTTGCGATTGCAAGAGCCCTGATCACAGATCCTAAAGTAGTTCTGGCCGATGAGCCAACCGGAGCGCTGGATTCAAAAACAACGCACGATATTATGAAGCTTCTTCAGGATATCAATAATGAAGGAAGAACCATCATCGTTGTCACCCACGAACCGGACGTAGCTGCACAAACGAAAAGAAACGTAATACTGAAGGATGGCATCATAGAAAGTGATGAGTTTATCAAGCAGATTGTTTTGTAAGTGAATGTGAATGGTGAATTTTGCTTCGCAAATCAATTGTGAATGTTGGGGTTATTAGTTTTAATAGAAATTAAGTAATAATAAGGAACACACAAATACAAATGAATAAAAATAATTATGTTTTTAAATCTGAACCATTATAAACTTGATGTTTATCAATCGGCCAGACAGTTAAGAATCGAATGTTATAAAGTATTATCTGAGATTCCGGATAGTGAGCGTTTTAATCTTACAGACCAGATACGCAGAGCTTCAACTTCGGTAGTTTTAAATATTACGGAAGGATGTTCCAGAAGATCGGAAACTGAAAGGAAAAGATATTTTGAAATAGCCAGAGGCTCCGTGATAGAATTGGATTCCTGTTTTGATTTAGTTATAGACTGTAATTATATCAAAAAAGAAGAATTAGTAAAAATTGAAAATTTAATAAAAACAACATTTATCTTACTAAGCGGAATGTTGAAAAAGAAATAGAGAAAGTGAATTGTCAATTAGAATAATTTATTTAAAAACAATTGACAACAGGGTTAATTGACTTCGGAGAAAATTCACAACGCAGTTAATTGACTTTTTACAAAGTAAAAAATAAAAACTATGTTTGACCTAGATCGTTGGCAGGAAATATTCAGTTCTATTCGCAGTAATGTATTGCGGACGGTGCTTTCGGGGTTTACAGTGGCTTTGGGGCTTTTTATTTTTGTTGTTCTTTTCGGAATAGGAAAAGGGCTTCAGAATGCCTTTACCGAAGGTTTTGCAAGAGATGCACAGAATCTTATCACGATCTATACCGGTAAAACCACGCTGGCCTATAAAGGACTTCAGTCTGACAGAACGGTCACGATGGATAATGAAGATTATGATTTCCTGATCAATACAGATAAAGAAAAAGTAGGTGATGCCAGCCCAAGATATACCACAAGTTTAATGGTAAAATACGGAAAGGAAAGCGGTACCTACCAGATCAACGGGGCGGAACCGGGAGAAAAGGTTATTGAGAACAGGAAGATGCTGGAAGGGCGCTATCTTTCGCCTATGGACCTTGCAAGAAAACAGAATGTAGCGGTGATCGGAAGGATGGTTCAGCGTGACCTCATCAAGAACGGAAGTCCGGTGGGAAAAGACCTGAATATCAACGGAACCATATTCAAAGTAGTAGGAGTATTTTCCGATGACGGAGGAGACTGGGACGAAAGACATATTACCGTTCCTATTACAACCCTTCAACAGATGAAAAAAGGTTCGGATACCGTATCTACCGCATATATTGCCTATAATGAGAAATTAACGCCCCAGGAAGCTATAAAATATGGTGACGAACTTAAAGACCGTTTAAAAGCCAGAAAGAATGTTGCTCCTGACGATGAAAACGGAGTCCGTGTGTGGAATAATGCCCAGAATATGAATGAAACCTTCCAGTTTATGGCCGTGCTTACCCTTATTGTAGGCTTTATCGGACTGGGAACCCTGCTGGCAGGAATTATCGGGATCAGTAATATCATGGTGTATATTGTAAAAGAAAGGACCAAGGAGATCGGTGTACGTAAGGCTATTGGAGCCAAACCGAGAAGTATAGTAGCTCTTATTGTACAGGAAAGTGTTGTGATAACGGTAGTTTCAGGAATTGTTGGAGTAGCAGTAGGCGTATTGGCGCTTAGTTTAATAGGGGACAGCCTTGAAGAATATTTCATCAAAAGTCCGAGTGTAGGGTGGGGAACCATTTTTATGGCATTTATAGCTTTGGTGTGTTCAGGGCTTATTGCAGGGTTCGTTCCGGCATATAGAGCTTCCAGAATCAAACCGATAGAAGCACTTAGAACCGAATAATGATATACTTATGATAATTAGAAAGAGATGATAAAATAAGCTTATCAGTTTTAACATTCATCATTCATCAATTATCATCTATCAATTATATAGTATAAACTTATAACTCAAAGAAGTGAACATTTTATTTAAAAAAGATACTTGGCAGGAAATTTATTATTCATTGAGGAATAATAAGCTCCGCACGTTCCTTACCATGATTGGTGTAGGCTGGGGAATGTTTTTGTATGTAAGTCTTCTTGGGGCGGCAAAAGGAATGGAAAATGGTTTCGATAAGCTGTTCTCCGGATTTGCGACCAACTCTATTTTTCTTTGGGCTCAGAAAACCTCTATTCCATATGATGGATTCCCGAAAGGAAGAGAAGTTCACCTCCAGTTATCAGATATGGATATGCTGAAAAGAAAAGTGACTGCTATAGATTATATTTCCCCGCAGAATGCCAGAGGAAGCTTTACCGGAACACCCGGTGAGTCCATGTCGAGAAACGGTAAAAGCGGTACCTATTCTCTTACGGGGGATTATGCGGTAGGAAATAAAATTTCTGAGAAAAAACTTATTTTCGGACGCTATCTTAACGATGCTGACATTATGGGAAATAAGAACGTAGTGGTGATTGGAGAAGAGATCTACAAGAACTTCTTTGATGCCAAGAAAAAAGAAAACCCAATTGGAAAACAGGTGAATATAAAAGGCATATTCTTTAATGTAATTGGTGTTTTCAGAGTAAAAAAAGGAGGCGGTTTTGAAAATGACCGTACTGCATTTATCCCTCTTTCAACCTATACAAAAATGTATAATGCAGGAGAACAGATTGATATGTTTGCTATCGTAAGCAAGCCCAATGCCAACGTTAATGGAGTGGAAGAAAATGTAAAACAGGTGCTGAAGACTAAAAATAAAGTATCTCCCGAAGATACCAATGCATTCGGAAGCTTCAACTTAGGAAAAGAATTTAAAAAGCTGACAGGTTTCCTTACAGGGATGCAGCTTTTAACGATCATTGTAGGAACGCTAACTATTCTTGCCGGTGTAATCGCTATCTCGAATATCCTGCTGATCACTGTAAAAGAAAGAACCAAAGAAATCGGGATACGGAGAGCTTTAGGAGCAAAACCGGCTGAGGTAAGAAACCAGATCCTTCTCGAAAGTGTTGTCATTACGCTCTCTTCCGGAATTCTCGGATTCATGTTTGGGATATTTGTCCTGATCATTTTAAATGCAGCCACCCAGAACCAGGATGAATTTCCGTTCTACAACCCGACTGTAAATTATGGGAACGTATTTGGAGCCATGGCAGTAATGGTAATTCTTGGTCTGATTATCGGGATGATCCCCGCACAGCGTGCAGTAAAGATCCGGCCAATTGAAGCCCTGAGATCAGAATAGTAATATGTTAATTTGAAAATAAAATAATTTGAAAAAATAATGATTGGCTTTAATGTTTAAATATTTAAATCCTTTCAATTAATTTTCTCCTTTTAATCGTAAAAAATAAACTAGATATATGAAAAAGAAATTCACTTGGAAAAAAGCCATTTATATTGTACTCGGGCTTTTATTTGCAGTGGCATTGTTCTCCGGGATCGGGTATCTCGTGAAATCAAATTCTAAAGAAAGTGAAGCTTTCCTGACCAGAAAACCAAAGTACCAGGACATGGAAGATAAGGTGATGGCGACAGGGAAAATCATTCCGAAAGAAGAGATCGAGATCAAGCCGAATATTGCAGGAATCATTGATAAAATTCTGGTAGATGAAGGAGATAAGGTAACAGCAGGACAGCTGATTGCTACAGTGAGAATTATTCCTAATATTGCTGATGTAAACAATGCTCAGCAGGAAGTGTTGAACTCTCAGCTGCAGATCAGCAATGCGAAAATGAATGTAGATAATATGCAGAAGCAATATTCCATGCAGGAGAAACTGTATAAGCAGGGCGTTATTTCCAAGCAGGAGTACTTGAACTCTCAGCAGCAATTGTTTTCCCAGCAGCAGACCCTTAGAAATGCCAATCAGCAGCTGGCTACAGCTCAAAAAAGATTACAAATCGTAAAAACGGGAGCTACTCCGGAACTGCAGGGTCTGGCAACCACACAGATCCGTTCCAAAGCAGCGGGGACTGTTCTTGAGGTTCCTGTAAAAGTAGGAAGTCAGGTAATCGAGGCCAACTCATTTAATGCAGGAACAACGATATGCTCTATTGCAGACCTTAATTCTTTGATCTTCCAGGGAGAGATCGATGAAGCTCAGGCAGGAAAGCTGAAGCAGGGGATGGATATGAAAATCGTGATTGGTGCTCTTCAGAATAAAACATTCCCCGGAAAACTGACTATGATTGCTCCTAAAGGAAAAGATAATTTGGGAACCATAAAATTCCCGGTAGAAGGTGATGTGAACAATCCTAACAACGAATACATCAGAGCGGGATTTTCTGCCAACGGAGAAATTGTCCTGAAATCTGAAAAAAATGCATTGCTGTTGGATGAATCACTTATCCAGTACGAAAAGAAAAACGGGAAAGATACTCCTTTTGTAGAAGTGAAACAGCCGGATGGTAAATTCAAAAAAGTATATGTAAAATTAGGAGCCAGCGACGGGATCAATGTACAAATCCTTTCAGGCCTTACCAAAGACTCTGAAGTGAAAGTATGGAACCCTTCCGATAAAGACAAAGAAGAGCTGAAAGAAAAGAAAAAATAGTAAACGATCACTATATATTTAAACTGTAAGATCCTGGGAATTTATTCTCAGGATTTTTATTTTAATTGTTCAAATTGATGTAATGGATATTTTTAATAAATTGTCTTACAGGAAACAGTAACCACATAATCTCATAACCATGAAGAAAAGCTATCTGATTCTCTTTTTCTTTGTTATTATAAAGTTCATTCTACAGTATTCTCTGATCAGCTCCGAATATGAGTTACATAGAGATGAATATCTCCATCTGGATCAGGGTAACCACCTTGCCTGGGGATATCTTTCTGTACCTCCTGTGAATTCATGGCTGGCCTGGCTGATAAAAATAATCGGAGGTTCCGTATTTTGGGTAAAATTTTTCCCCGCGCTCTTCGGAGCATTAACTATTGTGGTTGTCTGGAAGATTATTGAAGAACTTCAGGGAAATTTATATGCTAAAATTCTGGCTTCAGCGGGGATTCTGCTTTCGGTGCTTCTCCGTCTCAATATGCTTTTTCAGCCGACTTCTCTGGAAGTATTGCTATGGACACTTATCTATTATGTCCTGATCCTGTATTTTAATTCCGAAAAAGTAAAATGGCTCTACCTTGCTGCAGTAATCTTTGGGATAGGCTTTTTGAATAAATATAATATTGTTTTTTCCGTATTGGGAATTATTCCCGCTATTTTATTGACCAAGCAAAGAAAGGTCTTTGCTCAGCCACATCTTTACGGTGCGGGATTATTAGCCGTATTGATTATGCTGCCCAACTTACTGTGGCAATATAATAACCATTTTCCTGTTATCCACCATATGAAAGAACTTGCAGAACGTCAGCTTGTTCATGTTGATCGGTTTGATTTCTTTAAATCCCAGATTCTTTTCTTTATAGGTTCAGTTTTTATGATCATAGCGGGATTTTATGCCCTGCTGTTTTATAAACCGTTTGAGAAATTCAGGTTTTTCTTTTGGGTGTATGTAGTGACAATAGCTCTGTTTGTATTTTTCAGGGCTAAAGATTACTACACCATCGGTCTCTATCCCGTTTTTATAGCATTTGGGTCTGTTTTTCTTGATCATATTTTTGAGAATGGCTGGAAAAGGTTTCTCAAACCAGTCTGCATTCTGGTACCTGTTCTTTTGTTTCTGCCTTTGTATCAGGTCGCTTTTCCCAATAAAAGTCCTGAGTATATCGTCAGCCATCCTGAGAAGTATAAAAAAATGGGACTGTTGCGTTGGGAAGATGGTAAAGATCATGCATTGCCCCAAGACTTTGCCGATATGCAGGGATGGAAAGAGCTTGCTCTGAAAGTAGATCAGGAATATTCCAGATTATCCAAATCCGGTCATACTTTGGTGCTCTGCGATAATTATGGACAGGCAGGTGCTGTTAATTATTATTCAAAGAAAGGAGTACAGGCAGTTTCCTTTAATGCAGATTATATCAATTGGTTCGACCTGAATAAAAAGTATAATAACCTCATTCGCGTCAAAGAATTTTCTAAAGATGAAGATGAGCTGAAAGAAACAGGCCCTTATTTTAAAAGTTCCAAAGCGGCTGATTCCATTGTGAACAAATTTGCCAGGGAAAAAGGAACTGTCATCTTTAGTTTTGAAGGAGCTAAAATTGATATCAACAAGAAAATTCAAAATGAAATTGATGAAATGAAATGGTAATATTAACACTTAATTAACTAGAGCATATCACTTCAGATCGTGAAATATTTTCTAATTTCGCTGTAATTGCGATGAACCTATGAAATCACTGTCTAAAATTCTATTGTTATCCTCTGCGCTGTTATTTTTTAGTTGTACCCCTCAGAAAAAACCGGAGAAAGCTAAAGTGGTGTACAAAACAGATAATCTGTCCATTATTCAACTGTCAGATGGTATCTATCAGCATGTATCCTATTTAAATACAGACTCCTTTGGAAAAGTAGAATGTAACGGAATGATTGTGAAAAATGGAAATGAAACCGTAATCCTGGATAGTCCTACCAATGATAAAAGTACAGAGGAATTGATTTCATGGATCAAAAACAGCCTTCATTCAAAAGTGAATGCAGTTGTCGCAACACATTTTCATGACGACTGTGTAGGCGGTCTGAAAGAATTTAATAAAAACAATATTCCGTCTTATGCTAACAATAAAACCATTGAACTGGCAAAACAAAATGGAGCAAATGTTCCCGGCCATGGATTTAATGATACCATCACTCTGAACGCCGGAAAATATAAAGTTTTGGTGAAATACTTTGGAGAAGGCCATACAAAAGACAATGTAATTGCCTATATTCCGGGTGAAAAAGCAATGTTCGGAGGCTGTCTGATCAAAGAAATGGATGCTACAAAAGGATATCTTGGAGATGCCAACGTTCAGGCCTGGTCCCAAACCGTTGAAAAAATAAAAGCCCAATACCCGGATGTCAAACTTATAATTCCGGGACACGGGGAAACAGGTGGAATAGAGCTCTTGGACTACACCATAAAATTGTTTGAAAATAATTGATTCGCAGATCTTATTCGCAATAAATATATGGGCTTACAGCTGATTTTAAATTTTATTAAGTTTAAAATCAGCTGTTTTCTTTTTTTTAAATCTTCATTAGTATGATAAAATAATAATGCAACATTATTGCACTAATGGAATTTTATTTTAACTTTGTAATACAAAAGTGATAGAAGAACAAACTAACAGCCCATATTTAATAAAATGAAAAATTTCGAGGTTATTATCATAGGAGGAAGTTATGCCGGATTATCAGCAGGAATGTCTTTAGGAAGATCATTAAGAAATGCTCTGATCATCGACAGTGGGAAACCATGCAACAGACAGACGCCCCACTCGCATAACTTTATTACGCATGACGGACAAGCACCAAAGGAAATTGCTGATATTGCCAGGAAACAGGTTGAAGCATATGAGACGGTGAAATTTCATGAAGGGTCCGTTATAAAATTGAGGAAAACAGATGAAGGATTTGAAACAGAAACCTCTGCCGGCGAAAAGTTTTACGCTAAAAAGCTGGTCCTAGCATCAGGAGTGAAAGACATCATGCTGGGTATTTCCGGATTTGCAGAATGCTGGGGTATTTCAGTCCTGCATTGTCCTTACTGTCACGGCTATGAAGTGAGAAATGAGGTGACAGGAATCCTTTCAGATGGAGATATGGCTTATGACTTTTCAAAATTGGTTTATAACCTGACAAAAAATCTTTTTATATTCAGTAATGGTGAATCGGTTCTCTCCAAAGATCAGAAAAACAAACTGGGTCAGAATAATATCAGCCTGGTTGAAGATGAAATTGAAAAAATAGAACACGAAAGCGGAGACATCCGGAAAATCATCTTTAAAAGCGGAAAAGAAATCTCTTTGAAAGCACTGTATGCTAAAATACCTTTTCAGCAAAACATCAATGCCTCCGGAGATCTCGGCTGTGAGCTTACCGAATATGGTTTTATCAAAACTGATTCTATGCAGAAAACCAATATTCCCGGTGTTTTTGCTTGCGGTGATAATGTTACCATGATGAGGTCTGTAGCCAATGCTGTAGCCCAGGGAAATCTTACGGGTGCTGTTGTCAATAAAGAGCTTGCAGAAGAAAGTTTTTAATTATATATTATAAATTGGTGCCGTCCCTGCAGAAATTTCTGTAGGGATTTTTTAATCAAAGTTTTGAGGCTAAAATGTATTATCGTAATATCACGTTTTCTGATATGGCTGTTTATTAATATTCTTCCTCAAAAAATGATGATTGGTAATTTCATCGCAGGCTTTTGTAGATGTTATCGGCCCTTTGGTAGAAGCTCCTGTATTGATCTTATTACTGAAAGCAAGTTTATATTTAAAAAGAAGCTATAGACTGAAGTGAAAAAGTCACAATTGATGGTAAATTGCTGCATAATACCTGAAATTTTATTCCCAAATCAGACTTTAGGATAAAGAAATCTTACAGGAAATTCCGTACATTTGGGGTGAAAAATTTCAAAAACTAAAAGTAAAATGGACATTATTTTCGACCTGATTGAAAAAGAGAGACAAAGACAATCCCATGGATTAGAGCTTATTGCATCAGAAAACTTTGTTTCTGAGAATGTAATGAAAGCAATGGGAAGTGTACTGACCAACAAATATGCTGAAGGATATCCCGGAAAAAGATATTACGGAGGCTGTGAAGTAGTAGATGAGGTTGAAACATTAGCCATCAACAGAGCAAAAGAACTTTTCGGTGTTGACTATGTTAACGTACAGCCGCATTCTGGGTCTCAGGCTAATGCTGCCGTTTATCTTGCAGTTTTGAAAGCAGGAGACAAAATTATGGGAATGGATCTTTCAATGGGAGGGCACCTTACTCATGGTTCAGGAGTTAATTTCTCAGGAATTCAGTATCAGGTGGTTTCTTACGGTGTTCAGAAAGAAACAGGACTTATTGATTATGATCAGATGAGAGAGGTTGCTTTGAGAGAAAGACCTAAAATGCTTATCGCAGGTTTTTCAGCCTATTCAAGAGATCTTGATTATGCTAAATTCAGAGAGGTTGCAGATGAAATCGGGGCTACACTTTGGGCAGATATCGCTCACCCGGCTGGTTTGGTGGCAAAAGGACTATTAAATTCTCCATTCGAACATTGTCATGTTGTGACGACTACTACCCACAAGACTTTAAGAGGTCCAAGAGGAGGGATGATCATGATGGGTAAAGATTTCGAAAATACATATGGCCACAAAACACCGAAAGGAGAAACAAAAATGATGAGCCAGGTATTGGACGGAGCTGTTTTTCCTGGAATTCAGGGTGGACCGCTGGAACATGTTATTGCAGGTAAAGCAGTTGCTTTCGGTGAGGCATTGGATGGGCAGTTCGAGATTTATGCCAAGCAGGTTAAAGCCAATGCACAGGCATTGTCAAAAGCAATGACAGACAGAGGCTTCGATATTGTAAGCGGTGGCACAGATAACCACTTAATGCTGGTGGACCTTAGAAATAAGAATGTAAACGGAAAAGAAACAGAAAAGGCATTGGTGCTTGCAGATATTACTTGTAACAAAAACATGGTTCCTTTTGATGACAAATCGCCGTTCACAACTTCCGGCATCAGACTGGGAACAGCAGCGATCACGACAAGAGGTCTTAAAGAAAATGATATGGATACTATTGCAGGACTAATTTCTGAAGTGGTTGACAATATCAAAAATGAAGAAGTTATCACTTCAGTCAGAAAGAAAGTAAATGAACTGATGGAAGGCAGAGCTCTGTTTAACTATTAATTTGATTTAAAACAGTATAATAAAGAATGGGCACTCTGTCCATTCTTTTTCATATCTATTATGGAGAAGAAATCTTTCACCTTTGATGAAATAAAGCTGAAACTGGTAAACTACTGTGTTTATCAGGACCGTTGTCACGCGGAGGTTGAGCAAAAAATGAAAGAGTTTTTGCTGATTGATGAAGCAAAAGATGAAATTATCCTGTACCTTCTGAAAGAGAACTATCTCAATGAAGAAAGATTTACACGCAGCTACATCAGGGGAAAGTTTTATATCAAGCACTGGGGTAGGAATAAGATCAGAATGCATCTTAAACAGAAGCAGATCTCAGAAAAGCTTATCAACAGCTGTTTTGATGAAATAGATGAAGATGATTATGAAAAAATGATCAGAAAAATATTCGAAGACTATTATTCCAGACAAAAAGGAATGCAGGAATATCAGAAAAAATCTAAAACAATAAAATATTTAATGAGCAGAGGCTTTGAATATGAAAAAATAAATGATACTTTTGACGAAACATGAATAGATAATTGAAAAAAGAAAAAATTTGGCTCTCACCTCCTCATATGGGAGGAAATGAGCTTGAATATATACACAACGCATTTGATAGCAACTGGATTTCACAGTATGGCTCTAACATAGATGAATTTGAAAAGAACCTGGAAAATTACTTAGGCAACAATTCATTTGTCACGGCTTTGTCTTCCGGTACTGCAGCTATTCATTTAGCATTAAGATTGTTAAATGTAGAAGAATGTGATTTTGTAATCTGCCAGTCTTTTACCTTTGTAGCCTCTGCCAATCCCATTCTTTACCTTAAAGCCGTTCCTGTATTCGTAGATAGCGAAAGCCAAACCTGGAATTTGTGTCCCAATGCTCTGGAAGATGCTATAAAATATTGTATTCAGCAGGGAAAAAAGCCTAAAGCTATTATTGCAGTATCCTTATATGGAATGCCCTTTATGGCGGAAGAAATACTCCAGATCTCAAAAAAATATGAAATTCCTATTGTTGAAGACAGTGCAGAAGCACTGGGTAGTCAATATAAAGGGCAGCCCTGCGGAACTTTCGGAGACCTTTCTGTTATAAGTTTTAATGGTAACAAAATTATTACCACTGGCGGTGGCGGAATTTTGATCTCAAGAAATCCACATTTCAAAAGCAGAGCATTTATCCTTGCAACACAAGCCAAAGATAAAGCAGAATTTTACAGTCATTCTGAATTAGGATATAATTACAGGATGGATAATATTGCAGCAGGGATAGGAAGAGGACAGATGGAGACACTAGACGAAAAAATCAAACAAAAGAGAAAAAATCATGATTTTTATCAAGAACTGGTGAAAAATAGTGAAAATATTGAACTGTTTTCTGCCCCAAACAATGACTTTTTCTCAAACTATTGGCTTAATACTGTAATTTTAAAAAATGAACTTTCGAAAGAAAAGCTTAGAGAGATATTTACCCAGAATGATATAGAAACCAGATATCTATGGAAACCAATGCATCTTCAGCCCCTATATAAAAAGTGTAAGTTTTTTGGAAATAACTTATCTGGTACACTTTTTGACACAGGACTTTGCCTCCCGTCAGGGACCAATTTAACAAATGATTACATATCTAGAATTTCTGAAGTTTTAGAAAATGAAATTCACTAAATTTGTTTAAAATTTAAGGATAGATAGGATTTTATTTTATTTTTGTATCCATTCTTAAGAATTAATATTAATGAAAGCAGGGGTTAACTTATTAAACATGAACACAATTACAGACAATGTACAACTCTCTTAGAAAAAAAATATTCGGAGGTGATAATGTTGTCAATCTCTCAGACGTAAGATATCTTCCCAGATGGATAATACTTGTAATAGATATTATTATTCTGGTGATGTCTTTATTTCTTTCTACTTATACTATTGAAAAAATTACCCAGAAAGAGTTTATTTATCATGAAGATAAAAGCATTGTTTTTGCCTTTATTATTTTGATAAATACAATTTTCATGTATTTTTTCAAAACCTATGCAGGAATTATAAGGCACTCTACGTTTATTGATCTTTTCAAACTGCTGATTTCCTGCTTCTGTACTATGACAGTAGTAGGATTGGTCAATCTTATCTATTTTTGGTTTACAGGTGGGAAGTTTATACTGACACCATTCCTTATACTGTATTTTATTATTTCTTTTATGGGACTGTTCCTTTTCAGACTGTATGTGAAAGAGTTTTTCCATATTGTAAGAGAGTATAGAAGGAGCACTCTTAAGAAAAGAATTTTGGTACTTGGTATTGATGAACAATCTATTGCTATAGCCCGCGCTATTCTGGATAACCCGAGTTTACCTTATCAGGTGGTAGGCTTTCTTACGCAGAGAACAGACTCCAAAAGAGCTTCTTTATTAGGGAAACCTATTTATGAGAAAAAAAGAATAGAGGAAGCTACAAAAGAGGATCTCATTATCGACGGAGTCATTATTGTAAAAGAAATGATGTCTAAAGATGAAATGAACTCATGGGTTAATTTATTTTTAGAAAAAGACTTAAACATATTCAAAGCGCCATCTGTACAAAAATTAAGAGACAGTGATTTGGGAGGAGCAATCCGAAATCTTCAGATTGAAGATTTACTTAACAGGAAACCAATAAAAATAGAAAGTGAAGAAGTCAAAAGCAGGCACTTTAATAAAAATATACTGGTAACAGGTGGTGCAGGATCTATCGGAAGCGAAATCGTAAGACAGGTAGCACAGTTCAACCCTTCATTGATTGTTGTTCTGGATCAGGCTGAAACACCACTATATGATGTAGAACTTGAAATGAAGGAAAAATTTCCTCATATCAGATTTAAATTTGTTTTGGCCGACGTTTCTATTATACATAGAGTTGAACCTATATTCCAAACCTACAATTTTTCAATGGTGTACCATGCGGCTGCCTATAAGCATGTTCCGTTGGTCGAGGAAAATCCTAATGAAGCTATCCGTGTCAACGTTTTAGGATCAAAAAATATTGCTGTTTTATCAAGCCGTTATAAAGTCAACAGATTTGTAATGATTTCTACAGATAAAGCTGTAAATCCTACCAATGTAATGGGTGCTTCCAAAAGGGCAGCTGAGTTATTCGTTCAGTCATTACAGCATGTTGAAGGAAATACAACAAAATTTATTACTACCCGATTTGGAAACGTATTAGGATCAAACGGTTCAGTTATTCCACATTTTAAAAGGCAGATTGAAGCCGGAGGTCCGGTAACTATTACTCATCCGGATATTGTAAGATACTTTATGACCATTCCGGAAGCCTGTGAGTTGGTTCTTCATGCGGGAACAATGGGGCAGGGAGGAGAAATATTTGTCTTCGATATGGGAGAGCCGGTAAAAATACTTGACCTTGCTAGAAGGATGATTAAATTATCCGGATTTGAACCCAATATTGATATAAAGATAATATATACAGGTCTTAGGCCAGGTGAAAAACTGTATGAAGAGCTTTTAAGCGATAATGCCAAAACACTTCCTACCCATAATGAAAAAATCATGATTTCTAAGGACCCGACTATGGAATTTCTGGAAATAGAAAACCTTATCAACTTGATTACGGATGCTTCTGTAATGGAAGATAAAGTAAATGTAGTCAAGCTTTTAAAAACAATTGTTCCGGAGTTTAAGAGCAATAATTCTGTGTATGAACAATTAGATAAATAAGTAAATTATAAATGTATATTTGTACAATTTAAGGAATATGAAAAGTAAAATATTGGTTGTATTAATGGCATTTTGGTTGGTCTCGTGTAAAACAAACCCTAATGCAAAAAATGATCTGAATTATATGCAGAACATAGAGAAGGTAGCTGTTGAGTCTTCTTCCAGAAATTCTAATAATACGATACAAAGTGGTGATCAGTTGGTGATATTGGTGACAGCTAAAGATATGGATGTTGTAAGGCCGTTTAATCAAAACTATTCTTCATCAGAACTTGTTCAGACGAATGCTCTCGCAGGAGGTAATACACCTAACCAAGGTGCAAATACTATAGTAGGGCCTACTTATATTGTAGACACGGAGGGTAATATAGATTTTCCAATACTGGGTAAACTTAATACATCAAATAAAACACTAGTCGATTTCAAAGAGGAGTTAAGAAATAAAATGACACAGTATGTAATTAATCCTACTGTGAATGTAAGATTTACCAATTTTAAAGTTACAGTTCTTGGAGAAGTAAATAGACAAGGGGACTATACTATTTCAAATGGACAGGCTACTATTTTAAATGCATTAGGGTTAGCCGGGGATTTGACGGTGTATGGAAAAAGAGATGATGTTTTAGTTATTAGAACAGAAAACGGTAATGTTACACATGGAAAAGTAAATTTATTGGATGCAAATTTGATTAATTCACCATACTACAATCTAAAACAAGGAGATGCAATTATAGTTCCTGCTAATAATACTAAAGATATAATATCCAAACAAAATCCAAACACAGGAATATACCTAACAGCTGCTTCAATTGCAATAACTGCGATTGCAGTTGTTGTAAGTTTAATAAAAAAATAGAAGTGAAACTTAATAATCTAAAGTAAATATGCTTTATTTTTTAAGATATCTTAGCAATTAGAACACAAAATGAATGAGATTAGATCATATAAAATAGCAATTATTGGACAGGGATATGTTGGTTTGCCTTTATCCTTAGAATTTTCAATTTATTTTCCGGTTTTAGGATTTGATATTAATACCGAAAGAATTGATCAACTTAATAATGGCGTTGATGTAACCCTTGAAGCAGATATAAAAAAACTTAATGAGAGTTTAAAAAAATATGAAGATTCAAATGGCGAGATAGGTTATAAAGGGACCAGTGAATTGAATGATATTTCTGATTGCAATATTTTTATAGTAACTGTGCCAACACCAATTGATAAGTATAAAACTCCTGATTTAAGCTCGTTAATTTCAGCTTCAAAAATGCTTGGAGAAATTATAAAGAAAGGTGATATAGTAATATTTGAATCCACTGTTTTTCCTGGTTGTACAGAAGAGGAATGTGTTCCTGTGCTGGAAAAATATTCTGAGTTAAAGTTCAATGAAGATTTTTTTGTGGGATATTCTCCTGAAAGAATTAATCCAGGTGATAAAGTAAATACTTTAACAAATGTAAAAAAGGTTACTTCTGGGTCCACAAAGGAAATAGCTGATGAGATAGATAATTTATATAAAAAAATTATTATAGCAGGAACTCATCAAGCATCAAGCATCAAGGTAGCTGAAGCATCTAAAGCAATTGAAAATGCTCAAAGAGATGTAAATATTTCTTTTGTTAATGAGTTAGCATTAATATTTGATAGAATGGGAATTGATACTAATGATGTTCTCGAAGCTGCAGGTACAAAATATAATTTTCTTAAATACAAACCCGGATTGGTAGGCGGACATTGTATTTCTGTAGATCCATATTATTTAGCTCATAAGGCAGAGCAGTTAGGATATTATCCAGAGGTTATTTTATCTGGACGCAGAGTAAATGACTCGATTACAAAGTTTATAGCTTCGAAAGTGGTTAAATTATTAATATCAAAGAGTAAAGTTATTAAGAATTCACAGACTTTAATTTTAGGGATAACATTTAAGGAAAATTGTCCTGATATCAGAAATACAAAAGTAATTGATATCTATAACGAATTGGAAGAATATGGAATAGAAGTAGATATTTTTGATCCATGGGCTAATAAGCTGGAAGTTAAACACGAATATGGTGTGGATATTTTAGATCGGATTCCGGATGATAAAAAATATGATTCTATTATCATTGCAGTATCCCATAAGGAATTCCTTACATTGGACTATAAGAAAATGAAAAAAGAGAATAGTGTTATTTTTGATACTAAAGCTTGTATTGATAGAAGTTTGGTAGATGCAAGACTATAATCTAGAATAATAAACTAATCAATATCTGTTGCTAATATATAACAGAATAACTTGTAAAATTTAAAACTAAATAATGGATAATCCAGTTATTGAGGAATCAGAAAAAATTAATATTGAGGAAATAATTAAACCTTATTTAAAAAATTGGTTATGGTTTATTATTGTTCCTATAATTTCTTTAATTGTAGCGTATTTTTATTTAAGGTTTGCTATACCTATATACAGTATTCAATCATCGGTACTTATTAAAGATGCCAAAAAAGCAACTTCTGCAGCTGGAGATTTTGGTGTATTATCAGATCTGTCAACATTGGGAGGAATGGGAACAAATAGTATTGATAATGAAATACAAATTTTTAAATCTAAAAAACTAATGCAAGAGGTTGTAAAACAGCTAAGGTTGCAAACATCTATCTATACAAAATATGGTTTAAAAGAAAAAGAGCTTTATAAAAATACCTCTCCCATAGCTATTGAAGTAGTTAATGAAAAGCCTTTTACTAAAGTGCCTACAAAGCCAATTTCAATTGAAATTTCGGGAGAAAATATAACATTAACAAGTGATGAGCTGCCTGAGATTAAAGCCCGTTTTAATAAAGTCATAAGTCTTCCTTATGCCAATATTATAATTTTGAAAAATGCAAAGTTCAATAAATTAGAAGCAGGAGAAGTAGGAGATTTATATATGACCTATTCAACTATTGACGATGCCGTAAATAGTATACAGGGAATGCTGAATGTGGCGTTGCGAAATAAAGATGCAACAGTAATAGGACTATCTTTGAATTATGCAAATATTTCTAAAGCTAAAGATATTATAAATAAATTAGTAGAAGCCTATAATAATGATGCTATCTCAGATAAAAATTCTGAATCTAAAAAAACAAAAGATTTTATAGATGACAGGATCAATATTATATCAAATGAATTGGGTCAGGTAGAAAATGAAAAAGAAAAGTTCAAATCTAATAATCAGATTACAGATTTAGGAACAGAGGCAAAAATTAATCTTGAAGCTTCGGCAGAAGCTCGGGCAAAGCAAATTGATCTGGAATCTCAGCTTGAATTGACAAATGCATTGATCAATTTTATGGGTAAGCAGAATAACAGTCAGGTTTTGCCTACAAATATTGGTCTAAATAATACTACTGCCACTGCTAATATTTCCGCATATAATCAGTTGGTATTGGAAAGAAACCGATTGTTAGAAAATGCAACTCCTCAGAACCCACTGATTATAGATCTTAATAAGCAAATTTCATCTTTAAAAGGCTCTGTAATGGAAAGCCTGATTAAAAATAAAACTGGGATTCAGTTAGCTAAAAACCAATACGAAGGAGAACAAAATAAGATTAGTTCAAAAATCACAAAGATTCCTGCTCAGGAAAAAATGTTTAGAAGCATTGAGCGTCAGCAACAGATAAAAGAAAACCTTTATCTGTTATTGTTACAGAAACGAGAAGAGATAGCTATTTCCTTAGCTGTAACAGCTAATAAAGCAAGAATTGTTGATTATGCTTATGCTTCCCCTAAACCGGTTGCCCCGAAAAAGCTTCTTTTTTTGGGAGCAGCATTAGTATTGGGACTTCTCTTGCCTTTTATTGTTATTTATCTTAAAGAATTATTTAATAATAAAGTTAAAACTAAACATGATTTAGAAAAACTTTCTCATGGAAAATCTGTAATAGGTGAAATTCCAAGCTTAGAGAAAGGCGAAGATGAACTTATAAAAGTTAATGATCTTTCACCAATAGCAGAATCTTTCAGAATTCTTATCACCAACATGAATTTTATGTTACCGAAAAAGAAAGATGCGAAAATCGTTTTTGTTACATCTACAGTGAAAGGAGAAGGAAAGACTTTTGTATCAGTTAATTTGGCACTTACTCTAGCTACTCCAAGCAAAAAAGTAATTATCATTGGTTCTGATATCAGAAACCCACAACTTCAAAGATATAATCCTGCCAGAAAAGGTTTACTAGGACTTACAGAGTATTTATACGAACCAAAAACCCAGTTGAAGGATATTGTTCATGTATCTACATTTAATCCTTATTTGGATGTTATTTATTCTGGTAGTATCCCCCCAAACCCTACCGAGCTTTTAACGAATGGGAGATACGAAACCCTGTTGGAAGAACTGAAGGGTAAATATGATTACATTATTTTAGATACAGCACCATTAATGTTGGTGACTGACACATTCCTTTTTGCAGAAGCTGCCGATGTTACTTTATACGTAACAAGATCAGGATACACAGAAAAAACACTAATAGATTTTGCTAACAGTAGTATAGACTCTGGAAAAATCAGAAACGTAGGTTTTGTTTTAAATGATGTGAATAAAGATTATTTTGCATACGGAAACAAATACGGTTATGGTTACGGAGCCCATACAAAAAGTTGGTTTGAAAAAATGAAAGAAAAATTATAATGTCAAGAATCGTTAATGTAATTTTATCAGGAGGCGTTGGTAGCCGTCTTTGGCCGTTGTCACGAAAAAATAAGCCTAAACAGTATTTAAATATTTTTGGTAATAAATCTTTATTTCAACTTACAGCACTTAGAAATAAAAATCTGTCTAATGATATTTTAATACTTGGTAATATTGATAATTGTCTCCTGTCGCAAACAGCACTTTCAGAAATTGACATTGATCAGTATCAGCAGATTATCGAGGCAACACCCAGAAATACTGCTGCTGCAATAGCATTGGCTGCATTTGCGGCAGACGATGAAGATATTTTATTGATTACCCCGTCAGATCACTTGATTGAAAACCAAGTAGAGTATGAAAAATCAATCAATGAAGCGATACAATTAGCCAAAGAGGGTTACCTGATTACTTTCGGATTGGTTCCTACGCGACCGGAAACTGGTTTTGGCTATATTCAGGTGAAGGGGAATGATGTGGTAAGCTTTAGAGAGAAACCAAATTTAGAAACGGCTCAGGAATTTCTCGATAGTGGAAATTTTCTTTGGAATTCCGGAATGTTCTGCTTTAAGGCTAAAGTATTCTTAGAAGAGCTGAAAAAATATCAACCAATGGTTTTTGATACCTCAAAAAAAGCATTTGAAAAATTACATGATAATCAGCTTCCTCTGGAAGAAAGCAAGGAAATTCCCTCAATATCTGTAGACTATGCCGTGATGGAAAAAACAACCCGGTTAAAAGTTGTAAAATCTGACTTCAATTGGTCAGATATGGGGTCCTTTGAGTCTCTTTATGATTATCTGAAGGCTAATGGAAAGCCAATAGATAAACATGGTAATATGGTAATTGGCACAGATATTCACACAGAATTTTTAGGAATAAAAAAAAGTATTCTTATCATTACAAGTGATGCAATATTGATTTTGAAAAAAGATAAATCGCAAAAAGTAAAAGACGTGTATGAGCAATTATTTGTTGATAAAATAGAGCTTTTATAAAATTAAAATTTCTCAATGACTGTTTTTAAAAACTATATTTTCAATTTTTTGCTTCTTACAAGCCAATTATTGTTTCCATTAATTGTAATGCCCTATACAAATAGAATTCTGGGCCCTAAAACAGTTGGTATATTTAATCTTGTTGATAATTTTGCTCAATATTTTATCACAATTGCCGCGTTAGGAATTTCTGTTTATGGAGTTCGAGAAATCTCAAAAGCGAAGTTTGTTTCAAAACAAAATCTAAATGAAACTTTCTCAGAACTTATAAGTATCAATAGTATTTTGACTGTTTTCGTTTTAATTGTATACTTTTTTTTTGTTTTTTTTAATCCAACTGTTAAGGCTAATCAAACTTATTATTTAATAGGGAGTATTCAGGTGTTGGTTGGCGTTTTCTCATTAGAATGGTTCTTTCAAGGCACAGAAAATTTTAAATTTATAGCAGTTAGAACACTTATAGTAAAGATTCTCAGTATAGTAGCTGTTTTTCTTTTTGTAAAAGATGCTTCTGATGGTCTTATTTATTACTTTATTACAGTTTTAACATTTGTCTTAACATCAATTTTAAATATTATTTTTATCAATAAGACAATTGAGTATAGACTACCTTCAATAAAAAATCTTAAGAAGCATTTATCTCCATTACTTACTTTCTTTACTACTAAATTTATGATTAGTATTTATGTTACTATGACTACTATTTTATTGGGTTTTTTAAGTACTGAACAAGGTGTGGGATATTTTTCTTTAGCTTTTAGGGTTTTTAATATAGTTGTAATTTTGGTATCATCACTTACAACTGTTGTATTATCAAAAACAGCAATTATGGTAACTGAGGATAGAAAAGCTTTCCAAGACCTAATTAGTAAAATTGTTATTTTTAATATTTTTATGGGTTTACCGGCTGCAATTTTGGTTAATTTATATGCCAAAGAATTTATAGATGTTTTAGGAGGGAAATCATTTGAACCTGCTGTTTTTTCTTTAAAATTTTTTTCTGTTCTTATTTTTGTAATTCCATTTAGTAATTTATTTGCATTAAACATTTTAACGCCTTTAAAAAAAGAAAATGATTTTCTGAAAGCAACTATTATAGGAACTATTATAAGTCTAATCCTCAATTTTTCTTTAATTCCTTCGAAAGGTTATTTAGGGGCGACATATGCATTTTTAACTACAGAAATAATTGTTTCACTATCATTGTTCTATTTTGCTTATAGGAGACAAAAATTTAATTTACATTTATCTTTTCTATTTAAAACTTTTGTGGCTAGTAGTTTTTTTATCCCCATATATTATTTTCTCCCAGATATTAATACATTACAACGGTTACTATTAGGTATGTTTATATCAGGTGTATTTTATTTATTGTTTCAAATATTTATTATTAAGGATTCAATTATTATTTATTACATCAAGCCATTTTTGAAAATAAAACTAAATCAAAATGAGAAAAAATAATAATACTTATATATCTGTTGTTATTCCCTGTTATAACGTAGAACGTTTTCTCCATACGGCATTAGATTCAATTCTCAATCAAACTTATCCATATTTTGAGGTTATATGTATTGATGATTATTCAAGTGATAAAACATTAGAGATTTTAAAACTCTATGCAGAAAAAGATGAGAGAATAAAGGTATTTGCAAATAAAGAAAACTTAGGTGTAACCACTACAAGAAATTTGCTTATTAATTATTCACAATATGAATATGTTTTATTTATGGATTCGGATGATGTATCTGATATTCAGCGTATTCAAAAGCTAGTAGAAGAGAAGGACAAGTATAATGCCGACATTGTTTCGTCTAATTATACCTTTATTGATGAGAATGGTAGTCCACTTAAAACGAATGGGTTAGATCTATTGAAAACTAAGTTAGGAATAAAATTTGTAACTTTTTTCAATTCCCCAATTCCTCATGCACCCTCACTAGTTAGAAAAAAACTACTCACAGATAATAATTATAATGAGAATTATAAAGCTGCTGAAGACTATAAACTATTTTCAGATTTAATTTGTAATGAAGAGCTAAATGTTAGAATTCTTGACGAATCATTATATCTATATAGGATAAATCAAATGGGCATGTCAATGTCAAACAATCATTCACAAATAGAAAGTCATATTAGAATTGCTACAGAATTTATTTGTAAAGAGTTTGGGAAGTGTGATAATTATGATTTTTGGAGACTTTCTAAATTTGATATATCTTTGGAAGTATTATCTCGAAGTCACATAATATCTTCCTTGAAACAAATTAATCAAATTAGAGTATTATATCTAAACAAATATAACCTCTCAAAACAAGAGAGGGAAGAAGTAAATAGATATACGGCCCAGTATTATATTTTCAGCTATTATAGTTTGCTTAAACAAGCATTTAAAAATAAAAAAATTATCAAAGCTTTAAGTTGTATTTCTATAAGTTTTATAAACAATATTAATATACTAATAAATGTTAAAAATATAAAATGGATGATCAAGAAAATATAAAATTATCAATAGTAATACCCACAGTGGGTCGTACAGAAGAATTAGATAATCTATTGGGATCAATAGAAAAAGCTAAGCTGGATTTTCGATATGAGATAATCATTATTGATCAAAATGATAAGTGTTTTTTAGATAATATAATAAATAAATACAATAAAAGGCTACCAATTATTCATGAAATAGTTTCTTTTAAAGGGTTATCTAAAGCAAAAAACCAAGGAGTTAAGTTAGCCTCGGGAAAATTTATAAGTTTTCCAGATGATGATAGCAAAATTTTACACGATACATACCAAAATGCTTTTGTAGAAATTGAAAATAATAATCTTGATATGGTATTTGGAAAATGTATTGATGAGAAAGGAATAGATAGTGTTTTAAATTTCAAAAAAGAATCAACTTTTCTTAATCAACGAAATATGTTAGGAGGTTTTGTTGAAGCTACTGTAATAAGTAAGATAGATATATTGAAAAAATGGAATTTTGATGAAAATATGGGAGCTGGGTGTTTCTTTGGAGCAGAAGAAGGATATGATTGGTTGTACAGAATTCTCACAGAAGATACTTCCTTGAATATAATGTATTCGCCGAGAATTCAATTTTTTCATCCTCAGGTACTTTTATCTAAAGGTGATGAAAATTCTTTAAATCGTGTATTTAAATATCGATGTGGAACTGCATATCTTTGTGTAAAACATGATTTTAGACTTAAATTAAAAAAAAGAATTTGGCTTAGCCGTATTGCTTCTTTTATCTATTATCCACTGAATAGAAAAAAAGCAAGTTACTATAATGTAGAAAAAAATGCATTGCAACTAGGTAAAGAATTTGCTAAACTAAAACTAAATAAATGATACTATTCAAAAAGCTACTTTCATCCTTTGGGATATTTCAGTACTTTGTATTAATAATATGCTATTTGTTTTTAGTTGTATATAAAAATGATACATTATTAATTCTAGCATTTTTTTATAGTTTGTTTTTGGGTTTTTTTGTCATTAAAAATAGAGTTGATTATTTATTAGCAAATGGAAATGCATTAATATTTCTTATATTTCTCTTTTTGTATGGAATTTTTCAGGCTATGATAGAGAAAATACTAAATGGTGAAATATCAGATAACGTTTATATATCCAGTATAATTTATGCTTCAGCAATTCCAGCCTATATAATAGGTTGGTCTTTTAATAAAAAAGAACAATATGATAAATTGTACGAGTCTAATATTAAGGAATATAAAAATAATAATGGATATAATCTTTTTCTTATAATTATACTACTTATTCTAATTGGTTATGTTACGTATTTTTTCTATTCTATAGGGGCTCTTTTTAATCCATCGGTATTGGAAAAAGATCGTTCAACTTTATTCGAAGAAAGAGGAATGGGGAGCATTGTGATTGGATTGCTCATCTCGGGTATATTTTTACATTTTATTTACTATTTTAAGAAAATCCCAAAAAAAATTCGATATTTTGTTATAGCAATTTTGATATATTATATTTTGTTACAACTTAGTGCAGGAAATAGAAGAGATTTTATGCCAATGATTTTAGGTATTTTTTGGGTGGTTGTCAATATTCGTAAAATAAAATTTACATTTTCTTTGTTAGTTGGTCTCTTAATAGCAATATCAGTTTTTCAGTACCTAGGTACAATTCGAAGTAATTTATCCTCGGGATTAACGAATGTTTCAAATGAACAGAATATCATTAATACTTTACAAAGTAACGAATTTGTTTATCCATTTTACACATTAAGTTTTGATGTTAAAAATTATCAAAATAATCAATTAGATTTAAAATATGGTGAATCCTATTTATATCCCATAATTTTTTTTATTCCTAGAAATATTTATCCTGAAAAACCATATTCTCTTGCTGATCAATTTATCAAAAGAAATTTTGGAAGTAGATATACAATGGGATTTGCATACACTCCTGTAACGGAAGCATTTGTAAACTTTGGATATGTAGGTCCATTTTTCTTTTATTTATTTTTAGGCTTTTTAATTAATAAGGTTGCGAATAAAAAGAATCAGGTTTTAAATTTTATTTTTTTTACCATGATTCTTGATCTAAGTAGGGGAGAATCAGGCACGTTTTTCTATCAATTTTTTTTCGTTTCATTATTTTTGCTTATAATACCAGGTATAATAAAATTAATTCAAATGAGATGAAAATCGTATTCGATAATATCATATATTCACTTCAAAACTCTGGAGGAGGCTCGGTTTATTGGACTGAACTTATAAAAAGGTTCAGTGCGGACAAAAGATTGGATGCTGTATTTTATGAACAAAAAGAGCCCAATAATAATATTTTTAGAAGAGAACTTTCACTTCATAATGTAGAAAAAGAAACTTTTCTAAGTTTAAAGATTAGGAGATATTTAAACTTTACGAAGTCAATACAGGAAAAGAGTATATTTCATTCCAGTTATTTTAGGATTTCAGGATCAAAATATGCGATCAATGTAACAACGATACACGATTTTACAACTGAAAAATTTAGAACCGGTTTAGCCCGTTGGGTGAATTTGCAACAAAAAAAACATGCCGTTTTGAACTCTGATGGTATTATTTGTATTTCGGAAAATACCAAAAAAGATCTTTTGCATTTTGTTCCGAATTTAGATCCCAAAAAAATTAGAGTTATTTACAATGGTGTGAGTAATGACTTTTTCAAAATAAATGAGAATTTTGAAATTTCGCAGAAAACCCCAAAATTCGCGATTCTTGAAAATTATAAATATTTACTCTACATAGGCCACAGAACAGAGTATAAAAATTTTCCTATAGCAGTTAAAACTGCTGCGAAAGTTAAGGATAAATATAAACTAGTAATTATAGGAGAGCCATTTAATGATGATGAAAAATTGTACGTTGAATCTTTATTGGGAACACAATATATTCAGGTTTCTAGACTAAATAATGAGGATCTGAATTTTTTATATAATAAAGCCTTCGTGCTTCTATATCCATCATCATACGAAGGATTTGGTATTCCGCTAGTGGAGGCTATGAAAACACATTGCCCGGTTATTGCAAGTAAAAACTCTTCAATACCGGAAGTCGTTGGAGATGCAGCCGTATTGTATGATGATATCAATGAGAATTTGATGGCTGATGGTATTTTGAAATTAGAGGATGAATTATTTAGAAGAGAATTAATTCAAAAAGGAATTTTGCAATTTCCTAAATTTGACTGGGATAAAACTTATTTGAAATATTTGGAATTTTATAAAGAATTGTATGATGGGAGGTAAGCTGACACAATACGGTTTTTGGGGATTATGCAAAATGACTTTGAATCTGATTAGAACTAAATTTACCTTTTCAGATGCTCGTATCGTTCGTTTCCCAATCGATATTCGTGGTAAAAAGTTTATTAAAGTTTCAAAAGGTTTTACAACAGGTGTAGGATGCAGGATAGAGGCATATCCGGAAAATAAGCAACCCACTTTATTCTTTGGCGAGAATTTTCAGATGAACGATTATGTTCATATAACAGCAATGGAAAAAGTGGAAATAGGGAACAATGTCTTATTTGCGAGTAAAATTTATGTGTCAGACTGTTCACATGGAAGCTATGCGGGAAATGAAAATGATTCTTCTCCAGATTCAATTCCGCATGATAGAAAATTATTTTCAAAACCAGTTATCATTGAAGATAATGTTTGGTTAGGTGAATTTGTTTCTGTCTTACCCGGAGTAGTTATAGGAAAGGGTACAATTGTAGGAGCCAACTCGGTAGTTTCAAAAAGTTTACCTGCAAATGTTATTGCGGTGGGGACTCCTGCGAAACCAATAAAAAAATATAATTTTGAAACTCAACGTTGGGAAAAATATAATGATTAATAAATACAAATTATGAAAAATATATTAATTACAGGTGGAGCCGGTTTTATAGGCTCTAATTTAGCGTTAAAACTGATTGATAAAGGTTATAATATTACGGTTTTGGATAACCTTTCGCCGCAAATACATGGTGATAATCCTGCCGAAACTTCCCCTTTGTATCTTAGCATTAAAGATAAGGTTAAATTTATTTTAGGTTCAGTAACCAGTGAGGAAGATTGGAAAAAAGCTTTAGAAGGTCAGGATGCTATCATCCATTATGCTGCCGAAACCGGTACGGGACAATCTATGTACGAAGTAAAAAAATATATTGATGTTAATATTGGTGGAACTGCTATTCTTTTAGATTTATTGGTCAATACAAAACATAATATTAAAAAAGTAGTGGTGGCTTCTTCCCGTTCTATTTATGGAGAAGGTAAGTACATCAGTCAAGAGCTCGGTGCAGTCTATCCGACACAGCGTACTGCAGATTATATGGATAAAGGTGATTTCGAAGTGAAATATCCTGGTTCTTCTGCTCTTACTTTGGTAGGAACAGATGAAACTTCAAAAATTCATCCTTCATCTGTTTATGGTATTACAAAACAAAACCAGGAACAGATGGTGCTTACAGTTTGTCCTACAATTGGTATTGCTGGTGTTGCATTCCGTTACCAAAATGTTTATGGGCCTGGCCAATCTTTGAAAAACCCATATACAGGAATTCTTTCTATTTTTTCGACTCAAATTAAAAACGGTAACGGGATCAACATTTTCGAAGACGGAAAAGAAACCAGAGATTTTGTTTTTATTGATGATGTGGTAGATGCTACTATTTTAGGTTTGGAGAAAGAGGAAGCTGACAATCATGTTTTCAATGTAGGAACTGGTGTTGCAACTAATGTTCTGGAAGTGGCCAATGGTCTAATCAAAAACTACGGTGTTGATGTTCCGATAACGGTTTCAGGAAATTATCGTTTAGGAGATATTCGTCACAATTACGCTGATTTAACGAAAATTAATTCTTTATTAGGATTTGAGCCGAAGGTAAGTTTTGAGGAAGGGCTAAAGAAATTCACAGAATGGGTAAATACTCAGGAAGTGCAGGAAGACCAATACCAAAAGTCAATTGATGAGATGAAAGCTAAAGGTTTATATAAATAGATTATTTTGAAAACAATTGCCTTAATTCTTATTTTATTTTTAAATTCAATAGGATTATCCGGACAAATTTTGTCGGTGAAAGAATTTAATGCCAAGGGAGATGGTGTTACTGATGATACTAAAGCTATCCAGAGTGCATTAAATAGTGGTAAGCCAATACGTTTTGAACAAGGAGTTTATTTAGTGAGAACTTTAGTTGTTCCTTATAACTTTAAAGGTTTAAGTATGGAAGGTGTTGGTTTTAATCATTGGCACAATGATGTAGGAACAGTACTAAAATCAATAGGAAATGAGCCTATATTGAAGTTTGTAGACGGGTGTGATTGGGTGAAAATTTCTAATTTACGGTTCGATGGCAATAATATAGGGGGAATGGGTATTGATGGAACATTTGGTGGGGGATTGATTATTGATAATGTTGGCTTCTACAATTTCCAAACTATTGGTCTGAAATCGCGGCAAGGTTTGCTCAGGATTAGTAATTCGTTTTTTTATAAAAATAAAGTTGGTGTAGAGTTATTCTCAGACAGCACTATTACTAATACTGAAATTACTGGAGGAGATGTTTGTCTTAAAATCGTTGCAGGTGGAAACAGACTCTCCAATATTTGGCTAAATAGTGCAAGTGAATGTTTACTTCTTTTAAAACCATTAGATGAAAAAACAGGACATCAAAATACATCTATTACAAATGCATATATTGGGGAACTATTTAATAATAATGGTCGGGAAGCTTACCAGATAAGAATTGAAGGCAACACAATTAAAAGAGTTCAGCAGATTCAGATTACAAATTCTTTTTTTGTGCATGCGACAGATACAAAAAGTATTAATAGTTTCTTTTATTTAAATAATTGCGATGAAATTATTATTAGTAATTCAAATTTTCTTGGCCGCTATACCTATTATAATAAAAATTCTTATACAAAAAACTTCGTTGTAGGTGAGAACAGCAATAATATCAAGATAATTGGTAATATTGTTAAAGGAATAAATCAGGAAGCTGTAATAATTAAAAATGGAGCTTACGACTGGAGTATATTAAATAATGATTTTATAGATTGTGCAGGCCTTAATAACGTAAATGCCGTAATAAAGGTGATCCCTAATTCTAGATCAATTATTACAAATAATAAATTTTTAGATTATAGAAATACACCAAACGTAGTAGCATTGCAAGTTGATAAATCAGGAGGTATGCTTTTTAAAGATAATTATATTTATTATCCAAATAAGAGTATTATTGTTGATTCTAAGAATATAGAAATTCCACAAACTAATAATTATAGATAAATGAATTTAAAAGGAAAAAACATACTTTTAATTTCGGTTAAATTTTTTAATTACGAAGTTCTCATCAAGCATAAGCTTGAAAAAATGAGTGCTTCTGTGAGCTTGTTTGATGAACGGCCTTCCAATTCATTTTTCAGCAAAGCGATTATCCGTATAAAAAAAGAAATGTATTCCGTTAAAATCAATCAGTATTTTAACGAGGTCATTGAAAAGATAAGAGATGAAAAGTATGACTATTTCCTTTTGATAAAAGGAGAAGCCACACCAAAGTTTTTTCTTGATTTTTTAAAGGCCAATAATCCGGGGATCAAATTTATTTTTTATACCTATGACTCATTCAAGAATAATTCGAATGGATTGGATATTTTAAGTTATTTTGATGCTAAATTTACTTTTGACAGTCAGGATGCAGTTCAGTATCAAATGAATTTCAGGCCTTTGTTTTTTGCACAGGACTATGGAAATCTATACGGAAAGAATAAAGAGTTTCAGAATGATCTGGCTTTTATTGGAACGGCACACTCAGACCGTTATTTAATTAGTGAAAAAGCTAAATCATGGTGTAATGGACATCAATTAAAAATGTTTACATTTTACTATTCTCCCAGCAAGCTTCTTTTTAAATATAAAAAAGCAACAGATAAGAATTTTAAAAACTTCGATTATAAAGATATATCATTCAATAGTCTTTCTCATAACGAAATTATTGATGTTTACAGGAATACAAAAGTGATTTTGGATATCAACCATCCGGGACAGGACGGTCTTACAATGAGAACCTTTGAAACATTAGGTGCCGGTAGAAAATTAATTACCACCAATCCTAAAATAAAAAAATATCCTTTTTATGATCCGCAGAATATCTATATCATAGAAAGAGAAGCAATAAAATTTGACATAAGTTTTTTCCTGACCGATTTTAAAGAAATGAATTCTGAAATTAGAGAAAGCATGTCTTTAAGGGGATGGATAAATGAAGTATTCGGTCTTTCATCTATTAAACACTGGGAGCAGGTTTTAGAACAATGATTATGAATGTAGCCGTTTTTGGAGGTTCCGGTTTTGTAGGAAAAAATCTCATGAAATCAAGATTGATTGATGCAGAAATTAAGGCTGTCTCATTAAGGGATATTTCTTGGAGGGAAGATGTAGGCTTGGTGGATATTATGATTAATCTTGTGGGCAAGGCACATGATCATAAAGGAACTGCGTCTGAAGAAGATTATTTTTTTGCCAATGTGGAATTGGTAAAAGAAATATTTGATATTTTTTTTAAATCGGATGCCAGACTGCTTATTCATGTGAGCTCTATTGCTGTTGTAGAAGAATTTGAATCTGAAAAACCATTGGAAGAGGAATCTATCTGTAATCCGTTTTCCATATATGGTAAGACTAAAAGGCAGGCAGAGGAATGGCTGTTAAAACAAATACTTCCAAAAAATAAAAAAGTGATTATCTTGAGACCTCCAATGATTCATGGTCCTGGAGATAAAGGCAACTTAGGATTACTTTATAAAATAATTTCGAAAGGACTTCCATATCCGCTGGCATCTTTTGAGAACAGTAGATCGTTTTTGTCCGTTGATAATTTCAATTTTTTTATATCGGAAATTATTAAAAACGAAAATGAAATTGAAACGGGAATTTATCATATCTGTGATAATGAACCTGTTTCAACCAAGGATATCATAAGCATTATAAAAAAGGTCACAAATAAAAAAACACTCAATTTATCTGTCCCTAAAATATTTATACAAGGAATTGCAAAAGCCGGAGATATTGTACCTCTTCCAATTAATACGAAACGATTGAAAAAGATGACAGGCAGTCTTTTGGTTTCAAATGAAAAGATAAAAAACATATTAAAAATTACAGATCTTCCTGTTTCATCACAGCAAGGCCTTGAAAAAACAATAAAAAGCTTCAGTTAAAGTAATGGAATATATTCTTGTCACTGTCATCCTCCTTATTTCAATACTGATATATTTCAGAATTGCGGATCAATATAATATCATTGATAAGCCCAACCATAGAAGTGCACATACACAGGTTACTCTAAGAGGAGGGGGAATTATCTTTCCTATTGCATTTATTGTTTTTTGCTGCTTTAATATGCATATGGTTGCTGAGCATTATTGGTCTTTCGGCCTGGGACTTCTTGCAATCTGTACGATTAGTTTTATTGATGACGTAATAACCTTATCTAATAAAATCAGGCTTTCTGTTCATTTTATTTCCGTTATGCTTCTTTTATATTTTACGGGTGCTTTTATTCTAATGCCGTTTTGGATCTGGCCGATTTTATTTGTTTTAATAATTGGAACTCTTAATGCCTACAATTTTATGGATGGAATTAATGGTATGACAGGTGTATATAGCCTTGTTACTCTTTTATCTCTGGCTTATATCAATAAAGCCATTGTTGAGTTTACAGATATGGATTTTATTATGTATCCCGTTTTAGCCTGTCTTGTTTTTCTTTTTTTCAATTTTAGAAAAAAAGCAAAATGTTTTGCAGGGGATGTTGGGAGTATGGGAATCGGCTTTTGGGTAATAGGTCTCATTACTCTCCTTATCATGAGAACAGGAGAGTATAAATACATTCTGTTACTTTCAATTTATGGAATGGAAGTAGTCCTTACAATTATAGAAAGGATATTGTTGAAAGAGAATATTTTTGAAGCCCATAGAAGACACCTATATCAGCTTTTTGCTAACGAAAAGAAAGTTTCACACTTAGTAATAAGCTCTGTGTATGCTGCCTGTCAATTATTAATTAATATATTTTTAATGTATTCACAACTTCCAATTTGGTTTATAATTTTGATTATATTTATTCCCTTAGGAGGAATCTATCTGGGACTAAAATGGAAACTTAAAAAAGAACATAATTTATAAAAATACAAAAATGAAAATTAAAGAAACATCTTTAAAAGATTGTTATATTATAGAACCGACTATCTTCGAAGATGAAAGAGGATACTTCTTTGAAAAATTCAATGAAAAGAAATTTGAGGAACTAACGGGAATGAACGGTCATTTTGTTCAGGATAACATTTCAAAATCTTCATATGGTGTGCTCAGAGGAGTCCATTTACAGAAAGGAGAACATGCCCAGGCCAAACTGGTGTCATGCCTGGAAGGAAGAGTTTTTGATGTGGCAGTTGATCTGAGAAAAGATTCGGCAACATTTGGAGAATGGTTCGGAGTTGAACTTACACCGGAGAATAAGCTTCAGCTTTATGTACCCCGTGGTTTCGGACATGGCTTTTCGGTTTTAAGTGAAACGGCTATTTTCTCATATAAATGCGATAACTTTTACAATAAAGATTCTGAGGGAAGCGTTATATGGAACGATCCTGATTTAAATATCGATTGGAAATTGCCAGTTGAAGCAATTATTCTCTCTGAAAAAGATAAATTGTTACCCAAATTCTCTGAACGGAATTTTTAAATAAAGCTTTGAAAACCAATTTCCTAAGTTGGTTTTTATTTTTTGAGCCTAACTCTTTTATTATTTTGTATCTTTGCACACTCAAAATCAAAACGATGCGCACAAAATCTGTAGGGAAGAAGAAAATCAATGTGGTTACGCTAGGATGCTCCAAGAATGTATATGATTCTGAAGTATTAATGAGCCAGCTGAAAGCAAATGGAAAAGAAGTGGTTCACGAAGACCGCGGAGATATTGTAGTGATCAATACATGCGGATTTATTGATAATGCCAAAGAAGAATCGATTAATACAATTCTTGATTATGTAGACGCAAAAAACAGAGGTGAAGTCGAAAAAGTTTTTGTTACAGGTTGTCTGTCCGAAAGATACAAGCCGGATCTTATTAAAGAAATTCCGGATGTAGATCAGTATTTCGGAACAAGAGATCTCCCTATTCTCCTAAAGCACCTTGGTGCAGATTACAAACACGAACTGGTAGGAGAGAGACTCACAACAACTCCCAAACATTATGCATACCTGAAGATTTCAGAAGGCTGTGACCGGCCATGTTCTTTCTGTGCAATTCCTTTAATGAGAGGTGGGCACATATCTACACCTATCGAAAAACTGGTTTTGGAAGCTCAAAAACTAGCAAAAAAGGGAACAAAGGAGATCATCCTTATTGCCCAGGACCTTACTTATTATGGTCTTGATCTTTATAAAAAACGAGCGCTTGGAGAACTTTTAAAAGAATTGGCGAAAGTTGAAGGTATAGAGTGGATTCGTCTTCATTATGCTTTCCCAAGCGGTTTTCCAGAAGATGTTCTTGATATTATCCGTGAAGAACCTAAAGTCTGCAATTATATTGATATTCCTCTTCAGCATATTAACTCTGATCTTTTGAAATCAATGAAACGAGGAACTACCCATGAAAAAACCAATGCATTATTAGCTAAGTTTAGAGAAAAAGTTCCGGATATGGCTGTTAGGACTACTTTGATTGTAGGATATCCAGGAGAAACTGAAGAAAGGTTCCAGGAACTGAAAGATTGGGTAAGAGAGCAAAAGTTTGACAGGCTTGGATGCTTTACCTATTCTCATGAAGAAAATACTGGAGCTTATGTATTGGAGGATGATATTCCTCAGGAAGTAAAAGAAGCCAGGGTAGAAGAGATCATGGAGCTCCAATCACAGATTTCTTGGGAGAAGAACCAGGAGAAGATCGGGAAAACATTCAGATGTATATTTGATAGAAAAGAAGGGAATTTTTTCATCGGTAGGACAGAGTTTGATTCACCCGATGTAGATAATACAGTTTTAGTCTCAGCAGATGAAACTTACATTTCTATAGGAGAATTTGCTGAAGTGAAAATTACTTCAGCAGAAGAATTTGACCTGTATGCAGAATTAATCTAACAATCTGTTTCTATTGAAATTATAATTATATAGTTTTCGTATATAATTAAAAATATTAATAAAATTTAACACTCTTAAAAAAAGTTATTAATTTGTTTATTTGTTTGATTTTCAGATGTTTGTGGTTTTGTTAAGAAAAACTCTTTTATTTTTTTATATTAAATGAATAAAATTTGAAAATTATATCTTAAATTTGCGCAATAAGCAATGTTTTAAAATCAAATGCTTCAATAAGTTGACTATCTAATAAAGCTAAAATAGGTAACTTTGACGATTGGCACAAGTTGGGATGTATGTCCCATTGCAAATATTGATGGAAAATAATGTAATTTAAAATCTTTAAAAACTTATGAAAAAATTTTTATTAACAGCGACAATGCTCGTTGGCCTTTCGGCCGTTTCCAAGGCTCAGACAACGGGGCGTGTAGGTATTAACACAACCACACCAGCCGCAACATTGGATGTAGAAGCTAATACTACTGACAATGCTAGACCTGATGCCTTATTAGTCCCTCGTATGTCAAGAGCTCAGTTAGCAGCTAAAGACGCAGCTTATGCAGCCGCTCAAAATGGAGCCCTTACCTTTGTTACCACTTTAGATGGTACTGCAGCTGGTAAGACAGTAAATGTAATTGGAACTGGCTTCTATTACTATGATGCTCCAAATTCTGTTTGGGTTGCTGTAGGTGGTGGTGGTTCAACACCTACAAACTTCCAGATTCAGAAAGGTAGACTTCACTCTGTAAATGCTCCTATTACATGGGCACCGGATGATTATTCTGTCGTTACTACTGCTATGGGATCAACTAGCCAGCTATTATTGCCTGCAGCCACGTCACTGCCATTACACTCAGTAAGATGTGTATCTGCGAATGGCCCAGGTAACGTGGGTTGGGATCCGGCAGCGGTTCCAGGTATCACTAGAGGAATGAATAATATACCATCAACGATAACTTCAGGTGGATCTTTCTGCTTTATTGTAGTGAGTAATGCTGGTGTAAATAACTGGGGTATTCTTTCAGGTAGATAATAACAATCATTAAATTTTAGACAGATGAAAAAAATCATATTAGCACTGTTTGTATCACTAGGTACATTGGCAAGTGCACAGGCTTTATCTAACGGTGCGATTGCAAACACTTTCCCTAATGAAAACATCTTCTTAGATGCTTCAACAAATAACAATGCTGCAGTAAATGACGGTAAAGGTCTATTGTTTCCTACAACAGATCTAACGGCTTTTACATTTAAAGTAGCTAGTTTAGATGGTATTAACTTCCCTTCTGCTTATGATGGCATGATAGTTTTTAATATTGGTGTTGGTAATACGCTTACAAATGATGGTGTTGTTTCTACGCCAGTAAGCCGCGGTTTCTATTATTTTGATAACCCTAATAAAAGTACTGATGTTACCGGAGGTAGATGGCTACCAATAGGAGGAGGTAATGCAAAATTTGACGTAACCACTGCTGAAACAGCTACAAATACATTAGTAGCAAGCAAGCAGGTTTACGCTATTAAAGGAACATTTACTGCAACAGGTAATTCAACAGCTGTAAATATCCCATCTCCGGCAGGGATGACTGCTTTATATGGTATCACTATCTATAGAGCAGGTACAAACACTGTTTATGACAGAAGCTTGTATTCTTATACAATTGCAACTACTGCAGGGAATGCAATTACAGGTTCGCCAAGTATGTCAGTTGTATATCCTAATGGAACATATGACTATGTAATAGAATACTTAAAATAAGATTAATACAATACTTATTTATATATATAAACCAATGAGCAATCATTGGTTTATATTTTTATAAGAATGAATAGATCAATGGAGGGAATTTTAGTATTCAAAAAGCTTATCTGGTATTTAATTTGAATATAATGAAGAAGAATGTTCAAAAGGAAGATCAATAATTAGCCTGAGTTCGGGATAAGAAATTTTTGTATTGAACAAAGTAATGGAACCTGAAGCTGGAAGTGAGAAGTTTTTGAGGTTCTAAAAAAATAACTATCCCTCAGTTTTTATTAATCTTTTTAAGACTAATTAATTCAATTTTAAGAAACTATCTGCCCAATAGTAACTTCCAGCACCCCTCTTCCAGCACTCCAATCTTAATTTTCTTATCCCGAACTCTCAGGTTAATTACAACTTTTAAATAATAGAATTGATGCTCAATCCATTCTCCTGTTAAAAAACCATTGTTAAAATAAATATAGAGTGATATACACTATGGTCTTATTGGCTTCTATTAAACAGTTCTTTTCATTTAAGATCATAAAATTTTTGTTTTTTAAACAACTAGAGATGATATATTAATTATTTTAGTGAATATTTAAATTACTGATTATCAATATATTATTTAATTTACGTTTTGATTTTTTTTGAGAAAAAGTTAATTATGTTAACTTTTGAGTGTTTTTTTTAACGTTTTTTAACAGTACTACTTAAAACCCCTAATAATAGATACTTACAGCTCTTGTTAACATATAATTTTGTTTTGGTTAACGGTTTTTAACATATGGAATAGGGACTTTACAACATTCCTTATACTTTTGCTCCGTCAAAACCAATAAAATTCAAGATGATGAAAAGATTCATTCTCGTAATCATAATGATGATTTCAACCCTAGGTGTTTATTCTTTTACAAATAGCACTTTAGATGCGAAGAAAACAAGTTATGCATCGTACTACCACGATAAGTTTAATGGTAGAAAAACAGCAAGCGGAGAGATCTTTAGTAATTCAAAGTTCACTGCTGCAAACAGAACGCTTCCGTTTGGAACTAATGTTAGAGTTACCAATCTGAACAATGGAAAACAGGTGATAGTGAAGATCAATGATAGAGGACCTTTCCATGCATCAAGAGCGTTAGATATTTCTAAAGCTGCGTTCGATGAAATCGGGGATATCCGTCGTGGTACCATTCCGGTTGAATATGAAATTGTCGACTAAATTTATGATTTAAATTTATAAAAGCCAGCTAGTACAGCTGGCTTTTGTTATTCTAAATGTTTACTTCCAATAAAGCTGGGCAATGATCAGAATGTACAGCTTCTTTCAGAATGACAGCTCGTGAGAGCTTATCTTTTAAAGTATAAGTTGCGAAATTATAATCCAGTCTCCAGCCTTTGTTTTTAGCTCTTGAGTTTTGTCTGTAGCTCCACCATGTGTAATTATCAGGTTCATTATTGAAAAAACGGAAACTGTCTATCAGCTCACATTCTTCAATAAAACTGGTCATCCATTCCCTTTCCATCGGAAGGAAGCCGGAAACATTCTTTAAACGGACCGGATCATGAATATCAATAGCCTGATGGCATATATTGAAATCGCCGGAAATAACAAGGTTAGGAATCGTTTTTCTTAACTCCTTTATATAAGACAGGAAGTCATGGCAGAACTGCATTTTGAAATCCAGCCTTTCAATATTACTGGCAGACGGAACATATACCGAAATTACAGAGTATCCGTCAAAATCTGCACGGATGATTCTGCCTTCATTATCATAGCTTTCGATACCACATCCATATTCAATATGATTAGGTTTAATTTTAGACGCAATTCCGACGCCGCTGTAGCCTTTTCTTACAGCAGAATGCCAATAGCTGTGATAACCAACTTTTTCGAGACTTTCAATGTCTATCTGATCGTTTCCTGCTTTACTTTCCTGAATACAGACAATATCCGGATCAGCAGTTTTCAGCCATCCCAAAAAATCCTTAGTAAAGGCAGCTCTGATTCCGTTAACATTATAAGTGATTAATTTCATTAGTCTTCTATAAAAAGTTTAAAATTTTCATTGTATTTCGAAGGGATAGATTTAGTGACCTCATAGTCAGCAATCTGATGAATATAAAAAGGATCTTCAGAAATGATCTGTTCAATCTCCTTTTAGATGCTGCTTTTGCAATGATGATTCCACCTGTTCCGGATTCTTTTCTTCCTGAGGTAATAAACCTCCCGGATTCATAATGCTTGTTGAGGAAAATAGTATGTTGGGAATAAGTTTTTCTACATCTTCAATAGAACTCTTATAAGTAAGCGAAATAATAAACATGATTTATTTTTTACGAAGATATGAACTATAAAAAAGAAGCGAAAATAAAAAAGCCGGTTTTGAATTTCAAAGCCGGCTTGAGTAAGTGATTTTATTTTTTAAAAACTGTTTTACCGTCTTTCGTCAGTTCTATTTCTTCGCCTTTTCCTCTCAGTTCATAATGATCATTCTTATACCATATTCCTGATGCTGGCTTTTGTCCCTGTAATTCGATTGTTTCATTATTGAAAACTACAGTAGCTATATTTTTAGTGTTATTGAAAGTCATGTCCAACGTTTTTCCGCTGCTGTCCTTTGAAGTACTTTTTACAATTTCATCCTGAGTACCGGAAACAGCTGCTGAATCAGACGGCTTGGAAGCAACACTGTCTACAGGAGCAGGAGTGGAATCTGTTGTTTTCTTTTCTTTATTACATGAAGTTAAAAATAATGCTGCGAATGCTGCTGCAATAAAAATGTGTTTTTTCATAAATATATATTTAAGGTTGTCTTCTGATATGCAAAATGAGTGCCTTTAAACCCAAAATTAAATAAACTACTTGGGTTCTAAAATACTGATAGGAATAATACACTCTTCCAGTGAAATCCCTCCATGTTGGTAAGTCTCTTTATAGTAATTTACAAAGTGATTGTAATTCTTTGGATAGGCCAGGAAAATATTGTTTTTTGCAAAAATATATTTTGAGCTTAAATTACCTTTCGGCAGAAACAGTTTTTCAGGGTTGGTAACGGCCCATACATCACTGTCATCATAGGTTAAACTCTTTCCGGTTTTATAACGGATATTGGTTGATGTCTCACGGTCTCCAACTACTTTACTAGGTTTTTTAACGTATACCGTTCCGTGGTCTGTAGTGATCACAAGTTTATACCCGCTTTCTGCAGCCGCTTTAATAATCTTCAGCAATGATGAATTCTCAAACCAGTTAAGCGTAAGAGATCTGAATGTTTTATCGTCGCGGATCAGCTGGTCTACAATATGATTATCTGTTTTAGCGTGAGAAAGAATATCAATAAAGTTGTAAACAATTACCAGAAGGTCATTATTTTTATGCTGGTTGAAATCATCGTAAATCTTTCGCTCAAAATCCGCATTCAAAACTTTAAGATACTTCATAGATTTAGACCCTAAACCAATTCTTTTCATTTGATCTTCAAGGAAATCACGCTCAAACTCATTCTTATTTCCTTCTTCATTGTCATTGAACCATTTATCAGGAAAACGCTTCTCAATTTCAGAAGGCATCAGTCCGGCAAAGAAAGAGTTTCTAGCGTACTGAGTAGCCGTAGGAAGAATACTGTAATAATAATCTTCTGATATTTTATTGTAATATTTTGTGAATAATGGCTCAATAACCCTCCATTGATCAAAACGGAGATTATCCACCATAAGAAGAAGAACCTTTTCTTTCTCTACCTCAGGCTTTACTTTTTCTTTAAAAAGTGTATGGCTCATTAAGGGTTTATCAGGATCTGTAAGCCAGCTTTCGTAATTTTTTTCAATGAATTTGGCAAACTGGATATTGGCTTCCTCTTTCTGTGATTGCAGAAGATCAGAAAATTCATTATCCGCTACCTTATCAAATTTAATCTCCCAGCTCAGGATCTTCTTATAATATTCTGCCCATTCCTGATAAGTTCTGATATAAGAAAGTTCCATAGACAGGTTTCTGAACTCCTGTTGGTACTGGAGAATTGTTTTCTGCTCTACAAGATTATCCTCCTGAAGGTTCTTTTTTAACGATAATAAAATCTGATTAGGGTTTACCGGCTTTAGAATGTAATCAGCAATCTGAGATCCGATGGCTTCTTCCATAATATGTTCCTCCTCACTTTTTGTTACCATCACAATCTTTAAAGAATTATCTTTTTCCTTAATCATGGGAATGGCTTCCAATCCCGAAATACCGGGCATATTTTCATCAATAAGCGTTAATGCGAATTTCTCCGAATCCATTAGTTCCAGAGCTTCATTCACATTATTAACAGGGGTTACCTGGTAACCTTTTTTTTCTAAAAATACGATATGGGGCTTGAGTAAATCTATTTCATCATCTATCCATAATATCTTTTCCGACATATATTTATTTTTTACATGGTTATTGCATCAAAATGTTGACCAATTCCTTTTAAATTCTCACAAATTAGAGATAACAAAAGTTAAATATTAGTTAAATGAAAATTATGCTCATCATTACTGATATTCAATTCGTTTAAAAACCGGTCTTTATATAATTTAAAGCTCTTTCCAGAACTTCATCTTTTCCCTTCTTAACGCCTTTCACGGTGGGTTTTATGACAATGTCAGGGATAATTCCTATCCTCTGTGTTTCTCTTCCGTCAGGGTAATACGCTCCAAGTCCTGTAAAGCAGGTATCCAGATCCGCAATTTTAAATCTGATGATATCACCGTTAGCCCCTGAAGTATTACTCCCGATCAGTTTAGCTTTTGGGTGCTGCTTAAACATCATAGCGGTGGTTTCTGCCTGACTTTGTGTATTTTCATCTACTAAGACGATCACATTCCCTTTATAGTAATCCCGATTCTTTCTGCCGATACTGTTTTTTGCGATATAAAATTTACTCAAATAATCGGTCTCCGGGAAATTAAATTGATAATAAATTGATTTTTCAGGAAGAATCATCCTGCTTAAAGGAAAAATGGTTTGTTTAGGATAATTTCTTAAATCGAAAATAATAGACGCTGTAGATTTTAGATCCTTGTACATATCGTCCAGATCACTTTTTTCAATACTACCCATATTTACATACCCTGTCTTTTTGTCAGCATCAAGAAATTTCCACTTTTGCTGAACGATTGACTTTTCCCTGATAATATCCTGGAGAAGGTAAGTTTTAGCCGTTACGGCCAGGTTCTGTCCGTCCCGTTCAATTTTTAGAGTAAGAGAATCATTAGCGCTGAAAAGAAACAGGTTTTTCACCTTGGTAATCTTCCCCCAGGAATTCGAAGCCGGAATATATTTTCCAAAGCTGTTGACCATCTGAGGAATTGTCTTGCCATTGACGTCGTAAATTACATCACCAATTTTCAGAGGCATCTCTTCATCCAATTTATTTTTAATGATCTTGGTCACGACCAGTTTTCCTTCCGCATAAATATATTCTGCCGGAACCTTTCTCTTTCCGTATAGATTGGCATTGATTAAAGGCGAATATAAAAAAGCATGGGAGTCATCAATTTTTGCGACCAGTTCAGCAAGCGTGAGATGGTAACTTTCATCATTGCCGATTTTAAAGAATTTAGGGATCATCTCCGTTAAAACATTATTCCAGTTCTGATCTGTCAGATATTTGTATGGGAAAAAATATTCTACCAGATTCCAATACCTGAAGAGCTCCAAAAGACCTATTTTTTTGGATGTGAATTTTGAACCGTATGAATGTTCATTCCTAAAGTAAACTTTTTTCCCGCTTTTTCCGAAATAATAACTGCTGCCTATATTTCTGTTACTTTGAATGTAAAGAAGTTGCCCGGTTACGTTTTTATCGAATATCTGTTTATTCTCAATCCAGCTCAGATCAAAATTTCTCAGAAAATAAATTTTTTTATCTTCCTTCAGGCAGTCTTTACATTCATCAACTTTTCCAAGGCTGCTGATCCAATTGGAATAGAATTCGTTCAACTGATCTTTATCACAGATAGTATCAAGCTCATCAATTTTCTCAAAAAGCTGCTTGTCCCAATCAAGATCCCCTTTTGCAACATGAGGATGATAATATTTTAGAAATCCCCAGACCTTACAGAGTGATTCCAGCTTTTGGGTTTCCGATAAAGACTGTGCAGAGAAATGTAAGCTGTAAAAAAATAAGATGAAAAGAGAAATTTTTCCCATTAAATGTGAAGCGTTATTTATGATCAAAGATATATGTTTAAAACAAAATATGGTAAAAACATAGGTGGAAATTAGTGGAATTGTCGTTGAAAAATCAAAACAAAAATCTCACAAAACCCCCAATAATTATTTCACGGACAAAGCGTATAGTCTGTTTTGGTGGGTTTGAATCCTTTAATAGCAATTTAATCATGCTTAAAATTTAAAATCCCTAACTTTGTTTACTAATACCAAAGTTTCAATGCAGAATAAGCTAAAGATCATCAACGATCCCGTTCATGGTTTCATCAGAATCCCACACGAAATTTTATTTGACGTTATAGAACATCCTTATTTCCAGAGATTGCGCAGGATCGGGCAGACCGGGCTTCTGAATCTGATCTTTCCGGGAGCTACCCATACAAGATTTCATCACGCTTTGGGAGCGATGCATCTGATGTTTACGGCATTGGAAACCTTACGTCAGAAAGGAGTTAAAATCACAGAGGAAGAAGAGAAAGGAGCAATGCTTGCCATTCTGATGCATGATATCGGACATGGGCCATTCTCTCATGCCTTAGAAAATATGCTTATGGATGACTGGCACCACGAGAAACTTTCGCTACTGTTAATGAATAAGCTGAATGAGGAGTTTGAAGGACAGCTTTCTGTAGCTATCGAAATGTTTCAGGGAAAATACCATAGAAAATTTTTTAATCAGCTTATTTCCTCACAGCTTGATGTTGACAGGCTTGATTACCTGAACAGAGACAGCTTTTTCACAGGCGTTTCTGAAGGAAACATCAATACCCAAAGAATCATTTCCATGATGAATGTCTGCAGCGAGGGCGAATTAGTTATTGATGCCAAAGGAGTCTATTCTATTGAAAACTTTCTGACAGCCAGAATGTTCATGTATTGGCAGGTATACTATCATAAAACATCCGCATTGGCAGAGTTTCTTTTAGTTAAGATACTGGAAAGAGCAAAATATCTGATTTCCGAAGGGATGGATCTGCCTGCGGGGGAAAACCTGAAATATTTTCTGAATCGTGGAAAAAGTTCAGCCACTGATGAAGATATTTATAGATTTACGCAACTTGATGACAATGATATAATTCATGCGATGAAATCCTGGCAGGATTCGGAAGACTTTATTCTTTCCTATTGGTGCAGATGTGTGATCCAGAGAAACCTTCCGAAAACGGTTATTTCAACACGTCCTTTCAAACGGAAATTTATTGAGGAAAAAATAAATAAAACCAATGAATTTTTCGGAATCAATAATGGAAAAGAGCTTGTACACGAGATTAAAAGAAAATTACTGCCTTATGATACCAAAAAGCAGCCGATTTATTTACTCCAGAAAAATGGTAAAAAGATCAGGTTGGAAGAATCACAGGACCAGTTATTGTCTGGGCTTATGGTACACAAGACCGCCCGGTATATTCTTACCTTTCCAAGAGATATTTCCCACATAATATCTTAAATAATCTTAAAATTCACGTTCCTAAAATCAAAAAATGTTTGCGAATTACAGAATTTCTTATCTTTGCAGAATATGGAATTTACAGCTTCGCAAATTGCAAGTTTTATTGACGGACAAATAATAGGCGACGAAAGTACGGTTATTACAGGGGTTTCACCAATTGAGAATGGTGAATCAGGACATCTTTCTTTTATAGCACAGGATCGATTTTCACATTTTTTAAATACCTCAAAATGCTCCGTTATTATTGTTTCGGAAAAACTTATAGATAAAGTTAATTATAATCCTACCTTAATTGTTGTAAAGGATGCCTACCTTTCTTTTCAGGTTTTAATGAATCTGTACCAGGAAATGCAGGGAAGAAAAGAAGGAATCGAAACAGGTTCTTCTATTCATGAGACTGCAATGATCGGAGAAAGGGCTTATATCGGAGCATTTACCTATGTTTCCGAGAAAGCTAAGATTGGAGAAGGTTCGCAGATCTATCCGCAGGTCTATATCGGTAAAGGAGTTAAGATTGGTAAAAATTGTAAAATCGACAGTGGCGCCAGAATCTATGACTACTGCATTATCGGGGATAACTGTGTGATCCATTCCAATACAGTTGTAGGTGGTGATGGATTCGGGTTTCAGCCTACTGCAGAAGGATTCAAAAAAATTCCTCAGTTAGGCAATGTGATTATCGAAGACGATGTAGAGATCGGTTCAAACTGTAGTATCGATAGAGCAACCATTGGTTCCACTATTATAGGAAAAGGTACGAAGATCGACAACCTGATCCAGATTGCACATAATGTGAAGATCGGGCAGAATAATGTGATTGCGGCACAGGCCGGAATTGCTGGGTCTACGACAATTGGAGACTGGAACCAGATCGGTGGACAGGTAGGAGTCGTTGGCCATATCAAAATTGGGAATCAGGTGAAAATTCAGGCACAGAGTGGCGTGAATTCCAGTGTTAATGATAAAGAAACATTGTATGGATCCCCGGCGATAAGCTACAATGACTATCTTAGAAATTATGTCCATTTCAGAAATTTCACTGAAATTGTAAAGAGAATAAATAATCTTGAGGATATCTCAAAAGATAAAACTAATGAGTGATATGCAAAAAACACTCCAGGAAGAAGTAACACTTTCTGGAATTGGCCTTCATACCGGTAAAGAAGTAAAACTTACCATTAAACCCGCAAAAGAAAATACAGGTTTTGTGTTCGTAAGAACAGATCTGGAGGGACATCCCCAGGTAGAAGCTGATGTTAATTATGTAGTAGCAACAGAAAGAGGAACAACATTAGAGAAATTAGGCGTAAAAATTACTACTTGCGAGCACCTTTTAGCTGCATTGGTAGGATGTGATATTGATAATGCCATTCTTGAAATGGATGCTTCCGAGCCGCCAATTTTAGATGGATCTTCCAAATTCTTTGTAGAAGCTATTGAAAGTGTAGGAATTGCAGAACAGGGGATTGCCAGAGAATACCTGGTCATCAAAGAAGTACTGAGCTATGCAGACCCTGCATCAGGATCAGAAATTACCATTATTCCTTCGGATACCTATGAAGTGACTACCATGGTAGATTTTGGAACCAAAGTTTTGGGAACTCAAAATGCTACCCTTAAAAATATTTCAGAATTTAAGGACGAGATCTCTTCTGCAAGAACATTCAGCTTTTTGCATGAATTGGAAATGCTTCTAGATCACGGTTTGATCAGAGGCGGAGATATCTCAAACGCTATTGTATATGTGGATAAGGATCTTACACCTGACACCACAGAAAAATTGAAAAAAGCATTCGGAAAAGATAACGTTTCTATCAGACCGAATGGTATTCTTGATAATCTTACGTTAAACTATCCTAACGAAGCTGCAAGACACAAATTACTCGATGTAATTGGTGACCTGGCATTGGCAGGAGTAAAAATAAAAGGTAAAGTAATTGCGAACAAACCGGGACACTATGTGAACACCCAGTTTGCTAAAAAACTGAACCGACAGTGGAAATTGCAAAAGAAAAAAAATGTTCCGGATTTTGATTTAACCAAAGAGCCGGTTTTTGATATCAACGGGATCATGCGTCTTATGCCGCACAGACCACCGTTCTTATTGATCGATAAAATTCTTGAACTTTCAGATTCCCACGTGGTAGGCCTGAAAAATGTTACCATGAATGAGCCTTTCTTTGTAGGGCATTTCCCCAAAGAGCCTGTAATGCCAGGCGTATTACAAGTGGAAGCTTTGGCACAGACAGGAGGTATCCTTGTATTGGCCAGCGTTCCGGATCCTGAAAATTACTCCACTTATTTTATTAAAATAGATAAAGTAAAATTCAAGAGAAAAGTAGTTCCCGGAGATACTATGATTTTCAAAATTGAACTGATAGAACCTATCAGAAGAGGAATTGTACATATGCAGGGTTATGGATATGTGGGAGATACAGTGGCTGTAGAAGCAGAGTTAATGGCTCAAGTTGCAAAAAATAAAGTTGATTAAATGATTCATCAATTAGCCGCCGTAGATAAACGGGCGAAAATCAGCAAAAATGTTATTGTAGAACCGTTTACTACAATTGCAGGGGACGTGGAGATCGGAGAAGGAACTTGGATTGGTCCTAATGTTACCATCATGGATGGAGCAAGAATAGGTAAAAACTGCAGAATTTTTCCCGGAACGGTAATTTCTGCAATCCCTCAGGATTTAAAGTTTGATGGTGAAGATACCCAGGTAATTATCGGTGATGAAACAACAATCAGAGAATGTGTTACCGTAAACAGAGGGACAAAAGCTCTTGGATTTACTAAAATCGGTAAAAACTGCCTTATCATGGCAACTTCCCATATTGCACACGATTGTGTTATCGGAGATCACGTTATTATTGTAAACGGTTGCGGTATTGCAGGACACGTAGAAATTGGTGACTATACTGTAATGGGAGGTCTTAGTGCAGTGCATCAATTCGGGAAAATCGGGAAACATGTCATGATTTCCGGAGGAACTTTGGTAAGAAAAGATATTCCACCTTATGTAAAGGTTGCGAGAGAACCAATGTCTTACGCAGGAATCAATTCAGTTGGCTTGAGAAGAAGAGGATTTACTAATGAGAAAATTTTCGAGATTCAAAAGATCTACAGAACAATTTTTCAAATGAAGATGAACGTTTCTCAGGCTGTAACTTACATTGAAAAAGAAATGCTTCCAACAGCTGAAAGAGATGAGATCCTTCAGTTTATCCAAAATTCACCAAGAGGTATTGTAAAAGGATACGGAACAACCAAGGAAAGTAATTAAACTTTACCTGAAATAAAAAACTAAAATAAAAAGATAACATAAATTAATGGCAACAAGCAACGATATCAGAAAGGGACTTTGTATTGAGTACAGTAACGATATTTTTAAAGTAATAGAATTTCTTCACGTAAAACCGGGGAAAGGACCCGCTTTCGTAAGAACAAAATTAAAGTCAGTAACTAACGGGAAAGTGATTGATAATACTTTCTCTGCAGGACATAAAATTGACGAAGTAAAAGTAATCACAAGAAAGTTCCAGTATCTTTATGATGATGAGAACGGATTCCACTTTATGAATAATGATGATTTCTCTCAATTATACTTAAATAAAGAAATGATTGAAAATTCACAGTTCATGAAAGCAGGAGAAGAAGTAACGATCATTCTGAAAGAAGCTGACGAAACGCCACTTTCTGCCGAACTTCCTCAATCTGTTTATCTGGAAGTAGTTGAAGCTGATCCGGGAGTAAAAGGAAATACAGCAACCAACGCTCTTAAGAACGCAATCGTTGAAACCGGAGCTAGAGTAATGGTTCCTTTATTCATCGAGCCGGGAGACAAAATTAAAGTAAGTACAGAAGACGGCAGCTACTTAGAAAGAGTAAAATAATAATTAAATTTACATAAATTCGGTTTGCACCAGCAGTCCGAATTTTGTTTTTATAAGAAAACCAATTGTTATGAGATTCCACTCTCCACAAAAGCTCAAAACTATTGCCGATTTAATAGGCTCAGAATTTGTTGGTCCCGAAGACTTTGAAATCCTGGGTACCAATGAAATCCACATGGTTAAACCTGGTGACATCGTTTTTGTCAACCATCCGAAATATTACGATAAAGCATTAAATTCTGCAGCTACGATTATTCTGATCGACAAAAAGGTAGAATGTCCGGAAGGAAAAGCACTTCTGGTTTCTGATGATCCTTTCAGAGACTTCAATAAAATCAATACTCATTTTACAAGAATATATAATTTCACCGAAGAACTTCATGACGTAGAAATCGGAGAGGGAACAAAAATCCATCGTACGGCTGTTATCGGAAATAATGTTGTAATCGGAAAAAATACTTTAATTTTTCCAAACGTTGTTATTGGAGACAGAACGGTAATTGGTGATAATGTTGTCATTCAGTCAAACACGGTTTTAGGAGGTGATGCATTTTATTATAGAAAGCTGAATGGAAATTTTGACCGCCTTATTTCGGTTGGAAATGTAGTCATCGAAAACAATGTAGAAATTGGAAATGGTTGTACGATCGACAGAGGCGTTACAGATTCTACCGTAATAGGGGAGGGGTCTGTTTTAGATAATCAGATACAGATTGGGCACGACACCGTTATAGGAAAAAAATGTCTTATTGCATCACAAGTGGGAATTGCAGGCTGCTGTGTCATAGGAGATGAAGTAACGCTTTGGGGGCAGGTAGGTATCGCTTCCGGGAATAAAATTGAAGACGGATCTGTTATTCTTGGTAAAACAGGAGTCAACAGAGACCTTAAAAAAGGGACCTATATCGGAATGTTTGCAGAAGATTTCAAAGGCTATTTGAAAAAAGAAGTAAAGCTGAGAAATCTCAAATAAACTATTCACTTGGTTTTGTCTAAAATCAAAGAAAAATAAGTAAATTTGTGAGCATTAATAAAATATTTAAATAAATTAAAACATCAATAAAATGTCAATTTTAGTAAACAAAGATTCTAAAGTAATTGTACAAGGATTTACAGGGAACGAAGGTACTTTCCACGCGGGCCAGATGATTGAATACGGAACCAACGTAGTAGGAGGAGTTACTCCCGGAAAAGGAGGATCTGAGCACTTAGGAAAGCCTGTATTCAATACAGTAGCTGATGCCGTTCAAAAAGCTGGAGCCAACGTGAGTATCATTTTCGTACCACCTGCATTCGCTGCTGATGCGATCATGGAGGCTGCTGAAGCAGGTATCAAAGTTATCGTATGTATTACTGAAGGTATTCCTGTAGCGGATATGGTGAAAGTAAAATCTTACATCGCTGACAGAGACTGCAGATTAATCGGTCCAAACTGTCCGGGAATCATTACTTCTGAAGAAGCTAAAATTGGTATTATGCCAGGATTCGTTTTCAAGAAAGGTAAAGTAGGTATCGTTTCAAAATCTGGTACACTTACTTACGAAGCTGCTGATCAGGTTGTAAAAGCTGGTTACGGTGTTTCTACAGCAATCGGTATTGGTGGTGACCCAATCATTGGAACTACTACAAGAGAAGCTTTGGAACTATTCATTAACGACCCTGAAACTGAAGCGGTAGTAATGATCGGTGAGATTGGTGGTGGATTAGAAGCTGAAGCTGCAAGATGGTATAAAGCCAGTGGATCTACTAAGCCGGTTGTAGGATTTATCGCTGGACAGACTGCTCCTAAAGGAAGAACTATGGGACACGCTGGTGCTATTGTAGGTGGTGATGAAGATACAGCTCAGGCAAAAATGCAGATCATGAGAGAAAACGGAATCAACGTTGTAGATTCTCCTGCAGATATTGGTGTTACAGTTGCTAAAGTTCTAGGATAAGACATACAAAAACAAAACATATGAAAAAACTTTTATTAACCTCAGCATTGGCCCTTTCAACTCTGTCGTTTGCCCAAATTGATTTTGCAAATACAAGATTTGGTGTCACGGCAGGAGGTAATTACTCCAGAGTAAGAAATGCCCATAACCCGTCTGGCCCAAGATTCGCTTTCCAGGGTGGAGCTTTAGCTCTTATCCCGTTGGGGAAAGCTAACCAGTTCTTTATACAGCCTGAGGTTGTGTATTACGGAGCAGGAGAAACCGGAAAAGATAAAGAGGCTAAAGGAAAAGATGGTTATGATGCAGTATATGCTAACAATTATCTGAGTGTACCTATCTATTTTAAAGGATATTTTTCTGAAGCAGAATCAGAATTTTTCGGAATGATAGGACCAAGATTTAACTTTTTGATGAATCAGAATGTTAAAAACGCTCCTGTAGGCAGACCATATTATGATCCGGATGTTACCGATCCTTTATATCCGTCAGTAAGTGGAAAAGCTTCAAGCTTTAACTTTGCTTTAGGATTAGGAGTCGGTTATAGCTATAAAAGACAGCTGGAATTAGCTCTTAAATATGACCTTGGTCTTTCAGATACTTATCCTGATCTTGCAAAAGAAAAAGGAGGTACTGATAAGAAGAAGTCTGAGCAGGTAATCAGCCTTAGCTTAAGCTATATCTTCAAATAGAATAACTCGTTATTCAAATATAAAAAATCCCGGAAATTAAAATTTCCGGGATTTTTTTGCTTTTATATATTATTGACCTAGGAAGCTGTAGCGTTAAGAAAATTAATACTTGATCCGTTAAAAAAATTCCACTGTCTGAATGCGGACGAAATATTAATTTGAGACAGCAATAACAAATCCGCCCGAGTTTGCGGATTTTAGGAGCAAATTTTAATTTTTAGTGAAAGATTCCAGTCTTGAATTTTTGGTTCATTTTGTGTCAAAACAAAAGAACAATCAGACGAAATAATTAAATAAATATTTCCCTATCCTCTGATCCATTTCCAGATCTCCTTTAAAGTCGCTTTATTCCCATACATCAGAATCCCTACACGGTAGATCTTTCCGGCCAGAAATATCATAAGAATAGTGGTTCCCAGTAATAATACAATAGATAATGCAATCTGCCATGCAGGAACGCCGAAAGGTATTCTCGCAATCATCGCAACCGGTGAGGTAAACGGAATAATAGACAGCCAGAAGCCTAAGGGACCATCAGGATTGTTCATCAGTGAAAAACTCCCATACATTCCTAAAGTGAGGGGTAAAATAGCAAATAAGGTGAATTGCTGGGTTTCTGTTTCATTATCTACTGCAGAACCAATGGCTGCGTAAATTGAACTGTAGAAAATATATCCTAGAAGAAAAAATACAATAAATACAAAGATAATCAGTGGGAAATTTAGTTCTAAAAGGCTGTGGGAAACCTGAGTTGCAATCTGGGTAATATCCAGCTTGCTTGCCAGCTCTTCATTGCCCCCGGGAATGTTCTTTTGGAAAGAAGAAAATCCGGTATTCAAAACCAATGCACCTATAACAGACATAGAGATCCAAATCAGAAACTGCGTCAAAGCGACCAGAGTTACCCCTAATATTTTACCCATCATCAGCTCAAAAGGCTTAACAGATGAAATAATGATTTCTACCACACGGTTGTTTTTCTCCTCAAGCACGCTTCTCATCACTCTTACCCCATAAATGATGATGAACATAAAAGTTACATACATCAAAAGGATGCTTAAACCGCTTTTTACTCCAAAAGCAAGATCAGAATCTTCCTTATTATTATCAGATACATTAATGGTTTTTAAAGTAAAACCCTTGTCAAGGTTATTCAACTGGGCTTCCTCAATACCGAGCTGCTTAATTTTTTCCTTTTTGATCACGTCCGTAATATCAGAAACAATCTTCTGCTTCGTATCAAAGCCCATTTTGGCATTCACGATAAGTCTTGTGCTGTTTTCAAGCCCGGTATAGTCATGATCTTTCAGCTCAGGAAGGATCAGAATACCATCCAGAGATTCATTGTCTTTCAGGTTATTAATCTTTGCTTTCTCATCCGCTACAGAAACAAATATGTAATTCAGTTTATCATTAGATTTCAGTTGACCTTTGAAAAGTCCACTTTTATCCACAACCTCAATAATGCTGTGAGATTCATTGGCTTTAAACATTAACCCGATCACAGCTCCAAACCCAATCAATAAAAGAGGGGCTAGCAATGTTAATATAATGAAGGATTTTTTCTTAACCTGCGTAAGAAATTCTCTTTTTGTAATTAAAAAAATGTTGTTCATAAAAATTAAGAATGGTTACTTACGGCGTTAATAAACACTTCATTCATGCTCGGAATTCTCTCATCGAATGATCTCACTTTTCCTACGTTTACAAGGTCCAGAAGAATGTCATTCTGTCCGCTTTCATTTTTCAGATCAAAAGAAACCAGATTATTTTCATGAGAGAAATTAAAAATATCATAGCTGTTTTTGAAATTCTCAAATTTGGTTTCATCCACTTCAGAAAGAGTAACTCCGAAAATATTCTTCTTAAATTTTTCCCTCACATCAAAAACTCTTCCGTCGATAATCTTTTTGGAGTTATTGATCAGCGCGACATAATCACACATTTCCTCGACACTTTCCATTCTGTGTGTAGAAAGGATGATCGTAGTTCCGTTATTTTTAAGATCAATGATCTGGTCTTTAATTAAATTGGCATTTACCGGATCAAAACCTGAAAAAGGCTCATCAAGAATCAGAAGATGCGGACGGTGAAGAACCGTAACCACAAACTGGATCTTCTGTGCCATCCCTTTTGAAAGTTCCGAAAGTTTCTTTTTCCACCATTGGTCGATGTTCAGTTTTTCAAACCATTTCTTGGCTTCGTTTAGGGCATCACTTTTGTTCATTCCTTTCAGTTCCCCGAAATAAAGAATCTGATCGCCTACGCTCATGTTCTTATACAGTCCTCTTTCTTCAGGCATATAACCGATGTCTCTGATGTGGCTGGGATTAAGCTTGCTTCCATTAATGAATACATCTCCGGAATCCGCTTGTGTAATTTGATTGATGATACGGATGAAGGAAGTTTTTCCCGCTCCGTTCGGGCCTAGAAGACCATAAATACTACCCTGTGGTACATGGATGCTGAAATCATCCAATGCTACTTTCTTCCCGGTACTATAGGTCTTTCTGATATGTTCAGCTTTAAGCATTAAATTGTTTTTAACAATGAGTATAAAAAGTCCTTAAAGTTACGGAAATATTAAGGCAGAACTGATGTAAAAGAACAAATCCTGATGATTATCAGGATTTAATTTTATTGTTTTACAATTTGAGTAACCTTTTGGGTATTATTGCTTAAAATATAGCGGATCAGATATTTTCCGGGTTTCAGTTTTTCAATATTGATTTCTCCAGAATTCATGTTAACAGAGTAATTGGCTACCTGCGTTCCTAAAATTGAATAAAAGGTAACACTCTTGATCTTTAATGCAGAATCTTTTGCTTTGATCAAAAGAAAATCTTTTGCAGGATTTGGGTAAGCTACCAAAACACCGTCATCAGACTTCTGTGTGATGAAACCCGGCTCTCTCAGCTGTGCCTGCATATTGTTGGAAAAACCAACGAAAGCGCCCGTAAATAGAAATAAAAGTAAAAGTTTTTTCATCAAATTATAATTTCTCGAATGTATTAAAACAAAAATAAACAATTCTACAATTCTATACAATAGTTTTTTATATAAGTTGTAGTAAATTTGTAGAAACTTATTCAAAAAGTATTCCAAAATGATACATTCAAGAAATAGAAGACTTAGAGTTAATGAATCTATCAGAAGTTTAGTAAGAGAAAATATCCTTACAACTGATGATTTTGTAATGCCGATCTTCGTAATGGAGGGCGAAAACCAAGAGGAAGCGATACCGTCGATGCCGGGGATTTTCAGGAGGAGTATAGATTTAACGGTAAAAGAATGTAAAGAGTTATTTTCTTTGGGTGTAAAATCTGTCAATCTGTACATGAAAGTGTCAGAACATTTGAAAGACAATACAGGAAAAGAAGCCTGGAACAAAGACGGGCTGATGCAGCAGACGATCAAAGCCATCAAAGATGCAGTTCCGGAAATGATTGTGATGCCTGATGTCGCTTTAGATCCTTATTCGATCTACGGTCATGACGGAATTATTGAAAACGGAAAGATCGTGAATGATGCTACCAATGATGCACTGGCAAGAATGTCCGTATCTCATGCTGAAGCCGGAGCTGACATTGTGGCACCAAGTGATATGATGGACGGAAGAGTGTTGGCCATCCGTGAAGCTCTGGAAGAAAGCGGATTCACAGATGTAGGTATTCTGAGTTATTCTGCAAAATATGCAAGCTCTTTCTACGGACCTTTCAGAAGTGCTCTGGACAGCGCTCCGAAAGATAATATGGAAATTCCGAAAGATAAAAAGACCTACCAGATGGATTTCCACAATTCCCGTGAAGCGTTGAACGAAGTATTTAAAGATATTGAAGAAGGAGCGGATATTATTATGATAAAACCAGGACTTCCTTATCTTGATATCGTCGCTAAAGTTCGGGAAGCTATTGATCTTCCGATAGCGGTTTATAATGTGAGTGGAGAATATGCCATGGTAAAAGCAGCTGCACAGAACGGCTGGCTGGATAATGATAAAACGATCATTGAAAGTCTTACCTGCTTCAAGAGAGCGGGAGCAGATATGATCTTTACGTATTTTGCGAAAGAAGCAGCAATGATTTTAAATAAATAGAAAGTTGTTATAAAATAAAAACACCTCAGTCTAGTCTAGACTGAGGTGTTTTATTTTTTTTATCCGAAACAAGCTGTGTAATAAGGGCTTGATGGCGTTATTGGGTTTTCTCCGCCGTTGTCATTGACACAGACATTGGTTGGGCAAAGGTACCATCCTGCAGGACAATTACCGTTTGCATCAGGAAATCTGATATTTCCGCCATTGATGTTCTTGAGTTCTTTTTTCGTTAACTTTTTCATGACAAATATTTTATAGGTTAGTGAAACTAAAATAGTAAAAATTTGTCACATAATATTGAAATCTTTTCCTTTAGTGAATTTTGCAGCAAAAGGAGCCTGATTTCCAGAGTATTTTAAAACAAAATGTTTCTTGGTATCCGTATCTATTTTAGCATCCACTTCTACATTCTGAGTCTGGAAACTCACATCTAGTCCAACTCCCGATTCTTTTTCAAGAAAAATCTCTACACTTTCAGCATAAAAGAGGGAAGTGCTCAGATAATTGAACTTAATATTCTTTCTGTAGGTCTTAGATTTACTTTGCGTAAACAAAGAATAATTTTTCAGAATTTCAATTCCCGGAGAATCAATGTTGGTTACCCTGGATTTGGTTACGCCGTTTACCCTTACTGAAAAGCTTTTAGCATTTTTAATGTTTCCGTTAACCCCAATATTAAATAAAGAAGGAAGAGAAAGGCCATATTCAACCATGCTCTCTTTTGTGAATTCAAAATCCGGGATCAGTGCAGTATGCTTAGGCGTATTGATCAGTTGCTCTTTAACCTTATTAAGGGGATCTCCCGAAAAGAGATATCCTATAAGATTATTTCCGGTTGTTCTCCAGTTTCTCCCATTCCATTCGAAAATCTCGCAAAGCAGCGTATCTGCAGATGAATGGGGAAGAAGGTCCATATCCTGCCATTTGAAAATTTCCTTGGCATAAGGCCTTCTGTCAACAATATTAATACCCAGATCCAGCGCAAGAAGATCTGTCAGGTCTTGATTACTTTCCATATTATTTAATTCTTGATTTGGTTGTATAAAATTATGGAAATAAAATAATTCTTACAACCAGCCTTTTCTTCCATAAACATAAGTATCATCAAACTGCTTATCACTTATGAACAGATATAAAATCCCTTCAATAAAAGGAATGATAGAAGCTGCCCCTAAAGTGACAATATTAAGGACAAGCTGGATCACGCCTTCTTTTGTATAGCCAAGATAGAATTTATTCAAAGCCAGCCAGCCTACAAGAATTCCTAATATCGCCGCCGGAATTTTCTTTTCCGAACGGTAAGGAACATTATTCTGCTGATTTTGGGTGTCTTCTGTTTTTGTATAACCGTAATTTTCCATTGTTAATTTCTTTGTGATGAATAAAATGATTTTTCAATACGTCGGGCGAAACCATTAAGAGTTACAGATAGCAGCTTAAATAATTACTTTTTGCAGCACTTTTATGCTGAGTGAAGTTGAAGCTTTATAAAGCTCATTCTAAAAAACAATACAAAATTAACTCTGCCCGATTAAAAAACTACACAGGTACATTTCATAATCTAAAATTTGAATTCAAAAAAACTTTATCTTTGCTCCTATGATTTTACGAGGAGAAAACTTAATCAAAGAATACGGTCCTAAAAAAGTAGTAAAAGGCGTTTCTGTACAGGTTCAACAGGGAGAAATTGTTGGTTTGCTTGGTCCTAACGGAGCAGGAAAAACCACTTCGTTTTACATGATCGTAGGACTGGTTAAGCCTACTTCAGGGAAAATTTTCATGGATAAACAGGAGATCACTACCGATGCCATGTATCGCCGTGCTCAAAAAGGAATCGGTTATCTGGCACAGGAAGCTTCCATTTTCAGAAAGCTGTCCGTAGAAGAAAATATTATGGGTGTTTTGCAGCTTACAAAGCTCTCAAGACGTGAGCAGCAGATTAAATGTGATGAGCTGATAGAAGAGTTTTCACTGCAGCATGTACGTAAAAACAGAGGTGACCTTCTTTCGGGAGGGGAAAGACGTAGAACAGAAATTGCACGCTGTCTTGCCACAAGCCCTAATTTTATTCTTCTGGATGAACCTTTTGCCGGAGTAGACCCAATTGCGGTAGAAGATATCCAGAAAATTGTAAGAAGCCTGGTAGATAAAAATATCGGTATCCTGATCACGGACCACAACGTACAGCAGACCTTAGCCATTACCAATAAAACATACATCATGTTTGAAGGGAAAATTCTGAAAGAAGGACTTCCGGAAGATCTTGCCAATGATCCGCAGGTAAGAGAAGCCTATCTTGGTGAAAACTTTGTGTATCAGAGTATTTTGGACAAACCGAAAAAGAAAAAGTACATCTATAATATCTGGGCAGGTAACTTTGATTCAAAAGCTCAGTTCCAAGGATTTGTAGATGAGCATTTCGGACAGTATGATGATTTAAGATTAATGTACGGTTTCGAAGACATCAGCTTCGCATCGCTTGCCAATTCTGAAATTGAGCATATCTTTAATGATATTGTGGATAAGAATGCCAATAACTCATTTGTTTTCCAGAGAAAAGAAATTAATTCCCAATATTCTATGGAACAGGCAGAAGCAGAGTCCAAAGAAGCCAGCAGAAAAGAACTGCACTATCTTACAACATATGTCTTTGAAGGGTAATACATAAAAAATAATTAAACGTAACCATTGTCTCTTTGATGATGGTTTTTTTTTAATGTATCAAACATATTGAATAATTAATAATTTATATTAAATATAAAGTTTGGTTTGAGTTTTGTTATTTATAATGTTCTATTGGATTTCTATTATGTAGGCAATTTTTTTAATAATCTGTACAAAAAGTATAGTGTAAAAAAATCACAATCCAATTATTACACTTATATTAATTGGTAGGTGTTTCATTCGTACCATTTTTAGAGTTTGAAAGATTTCCAGAAAGATAATACTTCTGCAGAACTGTAATAGGTCTTAATTATAAATATCGATGAGATAATTTTCAGCAAAGGTAATTTTATTAAAAAACCGGCTACAAAGTTTTAGGTAGTATATAATTTTAGGTAGTATATAAAAAAAAGATTATCTTACTTTTCAATTGGAATACAATTGAGAACCATGTAAAAGCCAATCTCTATCAGTAGAAATTAATTCAGATATAGATTGTACAACCCATCAAAATAAACTAAAATGAAACATTAAAAGATTATTGACATTCTGCTGATTATCTTTCTCATGGTATTTATAATACAAAACTTGGAGGATGTGATGGTGAAATTTATTACAATGCAGTTTGAACTGCTTCTTATTGTATTGATATTAGCTGTTTTGCGCTAGGATACTCATAGAAGAAAATGAATCACAAAAACATATAAATATGGCATTAAAAGAAACATTACAAAAATTAGCAAACGAAAAAAATAAGCCGTGTGTTACCATTTCTCTCAACACACATCGTACTCATCCTGAAAATCAACAGGACGAAATTGTTTTAAAGAATCTTCTGAAAGAAGCTGAAAACAGGGTTATAGATGAATTTGGAAAAAGACTGGCGTCCGAAGTTTTGGAGAAAATAGGTGAAATTTCCGAAAAAATTAATCATCATCATAATCTTGAAAGTTTACATATTTTTTTATCTAATGACACCGAAGAGATCGTAAAATCAACTTGGAAAACTCGGGAAAATACTGTAGAAATTGATGAGAAATTTGCCGTTCGCCCCCTTATAAAAGCATTGGGAAGAAGTGAAGAATATTTAATCTTATTGCTTTCACAAAATGGTACGAAATTATTTGAGGCACTGAATGACAGTATTACAAAAGAAATTCGTGAGGAAGGATTTCCTTTTCCAAAAAATCCTTTCTACATTGCAAATGCAGACTTGAGAAGTGACGGAAAGCAGGTAGACAATCAGATTAAAGAATACTTCAACAGAGTAGACAAATCAGTAGTTGAAATTCATAAAAAGACAGGATTAAATGTCATAGTTATCACAACAGAAGATAATTACAGTAAACTTCTGGAAGTAGCAGATCTGCCAAATATTTATATCGGTCACGACAATAAAGATTATTCAGAAGCAGAGGAGCACCATATTGTAGAGCAAGCGTACGAAATCATCAAAGCTCAACAAAAAAAAGTAAGGGCTTCAGCAATTGAAGAAATCAAAGAAGCGGTACCTCTGGGAAAGGTCCTAACAGACTTGCAGGAAATTTATCAGGCAGCTATTGACGGAAGGGCAGAACTTTTTGTTGTTCATCAAGACTTTGAGCAAGCTGTTAAAATGATCGATGATCGTACTTTTGAGTATGTAGAAGATTCTAAAGAACCGGGCGTTTTGGATGACATTATCTCAACGATAGCGTGGGAAGTGTTTTCAAAAAATGGAACGGTACATTTTACCACTCAGGAAGAACTTTTTGATTTAGGAAGCGTTGTTTTGAAAACAAGATATTAAAGAACTTTTATTTTTGATACAAAAGAAGCTGCCTCAACAATGAGACGGCCTTTTGTTCGTTATTTACCACCTTACAATTCAGCAGCTAATGGGCAAACCTTTTAACAGGACAGTTACTTTGTTCGGAATTTATAAACAGCTTGTCCCCTTTATCAGACCTTACCGATTAATGATTTACGGAACACTGTCTCTTACTTTTCTCGGAGCTCTGGCAGCACAGGTTAACCCTATTGTTCTGAAATATACAGTAGATGAGGTCACCAAGCTTACCCATCTTCCGCATCCGATGTCAGAGGGGATTCATATTCTTATTATCATTTCAATTATTTTATTGGGAAAGGAACTTTTGAATATCTTTATCAATTTCGGACAGAAATTTTATGGGGAGAAAATCAGAATCAATGTCAGCTCGGTGTTGGCACAATCAGCGATTGATAAAATTTTAACGTATAGAGTTGCTTATTTTAACGATGAAAATCATGAATCCGGAAAATTACAGATTAGGATAGATCGCGGAATAGAAAGCCTGACAAGGCTGGTACAAAATTTTTTCATTGATATACTGCCGCTTTTTTCCAATGCCATTATCGCCCTGATCATCATGTATATGCAGAATGTATATGTGGGAATGGTTTCTACAGTCATTATTCCGATCTATTTCTATATAAGTTCATTACAGGCAAAAAAGCTTGGAGGGGTGCGCCGCCAGCTTAGAAACCAAAGGGAGAGAAAGACTTCAGGACTTTTGAACCTGATTAATTCTATTATGGTGATCAAAAGTTTTGTCCGTGAAAAATTTGAAGGTAAAAAGCAGTATGATTTGCAGATGAAGCTGATGGAAAGCCAGATGTTCACCAGAAAAACCAACTTTATTTATGATGGTTTAAAAACATTCATCGAACAGTTCGGTGTGGTTTTAATTATTCTTCTGACTGTTTATCTGGTGCTGGACCAGCAAATGACCATTGGGGCGATCATGCTTCATATCATGCTCTTCAACAATATATCAGCACCTATACGCCAGCTGCACAGGATTTATGACGATATGAATGATGCCATGATCTATGCTGAAGGCTATTTCGAGATCCTTAATGCAGAAGATGAAAAAGAACCGAACGGAACTTTTGTAGAAAAAGAAATCAAAGGTAATTTTGAATTAAGAAATGTAGATTTCAGCTATCCGAACGGAACAAAAGCCCTGCACGATGTGTCCATGAAAATAGAGAACGGAAAAACTACTGCATTAGTAGGGTTGAGTGGAGCCGGAAAATCAACGGTAATCAATCTTCTCTGTAAATTTTACCTTCCGGATTCCGGAGAGATATTACTGGATGGATTCAATTTAAATAATTATGATAATACCTTTCTGAGAGGTGATCTTGGTCTGGTATTACAGAAAAACCATATTTTTCAGGGAAGCATTGAAGACAATATCCGGTATGGTGATATGAATGCCAGTTTCGAGGAAATTCAGGAAGCGTCAAAAAAAGCTTATCTTCATGATCAGATTCTGGATCTTCCGGATGGTTATCAGCATGATGCTACCCAGCTTTCAGGTGGTCAGCAGCAAAGAATTGCTATTGCAAGGTTATTCCTGAAAGATCCTCCCATCATTTTCCTGGATGAACCAACTGCCAGTCTGGATGCCATTGCTACCGAACAGATCAAAAATTCATTGGATGCCATCAAAGAAGGCCGTACCGTGGTTATTATCTCTCATTCACTGTCGCAGATTCTGGATTCTGACACTATTTATGTGATGAAAAAAGGAAGAGTAGTGGAGAGCGGAACTCATGATGAATTAGTTCAAATGAATGGTACATACCGCGAAATTTTTGATGCATCAGCCAGAAGCTTGAATCTGGATAAGCTGGTAAATTCTTTTAAAGATAACTGATAGTAGAGAGCAGACTATACAGATTTTAATTAATAATGAATCTGCCAAATCTGCTCAATCAGCGAGAGAATATATTTTTTTCTATAGTAAACTTTTGAGGGTTTTAAACAGAGATTAAACGCAAAGTTTTATGGTAAGACTCCATATTTTAAAGTTTTCACCATAAAAACTTTGCGTAAAAAAATACAATCAATTTACTGTGCTTTTTCAGCAACCTGATAAGTACCCACATCCGCTCCAAAAGCAATATTGATTCTATTGTAACTGTTGATCGCAATCACAGCCATGGTAAGATCCAGCATTTCAGTTTCAGAAAAATATCTGCTGACTTCTGAATAGATTTCGTCAGGGATTTCTTTACCATTTAAAGAGGTTAAGCTTTCAGCCCAAAGCAATCCGGCTTTTTCTCTGTCTGTGTAAAAAGAGCATTCTCTCCATGCGCTTACCAGAAATATTCGTTGCTCAGTTTCGCCTTTGGCTCTTAATTCCTTAGAGTGCATATCCAGACAGAAAGCACATCCGTTCATTTGTGAAACACGGAAATACAGAAGTTCCAGAAATGAACTGTCCAGTGATGAATGCTGTACCTGAAAGCCCATATTGTGAAGAGCGTTCACAGCTTTGTTTCCCATTGCAAATGCATTGATTCTTTGTGACATAATAATTTGTTTTTTGATTAATTATGACACAAATGTAGACCGGAATTTTCCGGAATTTTTTAACATTTGATAAAAAACTATTTCTGTGCTCTGATCCTGCTTAAAGAAACCTGGGTGATCCCGATATAATCTGCCATGTCCCCAAGACTGATTCGCTGGATAAGATCAGGTCTTTGCTTCAGAAAATTGTTGTATCGTTTTTTACCGTCGTCCTCAAGCATTTCGCTGATCCGTCCCATCATATTGATCGGAGCTTTTGAATACAGTTTACTGAAAAGTGTTTCCGCTGTATGGTATTTCTTACATAGTTCCTCAATAACATTTTTGTGTATACGCAACACTTCACATGGCTCCAGTGCGACCATCATATATTTTGAAGCATTACCCGTCAGAAAACCATTCAGTTCTGTGAAAAAAGAATTTTCTGCAAAAAAAGTCATAATAAAATCTTTATCTCCGTTATCAAAAAACAGCTTTACCAGACCTTTTTCAAGGAAATAAAAATACCTGCAGGTTTCATCTCCTTTTAAAAGAAAGTCTCCTTTTCTGTAAGTTTTTGCTTCTAAATTTGATGTCAGAGCTTCCATTACAGATTGTTCCGGTTTTATAATACTTTCAATGGTTTGAGTGAAGCGGGGAGAATTCATATTCAACAATATTGTTTATAAAGAAATTAAATATAATAAAAAAGCACCTAAATTTATATTCTGTACACCAAAAAAGATTGATAGATTTGCCATAACAATATGAACGATCACTATCTTAAAAAACTCGACAGAGTAACGGCTATTCTCACACAATTACAGTCAAAACCGACCGTAAGAGCACAGGACCTTGCTGCAAAATTTGATGTAAGCATCCGAACCATCTACCGGGATGTGAAAACGCTGGAAAATGCCGGAATTCCCATTATAGGTGAAGCTGGAAACGGCTATTCCCTGATGGATGGCTATAAGCTACCACCTATTATGTTTACAAAAGAGGAGGTGTTGAGCTTCATCACTGCGGAAAAGCTGATGCAGAAATTTTCTCACCAAAGCCTTGGAAGCCATTACCAGATGGCCATGGAGAAAGTCCGCTCTGTGCTTCGGAATTCAGATAAAAACCTGATCCTGAATATTGAAAAACAGATCGATGTTTATAATCATCATCCACAGACAAGTGATACGATCAAAAATGTGATACCCACTATTCTGGAAAGTATTGCAGATAAAACACAGCTGATCATTGAATATAAAACAGTTGATTCCCGGGTGACGAACAGAACCATTGAAGCTGTCGGTATTTTCTTTGAATTCAATTACTGGTATATTATGGCGTTCTGTACCATGAGAAAAGATTTCAGGCAGTTTCGTGTCGACAGGATCCAGCAGATTTTCAAAACCCAGAACCCTTTTTCCCAGGAATACGGACAGATCAATGATTACAGAAAGTATTCAAGCGGAGAGAAAACCAGAGTCAGGCTTTTAGTTGAGAAAAAAATAATAGGACATATTGTAAATTCCAGAAGATATTACGGATTTATTGAAGAAACAGAAACGGAAAATGGAATGGAAATGATCTTTGATACAGAATGGATAGATGAAGGTTTTCCGAGGTGGCTGATCACTTTTGCAGATTATGCAACTATTTTAGAGCCGGAATCATTAAAAATAAAACTCAGAAACTTGGCGGAAAATATTTCAAAAAGAATGGAATAAAAAACATAAACTCGGGCTTCACATTCGTGAAGCCCGAGTTTTAGAAATTTATATAATTGAATAAGAGTTTTGCTTAACTGAATGACAAATCAAAAACAATAAATCTGCGGTGTCTATAATTAATGGATGGATAATTTGAATGATTTGTTCTATGATTCTGCCGTTTCCTCTTTTTGTCTGAGTTGAATCATCATTTTCAGTTTAAACAAAGGCATTAATGATCCTAGAATCTCTCCCAAAAAAAAGGAGGCTCAATTCCTAATGCTCTCAGATAGGTATAACCCTGTCCGCGGTGATGAATTTCATTATCTACGAAATAAAGAATATTCTGATATACCGGGAATTCATACTGTCCGAATAAATTGAAGGTTTCCTGAAAACGCTCTTCAGTAATCCGGCTGAAATAATGGTTGATTACTTCTGTTTCTTCATCCCATTTTTTCAGAAGTTCTTCTTTGGTTTTTGGGTTGAATCCTTCCTCATTGTATGCCTCCATGTTTTTGTCCACGATTCCTTTTAGAGCAGGTCCTCCGATGCTGATCAGTTCTACCGCCAGCTTTGCGAAAGGTCTCATGCCTCCTACAGAAAATTCAAATAATTCTTTCTCAGGAAAAGCGTCTATTACTCTTCTTGTCAGGTTTCTGTGTCCTTGCCAGTGCTCTAATAATTGATCAGATGTCATGAATTGTTTTGTGGCTGTTGCTGTAGTTGTCATAATTGTATTGTTTATTTGTTATTGTTGATACAAAGATATAACAGGGTTATGACAACAGTTTGTCAGTAGGATTTTTGATATTAAAAAAAATATTTTATTTCTTTACTGAAATATCTATACCTGTTTTTCCGTTAGAGAGAAAGTGTATGGGTAAAAAAGTAATTGATCCCTATTAGAATTTACAATGAAGAAGTATATTTTGCCTGTTATTTCTGCTCTTTTATTAATATCATGTAATAAAATCGAAGAAAAAATTGATCAGACCGTTCAGAAAACAACCGAAACTGTACAGCAGAAAGCTCAGCAGGCAGTTGAAGAAACGGTGAAGAAAACGGTAAGCGAATCAATTAATTCCTTAACGAATTCCCAGGATGTAAAATTCAGCCAGGTATTTCCTGATGGTGGAAAACCTGTAGTTTCCGAAGATACCGGAAAGAAATTTAAATTTCCTAATGGTTCCGAAGGCTATATTTTCAAATATAAATCGGATATCGCAATACTGCTTCCTTTTCTGGAAAAGCAGCCTTCTTCCGACGAAAACAAGTCAGATGAAACAGCCCGTAAAATAGACGGTCAAAGCATTATTGACAAAATAAGTTTTGTCTCAAAATTTCTTCCCGAGAATACTTTTGACACCAGTTTCTTAGAAGATATTAAAAGTGATAAGAATATAGAATATTATAAGCTGAAAAGGTTGCCCTACAACAGTACAATAATCTATAACCCTAAAAACCAGACCGTCATACAATATGTAGAGGTAAATAAATAATTTGTGAGTGACCGGATTTTTCCGGTCATTTTTTGTACATAGTCATTGCGCGCCATTTGCGAAGCAATCTCAACCTGTTGAAACCTATGTATTAGAAGGAATGAAATCATTTTTATTTCTAATGTCTACTAATCACTTTTTCAGACAGAATAGAAAGTTATTACTATTTTTCTTTTTCAGATGATTAATAAGCCACTTAATGTTTTGTAAATCAAGTCTTATTTTTTTATAAAATAATATGTATTGCATAAGTTGGGAAAAGGATTTTTATTATATTTTCATTTTTCTTGTTTAATATTTATATTTTTACTAGTTTTATTAAATTATTAACAATATATGAAAAGAAAATTATTTAATAAAAAAGTCTGTGCATTAGTATTAAGCGGAGCGGGTACTATGGTATATGCTCAGGAAGGTGTAAAAGAAAATAGTATAGATGAAGTTGTGGTTACTACAGGTAGAACTAAGCCCAGAACCATCATTACATCAGCAATTCCTATTGATAATATTTCGGCAGCACAACTAAAATCTACAGGTCAGGTTACTTTTGATAAAGCCTTGACATATGCTGTACCATCTTTTAATTCATCACAGCAGACTGTTTCTGATGCAACCGCTCATTTTGATCCGGCGGATTTAAGAGGCCTGGGTCCATCCAGAACATTAGTTTTAGTCAATAATAAAAGAAAAAATCAAAGTGCTCTAATTTATGTAAATGATACACCGGGAAAAGGTGAAGTAGGTACAGATCTGAAAAGTATTCCATCAGCAGCCTTACAAAACGTAGAGGTATTGAGAGATGGTGCATCTGCACAATATGGCTCCGATGCTATTGCAGGAGTAATTAATATTATTCTTAAGAACAGCGTTGGAAAAAGCACGGTTAATCTTTTTTCAGGTATTACTTCAGAAGGTGACGGATTTAATATCGGAGCAGATTTTAATACGGGAATCAGAGTTGCAAAAACCGGAAGCCTGAATCTTACCTTAGGATTTTCATCCCAAAATAAAACTAACCGCGCAGGTTCTGTTACAAAAGATGAACTTTTTGGTGTGGAGAATGCCTGGACGCAGGCTAATCCTGGTTTAGGAATGATTATAGGGCAGCCGGAGACAAAAGTGGCCAATATGTTTGTCAATTTTGAATTGCCAACAGGTGAAACAGGCAAGTTTTATGCTTTTGGTGGTACAACTTACAGGAATGGAACTAGTTTTGGCTTGTATAGAACACCCTATTGGGTAACTTCAGATTTTGGTTTATTAACTCCAAAAGGGCAACCTTATAATGGATTTCAGCCGGAATTTAAAACAGATGTTTATGATTATAATTTAACCTCCGGGTGGAAAGGCATGTTTGGAAAATGGAATTTTGATGGGAGCGCAACCTTTGGCTCTAATGCGGTAGATTATGTTGTAGGAAATACCATTAATACGTCTTTGGGTGCAAATTCACCAACCAGCTTTAAGGCAGGTGGGCATCAGTTCAGTAATATTATAGGAAACATAGATATCAGCCGAAATTTTGGTGCATTTGTTTTAGGAGCTGGTGTTGAAGTACGCAATGAAAACTATCAGGCGAAGGCAGGAGAAGAGGCATCTTATATAGGAAGTGGTGCAGAATCATTTCCAGGACTGCAGTCTCAAAATGAAGTCAATAAAAATCGTCAGAATATTGGAGCTTATATGAATGCTGAATGGGATGTTACGAAAAACCTGTTACTTGGAGGAACTGTGAGATATGAAAATTTCAGTGATTTTGGAAATAATGTTTCCTGGAAAGGAAATGCAAGATATAAGGTGTTAGATGATAAATTAGTTTTCCGTGGATCTGTTTCTACAGGATTCCGTGCACCTTCATTACACCAGATATATTATTCCAATGTTCAAACAAAAATTACAGGGAATACTGTGGCTAATCAGGGTACTTTTAACAATGACTCTCAAATTGTAAGATCTGATCTTGGGGTACAAAAATTAAATGCTGAAAAAGCCTTTAACATTACTGGGGGATTTGCCATAAAACCTTTTAAAAACTTGACGATTACAGCAGATTATTATAGAATAAGAATTAAAGACCGGGTACTTTTCTCAGGAGATATTGGTTACAAAACCGGTGCTCCGGGGAGTCCGGATATAACAAACCCTGTGGAAGTAATATTAGATAATAATAAAATAACTTCCCTGAAGTTTTTCACCAATGCTGTAAATACAGTTACTGAGGGAGTAGATTTCGTCGCTAATTATTATACTTCCGCTATTGGCAAAGGAAGATTGGGCGTTATTGTTGCTTTCAATTATAACGAAACCAAAATAGTAGATAATATTGCCGTTCCGCCTATTTTGGCGCAAAATGGTTATTCAGAAAACTTTTTTGATAGAAAGGAACAATCCAGAATTACCTCTGCAAGGCCAAAAACAAAAACGATTGTTAGTCTTTCGTATGACATTACAAAGTTTAATTTTAACCTTAATAATACTTACTTTGGTTCTGTTGCATGGCAGCACGCCACTGATCCTGCCAAAGATCAGACGTTTTCCGGTAAGGTAGTTACAGACGTAGTTTTAACCTATAAAATTACGAAAGACCTTAAAGTTTCCGGAGTCGTAAATAATTTATTTAATATTTATCCGGATGTCATAGAGAGCAAAGGAGATGTAGTAACAGATCTTGGAGGAAGGTTCAGATATCCCTGGGAGGTAAACCAGTTTGGATTTAATGGAACAACTTTTCAGCTCAATGTTAATTACACTTTTTAATCCAAAATAAAGAAATTAGCATTGCTTTGTCATGCTTAATACAGGGAAAGTAATCCCAAAAGATATGAAAACCATCTACGCAAATATTAACTGACATTGATTTCTAATGTCAGTTTCATTTTTTCAGATAGAATAGGACGTTATTACTACATTTTACTTTTTACATTGTACAAAAAAAAGTACTTTAGTAGTATGAAAATTTATACAAAGACAGGAGATAAAGGTCAGACTGCATTATACGGTGGCACAAGAGTTTCCAAAGCCAGTGCAAGAGTAGACAGTTATGGAAATATCGATGAGCTGAATTCATTTATTGGTATTTCTAAAAGTCATATTGAAGATGAAGAGGTTTTGAAGCAGCTCAAAAAAATTCAGTTTGATCTGTTTACGGTAGGCTCAGAAGCTGCAACGCCGGTTGATAAATTAATGCTGGCTAATGGCAAATCACGTCTGCCATTGATTATTTCAGATACTGAAATTGAAGAGCTGGAGCAGTGGATGGATGCTTTTGAAGAAAAGCTGGAGCCCCTTCAATACTTTATTCTTCCCGGTGGTGGAAAATCTGCAACATTTTTACATGCCGCAAGAACAATCTGCAGAAGAGCAGAACGTTCTCTGGTTTTCCTGAATGAATCTGAAGAAGTACGCCCTGAGCTTATCAAGTACCTGAACAGACTCTCCGATTATCTTTTTGTTTTGGCAAGATACATTTCAAAAATCAATAACGAACCGGAAGAATACTGGAATCCGAATGAAAGATAAAGCACTACTTTTCATCAACGGAGACCATCCCAAAAGCCTTCCGGATCCGGATCAGTATGGCTTAATTGCCTGTACGGATGGTGCTTTTCATTATTTGAAGCAGTTAGGTTTTTCCTTAGATAAACTCGACTTTATTTCCGGTGATTTCGATTCCCATTCAGGAGCAGATGAAGATGTTTACCTGGAAAAATTTATTCTTACTCTGGATCAGGACAAAACAGATTTTCATAAAGCTTTGGAAATTATTTTAGAGAGGGGATGCTTTTCTGTAGATGTTTTTGGAGGAAGCGGCGGCGAGCAGGATCATTTTTTAGGGAATCTTACCGTTGCTTATGCATTTAAAGACCGGTTGAGGATAAAATTCTACGACGAATTTTCTGAATATTATTTTGTCCCGAAAAACTTTAAGCTGAAACATGTTAAAAATAAAATGATTTCACTGTATCCGTTTCCATCAGTTGAAAATATAACAACAACAGGATTGAATTGGCCGTTGACCAATGGAAACTTAAACATCACTTCAAGAATAGGAACCCGGAATTTTGCGGTTGAAGATGAGGTATCCATTCAATATCAGTCCGGAGATCTGTTGTTTTTTGTAGGAATTAATGAAATAGAATATCCCGGAATATATTGAAACAATTCATAAAAATATCGATTCTGCTTATCGCGGCATTTTGTGTTTTCTCCTGTAAAACACAGGATTTTACCCAGCCTGAATATGGGAGAAATGAATCTGGCAATCCTGTTGAAGTTAAAAAAGTATACAATTTCAGGACGGTCGGGACCATTAAAAATACTGAAGGCAGAACTTTAAAAACAGGAAAATTCTACAGAAGCGGTCATCTTCATAAATTGAAGAAAAAATCATTCAAAGAAATTCAAAGCCTGGGAATAAAAGAAATCATTGATCTTAGAAATGCAAAAGAAATTTCTGATAAACCGGACCAGCTTCCCGATGGCATCATTTATAAAAAATATTCAGCCTTTGCAGATAAGGGAGACCAGCTGACTCAGGCCAGAAAGCTTGTTTTAAAAGGAAAAGTTAATGGTTCCGATGCTGATAAAAGAATGATTGATTTCTACCGTGAATATGTAACGGAAAACCCGGAAGTGATCAAAAAAATTATCACTGAAATCCTGGAATCCGACCAGCCGGTTCTCTATCACTGTACCGCAGGAAAGGATAGAACAGGAATCACAACGGCTTTAATTCTGACTATTCTAAAGTTTGATAAGCAAACAATTTACAATGATTATCTTTTATCCAATAATTACAGGGAAAAATTAGTCCTGAAAAGACTAAATCTCGCAAACAATCTGCATTTTCTGTATCCTAAAATGGACGTGAAGGTCCTTGAAAAACTGAGCTGGGTAGAAATCGCTTATCTCGATGCAGCTTTTGATGAAATCAATAAGAAATATGGTTCCACCGATGCTTATATTCAACAGGTGTTGGGAATTTCGGCAGATAAGAGGGAAGAATATATTAAGAAGTTTACAAATTAATAATCCGTTCAGGTTTTTGCCTGACCTTGATTTGAAATTTATAATAAATTTAACGCTTAAAAATCAAACTTTTTTAGCAATTTTGCATTTCGTAATTCACTTGTCAAGAAATGAAAATAAAGTACTCGGAACTTATTGATCAGACATTGTATTTTCCTACAGAGGAATTTAATGTTTCTGAGAACAATTTGTTATTTCACGATGTTCCTTTAATGGAAGTCGTTGAAAAATTTGGCACCCCGCTAAAAATTAGCTACCTGCCAAGAATTTCTCAAAACATCCAGAAGGCGAAAAGCTGGTTTAAGGAAGCTTTTGAGAAAGCCGAATATAAAAAGAATTATACCTACTGCTACTGTACAAAATCCAGTCATTTCAATTTTGTGCTTGAAGAAGCTCTTAAGAACGATATCTCTATCGAAACTTCTTCAGCATATGATATGGACATTGTAAAATCTCTTTATGAGAAAGGAAAAGTAGATAAAAATATTGAAGTCATTTGTAATGGATTCAAGACCGATGATTATCTGGTGAAAATTTCAGAAATGATCAACAGCGGGTTTGAAAATATTACCCCGATCCTGGATAACTACCGTGAGCTGGATAAGCTTACCGAAAGTATAGATACCACTTTCGATATTGGGATCAGAATTGCTTCAGAGGAAGAGCCAAAATTCGAATTCTATACTTCAAGATTAGGAATCGGGTATAGAGATATTATCCCTTATTACAGCCAGAAAATCGCTGAGCATCCGAATGCAAGGCTGAAAATGCTTCACTTCTTCATTAATACAGGGATCAAAGACACAGCTTATTACTGGAACGAATTATATAAATGTCTCCGTGTATACGCACGTTTGAAGAAGATTGCTCCGGAGGTGGATTCACTGAACATTGGTGGCGGTTTCCCGATCAAAACATCTTTAAACTTCGAGTACGATTATCAGTATATGGTAGAGGAAATCGTTTCTCAGATCAAAAAGTTCTGTGAAGAAGAAGGAGTAGAAGAACCTAATATTTATACGGAATTCGGAAGCTTTACAGTAGGGGAAAGCGGTGCAAACCTTTACAAGATCATCTCTCAGAAGCGTCAGAATGACAGGGAGAAGTGGAATATGATCGATTCTTCATTCATGACCACACTTCCTGATACATGGGCGATTTCAAGACACTTTATCATGCTTCCATTGAACAGATGGGAAGATACTTACGAAAGAGTATTCTTAGGAGGACTAACCTGCGATTCAGATGATTATTATAATTCTGAACAGCATACGAATGCAATCTATCTGCCGGTTTTCAGTGATACAAAGCCTCTGTATATCGGATTTTTCCATACGGGAGCGTATCAGGAAACAATTGGAGGATATGGTGGAGTTCACCACTGTCTGATGCCTCAGCCGAGACACGTCCTGATCCAGAAAGACGAAAACGGAGAGCTTCAGTACGAAATTTTCCGTGAAAAACAGGAACCTGAAGATATTCTGAAAATTCTGGGTTACTAGTTATAACGAGGAATGGGAGTGATAAAGCAATCTCATCTTAATAATCTTAACAACTTAAATTGCTTTTAATGTTTCAATTTTAACCATTAAGATTTTTGTTAAGGCTTAAGAATAATTAAGATGTTTCACTTCATTAAGAAACTTTGCTAATGCAATAAAAATAAAGTTCTCAACATTTGAGAGCTTTTTCTTTTAAAAATATTTTGAAAGCTTATCCAGCTCCAGTTCTTCATAATCTGTAACTACGATATCCGCTAAAGTATAATCCTGATTTTTTGAATGCGGGCTTCTGTAGGCAGCACAGAAAATTTTCGCCCTGTTGGCGGCAAGGATCCCGTTGGTGGAGTCTTCAATAACCATGCAGTTTTCTACCGGTTCTTCTGCCATTTGTGCCGCGAGAAGAAATACTTCAGGATGAGGTTTGGATTCCTTTAGAGCGGCACCGCTTATTTTCCCGCTGAAATAATCTTCAAGCCCGAATTTCTCAAAAACCATATTGATGGTCGTCATTGTAGCCGAAGAAGCGAGGATAAGTTTAATGTCGTTTTCATGATAATGTTGGATCAATTCCCTTACTCCCGGAATCAGATCGAATTCTTCATCATTATCAAAATAATCTTTGAAATATGATCTTTTAATAACAGCTATAGCTTCGTGGGTATGGTTTAAACCATATTTCTGGATCAGCGTTTCACAGACCCTTTTTGTGGAAGCTCCTGTGAAAGAAGTGTAAAGATCTTCGGAAACGGCAATTTCCAGTTCGTTGAAAGTGGCAAAATAAGCTTTTCTGTGCAGTGGTTCCGTATCTACAATAACCCCGTCCATATCGAAAAGAACAGCTTTTAAGGACATATTTTGTTTTTTACAAAAATAACTTTTAAAATTTAAACATTAAAAAGATTTTAGAATTAAAAAATTCGGAGCTTATCACTCTTGATTTATAACTCAACGACTATTTTGTATCTTTGTGAAATCATTTAATCTTTAAATCATTTAAATTTTTAAATAAAACATGAGAACATACGCAGGAATTCCTGAAGAAAATGCAACATTGGAAAACTCTAAAGTAATGCTGGTAACCGTTCCTTACGATGGGACTTCAACATGGGGAAAAGGAGCTGACAAAGGCCCTGAATTATTCCTTGATGCTTCCGAAAACATGGAGCTTTATGACATTGAAACAGGAACTGAACCTTATCTTGACGGCGTATACCTGGCTGGGGAAATTTCTGAAAATTCAAGTCCTGAAGCCATGACGGAAGCCGTTTACCAAAAAACAAAAGAGCTTTTGAATAACGAAGGGAAAGTATTTACCCTTTTCGGGGGTGAGCACTCGGTTTCTATAGGTTCTATCCGTGCGGTAGGAGAAAAATTTGAAAACCTTACTGTTCTTCAGCTGGATGCTCATACAGACTTACGTCCGGAATTTCACGGTTCTACTTCTAACCACGCATGTGCGGTTTTTGAAGCGAATCAGAAGCATAACTTAGTTCAGGTGGGAATCCGTTCCATGGATGTGGAAGAAGCTCAATATCTGCCGGAAGGAAGAGTATTTTTTGCCCATGAGATTGCGAACAATGACAACTGGATCAATGATGTTTTAGAAAAAGTTTCAGGAAACGTATATATCACCATCGACCTTGATGCTTTTGATCCGTCAATTGCTCCTTCTACAGGAACTCCGGAACCGGGTGGACTTCAGTGGTACCCGACTTTGGAATTATTGAAAAAAGTATTTGAAAAATGTAATGTAGTAGCGTTCGATATTGTAGAATTAATGGATTCTCCAATGGCTAAACCAACTGCTTTCCTTGCAGCTAAGCTATATTACAAAATGCTCGCTTACAACCATATTTATAATAACAACTAAAATTCCGCACGAATCAGATTTTTTCTGTCCTATATTCTTTGGAAATTTGTGAGGTAAAAAAGAAATAGTATGTCCGCACAAAGTCAGATAGATTATAACAGAATTGCCAAAGCGATAGAATATATCCAGAGCAATTTCAGGCTTCAGCCAAGTTTGGAGGAAGTGGCAGAGAATATTCACTTGAGTCCGGCTCATTTCCAGAAGATATTTACAGAATGGGCAGGAACAAGTCCTAAGAAATTTTTACAGTTCATCAGTCTTGAACATGCTAAAAATTTGCTGAAAGAAGAGAAAGCGACTTTATTTGATACCGCTTACGAGACGGGACTTTCCAGCACAAGCAGGCTTCATGACCTGTTTGTGAACATAGAAGGAATGTCTCCGGCGGAATATAAAAACGGCGGAAAAAGCCTGAACATCAATTACAGTTTTTCCAAAAGTCCTTTTGGATATGTAATGGCAGCATCTACGGAAAAAGGGATCTGCTACATGGCTTTTGAAGAAGATAAAGAGATTGCATTAGGAAATTTGAAACTGAAATTTCCCAATGCTTCTTTTTTTGAAATACAGGATGCCCTGCAAAAAAATGCCCTGTCCATATTTGATAAAGACTGGACAAAACTCAACACAATTAAACTTCATTTAAAAGGTACCGATTTCCAGCTTAAAGTCTGGGAAAGCCTGCTTTCTATTCCAATGGGAAAACTTTCCACCTATGGAAATCTTGCTGAAAAAATAGGAAACCCGAATGCCTCAAGAGCTGTTGGAACAGCGATTGGCAGCAACCCTGTAGCTTTTCTTATTCCATGCCACCGTGTGATTCAGTCTACCGGAAATATTGGAGGTTACCGATGGGGTAGCGGAAGAAAGCAGCTGATCGTGGGGTGGGAAAGCTCGCAGGTTTACGCTGGAGATTAGATTCCATGTTACCTTAATCTGATTTAAGTTTTGGCTAAAGCCAGATTGATATTTTTATGTATAAAACGGACTAAAGTCCGTTCCTATTGATGTAAATACTGCAAATCATATATTTAAAATATTATTACAGAATAAAAATCTTAGTTTTTTTCAAAAACTTAAGTGCACTTTATTCAATGTTTTAATAATAATTTAAAAAACTAAAGTGTTAAAAACTTTTGCGACTTTTGTGGTTGATTAATAAAAAGTCATTTATACATTATAGTTTTTACAAGCTCAAAATCATGAACAGCCTGTTTGAAGAAATATCAGAATATCCTTTGAATATTCTTCCGCATGACGGAACCGTCCATTATTATGGAAAAGTTTTTAGTAAGGAAAAATCAGATTTTTTCTATGAATATCTGCTGAGTCAGATCCCCTGGGAAAATGATGAGGCGATGATTTTTGGAAAATTAATTTTAACAAAAAGAAAAGTAGCCTGGTTCGGAGAAAAAGCTTTTGAATATACTTATTCAAAACGGACAAAATTAGCAAAATTCTGGACTCCTGAACTGTTGAAATTAAAACAGAAATGTGAAGAAGTTTCAGGAGAAACCTATAATTCCTGCTTGCTTAATCTATACCACGATGGAAGTGAAGGTATGGCGTACCATAGCGATGGAGAAACCGACTTGAAAAAGCACGGTGCCATTGCTTCATTAACTTTCGGAGCCGAAAGAAAGTTTTTATTTAAGCATAAGGAGACAAAAGAAAAAGTGGAAATTTTCTTGGAAAACGGAAGTTTACTGATTATGAAGGGAACAACCCAGGATCATTGGCTTCATAGGCTTCCTCCTACAACTAAAGTAAAAGCTCCAAGGGTAAACCTGACATTCAGAACGATTGAAGAATAAAAAAACGCTCACAGATTGAGCAAACCACGCAGATTTCAATACAATCATCTGCAAAACCTGCTTAATCCGTGAGAGCCAAAAACAAAAAAGCTGTTCATGTGAACAGCTTTTTCAATTTATTTCAATACATCAGCTTCAATAGAGCTGTCTCCGTACACTTTTATAAAAGCTTTTGTATAATCTTCTTTGGCAGCAAAATTTGGGTTCTCCATAAACTTCTGAGGATTTATCGCAAAAAGCGGCCACCAGGTACTGCTGATCTGGATCTGAATTTTATGTCCTTTTTTGAAAGTATGTACAACATCCTGAAGTCTGAAATTCACTGCCGTTTTCTGGTCAGGAACTAAAGCTTCTCCTTTTTCTTTTGTATTTCTGAATCTTGCAGGCATAATCTCACTTCTTACCATCTGATGATAATTTCCGTAAATAACACCGTCTTTCTTTTCAGCAGGTTTAAAATCTTCAGGGTAAACATCAATCAGCTTTACTGCAAAATCTGCATCTGTAGAAGTGGAAGCAATATTCAGTTTAGCCATGATCTCTCCTGCAAAAGTAATATCATCAGTCAATACATCGGTGGTGAATATGAGTACATCAGGTCTTCCCACGGCAAATCTTTGGTCTTCGGACATATAATTTTTAGGAGTAAAGCCATTGAAGTCTTTCAGATTGTCAGAGCTTAAAACCGGATTGTTCGGGTCGCTGTAGTATTCTGAAAAGCCTTGTCCTGCTGTTTTTTTCAATGTTCCGTCAGTTAAATAAAAACTGATTTTCTCGGCATTTTTCGGAGGATAAGAGGTAAATTCTTTCCATACTTTTGCTCCGGTATCGTACATTAAAGCTTCAGGAAGACCTGCATCTTCTTTTGCATTTCCTTTCAGATAGTGACTGAAGAATTTTGTTTCAACATTTTTTTGGTAATATGTAGCAATGCTATCTCCAAAATAGATTTGGTTGTGGAAATGTTTTCCCTGCTCCTGTGCCCATGCTCCGTGAGAGAAAGGACCCATCACAATGGTGTTTTTAGCTTTCGGGCTTGTCTTTTCTATGGTTTTATAAATATTCAGCGGTCCTGAAAGATCTTCTGCATCAAACCAGCCTCCAACAGTCATTACGGCATGGTTTACATTCTTTAAATGGGGTAGAAGATTTCTTTTCTGCCAGTATTCATCATAGTTAGGATGATTCATGATCTCCGTCATGAAGAAATTATTTTTATAATATTTTTCATAACCATCCTTTAAAGTTCCCATATCCCTGTAGAACTTAAGGCCGTCTTCCGAAGTTTGCTTTACGAAAGTATCCATATACCAGGCTTTGTTTTCAGGCTTTACCTTCTGAATCCCGAAAACAGGGAAGGTTCTGAAATATCCCAGCATGAATCTGCCGTTGTGAAGAAAATCATCATTCCAGAAGTCTGAAATAGGAGCTTGAGGAGAGGAAGCTGCTAAAGCCGGATGCTGTGCCAATATTCCTGCCGCAGTATAAAATCCCGGATATGAAGTTCCGTATTGTCCGGCTTTGCCGTTATTGTCTTTAATATTCTTTAAAAGCCATTCTATGGTATCATAAGTATCCGTGCTTTCGTCTACATCTTTTTTGGTTTTGCGGTCCACCTGAGGGGTCATATTGGTAAAAGTACCTTCACTCATGTATCTTCCGCGGACATCCTGGAAGACAAAAATATACTTATCCTTCATCAGGAACTGGTTAGGTCCCAATTTGGTTTTGTATTCATTTTCACCGTAAGGAGCGATGCTGTAGCAGGTTCTCTGCATCAGGAAAGGGTATTTGTTCTTATTTGAAATATCTTTCGGAATATATACCGCTGTGAAAAGCTTTACTCCGTCACGCATTGGGATATAGAATTCCTTTTTGGTGAAATTATCTTTTACGAAAGTATCCTTCTGATCTGTACTCTGTGCAATTCCAAGGATAAAAAAGAAAATAAATACAATTGAAATATGGATCTTCATAAATAAAATTTACCGCTAATTTAGAAATAAATAGCATCCGTTCTGCTGTATACCTCAATCTTTAACGAAAATAGGAGGAAAATAAAAAAATAAAGCATGTAAAATAGTTCTACTGTCCTTCGGTATCATATAAAACATAAACATCTGCTCCTTCAACTAAACCTGCGAGAGATTGTTTTTACGCTCGCAGATTAAGCGGATTAGGCAGATTTTTCAGTGTTTCTTTCTCCAATAAATTTATAAAGTTTCATACTGACTTAGAGAGAATATTAATACCATATTCAAAATCATTCCAAACCGGTCTGCTGTTGAAAAACCAGCTGGTAAGAAAATAAAAAAACACCCCCAAACGGGGATGCTTTGTAAATATTTATTGAAGATTAACTATTAGAAAAATTAAGCTCTTAAATATCTTGAATAAGCATAGCCTTCCTGACCGTCATCAGTTTTCACTTTCCACCAGTCATCAGAAGTCTGCTCAATCAAAGTTACCGATGACCCTTTTGCAGCTTTTCCTACTACAGCAGCCTCAGTAGAAGGCTCCTGTCTGATGTTCAGATTAGAATCTTCCGTAGCTACCGTTAAAGAAGCTCCTGAAGTTAATCCTGCTACCTGTACATCAATATTGATATCTGAAGCCGAATAAGTAGAATCAATAGTTCCCAAAGCATTCCATACTGCATCTTTTGCTGCTGTACTGGAAGCATTTCCTGAAACATAAAGAATACCATCCTGCTCCTGAACCTGAAGGTTAGAAATTCCTGCAGACTGTGCTGCTGAAACTACACTTGAATATTTATCTTGTAATGTGCTCATCTTAAAATTATTTTACCACTAGGTTATTGTTATACTTTCCGATTTTCAAAGCATCTACAGACTCTTTAATTTTTCTTGCCTGAAGGGCTGAAACATTTCCTGTAAGGGTAAGTTGCCCGTTTACAACCTCTACTTTTACAGAAGGGAAATCTTTAACAGCATCCTGAACTTTTTTCTGAACTGCAGGATCTACAGCAGATGCTGTTTCCACTGGTGCAGGTGCAGCTATAGTAGACATGTCCATTACTTCTTTTACTCCTGTAATTGCTTTTAACTGTGTAATCATAGCATCTTTAGACTGCTGGTCTTCGAAAGTTCCGCTTAAATGAGCCACTCCTTCTTTTACTTCCACAGAAGCATTGGGATTAGAAGTAACGATTGTTGTAGCCTGAGTCTGAAGATCGGCATCTGAAATTTTCTTTTTGCAAGACACCGCTCCAAAAGATATTGCTACAGCTAATGCAGCCATTGCGATAGTTTTTTTCATAGTTGTATATTTATTAATGTTGTTAATACAATCAAATGTAATAATAAAATTTGTACCAAAATAATAAAAACTCAATAAATGTTTCTTAATTTTTTTACAATATTTTCGAAATCAGCGTTTTAATTTTAATGTATTATAAACTTAATCTAAACTTAGCCAAATTCGGACAAAATATTGTACCAATTGAAAAACTATTATATTTGCGGGAATTGAACTATTTATATGAAAGGACAGAATAAACTTTTTATTGCTATTATCGTTGCGCTTATCCTTGGAGTAGGAATCGGAGGACTGGTGCACTTACAGTATCCTGAGAGTGCGGAACCATTTTCCAAAAACATCAAACTGTTGGGAACGGTTTTTATCAGGCTTGTACAGATGATCATTGCACCGCTTGTTTTTACCACGCTTGTCGTTGGCATTGCTAAAATGAGCGATATCAAAATGATCGGAAGGGTAGGGACGAAAGCAATGCTGTGGTTTATCAGCGCTTCCTTGGTTTCTCTTTTTATAGGATTGATGTTGGTAAACTGGCTGGAGCCGGGACATGTAACCAAACTGCCTATTCAGGATGCATCTGCCGCAGAAGATCTTTTAAAAAGCAGTAAAGGTTTTTCTTTGGAAGACTTTGTAAAACATATGATTCCTAAAAGTTTATTTGAAGCTTTCGCTACCAATGAGGTACTTCAGATTGTTGTTTTTTCCATTATGTTTGGGTTGGCCCTTGCTAATTTAGGAGAAGAATATTCAAAGCCGGTGGTTAAACTTTTTGATATTATTGCCCATGCCATCCTTAAAATGGTGGGCTATATCATGTGGTTTGCACCACTCGGGGTTTTGGGAGCCATTGCTGCAGTGGTAGCTATGAACGGTTTCGAAATATTCAAAGTCTATGCAATTTACCTGAGAGATTTTTTCTTTGCATTGGGTGTACTTTGGCTTGTTCTTCTATTGGTAGGTTATCTGATCTTAGGAAATCGCCTTTTTGAACTCCTTAAAAGAATAAAGGCCCCGTTACTGATTGCTTTTTCAACAACAAGTTCAGAAGCTGTATTTCCAAAGCTTGTGGAAGAGCTTGAAAGATTCGGATGTAACAACAGGGTAGTATCTTTCATCCTGCCTTTAGGATATTCATTTAACCTAGACGGAAGTATGATGTATATGACGTTTGCTTCCATCTTTATAGCCCAGATCTATGGTATTGAAATGGAAATTGGACAGCAGATCACAATGCTTTTAGTTTTAATGCTTACCTCAAAAGGAATTGCCGGAGTTCCAAGAGCTTCTTTGGTGATTATCGTGGCAACCTGTTCCATGTTTGGAATTCCGCCTGAAGGTATCGCTTTGATCCTGCCGATCGACCATTTCTGTGATATGGGAAGAAGTATGACGAATGTATTGGGGAATGCATTAGCAACTTCCGCTGTTTCCAAATGGGAAGGACAGCTGGAAAATACACCTCAGGAAGTTTAATCGCACATGACAAAACAATATATAGAGAATCATAAACAATATTTCTTTGAAAAAGGCCTTACCGTAATCAATTCGGTCTTTTCTGATGATGAGATTGAAAAGATCGTAAAGAGCATTCGAAATGCTGATAACTCAAGAGAGAATTTCAGAAAATCTGATGACCTTTTTGCCGTACGACAATTCCTGAAAGAAGTTCCGGAAGTTAAAGATCTGATATTTAACGATACTATTAAAGCCATTGTAAGAGAAGTCTTCGGGGAAAAATATTTTGCCGTAAAAAGTATTTATTTTGACAAACCGGAAACTTCAAACTGGTATGTGGCCTATCATCAGGATCTGACGATTTCAGTGGATAAAAAACTGGAAATACAAGGTTTTGGGCCGTGGACAACCAAAAATAATCAGTTTGCTGTGCAACCGCCTTTGCCATTTCTTGAGAACATATGTACCATCAGGATCCATCTGGATGATACGGATGAATATAACGGAGCATTGAAAGTTATTCCGGGATCTCACACCCAAGGAATTTACAGACCGGACACGATAGACTGGAGCAAGGAAACGGAAAAATTTTGTGATGTACAGAAGGGCGGTATCATGCTCATGAAACCTTTGACGCTTCACGGGTCCAACAGAACTACCGATGGCAGGAGAAGAAGAGTGATTCATATAGAGTTTTCTGATATGGAGCTGCCAGAGAATTTAAAATGGTCCGAAAGAATGAATTAATTCCAGTATTAAAATGGGAGCTGATGAAACTAATTTCCGGTCATTCACTCAAAAAATATGATGAGATAGAGAAAGTAGCCATTAAAGTGTTATCCTTAGAAGGAGATTTTGTACATACTAATGACATTCACTAAAAAGCATTTTATAAAAGGAATTATATTCAGTTCCGATTTGAAAATCGCACCCGGTGTTCTGGATTTGTATAATTTAAAGAGAGACGTATAGATTTATCATAAAAAATAATGCACTTCATATTTGAAGTGCATTATTTTTTGTTTAGGAAGATAGAACTTAATAAAATTGAAATTCAGTCATCTTAAATTTTTGTCTTCCAGTTTCTTACCATTATTTCACGGAAATCTCATCAATAAAAATATAAGCCTCACCGCCGGCCCCCTGATGCCATTCCGGAAGTTTTCCGAAGTAATGCGCTTTTACTTTGATGTATCGGGCTTCCGTAGGAAGAATTTCTGTTCCGAAATCCCTGATCTGCACTTTTTCATCTTTAGGATCTATGGTATTATCTAAAGTTTCAAGAAGAACAAAGTCTTTCCCGTTCATGGAAGCATAATATTCCACTTTTTTAGGCATCAGGATCCAGGCCCTGCTGTCCTGAAGATAAGTGGATGATAATTTAGTAATCTGTTTTGGAGATTTAAAATCAATCACTGCTTCAAAATCATGTCCCTGATAGCCGTGCCATTCACCCTTTCTCCAGTTTACATCACCCTTGATGCCGTCGATCAGAGCCAGTTTTCCATTGGCGGTATATTGTGGGTTAACTTTTGAATTAACGGTAATATCCCAATAATTAGGTCTTCTGTTGAAATTGGCTACCGTAACAGAGCTTTTTTCTCCATTTCTTTCCGAATAGGCAAGAATCTGAGTGGTTTTGCTGATGGTGAAAGGTCCTTTATAAGCTGTGAAAGTCTTCCTTACGTTAGCATCACTTTCACTTAAGGTTATATAATATACTTTATCAGCAGGATTCAGTGGAGTGATCTGTACTTTTGCGGAAAAATCGAAGATCCTGTCGGAGGCAATAACCGGTGCCGGAGTCAGCCGGGTATATTTAAAATCCTTTATTGGTTTGCTGTTTTCAAAACCTAATTTTTGAAGTTCGGATCTGCTGGTATTCTTGCTGATCACTTTTGTACTGCCGTCTTCCAGATGAATTTTAACCTCATCAAAATAAGGTGTAGTTGTCTGCCATTCGGGCAATCCCGGTGTTACAGAATAAATTCCCATTGAACTTAAGATATACCAGGCGCTCATCTGGCCACAGTCTTCATTTCCGATAAGCCCGTCCGGCGTATTTTTATAAAAATGATCAAGGATATATTTGATCTTGGCATCTGTTTTTTCCGGTTTTCCTACGTAGTTGTATAAATAGGCAATATGGTGGCTCGGTTCATTTCCCTGAGCATACTGACCCATCAATCCTGTGATGTCTGCCTGCTCTCTTCCCGTTGTTTTTTCCGGTGCAGCGAAAATAGCATCAATGAACTGTTCAAATTTTTCTTCCCCACCGTGAGCTGCAATCAGTCCCGGAATATCCTGCTGTACCGAATAGGAATAGTGCCATGAATTTCCCTCCGTATAATTATTGTTGACTTCCGCCGGATCAAAAGGCTCATACCAGTTTCCGTTTTTCCTCGGCTGCATAAAGCCGTTGTTCGGATTGTAAAGATTTTTCCAGCTCTGGGAACGCTTCATGAAATACTGATAATCTTCTTTCTTGCCTAAAATCTTAGCCATCTGAGCAATACACCAGTCGTCGTAGGCGTATTCCACCGTTTTTGAAACGCTTTCATGCTCGTCATCCATACTGATGTAGTTGTTCTGTTTATATGCATTCAGGCCGAAAATATCCAGCATGGCAGAATTTTTAGACGCTTCAAATGCTTTTTCATAATCAAAACTCTGGATGCCTTTAGCCATAGCATCTGCAATTACAGAAACAGAATGATAGCCAATCATGCATTCCGTTTCATTGGAAGCCAGTTCCCAAACCGGAAGCTTTCCGCCCTGTTCATACTGTTTGATAAAAGTATTGATAAAGTCTGCCGTTCTTTTTCTGTCGATAAGGGTCATCAGCGGATGGGCAGCCCTGAAAGTATCCCAAAGAGAGAATACAGAATAATAATCAAAGCCCGTTGTCATATAAAGCTTATTGTCTCTGCCTCTGTATCTTCCGTCTACATCCATATTGATATTGGGCTGGGTAAAAACATGGTAAAGAGCTGTATAAAAGACAGAAAGTTTATCCTTATCATCAGATTTTACTTCAATTTTTGACAGTTCCGTGTTCCAATTGGTTTCGGCCTGCTTTCTTACGGTTTCAAAATCATTGGATTTTCCTTCTGCCAGCATATTTTTTTCCGTTCCTTCATAACCTGTCGGAGAAATAGCAACTTTTACACTGATCTTTTCTCCTTTTTTAACATCTGCTGAGAATGCCAGAGCCAGTTTTGTTCCGGTAAACAGTTTATCTTCCTGCTTTCCGTTAACCTCTTTTTTGGAGATTTTCATGGGTTTTGAAAATTCAATTCTCGCGTAGATGTACTGATTGGCTGCCCAGGCTTCACTTCTTCTGAAAACTTCAATGGTTTTGTCATCAATAACTTTTACTTCACCTTCCAGCAGCTTATCCCTGTGGTTGAGGTCCAGAATAATATTTGCCTTACCGGAATTATTAAAGATATATTCATGATAACCAACCCTTTTGGTGGTCGTCAGGCGAACATCAATATTGTTTTTATCTAATTTGACGGAATAAAATCCAGCAGAAGCCTTTTCATTTTTATGTGAAAATCTAGAAGAATAATCTTTGTAATTCAGGCTCGCATTTCCCATTGTTGGCATTAGCATGATATCCCCGTAATCCGAAACCCCTGTTCCGTTGAGATGTGTATGAGAAAAACCATAGATCACAGAATCCGAATAATGATAGCCGCTGCATCCGTCCCAGCTCCCGTCTATCCTTGTATCGGGAGAAAGCTGAACCATTCCGAACGGAACAATAGCTCCGGGAAAGGTGTGGCCATGACCTCCGGTTCCTATAAAAGGATTTACATACTGAGAATAATTCTGAGAATAAATAATCTGGGCAATACATAGTGAGAAAACTGCCAGGCTTTTTTTCATATCTTAATTTTATATCAACGAATATAAAAACATTAGACCGGAATGTAATAAAAGAAGACCGGAATTGTGAGAAGCAGGAATAAAACCTGTGCATATTTCGCAGGATTAAGTTTTGGCTAAAGCCGGATGAATGGTAATAATATATTGGTTAATGGGCTAAAGCCCATTCCTATTGAATTTATATGGATTGCTTAAACCTTTTAATCTTAAGACCTAAACTTCTCCTGCAAAAAGATCATCTAAATAATTCTGCTGATCAACTTCCGTTCGGTCTGTCCCCAGGAATTTTTTTCAGGCTTTGGACTCATGATATACAATGTCCATTTCCCAGACACAGTAAGTAGGAAGATGAATTCTGTTCCTGTTCCAAACTTCAAATTTTCCTGAACCATCATAATAAAACGCTTTCCCATAGTTCGTTTTCGCTCCTCCATGTGCAGACCAATAACAGGCAATGCTCACCACATCTGTGCATAATGACAAAACCCAGGTCATCTTTATTCTGGAAATTTTCATCAGCATTTTCGATGCAGGTTTTTGCATTGATAATATCCTGAGCAGAAACTGCAGATGGATCTTCGGCAAGGTCATACCATTTGAATCTTGTCTTTCCTAGCACAAAAATACCTTTGGAAGATGTGTATTTAAAAGAATAGTTATTAGTATTCATAGGCTATTTGTGTGGTGATAAAATTGTATTGTAAGAATGATGATGATAAATATGACGGTAGAATTTTTATAATCTTATTTATCACATTGGGTTATAGATTTTATTGATTCTAAATTGTCGAAAAAAACCGTAAATTTGTGAACAATTTATATTTAGTATGTTGACGAAAGAAAAGGTTCAAGATTTCCTTAAAGAGATAGAAGTAGACGATTTGGTGAGTAACTTTCAAATCATGGGCAATGATGTTTATATTGACATGACAGCCCATTCACCGGCAATGCACGAAAAGAAAAAGCTGGAAGCAGCCATGAAGCAGGCTTTTGCCAGTGAGTTTGGAGAAGATATTAATCTGAAATTAAAAATTGTTTCTCCGGAGCCCAGCGAGATTCAGCAGAGCCAGATTAAAGGTAAGCAGATTGCAGGAATTCAGAATATTATAGCTATTGCTTCTGGAAAAGGAGGTGTAGGAAAATCTACAGTTGCTGCAAATATGGCAGTTACTTTAGCTAAAATGGGTTTCAAAGTAGGATTACTGGATGCCGATATCTATGGACCGTCTGTTCCTACCATGTTCGATACGGAAGGTGAAAAGCCAATCTCTGTAGAAGTTAATGGAAAAAGTATGATGAAGCCTGTAGAAAATTACGGGGTGAAAATGCTGTCTATAGGATATTTCTCAGGAGCCAATCAGGCTGTAGTCTGGAGAGGTCCTATGGCTTCCAAAGCTTTGAACCAGATGATCAGAGATGCAGCATGGGGTGAACTTGACTTTTTATTGATTGACCTTCCTCCGGGAACAGGAGATATTCACTTATCCATCATTCAGGAAGTACCTGTAACGGGTGCTGTGATTGTGAGCACACCTCAGCATGTAGCATTGGCAGATGTAAGAAAAGGGATTGCGATGTTCCAGATGGAAAGTATTAACATTCCCGTTCTTGGATTAATCGAAAATATGGCGTATTTTACGCCGGCAGAACTTCCTGATAACAAGTACTACATCTTTGGACAACAGGGAGCTCAGTATCTTGCTGGAGATCTGGGGATTCCGGTATTGGGAGAGATTCCATTGATCCAGAGTATCAGAGAAGCGGGGGATGTCGGAAGACCGGCTGCGCTTCAGGAAGGGTCTAAAATTGCAGAGATCTATACAGAAACGGCAAGAAATATGGTAGAAAGTCTTGTAGAAAGAAATAAAAACCTTCCGCCTACAGAAGCTGTAAAGATTACCACTATGGCAGGATGCTCGCCTAAAGCTAAAAAATAATGATTTTCAATTAAGTTTGAAAAAGCCGAATTGAACTAAAGAAATATGGAAACAAATATAACACACGAAGATACAGTAACGAGAGTAATGGAAGCTCTGGAAAGCATCAGGCCGTTCCTGAATAAGGATGGAGGTGATATCGAGCTTATTGACGTGAAGGATAACCAGGTTTTTGTAAAACTTTTGGGTAACTGTTCCGGGTGTTCGCTGAATTTTTCTACCCTGAAACTGGGTGTAGAAAATACCATCAAGCAACATGCCCCGGAGATTCAAAAAGTAATCAATGTAGAGTAAAAATTACACGAAATATTTTTTAAGGACAGGTTTTTCAGCCTGTCTTTTTTTGTTCTGATTTTATTGAACATATTCTTGTGAAAGTTGTATTGAAAAATATTTTTAAACCCTATTATTTAATACTTTAAGGATACGTTTTATACTGATTTTTATTGGCTTTATGATTTTTTTAACTATATTTGTTAAAAACGCATCTTATGTTTGAATTTCTGCAAAACTTAGAACCGCTGCATCAGGGGTTTTGGTATACAGCCATAGCAGCCAGCTTCATCTTTTTAATTCAAACGGTTCTTACTTTTGCCGGAGGCAGCTATGGAGATACAATTCACGCTGATTTCAGCGAAGACAGCCATGCTGATAGTCCTTTTCAGTTATTTTCCTTCAGAAACCTCATCAATTTTCTTTTGGGGTTCGGATGGAGTGGTGTAGCGTTCTACGGCTCAATAAGCAGTAAGTCGCTGTTGATCTTTGTTGCAGTACTGGTAGGAGCAGGATTTATATTTCTGTTTTTTATTCTTATCATGCAGATCCTTAAGCTTACAGAAGACAATACGTTTAAGATGGAAAACCTGATTGGAAGGGCAGGAGAAGTTTATCTTACCATTCCGGCAGATATGAGCGGCAAAGGCAAGATCACCATATCTGTAAACGGGACCAGCCACGAGCTTCCTGCGATGACGGAAGAAAAAGAAAATATTCTGTCCGGTGATTCTGTGAGAGTCACATACATCTATGACAAGATCCTTGTCGTTTCAAAAATTTAATTCATTATCAACCATTATAAAAACTATTTATGGCAATACCAGGAAGTCTTATTTTAACATTAGTTATTGTACTTGTACTATTCGTCACATTTTTGGCCCTTATTTCGAGGTACAAAAGATGTCCTTCGGATAAAATTTTGGTTATTTACGGTAAAACAGGCGGTACCTCAGCAAAATGTATCCATGGAGGTGGTGCTTTTGTTTGGCCCGTTATACAGGATTTTGCTTACCTTGACCTGAAACCTATTTCTATAGAGGCCAATCTTACCAATGCCTTATCCAGACAGAATATCCGTGTAGACGTACCGTGTAGATTTACTATTGCTATTTCTACAGAATCGGATTCTATGGGAAATGCAGCGGAAAGATTACTGGGGCTGGCTCAGGAGCAGATCCAGGAGCTTTCCAAAGATATCCTGTTCGGCCAGCTTCGTTTGGTGATTGCCACGATGACGATTGAAGAGATCAATTCAGACAGGGATAAATTCTTAGACAATATTTCTAAAAACGTAGATACTGAATTAAAGAAAATAGGTTTAAAGCTGATCAACGTGAACGTAACGGATATCAGAGACGAGTCCGGATATATTGAAGCTTTGGGTAAAGAAGCTGCAGCAAAGGCAATTAACGAAGCAATTATCAGTGTTGCCGAGCAGACGAAGATCGGGGAAACCGGAAAAGCAATTGCCGACAGGGAAAAAGATACGCAGATCGCAGAAACACAGAGAGACAGAGACGTAAAAATTGCGATCACACAAAAAGATAAAGAGATCAGTATTGCAGCAGCCGTAAAAGATGAATCTATAGGTAAGGCAGAAGCCGAAAAAGAATCCAGAATTGCCACATCATTAGCAAATTCTATCGCTGTAAAAGGGGAGAACGAAGCAAAAATTACGATTGCCAACTCCGATGCTGAAAGAAGAGAAAAAGAAGCGGAAGCATTAAGAATTGCCACTGCCGCAGAAAAAGTACAGGCCGCAAGATCTTTGGAAGAATCTTACCTTGCTGAACAGAAAGCGGAGGTGGCAAGAGCAGAAAGAGAACGTTCTACCCAGCAGGCTAATATTGTAGTTCATGCAGAAATTGCGAAACAGAAAGCCATTATCGATGCGCAGGCCGAAGCTGAGAAAATCCGACTACAGGCAAAAGGAGAAGCTGATGCTATTTTCGCAAAAATGGAAGCAGAAGCAAAAGGTCTTTACGAAATTCTGACCAAGCAGGCTGAAGGTTACGATAAAATAGTACAGGCTGCAGGAGGAGATACTAACAGTGCCTTCCAGTTGCTGTTAATTGAAAAACTTCCAGAATTGGTTAAAACCCAGGTAGAAGCCGTTAAGAATATTAAAATAGATAAAATTATGGTTTGGGACAGCGGAAACGGGCAGGACGGAAACGGTTCTACCGCTAATTTTGTTTCAGGAATGATGAAAACAGTACCGCCCCTGAATGATCTGTTTAATATGGCAGGCCTTAATTTGCCCGAATATTTAAAAGGAAAACCGGATGAAATTAAAACAGAAATTGTAACCGTTCCGGAGAAAAAAGAAAAAAAGAATTTTGATGATATGAATCCGGAAGCTGAGACTCCGAAAGCATAACATTGAAATTATTGGAGATAACTACCCGGGGCGGAAAGCTTCGCTTTCCGCCCCGGGTAGTTTATTTTAAAATAACTTGTACACGGTGATCTGCAAGAATCTGAAGTATTTTATCAAATTTAGTTTTAAATATTTTTTTGCTTCTTTGATGATTAAGCCAGGTTAATTTTGACATAGCTTTTACGCCAAATCCTCCGCAGAGGCAATCATTCAATGCCCCAAATCCACGTCCGAAATATCCGCCGATACCATTAACTTCTTCTCCTAAAGTACAGAAAAAGCCATCTAAATTATGAAATTCATTTCCGTCGATCTGAATACTGATATTTTCTTTTACCTGGTCTATTGTCGTTGTGTGAAGGGCATAAACAAGCCAGCCCTGTAATTCTTCTTTCCTGAAATTTTTCCAGATATTCTTTTGGATAATTTCATTATTGAGCCTCATTTTCCAGGCTTTATGATAACCTGGAGGATGACACCATATTTGTCCTAATAAAGTGACATTATTTTTTTGGGACTTTACTATTCTGATATTACTAATGAAAGTCTTGGTTACAATAGATTTTTTATCATCAAGCAAACAGATAAAACCGTTGTTTTCATAGATTTTTGTGGCATTTTCTATTGTTGATATCAGATTGGAAACGTTATCAACATTAATGAGCCGTACGGTACGGTAAATAATAGCCGCAGGGCTTTCAATATTTTTCACGTCGTCAATAAGTGCAATGATTTCCGGCTCTGTTTCACTGTCAAAGGCCAATCCAAACATATTTTAATTATTTCAGGGGCATTAGTAAAGCTTCAAATTTACTGAATTTGCACGCAAAAAAGCCCCGGAAAAATCCAGGGCCTTCAATCAACTCAATCAAATATTCTATTTTACAATAACCCTCTTGATGTGTCCTTCTGATGTTTTCACAAGGTAAACGCCTGCAGAAAGATTTGAAGTGTCTATCGTTAAAGCATTTCTCTCCTTTCCAAGCATCTTTCCCGACATATCGTACAGCTCATAATCCTGTGCCCTGTTGAAGTACAGCATATTTCCTTTCGATATAGGATTAGGAAACACATTGAATGTCGCTTTCTCTGTTTTTATTTCACCTGTTCCTAATGTAATAGGAGAAACAACTTCATACATGGATAATGTTCCACTGATTTCGTTGGCAATAATCACATAGCCTTTTCCGGTTGTTGTATTTCCCGGAGCGATGTAGGTAATGCCTTCAGGACCGTTATCACCGCCGTACGCTGAGGTAGACCGGGAATGCTTATAATCTGTGAATACAGGATTATTAGGATCCGTAATATTATAAACCATTACCCCTCCGGTCCTTTCTAGAGTAATAAAAGCGTAAGTCTGTCCATTGATGGTAGCCAAAGCAACCCCTTCCGGTTCAGGACCTTTTGCACGGCTCCGGTTTTTGATACCGTTTCCTTCATTGTCCGCATTAAAGATCAGTGGATGATAGGCTGCGATGTATCTTTCGAACTGGTCACCACTGTCATACACCAACTGTTTTGTATCGGCATTGAAAATAGAGAATGAACGTGCACCCAAAGCTGCAATTTCTTCAAACTCTGTATCTACATCCGTATTTCCAGTTGCGCTGGAAACTCTGAATCTTCCTAAATTATGAGAAGCTTTTAAAACTGATGCCTGAGGAAACAACACAGGATCCAATGTATACGTACTGGCTCCCACAGTTGTTCTTTCGCTGTACCCTGAAAGATCCTTTTCATCACCTTCATTAGCGGTTACTATATAATTGGTATTTCCTATTTTGTAATTCTGAACAGCATCCGGAATGTAGTAGGCTTTTACAGGCCAGTTGGCGATCAGTACTTCACCATTATTATCTGAGGCATCAAAGCCGTTACCCGGAAGACTCATATCCTTTTTGCCTAATCCCCAGATTCCGGAAATTGTTTTTGTGGCTAAATTGATCTCAGCAATTGCATTGTTTTCCTGAAGCGTTACCCAGGCTTTCTGACTGTCTGAACTTACCGTAACGTATTCAGGTTCCAGATCCTGTGAAAGTGTATTGTTAGTTCTTATTTTTCTCAGTCCCGTTGCTATTAAAGCAGCTGTTTGAGAATTGAAACTGTTAAAATTAAGAGTTGTAACATTACTTTGCGTAAGGTTTCCGATACCACCCGAGATATCAATGATGCTAATCGTTCCTTCTGGATCTATGGTGTACGCGTCATTAGGCTCACCTTCATTGGCTGTGATTACTTTTGTTCCGTCAGGAGTGAAAGTTACCATATCAGGAAGAGCACCTACAGTGACCTGTTTCAAAAAGTTTCCGTTAATGTCAAAGAAAACTACAGAGCCATTCTGTTGTGGATCGGCATTGGGAGAAGCGGTTGCAATGATGCCGTTTTTAACAGCAATACTGGTAATTCCTCCGTATGGAGCCATATTTACCGTTTTAATTACGGAAAGAGCATTTGGATTAGTAAAGTCAATAATGTCAAAAACATCCGTGATCGAACTGACGGTGAATAGTTTCTGGCTGGAAGGATCATGGACTACAATTTCTGTAGAGCTGTTATTGTTTCCGGAAGGATCAAAGCTTCCAACGTAGTTCAGCTGAATCTGTCCGGAAGGAACCGGAGCAGGCTTATCATTATCTACAATATAAACAGTGGCTGTATGATCTCCGGAAATTGTTGTTCCGGTTGGATTTTCAAGGCTTATTACGAAATATTCAGCCTGCTGTTCTTCCAGCGTATCATCAAGGATAGGAATATCTATAGTATAGCTTGTTGTGGATGGTGTAATATTGATTGTCTGATTGGCTAATGTGAAATCACTGCTGTCTGCCGTACTGAACGGTGCCGGTTTTACCACAAGATCTACCGTAGCTGTTGAAGGATTGGTAACGTTGATCTTGAATGCCAGACTTCCTGTATTTTCATTCACCTTAATGAAGTTTTTATCCAGGGAAACCGTTGTCCCAGCTGTAGCAAAGGTACTTGAAGTTATTGTTGTTATGCCATTGTCACTTATATCTTCAACCATATTGGGTTTTAAAGCCAGATAATAGGTTTGCCCGGGAGTAAGTGCTGCTGTCGGAATTACTGTAATCTTGTTATTGTTAAATGTCGTAGTGAAGGGAACCGGAGTACCTGAAGAATTTCCAATACGGAATTCTACAAGGCTTTGTGCATTAGAATCGTTGATCGCGGAATTATCAGTAAGCCTTACATTTTCATTGAAAGAAATAGTTGGATTTACCGAAATAGAAGCATTATTTGTGTTGTGATTGGGGAAATAGGTGGTGTTTGGAGGTGTAGTATCTATTCCTCCGGCAGCGGTGCCATCTACTGTAAAATTGTCAAAACGGTTATTTCCGCCCGTTCCGCCTCCAGTGGCAGAAAACTCTACTTTTAATTTAAAATTCGGGTTATTGGAAGCTCCTGAAACAGTAGAAAAGTCAAAAGTAACCAGTTGAGGGTTTGCATCTTGAGGATTAATGGTCTGATACGGAACAAAAGTAGTTCCATCTGTTGAATAGGACCAGGACTGAGTTCCCGCACCCTGTCCGGACCTTCTCGTTGTAAATTTTACAACGGCATTTTGATAGCCTGTCGTTGGAAGATTGAACAGTAACGCGCCTCCAATAGGATTGTTGAATCTTAAATGGGTTCCGGAAGGATCTCCGTTCCTGGCATTTAAATTATCAGTACTGAAGTTTTGTCCTGTACCGCCTGCAAAATCTATTTCGCTTGTCCCCCCGGCCAGAGCAGCAAGAGATCCGCTCAGCAAAGTGGAAGAGGGAGCTGTAACAGATGCTGAAGATGCATTATTGTTGAAATTCCAGTAATGGATAAGTGTCTGTCCAAAAAGTCCGCCCTGAAGGAACAATGCGGCAATGACAGATCCTTTTAATAGGTAATTGTTGATCATTTTTTTACTTGCATTAGATGTATGCAAAAATGAACTTTATAGACTGCAAGTATTTTAATGGAATCTTAAGAAATGTTTAATAATAAGGTAACAGTTATTGAGAAAGGGCTAAATAATAAATCTACATTGTAAAACAAGGGAATTAAAACAAATTACAATCGCCTTCCTTTTTTATCTGGTTATCTTGCTTCCGGGGTTATTCGATACCTTATCTGCTGAGTTTTTCCCTTCCAAAGGATGCTTCTGCATATATAAAAATCCTGAAACAGCCATTAGAACCAGAAGTATAAAAATAACAAGAAATATTCTTTTTAACATATCCCTCATATTGCTAAATTTTTAATGTCCCTAATTTCCAAAGTAGATGTAGGATAGCCCCTAAGTACGGCATTGATCATTGCTCTACCCACTTCGTGTAAAGTTAATGATTTTGAAGGTAATAAAACAGGAAAAAACCAAATAAATGGTTTAAAGAACCATTTCACATTGATCTGACCTTCAACGGGTTTCATAAATCCCGGACGGAAATTGAAGGTATTCCTGAAACCTAGTTTTTTCAAAGCATTTTCTGTCTTGCCTTTTACTCTTGCCCACATCATCTTTCCACTTTCTGTACTGTCCGTAGATGTCCCTGAAACATAGTTGAAGACCATTTCCGGATTTTGGTTCAGAACTGCTTTGGCAAAATGAACCGTAGTATCGTAAGTGATCTTCGTATAATCTTTCTCGCTCATTCCTACACTGCTGATCCCTGCACAGAAGAAGCAGGCATCATAGCCTTTAAGTTTTTCATCATTCAGGTCTATAGATAAAAAGTCAGGCACCAAATATTCCTTAAGCTTGGCATGTGTTTTTCCGGAAGACTTCCTGCTTACGCTTAGTATTTCGGAAACATTGGGATTTTCAAGGCATTCCATTAAAACACCTTCACCTACCATACCGGTTGCTCCTGTAAGAATTATTTTGATCGGATTCATTCTTTTTCTGTTGATATTATGTATAACGTACTGCCGTTTAGTTTTACTTTAATTACAGCAAAAATTCTATATTTTGGAAGATAATATTAATGACAGATTTATTTACAATGGCATAATAAAAAAACCAGCCCCAAAAAGGCTGGTTTTCAAATAATATAGAGTAAAAAATTATTTTTTTTCGTGCAGCTGACTGTAAATATTGTGGATAAGCCCGTCGGCCACGGAAATTTTTGGAACAAATATCCTGTTGATATCCGACCATGACATAACGTTATTAAAGATCCTTAATGCATGAACCAGAACATCGGCTCTGTCTTCTCTGAGATTATGTTTAGTCATCCTTTCCTCTACAGAAAGCTCATTAAATTCTTTATACACTTTTTTAAGATGCGAAAGTGTCATCGGTTTTCCGTCTTTGGTCTTACTCATCGAGAAAACCTTATTGATATTTCCTCCGGAGCCAATAGCTACAACAGGTCTTTTGCTGACAATACTTTTTTGAATCTCATCCTTCATTTCCTGCCAGTTTTCAGGAGTTACCAGATTGTTCAGAAGACGGATAGTCCCGATATTGAAAGATTTTTCATACACCATTTTTCCGTTTTCATAAAAAGTAAGTTCTGTGGAACCTCCTCCCACGTCAATGTATAGATAGGCGAACTCTTTGTCAAGTCCTTCTGCAACATGGTTTTCATAGATAAGGGTGGCTTCCTCATCACCGGAAATAATTTCTATATTGATTCCCGAAGTCTCCTGAACCCGTTTGATGATTTCATTTCCATTGGAGGCATCACGCATGGCGCTGGTGGCACAAGCACGGTAATGCTCTACTTTATAGATCTTCATAAGGTCGCTGAAAATCTTCATAGAATCGACAACCATTTTTTCCCTTTCTTCTCCAATCATTCCCATGGTGAAGACATCCATTCCCAGTCTCAAAGGAATTCTTAAAAGATTAAGTTTTATAAATTCAGGTTTTCTGTTGCTGATCTTTACTTCATTGATCAGAAGTCTGGCGGCGTTACTTCCTATATCTATCGCTGCAATCTTCATTTTTTGCTTGTTTTAGCTTTTAAATATTTGTATGTTTCTATTTGAGAACGGCATTCCTTTTTATCATTCCTCACATACTCGTTGCTCAATTTTTTGTCTAAAATACGAGCTTTTACGTTATCTCTCAACTGAATGTCGAGAATATCTTTCAATTCTTTTTTCAGTTCCTTGTCTGTGATCTTTGCGGCAGCTTCAATTCTATAGTCCAGGTTTCGGGTCATCCAGTCGGCAGATGAGATGTAAAGGTCTTCTGCACCTTTATTATAAAAATACATAACCCTTGCATGTTCCAGGTATTCGTCGACAATACTTATTGCCTTTATTTTTTCTTTAAATTCCTTTTGATTGACAGCACAGTAGATTCCTCTTACGATTGTTTTTGTAATGACTCCCGCTTTTGCGGCTTCATAAAGTTTTTCAATAAGAGCTCTGTCACTCATAGAATTGGCCTTGATGATGATTTCTGCTCTTCTTCCTGCTTTAGCCTCTTCTATTTCCTTATCAATATGGTGAACGATCTTTTCACGCATGAACTGGGGGCAGATCATTAAATTCTTACAGGTCTTCAAAATCGGAAGAAAATCATCTTTTGGTTTCTTCAGTACATTAAATACTTTATTGATATCTGCCATGATACCACGGTCTGAAGTCATCAATAAATGGTCACCATATATTTTTGCTGTTTTTTCATTGAAGTTCCCGGTGCTTATAAAACCATACTGGAGTGTTTTATTGTGTGCTCTTTTCTTGATTACACAAAGTTTCGCGTGTACTTTTTTATTCGGAAGGCCAACAAGTACAGTAATTCCTTCAGGTTCAAACATTTCTTTCCACTTAAGATTGGATTCTTCATCAAACCTTGCCTGAAGCTCCAGCATGACCGTTACTTCTTTACCGTTTCTGGCGGCGTAAATCAGGGCATTGCTTATCTTTGAATTACTGGCAAGACGGTAAGCAGTGATCTGTATAGATTTTACATCCGGGTCCATGGCAGCTTCACGTAAAAGATCAATTACCGGATTGTATTTGTGGTAAGGAAAAGTAAGCAGAACGTCTTTCTTCAAGATAACATCTGTCACTCTTTCTCCATTTTCAAAAGCCTGATGGGTAAATGAAGATCTTTCCACCGGTCTTGCATACGTTTCAAAAACATCAGGAAAGTCCATAAAGTGCTTGAAATTATGAATTTTTCCTCCCGGGATAATGCTATCTTTTTTGGTTAAATTCAATTTTCGGATAAGAAGTTCCAGCAGGGCCTTGTCCATATCCTTATCAAAAACAAACCGGGTAGGTTTTCCTTTTCTTCTGTTTTTAAGGCCTTTTTCTATTTTTTCTGCAAAATTGGTACGGATGTCATTATCAAGATCCAACTCGGCATCTTTTGTTACCTTAAACGCATTGGCGGAAAATTCGTCATATCCGAAATATGAAAAAATATGGGGAAGATTGAACGTGATGACATCTTCAAGCAGCATTACATTTTTTTCTTCCGGATCTTCCGTGGGCAGCAGGACAAATCTTCCTACAAAACGTGACGGAATTTCAATAATCGCATAATTGCTGGAATACTGCCAGTCTTTCTTTCTCATGGCAACACCCAGATAGAGACTTTTATCCCTCAGATACGGCATCGGCGTATTTTCATGAAGCAGGATAGGGATCACATTGGATTCCACCACTTCATCAAAATATTGTCTTACGAATTCCTTCTGATTGGCAGTCAGGTTTTTAGATGTCTTAATAGAAACCTTAAGACCAGCCATTTCAGCCTGGATATGTTTCCAGGTCTTATCAAAATTCAGCTGTTGTCTCATCACAATTTCATTGATCCGCTGAAGGATTTTTGATGGGGGCTGATAGAAAGATTCAGCGATCACTTTTTCTTTAAAATCCATTGCCCGCTTTAATCCTGCCACGCGTACCCTGAAAAATTCATCTAAATTGTTGGAGAAAATTCCCAAAAAACGTATTCTTAAATGTAAGGGAACATTTTCGTCCATAGCTTCTTGTAAAACCCTTTCATTAAAAGCAAGCCATGTGATATCTCGCGGATTAAAGTGTACTGACATTCTAAAGTTTATATTTTATCAAAAATAACAATTCGTACAGTTTAATTGATATTTATAAGGTTAAACTTTGATTAATTTTTTTAAATCCCTAATGTTCAAACTGTCTTGAATAGTACAATTTAACATAATCTGACGGACGCTGTTCACTTTGATTATTTTTGATTCTGTCATTTTGTCACAAAAAAAGATATGGTACAGATATTGAGAAATTGAGAGTGTAAATTAGAATATAAAAATTAGAAAAAATATAAATATTATGAGTAAAATAATTGGAATTGACTTAGGAACAACCAACTCATGTGTTGCTGTAATGGAGGGTAAAGACCCTGTTGTTATCCCTAACGCGGAAGGTAAAAGAACAACTCCATCTATTGTGGCATTCACGGAAGATGGTGAAAGAAAAGTAGGGGATCCTGCAAAAAGACAGGCTGTAACGAATCCAAAGAAAACTGTATACTCTATCAAAAGATTTATCGGAACTCATTTTAAGGAAGATGCTAAAGAAATTTCAAGAGTGCCTTATGAAGTAGTGGCAGGACCCAATGATACTGTAAAAGTTAAGATCGACGACAGAGAATATACACCACAGGAAATTTCTGCAATGATACTTCAGAAAATGAAGAAGACTGCTGAAGATTATCTTGGACAGGAAGTTACAAGAGCGGTAATCACGGTTCCTGCATATTTTAATGATGCACAGAGACAGGCTACTAAAGAAGCCGGAGAAATTGCAGGTCTTAAAGTAGAAAGAATCATCAACGAGCCTACAGCTGCTGCATTGGCTTACGGTTTGGATAAGAACCATAAAGACCAGAAGATTGCTGTGTATGATCTTGGAGGTGGTACTTTCGATATCTCTATCCTTGATTTAGGTGACGGTGTATTTGAGGTATTATCCACTAATGGTGATACACACTTAGGAGGTGATGACTTTGATGATGTGATCATTAACTGGATGGCAGATGAATTCAAATCTGAAGAAGGAGTAGATCTTAAAACTGACGCTATCGCACTTCAGAGATTAAAAGAAGCTGCTGAAAAAGCAAAAATCGAGTTATCTTCTTCTGCTCAGACAGAGATCAACCTGCCATATATCACAGCTACGGCTACAGGCCCTAAGCACTTGGTAAAGACTTTAACTAAAGCTAAATTCGAGCAATTGGCTTCAGATTTAGTAAGAAGATCCATGGAGCCGGTAGCGAAAGCACTGAAAGATGCAGGCTTATCAACTTCTGATATCGATGAGGTAATTTTGGTAGGAGGTTCTACAAGAATTCCGATTATTCAGGAAGAAGTGGAAAAATTCTTCGGTAAAAAACCTTCAAAAGGAGTTAACCCGGATGAGGTAGTAGCTGTTGGAGCTGCAATTCAGGGTGGAGTACTGACAGGAGATGTAAAAGATGTATTACTTCTTGACGTTACGCCGCTTTCTCTAGGTATTGAAACAATGGGTTCTGTATTCACGAAACTAATTGAAGCGAACACTACGATTCCTACTAAAAAATCTGAAGTATTCTCTACAGCTTCTGACAACCAGCCGGCTGTAAGCATCAGAGTGGGACAAGGAGAAAGACCAATGTTCAACGATAATAAAGAAATCGGAAGATTTGATCTTGCGGATATTCCACCAGCACCAAGAGGAGTTCCTCAGATCGAAGTAACTTTTGATATTGATGCCAACGGTATTCTAAGCGTTTCTGCGAAGGATAAAGGAACTGGAAAAGAGCAGACGATTAAGATCCAGGCTTCTTCAGGTCTTTCTGATGAAGAAATCGAAAGAATGAAGAAAGAAGCTCAGGAAAACTCTGCAGCAGATGCTAAGAAAAAAGAAGAAGTTGAAATTTTCAACAAAGCTGACGGATTGATCTTCCAGACTGAAAAGCAGTTAAAAGAATTCGGAGAAAAGCTGTCTGCTGACAAAAAAGCAGCTATTGAAGCAGCTCACGGAGAATTGAAAACAGCTTTCGAAGCTAAAAATGCAGACGATGTGAAAACTAAAACAGAAGCTTTAGATGCAGCATGGATGGCAGCTTCAGAAGAACTGTATGCAGCAGGACAACAGCCGGGTGCAGATGCAGGAACTCAGAATTCTGAAGGCAATGCAGGAGGTAATGATGATGTACAGGATGCTGACTTTGAAGAGGTAAAATAATTATTGATTAACAATAATAACAAATAATTAAAAACCGCTTTAAACATTCGTTTAAAGCGGTTTTTTCATGTTTACAGGACACTTTTCAATTCAAATTTTATTTGTACCGCGTCTTAATTGGAGATAATGTTGCGCCTTATTATGTCTTAATTAGTCTTAACTAGTTTCAAGGTTAAATATTAGCATTAAAATTAAGTGCTATGGGTTTAGTAAATTGAAGATACCTAGAGTTTGCGAGCAATGTCAGAAGGTTTTAAAACATTTTTGTTGTCTTCTCCCAAGTCTGATGAAAAGAAAAACGGAATTTCAAGAAATACGGCATCTGCATTAATAAATAATCCTTCTATAGCAATATCTGCTCTTTTTAGCGTCTGAGTGATCTGGTCAAAATACATTTCAATAGGATACAGATCATTATGATTCCCGGCGACAGGATTAGAGATGACTAAAGGAAGTCCTTGCCTGTCTGTAAAATAAAATGCAGTACTTGTTTTTCGCTTTTTTCTTCCCAGATAAGAAACCTCTTCTCCTCCGCGTAATGCCGATGTATGGCTGCCATCTAAATCTCCGCTTGATGAATCCAGCTTTGATTTTTTTTTTTTGGATAACAGCCGTATCCAGCAGCCTTCTCAAACATTATTAACACATCATTTACGATAATGATAGAAAACACTTTGATAACTTAAAACATAGTCTTCAAACAAACTTTTTACAGGTAAATATTCTCATTGAACTCCTGTTTTGAGCTTGTATAATATACTATTCCCGATTTCCACTAAAGGAGCTTTGGGAAAAAATCCTCGTTTTGGCGGCGGAAGATAGGGTACTATTTCATTTTCTATTATATCTTTGTCAAGTACCTGGTACATCATGGGCTTGATTTGTTTTTTTATGTTTCGCAACACAAAAATAGTCAAGCCTTGTTTTATATATAAGTTTAAATGACTTCATAGAATAAGATTACTATGCCAATTTAGATGCAGTACTTTTTTAAGGTAATTAATTAAATGTTTTACCCAATCAAAATTTAACAATTAATAATGCTGCAGAAAAAAATGATATCTAGCTAACCAATATTGTGTTAGTATCATTTAATTGCAAATGATGGGCATTAATAAAAATTTGCGATATGAGTAAGCTGCTTAATATTGAGCAGTTGTATTTTACGTCCTTCCATCCGGATAAGATCCTCCTGTCTGAAATCATGAAGTATACGTGCCAATGTTTCATTAGCCGTTCCTGCCATATTTGCTAAATCTGTTCGGGACAAGGTAATAAACGCATTATCTTCTGCATCATTCAATTTATATTTTTTGTGCAAAATCAGTAAACTGAGTGCCACTCTTTCTCTCACTGTACGCTGGGAAAGAACGGTCATCAGATTGGCCATTACACTGAACTCATGGCTCAGACTTTTTAAAAGCAGTCTTGAAAAAACAACCGATTGATCCAGAATCTTTAAAAAATCTTCTTTTGATATAAAAGCAATGACAGAATTTTCGATAGCCTGAGTAGTATCTCCATAAGATTCGTTACTTAAAATAGCGGAATACCCAAAAAATTCTCCGGTATTATAAATATAGATAATCTGTTCTCTGCCGTCATTATCCACTTTGTATTTCTTTACTTTACCTGTTTTTAAGTAAAAGATACCGCTGGGCATTGTTCCATCGGTGAAAATAGCTTCGTTTTTACGGTAATTCTTATTCTGCATCGCTGCTTTGAGCATCTCCTTATCATATTGGGGAAGCTCGTCAAAGAGATATTGGTTATTGAAAAGAAATTTTGAGATCATATCTTGTCACAAAACTACGCTATTTTAAGCGAACAGAAACTTGACTTAAATCAAATTTTAGAAAGAGATAGATCATTATAAATTCTTAATAAACAGTCTACTTTTGCTGGAATAATAATACTGATTTTGAGATGGAGTATATGGAACACTTAAAAAATATCGGCATTGTACCTGCTAAAGAAGTTTTTTGGAATTTATCAGAACCTCAGTTAATATCCCAGACTTTAAGAAATAATGAGGGGATTATAGCCCGATCAGGGGCACTGGTATGCGATACAGGTGAGTTTACGGGGCGTTCTCCTAAAGACAAATATGTTGTTAAAGATCAGAAAACCGCAGATTCTGTCTGGTGGGGAGAAATTAATCACCCTTTTCTGCCAGAAGATTTTGACCGGCTATATGAACGTGTTACCAATCATCTCTCGGATCATGATATCTATATTAAGGATGTTTATGCCTGTGCAAAATCAGAATACCGTCTTAACATAAGGGTTATTACAGAGAACCCATGGCAGAGTTTATTCGCTAATAATCTTTTTTTAAACCCTGATGAAAAAGAACTGGAAACATTTGAACATGAATGGCTGATCCTTGCAGCTCCTAAGTTTAAAGCGGATCCGAAGATTGACAAGACCCGCCAACATAATTTTACGATTATCAATTTTACAAAAAAAGTGATTCTTATAGGAGGAAGTGCTTATACGGGTGAGATCAAAAAAGGGATTTTCACAGTATTGAATTATATACTTCCTCATGAAAAGAATGTACTTTCCATGCACTGTTCAGCGAATATCGGAACAGAAGGGGACACTGCCGTGTTTTTTGGACTGTCAGGGACAGGGAAAACTACACTTTCCGCAGATCCGTCCAGAAAACTGATCGGAGATGATGAGCATGGATGGGATGATGATCATGTTTTTAATTTTGAAGGTGGGTGTTATGCAAAGTGTTATGGTCTGAGTAGAGAAAAAGAGCCTCAAATATTTTCTGCGATACGCTATGGAACACTACTTGAGAACGTTCGTTTCTTGGAAGGGACTGATGTTGTTGATTATGAAAACGTTTCTGTAACAGAGAATACCAGGGCTGCGTACCCAATTGAATTTATAGACAATGCAATACACCCATCTGTTGGTGGAATACCCAATAATATTTTCTTTCTGACCTGTGATGCATTTGGAGTATTGCCTCCGATCTCAAAATTAACTGTAAGCCAGGTGATGTATCATTTCATTTCAGGATATACGTCGAAGGTAGCGGGAACCGAAGCTGGAATTACCGAACCACAGACTACATTTTCAGCATGCTTTGGGAAACCTTTTCTCCCTCTTCATCCTACGAAATATGCTGAACTGCTGGGAAAAAAACTGAAAGATAACAAGGTAAACGTATGGCTTATTAATACAGGCTGGTCCGGAGGTGCCTACGGAGTAGGAGAACGCATAAAACTGGCTTACACCAGAGCAATGATTACTGCAGTATTGGAAAATAAATTCGAGGATGCAGATTTTATGAGGGATGCTGTGTTTGGACTTCATATGCCTTTAGAATGTGATGGAGTACCATCAGAAATCTTAAATCCCAAAAATACCTGGACAGACCAATCTAAGTATGATGAAATGGCCTTGAGCCTTGCAGCCCGGTTTGCAGAGAATTTTAAAGATTTTGAATCTTTTGCAGGTGAAGAAATTATGAATGGAGGTCCTGTTATACAAAGTAAGTAAATTAAATAAAGAACGATAAAAATGAAAATTCCTGAAAACCTCTTGTATACAGAGGACCATGAATGGGTAAAATTGGAAAATGATGCGGCATATATTGGAATTACCGATTTTGCCCAGCATGAATTAGGCGATATTGTGTATGTTGAAATAGAGACCCTTGGGGAAAGTTTAAAACAGCATGAAGTATTTGGGACCGTTGAAGCGGTTAAGACAGTATCAGACCTGTTCCTGCCTATTGCCGGAAAAATACTGGAGATCAATCCCAAATTGGAAGCCAACCCTGAATTGGTAAATACCGATCCTTATGGAGATGGCTGGATGATCAAAATTAAAATTGACAATATTTTTGATACGGAAGGTTTGCTGAGATCTGATGCCTATGCCTCACTAATTGGCTTGTAATACAATATGGAAACTGTAAAGATAAAGAAAACGGCTTTCAATGCGATACATCATATCCTTGGTGGAAAAATGATAGATTTTGCAGGATATGAAATGCCCCTTCAGTATAAAGGTGTCAACCATGAACATGAAATCATAAGAAATGGAGTAGGAGTATTTGATGTTTCTCATATGGGCGAGATCTCAATACAGGGAAAAGGAGCTTTGCCTTTAATTCAGAAAATTACGTCCAATGATGCATCAAAACTTATTCCCGGAAAAGTACAGTACAGCTGTATGCCTAATGATATAGGAGGAATAGTAGATGATCTACTGGTGTATATGATTGGACAGGAGGATTATCTGTTGGTAGTAAATGCTTCCAACATACAAAAAGATCTGAACTGGATTCTTTCCAACAATTCTTTTGGTGCAGAAATTACCAATATTTCAGATTCTATTTCTTTATTGGCTGTACAGGGACCAAAAGCCTTACAGGTTCTGCAGAAACTTACCGATATCAATTTAAAAGATTTGGAGTATTATACCTTCACAATTAGTGAATTTGCCCATATTCCAAATGTTTTGCTATCTGCTACAGGATATACGGGAGCAGGAGGATTTGAAATATATATAGAAAACAGATATGCGGCCCACTTGTGGGAAGCTATTTTTGAGGCAGGAAAAGAGGAAAATATAGAACCTGTAGGATTAGCAGCGAGAGATACACTGCGTTTGGAGATGGGTTTCTGTTTATACGGAAATGATATTGATGATTTTACCTCTCCATTAGAAGCCGGGTTGGGGTGGATCACAAAATTTACGAAAGATTTTGTTCACAGTGGTTTCTTAAAAATTCAGAAAGAGAAAGGAGTTGCCAAAAAACTGGTGGGTTTTGAAATAGAAGATAAAGGCATTCCGCGTCATGGTTACGAAATTTGGAATACAAATCAGGAAGTCATAGGAGTTGTTACTTCCGGTACGATGTCGCCTACATTAAAAAAAGCAATAGGTATGGGATATGTCTCTACGGAGTATGCCAATATTGGGGATGAAATTTTCATTAATATCAGAAATAAACCTGTCAAAGCATTTATTGCAAGAACCCCTTTCATAAAACAATAAGTCCGATTAATATGTTAATTCCTAAAAACCTTTACTACACTAAAAACCATTTATGGCTGAGAAAAATTGGCTTGTATGATTTTTGTATAGGCATCACTGATTTTGCTCAGAAAGAAATAGGAGAAATTGACCTTGTTGAATTCAATGCAGATGGAAACCTAATAAAAGAAGCGGTTTCATGGGGTTCGGTTTATGGAATTAATAAAACTTTCCCCCTTATTGCGCCTTGTGAATGTAAAATTATAGCTGTGAATACTATTTTGAATAAAAAACCTTCTCATATCAATACAGACCCATATAGCTATTGGTTTTTGAGCATTTCAGCAGATATCAACACAAGCGAATTTTTAAATTATGAAGAATATATTCAATTTACCCAATGATTTTTGAACAACTCAAATTAAATATTGATGTTAAAGACAGTGCTTTTAATGAATTGTATCCCAATCATATAAAAGAATTGGCATACCGTCACTGGACGCCCATTGTTGTTGCCAGAATGGCAGCCGAATATCTTGCCGAAGAGCCTAATAGTAAAGTATTGGATATTGGTGCAGGCGCCGGCAAGTTCTGTCTGGTTGGAGCGGCTTCTACAAAGGGGATGTTTTTTGGGGTTGAGCAAAGGGCTTCTCTTACCAAAATATCAAAAAAAATAGCAGACAGGCATAAAATTACGAATGTGGAATTTATACATTCCAATATCAATGAAATCTCTTTTTCGGATTATGATGCATTCTACTTTTTTAATTCTTTTTATGAAAATATAGATACTTCCTGTTTAATCGATGATACGGTGCTGCCGGACAGGGATTTATATTATGATTATTCAGAGTATGTAAAAGGCCAGCTTGATATAACTCCTGTAGGAACACGTTTAGCAACTTATTGGAGCAAATGGGATGAAATTCCAAGCAGTTTTGATTTAACCGGCACTGCTTGCAATGGATTATTGAATTTTTGGAAGAAAATTTCATGATAATGATAAAAACAATTCAGAAAATTTCAGCTATTGAAAGGATTTGCTGCTCAGAGTAACAGAAATTTCAAAAAATGGTTGACTTGAATAATGCCCGCAAGCAGGAAAATTAAATGCCACTTCAGAGATATGAATATATTAGATAAAATAAGTACCCGCCTTGGACCATTGGGCGATCATGCTCATTACGCGCATGGATATTATGCGTATCCAAGACTTGAAGGAGAGATTGGTAATATGATGCTATTCAATGAAAAGAAGAAATTGGTTTGGAGTCTAAACAATTATTTAGGTCTGGCCAATCATCCTGAGGTTAGAAAAGCTGATGCTGAAGGTGCTCAACGATATGGCCTTGCTTATCCAATGGGAGCACGTATGATGAGCGGAAATACCAGATTGCATGAAGAATTTGAAGAGAAAATAGCTGATTATGTTCAGAAAGAAGACGCTTTCTTATTAAATTATGGCTATCAGGGAATGGTATCAATCATTGACAGTCTGGTTGACAGGAAAGATGTGATTGTATATGATGCTGAATCACATGCCTGTATTATTGACGGGATGCGTATGCATCTTGGAAAACGATTTGTTTTCAGGCACAATGATATAACAGATTGTAAAAAGCAATTAGAGCGCGCAAAAAGAATAGTAAAAGAAACAAAAGGTGCTATATTGGTTATCACTGAAGGTGTTTTCGGTATGCGTGGCGATCAGGGAAAACTAAAAGAAATTGTAGCACTTAAAGATCAGTTTAATTTTTCCCTGCTGGTAGATGATGCTCATGGAATTGGCTGTTTGGGACAAACAGGAGCTGGTACAGGTGAGGAACAAGGTGTTCAGGATGGCATCGATTTTTATTTTGGAACATTTGCAAAATCATTTGCCGGGATTGGTGCTTTTGTCGCCAGTACTAAGGAGGCTATATTATTTTTAAAGTATAATATGCGTTCACAGATATTTGCGAAAGCATTGCCAATGCCAATGGTCTTTGGTGCTTTAAAACGATTGGAATTAATTCGCACAAAGCCGGAACTTAGAGAAAAATTATGGACTATAACCCATCATCTGCAAAATGGGCTAACTGCTGCGGGTTTTAATATTGGTAATACCAATTCTCCGGTAACACCTGTTTACCTTAATGGTACTATTGAAGAAGCTACTGTTTTGGTCAAAGACTTGCGCGAAAATCATCAGATCTTCTGTTCTATGGTAGTCTATCCTGTCGTACCCAAAGGAATGATTATTTTACGGTTAATTCCCACAGCGGTACATACCTTAGAGGATGTTGAGAGAACAATAGCTGTATTTAAAAACATCAGAACAAATTTGAATTTGGGATATTATAAACATTAGGGATAAACCATGAATTGAATTATGGCAGAATGCCTTATACTATTGATTAGGTAAAATAATTCTGACTATTTATCAATAAAATACATAGGTCTGACTATTGTATATTTTTTTTGTATTACTACAATTTTTTGTAGTAATACTTTTTTAAACATTCATCTCATTTTGAACAAATTTCATACTTATCAGCAGTAAAGAAAACCTAGTAAAGGATTATTTTAAATCACTGAAATCATCTTTATAAGAACTTTGAATATGTGGATCATACTGTTTTTATCATTTTATAAACTTATATTTAAATACCATAAATATGTTTCGCCATAGAGGTAAACGAAGAACCTATTTTCATAATCTTAAACTTGCATCGGCACTTTCTTTCGTGGCGGGTATCGTAAATATTACCGGGGTTCTATCTGCAAAGGTTTTAACAACTAATATAACGGGACATTTTGCTTTTTTTTCTGAAGAAATACTTTTTAAGAAACATCAGTCGGCTTTTATTTATTTACTTTTCATTCTATTTTTTCTTCTGGGTTCTTTTATATCGAGTATGATCGTTGAATTTTTATCGAAACGAAAAAAAATGCGACCTCATGCTTTTCCTATTATGATAGAAATTGCAATTTTATCTTTTGTGGGGTTATCTGGTTATCACCCATTGGGATTTTCCCTTTCTTCCCATATTATTGCCTATCTATTGCTTTTTTCTATGGGGATACAAAATTCTTTAGTAACCAGGGTTTCTCAATCAGTTGTAAGAACAACTCACCTCACAGGTCTCTTTACAGATTTAGGAATAGATTTATCCCAAATATTATTTAATAAAGAATATGCAGTTCACCAGCAGCTTAAAAAAAGTATACTTTTGAAATTAGTGATTATTGCGTGTTTTTTCTGTGGTTGTATTATAGGAGGCTTTTTATATAAACCTTTTTATATAAAAGCATTATTGTTTGCGTCGGGATTTCTTGTTTTTATACTCTGGTATGACAGAATTTTGTACAGGTACTATTTTTTTAGAAGAAAACTGAGGTAGATTAAATGTCATTGTTTAAAGCGGTTTTTCATGTTTACACTTTCCAATTCAAATTTTTTATTACTGTTTTTAACCACATATTTGTACATATTTGTCTTGTCGGAGATAACTTTTTAACAAAAGAGTATTCAGGAAAAATAGTATAAAGCCTATTACTAAAGCCACATAAATCTTAGACCAGGTTATTTTCCCATTCTTTATGCCCTTTGTTCCCAAACAACTCAAAGCGAGTAATATCAAAGCAAATACTTTGGTATACATGCTATGTGAAAACGAACTTGCCACTCGGTCGAAATTGTTCAATATTTTATTGATGACTTCCCGCGTCCAGCCATGTTCTATTAAGAATCCATAACAAAACCAATAAAGGAGAATCAAAACCAAAAAAATACTGACTGCCCGCATAAAAGCCATTATCTTGGCAAGTCCTCTTAAATCGTCTTCTCCCTGCATATTTTAAATGTTAGGCCATGAATTTAAAGGCATTATATAATTGCTAGAAGAATATGGCAGGGAGTGGCAGAGCCTGGCTTTCTTTGGCTTACCACAATAAGCCTTTTCTTGGTAATGTTTGTAACGTTCTACAGTCACAATGTAGCAGATATTTCAAGGTACGTACGTCTGGAATGCTGAGAAGCAAGCGACATAATTAAGGCACTTAATTTTAAACTTAAGTAAGCATTATTTTTTTAATATCTATTATACTTTAGTACATGCTCTTTTTGATCATATGTATTATTTCAATAATGTTAAGGTAAAGCTATTCTGACCAAAATTGGATCTCGTTACATTAGATGTGCAGCCTCCGCTTATGCGTGCTCGTAGATAATAAGTGCCGGGCTCTAAATAAGCTATATTTGAAGTATATACAAAATCAAATCCAATATATCCGGCTGAAAGATGTATATCCTGATTTGGGAATGCGTTCTTAAGTGCTGTGGTGGGGCTCTGACTTAAATTAAAAGCAATAAATTCACCACAATTTAGTGGTGATTTATCTGTAATTAGACGGGTTGTGATCACGTAATATCCCGGTATAGTAACAGTAGCGTTTGTTCCCACATATCTCATAGTTCCTGCCGGTAAAAGGCTTGTGGCAGGTCCTACATTTGAGTCTATAACTACAGTGGCTCCTGGTCCTGTATTTTCGCGCCAGGTTCCCACACCGTTGAAGTCTGAAACAAAAATTTTCCCTTCGGCCTGAGTACCGTCCACAATTCTTATTGCGCCTGGAATGGCTCCATTGCTGATTTGTAATTTCGTTGTTGGGGTTGAAGTTCCTGATCCGATTCTGTTGTTGACAGCATCAACACTGAATGTATTTCCGTCAACCTGAAAATGGCTCGGTCCTGTAACAGCATTAGATACAAAATTCAAAATTTTATCTTCCATATCTACTGTTCGGTTATTTTGAAGTGTTTCGTCAGAATTATAAATACTTACATTCCTATTAATGATTTTCTGCCAGATACTTCCATCAAAATAATAATATCCTTCAGAGTTTATATTTATGGTTTTTGCACTCATAACAGTGGCAGCTGCAGTAGCATAGATCAACATTCCTGTCTGATCTGTATTATATTGTGCATCTGCTGCCCTTATCTGATCACCAGTGAGTCTGGGTGCATTGAGACCTTCCGGTTTGCTTCCGTCCGTTGTTTTTGAAATAATATCCAGTGTAGCATTGGGTGAAGGAGTATTAAAACCTATTTGTGAAAAAAATATTTGAGAGCTTAATATACCTACAAAAAAAATGACTTTTCGCATAATCTTTCATGTTAATTTATATATATGAAATAAAAACATATACCGGTGAAGTAATTTTATTTTAATAAAGTAAGCGTAAAGCTGTTTTGTGCCAGATCTCCTCTTGTATTATTCGAATTGCATCCTCCAGCTGAGCGGACGCGCATGTAATAAGTTCCCGCCTGCAGATATGCTATGTTCGAAGTATAGATAAAATCATAATTTACTGTACCTGTTACGTGTACGTCCTGAACAGGGAAAGCATTATTCAGAGCGGTTGTAGGGCTTTGGCTAAAGTTAAGCGCTAAGAATCCACCGCACCCGGAGGGCGCTTTATCTGTGATAAGACGTGTGGAGATCATATAATACCCTGGTAAGGTGACTGTGGCATTGGCTCCCGTATATATCATGGTTCCAGCTGGTAAAAGACTTGTGACAGGTCCGGCATTGGATGTAATAACAGTTGCTGTACCGCTACTTTCCCGCCAGGTTCCTACACCATTGGCATCGGATACCAAAATCTTTCCCTCACCTTGCGTTCCGTCTACAATTCTGAGGGCTCCCGGAGTTGTTCCGTTGTTGATATGCAATTTTGTTGTAGGAGCATCTACTCCCAAACCGATCCTGTTATTAACAGCATCAACATTAAATGTATTTCCATCAACCTGAAAATGACTCGTTCCTGTAGTGGCTGTTGAAGTAAAAGCAAGGGATTTATCCTCCATCGTTACCGTACGGTTAGCTTCAAGAGTTCCGTTGGAATTGTATATGTTGGTGTTTTGATTTACTATTTTTTGCCAGATATTTCCGTCGAAATAATAATATCCATCGGAAGTAATATTCGCTGTTTTTGTGCTGGCGGAAGTAACAGGAGCTGTCGCATATAGTAACATTCCCCTTTGCAATGTACTATATTGATTATCCGCCAATTGAATTTGATCTCCTGTAAGTCTCGGCGTAAGAATTCCTTCTGGTAGGCTTCCGTCAGTTGTCTTAGCAACTACATCAAGCGTTGCATTAGGCGACTCCGTATTAATACCTATTTGAGAAAACAAAAACTTTGTTGCCAAAGTACAAACGAGTAATATAGCTCTTTTCATAATCAGAATTTGTAAATTTTCATTAAAATAAAATTATCATATCTTAATACGGAATGCCAGCTTTTTAGTATTTATAATGTATAATCCGAAACTCTGGTAATATGCATATTCAATTGCCCCGTATTTCCAATTGACAGCTCTTCCGTTGACAGCCAATAACCGCTGGTGTTAATCTGTGGAATAAAACTAACCACATTATCTTGCTTTACGATGATGTTGCCTACAGCAATGCCATTCAGCCTGAATAATCCAGAACCTTCTCTAATGCCATTATAATCCATATTATGAGTAATATTGCTTGTGTAAGCCGCCGCTGGAGATGATAAAAAATTAGGAACCAATTGATAAGTCACCTGGCTTCCCAGCCTATCTGGAAGAGCGGGGTCGTTAGCTCCGTCTCCGGTAACATCTCTTTTATAAACAAAAGAAAACTGAATGGTAACGCTATAAATTCCTGACCTCAAAAAATGCACCCCACGATTATTATCAGCTGTTCTTACGGCTACATAAGGAGACGCGTTGAAGGGAGTTTCAGTACCGTTAACAAAATTAAGAGTCGATACCTGCCCGGAATTATAATCCGTTGCTCCGGAACCTCCGGAATAGGACACGACAGTCATACTGGAGTTTTTATAGCCCGTTGAAAATAAAAAACTTGGCGAAATTACCTGATTTACATTACGCCATTTATCGTCTGGTGAAAAATAATAATATAAGCCAGATTCTGTAATTAAGCTAGTTCTAGGTATTTGTGTAGTAGGTACAGAGGTTGCAAAGACGAACATCCCATTTTGTGGTGTTCCTACATTCATTTGCTGTATCTCATCTCCTGTCAGTTTTGGAAACAGCACCCCCTGAGGAGAAGTTGGTTTTGATGTTACATAGGCAACATCCAATGAGCCTTGTGGTATTGCTGTATGTATACCTACTTGGGCTTTTAAGATACAGCCAAAAACAATAGGAGCGAATAGAGGATAAATTTTTTTTTTCATTTTAAATTAGTGTTATTTATAATAATTATATCGATTGTAACAACGAAATTTTCTGATTCCAGCAGTAGTATAGTTTTTTCGGAGGCCAAGAGTTTAAAACTCTTCCAGTATCATGGATTCGCTAATTCCCGAAACATTGGACAAGGTAACCGTCAATCTTAATATTGTTCCTCTGGTAAGATCATACACATGATAGACATTGTATTCATTGGCTCCGCCTGCAATATTATCATCTAAAGGAGTCCAGGTGTTTACAGCTATATTTTTCACTGTTCTTAGCTGCCATACTGTGCTCGATACTCCGGTGCCGTTTTGCCCGGAATATTCCGTATCCCATATATTAAACTGTCTTGTTGTTCCGTTATTTATCCTGATCTGCCAGGTTCCTCCTGTCGTATTGGAAGAGTATCTGAACGAATAATCTCCCGAACCGCTGTTCAAAATTGTTGCTGCATTTGCAGGCTGAAGACGAATTTTTGTAACAGATACCCCGGCATCTCCGGTAATTCCTGAAATTACATTACCACCGGCATCGGTAGCAAGTATTGTGGCAGAAGGCAATTGTGTTATTTTCATACCAGATGTTCCTGTAGTTCCGCTATTTACTTCAAGATTGTTTGTGGGAGTATTTGTTCCTACGCCCAATCTTCCTTGTGCTGTTACAACAACATCGTTAGCTTGTTGAGCCGGTGAGGGAGTTCCTGTTGCCGGATTATCTTTAGCCCCATCGATATGAAAAGTGGCTTGTGGATTTGGGGTGTTGATGCCTATTTGGGCAGAAATTTTAATAGTTCCAATTGCTAAAATTAATAAGCTTATAAATACTTTTTTCATGATAATTTATTAATTCTAATATTATACTTGTTAAAAAAATGTGTTACATCAGTAATGCATTGAAAGCTGTCATTGAAAAAATATAAGACCTGAATAGTATTAAGGAAGCATGTATTTGCTGAATCTGGATTGCTATACAACTAAATTGTTGCAGAGGTTTGCATCTATTATATCTTTTGGGAACAGTTAAATAAATGCAAATCCTGCAAGCAACATAAGGCAATAAATTTTTTTCCAACTAAGTTGTTTCAACAATTCAAAATTATTGATTAGCTATTTATTTAAAGAATATAGTTTGTATGAAAATAGAGACATTCATGTATGAAAATGAAGACAGGATCTGTATCTAAAAAAAAGACAAAATTCCTCTTAGACAACAAGAAATGCTGTCTTTAGTCTTATCTCTTTTATTGGAAAATTAAAGTTTAATCTAAGTTTTTGTAAATTTTAAAAAGATCGATAAGGTTTTTCACACCTAATTTTGTATAGATCCTCTTTTTATAAGTACTCATTGTACCTGCTTGAATATTAAGAGCATTTGAGATTTCCAGGCTCCCGTTTCCTTCGCCCAGCAGTTTGAAAACCTGAAATTCCCTTTTGGATAAGATTTCTTGCGGATCTTTTTTGTGTGACTTCTCTGAAAATTGTTTTACAAGTTCGGGGGAATAATAATGTCCGTTTTCGAGAATGGAAGTAACGGCTTTGGCTAAAGTTTTATCGCTGCTTAGTTTGCTTACATAGCCTTCTGCTCCTTCCATTATGTATTCTATTGCTGTATCTTCTTTGGATGATGAAAAAATCATGATCAAAAGATCTTCCTGAATCATTTTTAATTCTTTGATCATGAATTTATAAATACTTCCCTCCATTTCAATATCGAGAATAAGCAAATCAAATTTTTCTGAGGTAAGCTTTTCTTTAAGTTCATCATAATTGACCGCAAAATCAATTGAAATGCCATCCAGCTGATCCTCAAGAACCATTGATGTTCCCAATCTTACGACAGAATGATCATCTGCAATTAGTATTTTTTTACCCATAATTTCAATTTTTAAGAATGATTTTTACAACTGTTCCTTTCGGTGCATTTTCATGGAAAGTTATTTCAGCATTAATTTTTTTTATCAATTGAATGACCATATGTAAGCCCAGTCCATAATTTTTAAAAACAAAATTATCTTTATCCATGCTTTCAAAAACATGAGAATAGTATTCAATCTGTTTTGATGACATTCCTTTTCCCGTATCAAAAATAATTATTTCAATTTCTTTATTTTTTTGTTCGGTTTTTAGCAATATCTCACCGTCTTTCGTGTTTTTTACGGCATTATCTATCAAATTATGTAAAATAGCAGACAAAATACCTTTATTGATTCTGGTTGCCAGGTTTGGATCACACAGATTATGTATGCTCGAATTATTAGCTGATGCGACCTGTTCAAACAGTAATTTTTTATTTTCTACAAGTACAAATATATGCTGTTCCTCGTTGTCAAAGATGTTTTCTTCTTTAAATAAAGCTGTATATTCTTTCAAATCCAGAGTGAATTTAAACAACTGCTCAGAAGTGTGACAAATTTCGTCTAAATACTTTTTCTGAAGCTCAGTTTCCCTGATATCATTGAGCTTTTGTGAGATAGAAACCAGGAATCTGATTGGGGTAGTAATATCATGGCTGATGCTCTCCATTATTTTCTGCTGATATTCAGATTCATTCTTCAGTTTGTTCGTTGTAATTTCTAATTCCTGATCTTTATTGTCCAAAGTATGTTTTAAGGTCCTGACCATTCTTTTCAGGAAATTAGTACGCACCTGAATAATCAGTACAATTAATATAATTCCCAAGATAATTATTAAAATTTTAAACCATACTGTCTGGTAAAAGAACGGTTCAATTTCTATGAATATTTTTTTATACGCAAACCTGCCGGTTTCTGAAACCAAAAATCTGATGTATAGAGTATAATTTCCCGGAGCAATCGTGCTTAAGGTAAGCTTTCTGTCGGTTTTTATTTCTTCCCATTTATTGTTTTGGCCGTCTTGTAATTTAGATTCCGCATAGATGTTTTTGATATTGTGATAGTAAGGGAAATCCAAAAAAACATCAACAGTTTTATAATCGCTTTTCAGGCGAAGGGTGTCTTTAAAATGAATGTTTTTTTTTGCTGTTTTAGCCCGTTCTATAAAAAGCTGATTGCTTTTGGGATAATGGTTTTTAATTTCATCAGGCTTAAAAAAAACAAAACCCTGCATTGAGGGAAAAACAAAATTTCCGTTTTTGAGAATATTTCCACTTGGGTTGGAACTTCCGTTGAATTCATTATTAAGAAAACCGTCCTCTTTGGTGTACCGATAATAATGAACATTTGTATTTTTATTCCGGGAATAATCTAAAAGTGCTTTTTTAGAAACTTTGAATAATCCGTTATTGGTGGAAATCCAGAAGAAGCCATAATAATCTTCCAAAATGTGATGTGCGCTGGAAATATAGCCGTCTTTATCATCGGGCATTCTGATGACTTCATCATTTTTTATGAGATAAAGTCCTTTGTTATGGGTAGTAACCCAAAAGTTCCCGTCTTTTGTCCGTTGGATTTCTTTTATGGGTAAGTTTTTTGCGAAATATTTTACAATTTTATTTTTGGAAAGAGAAATGAGATAGATTCCGTCCACCGTTCCCACATAAAACGTTGTCTGATCAAGTTCTTTAACAGAATTGATATTGTTTTTAAACCTAAAAATGTTTTTTGCTTTTGTGAATTGCTCATCAGGAAATATATACAGATAATAATATTCATATTTACTGTCTGCCATATTTACTGCAAAATTATTGTTTAATTTAAATAATCCCTCTACATTTCTTTTGTAAAAACTCAGGGAATCATGTTTTTGATAATGAGAAGATCTGTATCTCCGATGCATCTTATTAAATTCCACATACAAAAGATTATAAGAATTATCATAGAGGAGGTACCGTTTATCATAATTAAAGTTTGCAGAATATATTTTGTTTACCTTATCCTTATAATATTCATATCCCTGTTTTGAAATAACTGAATTGGCTGTAAAAGGCAGTGCCTCGTAAACAAATTCACCGGAAAACGGAACATTTTTCTGAGGAACATGGAAATTGGAAAGATTAATAATATTAAGCCCTCTTACTACATCTCCAAAATAAACCTTATCCGATATTTCGTCGTAAAACATACAATATAAAAGTTCCTTTTCTATTTTCTTATATTGCAATAGGAAGGTGAGACTGGGTTTGCCGCCAGCTAATTTACTGATATAGATATTCCCGTTATTGATTACAAAAACCTGTCTGGTCCCCTGATGCCAGTATATTTTGGATTGAGGATCATTATATAAGGAAGCCTGATTATCATAGGACACACTACCATTTTTTAGTATGACTGTTCTCCGTCTATCCGGATCGGGTATATAAATGATATCGTTTTGCTCAAAAGCATTCTTGAGGCTTGCTGAAGGAAGGGCCGGCAGAATTTTTTTTTCTTCATCCTTTTCATTTTTAAATACAATGTATTGATTTTCGAAAAAGTAAGTCCCTGAATTTGTTTTTATGTAATAACAGTTGGTTTCTGGAAAAAAAGTATTTAAAAAATTACTTTTATAGTATCTTTTATATTGTTTATTGTGGGCCATGGCAAACGTTTTGGAAACCATTCCATCAGGTAACAGTTTTGCAGTTCTGCCCGCTATTAGAACACAGTTTTCATCATTATTATTAAAACAGGTAATATCACCATTTTTAGTATCCAAGAAATTTCCAAAGCTTAAATTGCTTATTTTGAAATTGTTATATAACAGGAAAGTATTTCCATCGTACCTTAGAATTCCTCCGTCCGTGGACAACCATATAAAACCGTATTTGTCCTTAATTATATCTTTGATACTGTTTTGCGGAAGACCGTCATCCATGTTATACCATCGGGAAATATAACCTTGCGCTGAAAAAAATGTTGTAAAAAAAATAAGGATAACAGAGGCTAGCTTCACTAATAAGGTTGATTTTAGTTTGGTGTAGCAAAGATATTATAAGTTTTTTTATTTATTAGCTATGCATTTATATCCCAAGGTTTTTAATTTTTTTTTCTAAAAGTTGAATATGTTTGTGATATGTAAGTTTTACCTATCGGACAAAAGTGGTTTATAGTGTTAGATTGTAATGCCCCACTGAGTTTTCTTTTATTCAGTAAATGATGAGTTATTTTCAAGTATACATTTTTTCTGAATAAATGGAATATGGATATCCACTTTTATGTAAATTAGTATCAAGAAACCAAACCAAAATCTAGATGAAATTTTTTAAAGTGATCCTCGTTGCCTCTTTATTTCTGTTTCAACTGAACGCTGCTCAGGAAAAGGCCGACATAGAATTAAATAAAGCCCTTACAGAAGCTAAAATCCAAAAGAAAAATGTTCTGCTGATATTTCATGCTTCTTGGTGTGGCTGGTGTAAGCTGATGGAGAAAAATATGAACCTTCCTGAAACGAAACCTATTTTCGATAAGAAATTTGTAACAACGTACATTGATGTTCAGGAAAGAGGAGAAAAGAAAAAACTTGAAAATCCAGGAGGACAGGAACTGATGAACAAGTACAAAGGAGAAAATGCCGGGCTTCCTTTCTGGCTGATCCTAAATCCAAAAGGTGAAGTGCTTGCCGATTCTTTCAACAGTAAAGGAGAAAATCTGGGATCTCCCGCTACCCCTGATGAAGTTTCAACATTTATGGCCAAGCTGGAAAAAAGCTCAAAAATGAATAAAGAAGAACTTCTGACCATTCAGAAAGTCTTTGTGAAAAAAGATAAATAAAAAGAAAACTCCCCTGGCAATTAGTCGGGGGAGGTTGTTCTCAGATCAAATAAATGTATGAAAGGATATTTCTATGATCTGATTACACATCGTCAAAATTTGTAAATTTTTATAATCAGTAGCTGACTAAAGATCAGTATCTCCGATGATTATCAGCAGCATCGGATCATTTTGTAAAAGTATGTATTTTGCACCATATGGTGAAATATAATTCAATAAAATATCTGTAAAGCATAATAATATTTTGTTAAGTCTCCGTTTTGCCCAATATTTCAAAAAACTTAAATAAAAAGCTCCTCAGACAAGATGCCTGAAGAGCCTATTTACAAATTAAATTATTTCTTACTTACCGAAAAAGATCTCGTCCTGTTTCTGTTGCTCATTATAAATAAGCTGAAAATTATCTGGCATGTTCTGATAAAGGAGCTTCCATTGTTGGATTTTGGAGTGCTTTTTAAAGCTTTCCAATGATCTTACAAACAGGTTTTCGATCACGGTTCTTACATAAGAATCACCGTTTCTGTAGATCCAGTCCATCAGTTTGATATGATGGGCTACGATGTAGATTTTCGATTCCTGCAGCATATCCTTCAAATAATTGATGGTAGCCTGGATAACGCCGGCAAAGTTTTCCTGAACAGATAACTGTGTGATCTCATTTCGAAGTGGCGGATAGAAAAATTTTAAGTATTCAACGGCTATTTTTTTATTGATAGCCTGCATTTGTACTTTCATCATAACTAATATTTTTCAGTACTTATCTTGCAGCTAAATGTGTACCAAAATTTACAGCATGGCAGCAATTATAAAAACTCCTATGATCACAGCAATGTGAGTAAGCAATACCTCTGTATTATGCCTGTTGGTCGTGGTTTTCCATGTTTTCCAGTCGGATATTTTCCTGATTTTCGTTTTCATAACGTGTTGATTTTGATTGATTTGAATTTTTAATTAAAAGATGATTTTGTAATGAAACAGATGAAATATGTAATAAAGTTTATGTGCCATGGTTGTAAATCTGTCTTGAATAGATTTGCTGCAACTCTTTTGAAATGTGACTAAAGATCACTTTTCTGTATTCTCTGCTGCAGAAAACTGTAAAATTGTCCAGAGAATAAATGAAAATTCCTTCTACTGCGTTTTTTAAAGCAGCATCTCCGTTTGTATAAATTGTGTCCATTTTCTGAAGACTTTTAAACAAAATATTCCTGTCATTCTGTTGGACCATGCTTTTGATATGGTCTGTGAAAGTACGGATCACACTGTAAGAATTTGGATGGGTATTATTAATAAGCTCATTTTCAAAGTCAGGAATAATTTCTGAAATTTCCCGGACAGCTTCTGAATAGTTCATATGATTAGTGATTTTGTTCTAAAAGTTTAATAATAGCTCCAAAGATGAAGATGGTCAGGAAAGCCATGAACAGCATATGGTAAGGTTTCAGCCATTTTGGCGTTTTCGGACCTCTGCTTTTTAATCTTCTTAATTTATCGATGCGGTTTAAGGTATTCAAGTCCATATTGTATGTTTTAAAAGAATGAAGCAAATGGAATTCCTTTGAATGTGGGTTTTATTTAATTAGCATAAAGTCAAATAGTTGTAAAGGATTTATAATGTGCCAGAATCATAATAATCCTGTCAAAATGATAAGGTTTTTATCAAAACGAAATGAAGAAACTTATTTTGAAGTATAATCTGCTCCATCTGCAAAATCTGCGAGAGGTAAAAAATATACTCTTTTAAATAAAATCTAAAAATATCAACTGTTTATGTTTTCTCACAGATTTTGCAGATGGAGCATTTTTTAGTATTCATTTAATAGCGGACAAAACTTAATCATTATATCAACTTTGGCATTTGGGATTATTTTATTTGTATGATGGAAAGGATAGAATGAATATCTTTGCACTCCAAATTATTCAGGACATGTTTTCAAAAATTATAGTACACAGAGTAGGAAATAAAATCAATGGAGAGTCTTTAACGCTTTCTCAGGAAGAGCTGAAGCTGGAAGAAGGAATGGCAGAATTGCTTGAAGATTACTTTTTAGGTTCTTTTAAATCAGAAGAGACCTTCAATTTTTACAGTGACACGTATCTGGTCAATAATCCGGTTTACAGCTCCATATCCGAAATCTTTGAAGATAAAGCCAAATTCCTTTGGGAATCTGAAAATATTGCCAAGCACCTTTTTGAAGCGGCTGAAAACCCAAGAGTTCAGGGTGGAGAACTGTTTATTGTACTTTTTGAAGAGGAAAGTGACCGTCCGGATAAAGTAGATAAGATCGGGATCTTTAAAACGGAGAAGAGAGAATCTTTCCTTAAAATTTCTCCTCAGGGAGAAACTTTTGATATAGAAAAAGACCAGGGAATCGGTTTGTCTAAAATTGACAAAGCAGCTTTGATCTACAACAATAATAAAGAGACCGGATATGTACTTTCTGTAGTTGATAATAACAAAAACGGAGATATGTACTATTGGTTCGAAGACTTCCTGAAAGTAAAACAACGTGACGATGAATATTTCCACACGCAGGAAGCTTTGATGGTTTATAAAGACTATATCACGAAACAGCTTCCACAGGAATTTGAAGTTTCCAAAGCGGACCAGGCCGATTTCTTAAATAAATCCATCAACTTCTTCAAGGAAAAAGAAGAATTTAAATTGGATGATTTTGCCAATGAAGTATTGGGAGACCAGCACGTCATTGAAAGTTTCGTGAATTTCAAGACCGACTACGAGCAGGATATGCAGGTGAATATTGCTGAAGAATTCCCGATCAGTGAAGCAGCAGTAAAGAAAACCCAGCGTCATTTCAAAAGCATTATCAAACTGGACAAAAATTTCCACATCTACATCCATGGCGACAGACAGAAGCTGGAAATGGGAGAGGATGACAAAGGAAAATATTACAGACTTTATTTCGATAAAGAAGTTTAGTCAATTAAAACAATTAAGAAATAGAAGAAGGCTAGTTGAAAAATTAGCCTTCTTTGTGTATTTATGATTTCGCTTCTTTATCTGGGGATTACTTTCTCCTGAAAAATAGTGCTCTTCCATACTCATAATTCATTCTTGCAATATTCAGCACAGAAATTCCCTGAGGGCATTCCACCTCACAGGCCTCGGTATTGGAGCAGTGCCCGAAGAGTTCATGATCCATCTGGCTGACCATACTCAGAACACGTTCGCTTCTTTCTTCTTTACCCTGAGGAAGAAGGACCATATGAGTAATTTTTGAAGAAGTGAATAAAGCGGCGCTTCCATTTTTGCAGGTGGCTACACACGCACCACACCCGATACAGGCTGCAGAATCAAAAGCTTCCTCAGCTGTTTGGTGGGTGACTGCAATTGCGGTGGCATCAGGGGCCTGGCCTGTATTCACCGATACAAATCCGCCTGAAGAAATAATTCTGTCAAAAGCCGACCGATCGACTTTAAGGTCTTTCTTCACCGGAAAAGCTTCTGCCCGGAAAGGCTCGATTAAAATTGTCTCACCGTTCTTGAAAGACCTTAAGTGAAGCTGGCAGGTCGTTGTATTTTTTAAAGGGCCGTGGGCAATTCCGTTGATCATCATACCGCATTGTCCGCAAATCCCTTCCCGGCAGTCGTGATCGAATTCTACAGGTTCATCCCCTTCAGTAATGAGTTTTTCATTTAAAGTATCCAGCATTTCCAGGAAAGACATGTGGGGATTCAGTTCTTTCAGATCATAACTGACCAGCTTCCCTTCGCTCTTTCTGTCTTTCTGTCTCCATATTTTAAGATGTAAATCCATAATTTTTGTTTTTTATTTGTAGCTTCTTACGGTCGGCTGTATTTCTTCAAATATCAGCGGTTCCCTGATCAGTTCCGGTTCTGTACTCTCACCTTTCCATGCCCATGCGGAGATAAACTGATACTCAGCATCATTTCTTAAAGCTTCTCCGTCCGGAGTTTGAAACTCTTCCCTGAAATGGGCACCGCAGGATTCATTCCGGGTTAAAGCGTCATAGCACATCAGCTCACCGATCTCGAAATAATCGGCGATGCGGCCAGCTTTTTCAAGTTCCGAATTCATCTGGTTACCTTGTCCGGAAACCCGTACATCTCTGTAAAATTCCTGTTTTAATTTCCTGATTTCTTCTATCGCGTATTTTAAACCTTCTTCATTTCTAGCCAGACCGCAGTAATCATATAAAAGTTTCCCCAAAGTTTTATGGAAATAATCAACTGTTTTGGTTCCTTTAATATCCATGAAACTCTGAATCTGTTCTTTAACGGCCCTTTCTGCCACATCAAACTCAGGAGCATCCGCTGAAATTTTTCCGGTATGAATGTCATCGGCCAGATAATTGGCAATGGTGTAAGGCGCAATAAAATAGCCGTCTACAGAAGCCTGCAGCAGTGAATTGGCTCCCAGTCTGTTGGCTCCGTGATCCGCAAAATTAGCTTCTCCCAAAGCAAACAATCCGGGAATAGTGGTCATCAGTTCATAATCTACCCAGAGTCCACCCATTGAAAAGTGAGCAGAAGGAGAGATCATCATAGGTTCATTATAGGCATTGTATCCTGTGATCTTAAGATACATATCGAATAAATTGCCATATTTCTCCTGGATCTTTTCCTTTCCCTGTTCTCTTATTGCTTTAGAAAAATCTAGATAAACAGCATTTTTTAGTGGTCCGATTCCAAAACCGGCGTCAATTCTTTCTTTGGCTGCACGGGAAGAAATATCTCTCGGAGCCAGGTTTCCAAAAGCAGGATATCGGCGTTCCAGGTAATAATCTCTTTCGTTTTCCGGAATATCATTAGGCGGTCTGGTTTCATCAGCTTTTAAAGGAACCCAGATCCTTCCGTCATTACGCAATGATTCTGACATCAGAGTGAGTTTAGACTGATAATCTCCGGATTGCGGAAGAGAAGTGGGGTGTACCTGAATCCAGCTGGGGGAAGCCATTAAAGCTCCTTTTTTGTGAGCCCGCCAGATCGCAGAACCGTTACATCCCATGGCTAAGGTTGAGAGATAATAAATTTTTCCATAACCTCCCGTTGCCAGAACAACAGCATGTGCCGCATGTCTTTCAATTTCCCCTGTATCTAGATTTCTTACAATAATTCCTCTTGCTTTTCCATCAATCATGACCAGATCAAGCATTTCATGTCTGGAATACAGCTGTACTGTGCCTTTTCCAACCTGCCTCATCAGTGCCTGGTAGGCTCCCAGAAGAAGTTGTTGTCCGGTCTGTCCTCTTGCATAAAACGTCCGGCTCACCTGAACACCACCGAAGGAACGGTTATTAAGGTAGCCACCATATTCACGTCCGAACGGAACGCCCTGCGCTACGGCCTGATCGATGAGGTTCAGAGAACACTCCGCCATTCGGTATACATTGGCTTCACGGGCTCTGAAATCTCCTCCTTTCAGCGTATCTGCAAACATTCTATAGACGCTGTCGCCATCGTTTTTATAATTTTTAGCGGCATTCACACCGCCTTGCGCGGCCACGGAATGGGCTCTCCTCGGGCTGTCCTGGAAACAGAATGATTTCACATTGTAGCCCATCTCACCCAGAGAAGCCGCAACTGAGCTTCCTGCCAGTCCGGTTCCCACAACAATAATGTCCAGCTTTTTACGGTTAGCAGGATTGACGAGCTTAGCTTTCTTTTTATAGTTGTCCCATTTTTGTTCCAACGGGCCTTGAGGTATTTTTGAATTTAAGATCATAACTTTTCTTTTTAATGGGCAGTAAAGAATACGTAAACCGGCATCAGCGCAAAACCTACGCTGATAATTACTGAATAGACAATTCCGGCAGTTTTGAACCATTTGACAAACTTAGGATGGTATAATCCCAGCGTTCTGGCCGCACTGTGAATCCCATGAATGAGGTGATAGCATAAAGCTCCCATTGATACTACGTAAATGATAACGTACCACCATTCTTTGAATACCGTTACGACAAGAATATACAAATCCTTATTTCCGTTGTCGTCCAGCGGTGGGTTTCCAAATTTGTAGACGTACCAGAAATTCTGAAAGTGGATCACCAAAAAGATCAGAATCAGCGTTCCCAGAATTCCCATATTACGGGAATACCATTTACTGGCTCTTCCACGTCTTTCCGACTGATAACTGCCTCCCGATTTTTTATTTTTTAAAGTAATGACCAATCCGTCCAGGGCATGCAGGATAATACTTGCATACAACACATATGAAACCATCTTGATCAGAATATTTCCGGAAAGAAAATGTGAATAGGCATTAAACTGATGGTGTGCCTGTTCCGGTGGAAGAAACAGCTGGAGGTTTCCCAAGAAATGGATCAACAGGAAGAAGCTCAGGAATAGTCCTGTAAGGCACATCAGCATTTTTCTTGACAAAGTTGACAGCATAATTTTTTATTTAATGATTAGTAATACCCTAAAACTTTCATCCACAGTCCTCCGACTACCATATAGATGATGAGTAACACGATCCCGATTTCAAGACCTCTCAGCCACCAGGCTTTCAGTTCGACATAGCCGCTTCCGTAAAATACCGGAGCAGGACCGTGGCCATAATGGGTAAGTACCCCGTAAATTGAGCCTAGGAAACCAAGCATCATCGCCAGTAACATCGGTGGAATTCCTAAAGAAACACCAACTCCCAATAAGGCGGCATACATAGCAGCTACGTGAGCCGTTGCACTCGCAAAAATATAGTGACTGAAAAAGTATACGACAATAATTACCGGAAAGGCAACCTGCCAGCTTAATCCGCCTATTTTTACTTTGATCAGATCACTGAACCAGCCAATGAAACCGAGCTCATTCAAAGAACTGGCCATCATTACCAGAACAGCAAACCAGACAATCGTGTCCCAGGCCCCTTTTTCACCTTTGATATCTTCCCAGGTCAATACGGAAGTAAGAAGCAGCATAGTCAATCCAATGAAAGCGGTTGTTGTAGCATCTATAGATAATGCTCCTCCAAATATCCAAAGGGCTAAGAGAATAAAGAAAGCAAAGAGCATCAGCCATTCATTTCTGGAAATAGGTCCCATTTCTTTTAATTTCTGAGCGGCCATTTTCGGGGCATCACCTGTTTTTTTCAATTCAGGCGGATATAATTTGTATAAAACCAAAGGCACGACAAAGAATGCCACCAACCCCGGAACGAAACCGGCTGCAGCCCATGACATCCACGTAATATTGATCCCTAAATTGGCTGCAAATTTCTGACACATCGGGTTACTTGCTGTTCCGGTAAGAAACATGGATGAAGCAATGAGATTCATATAGTAACTGTTCAGGGTAAGGAAAGAACCTAGTTTTCTGTGGGTTTCCGGCTTTTCAGGAACAGAATCGAAACTGATGGCCATAGATTTCATAATCGGGTAGATGATTCCGCCACCTCTTGCGGTATTACTAGGAATGGCCGGAGCCAGGCATACATCGGCTAATCCCAGGCCGTAAGCCAGTCCCAACGAGCTTTTACCGAAGATTCTGATGAATAAAAAGGCAATCCTGTTTCCCAGGCCGGTTTTGATAAACCCTCTGGCAATAAAGAATGAAATCCCGATCAGCCAGATCACTTTATCTCCAAAACCTGATAATGCTTTCGTGATGGATTTTCCGGCATCTCCCGGTGCCACTACTTGGGTAAGCGCCGTAAATGCAATAGCCATCATACACATGGTTCCCATGGGGGCGGCTTTAAGGATAATTCCTAAGATGGTAGCGGCAAAAATAGCAAACAGATGCCAGGCATTTTCAGCGACACCTTCCGGGGCAGGAATAAACCATATGATCAGCGCAACGGCAAACGTTATCGCGATATTTGTGATATTAATTTCTTTCATGATCTATAAATATTTAAGCGGTTAAAATCTACTTTGTACCTGAACAATGAATAGATTATTATTGTATTGTGATGTGTTTTCTACCTGATGCTTGTAACGGTCAAACTGTACGCCCAGCTGGATTCTTGCGCCGTAGTTTTTCAGGAACTCCAGTCCGAGCATAGGAGTGATGGTTTGTCTTGGGTTAGAATTAAGCCTGAAGTTAGTATCCAGATATTCATACCGGCAGGACAGTTCAAAAGCGCTGAGGTTTTTATGATTAATCTCGTATCTTACATTCGGAAGGAAATAAGCCCCACGGATCAGATACTGGTCAGGATTCGAAGGTCTCAGCTCCGGATCGATTGTGTTGTAAAGGACATGATTGGTTGCCTGTTTGGCTTCCAGCTGCATATCAAGGCTCCATTTCGGGTCAAACTGGATCAGTGAGCTGAGGTCAATCCCTACTGCATATACTTTTTTACTCAAAACTTCGCCGATACCTCCGTTCAGTCCGACATTAAAATTGTATTTTTTAGACAGACCAAAAACCAATCTTGTAGAATATTGCTTCCCGTTATCATTGTCATTAATCTGATTCTTTCCGTTTCCGTTGACGACTGATACTGCATATTGGAAAGGAATTTTTCCTAACTGAAGCTGTCCGGTGGCAGAAAGTCCGATCTGAAAGCTCGTCCAGCCCAGTTTTCCGAATTCTGTATATTGATTGGACCAATCCAGAGACTTAATGATGTCGATAGGATATGTTTCCTCAATCCCAAACCAAGGCCTGAACTGACCGACAGTAAAGGCTAATTTAGGGTTGAAAGTATATTTCAGATAAGCATTTTCAAGGACCCTGCTTTTAGGATCGTTTTTGAAGTCAGCGAAATTGGCGAGTGCCACGACTTCTGTTCTTTTGCTGATTTGTGCACGTACCTGGACCCTCATATATTTGAGCATGAAATTGTTGCTGGTTCCTGATCCGTCTGCATGATGCAGACCGTTCACATCGACATCTTCAGTCATACCTACGAGATAGCGTGCCTGAAAAAGTCCTTTGATCTGAAGTATAGGGTATTTTATAGGGTCTTCTTCCTGTTTATCCGGGTGAAGTGAATCCTGGATCTGCGCATTGGCTGAAAAAGCAACCAGTAAAATGCATAGTAAAAGACTTCTCTTTTTTAGTGAAAAAAGGGTCATAGTATTTGTGTTAATGATTATTATTTAAAAGTTCTGGGAATTTGAAAGGTACTGACTCCAATGATTGCTACTCATTCTATGAACTGGAATCTTTGTAATTTCCTTTATACTGATTCCTAATATACAAATAGGGGTGATAATTATTAAAGGGAACTTTTTCATAGTCGTGTTATTTGAATTTAAGTGAAGGTTTTATTGAAAATAATGAAAAATAATTTAATTTCCCCAAGCGTATTCCTTGTTTGGTGACATAAATTTAATAAATTTTGCATTAATTAACATAATTATTTTGGTGTTAATACAAAATTCATGTGATGAATCATGATCATAAAATTAAACTTGATTTGCCATAAAATTTTTAGTATATTATGAATAAACCCTTTAATTGATATTGAAGAAATAGAGTATTTAAGCTGAAAATAAGATCTATTAATCGTGTTAATTACCGACATAGTGTTGCTTTAAGGTCTTTCGTGATTTAATACCACAAAGTAATATGCCGTTAAAAAAATCGTTATCTTTGATAGATCAAAGAAATATATGAATTTTGTAGAGTGTCATGAGGAACCCATCCATATTCCTGGGTATATACAAAGTTTTGGATACCTGATTGGCATTGATGCAGAATCTCAATCCATCACTTTTTTCAGCCGGAATATTACGGATATATTCAGAATCGGAAATGCGGAACAGCTTTTTGGAAGAAGCCTTGTGGATTTTCCTGAAATCTTCCATACTGTTATTGACTCCGATCTTTATAATTCCTTGCAGGACTTTACAAGAAGAGAAAATGAGACGCATTTTGATAAAGTATTTATCCGTGGAAAAGAATATCATTTTTCTGTTTTCAGAAGCGGTAAACATATTTTCCTTGAATTTGAGGCGGTACTGAAAAATCCCAATAAGCGCATTTCTAATAAGTATGACAATTTTTATGTCATAGATAATGAGAAAGAACTGTGGGAACAATTGCTAAGTACGCTTTCTAAAATTGTGAATTATGACCGGATGATGGTTTATAAATTTATGATGGACGGCTCGGGAAAAGTGATTGCAGAAAGAAGGAATGATAATATGGAAAGCTATCTGGGACTTTATTACCCTGAATCTGATATTCCAAGGCAGGCCAGAGAGCTTTATTTAAAGAAAAGAAAAAGAATATTTAGTAATGTATATGCTGAAACGGTTCCGCTGATAAGCAGAACGGATGAAAATATTGATCTTACTTTTGTGGCTTCAAGAGGAATGTCACCTGTTCATGGGCAGTATATTAAAAATTCCGGAGCTTCTTCCAGTTTCAGTGTGTCTATTATTATCGAGGACCATCTTTGGGGTCTGGTTACCTGCCAGAATTCGGAGGCCAAGCATATTGATCTTGAAGACAGGGTACAGGCAGGGATTTTTACGGCTCTGGCTTCCAATGCCTATTCTTCATTTAAATCTAAAAATGAACTGAAATACCGTCTGGAGCTGAACGAAAAATCGTCCCAGCTGAAAGCGGAGTTTTTGAAACATAATAATCTTTTTGATTCTCTTGTAGACAATAAAGGAAAGATAAGAAAACTGCCTGAGGCAGATGGTTTAGCTATTATTTCGGAAGGAAATACGGTTACTGTTGGAGTGGTTCCTGAAAACGGGATTATTGATACAATTGCACATTGGGCCCTTGAGAATACGGCTGAAAGTATTTTTGTGAGCAGAAGCTTCCTTAAAGATCATGGCGAGGAACTGGGACTGGATGAAAATGCAGCCGGAATCATTATTTACTTTATTGAAAGGAGCAAAAAAGAAATGCTTATCTGGTTCCGTAAAGAGTTTGATGAACATATCGACTGGGCCGGAAATCCTGAGAAGAAAGTAGAAGTATTGCTGCAGGACGGTAAGGAAATACAGGTTGTTTCGCCAAGAACCTCTTTCCAGATTTTTACAGAAAATATCAAAGGAAATTCAAAGAGATGGAATGCCAGAGATGTCGTTTCGGTACAGGCTGTCCGCGATGTGATCCTGGAAACCTCTCATAAGCATTACAACGCGATCAAAGCACTGAATAATGAACTGAGAAAGGTAAATGAAGAGCTTGACAGTTTTTCTTACACCATCTCTCATGATCTGGGAACACCTTTAACCGTGATGAAACTGAATGCACAGATGCTGCTTTCTAATTTTGAAAAAACGGAAAAAAATAAAAATAAGCTGAATTCTATTGTTGAAGAAATCGACAACATGGCAGAAATGATGCACGATGTACTCCAGCTAAGCCGTGCCAAACACAGCGAGATAGAACTGCAATGCCTGCAGCCTCTGAATATGATCCAGAAAATATCGGAAAATGCAAAGATCACCTTCGATAGTCCGAAAAGCATAATCACAATTAAAGAATGTCCCGATGTACTTTCGGATAAAACGATGCTTCATCAGGTATTTTTAAATATCATCAATAATGCTGTAAAATATTCTTCAAATCAGGAAGAACCAAAAGTGGAAATCTGGGGAACTGAAGAAGGCAGAACTGTTGTATACAGAATCTCAGATAACGGTATTGGAATTCCTGAGCAGGAAAAGCATAAAATGTTCAAGATATTCAACAGGATGGATAATGCTAAAACATTCAAAGGAAATGGTATAGGGCTGTCTATTGTGCACAGAATTATGAAACGTATCGGTGGAAATGTGGATTATGAGAGCAATAAAGAAGGGACTTGTTTTATTTTAACGTTCAAAAAACCGTAAATTTGGAAAACTTTAAATCCTTATTTATGGTATCAGAGTATCTTAAGCAAAATACAGCGGAATATCACGATGCTGCAGAGAAACTTTTCAATTCTGAAAAAATTTTTAATAAGACCTTCACATTAGAAGATTACAAAAAGATCATCAATACAAATTATCTGATGCTTCTTCACAGTGAAGATAAAATATTCAGAAGTCTTTCTGATAAGTATTCGGAGAAACTTCAGCTCAGCGACAGGAAAAAACTTTCCCTTATCGAAAAGGATCTTGAAAGCCTTTCTCTGGAAAATCAGGATGCATCCCACAATCTTGAGTTTAATAATGAACATGAAGCTTTGGGAGCGATGTACGTGATAGAAGGTTCTACTTTAGGTGGAAATGTGATCGCCAAACAGCTTTCTAAAACAGAAGGTTTTGATGATGTGACCTTCAATTTCTTCGGATGTTACCAGGAAAATACGGGCTCGATGTGGAAAAACTTTAAAGAGGTTTTGGATACTGAAGTTACCGAGGAAAATTACAATGAGGTGCTGTCGGGAGCAAAAAAGCTATATACATTTTTACTGAACGTCAATTAATTTCTTTGAACCTCAATTAAATTCCTGAAAAATTGCCCACATTTTCAGGAATTGTTAAATTTGGGCGTTTCAATTTTTAAACTAAACTAAAAAATAATTAAAAAAAAGTATACAATATGAAAGTAACTGTAGTAGGTGCAGGCGCTGTAGGAGCAAGCTGTGCAGAATACATCGCAATGAAAAACTTCTGTTCAGAAGTAGTTTTAGTAGATATTAAAGAAGGATTTGCTGAAGGTAAAGCAATGGATTTGATGCAAACAGCATCGCTTAACGGATTCGATACAAAAATTACCGGAACAACAGGAGATTACAGCAAAACTGCAGGTTCTCATGTAGCAGTGATCACTTCAGGTATTCCAAGAAAGCCTGGAATGACAAGAGAGGAACTAATTGGTATCAACGCCGGTATTGTGAAAGAAGTTACTGAAAATTTAGTAAAGAATTCTCCGGAAGTTATTATCATCGTAGTTTCTAACCCAATGGATACTATGGCTTATCTGGTACACAAAACTTCAGGTCTTCCTAAGCACAAGATCATCGGAATGGGTGGTGCATTGGATTCTGCAAGATTCAAATACAGATTGGCTGAAGCATTGGAAAGTCCTATTTCTGACGTGGACGGGATGGTAATCGCTGCACACAGCGACACGGGAATGCTACCATTATTAAGCAAAGCTACAAGAAATGGTATTCCTGTAACTGAATTCTTAAGTGACGAGCAACAAAAATATGTTATCGAGGAAACTAAAGTAGGAGGAGCTACATTAACTAAATTATTAGGGACTTCAGCTTGGTATGCACCGGGTGCAGCAGTTTCTGTAATGGTTCAGGCGATCGCTTGCGACCAGAAGAAAATGATCCCTTGTTCCCTAATGCTTGAAGGTGAATACGGGCAAAATGATATTTGCTTAGGGGTTCCGGCTATTATCGGAGCAAACGGAGTAGAGAAAATTGTTAATGTAACACTTACTGCAGATGAGCAGTTGAAGTTTTCTGAAGCAGCTAATGCGGTAAGAGAAGTGAACGGAGATCTTAAATTTTAATTAATTTAAGCTTTATATAAAGACTCAGCGCGGCCGAAGGCCGCGCTGAGTCTTTTTTTTGTATCCTGTTTTATTTGTTTTAAAACTTCCAATAGTTCGGTTTTATGGGAATAATTTGCAATTTAAAAATAAAAACGCCCTCATTGGTGCGTTTTTATATTGATGACTATGAGGTTATAGTTTATATGTTTCCCTCCACTTAAATATAGGTTTGAAAACATTATAAGAATAATCTTGTCTTGCAATACCAATGTCGAATCCTGAACCGATCACTACATTTAATACGTCCTGATCATTTTCATAAACATTACTGTTAATAAATGTTTCAACAGCTTCTTTAATAATCGGATCGTTCTCCATGTGGCCGTTGAACTGCTGTTTCTTATCAGTTTTAATAGATATGGTATAAACGTATTGTTTGCTTCCTGAAAAATGATTCATTGATATTGATGCCCTTGAAACATGATCCTGCTTCGAAATCATTTCATAAACCGGAAGTAGTTTTTTTATTTCGCTATTGCTGTTGTAATTATAAATTGATGTTATAATTACAAGTAAAAGAAGACCACCCGTAATATAGAATGGCAGTTTTTTCGGTTGAGGCATTATGGTGACCGTACTGTTTCTGTGATCCTGAACGACATATGTTTTTGCCACGATATCATGCAGAGACTGTCTTGTTTCTTTATTGAAAATGTAAAATACCATAATTCCCAAACCTAAAGTGAAAATAATGATCGACTGGATAATATTAACTACTGAGAATGTTGCTGTATCTGTAATTTTAAATCCGTTCAGAAAAAATGGAGTAGTAAGAATCAGACCTCTAATGAATGAGGTTTTTAAGTCAACTGTTTTTCCTTCAATATTGGTTACTTGGATCTTCATTAACTTTTTGCCCATGGTCTGACCGTTGTTCAGCTCGGAATTTAAAATTGTAAAATAAGCCAAAGAAATAATCCATCCGATTAATTTGGCACTTTCTCCCATGGAAATAAAGAAATTTTCGAAGGTGAAGCCTAGTATAAATCCAATGATTCCGAGTATAAGTGAATCAATTAATAAGGCCCATATTCTTGCCCAGAAACCTGATAGAAACAGATTATTTTTCATTTTAGCTTAAATTTTAAAGACCCGAAATTAATGAAATTTTTATTGTTGTCCTAAATAAAATAGGATGCCAATTGGGCTGTGTTTTTATAGCGGTTTGTAATTTGGATAATGATGTTTGAATATGAAAAATGAGTTACTTTTTATATTTGTGTATAAAACGCCAAACTGCATTCACGAACTTCTCGTTTTTCTCATAATACAAAAGATGTCCTCCGTCAATAGAAATAACTTTCTGATTAGGGAACTGAAATGTTTTATAATGTTGTGTTCCTACGGCTTTATCCTTTTTTCCGGTGATAACTAAAACCGGCACATAAATATCTTTCGTGATTGGTGCATAATCAGTATAGTATTCAGGGAATTCTTTAGGTTTCGAGATCACGGCCATACCGAAATCTATGATTCTGGGATGAATGGAATCTATCTTGTCCATCTGCTTAATAGTTTCGATATCCTCGGTGAGAAATTTATATCCGATTCTTTTTTTTCGTAATGCCACACTTAATTTCGAAAGTTCTGCAGAGAGACTATCTTCAGAAACAGCTTTATTGGGTTGACTGAGAAGACTGTTTCCATATTCGATCTGTTCTTTCACGGATTCGTTATTCAGGAAATGAAGAGTAATATTGGACAGAATAAGCCCTTTTGTATATTCAGGATATTTTTTAGCATAATTCACAGCGATAATTCCTCCAAAGGAATGAGCGAGCAGAAAAACTTTATCAATCTTCAGATGCTGTCTCAGCTCTTCAATATCCTGAACCATCGCATCCAGATGATAATTTTCCGATTTTCCCGACTCACCGGATCCACGCTGGTCCATATAAATCATCTGCATATTTTTCTCCAGAGCATTTCCTCCTAAGCATTCAAATGAAGGGTATCCCTGTCCCGGACCACCCGGCACGTAGATGCAGGCTTCTCCTTTTCCTGAAATTTTGTATTTGATCCTGATATGATCTGAGGTTTCAAAAAAGCTTTCGAAACTACTTTTCTGTGCTGAAATAAAAGTTACAGAGAAAAATATAAACAGAAGTAAATAAATGGTTTTCATATAAGAGTAACAGTTGAAGAATCAGATTTATTACTTTATGCTAAATTAAGAATTGATATTATGAGTTTCTATAAAAGCTTGTCAAGAATAAAACGCATCATAGGAATGGGTTTATATATTAGTAAATATTCAACTGAATGAAAATATTCAGCTAAAGGATTTTCTGAATCCCCGTAAGAACAGATGTAGAATGGATAGTAACAAAAACTGCGGGGAAAGAAAGAACCTTTTCCCGCAGTGAATAACCGGTACGTTAAAAATTACGCGTTCATCATGCTAAAAGCTCCTTCGGAATCTGCAAAAAAGTTGTTATAGAGAACTTCGGTATATCCTACATGGATTTCGTAAGTATCATTAGTGAGAGCATTTACAAAACTGTCTGCAACCTCTGAAGCAGGGATGCCATTTTCTCTGCCCCCAATTTCTGCTGAAAAATCAGTATTGACAAGAGGCGGCATCAATTCAAAAACTTTAACAGAAGTGTCTTTTGCCAGCTCATGCCTTAATATTTTAGTGTAAGAATGGAGTGCTGCTTTAGAATCGGAATAAGTAGGAACGTGGGAACCCGGAGCAAATGCTACAATAGAAGAAACATTTACAACTGCAGCGTTTTCCTGCTGTTTTAATAATGGCAGTAACTTTTCAGTCAGACGGATGGGGGCAAAATAATTGGTTTCAAATTCAGCAACTGCCTTGCTATATGTGTCTGATGTATCAGAAATGGTATAGGCATAGGCATGTCCGGCATTGTTGATCAGGATGTTCAGTCCGCCGAAATTCACTTTAATTTCCTCGATCAGATGGTTTATATCTTGTTCATTGGTAATATCTGCCTGAATAGTAAAGACATTTTCAAGACCTTTTGCTGCTGCATCAAGCTTTTCTTTATTTCTTCCTGCAATAATAATCTTGTTTGTTGTGTTCAATGCTTTTGCAATTTCTAATCCGATTCCTGAGCCACCGCCAGTAATTAAAATCGTGTTGTTGGTAATGTTCATAACATTTTTGGTATTAAATTAATAGGTATTTTAAATTGTACTAAATGGTACATAATTGAATAAAAAATTTTAATTTAGTATTTTAAGATTCATTTCAATAATGCTTTTAAGAATTTCCGGTGAGCCTTCCATTCTTCTCGTAACATGGATCCCGTTCCATAAATTACTTAGGTACCAACCGATCAGTTCCGGATCTTCAGTGTTGGTAATCTGTCCGTCTGCCTGTGCACTTTTGATGGCTTCTGCAAACAGAGCCTGTAATTTTTTCAGCAATTGGACTGTGATTTTTTTTATTTCATGATCCTTCTCAGAAAGCTGAACCAAGGCATTTCCTAAATAGCAGCCACGTTCTTTATCGCAATCAGAAGCGTCAGCAAGATTCAGGAAAAACTGTCTGATGAATTGTATTTTATCCTCAGATCCTGAAATGCTGGCTGAAAGTTTTTTATACAAATGCTCTGAAAACTGAGTGATAGAGCGAATATAGAGTTCCCGCTTTCCACCTTTGAAGGCAAGATAAAAACTGCCTTTCCCAATACCCATAGCGCAGAGTAACTCATCAGCTGAAGCTGTATCATAGCCTTTGTCTCTGAAAACTTCAGTTGCTTTTGCAACAGCTTCCTGTTCGTCAAATATTTTAGGTCGTCCTGCCATTGGGATTTATTTTCCAAGACAAAGGTATGTAATTGTACTATTTGGTACAAAATTATTTTCTCAATAAGTTTTATAGCCTCTGTCGATTATGTGAATTAATAAATAGTGTAAAAATGATTCATCTTATAGATCTAAAGTCATAAATACAGCAGTTTCCTCCGGATTTTCATAGAGTCTTGTATTGATTCCCGTAATGCCAAATCCCATCCTCTTGTAAAATTGTATAGCCGGATAATTGGTATTCTGTGTTTCAAGCTCAATGATTCTGCAGTTTAAATGTCTGGCTTTCCGGACAGCATTTTTGATCAGCTGTGCCCCGGTTCCATTTCTTCTGAATTCTTCATTGATCAGAATATTCTCAATGTAAAAGCTGTTGTTCCATGTCCGGTGCTCACAGATGATCCAGCCTATCAATTCATTATCTTCAAAAGCTCCGAAAGAATGTTCTTTTTCAATGATTTCATTAATTTCATCAAGCTCATCCGGATGGGTTGCCCAAATCTTAGAGTAGGGCATAGGTTTTTCTTTTAATACAAATTCAAAAGAACCGCCATATTCAATAAAAGAAATGGACAGGATTTTATCTGTAGTGTATCCGTTAAGTCCCCAGTGTAGGGTAGGGTTTTCAGTCAGTTTTTCTAATTTTTTTATTTCCATGGAATAGCGGAATGCGATTGAGTTTTATTGAATTTCTGTACAGATTTCTACTAAATAATGATCAGGATCTTTGATATAGGCTACCTTTTGTCCCCAAGGTTTTACTGCAATATCTTCATAAAGAACCGCTCCGTTTTTAACCGCTTTATCTACAAGTTTTTCAACATCATCTGTTGCGAATCCCAGCTCAATTCCAAAAGGTTTCTCTTCAGATTTGGAAGACAAAAATCCCTGCTTTATATTCGAGCTGGCCAGATTTAAGGATGCAAAAGAAAGGCTGGTTTCTCCGGTAAGAAGTTCTCCGTAATCTTTTTCAGGAGTGATAAATTTAATCGCCATATCAAATGTCTGGTGATAAAAATCCATTGATTTTTCCACATCTTCAACATATAAAATGACGTATTTGAACTTGATCATAATAATAGTTTATTTTTTATTTAAAATATATTCTTCGTCAGTGATCAGTTCCACAAAAGGACCATTTCGCGGATAATATTCCATTCCTCCAAAATGCCCGAAGTGAAGCTGATATTTCTGATCCAAGTGGCGGACCTTGTTTCCGAAAGCGTTGAGGTTGACATTTTGAACTGCATTTTCCAACTGTCTTCCGTTGGAGAAAAAAAGCATCAGATTGGAATGTTGTTTAAAATCGCAATCATAATAATAAAACACCTGAATATTTTCTTCATTACATATTCGGATAAGATCATTGATCAGATCTTTTTTGCTTGCTGCCGGCAGATTGCAGTCAATCCGCACAGAACGGTTTTCAGCATTGTTTTTCTTGAAATCGGAACCTGTTATTTGCATAAACTTATGCTCTATAGTCTCAGAATTTTTCTTTTCCGGACTGAACATTATGCTTGATTTTACTTCAAAAGGCAGATCAACCATAACTGCATTGTGATGAACCAGCATTTGTTCTACTTCTGAAATGAACTGGAAATGCTCATCAAAAAGGGTATAATCACCTGTTGATATCAATAATTGGTTCTCATTGATTTTGATATCTAAATACATCCTTTTAAAACGGGAATGCAATTTTTCCAGTTTGTTAATGAGGTTTTCGGAATGATCTATTGAAACCCTGGCTTCCAGTTCAGCCGGATTGTCAGCATGCTCTCCAAATCCTTTGAGAAATTTGAAAAACTGAAAGCTATATACATTTTCTGGGAATTTAAAATACCAATATACTCCTAAAATCATTTCTGCACTTATTGGTTTAATAGACGGTTCTCAAATTTAAAGAAAATTTCACACTCCAAAACTTTCAAAACCCGTAAATTTGTGGTCAACAAAAATTTACTAGATGCTTAGGAAAATTTCAATTGCGGCAGCGGCTTTATTGTCCGTAATTACAATCAATGCTCAGAAGAACAAAAATTCTCAGTTAGAAAGACCCAAATTAGTCGTAGGATTAGTGGTAGACCAGATGAGGTGGGATTATTTGTACCGTTTTTACAGTAAATACGGAAACGATGGTTTCAAAAGACTCCTGAATACCGGATATTCTTTAAATAACGTTCATATCAACTACGTACCTACTGTTACGGCTTTGGGACATACCAGCATCTATACGGGTTCTGTACCTGCGATCCATGGTATTGCCGGAAATGACTGGACGGATAAAGAAACCGGAAAAAATGTGTACTGTACAACGGATGAAAATGTTCAGCCTGTAGGAACAACCAATACAAAAGTAGGAAGTCATTCTCCAAAAAATCTTTGGTCTACCACGGTAACAGACGAATTAAGACTGGCTACCAATTTCCAGGGAAAAGTGATCGGGGTTTCATTAAAAGACCGTGCATCCATCCTTCCTGCTGGCCATACTCCGAACGGAGCTTTCTGGTTTGATGACAGTACCGGAAACTTTATTACAAGTACATGGTATATGAACGATTTGCCTCAATGGGTTAAATCTTTCAATTCGCAGAACCTGCCTGAGAAATTAGTGGCAAATGGTTGGAATACTTTGCTTCCGATTAATCAGTACACGGAAAGTTCTCCTGACAATTCTTCTTGGGAAGGTCTGCTGGGAAGTGCAAAAGCTCCTGTTTTCCCTTACAGCAATTTAGCACAGGATTACCAGGCAAAAAAAGATAATATCCGCTATACACCTTTCGGAAACACACTCACACTGAAATTGGCAGAAGCCTCTGTAGAAGGTGAAAAGTTAGGAAGTGATCAGATTACCGACTTTTTAGCGATCAACCTGGCTTCTACAGATTATGCAGGTCATAAGTTTGGCCCGAATTCTATTGAAGTGGAAGATGTTTATTTAAGGCTGGATCAGGATCTGGCTCAGTTTTTCAGTTATCTGGATTCAAAGGTAGGAAAAGGGGAGTATACTGTTTTTCTTTCTGCTGACCACGGTGGAGCTCATTCTGTAGGATTCCTGAAAGAACATAAAATTACTACAGGATTCTTTGGAGAAGGAATGGAAAAAGATATCAATCAGAAGCTGAAGGATAAATTCGGAGTTGACAAGCTGATCAATGCGATAGACAATTATCAGATCTATTTTGACAGAAAGCTGATGCAGGATAATAAAATTGAACTGGATGACCTGAGAGACTTCACGATCAAAGAACTACAGAAAGATCCTACCGTTTTGTACGCGGTATCTGTAGATGAAGTTCAGGAAGCTACTATTCCGGAGCCTATTAAACAGAGAATCATCAATGGGATCAACAGACAGAGAAGCGGAGATATTCAGCTGATTTCTCACGATTCCATGCTTCCTCCATATTCTAAAACAGGAACTACCCACAGTGTATGGAATTCTTATGATGCACACATACCATTGATCTTTATGGGATGGGGAATCCAGAAAGGAGAAAGTAATAAGCCTTATAATATGACGGATATTGCACCTACCGTTTCATCATTACTGAAAATTCAGTTCCCGAGTGGAAATATAGGAAACCCGATTACAGAAGTTATTGGAAGATAAAATCACAAAAAAGCATTCTGAAAAGGATGCTTTTTTTTATTATCATTCATAGCTGATCATCTATGATCTTATCAGTCTCTGAATCTCTTTTCTGTATTTTAGATTCTGTTTCCTTACCCTGAAAATTAAAAAAAGCAACAAGGCAATGATAAGAATACTTAGAACTGTAATAACTATCGTGACATAGTGATAATAAATCTTCATTTCACTGCTTTTTTTAAGAGTTTTCAGATTATGGTCATCAATTGAATGGTTAATGGAGCTAAGCTCATTCTGTTCCCGCTGAAAACGCATTTCAAAATATTTTTTACTGTAATTCTGATAAAGATCTGGCTTTCCCAGGGCAAGGTAATTTTCAGACATTTCTTTGTATATGCCTTCATTGAGGATAAGATCACCGGTATTTTTACTGAGATCTTCAGCTTTAATCAATAATTGAAGAGCTGTTTCATGCTCTTTCTTCTGTTTATACATTTCTGCCATTCCTTTTAAAGCAAATGCTTCCAGACTTTTGGCTTTGTTTTTTTGTGCATATTCTGCAGACCGGATAAATGCCTGATGAGCTTTTTCATGCTGGGCCAGATTAAGATAACAATACGCGATATTGTAATAGACCACACTCATATTAGAATAAGTGGTCTGAGTATGTTTTATCTTTTCAAAATTTTGAATGGAGATCAGAAACTTTTCCAGGGCAATTTCAGGATTCGACTGGCTTTTATAGATCATTCCGCGGATAGCATAGCTTCTTGCCGTTTCAATATATTTTTCAGGAAGATTATCCGGAATTTTAGTCAGAAATTGGTCTGCTTCATTAAGGGTCTCAAGGCTTTTGCTGAAAAGTTCCATCTGTTGATACTGTATGGCAGCCGATATCAGAACGCTGGTGCGGACCTTTACATCATTCGTTTTCTGTGCGGCTTCTTTAGCCTTTAAAAGATACAGTAAAGACTGGTCGAAATCCCTTTTGGCAATATTAGCGGTAGACAAAAGCTGGTAAATGCTAATCTGCTTATGGACATCATGCTCTTTTCCAAGAAGGTCTTTTCCAATCCTGATGGTATTGTCCGGATTATCATAGATCTCAATGCGGGCCTTTCTCATCAGAGAATCAAAAGTGATTTTCTGGCCGGAAACTACCATATGAAAACACAGAAAAATTACCATAATGATTTTTAATACATGTTTCATAATGTTCTGCTTTTACTGATTTCCTGGATATAAACGTTCGGGGACATTCCGGTTATGGACTTAAAGACCGTTGTAAAGGCGCTGTGCGAGGAAAATCCCGAATACTCTGCCAGATAGCTGACTTTATAATTAAGATAAACAGGATTCGTTTTCAGCAGACGGGCGATATAATTGATCCTTAATTCGTTAATATAGCTGTTGAAGTTTTTTCCTTTACTGTTATTGATCACTTCAGAAAGATATTTTGTGTTTACGCCCATTTGTGAAGAGAGTACAGAAAGCGTCATGTTTTTGTCTAAATAACGTTCCTGCTTTTCCCATTCTTCCAGTTTCTGTAGGATTTCATCTTCCTTTTCCTTAGAGATTTTATTCAGATCTTTTTCGGTGGCCTTAGTGGCAGATATCTGTTTTGAAATATCCTGAACTTCTTTCTGAGAGGCCAGTTCCAGCTTTTTCTGTTTTTCAAAAAATTCAGACTGTTTTTTAAGGTCTTTATGATTGCTTTTCAGAACCAGAAAACAGGCCAGAAGACTGATAATAATGAGCAGAAATCCTGCGGAAATCCCACTTATCTTTTTCAGCTGTTTTTGATTTTGAAATTCAAGATTATTATTCTGATTGGTTTCTACCAGCTTTACAATATAGCGTATGCCTTCTTTGGTGTTTGAATCTATTTTAGTTCGAAGTTCTGTATAGAGTTTGTTGTACTGATGGTATTTTTCATCATTCCCAAGAACAAGATAGTTTTTGGACAAAGATTCATAGATCTTTACTTTTAAGTTGTTATAAGGAATGTCTTCTATTTTTGAAAATCCTTTTTCAAGGATTTCGATAGCAGTGAGATAATCTTCTTTTAAAAAATAATATCGTGACAGGTTTTCATAAGCAAATGCCTGAAGAAAGTGGTAATCTTTATTTTTTTCAGTCATTGCAAGTGTATTGTCCAGAATGGATTTAGCTTCTTCCAGTTTGTTTTCTTTCATTAAAAAAGAGGCTCTGAAAATCCTGTTCTCTGTTTTTAAGATCTGATTTTCCTGATTATTAAAGCTGAGATAATGGTCACTTTTGCTGAGGTTTTCCTGGGCATTCTCATAATTTCTGTTGATACCGAAGTTAATAGCCTGAAGTTGATAGAGTTTAGCTGTAATGCCATTCATCCTCGGATTGTCACCTTTTAATAATTTAGGGTCAGCTAAAAGCCTGGAAATAATCTGTTGCGATTGGTTGTAAAGATCCAGGTTCTGGTACTGGTCTGCAAGATTATAGTCACCAGCGGCCTGAAGGAAATAAGACAGTTTTTCTTTTTCCTGTGAATCTTCCTTCTGGCTGTAAATATTAACGGACTGTACGTAATCTCCTTTCATGGCATAAGCCTGAGAAATGATATTCTGCAGTACTATCCTGTGCTCCGGATTCTGGTCGCTAATGAGCAGGCTCTGGGAATAGCTGATACACTCATCAGGATTCTGGTATAATCTCTGAAAAGCCTTGTCCGCTAAAATACTGAAATCGGGTCCCGACTGTCCTTTCATAAAAACTGAACACAAAATGATGAACAGAAATTTGATGTTTTGAACCAAAGTACTTTGGCAAAACAATGATTTTTTTTGATTTTTTTCTACAGCTTCTGGATGATCTGTCCTCAAAATAGATTTTTGTTATGTTATTGTATTTTAATTATTTATGTTTTTTACCCTTTTGAATTTCACGAATTATGTAAGCCAAATTCTTTTCAAAAGGTAAATATAATATTAATATTGTTTCAGCCAATTCAAAATATTAAACTTAGATAATTATGAGAAAAAATTACAAAATTTTAATGAAAGCTTTATATGCTTGCTTTCTGTTTGGGTTTGTAACGGCTGATGCCCAGTTGACTGTGATGGCAGTAGGAAATTATACGGTAGGAGGTATCTCTGATGATGGAATTGTCAGCATGCATACAAGTGCCGGCCAGATTTTTAAATGGGATGAGCTGAATGGTCTTATCCAGATCGGCTCTATCTCTAACGGATATCCTGCTGCCGGAAGAACACTGATCACTGCTGATGGAACTAAAATAGGTTCTTCCACAACCAATGCAGCCACAGGATTTAATGAAATATCTACCTACAATACAGTGTCTGCTTCCTGGACCAATCATGGAGGACTTGTTCCAACAGGCTGGGATGGTCACGTAAGTTCTACTTGGGGAATGACTTCGGACGGAAATACCATTGTAGGACTGGGCTGGGTGACTGCCGGAAGCGCACATGCCGTAAAATGGGATGCTACAAACGGAGTTACCGATCTTGGAAGTATAGTACCTAACAGAAGCTCCAGAGCCAATGCCATCAATTCCGACGGATCTGTGATTGTCGGCTGGCAGGATCAGGATAACGGAACCAGAAGCGGAGCAAAATGGGTAAACGGAGTAGAAAGTTTTATCACAGACAGTAATGGTAATTATGTAGGCGAAGCAGGTGATGTTTCTGCCGATGGAACAACGATTATAGGTTCCGCTATGCCCAATCCATATGTATGGAATAGTGTAAGCGGCCTTACATACATAACCCATCCAAATTCCTCAGTCTTCTTCAGAGGGGGAGCAACCGGAATCTCTGCCGATGGTAAAAACGTAGTCGGATTTTTCAGAGCTTTTGCGGCACCTCCAATGTCTGGAGAAGGCTTTATATGGACAGCAGCAGGAGGGCGTGTCAATCTGAATGATTATGCTGTGAGCCTAGGGATCAATACGCAAGGTGTAAATATGGCACTTCCTCTGGCAATATCCGGGGATGGGAAAAGGATCGCCGGGATAGGAACCAATGCATCCGGCCAGATTGTTGCATTTTTCCTTGATCTTTCGAAAATACAGCTTTCTACTAATGAAAGCACCAAAAATAATACTAACATATCCATTTATCCAAATCCGGTAAAAGATGTTCTGTATTTCAAAGGAATTAACAGGATTGATAGGGTGGAAATATACAATATGGTAGGTCAGAAAGTAAAAACATACATTGCCCTGGAAGACAGAATAGATGTTTCTTCATTATCAAAAGGAAATTATATTCTGCAGATTTTCGTGAAGGGGGAAACTTCGCAAAGCTTTAAATTCATCAGGCAGTAAAAGTAAAATTAGAAACATTTAAAAAGACTTGACCAAAAAACTCGCAGAATTTTCTGCGAGTTTTGTTTCTGTTGAATTGAAATTATTTTTCTTCTTCAGAATTATCTTCATCTTCTTCGTCCTCATACTGTTCCAGATAATAAGTGAAGCTGAAATCTTCTGTTTCATCTTCTGCATCTTCAAGAGTTGTCAGAAGATCTTCAAAGATCTCAAGCTGGTCTACCGTCATATTCACAAACTCAATGTGAAGAGGCAGCTCCAATCCTCCGGTAATGATATCGGAAAGGGCATCCAGATTATCTCCAAAACCTTCAGGAAGACTAATTTTTTCCTTTAATTGGGTGTAAAAATCGTCATAGTCGCCTATGTCTGTAAAATCGATATATATTGTCTTCATATTCTTTTTCTTTATTAATTTAATATTGGTCATTGCGAGGAGCGTAGCGACGAAGCAATCTTAAAAAACATCCATGATATTTTCAATATCGTCGGTTAAATCTCTCCATTCAGGGTTTATTGAATTTATCAAATCTAATTTTTTCTGTCTTGAGCCTGCCTTGATTTGCTTTTCCCGAAAAATAGCATCTCCTATTTCCTGAAAAGATTCCCAATAGACAAGTATATATAATTTATATCTTGATGTGAAACTTTGTTCGTAATATACTTCTTTATGTTGTTGTATGCGTTTGGACAGGTTTGAAGTAACTCCTGTGTAAAGAGTTGTATGATTCTTATTGGTCATAATATAAACAAATCCAGGTTTCATAGGAATGTAATCTTATTGATGTAAAGATTGCTTTCTCGCTTTGCTCCTCGCAATGACATGTTTAGCTACTGCTTCTCAAAACTTTTATAATGGTTTTTAGTCAGATAAACATCACCATTTTCCGTAAAGATGATCCGGTCTGCATTTCGGTTTCCACAGCTGTAATTCACATCAGCTTCATAATATTTTTCACCCTGAGGAAGCTTTTTTTCCCGGTTCCCGAACTTATCTCCGCCTATAGCCTTGCCTGGTAATACATCGCAGAGGTTACCTTTTGAAGCATTCCAACCCTGTTTTCTTGCCTCGTTTTTAGTGATATAATAATCAGGAAGTCTGTGATTCTGCTTTACATAATTAATGACCGTTTTCTCCTCTGTGAGCTGGTCAATAGGCTGCGAGGAATGGTTTGCATTATTACTTTGGGAATGTGGAGATTCACTTCCATAGCTTGTAGCCTCTGTTTTTACAGTCTCTGTATTTCCTTTTTTGTCTGCAATAAAATTATTGTAGATATACATCACGGACATTCCGAAAAGAAGTCCCAGACAAATAAAAAATACTGACCTTATTTTACCGTTCATATATACATCTTATCATTCAAAACTAATCGTTTCTCCATTCCTCAGGAATATCACAAACCGGAATAGGATTTATTTTATGCTGAGCTGCTTTATGCATTCTGTCAAAAATTAAAAAGACTTCTTTATCGCGACCCTCATAATCCTCTGCAGTTTTAGTTCCGTATTCTTTTTGAATCTCCTCCAGTTCCGGATATGTTGCTCCGATTTGATCTTCGTCGGTTCTGTCTGCGTCCCAAAGTCCGTCTGTCGGAATTGCATTTTGAATACTTTCGATAAGGTTTAATCCTTTTGCCAACTTATAAATCTCAGTTTTATATAGATCAGCAATTGGAGAAACATCTACACCACCGTCCCCGTATTTGGTATAAAATCCGATTCCGAAATCCTCCACTTTGTTTCCGGTTCCGCAGACCAAAAGCCCGTGAAGCTGCCCAAAGTAATACAATGTCAACATTCTGAAACGGGATCTGGTATTGGCAAGAGCAAGATTGTTACTCCATCTTCCTTCAATATGATCTTCAACGACATCTTCAAAAGTTTCAAAAACAGGAGTTAGATTGATGGTTTTACCCTGAACGTTTGGAAATCTTTTTTTAAGATCTTCAATATGATCCTGAGCTCGGTTTACCTGGTCCTGTTTCTGACGTATCGGCATTTCGAGAAGCAATACTTCAAGTCCGGTCATTGCACAAAGCGTGGAAACTACTCCAGAATCTACACCCCCGGAAACACCTATTACATATCCTTTTACATTAGCTTTTACAGCATAATCCTTTAACCATGCTACAATATGATCTATTACTTTTTGAGTCTGCATTATTTATTTTTTAGTCTATTACAAATTTTTTAGGCGTTTCTACGCCTTTTACATTTTTTAATCCGTTTTTTATCATTTCCACAGCCATTGCATTCACTTCTCGAATTTCAAACGGAAAAGAAATCCAAAATTAATGGTTTTTTTGTAACCATACTATGGTAAATATTTTTCACGTCTTAGCTCATACCAGTTACAGATTCCGTCAGGTTCTGTGAATTCACCGGTTTTTTCAAAGCCTAATTTCTTTAAAATATGATTGGATCCTTCATTTCCGGAATGGGCATGTGCGTAGATCACATCAGCTTTCATGTCATTAAAACCAAGCTCCAGGGATGCTTTTGCAGCTTCCAGTGCATAACCTTTTCCCCAAAATTCAGGTAAATAACGGTAGCCAAGATCGAGTATGTTTTTATAACCATTGATCTCTTCGGTCAGTAATTTCAGTCCGCTCCAGCCAATCAGCAGCCCGGTTTCTTTTTCAATGACAGCAAGCCTTCCTATGCCGTTTTCTTGATATTGCTTCTGAATCATTCTGATTACAGCTAATGATTCACTTTGTTCTGTGAGTACCGGAACGCCGATATATTTCATCACTTCTGGGTTAGAATCCAGCAGAAACATCCGTTCAACATCCGTTTCTTCAAATTTTCTTAAAATAAGTCTTTCTGTTTCTAGTTTCATGATCATAATTATTGTTCAGCTCCGAAAATAGTTATATCAGTTTTCATTCCTTTCTTAATGTCTGATTCCTTCATTGGATTTCCGCCTATATTCAGTGTCTGAAGGGGCTGGATTTTTTGAAATGTCAAGTTTCTGGATCTTATTGTGCTCGACATTTAATTTTCTTAAATTTTTGAGCGCAGTGATATCAACTGCTTTTAGTTGATTTAAAGATAATGTTAATTGATCAATTCTTGGGGTTTCCTTTAACGAAATATTCTCCAGAAGGTTGTTGTCAAGATACAAGGAAGCCAAGCTTTTAAGACCTTCTGCCTTGAAAGAAGATATTTTGCATTCTGTACAGGAAAACAGCTCGAGCTGTGGTAGTCCCATAATCGAAACATTCGGAATGGTATTATCATCAAGCACGATCATCTTGGCATTGCTGAAAAGGAGCATATCATCAGCTGACGTAATACCTTTCTGAACCAGAAACAAATTGGTGATCATATCAGCTTCCAGTTTCTCCAGTGAGCCGTTTTTATTGAGATCAAAATTTTCAAGGACAGCTTTTTCAAAGTTCGGATCCTTAAAATTAAGTTTTTGGGAACAGAACAGAGAAAATCCTGAAATAATAAGGCCGAAGGTTGCAAATATTTTAATTTTCATCATCGATTGTGTTTTTAATCCTTATTTTTGTATACTTAAATTTCATGTAAAAATAATGAAGATTTTTAGAATTATTGCCCTTTCCTCTATTTTAGTTCTCGCTTTGGACTCGTGTAAGAAAGAACCCGAAAACCAATGGAAAGTAGAAGTAAAAGAGTCTGCTGAAAAAGTTGAGATGACGGATATTTCCAAAGAATTTTATAATCAGGACATTCCTCTGGACCAATTTAAGACTAAGTTTCCTTGGTTCCAGGGAACGGTTTCCGATGCGGATTTTGGAAAAAGAAGATCAGACGCAGAAGAAATCAAGATTTATAAAGAAGCGGCTGCTAAAATAGACCAGGCGAAACTTCAGAAGGAACTTCAGCATCTGTTCTCTCATATCAAATACTATTTTCCACAGTTTAAAAGTCCCAAGGTTTACCTTTTTTCATCGGCACTTCAGATGGTTCAGGATCCTATTTTTTATGATTCAAAAGGAAATCTTCTTTTTATAGATATTACCGGATTTATGGGTGATGGCAATGCTAATTACAAAGGTCTCGAACTGTATTTTCAGAAATCAATGAACCCGCAGAATATTATTCCCAAAGTTTCACAGATTTTCGCCGAAAGTATCGTGACAGAATCTCCGGATCATCAGAAATTCATAGATAAAGTTATTTTGAACGGAAAAATTATGATTTTGCAGGATGCTTTCCTTCCGGATACACCGGATTACCTGAAAATGAACTATACCAAGAAACAATACGACTGGGCCGTAGCCAATGAAGCCAATATCTGGAATTATTTTGTAGAAAGTAACCTGATCTTCGGCGATGATCCAAGATTGGTAGAGCGTTTCATTTCTCCGGGGCCATTTTCAAAGTTTTATACGGAAATCGATAATGAATCCTCGCCCCAGATTGGAATTTTTACCGGCTGGCAGATCTGTAAAGCCTATTTCAGACAAAAACCCGAAACTAAACTCGTTAATTTTTTAAAGCTTGATGCTACCAACATCTTTAATGAAGCGGTATACAAACCTAAAACCCCGTAATAGTAATAGTCAAAATAATATAAACCTTCAAAGTAATTTGGAGGTTATTTTTTTGATTTGAAAACTCAGGGTTTTTGCATCTTAATAAAGCGAAATTTTTTTTACATTAATCAGCATTTCCTGATGAAGATAAGTTCGTAGAAATTTTAGATAAGCTGAAGAAGTATTAACTTTGCGGAAAAATTTTAGATTGATATGAGAAAAACTCAGATTACAATAGATGTAGAGTTGGATGAGAACCACATTCCTGAAAATATAACATGGAATGCTCAGGACGGCGGTGTGGAAAAAGAGGAAACGAAAGCGACGATGATCTCTGTTTGGGATGATAAAACAATGGAAGCTTTAAGAATCGATCTTTGGACAAAAGAAATGCCGGTAGATCAGATGAAGATGTTCATTCATCAGATTTTGGTATCTTTAGGGAGTACCTACCAGAGAGCAACCGGAGAAGAAGATGTTGCACAATGGCTTGAGCAGATTGCCGATGAATTTGCTGTAAAATCTGCTATCAGAATGTAATACCAAAACTCTGCACCAATCACAAAATTATATGAAAAAAGCACTTTTACTCATCAGTACAGCGGTATTGTTGGCTGCGTGCGATAAAAAAGCCGAAGTCAAAGAAACCAAAACAATAGATTCTGTTGTAACGGTTGAAAAGCTTCCTGCATCTGAAAATAAAGATATTTCCGGGAAGGAGAAGGTTTCTGAAAATGCAGAAATGGATATCGCCTTATTCAAGGAAAAGGATATTCCGGCCGACATGTTAAAGGGAAGCCTTCACCCACATGATATGGAAGGCGAATCCATCATAGAGCTTGTTCCCAGTATGGACGATTTCATTAAAGGAAATGGCTCGGATATTGCTTATATAGATGATTCCCTGAAAAAAATAATTCTCAAAATCAACGGAAAATTTGAGGAACTTAAAGAAACAGGTAAAGATAAATACGAAAACAGTGCATACCTGGTTTCTTTCACAACCACAGTTCCCGATAAAGTTCCGGAAGAAATAGACGTTCTGGCGTATGCTTTTAACGGAAAGCTGGAAGTGAAAAGAAAATCTGATAACGTTTCAAAGAGCCTTGATTTTTTCATGGGAGGCTTATAAAAATAAAAATATTATGAATTTTAATACAAAAGTAATTCACGGAGGGCAGCATCATGAGTCTGCAACAGGTTCTGTCAATGTTCCTGTATTTTTAACCTCTACATTTGCACAGAAAAGCCCGGGAGTACATTCCGGATATGAATATTCAAGAGCTGCCAACCCTACGAGACAGGCTTTGGAAGACTCTCTGGCAAGCATTGAGAACGGGGCAAGAGGCCTTGCTTTCGGTTCCGGATTGGCTGCCATCGACTGTGTTTTGAAATTATTGAATCCCGGTGATGAGGTAGTAGCAGTAGATGATCTTTATGGAGGTACTTACAGAATGTTTACAAGACTTTTTGAAAAATACCAGCTTAAATTTACTTTCGTGAATTTTGATGATGTTTCCAAAATTGCTGATGTTATTACAGACAAAACAAAACTGATCTGGGTAGAAACGCCTACGAATCCTTTGATGAAGCTGGTAGACATTAAAGCGGTAGTTGAAATAGCAAAAGGGAAAGATATTCTGGTTGCTGTAGATAATACTTTTGCAACACCATACATCCAGAGGCCCATTGATCTGGGAGCAGATATCGTGATGCATTCGGCTACAAAATATTTGGGAGGACATTCAGATGTAATTGCCGGAGCATTGATCGCAAAAGATGCTGAGCTGGGTGAAAAACTTCACTTTATTCAGTTTGCGAGTGGAGGCATTTTAGGTCCTCACGATTCTTATCTTGTTTTAAGAGGAATCAAAACTTTAGCATTAAGAATGCAGCGCCATTCAGACAACGGACTTGCTGTAGCGAAATACCTTGAAACCCATCCTGCAGTGGATAAAGTAATTTATCCGGGGCTGGAATCTCACCCTCAATATGAACTTGCCAAATCCCAGATGAAAGAATCAGGAGGAATGGTTTCCTTCACTTTCAAATCAGGTAAAAAAGAAGATGCTGTGAAATTCCTTGAAAAAGTAAGAATTTTCACTTTGGCTGAATCTTTAGGAGGAGTAGAATCTTTGGCAAATCATCCTGCATTGATGACACACGCCTCCATTCCTGCAGATAAACGTGAAGAGCTTGGAATTACGGATGATTTAGTTCGTTTGAGTGTTGGTATCGAAGATGCAGAAGATCTTATTGCAGATCTTGAGAAAGCTTTTTCTTAACACCTTAAAATAAAATATAATGAGAAAGATCAGCTTTTTTGATCTTAACTTTTGTCAGTCAGATGGTGTATTCACAGGTGAAAATTGCCGACGAATTGTATAGAACAGCTAAAAAACCAGACAGTCTGATATTTGATATAGATTTTAATAAATGCGATTTTTCTCATTATAAAATCCATAGTCAGTAACGAGTATATCCTTTATACCACAAAAATGTTCTGTACGCTTTCATAGAAGTAGGCGAACATGATTTTTTTGAATTTTCCAATGGGAAATGGAATCAGGGAAGTAGGGCGAAATTTACTATTTTGTGGATTCAGGAGGATAAGCAGTGGAAGATGAAAAGGGTATTGAGCTACGATCATCATTTATAATCAATATGAAAAATACCAGAAAAGCTACTTTTGAAGATGTAAATCAATTGGCAGAATTATTTGACGAGTACAGAGTTTTTTATCATAAAGAATCTGATATTCCAGCGGCTGAAAATTTTCTCAGAGAAAGAATAAAGAGCAAAGATTCTGAAATTTTTGTGGTGGAAGAAGATGGCAAACTGACAGGATTTGTTCAGCTGTATCCCATATTTTCATCTACAAGAATGCAGCGCTACTGGCTGTTGAATGACCTCTATGTCAATGATAATTACAGAGGAAAAGGTTATTCCAAAGAATTGATTGAAGAAGCCAAAGAGCTTTGCAGATCATCAAATGCTTGTGGAGTTCTGCTGGAAACAGGAAAAAGCAACGATGTTGGCAACCAGCTATACCCAGCCTGCGGCTTCGAGCTGTATGACTCTGTGAATTTCTATGAATGGACAAACAGGGAAATAGAACAGAAGTAAATTGTGAATGCTCAATAGTCAATTTGTGAATTTCACTTTACGCATCATTCATCAATTATAATTATCACTTATCATTAATAACTTATAACTCGAAAAAAATATGTCTGATTTTCAAAAATATGTACAAAGATATTTAGACCAGATCCCTTCTGGGAACTGGATTGAAGAATTAAAAAAAGTTGGAGAAAAAACCATAGAACTGTATTCTCATCTTACAGAAGAACAGTCTTTTTTTGCTTATGCAGAAGGAAAATGGACACTGAAAGAACTCTTACTTCATTTATCAGATACCGAAAGAATATTTCAATACAGAATTCTGGCTTTCGCCAGAGGAGAAAAAGCTGAGTTACCAGGCTTTGATGAGGAAGAATATGCATCCAATTCTTTTGCAGATAAAAGATCCTTAGAATCTTTACTGGATGAATATAAGCTTGTCAGAAAGTCTTCTCAAATTCTATTGGAAACTCTTGAGCCATCTGTTTTAGCTAATATAGGGACAGCTAATGGAAATCAGATTGCTGTAGAAACCATTGGGAAACTGATCGTAGGGCACAATTATCACCATTTGAGTATTATTGAGGAAAGATACCTTCCTGAATTGAAATAGGTTTTAGGTTTATAGAATCAACAATCAGGAACAAAGAGATAAGATCCATGATCCATGAGATAATTCGTGAATGATGTTTAATTTCAATAGAAACGGGCTTTAGCCCGTTTTTTTGGGAATATGGCTTTAGCCAAAACATAGATTAAAAAATATTATTTTTGGTTAAAACAACACAAATGTCATTTATTAAAATTTATATTCATCTTGTTTTTTCCACAAAAAACAGAGTTCCACATCTGGATACATTTGATTTAAGGGTTAAAGTCTGGAAACATATCAAAGAAAATGCTTCTCAAAAAGGAATTTATTTAGATATGGTTAACGGTTATTCAGATCATTGCCATTGTTTGATTTCACTGGGATCGGGGTCAGAATATGGAAAAAATAGTACAATTGCTAAAGGGAGAATCTTCTTTTTGGATTAATAAAAATCAACTTACTCGGGAAAAATTTTCATGGCAGGATGAATATTTTGCCGTTTCTGTTTCGGAATCAAAGATTGGGGCTGTGAGAGAATATATTAAGAATCAGGAGAAACATCATCAGAGAAAAAGTTTCATAGAAGAATATCAGGAATTTCTTGAAAGGAATAATTTCTTATAGGTTTTGGCTAAAGCCAAATGTTATGGAATCTTATTTTAAACGGGCTAAAGCCGTTCCTATTGAATTTTTATATACATTTTCTGTCAAAAGCTTGTACATCCTTTTAAGAGACCAATATATTCAATAGAAATGGGCTTTAGCCCATTCAACAAAAGAAGACCTATTATTCAGGCTTTAGCCCAATTTAAATTCATCTAAACAAAAACATTTATCCCATATTTTTTGGCTGAGCCTTCCCGTTTTTTTACCTTTATACAGGTTTTTATGCCTTATTACATTATGGAAAACATTATCGAAATACTAAAATCCGGCGGAACGATTCTTTATCCTACAGATACCATCTGGGGAATTGGTTGTGATGCCACCAATATAGAAGCTGTCAATAAAATATTTGACATCAAAAAAAGGGAAAAAAACAAATCCATGATCATTCTGGTGGAGTCTGAAAAGAGACTTCAGGATCTTGTGGATGTTCCGGAAATGGCTTGGGAAATTATTGACCTAAGTGAAAAACCGGTCACCATTGTTTATGAAAATCCCCGCGGACTTCCCAAGGAACTGCTGGCTGAAGACGGAAGTATCGGAATCAGGTTGGTGAAAACGGATTTCTGCAGAAAGCTGATCACTAAACTGAATAAACCTCTGGTTTCCACTTCTGCCAATTTCAGTGGCGATAAAAGTCCCTTGAAGTTTTCGGATATTTCGCCGGAAATCATTAAACTGGTAGATTATGCGGTAGAAGAAGACAGAGAAAAGATTTCAAAATATTCTGGTTCTTCAGTAATAAAAATTTGGAGTGACAACAGGATTAAGGTTCTTCGTGAATAAAATCCTGTAATAATTCTTTCAATTTAAATCTTGTCAATATATATCGGCAGGATTTCTTTTTTTTAATTTCTATCTTTGCATTCTTTAATATCAGAAAAAGTACTGGAGAAGTTTTCTGATCTGCATTTGGACTGATAAGATCAAGGGAGGGCTTAAATTCGGTGGCATTGTTTTACCGTCTATTATTGGCAAACATGCTATGGAAGTCAGTCTTTTGATGATGAAGGAAAATTAATAAAATGTATGCCCATTATGATTAATGGAAAAATATATTGCTAGAAAAAGAAGATCTATTTATTAACGATGAAAATTAATCTTACCCAAAATAAAAATTTAAAACTATTTAAGATCATTGCTGATGCTGCGAAAAAAAATAATCAGTCGGTATACATTGTCGGCGGCTATGTCCGCGATCTTCTGATGAAGAGGACAGCATCTACAGATATTGATTTTGTGACAGAGCAAAGCGGTATTGAGCTTGCACAAACTGTTGCGAATGATATTGATCCTAAATTAAAAGTCTCTGTCTTCAAAACGTACGGAACGGCTATGATCAAGTACAAAGATCTTGAGCTGGAATTTGTAGGAGCCAGAAAAGAAAGTTACACCGAAAACAGCCGCAAACCTGAAGTAGAAGGCGGAACACTGGAAGATGACCAGAAAAGAAGAGACTTTACCATCAATGCCATGGCAATTTCCTTAAATAAAGCTAACTTCGGAGAACTGATAGACCCTTTCAACGGTGTTGAGGACCTGGAAAAAGGAATTTTAAGAACTCCTTTGGAACCTGCGCAAACCTATTCTGATGATCCGTTGAGGATGATGAGAGCCGTTCGTTTTGCTTCTACATTAAATTTTGTCATTGAAGAAAAATCTCTGAATGCTATAAAACAGGAGGCAGAAAGAATCAAGATCGTTTCTATGGAAAGGATCATGGTTGAATTCAATAAAATTATGATGTCCAAAAAACCTTCTGTAGGATTAGGATTAATGGAAGAAACAGGCCTTTTAAAGCTGATCATTCCCGAATTGATTGAGCTGAAAGGAGTAGAAGAGGTAGAAGGGCAGACCCATAAAGACAATTTCTACCACACACTGGAGGTCGTAGACAATATTTCAGAGAATACAGATAATCTTTGGTTACGCTGGTCTGCTTTGCTGCATGATGTAGGTAAAGCACCCACCAAAAAATTCGTAGAAGGAACAGGATGGACTTTTCACGGTCATGAATTTTTAGGCTCAAAAATGGTAAAGACCCTTTTCCATAGGCTGAAACAGCCGTTGGGAAGCGATATGAAATATGTCCAGAAAATGGTGAAGCTTTCATCACGTCCTATTGCTCTTATTACCGATGATGCTTCGGATTCTGCATTGAGAAGACTTTTATTTGATGCCGGTGAAGATCTGGAAGATTTGTTTACCCTATGTAAAGCAGATATTACAACCAAAAACTCCAAAAAACAAGACAGGTTCAAAAAGAACTTCGAATATGTGGCAGTGAAAATCAAAGAAGTGGAAGAAAAAGATCAGGTGCGTAATTTCCAGCCACCGATTACAGGAGAAGAAATTATGAAGATGTTTGATCTGAAACCCGGAAAAGAGATTGGAATCCTTAAAGAAAAAGTAAAAGAAGCCATCCTGGAAGGTGAGATCCCCAATGATAAGGTAGAAGCTGAAAAGTTTGTTATTGCAGAGGCTGAGAAGCTGGGGCTGAATTATAATGATTAAACTTAAGATATAAAAAGCTTCGGCGGGACTTTGTCCCGCCGAAGCTTTTTATAATCAGTGAACAACAAAATCAGGCCGCTTCGGAGAAGCGGCCTGAAAAAAAACACAAATGATGAAAAAAAATAAAAATTTATAGATAATACCGAAGTATTAATGTCTTAGTTTGCATAGACTGAATTTGAGCCTATACCTGTAGTGAATGATCTGATAATAGCCCCTGAAGTATTGTAAACTACAATTTTGCTGGCCTGGGTAAATCCATTGGAATCCGAAGTGAAAATTTTGTCATTGATCACGCTGAATCCATATAAAGCAGAATACGCATCAACACTGTTTGCAACAGTAAATAGCGGTGATGTAGGTGCTGTTGCAGCACTCATATCCATTTTGTACACGTTTTTCCCTGAAGTGAAATAAAACTTACCATTGGCAATTTCAAGATTCGTAGCATTGGCAATACCTGTCAAAGTAGTTGTTTTTACAATGCTTCCTGTGCTTGAGATTTCGTAGATATAAGAATCAGCAGTTCCTGCAGCAATAGCATACACATTTTGGTTGCTTGAAATGATCTTGTTGATATTTCCTGCTGGCAACGTGATCGTAGACTGAACATCGTTAGTAGAAGTATTGATATATGAGATCTTATTTCCAAAGCCAAATGAAGCATTCTGTACAAAGATATTGTTTCCTGCTTCTACAATTCTTTCAGCAGCATCTGTGAAAGTGATTTTTTTAATGAAAGAACGGTCGGAAGCTTTATAGATGCTTACATACTTGGCACCTAAATATTTATCATTCGTTACATAAATATTATTGTTGGCAAAAGCCATATATCGTGGAGAATTAAGCTCAGCGGTAATTTCACCATTGGCTTTAAAATTATAGCGGTTTGCGATCTGGATCTTATTGGAATTATTCAATAACAGATAAGCATTTTCACCATTAAAGGCAACCATCTGTAACACATCACCTAACTTTGCTCCTCCGTTATTAAGGGCAAAAACATTATCCTGTTTAAGATTAAGGTCTGAACTTACAAACGTTACATCACCTTCAGGTTTTCCGAAAGTACCTTCATTAGCAATTAAAAAACCGTTGCCATAGAATATTTCCTGCTCATCATTATTATCACTGTTACAGGACACGATGCCCAAAAGAAGTGTAAAAGCAAAAAGAAGAGGTAGAATTTTGTTCAGTTTCATAATATTTTTAAGTTTAAAAATTAATAGTTGCATACATACTGTAATTTCTCTTAGGCATCGGATACAAAGATACCGTCTGATAAACCGTATTGGTAACATTGTTCACTTTAAATCCCAAAGTGTATTTCTTGAAAAGTGCGGCAGAAATTCCTGTATTTAAAATAAAATAAGGATCAATAGCTGTAGACCTTTGCTCGTTCGTAGTCGTATAGGTAAGACCATTGAAAAGTCCCTGTGCATATAGCTTAAGGAATGAATAGCCATACTCAATATTTCCGACAGCTTTATGGATCGGAACATACATCATCTGCATTTCAGTATTCTTGTTGACAGATTTTGAATAAGTGTATCCCGCATCCAGCTTCAGGGTATGATTTCCAAATTTTTTGTTCCACTTAACCTGTGATTCCAATCCGTAGGATTCAACCCTGTACGTATTCACAGGAGCCCAGTATCCATATGGGGTAGGTAGCCAGTTGATGAGATTTTTGATGTCCATATAATAAGGACTTAATGTAATTTTAAAATCTCCCAGACTGAACTCATGGTTCATGTCAATATTCGTGGATGTCTCAGGAAGTAAATCCAGATTTCCTCCCGGCTGCCAGTAAAGATCATTAAAAGAGGGATACCTGAAATTTCTTGAAAAATTGACTCCCATACGATACCATTGTAAAGGATCCCATTTTCCCGAAAAAGAATACAGAAGCGGTGAAGAAATATTCTCCACAAAATCCTTCTTGATCCCGGCTTCAAAACGAAGCTCCTTCGTAGCAAAATACCTGATTAAACCGGATAGTGAACCTATATTTCTGCTGATGACCCCAATTCCGGATTGATAGCCTTCACCCTTATTCACCTGGAATTCCCCGATAGCATTAATGTTGATCTTTGGAGTGATGAAATAGTTGAAATCATTTTTAAAAATATAATTCTTTCCCTCTGCACCGCTTGCTTTAGGCTGATTAAGATCTGAAAAATACTGGAAATTATCTTCTGTATAAGCCGCTTTTAAGCTGTTTGAAAGATTACTTTTATTGATGTCCCATGCGATTAAACTTCTTAAAGTCTGGGCATTATATTTTGTTTTAGTACCATTCTGTTCAAAAACAGGATAATGCTGTGATGCATCAAACATCTGATTCTGCCATGAAATCGTCTGGTGGTCAGCAATTTTATAAGAAGCTCCGATGTTGATCGAAGTATTATAGTATTTCCCGTTAATATTGTGAAATCCAGTACTTCCTACGACAAATTCAGGGACGTTATAATCATTCTGACTCGTTAAATAGCTCCCGGAAACCTTAACGCTTAATTTATCATTGCTGAAAGAGGCCTGCAGAAAACTATTATAAGTATCAAAAGAGCCCGCCTCCGAATAAACAGAACCTTTGAAGCCCCTGTTGAAATCCAAAATATTATTTAAATGAATACTTCCTCCAATAGCTCCGCTGCCATACACAACACTTCCTCCGCCAGCTTTTACATCAATCTGATCATATCCGAAAAGGGGAATATTATTCACATCTCCCTGTCCCAAAAAGCTGGAATTAATATTGATTCCGTTCCATACAAAAGCGGTCTGCTGAGCCGTTGTTCCCCTGAATGAAGGAGAAGAAACAGCCCCGCGTCCATTTTCTTTCACATAAATAGAAGACTGAAAGCGTAAAAGTTCAGAAAGATTGGCTGAGTTTTTTTCGAGATCTTTTGGAGTGATCGTACGTACAGGATGGAAAAGCTTTACCTTGCTCATCTGGCTGTCGAAAATATAAATGGTGTCAAGCGCTTTCTCCTGTCCGAAGAGAAAGCTGCTGTAAGACGAACAAAGCAGTAATAAAGACCTTTTTATATCCATACTATTTTACTTTTCCTCCGAAAGTAATGACGTTTTTAGTTATAATTTTGGCAGGTCTCCTGACTTTCGCTTTCTGCACCTTCCCGTATGAACAGTGGTTTTTTACAGAAATCTTATTGCGATTTACAGTTGCGGGGACAGTTTGGGAGTTACGCCCAATTCCCTATTATTTCCAAAATGCTGGAAACCAAAATTTTTGCAAAGATAACTTTTTAAATTTATTGCGCAAAAAGACAAAAAAGTAAAAATGTGAACAGGCAAAATGTCAATGGTGAATAGTGAATTTTGCTTCGCAAGGAAACTTTTAAACGTATAAATAATCAGTAATGAGCATGACACTACAAAATTGAAAATAATACTTAAATTAACAATTCACTTGTAAAATAAAATTGACTATTCACAAAAGTCTGGTATTTGAATCTTGGCTCTTGGTTCTTGATTCTTGGCTCTTGATTCTTAAAACTTTAATTCACCATTCACTTGCGAAGCAAAATTCCCTATTGATAAAATTACACTTCTACAAAAACGATGAATCAAAATAGAAAGGCAGCAAATCCTTAATAGAATGTACCTTCACCACTTCATCATTCATGCTTGAAAAATAAAGGATGATGTTTTCGTTCTGTTTCGTTTCATATTCTATCAGACTTTGTCGGCAGGCTCCACAAGGAGGAATCGGAGGATTTTTCTCATGAAATTCCTTAGGACCGCCCACGACAAAAATCTTTTTTACCTTGACATCCGGAAAATTGGCTGCCACCCAGAAAAGAGTCGTTCTTTCTGCACACAATCCCGATGGATAGGCCGCATTTTCCTGGTTGTTGCCGGAATAAATTTCGCCGTTTTCCAGTAAGACGGCACATCCTACAAGGAAATTCGAATAGGGCGCATAAGCATTTTCACGGGCTTGTATTGCTCTTTCAAATAAGGTTTTTTCTATATCGTTCAGTTCACTGCTGTTTTTAAAATGCTCGTAACTGATCTGTATGTCTTTTTTCATATATTAGTAAGACTAAAAAGGGGGCCAAATTTACTTCTTTTTCATCACTTCGACAATGTTTTTTTTATTCATCATTAAATTGAAAATCAAAAAGTAAAATGTTATACACACCAGTAAAATTTAGAAATATAGAATTGAAAAACAGATGGGTAATGTCTCCCATGTGTATGTATTCATGCGAAAATGGATTGGCTAATGATTTCCACTTTGTACATTACGGAAGCAGATCTCAGGGCGGTACCGGACTTATCATGGTTGAAGCCACCGGAGTAGAACCTCGTGGAAGAATTACCAACCACTGTATGGGTATCTGGAATGATCAGCAGGCAGAAGAGCTTAAGAAAATTGTTGATTTTGTCCATTCCCGTTCAGAAAGTAAAATAGGGATCCAGCTTGCCCACGCCGGAAGAAAAGGTTCCACCTGGAATAATCTGCAGATCCCAGTTGAAGAAGGCTGGGAAACTGTTGCACCCAGTGCTATTCCTTATCACCCAACTGAAAGAATCCCGCATGTTCTGACTGCTGACGAGATTAAAGAACAGGTACAGAATTTTAAAGAAGCAGCAAAAAGAGCTGTAAAAGCCGGCTTTGATATGATAGAAATTCACGGCGCTCACGGATATCTTGTCCATCAGTTTTTATCACCGCTTTCCAATATCAGGACAGATGAATATGGCGGAAGCTTTGAAAACAGGATCCGTTTTCTTTTGGAAATTGTTGATGCTGTCAACGAAGAGCTGAACGAAAATACAGCCCTTTTCGTAAGAATTTCCGGAACCGAATATGCCGAAAACGGATGGAATATCAATGACAGTGTAAAGCTTGCTGAAGTTTTAAAAGAACATTCCGTAGACCTGGTAGATGTTTCAAGCGGAGGAAATATCCACGGTGCTAAAATACCTGTATTTGATGGCTATCAGGTTCCTTTTTCATCCCAGATCAGAAAAGAAGCCGGGGTAAAAACCGGAACAGTCGGGTTAATCACAAGGGTGGAACAGGCTGAAGAAATCCTGGAAAAAGAAGATGCAGACCTCATATTTGTGGCAAGAGAAATCTTAAGAAATCCATATATTGCCGTTCAGGGATCATTTGAAATGAAGGAAGACTGTTTCTTTCCGCACCAATATACAAGAGCGAAAATTTCATCATAACATTCGGAATGAAAATTGAAGACTTTATGCTGACCTGTCCCAGTAAGAAATTTTTGGGAATAGAATGTTTAGGATGCGGTGCACAGAGAGCGGTAATATTAGTATTTGAAGGCAGATTTTCAGAAGCCTTTCATCTGTATCCGGCTGTTTATACACTACTCCTGTTTCTTTTTACCCTGGGCCTGAGTTTTGTAGATAAGAAAAGGAAATACAGTAACATTCTAATGATCATGGTCACTGTAAACCTGGTCATCATGATCATATCTTATTATTATAAACATTTTTACATGCATTCTCATTGATAAAAAACAAAGCTAAGAACTGTATTTTTTTAATGTCAAATTAATATAAGTAGAAAAAAAGTCGTAGAATTACTACAAAATGTAAATCTGTTCACTAAAAACTTTTTAAATTAGAGCATGAAGTATATCTTTGTTAGATAAACTTTATGAATAGTATAATCATTAATGATTAAAATAGAAGAATATGGCAGGAAATTCAAGAGGAATCTTAAAATTCAATGGAGGTGAAGGACAAAAACTGTTAAAGCTTAATTACAGCGTATCAAGATCTACAGATGTTTCAGGACGTGTAGCGTCTGATCCATCGAACGCTTTAATCAAAGTAACAATTGAAGCAACTGAAAAATCTGATATTCTGGAAAGTTTGCTGAATGGTAAATATAAGCCGACAAGTGGTGAAGTCACATTCAATAAATCACATGAAGAAGGAACACTGATCACTCTGAAATGGGAAAACGGATATGTGATTCAGCACGAAGTGGATTTTGATGCTGTCGACAGCAATAGTATGCTGGTAAGCTTTGTGATAAGTGCAGAAAGCATTACATATGGAAATTCACTATATGATGGATTCTGGCCATTGAGCTAGGTCCTGAGTAGTACAAAATACAAAGAGACTGTCCCTCAAGACGGTCTTTTTTTACCTGTTGTGAACACTACTTTCTGGCAAGGGATTTTTGTTTATTTTCAAAAATTCCCGATTGGATGAATAATATACACATTTTAACACAAATCACTTTATAAAATATGTCTACTACACCTGAAAAATCAAAGGGAACGAATTTTCGCCCGGCACAGAATGCAGACGGGGTATCCGAAAATCATCATACCGGTATCAACCGCCTGGTTAAGCTTTCCTTAGTCATAGAAGGAAAAATCATCAGATTTTATAAGCATTTCAAACTTAAGCAGAGTGCCCAGCGTCATCATGAATTTACATTAACCCTGGCTCATGATACTTTGGGAGACCGCCAGACCCATTCGCTGGAAGAAGCCAATAAATTTCTGGGAAAACGCCTCACTGCAGTCATTTCTTATAAAGGCATAGACAACAGTCCAGAGAGAACCTTTGTAGGAATCATTACCGGGGTAGCATTCAGCCAGGAAAAAATGAGCCTGGGGAATATTGTGCTTACAGGATCCAGCCCAACCATTCTTTTGGATGGAGCTTCTCATGTTCAGAGTTTTGGAGGAAGTCAGCCGGTCAATATAGGAATTATTGCTGAAGAGGTGATTAAGCAGGGGATTGATAAAGGCCGCTTTGATGTCAGGATCGATGCCAATAATTTTTCCCAGATCATCTACAGCAGCCAGTACGACGAAACCCATTACAACTATCTGGCAAGAATGGCAGAAGCATATGGTGAACAGTTCTTTTATGACGGTGAAGTCCTGCATTTCGGGAAACTGCCGCCTCAGAACAAACCTATTATCCTGACCTACGGAAGCAGCGCCAACGATATTAAGGTTGAGCTGAAAGCAATTCATACCAAGCCCCAGTTTTATGGGTATAACAGCAATAAAAATGAAAAACTTACTTCAGGTTCCACGCCTATTCAGCATGTAAGTGATATTGCAAAGACAGCTTACGATCACAACAACAGTATTTTCAAAACCCCTGCACTTCAGATAGCCCCCATCAAAGCAGCAACCCATCTGGACGTAGAATACTCACAGAAAAGTGCTTCGGGAAGTGCAGCGGTGAACGTTTTTTCCATTTCAGGAAATACAAGCGTTCCATTCCTTCACCCGGGATGCATAGCCGATGTTCAGATGCGGAAACAGGACTCCAATGAAACTTCCTATTTCACAAGGATTATGATCACGGAAGCTGAACATGAAATTGACACCATAGGACATTATAAAGGAAGCTTTACAGGTATAGCAGCAGATACAGGATTCCTTCCAAGACCGGAATATAAGATCCCTAAAGCTGAACCACAAACTGCAGTCGTTATATCCAATACAGATCCGGAAGGACAAGGCAGGATACAGGTACAGTTTGACTGGCAGACAAGCGATACAACCCATTTTATAAGGATGATGAGTCCTGACGCAGGAGGAACAGATCAGATCACCCAGAACAGAGGATATGTGGCCATTCCGGAAGTGGGAGATCAGGTAATGGTGAATTTTGTCCATAGCCATCCCGACAGACCTTTCGTGATGGGAGGTATGTTTCACGGAGGAATAGCTTTAGGTGGCGGAGTCAATAACCATCTGAAATCTATCCAGACCAGAAGCGGGATCAGAATTCTGATGAATGATGAAGAAGGAAGTGTAAAGATCATGGACCCTAGCGGAAATATCTACTATATGGATGGTGCCGGAAACATCAGCATGAAAGCTCCTAAAAATTTCACCCTGAATGCCGGGGACAATATCAACATTACTGCCGGAAAAGAAATTTCGATCAGTGCAGGAGAAGGAATCAACAGTTCTGCCAATAACAGTATTATCTCTACAGCCGGAAAAGATATTGTACAGACAGCTTCCGGTGATATCCGTGAAACTTCCGACACCAGAACCGAAATGATAGAAAAAGAATTCAAGAGACAGTCTGAAACATCCAATGAAATAGCCGGAGAAATATCCATGTTCAGCGAGCTTGAAAACATGACGATGCAGAGCGGTAAAATTGTAGAATTCAACAGTGCCGAAAAATCAAAACTTTTCTGATATGGCGATCATCAAAACAGCTAAGAATATACAGATAAAAGTCACAGACTCTTATCATCTGAATGTCGGTGAAAAGGTTGAAAAAATTGCTCAGAAAATTAATGTGGAAGCACAGAAAAACAACCTTGTTTTGGCAAGCAATAAGAAAATAATGTCCCATGGAAACAAGTAAATTAAGAATTATAATTCTTTTTATTGTAAGTAGTTTCTCATTAATCAATTGTCAGAATAAAAAAATGGAACAAAAATACAGTTGGCTGGGGACGCTTTCGGCACCGCAGGAATATCCGATGGAAATTTACAAAGGAGCCCTCATCGCAGATGATTTTACCTACAGCTTCGATGCCATCTGGGGCACACAGAATACAGGCTGGGGAAATGAAGGCGGAACAATGAGTGTAGAAACCAGCCAGATGGATATTCCCCACAATCTGGAATTTACCTGGTACTCTCTGGTAGAAAATAAATTCTATACCGGAAAATGGGATTTGGATAAAGAAAAAATAAAAGATCTTTTTGAAAAAGGTTTTATAGACCAGGATAATGGTAAAAAGACCACATACAGTAATTTTATTGTCGGCCTTGCTCCAAAAGGGAAGGTGGTTTTATGGATTAATGGTCCCGGAAACCAGAAAGAAATAGGTGCTTTTCAGGCTCATGATACTATTATTACCAAAGAAAAAGCATACGACAACGCACAGTATATGCTGAAGGAAGGTTTTGCAGACAGAATGCTGAAAGATCCGTCTTATGAAACATTTAAACCCGAGATCAGAGCTAAAATAGAAAAGGAAGGATATCCGTCTCCGGATATTTATGAAACGTACAGAGAAAGATATAGCTGGAAGCCCTTAGTGATTTTGCCGGAAGGCAGTGAATGGATAGATTTTGGATTCACCAATTACAATGGAGAACAGGAAAACCTTTTCGGAGAAAGTCTGAAAGCCGATACTTATAAAAAACGGGCTGTCCCAAAATTTTGCGGTTTTTACTGGAGAGATAAGAATAAAAAAAGATATGGTGTATGGGTAGACTCTTTTGATGAAGAAGAAATTTTTGACTTATTTCAGAAGCTGGGAAAAGAAAAAAATACAGACCTGATCATTAAAATCAGTCCAGATAATACAGGGGCGAGTTTATCATTAAAGAGCGAAAAGGAAGAACTTCCGGTTACAAAAGCAAAAATCAGACTTTCACGTGCAATAGAATAACATTCTTAATAAAATTAAAATCAGTCTGTCAACAAAAATAAATAAGAACGATGCACAATAATAAATTTGGAGATTATACACCGGAAATAACCAAAGAGGAAGTATTAGACATTACTCTTGGGATGTTTTTTGACGGAACTTTGAACAACAAAACCAATACCCTCGAAAGAAGAGGACAAACGGCCGACTACAAGAAAAACGGAGGAAAACCAAGTGATAACAACAGTTATAATAATGACTGGAGTAATGTTGCGCGTTTATGGGATAATTACGATAAAAATTTTGGCATCTACATAGAAGGTATCGGTACCGAAGATAAAGAAGAAGATTCTATGCTTGGCTATGCCTTCGGAACGGGAGCTACAGGAATCCGCGGGAAAGTGAGAAAAGGCTGCGAAGAGATCGTGAAAAAAGTAAAGAATATTAAAAGCTCAAAAAAAGCCGATAAGATTGCTGTTCTTACTTTTGATGTTTTTGGTTTCAGCCGTGGTGCTGCCGCAGCGCGAAATTTTGTTCATGAAATTGGTAAATCAAAATATAAAGCTAAAACCACTACCGTTTCATATGAAGGCATGACCGTTACTTCCCATTTGGACAGTGACGGAAACAGTGTACAAGGCGAGGATCTGCCGAAATGGGGACATCTGGGACTTAAACTACAGGAAGCAGGTATTACAGTAGATGTACTGAAGGTGAGATTTCTGGGGATTTATGATACCGTTTCGTCCTATTCCAAAAATTTTTCTCCCAAGCCTAATTTCCATAATGATGTGGCAGAACTGGGGCTGGATGATATTGGAAGAGCGCAGACCATTATCCATTTTGTGGCGGAAAATGAGCACAGAGAAAATTTTGACCTTACGAACGTAAGTGTAGGGATAGAAAAAATATTTCCCGGCGTACACTGTGATGTAGGCGGAGCTTATGAAGAAGGGCCTGAAATCTGGGAAGAAGTGGAAACCTCATGGACCACCAGTGCAAAATTAAAAACATTAAGACAGCAACTTATCAATGAGGCATGGTATAAGGAAGACGAGCTTACAATTACCCCAGGATTTTATCTGTCATTAAGAGGAGAACGTAAACTTCTGAAAAAGACATACAGCTATATTCCCTTACATTTTATGGCGGAGTACGGTGTTGAAAAAAAACTTCCACTCAAAATAAAAAAACTTACCGACGAAAGCTATTCTATCTCATCGGATCAGTTGCTGTTAAGAGTGAAAGAGCGTCTGAGACCTTATGCAATGGCAGATGGAAAACAATACGTTTTTAAAAGATATAAAGATGTTGAGACCGCGTACGGAGGAGCATCCATTCCGGAACAGAAATATGCCGACTATCAAAAGGAAATGAAAGAACAGGATGATCTTAGAACCCTCAGAAATAAATACCTGCATTGGTCTGCAAGAAGGGAAGGTATAGGAATGGATCCTACATCGGACAGGGTAAGAGTAATCCATTAATGGATTGCCATGAATAAGCAAAATAAGGACAGATAATACGAGGTAGGATTATTTTATGCAGAAATTTAATATACATACCGTTCAGAAAGGAGAAAGCTTAAAAAGCATAAGCCTGTTGTACAACTTAGATGCCGGTGCTTTAAAGTTATTTCATAATAATCACTGCAACGTAAAGGAGATGATCCTGATTGACCTTACGGGGCAGAAAGAAATTTTTCTTCCCAGAACGGCAGTGACGGATAAAAACAGACTGGTAAAGTTCGGGCATGCAAACAGCCTGATCTTTCAGCCGGAGAACTCATTCAGCAGATATGGAGTTACGGTGACCATTGAAAATAATGACCATAAAAATGAACTGAAATACGAAACATCAGTACGCTGGCTGAAAAAGGAAAATAAGCTTCATTTTTTTGAAATAGACAGAACTTCCAATCTGTACCTTAACGAAGAAGAAGTCAATGAAATAGCCGATCTGCTCGCTTATAAAACATCTAAGGTTTTATATCCGCTGCAGATTAGTGTAGACGAGCAGGGGAAATTTAATACGGTAGAAAACCTTTCAGTATTTCAAGAGAGATGGCCGGTCGTAAAGGAAGAACTTTACAAAGAATTTGAAGGAGAAACAGTAGACAATTACTGCAAAAAGATAGAAAAAGTAATAAATGAACCTGATGCGATAAATCTTTATTTAAAAGATGATTATTTCATCAGAACTCTGTTCTTTGGGATTTATCAGAGTTTCGGACAGGATTATCAGGTAGAAATAGAGAGCAGTTTTCCGATTGTCAATAATCCTGTAGAACCTAAATACAAAATAAGATTAGAAACTGATCCGCTGAAAGATGAGTATAATCTGGTTAATATAGAAGGAGAAGGGAAACTGAACGATGAAAGATCAGTATATGATTTTATGAGTAAAGCCCCTTTTTCAATGATCATTGAAGATAATCCGGTGATGAATGATGAAGGAAAATTCAGAATAGTAGCCTATCTGAACGGAGAAACTTTACTGTCAGAATCATTATATCTGGAGTGCAGCATAGAACTTGAGAAAAAAAAGAAAATATCAGTAGTCATTGCGGCTCTGACAGACTAATAGAACATAATAACATGAAAATTAAAACCAATCACAAACTATCCATACTTATCCTTCTATTAAGCTTTAGCCTGTTTTTCGGGCAAAAAGTGGAATTTAATGTCCCGAAAGATATCGAATCCTTACAGAATTCTATTTTTGAGTTTAAAAATGATTTCACCCAGGATGAAGCAAAAGCTGCCGCTGCATCAGATACCGATTTCTCAACGACCGTTGATCTTTATAGTTTGAAATATGAAGGCGATCAGAAAAATCCTTACCTGGATCTGGCTTTGAAAAACAGTTCGAAGCCTAAACAGTTTATCCAGCAGGCGGTATGGAATGTCAATTTGAAAAAGATCTCCGCAAAAAGCACGAAAGTCACTGTTTTTCTTGAGAAAGTAATTCCGGACAGCTGGTCTAAAAAAGAAGTAGATACCAAACTGACAAAATCCACCGGTAAACTGGAGGAAGAGATCAAAGAATTTCTTTTAAACTATAAGCCTGCTGAGCCTTCGAATGATAATGATGTGTCAGAAGCCGATAGTACGGCTGTTACCACTTATACAACTGCTGTGACAACAACAGATAGGGTTGCAGGAAATCCGAAACAGGAAAAAGTTTCAAAAAAACTGCAGAGCCTGTTCGCGAAGAAGCAGTTTATTTCATTACCCGCTACATCAGATACCTTTACAAAACTTTTACAGGTAAGCCCAAGCCAATTGGAGTGTAAAGACTGTAAAGGGGAAACATATTCCAATTGGGATTTCGATGATTTTAACATGATCTACGCCCAGATGAATAATGGGGGAGAGTATTATGCCATTCAGTATTACGGAAGTGACAGCATTTCAGGATTACCATATGGCCTGGTATTCAACGACAGCTCACCATCCGAATGCAAGCAGAAATTTGCAAGGTACAATGCACAGCTCTACCAGATCACAGTGGATACCGATGAAAACTCATCGAAAGCATTAACGGTAGTTACTTTCAAAATGAATTCCTCTTTTGTTCGACTGGAATTCGGGAATGAATATTTAACCCGACTAGTAATTTCAAATAAAGAATTTTAACCATGGCAGAAAAACATATTGTAGTACAGGGTGCTATTTGCAAATGCCAGTTCGGACAGATTCCGGACAAACTCAAAGTACTCTCACACCAGAAAGAATACGCTAATGATAAAAATGCCTCCAAAAAGCTTATCGTAACCACGAAAGAAATAGGAGCAGCTACATTTGAAAAAAATACCTTCGGAAACTGTACAAAAATGGGAGTTCCTCCGCCGCCATGCAAAATTATGGTAACAGAGTGGCAGAATTTTTACGATAAAGTACAGCTCAACAACAATGGATATATTATTTTGGAAGACAGCAAGGCAGTTTGTGCCATTGCCGGAACACCATGTATTGAGATCATAGATCATGGCCAGCGAACAGAAGGCAGTCCGCAGAACTTTAAAAATGCGGATCCGGATGTACAGCAGCAGATCAATCCGTTGGTGAATTCCGAAGAAATGTATAAAGAACAGCCTGAATATGGCGGGCAGGATGGTGTAATCTAAACGACAAAGAAATGGCAAAAGGAGTAAAAAAAATAAAGGTTACAAAAGGCAATTATTATCCAAAAATGTCTGTTCCGGGTCAGAGAATTACGATTGTCCCGAACCAGGATGTCACTTTCCAGGTAGAAGAATGGCTGCCGGATACAACGGCCGAAGATAAAAAGAAACCTGTGATCTGGATGAGACAGACCAACGACCGCAAAATTATTATCTATCAGGTTCCATCTTCCACAGGCTATAAATTCAGTATTGATAAGCAGTATTGCGGAAGTTATCAGTTCTACATTGAGGCCAGTTTTTCGGGCAAGAGAGACACCAAAAATAATGTGGGACTTTACGTGAAAGGCTGGTGCGAACCAAAAATTGTTACCAGTAAATGGACTACCCAGAGAGGAAGTAAGACCAGCATCAAAAACCAGAATAAAGTTAATTATATTTCCTACGGGCATATCGTATATCTTAACTTGACCACAGAAGGGCTTAATGGAAATACCGTTATTATAGAATTCTGGAACCAACAGGCTGCAAAAAATGACAAACTGGTGCATGTATACAATAATGTACAGGTAATAGATGGTGAGGTCAATTTAAAAATAGAAAATACCTACTCATGGATGGCTTATGTAGACAACATCCAGAATGTAGAAGAATTTTATATCAAAGTAAAAGATCCCGCTTCCAAAAAATACATCAAAGATAACTTGGGTGATGATCTTCATGCTATCTACCTGAATGTCAAAAATAAAGTGGTTACTACCAATGCCAATGTCAGCAAAAACCAGACGCCTACCAAAGTATATAAGCCGGATGTAAGCAATGTACGGTACGAGCCCTGTAAATTTGAGGTGATAAAAATTACAGAAAATGTAGTAAAAGATGGAAAAGCAAGTAATTCAACGGTTACTGTATTTGATAATGGAAATGGGATAAAACAGAAAAATGCTCCACAGGAAAAAATTCACAGGACTATCTTTTTTAAATTTGATTCTACAGTAATAGATAAAGATGGTGAGGAAGTATTGAATAATATCCTGAAATTTCTTTTAGAGCACAAAGGATCAACCATCAACTTAAGTGGTTATGCCTGTGTAATTGGAAAACAGAATTACAATAAAGGACTTTCACAAAGAAGAGCAGATGTTGTAAAGAAATTCTTTGGGGCTGGAGGACTTGATCTCTCAAGGATAATTTCTCTCGGAAAAGGAGAGGTGGATCCTTCCGATGATAAGATGGGAAGGGATAATATAAGATACAAGAATGAGAAAGATTATGAGAATAATAGAAGGGTAGATATTTCTTTTACATTCCAGGGGCATGATGCCCAGACTATTGTTTATGAAGCTTTGGCACCCAGTTCCGATATTAATCTTACAATAGATGTTTTACAGCATATCAATAAAGGTTGTTTCAGAGGAAGTGATAAACACGAAAAGAAAATCATTGTAAAATCTGTTGAATACGGAAAGCCACATGAAATTAATGAAAGTTCATTAGCCTTTCCGGTAAATTCCCAGTTATCATGGGCAAATGCAGCTCCCTTCAATTATATATGGCCCTCATTCAATGCATTGGAAATGGATAGCTCTGCTACTATATATAATGTGTTTGTGAATTCATGCCGATGGTTTTCTAATAAAAATAATGCCGTTATACAAGTCAAGGTTTTTCCGGATATAAAATGGACTGTTGAGTTCAAATGGAATCATGATCAGCCTTTCGCCTATAGTTTTGGGAATAAACTGCATCCTTATGATATTAAAGAAGGACAGAAAAAAGTAATAGGTGCTGAGCTTGACCGTGGATGGTCTAAAAATCACGGGGAAATGGATCAGTCATTTGCGCTTTCTTTAAAAGCAGAATGGAACAGAATAACACAGGGAAGATCAAGCGCTCCCCAGACTCTGGAACTTGGACATAAGTGGGATGGTAAAATCAGAAAAACCCTGTCTCTTTTCAATAAAATGAAGAGCATGACCGAAAGGGTTTCAAACTCTCCGCTTTCAAAAGGTAAGGCTAGATTTGTAATAGAATCTCCTAAAATTGCTTTTTCGGCACAATGGTATCTGGAAAGAGCTCCAAAAACCTCGGTGGATCTTACCACTATCGTAGCCATTGGAGTTTCAGCAAAGCCTTTAGTAGAAGCTAAAATTGAAGTAGACCTCTGGAAAATATTTGTGAAATACGGTGGAGATGCCATTTGCCCCGGAGCCGGAAGTATTATTTCTTGGATTTTGGACAAGCTTGGAAAAGAAGCAGGAATGCATTTCCTTATCAGTATAAGCGGCGGAATCTACATAGATGGTAAAGTAACCATTAATACTTCTTATCCCAAAGAAACCTCAGGAGAAGTAAAAGCAACCGGTAAAGTACAGGTTGTTGCCGAATTTAAAGCATGGGCAAAAGGAGGCGTTGGTTATTTGGCTTTTGAAGGAGAAGTAAAAGCAGATGTAAGTACTTCCATCACAGGTGGAATAAAAGTTGGGGCAGATAAGAAAGGTATTTTTGCCGCACCCATAGCAGAATTTGCAGGGGTAAAAGCGACATTTGTAGCAGTAGGAACTGTGAAATTAGGAGTTTTTAAAAGAACTTTAACTTATGAAGGTGAATCCAGATTGGTAATGCCTGATGAAATTAAGTTTGAGAAACAGTATATTTAATAAATGAATAAAATGAAACAATTGTTAGTTATTTTAGGATGTTTTTTAGCATTTAGTTGTAATTCTCAGAAGCAGGACGACGAGAAACTTATTGGTAAATGGGATGGTTCCCTTAAAGATTCAAAAACAGGAAACTCAATAGAAAAGATTGTTTTGGAATTTACAAAAGACGGAAAGTTTCTTCAGCATTTGGGTGAAGGAAAAATGCTGAATACCATAGAGTCCACCTATGAAGTGCAAAATGATAAAATCATCACAGTAGACAACGAAACCAAAGAAAAAGCAGAAGGAAAATATGCCGTTAAAAATGATACTTTAACTATTGCATTCGAAGGTATTGAAAGTAAATATGTAAAGGTTAAATAATTTGGCCGGACATTCTTTTCATTAACAATTGCCCCTATTGTAATGGGGGCTGTCATCACAGATTACAAAGGGAAGAATCTTTGCAGAATTAAACTGAAAGCGGATTCTATCTTTAGCAAATAAAAGTAAGTAACATGACTCGATTCCAAGAACCTTATTACCTGGTAGATTTTAATGCATCTGTCTGTAATTTTGATATTTTTATAAATGGTATGCCTGCTTTTACTCACAACGTGGGAGGAGGCATATCATCACATTTACCCATCAATCACTTTATGCTGGAGCCAGGGTTGCAGAATATAAAAATAAATGTTTTACCGTTGAAGGGAGAAGATTCCTTAAGGCCGGACGGATTTATTACTATAAAAGTATTTAGTTATGATGCTTCAACAGAAAATTATGACAATACGGTTGAAGCATTCAAATTTGAAAAATTGGATTTTTCTCAAAATAAAATGCCTGGACTCAATTTAACCACCGATTTTAAAGCTGATATAAATTATCAGATTACAGGGTGGAAAATCTCAGAACCATTTAATACAGTTGCCTTCAATCAATATGAGATAGAAAAGTATTTCAGATTTATTCATGGCTTATTTAAAGAAAGAGATATAGAAGGTCTTTATAAAGAAATGAAAGACAGATTTGATGAAATTGATATTTCAATGTATCTCGGAATTGTTGACAATAAAATGGAACTGTCCAAATTGTTCGGAGAACTGTCGGGAGGAAAATTTATTCTGGAGGATTTTCCAGACTCTACTGAGGCGAAATTTTTTGCAAATGCCAAAGTATGTACTCTAGTTGGGGCAGAGGAAAAACCAATTATTCACTATACCAATAAGGAAACTAACGAAGAATACGCTCTACCTCTTTTTATCCATAAAAAGGGAGGAAAATATAATATAATAAGGTAGTTTAAGCATGACTTTGGGTGTTTTGTTCCTTATGCTGTGTTTGCACATTCTTCTGAAAAAGGCATGGCAAAGTATTTAAAATGCACATAACTGGACCATAAAAAAGAAGGCAGTTCAATATTTTTTATTTGAATTCGTTAATCTAACCAATAAAAAGTATTTTTGGACTTAGAAGCACCCACATTAAAATTAGATGGAGAATAACAAGAAAATGTCGAGAACAGGATATGTAGCCATTGGAATTCTGGTGTTTTGTTTTCTTTATTTTATTCTGTGGCGGATCTTTAAAGAAAAAATGCCGCTGAATGAATATCTTAGCCATATCTATAAAAATTATGATTACTACGCAAGCCGCGTATTGATCTTCCTCCCGGTATTGATTCTCGTTTTTATCATTCTTAATGCAATAAGATCTACACCAGCCAAACGTTTTTTACGGCTGCAGTCATCACTGCCGACCTCTAAGATCCATTCCGTGGCAAAAGGTCTGGCAGAGATTGAAGGAACATTGGTGATGAAAAATCCTTTATTTTCACCGGTGGATAACGAAGCCTGCATTGGATATTATTATACCATTGAAAATATTGACAGAGACTCTGAAGGTAAAGAAAGCTACAGAACCATTCACAGAGAAACACAATGCAATGTCTTCCAGGTTACAGATGATACCGGAACGATAGAAGTAGAGCCGGAAGGGATTGAGCTTGTTTTATTGGGAGAAACAAATATAAGCAGCCACAGGGGTAAAAGATACAAAGAAACCCTTTTAAAAAATGGACAGAAAATGCTGTTGGTAGGCTATGCCGATTCTAAAAACGGAATACCTTTCATTAGAAAAGATGAACATTATAAAGTCCTCGGAATTACGTCAGCATCAGGCATCACTATTTGGAACAAATATCAGCCATTGCTGAGGTCGTTTATGTTTACCTGCACCATCATCCTTTTAATAATTATTTATATACTTACACAATAATGAATCAGACGGTCGCAATCATATTACTTATTTTGCTGGGAGTAGTTCTTATCAGCTTTTTGATCAATCTTTATAATAAACTGGTCATGCTCAGATTTAATGTTGATAAAGCCTATGGTAATATTGATGTAGTACTGAAGCAGCGCGCAGATGAAATTCCCAATCTGGTCACTGTTGCCAAACACTTTATGGAATATGAAGAAAAAATTCTTGCCCATCTTACAGAGCTCAGGACATTTTATAATAACAGTACTGATGCAGATAAAAGAACCGAGCTTGCTAATGAGACTTCAAAAGCGCTTTCTTCATTCTTTGCTGTTTCAGAAAACTATCCTGAACTGAAATCCAATACTAATTTCCTTGAACTGCAGAAAAGCGTTTCCGAACTGGAGAACAAAATAGCAGACAGAAGAGAGTTTTTTAATGACAGTGTTAATCTTTATAATATAGGGATTCATGAATTTCCCAATGTTATACTGGCGAAAATGTTAGGATATAAAGACAAAACTTTACTGGAGGTAACAAATGCTGAGAAACATTATGATGGGATTCAGTTTTAATAGCTTTTTCGGATTAGAAGGCAAAATAGCTGATTACCCGGAGGTAACCATTTTCGGAGCTATGTTTCTGCCACTGCTTCTGCTTGTTCCAATTGCATTGATAGGATGGATCTTCAGAAAGCTTAAATTCAATATGTACATCATCCATGTATTGTTGTATACGCTTATGTTTACATTTGTACTGGGATCTCTTGCCATGCTTATCCTTTTTTTTATTACTGATAAAAATGGAGTAAAACTAGCCTATTGCTGGCTTACGGTACTCGCAGGAATGTTCTTTTTCAGCCTGATTAATGCCAATACCATCACCAAGATGTTGACCGATTGGTCTAAAATAATTAAAGAAAAAGATAATCAGTAATCTTCAGGAAAAACATTTAATATGATGAAAAAAGCAAGAGTTGTAATATTGATTTTTGTTGTATTGATCAATATCTGTTGTGGAAACAAATCATTCGGTCTGTCATCCTTTTAAATAAAAAAAAGCCGGTTCAAAACATTGAACCGGCTGTATTATTTTTAATCAACAGATTATTTTACAATGAATTTCAATGCAGACTGGTCAAGCTTTAAAATATAAACACCCTGCTCAAGATTTTTGATCTTAATAGAGTTTCCGTTTTTAAAAGGACCCTCAATCGTCTCAAGTGTTTTTCCCTGAAGATTATAAATCTCTGCCTTTTTAATGTTTTTGGTATCACCTTTTACAAAGATCTCCTGTCCTGAGATTGGGTTAGGGTAAACCTGAAGCTCCTGAACCGTATTTTCATCAGCCGAAATTCTTAGAGCCTGTCTGGCGGTTCCCGAATAGCAGGTCCATTTAAGGTCGTCAATAGCCACTCTGTTGCTCGATGAGCTGTTAACAAGGCTTACCGTAACATTCCCGGTGATATTGATATTATTGATTGTTGTAGTCGTAGCAGTAGCACTGTAAGGTATCGTTCCTACCGATGTCCCGTTTACTTTTACATCAAAAGTTCCGCTGGTTCCGGAAAATTTAAGCTGAGTAGTTACGGTCAGTGATCCTATACCGTTCGCTGAACTTCCCGAAGTTAAAGAACCATTTCTCACCGTAATAGCCTGTCCGTTAATGGTCTGATCGGTTCTTGCATCTGTAGCAGTCCAGGAAATTCCACTTCCTGTCCATGTTCTTGTGGTATAAGAAGAGCTGCTGGCGGTAGGAATTGTTCCGAATGTTTCATTGATGCAATCTGTTCCAGGAGTAGGCGTTCCGGGATCAGTGGTTCCAGGACTGGAGCCCCAGATCTGACCTACATAACTAGGATTGTCGATAAACGGGTTTCTATTGCCCTGGAAAGTGTAAGACGCGTTATTTCTATTGATCTCAGCTTGTGAAACAGGATCTTGGCTGTGCCATGCCAGAAGAACATTCAGTTCCCAGGTCTGTAATCCCGGAAAAGCTGAACTTCCCAGCATATTACCAGAAGAAAAAGTAGAAAGCTTGCTCTGATAGCGTGTTACAAAATAAAAAATCATTCTTGCCACATCACCTTTAAACTCGTCAATCGGTTCAAAAACCGTTCCTGCATATCCTGAAGACGAAGAACTGCCCAGTTTTGATCCGTTTTGGGAAGTAAATGTTGCTGTACCCACCTTTCCAAAAGGATAATTGCTTCTCATTCCATTAACCTTTCCATCAGTAGCCCTGATGAAATGAATATCAGAAACCATTGGAGCAGACTGGTTAAATAAACTTTGAGGAACAATATGTTCTCTGTTATAGCAATTTCCTTCTACAGAATACGTACCACACTGGTTAGTACCTGGAGTATATTTGTAAGGATCGGCTCCTGATGGTCTTTCCGAATAGATATCCATGATCGAGCCGTCGTTTTCATAATTTTTGTCAATGTCTGTCGTTTTGTAAGCGGTCCAAAGTCCACTGTACCCCTTGTCCTGATGTCCGTTTGTAATGATAGAACTTAATGCCGTTTTCAACGCTGCACCACTTAGTCCGTTTGCTGAGCTGTAGTATCCTGCAGGAGCCTGGGCATTAGCAAGCCCTGCTATTACAGTAAATAAGATAATTTTTTTCATACAAATAAAATTTCTGTAAGAATACTATATTTTTGCGAATAAAAAATTACATTACTGTTAATTTTTAAATGTGGCGCATGCCGTTTTTGAAAACTAGAATTTACTTCTAATGATTGGACTTATTTCAATGGGAGGCGATTTATCTAGAGGGAATCTAGCCGACCTAGGAAAATGGAGCGTTAAGAAAATTAATTCTATGAACGTTAAGAAAACTCTACTGTTTGAAGCGCGACAAAAATATTGAATCGAAAACAAATAGTGAAATCGCGCAAGTTTTAGAATTTTTAGAGAATAGAAAAAAATTTTAGCGGAAGATTCCAGTCCTGAACTTTTCGTTCTTTTGTTTCAAGACAAAGAACAGGTAAAAAGAAATTTAATGATGTTGAAGCTTTCAGTTATTTTGCACGAAAAAAATCGGCACAGAAAAACTGCACCGGATTATATATAAAATTGATTTAAATATCTTACCTCCTCTGAGGAGGATAATTTTTCATAATCTCAGCCATGATCTCAGGAATCTGTCTCTGCTTAGATTTTGGAGAATCTACGGAAATTCCGCTTCCGATACCCTGCCAAACCAGCTTGTTTGTTTTAGAATCGATGAGGTCAACAATCAGCGCACCTTCATTATAATTGCTCGTCCAGGTTCTGCTCATGCCAACTCCCCATCCGAAAGGACCGCCCCAACCCCACATTCCGTAAGGAGAACTGTTGTTGATATCCGTCACTTTTTTGTGGTTCGCCTTTACATTAACGATCAGATCAGGATTTTCGCCGGACTGAAGGCCTTTACTCTGAAGCTGTCTTGATAACTCGTTTAGAACCCGGTCTTTATCAATATCATTCAGTTTCAGATCGTCAATTCTAATTTTATAGGTCTTGTAAGTCGTAAAATTAGCTGTTTCAGCATAATCCGAACGTACCTGAAATGGACTGCACGATGTAAGGCTTAATGCAGCCGATGCTAACAAAATAAAAATATATTTTTTCATTTTATTTATTTTTTTTATCGTTTTTAATAAATGTATCAGTCTTTTTATCGTACCCGTAAGGACAGTGTCTGCATCCGCTTTTACAGCAATATCCCCTTTTCAGATGGAATTTTTCCGTAAAAACCTTGTACCCCTGTTCATTATAGTAAAAGTCTTCACCTTCTTTGATGTCATATTGGGCCATAAGTTAAATCTCTAAGTCAAAAAACTTTATATTTGTTAGTATGATAATTATATGCCAAAAGCCATTAAAAAAATTAAAAATTAACGGCATTGCTCTCTTTCCCTTTATCTTCATTAGGAAACCCGAAGATAAGGAAAATAAAGTACTTATCAATCACGAAAAAATCCATTTAAGACAGCAGCTGGAAATGCTCGTTGTTTTCTTTTATATTTTTTATGTCATCGAATATTATTACTGGTTTTTTAAACTGAAAGATGGCTTTCTTGCCTATAAAAGGATCTCATTTGAAAGGGAAGCGTACATCAATGAAAGTGACCTGAGCTATCTGAAGAAAAGAAGATTCTGGGGTTTCAGGAAGTATTTGTAATAAATGTAAAATGTAAAATGTATACCTTCAGATTCAATAGGGGCAGGCTTTAACCCGCATGCGAAAAATAAATCAACATTCATTTGGATTTAGCTAAACCAATTGTCATCAAAATCATCGATATAATTTACAATAGCCAAATCCAAATCTTTTACTAATTTTGCAGATAATAGTTAAACAGTAAAAATGCTATTAAAATCCCCGGCAGAACCCATTCCCATTCAGGAAATATCTATTCATAAGAATATAAAACTCTTTATCAAAAGAGAAGATCTTATTCATCCCCAAATATCAGGAAACAAATACTGGAAGCTTTTTTACAATATCAACAGCTATCTGGAGAAAGAGCCGCAAAATCCTTACATCATCACTTTCGGAGGAGCATTTTCCAATCATATTGCTGCTGTTTCAGCGGTAGGGAGCCTGGCCGGAATTCCTACCCTGGGAATCATAAGAGGGGAGGAGCTGCAGGACAAATGGCGCGATAATCCTACACTTCTTTTAGCAAAAAGAAACGGAATGAACCTGAAATTTGTAACCCGGGAAGAATACAGACATAAGGATAAACTAACCGAATTTCTGCATAAAGAATTCCCTGATGCATTGATTGTTCCGGAGGGTGGTACCAACAGAGATGCCGTAGAAGGTGTTAAAATGATGCTCAATGACCAAACAAAAGATTTTGACTATCTTTGCACCGCAGTAGGAACCGGAGGCACAGTTGCAGGAATTGCAAAGTTTTGTGAAGAAGATCAGAAAGTTATAGGATTTAAAACTGTTGACGATGATTCACTAGTGAATAAAATTTTAGAATTAACTTCAAGGCAGAATTTTAATCTAATAGATTCGTGTTTTGGAGGTTATGGTAAAATAAAAGATGAAAATATCCGTTTTATCAATGATTTTAAAGAAAGGTACGGTATTCCTTTGGAGCCTGTGTATACAGGAAAAATGATGCAGAAAGTTTTCGAGCTGATTGATGAAGGATATTTTCCTGAGAACAGCAGGATCTTGTGTTTTCATACCGGCGGACTGCAGGGTATTGAGGGATCCAATCTGCTTTTGGAAAAACAAAATAGAAATTTAATTATATAAGTAAAAATTGAAAAACATGAAAAGACTTTTCTCAATCATAAGCCTTTTAGTTTTATCAACATTCTCAGCCCAGACTTGGGCAACTGAAGACCAGTACATTCAAAAATTTGCTAAATATGCGGTAGAAGAAATGGAGAAATACAGGATTCCGGCTTCTATTACATTGGCCCAGGGACTCTTAGAGACCGGAGGAGGCCAGAGCAGACTGGCTCAGGAAGGCAAAAATCACTTCGGAATAAAATGTAAGGAGGACTGGACCGGAAAAACCATGAAGCACACAGATGATGCTCCCAATGAATGTTTCCGTGTTTATGACGATCCGAGACAGTCCTACGAAGATCACTCTATATTTTTATCCACAAGAAAATATTACGCAAATCTTTTCAACCTGAGCATGAAAGATTATAAAGCGTGGGCACATGGACTTAAAAAAGCAGGATATGCAACCAATCCCCGCTACGCTTCGATTCTGATCAGCAAAATTGAAAAATACAGATTGTACGAGTACGACGATACCAACTCGAAGGAAGTACTGTACGCTGTTCTTAAAATGTACCCAGGTCTGAAAGATGACAGGACATTCATGGCACAGCTTGAACCTTCAAAAATGATAGTAAAGACTGCTAAAGACCCTGTTACAGTAGAAGTCCCTTACAAACAGACCTCTTATGCCCAGCAGCAGAAAAGAGTGGAAAAAATTAAAACAAAAGCTGAAATTTTAAATTCAATTCTTATCAAAAGTCATCCGAACGAAGGCTTAAGATATATTGTCATCCCTGAAGATACTACCGTTAAATTCATTGCAGACAAGTTCAAAGTAAGCGAAAGCAGACTGGTTAAGTGGAATGAACTTAATAGCAATATTTTGAAGAAAAATGACATTATTTTCCTTGAATCTAAAAATTCTGCCGGTAATACGGCTGTTTATAAAGCCGAATCCGGAGAAGACATGCATGATATTGCTCAGAAATTCGGAATCAAATTAAATAAATTATATGCCAAAAACAGGATGGACGAAGGACAGAAACCGTCTGCCGGCCAGTTGATTTATTTGATTGATAAAAAACCTAGAAACTAATTTTTTGTTGTCGGTTTCTGATCGCCAGTTACTCTCTGACTGTCGATTGTAAACTACCAACGTTCAACTAATATATGAAATACCAAAGAAGTTCGGCTTTATTCGATGAAGCATACCAATACATTCCGGGAGGAGTCAATTCACCGGTACGTGCATTTAAATCAGTAGGAGGTGTTCCTGTATTCATGAAATCGGCAAAAGGGGCTTACCTTACGGATGCTGACGACAATACCTATATCGACTATATCAATTCGTGGGGTCCTGCAATTTTAGGACACACCCATCCTGAGGTGCTTGAAGAACTGAAAATACAGGCTGAAAAAGGCTTTTCTTTCGGAGCGCCTACAGAACTGGAAACAGAAATTGCCAAATTCATTGTAGAAAACGTTCCTAATATAGACCAGATCAGAATGGTATCTTCAGGGACAGAAGCCTGTATGAGCGCGGTAAGACTGGCAAGAGGTTTTACAAAAAAAGATAAGATCATTAAATTTGAAGGTTGCTATCATGGCCATTCAGACTCATTTCTGATCAAAGCAGGAAGCGGGGCGGCTACTTTTGGAAATCCTAATTCGCCGGGAGTGACAGAAGGAACGGCTAAAGATACTTTGCTGGCCCGCTACAATGATTTTGAACAGGTGGAAGATCTGTTCCGTCACAACCAGGGAGAAATTGCTGCGGTTATCATTGAGCCGGTTGCCGGAAACATGGGTTGTGTGCTTCCTGAAAATAATTTTCTTCAGAATCTGAGAAAGATTTGTGATGAAAACGGAGCTTTATTGATTTTTGATGAGGTGATGACCGGTTTCAGACTCGCTTTTGGAGGAGCACAGGAGCTATACAATGTAAAAGCCGACCTTGTTACTTACGGAAAAGTGATTGGTGGTGGTCTTCCGGTAGGAGCTTTTGCAGGAAGAAACGAAATTATGGATCACCTGGCTCCAAAAGGAGGTGTTTATCAGGCAGGAACCTTAAGCGGAAATCCACTAGCAATGAGAGCCGGATTGAAAACATTACAGCTTATCAAAAATGATCCGGAATTCTTTAACAGAATTAATAAAACGGCAGAAACATTGGATTTCGGAATAGGAAAAATTCTGAACGAAAAAGGAATTGCCCATAAGATCAACAGAAAAGGATCCATGATGTCTGTATTTTTCCACACGAACAGGGTTTCCAATTTTGATGAAGCGGCGGATTCCAACCATTCTTTATTCAATAACTTCTTTCACCAGATGCTGAAGAACGGTGTATATCTTCCACCAAGTGGTTATGAAACGTATTTCATCAGCGATGCCGTCAGGGACACTGAAATTGACATGACACTTGAAGCGGTAAGGAAATTTGAATATTATTCTTAAGACCTAAAAAATAAATTATAACAAGACTGGGTTTTAGAATCCGGTCTTTTTTTATATCCACCAGAAAAGTATTAAGTATTTAGAAACGACATAGGAAGTGAAGGCGTTAAGAAAATGATTTCTATGAACGTTAAAAAAATTCTACTGTTTGAGTGCGGGACAAATCTTGATTCTAAACATAGATAGTAACCGCACGAGTTTTAGAATTTTTAGAGAATAGAATTCATTTTTAGCCGAGAATTCCAGTCTTGAATTTTTGTTTCTTTTGTTTCAAGACAAAAGAAATTAAGCCATCCAATAAATCATACAGATATTGTAATAAACCATACACCTGGATCATTCCTGTTCTTTCTATTTTTGTTATAAATAGATTGTAATGAAGACCTCTGACAATTCAATGTCCCGTAAAGACTTTATAAAAAGTTCAGCTCTGGCAGCAGCCGGACTTACTTTAATACCTAATATTATGGCAGCATCACCATTTTTTGATGATCAGAATGTTTCAGTAAAAGGAAAATTAAACCTTAAAAATGTCCGTTTGGAAACCGGTTTTGAGTATGAAGAAGGAGAGGTTATTTCTACTAAAACCGGTCTGTTTTATATTGAAATTGAAAACGGGAAAATCAAAAGTGTAGTTCCAAACCAGCCAAATGCAAAAGCCGTTGATGCCAAAGGAATGCTAATGCTTCCTGCGTTTAAGGATATGCATATCCATCTGGATAAAACATTTTACGGAGATAAATGGCAGGCCGTCAGAAAAAGAACAAGCGGTGTAAAAGGAATGATTGCGCTGGAGCAGAAAATACTTCCGGAAGTGCTGAAAAACTCAACGTTTAAAGCAGTGAAAATGATTGAACTTTTGCAGTCAAAGGGAACATCTTTTGCGAGAAGTCATGTCAATATTGAACCGACTTCAAAATTAAATTCATTAAAAAATCTTCAGAAGGCTTTAGAAAACAAAAATAAAAGTTTTGGAACTGAGCTCGTGGCTTTTCCTCAGCATGGAGTCTTTTATACAGATTCAGTACCATATCTGAAAGAAGCGGCTCAGATGAATATTGATTTTATCGGTGGTGTAGATCCATTTACGATTGACGGTGCGATTGAGAAAACGGTCGATTTTACGGTTCAGCTAGCTTTAGACCATAAAAAAGGAATTGATATCCATCTCCACGAAACTGGAGAATCCGGATTGAATACCGTTGAATATTTAATTAAAAAAGTGAATGAAAATCCTTCATTGAAAGGAAAAACATACCTGAGTCACTGTTTTATTTTAGCAAAACTAGATAAAATAAAGCAGGAAGAAATGGCTGAAAAACTGGCTGAGGCCCAAATCGGAATTGTTTCCACCATCCCTTTTGGGAGTCTTGTAATGCCGATTCCTACTCTGTACAAACATAATGTAACCGTCCTGACAGGTAATGACAGTATTGTGGACCACTGGAATACTTTCGGGACAGGAAGTGTACTTCAGAAAGCCAATCTGATGGCGCAGCTGTACGGATATTCTACGGAGTTTTTATTATCAAGAAGCCTGAAGCTGGCAACGGCTAATGTTCTTCCGCTTGATGATAGAGGAGACCAGCAATGGCCAAAAGCAGGAGACCATGCAAATTTTATCCTCATGAATGCAAGCTGTTCTGCAGAAGCAGTTTCCAGAATTTCAAATGTAGAATCATTAGTTCATCAGGGAAATGTAGTTTATTAAATGACATTCGTTTAAAAACTTTTGCGCTTTTTGTGGATAAGGTAGCATCAAAGTCAATCAAGATAAAAATATCTCTGCCCGTTCAGATTTCTCACATAAATTTTACTAATTTTAAGAGAAAATCAGAGTACGTGGGGCATCATGCAGATCATTTTCCAATCCTGGGAATTCAGGAGTTCAGCGAAAATCAGCTTCAGGGCTGTCATCTGCTGTTCAATGAACTGCACGGGGAACGTTCTATTGATGAACCTCACAAGCATGATTTTTTTATCATTAATCTTTTTGAGCATGGAAAAGGGACTCATACCATTGATTTCACAGAATATGAAGTAGAAAATTGCCAGATCCATCTTGTTTTTCCGGATCAGGTACATCAATGGGTGATTGAAAAGGAAACGGTGGGCTATCAACTGATGATCAGCAGAGACTGGTTTGAAAGTTTTCTGCCTTCGCTGAGGTTTTCTGCTTCGTATTACCAGAATCATCCGGTCATTAATCTTTCCAAAGAAGCCTTTCAGACTTTTCTGTATGAATTTCAGGCTATCCGGAAAGAAGTAAATGAGAAGAATGTTTTTTGGGAAGTCATTCAGAAACGGAGCGAGCTCATCGGGCTGTTGGTTAGTAAATCGGTGAAGGGGACTTTTAAAGATTTTGAAATGTATCATTCCAATCCTATTATTTCCAGGTTTCTACATCTTATTGATGAACATTTCAGAACGGAAAGATCGGTTTCTTTTTACGCGGAAAAGCTTAATATTTCGGCCAATTATTTAAATATTGTCTGCAAAAAAAATCTGAATGCTTCTGCTTCATCCCTCATTCAGGACAGGATCCTGCTGGAAGCAAAACGCCTTTTAAAAGTATCGGAAATGTCTGTAAAAGATATTTTGTACGATCTCGGCTTTTATGATCATGCCAGTTTTTCCAAATTTTTCAAAGCACAGACGGGAATGACTCCGTCACAGTTCAAATAATAATCTGTACAACACAAAGCATAATTGATACACCGGTTTTGCAACGGGGTGGTCGTAGCTTTGTCCTGTTAAAAAAGATAAGTCATGCAGTTTCCCTATCAATTGGCCGCAAAAGGAATCTATTCACTCAAAAATGTCCGTCTCGAAACGGGATTTGAATATGATGATGAAGAAGTAATCAGGACGAAAACCGGTCTTTTCAGTATTGAAATAGAAGACGGAAAGATCAAATCCGTAAAACGGAATGATCCGGCTTCTGATGCTTTGGATGGTAAAGGTTTTCTGATGCTTCCTGCCTTCAGAGATATGCATATTCATCTGGACAAGACATTATACGGACTTCCGTGGCAGGCACTTTCACCGAACCGGAGAACGGTGAAGGATATGATTGCCTATGAGCAGGAAATTATCCCTGAACTTTTAAAAACTTCTGTGGATAGAGCAGAGCAGCTGATCAGCCTGCTTCAGCATTACGGGACTCATTTTGCAAGAGCCCATTTTAATATTGATCCTACTTCTGGTTTGCATTCACTTGAGAATCTGGAAAAAGCATTAGAACATAAAAAAGATTCTTTTAAAGCTGAACTTGTTGCTTTCCCGCAGCATGGCCTGTATTATACAGATACGCTTCCTTTGATGAAAGAAGCGGCACAGCTGAAAAGTGTAGGTTTTATCGGGGGTCTTGATCCGTTAAGTATTGACGGGAATATTGAAAAAGTAATTGATTTCACAATACAACTGGCTTTAGACCATAAAAAAGGAATTGATATCCACCTGCATGAAGTAGGAGAGTCCGGGATGAAGACCATCAATTATCTTATCGATAAAGCTATTGAAAATCCACAGCTTCAGGGAAAAACATTTGTAAGTCACGCCTTTGCTTTAGCCCACCTTTCACCAAAAGAAACGGAAAAGATTGCAGAAAGACTGGCTGAAGGAAAAGTGGGAATTGCCTCTTCTGTACCCTTTAGAGGAACGGTAATGCCCATTCCAATGCTGAAAAAGTATGGAGTGAAGGTTGTGATCGGAAATGATAATGTGCAGGATTACTGGAGTACCTTCGGATCAGGAAATATGCTTCAGAAAGCGAATCTGATTGCGGAACTGTACGGATATGAAACTGAATTTGAATTGTCAAGAACACTTCAGTTTGCTACTCAAAGTATTCTTCCGCTGGATGAAAAAGGAAAACAGCAATGGCCCAAACCAGGCGACGATGCAGCCGTTGTATTTACTGATGCTTCATGTTCTGCAGAATCTGTTTCCAGAATATCCAAAATAGAAGCCCTGATGAATGACGGGAACTTATTTTGGAGACATTAATTGAAATATATTTTTTATATACTTGTTTTTTGTAATAAAGCCATTGGATTTCTAATGGCTTTTTCTAACTTAATAAAAAGCCACCAGAAAAAAATCTGGTGGCTTTTAAAATTTGATATGAAGAAACTAGTTACTTATTGTAAAGCAGCTAAAAGGTTTACCCCGTCTACAGTAGCCCATGCTCCAGGAGTTAGAGACACTTTGGTAACAGTAGTCGTGTTCGTGAAAGTTTTTCCTCCGTTTGGAGTGAATGCATATCCCCAAACACCTGCATTGTCAGCATCTAGATATGTCATTGGAGAAACTACAATTTTTCCTGTATTTACCTGGCTGGTTTCTGTTGCGCCATCTTGAATAAGAACAGCGTAAGCTTTTTGAGCTCCAATATTTTTATATCCGCTGATGTATACATTGCTGAAAATTCCAGAACCTTGTTTTTTAAATTGAATAGCTGAAATTTCTGGTGAATTTGCGGCTTCAGGATTAGTTCCGGCTGCTCTGATCAAAGTTAGGTTGTTTACTTTTGGTGCAATGTTATCTGCATTACTTGAAGCTTCGATTTCCATTCCGAAGTTTCCTGTTCCTACTTGGTAAGCAAACCAATTTGAATTGTTTTGTCCACTCCAAGCATCCTGCCAGTCAAAAGAATCATCAAAATTTCCGTAAGAAACTAAGTTTTTTGCGCTTACAGTTCCCCCAAACCATTCAAAACCATCATCTGTACCTTTGTAAGCAACTAAGTTTTCTAAAACTGTTCCAGCGCCAACAGCATAAAATGTAAATGTGTTTGTCTCAGAAGTACCATCACCAATCTTTTTACCTGCATATTCTACACGCACGAATTTCATAATTCCTGAATAATCATTGGCATTATTTCCACCGTATGATAAAGCATTTCCATCTTCAGAAATAGCAGTTGTATTACCATTCAAAGCTTTTATTGGTGCCTCACCATAAAGTGTTATTCCACCCCAGTCTCCAGGAGTTTTAGTTGATGTAGTGAATACGATTGGCTCATTGGCTGTTCCTTGTGCATCAATTAAGCCATCATTTAAAATTACTAAAGCACTTGTTTTGGTAGTTACAACGTTGAAAATTGCGCCTGCTTCAATAGTGATAGTTGCACCATTAGTAACTTTTACAATTCCGTCTAATGTATAATTTCCTTTTTTAATAAGTAAATCTTTTGCGATAGTTCCCTTTAGAGTTCCTGTTCCGCTCAATACGCTTTCTGATGTACCTGGAGCTACTGTTGTAGAATCTCCCATTCCGTCATTTATCTCAACAGTACAAGAAGCTGCACCGAACCCTACTATTAATGCTAGTGCTAATGGTAAAAACCTTTTTTTCATTTTTTATCTATTTTTATTTATTAAAATGTGTATCCTACAGTGAAGTTAAATGTTGTTCCTCTGTAATAATTGGTATATTGAAGGTTATCATTAGTATTTACGTCATAATAACTATTATCTCCTAATTCAATTTTGTATTGATTGTTTAAGATGTTTTGAACTCCAAACTTAATGTTCCAGTTTTTCGTTAATTGCTCCTGATAAACAAAATCTACCTGATTAAATGGTCTTTCATAAAAATTATCAGTTCCGGATGAACCAACTGCAAATATTTTAGATCCTGAAACATTGTACACCAGCGATAAAGTTCTGTTTAAAGAATTTTTCTTTTTAAATTCATATTTTAAGTCTGCATTGATTGTATATGGTGCAGCACCTTGCAATCCTCTTTTATGAAGTTGATCGTCAGAATAACCAAGAGGTCTTTCTAATTCTAATTGCTCAGGACTTCTTTCTACATCTGTGTACATAAAAGTAGCGTTAGCACCCAAACTGAAGTTGCGTAAAGACTCTGAAATTCTTGATAAATTAATAATACCTTCCAATTCTAATCCAAGTAAATCTGCTTTTTTAGCATTGAAGAAAGTAATTGCAACACCATTAGAGTTTCCTGATGTTCTAAATGATCTTTCAATTGGATTATCAATTCGCTTCGCAAATAAATTAACTGCAATTAATTCTTTATTTGTTGGAAAGTATTCCCATTTTAAATCAATATTGTAGTTCTCACTATTTAAGATATTGGCATTCCCAACAATAGTTTCATTATCTGGATTAATGTATTCGATAGGCATTGTTTCGATAAGTACAGGTCTGGTTACTGTTTTACTTACAGCAAATCTTAAATTGCTTCTGTTATTCAATGCTTTTTTTACAGCTAATGATGGTAAAAATAGGTCTCTGTTCTTATTAATGGTTTGTTTCTCCTCTTGCCCCTGTCTGTTGTATCGGATTAAACTTAAGTCATTTTCGTAACGTGCTCCAATTAAAATATCCCAAGTGTCATTTGGTTTATAATTAAAATTCAAATAACCTGCATTTACAAATTGGTATATTGAGGTAAATGGTAAGTATGCATCAGAACCTTCTTGGAAATAGAAAAGATTATTCTGCATATCTTGATCAAAGCCTGCTTGTGGTTTATTTCTGTTAATAACAAATCCCTGCCCGGCAGTTCCATTAGGATAACCAAATATGAATCGATACGATGTTTTTCTAAGGTCGGCAAACCCGTTGTAACCTACACTTACTTGAATTGGGTATTCTTTTTTATCTCCCTTTTCTCCTAAAGAAACCGTGTATTCACCAAACGCAGAACCATAGAATCTAGAGTTTACATCAAGATATTGCCTGATAATGTTATTACCTCCATAAGTAATCAATAATTGATCATCGCTAAGCATATTTCCATGATTATCTTGTCGAGAGCCCTCCATAATTTTACGGTCAGGTTGTTGAAAATTATTCAGAACATAACTTGCGCCTGCTTTCACGTTATGTCTATCGCCGATCTTTTGTGAAGCTGTTAATTGTAAGTCGAGAAATTTAGAAATATCTAATTGGTTTACTCTGAAAAATCCGATATTTTCATTCTGACTCTGTTGGTTTTTATATCCAAAGTAATCTTCGATAATGTTATTTGCGTTCTGTAGATAAATTGCATTAAGATTAACTTGAGTACGTTTGTTTTTATACCCTAAACCTAACAAAGCAGAAGATTCTAATTCAAGATTATATTGCTTTCTTTGAAGTTTATTGTTCAACACAATAATTTGTCCTCCGTTATCTAAAAACTGATTTTTAGCACCTTCTCTGAAAGAATATTTAGAACTTTGATTAAGAGAAAATAAGATTCCGATATTTCCGTTTTCACCTGCTTTTATTTTTTGTGCTGTTGTAAACCCGATGCTTGTGTTTGGCATTGATTTTATACCTTCCACATCAAAACTATCTTTAAAGTATTTTTGAGATTCTTCCGCAGTAAAACGATAATTGGTAGGTCTTACGTCATTGATGTTTTCTGGAAAACGTTTATCTCTGCTATTTAATCCCAGATAACCCTTCAGACCATCAGCGTTTTCGGATACGAAGAAATTATCTCTGAAATTACTCAAAGTATTCACTCCCACACTGAATTCCACCTTTGTAAAAGGTTTATCAATCGTAAGTGTCTCAATATCAAATGTTGCACCGGCGAAATCTCCGTAAAGGTTAGAGTTGAAAGTCTTATAGATATTTAATTTTCCTACCACATCCGTTGGGAACTGCTTCAGGGCAATGATTTTTTGAAACGGGTTATTAGAAGGAGATCCAAGGCCATTGATCAATAAATAATTATATCTTTCCTCAAGTCCTCTCACGAAAAGCCCTCTTCCTTCTACCGTAGTGATTCCCGTCACCTTCGTAAGTCCCTGTTCCACGTTAGAGATCCCTTTTCTGGAAATCTCTTCAGCACTTACAGCCTGTTTTTGAATAACCGCTTTTTTTTGTTCTCCTAATACTGCAGTTTCAGTTTTCTTGTTACTGCTTCCCTGGATTACTACGCCATCAATTTTTTTCTCCTTAATGATCGTGTCCTGCTTCGTTTCCTGAGCGTAAAACATTGATCCGGATAAAAATACGACCGCAATGCTAAGTTTATTAATTTTCATTATCTTACTTACTTTATTTACTAGTTTCTTTCGGTGCAAAGGAATAAAAGTTTAATGGGGTAAGTGGTTTAGCGAATTTTAATTTTTCTTTAACTAAACATTAATAAAAGAAGATTATTGTTAACTTTATATGAACGATAATACATTTGTTCATCGGTGCTTTAAAATTTATTAACTTTGACTCAGTAAAAATTGAAAATGAACCAAAAGAAAATACTCTTAATAGACGATGAACTGGATATTTTAGAGATTCTGTCTTACAACCTGGAAAAAGAAGGCTATGACATCTATACAGCCACAAACGGTAACGAAGGAATAGATAAAGCCAAAGAGATCATCCCCGACCTTATTCTGTTAGATGTGATGATGCCCGAAAAAGATGGTATCGAAACCTGCCAGGAACTTCGTAAAGTAAAAGAGCTGCAGAAAACACTTATTGTTTTCCTTTCTGCAAGAAGCGAAGAATTCTCCCAGTTGGCAGGATTTCAGGCTGGAGCTAATGATTACATTGTGAAGCTGATCAAACCGAAAATTCTTATTTCTAAAGTGAATGCTTTATTACAGCTGACTTCTCAGGTTTCAGATAATGCTAAACTGATTGAAATTGGTGATCTGGTGATCGACAAAGACAACTTCAGAGTTTCTAAGAGTGGACAGCAGTTCCTTCTTCCTAAAAAAGAGTTCGACTTGCTTTATCTTCTCGCTTCCAATACAGAAAAAGTATTTAAAAGAGAAGAAATTCTGGAAAAAGTATGGGGCAATGACGTGATTGTAGGAGAAAGAACAATTGACGTCCATATCAGAAGACTGAGAGAAAAACTGGGAATTAATACTATTCAGACATTAAAAGGAATCGGTTATAAGCTTATCGTTTAATACTTAAATTCCTATCTTTACATAAACCTATAAAAACTTGTAAAATTGAAATTTTACAGACTTACACTCGTCGCCTCGTGTCTTCTGACACTGGTGATGTTTCTTTTAGTGATCATCTTTGATTCACTGAAGGATATCTATTACCAGACACCTTTTTTTAAGATTGGCCTTTTTACCTGCCTCATCCTCATTTTTATGATTAATTATGTGGTCCTCGAGCTTCTTTTCAACTATTACGGAAAAAAGCAGGTTCGTGGGCTTTCACAAATGCTTCCGCAGGAAATTGTTCATAACAATAATGAGAATATTACCATTAAAGAACTGGGAGAAAGATTCTCGGATCTTAATCAGCAGCAGATAACAGAGCTAGATATGATGAAAGAAATGGAAAGCTACCGTAAAGAATACATCGGAAATGTTTCCCATGAGCTTAAAACACCGCTGTTTTCCATTCAGGGATACGTAGAGACCCTCAGAGACGGAGGCGTTGACAATCTTACCATCCGCGACAAATATCTGGAAAGGATAGATAAATCCGTGGAAAGGTTGATCGCAATCGTTACAGACCTGGATATGATCAACCGCCTTGAGGCAGGAGAAATCAGTATTACGGTATCAAGATTTGATGTTAACCTTCTGATCAAAGAAATTTTCGAGCTTCTTGAATTTGAAGCAGAAAAACATAATGCCACCCTGCAGATCCAGACCCTTCATCCACAGATCTTCGTAGATGCCGACAAGCAGAAAATTTCACAGGTTTTCATTAACCTGATTTCCAATGCTATCCATTATGCCAACAGGCAGGAAGCAAAAGTAGCCGTAAAAACAAGTGTTCTTAAAAATAAAGTACTGATTGAGGTGATCGACAACGGAATGGGAATTAAAGCTGAGGCCCTTCCGAGAATCTTTGAAAGATTTTACCGTGTCGAAACCAGCAGGAGTAGAAGAGAAGGAGGTTCCGGCCTTGGACTGGCTATTGTAAAGCACATCCTGGAGGCTCATAACGAAAATATTACCGTAGAAAGTGTCTATCTGGAAGGAACTAAATTTAGTTTTATGCTTGAAAAAAGCAAATAATTCTGGTAAAATGTAAGAAAAAAAAATATTTTAAAAAATCCTGAAATATTTTTTTGTCACATGTCATTTATTATATATTTGCAACAGAGATTTATCATAATAATTAAGGCAAAAAAGTAATTTAAGAAACTGATATGGTTTACAAGATCCGCGTAATATTAGATGCGAAAGAGGATATTTTCCGTGATATTGAAGTAAAGGGAAAACAATCACTATGGAACTTACATTTGGGAATTAAAAGTGCGTTCAGTCTGCAGGGAGACGAACTTTCCACTTTTAATATGTTGGAAGACGACGGAACAATAGTAAAAAGTGTTCCCCTGGAAGATATGAGTGACGATGGTGATGGCGAAATTATGTCGGACGTGTACATTGATGAAGCTTTTGGAAATGTGGGAGACAAAGCTCAGTTTCAGTATGGGCTTCTTGATCTTTGGGAACTGTATTGTGAGCTTGTAGAAATCATCGAAGAAACAAAAGGAGTTAATTATCCTATTACGGTCTACAGATTCGGAAACGTCCCGTTAAAAGCACCAAGCAAAAGCGGTAGCGGAGGATCTAAAAAAAGATCAGCAATGCCATTGATGGATGATGATTTCAGTTTCGATGATGACTTTGGAGGAAGTACAAATTTTGAAGATGAAGATGAAGACAGTTTCGATGATGAAGAAGAAGAAAACTACAACGATGATGTTTTCGAAGAAGATGATGATAACGATGATGAAAGATAACATCTGAACAATATAAGGCCCCGGATTCTGTCCGGGGCTTTTTTATGTCAGCTATTGCAGGTAAATTGTGAATTTTGCTTCGCAAGTGAATCATGAATTTTAAAGATCTGTAAATTTTAAAATTTCTTAGAACCTGTTTAAATTTTATTCAATAAAAATTCTGATGCAGAATAATTACTAAAGAAACATATTCCTCTCGCAGATTGCCCAGATTTATTTCAGTTATAAAAATCTGCGCAATCTGCTAAATCAGCGAGATTTTAAAAATCTAAACAACCTCTTATTCATCGTTCACTTTTTCACACTTAAATTACTTTGCGAAGCAAAATTCACCATTGATTATTCACATTTTACCTTTCTCACTTCTTCACGTTCTCTGCTTATAACAAAAAAACATTCCTTACTTTTGCTAAAAATAGATGAATGAAGAAATTAATTCTATTAGCAATAATTGGCCTGGGAATTGTTTCCTGTGTCACTCAAAATACAAAAAGCACTATGGATCTGCCGAAGGAATGGAAGCACACGACCAATATTTACGAAGTAAACCTGAGACAATATACACAGGAAGGCACATTTAAAGCATTTGAAAAAGAAATGCCACGTCTGAAAAAAATGGGAATCAAAACCCTGTGGTTCATGCCCATAACCCCCATTGCCCAGCAAAACAAAAAGGGAAGCCTTGGAAGCCAGTATGCAGCTTCAGATTACACGTCCATTAATCCCGAATTTGGAACCATGAATGATTTCAAGCATATGGTGAATGAAGCCCACCGATTAGGTTTTAAAGTCATCATAGACTGGGTGGCCAACCATACCGGCTGGGATCATGTCTGGACAAAAACACATCCGGAATTCTATCTGAAAGATCCTGACGGGAAATTTCATATTGCTTCAGGAATGGATGATATTATTGAGCTGGATTACAAAAACCAGGAAATGAGATTGGCAATGATAGATGCCATGAAATTCTGGGTAAAAGAAACCGGCATTGATGGGTTCAGATGCGATCTTGCCTCTTGGGTAGAAGTGGATTTCTGGCAGCAGGCACGCCCGGAAGTCGAAAAGCTAAAACCCCTTTTCTGGCTGGGAGAATTTGATGAGCTCGAAAGTCCTGAATACGGAAAAGTATTTGATGCAAGCTACTCATGGAAATGGATGCACAAATCGGCAGATTATTACAAGAAAAATGAGCCCCTTCAGGAACTTAAAGACCTTTTGCGGCAGTATTCCAATATCGGGGATGCTTCCATGAGAGCCTGGTTTACAACCAACCACGATGAAAATTCATGGAACGGAACAGAATACGAAAAATATGGAGCAATCACAAAGCCTATGGCTGTATTCTCCGCAACCTGGAACGGTGTCCCATTATTGTATTCCGGTCAGGAACTTCCCAATATGAAAAGGCTTGAATTTTTTGAAAAAGATGTCATCAAATGGACCAATACTTACCAGATGGCTGAATTTTATAAAACTTTGCTGGAACTGAAAGCCTCCAATCCTGCATTAAGAGGCGGAGATCCCAATGTATCAACCTATCTTTTAAATACAACAGCCAACGACAAAATCCTGGCTTATGTTAGAAAGAACGGGAAAGACGAAGTGCTGGTAGTATTGAATATGTCAAAAGAACCCGTAAACTTTACCATTGAGGACCAAAACCTTTCAGGAACTTTCCGTAACGTCTTTGATAAGACCAAAAGAGATTTTGACAGCGGAAAAGATTTTACATTCAAAGTTTCAGATTACGCAGTCTTTGAAAAATAAATTTCATGAAATAAAAGCTGAGTATTTAAAAAAGATGCTTGTGTTATTTTGAGAAGCCATTTCAAACTGTTAAAATATTCATTAGGTGCGGGCTAAAGCCCAATGTCATTAAGTTAATGATTTAACATTTTGACTTACAGTTATTTACTCTTGTTTTTAAGACTTATTTTTCGTATATTTAACAGTGAATCAATCAG
>NZ_QNUH01000002.1 GCF_003385495.1 Chryseobacterium elymi | reverse complement strand
ATCTATATTTATATAATTACAATACTGTATATTTTATTTAATTAATCGGTTGCATTTTGTTGTTTTAATAATAAATTATAAACTTAGATAAGGAAATCCTCTCTGAAAGGTGCAAAGACATCAATTAACTGACCTTGTTCAAGGCATTTTACCCCATGAATAATATTGGGCTGTGCGAAAAACCCATCTCCTTCATGCAGAACTTTTGTTTCACCATCTACAGTGACTTCAAACTTTCCGGAAGCAACATAAGTGATCTGCGAATGAAAATGCTGGTGTAGAGCTCCAACAGCATCTTTCTCAAATTTTACAATCACCATCATTACCTGAGAATTGTACCCAACAAACTGTCTTGAAACACCGTTTCCTAAACTATCCCACCCAGAGTTTCCGTTAAAGAATGGTTCTTTTTTTAAGTCCATGTTTATTTTTTTTTGAATTAAATTCTTGCAGAATCTGCTGAATCATCTAAGAGCTTTTTGCATTCTCTTTGTCATTCGGTAGGAATTTTCTCACCTTTATAAAGAGGGTTTAGATGCCACGCTTTACTTCTGAACTTTGTTCACAAATCCTTCAGTTTGTGCTCTAATGACAAACTCTGCGTAAAAATTTTGTTATTTAATATATTTTTCCAATCCGGTTTTCATATTTTTCAAAGAAGCAACTGCCAGTTTTGCAATAGATTCAGCTCCCAGTTTTGACAAATGAGTATCATCATCTTTACCTTCCGGGTAATAGGCTTCATCACCCTTTTTATAATGCAGATGCAGCTTCATTGAACTTTCCGGACCATAAGAAATCTCCAGTTGCTCTGATAATAATTGTAAATCAACAAACGGAACTTTTAAATCATTGGCAACCATTCTTACAACCAAAGGATATTCTTTATGGGTATCCACCAATACTCCGTTTTCATTGAAATTTCTCCTCACAATTGAGGTCATCAGAATTGGAGTTGCGCCTTTTGCTCTTACCTCATTCACATATCTTTCCAGATTAGCTTTGTATTGAGTATATGGATTGGTAAAACGCAAAGAATCATTTACCTTTTGGTCGTTATGCCCGAATTGAATGATCACAAAATCTCCTTTTTTAAGCTGTTTCATCACTTTATCCCATCTGCCTTCTGTTCTGAAGCTTTTTGAGCTTCTGCCATTTGTTGCATGATTTTGAATTTCAATCTTCGCAGTCATTAATGGCGGAAGCATTTGTCCCCAACCATGTTCCGGATTCTTATCCGGATTTTCCTTGTTGGCCATGGTGGAGTCTCCAATTAAGAATAATGTTGGTTTTTGTGCACATGTCAATATTGATAAAAAAACGGACGTGATTAGAAGAATTTTTTTCATTTTTTAAATTAAGTTTTATTGATATTAAACTTTTTAAGATACTTCGACAAGCTCAGCATTGCACACCGGTAAAAACACTAATTAATTGTCATTAAACACTTAGTAGGAGCAATGGCATGTTGAGCCCTATCCAAGCCTCTCATTAATTATGTATTAGGATTCCATCCATCAAATATTTTTTCAATAGTATATTTTTTCAAATCTTTTTTTGTTAATTGATGCGACCATTTTACACGCTTTGAAACATTTCCACCTTCACCCTTGCTTCTAAATTCTGCATAATATGCTGTTTTTTCTTTATCAGGAAACATTTTATCACCTTTCCATGGGTTCCAGCCTTCGGGTAAGATGTGTTTTCCCATTTCTGTATTGATGAAAACTGTTTTGGAGTAAGGTCTCCAAGGCCTTCCCAAATATACTTTTGTGATACCTTCCTTAGCAATTAATTGACAATCGAAAAAAACAAAACCATATCGCTTGTTGGCTTCCGTTGCGGCTGCGGTGATGTAAGAATCGGCTAAACTTTTAATCGTACAATTCTTAAAAATAACCGTTGCCTGACCAAAAATAAAGTCTGTTGTTCCTTCGATATAACAGTTTTCAAAATATTGTCTGCTGTGATTGGTAGCGGAATAAACAGTGTCCTGACAACCCAGAATTTTAGAATTTTTAATCACAAAACGATCGCCTTCTACATGCAGAGAAACTGCCTGCCCTTTGTTACAAGAGCTGTTTTGAACCGTTAAATTACTGATTTTAATATCATCACCCATCACCAGCAAAGTATAAGAATTGAACGTTGTCATTTTTTCATTAAATGCATCTGATTTTCCTGAAAAGTCATTATTGGTGATAATGGTATTGTCCTTATTTTCACCTTCTACTGTAATTTTATGTTTTGAAGAAGGGATTGTGATTTTTTCATTATAAGTTCCCGATTTAATGAAAATTAGTGCTTCTGCAGGTCCTAAATCTCTTACTGAATTAATTGCTTTTTGAATCGATGTAAAATCTCCGCTTCCGTCTTTAGCCACAGTAATTTTAATGTACGGATCATTTCCTGCCATGAGAAAATTAGCAATAGAAATAAACAGAATTAGGAGTATTTTTTTCATGAAATTTACTTTAAAGCTGGTCAATCTCAATCTTAATCTATTTCAAAACTTTATTTAAAAAGTCAACAGTATAATTCAATGTTTCTGTAAACCATGGTTCTGCGCTCCAAAATGAATGCGGAGAATCTTTAATTTCATGAAACTCAGTAGGAATATTATGGTTCTTTAATTTCTTCATCATATCGTCTCTTCCGGCATGGAATCGGGGCTGAGAGCTGTTGACGAAAAGGGTAGGAGGCGTATTTTTGTCCACATATTCCAGAGGTGAAGCCTCTGTCCAGTTTTTCAAATTGATATTTCTGTCGCCACCCAACCAATAGGAAGCGTAAATGCTTTCTTCAGCTTCGGGATGAATAAATGAAACAATTCCATCAATATTGATGATTGCCTTAATTTTATTCTTTTTCTTAACACCAACCAAAGTCGCCATTTGTGCTCCAGCCGATTCGCCAAAAACCACCATTCTATTTCGATCTAAATAATATTTTTTTCTGTTTTTCTTTAGCCAATGAATAGCTTTTTCAATATCTTCAATTCCGGCGGGATATTTTGCAACATCAGCCAACCGATAGCCGACTGCGATTGCGACATACCCTTTTGAGGCTAATTCCATTGCCATGAATTTTTCATTTTCTTTATCTCCCGAAATCCATCCGCCACCGTGCACCATTGCAATCCCGGGGTGTTTTGTTGTTTTATCAAGAGGATAATAAACGTCTGCTTTTAATGAGAGACCGTTGATGTTTGCATATTCTATATCTTTATCAATCCCGATATTTTGCGGAACCGGTCGATCTATCGGAGTAATAAAAGGATTTTTTTTCTTTAATTTTTCAAAAGTCAATTCGTTGGTATAAGGAGTCGCATTCGGCCGTTGAATCTGGCCGAATGCTAATGTTCCTCCCATTAAAAAAATAGAAATATAAGTATGTTTTCTGTTAAAAATCATTCACTTATGGAATTTTTATTTAACTGCATTTTTAGCTACCTCCGTTCCAATAGAAAGTAAATTTTTATCGGACGTTATTTCTTTCGGCAATAATACTGCTCCTGTTTTGTTTCCTAAAACCTTAATGTAAGGTTTGTTTGCAGATTCAAATTTTACCGTTGAAAGGTTGATGTTTTTACTGTTGTAAACCGTTGCTCCTGTTCCTTCAGCATATTTCAGCTTCACATTTTTTAGTTGAATTCCGTCTGCATCTACTATTGTTAAAGCTTTTTTCGTGTCAAACTGAGAATCTTCAATCACGATATTTTTAAGATTCATTTCTGCTAAACCGAACAATGTAATCGCTTCATAAGAATTAACTGCATTGATGTTTTTAAAGAAAATATTTCTAAAAACAGGAGTTTCATCTGTTACGGGATAAACCTTTTCCGGGGTGTTGTTGCCTTCTTTCTTCTGTCCGTCTTCCAAAACCGGTGAAGCGCCTTCATAGAACATATTGAATCCGATTACCTGAGTTGGGATATTAATCATATCGATATTTTTGATGTAAATATTTTCGACGATTCCACCTCTTCCGCGGGTAGTTTTGAACCGAAGACCAATATCCGTTCCGATGAAAGTACAGTCGGAAACGTGAATATTTCTCGCTCCACCCGACATTTCACTTCCTACGACGAAACCTCCATGACCGTGGTACACAACATTATTTTTAATGATGACATTTTCAGTCGGCATATTTCTTTTTCTCCCGTCTTCATTTTTTCCTGATTTAATGCAAATCGCATCGTCACCAACATCAAATGTGTTATCGTAAATCAAAACATTTTTACAGGATTCCAGATCTACACCGTCACCGTTTTGTGAAAACCAAGGATTTCTAACGGTAAGATTTCTTAAAATTACATTCGAACACATTAACGGATGAAGGTTCCAGGCCGGGGAATTCTGGAAAGTGGGACCGTCCAGCAAAACTTTGTCGCAACCCACCAGACTTACCATTACAGGACGAAGAAAATCTTTAACCGATTTTAGCTCTTCTTTAGAAATTTTATCAGGAACATTAAAATTTGAACTGCTTTCAAATCCTTTTTTATAACTTTCTGAAGGATACCAGGTTTTACCGTCGGAAGATAAGATTCCACCGGATTTTACAATTTCTTTCCATTCAGATTCAGATACTTTTCCTTTTTTGATGGCCCTCCAGGCATCACCACTGCCGTCGATTACTCCTTTTCCCGTGATGGCAATGTTGTTAGCATTTCTTGCAAAAATTGGCGACTGACAACGAACTGTGTTTAGTCCCTCAAAACTTACATCAACCAAAGGATAATCATTTTTGTCTTTGCTGAATATGATGAATGCTCCTTCTTCTACATGAAGATTGATGTTGCTTTTCAGCTCTATAGGGCCTGTGAGCCACATTCCGCGGGGAACAACCAGTTTTCCGCCGCCTTTTTTACTTAAATTCTCAATTGCTTTTTTGAAAGCTTCTGTATTTTTTACATTTCCACCCGCAATTCCGCCAAACTGTGTGATGGAGACCGTGTTTGCGGGAAAAGAAGTTTCCGCAACCTGAGGCATTTTAAACTCAATATTTTTATAAATATCCAGGTTCTGAGCATATATGTGCCCTGAAAACATCATGGCTGCAGCCAGACCGATAACTTTGAGAGACTTCTTCATTTTATTTTTTTTGAGTTTTAATTATTTTTTTGAATTCCTGATAAACAATCGATGCCACCACTTTTGCGCCTTCCGGTTGGAAATGGGTGTTGTCTTTTTGACCTTTTGGATAAGCTTCATACACGTTTTCCGGAAGATTCATGAAATAGTGATTTGTGGTAAAATCCTGTCCTTTTTTCGTAAAATAGTCCATGGACAATTTGTTTAAATCAATATAAGGAACATTCATTTCTTTGGCAATATCGATTGGAGCCTGCCAGTATTCTCCATGTACATTTTCAAGTTTTCCGTCTTTCCAGGGATAATTTCTGGCTACGGGTGTCAAGATGATTGGATTTCCTCCTTTTTGTTTGGTCTGGGTCACAAATAATCTTAAAAATTCTTTAAATCCTTCAATATTTACATACCGTTCTGTATGTTTTTCCGAGCTGTCGTTATGACCAAATTGCATGATAACATAATCATTCGGCTGCAAATGTTCGTACACATATCTCCATCTTCCTTCCTGAAAAAAAGTTCGGGTACTTCTTCCGCCATGCGCTCTATCGATAATGACAACAGAGTCTGTTGTGATGTCAGGTCTCAAAAAAGCCAGGCTGTCTTTCACAAAAAACGGTTGAAAAACCTGTCCCCAACCTGTAATAGGATAACGGACTTTCATATAATCTTTTCCCGGTTCGTAGTTCCCCGTATAATCTGCCATTGTGGAGTCTCCGATAAGATAAATATGCGTGACTTTTTTATGGTTTTTTACTGTTGTTTTTGGGGTTCCTTTCTGTGACTGACAGGCAGACAACAGCACAGCAGCGAATAAAAATGAAAGTATCTTGTATATTTTTTTTGTCATTGATTTTAATTTTTCCATAAACCTTATAGATTTTTAAAACCTATAAGGTTTAGATTAGGGAACTTCAAAGTTTAATTTTTAGTAATTCTAAACCAGTCAAAATCCGCATATCCTCCACGAGGGGCTTTTGCTGTGCTTATACTGTATAAACCGACTTTGGCACCAATCCATTTTCCAGGTTTTGCCTGAAAAATGTCACCAACTTTTGTAAAGTTTTTTCCGTTTTCGCTGTAGCTGAACTGGCATAATCCATTTGGTTCGGTAACATTTACTTTTAAATAAGCTTCGTTTCTTTTTAGTTTTGTTTCAAACAAAATCTTTTCTTCACCTCCTTTATCCGCTTTTTCGGCTCTTTTTAGCTGTAAATAATATCCGTCCGGTTTATTAGTAATAACGATGGATTCATGGTCTAATCCCATTACCAAAAGTCCTGCAGTTTTTCCTTCTTGAGCATCTTCCGGAGTTAATTTTACTTTCGTGGAAGCTGTAAAATTTGGTGCCGGGAACTTTTGAGTTAATAAATTCGGAACGTTCCAGAGATTTTTTTCTCCTTCAGAAACTTTCATGGAAAATAATCTTAAAAATTTCTGTCCGGGAAGTTTGGAGGACCAGACAATATTTTCGTTCGCGCTCCATTGCCATTGCATGCCTAATTTTTCACCATCAAATTCATCCGTTTCGGGAGGTGTAACAACAGGATAGGCTTGACCAATATTTGGTTTTTTATAGGTTAAGACCGGTTCACCAATTCCGTTTTTATTATTGTCGATTCCGATGACAGGCCAGTCTTTTTCCCATTTCATCGGCTGTAAATGAACGATTCTTCCGCCCGCATCTACATCCTGAAAATGGTAAAACCAATCATCACCTGCAGGTGTATCAACCCAGGCTCCCTGATGAGGTCCGTTGATTTTTGTTGAACCCTGTTCTAAAACAACTTTTTCTTCATAGGGACCATAAATATTTTTTGACCTTAGTACCAATTGCCAACCTGTTGCCACTCCGCCTGCAGGTGCAAAAATATAGTAGTAGCTGTTTCTTTTGTAAAATTTCGGGCCCTCAACGGTTGGATGAGCGTCATGACCATCAAAAATATGAACACCCTTATCCAACACTTTTGTTCCTTCCGGATTCATTTTATTCACTGAAAGTAAACTTTTAACGCCTGCGCGGCTTCCTGCCCAACCATGAACTAAATACGCATTTCCATCATCATCCCAGAACGGGCAAGAATCGATCAAGCCTTTCCCCTCCATCACCAAAACGGGTTTTTCCCAAGCTCCCAGCGGATCTTTGGTTTTTACCATATAAATTCCAAAATCGGGGTCGCCCCAATAGATATAGAATTCACCTTTATGGAATCTGATACTCGGTGCCCAAACTCCGTCACCTCTTTTGGGTATTGAAAAATGTTCTTTGGGAAGGACCTCCGGAAGTGCATAATTCACTAATTTCCAGTTGATCATATCTTTTGAATGGAGAATAGGCAATCCTGGAGCTTCGTTAAAGCTTGAAGCGGTCATATAATAATTTTCACCAACACGAATCACGTCTGGATCGGAATAATCTGCATACAAAATCGGATTTCTGTAATTTTTTCCCTGATCGGCTGTCCAAACTTCGGAAACATAGTTTTTTTCCTGCGCATTGAGATATGTTGACGCAACTGAAAGTGCTGAAATTACGGCTATATTTAAAATGCTTTTTGTCTTCATTAAATCAGATTCATTTATTGTAGTTAGTAAATTTTTAATGCAAAGAGCGCAAGGATTTTCTTAAATTAATACTGTTTTTAAGCTCGCAAGGGCATTTCACTCAGCAAAGGGTGAGTGTTTTTATTTCTCAAATTCTAAGCTTGCCAAAATGAAAGGCCCTGTTCCTTTCGGGTCATTGGACCGAATTTCTTCATTCACATAATATTCGTAAGAACCATCTCTGTAAGGATTTCCGCCTAAACCAGCAACTGCGCAGCATCTGTTTAAATTTACCACTCCGTTTTCATCAACTGTAATTAAATTTTTGATAATGCCGGCATAGCCTTTTTCTGCATATTTTTTATATGCCTTTGTCAGATATCCTTTGTTGACGGATTTTATCATTGTGTATACAAACATGGATGAGCCCGTGGCTTCCAAATAATTTCCTTTTTCACCGCCTTTATCTAACACCTGATACCAAAGCCCGGTTTGTTTGTCCTGAACTTTAATGACGGCATCACAGTAAGATTTTAAATATGAAATTAGTTTTGCTCTTCCCGGATGATTTTTAGGAAAATAATCAAGCACATCTACGATTGCCATTCCGTACCATCCCATTGCTCTGGACCAGAAATTGGGTGAAAGTCCTGTATTTTTGTCTGCCCAGGCTTGTTCTCTGCTTTCATCCCAGGCATGATACAGCAAACCTGTTCTTTTATCTAAAAGATTTTTTTGAATTAAATCAAACTGATTAATAATATCATTGTAAGCCTTTTCTGCGTCCATACCTTTTGAAAAGTCGCGGGTATAATGTGCATAAAACGGTTCGCCCATATAAAGGCCGTCTAGCCACATTTGGCTTGGGTAAATTTTCTTATGCCAGAATCCACCTTCTGAAGTTCTTGGTTGTCCGTCAATTTGAGAACGAAGCGTTTGTAAAGCTTTCAGATATTTATCCTTTTTCTCTTGCTGATAAAGATAAAGCAGAACATTACCGCAATTCAGCATATCAATATTATACTTTGAAAGATCATAGGAAATGATGTTTCCGTCTTCTTTTACCATCGTATCGCCGAACCTTGAGATGTAGTTATAATATTCTTTATTTCCAGTTTTTAGGTAAATGTTTTTTGCTCCTTCTAAAACTATGGCGGTGGGATAGCTCCATTTTGGAGCCTTATTATAATCAAGCATCCAGGCTTCAGGAAAACGATTCATTTCTGAAAGCAGCATTCTTTCTGACCATTTCAAATTCAACGGAACTATTTTACCTGATTTTGAATTTTCAATAATTGCTTTTGGCTGAGCGGTCTGCCTTGTTTGTGTACATGCCAACAAAATCCCTGATCCCAAAATCGTGAGTGTATATATTTTAACTTTATGGTTAATAAAATTCATTTATTGTAAACTTTAAAGTTGGTGAGTTTTATCTAAAATGTCCAGTTTTTTATCCAAATCCTGATAAAATGCTTCTTCTGTCTTCAAGCCGTTTGGTTCCAGTGACCAGGCTCCCAAAAAGTAATAAGAAATGCTCTTTGTTTTCTTGAAGACCACGGTATGAGTGGATTTTGTTTTTACATATTTGTCAAAACTTTCGAGAGGATAGAAGACAGCCATTCCTAAATTATCATCTTTTTTGGTTTCTGTTTGATTGCCGTAAGTGGCTATGTAGGCCCATTTTTTATTTTTGCTGATTCCCTGTTTCACCGGAATATTTTTAATGGCAACAATCCCGGTACATAATCCTGAAATGGTGTTGGTTAAGTTTAAATCTACTTTTACAAAACGGTCTTTATTAAAAATCGTCAGTTTTGACTGTAAATCTATGGCATCACCCCAAGTTTTCCAGCCTTTGTAATTGATGGTGGCATAAGATTGCTCTTTTTCATTATTGACTTTTACGGCAGTATTTTTTACGATTTTAAAGGTTTCAACAAAATCATTCTGCTCGTCATATCTTCCGTAAGATCCAATACCGATCGTACGACCGGATTTCAAAATATCCTGTCCCCAGGGTGCGTCATGATGATAAGATTCAAAACCGTCCTGTCCGACTTCAGGCAAAACCAAAGTATTTACTTTTTTACCAAAAATATCAGTAGCATTTCTCCAGTCTAAGTATAATCTATAGCCGATCTGGTTGTTTTCCAGACCGATACCTTCATATCTGATGTAAGAAGAATGATCTGTATGTTCGGCAGGGAGTACAAGTTCATTAATATTTTTAAAAGTTCCACCAACATACTGATTGCCTTCCCATTTTCCGCCTTCTTTAATGGAAAGTTCGGCATAAGAAAAGGGAGCTTTTGGATTTTTCTTAATTTTTTCAATCACAGAAACCTGAGCCAGAGAACATGTTGAACTTAAAAATGCTCCTGCAATTACTATTTTAAACACACTGAATTTCATAATATTCTTTTATTAGATAGCTGGTTTTTAACTAAAAGTTTTCATGGTTATTAATATTGTCTTTCGGTTATTTTTTTTACCAGATCGTTAAAATATACTTCAATATTATCGTAGTTTTTATCTAAATCACGTCCATTGGAATTGGCAACCTTGGGGTTTAATTTATTTTTAATTTCCCATTCATCGGGCATTCCGTCGTTATCTGAATCGGGGAGGGGGTTTCCAGGGTTTAAGGTTGGAAATCCGCCGACATCATTTTGAGAATCAATAATTCCGTTGGTACTTCCTTTTGAACCTTTGTATGTGAAACTTCCATTTTTTGCATCTTTTAAAACGTGCAGATCAACGGCATCTCTCACCAAACTTGCTCCTCCAAACAGCAAAATTTTCTCATAGGCTTCTTCTGCAGAATGAGTTTTCACATTGTCTTTAATATCGTGTGGCTGATTGATTTTTATGGAGTTTTTATCTTCATCCGTCAGATTATAAGCTTTCATCTGACCAAAAACACCTTTCGTCCAGTTATCCTTCGTGATTTCCGGGCTTCCTTCCATAACATTTCCGTTGATGTAATATTTCCCCCAAATGTTGTACACTTCAGCTTCCGGTTTTTTATTTTTATCGATGCCGACAATCCGTTGTTTTATCGTGGTTGCAGGACCGGGTTTGTAGTAATTATTGACGATATTCACGTTCATTCCTTCGCCTCCGTACACATTGTTGTGTCCCCAATTGTAGATCGCATTATTCCTGAAATCGGTAAAATCGGTCAATGCAAATTTACTTCCTGCATATTCCCCTAATCTGGGAGTTCTGCTGTCGTGATGGGCGTATAAGTTATGATGAAAAGAGGCAAATTTTCCACCTGCAATTCCGCCATATCCGTGAGTGCCTTTTTCGTGTGCAGAGTTTCTCAAACTTTCAGAAATTACGCACCATTGAAGTGTAGTATTTTCGTTGACATAAATGGAAACCGTCTCATCCGTAGACCAGCTCATCGAGCAGTGATCAACCATGAGATTTTTGATAAATCGTGCACCAAAGGCATCACCCTGATATTTTTTGTAATCACCCATCCTGAATCTCATATAGCGGATAATTACATTATCTGCCGCGACAAAAGTTTCGTAATTGGCAACGGTAATTCCGTCTCCGGGAGCGGTTTGTCCGGCAATAGTGACATCACCTTCTTTTATTTTTAGTGGTGATTCCAAGTAAATCGTACCGCCTGTTTTAAAAACAATATATCTTGGCCCGTTTTGGTCTAAAGCATATCTCAAAGTACCTTCCGAACCGTCATCCGTCAATTTTGTCACGAAATAAACCTTGCCGCCACGTCCGCCGGTTGTGTATCTTCCGAAACCTTCTGCACCGGGAAAACTTAGAACGTTTTGAGCTTCCACAAAAGTCAAACTTCCGCATACAATCCCTATCGTCATTATTTTTGTGAAGTGTTTTTTCATGGTTGAAAACTTTTTAGCGTTTTGGTGTTTTGATTTAAACTATTTTAAACTTTTTTTCGCGTTCCAGTGGTCTTTTCCTTTGAGAATATTTTGTGTTGTATATTTTTTGCTTTCTTGTTTTGTTAACTGATGTGACCACGAAATTCTTTTTCCAGCATCTGCACCGGTTCCTTTTGAATTAAATTCTGCGTAAAACGTTGTTTTTTCTGCATTTGGTTTGTTCCAGTTGTGCCATCCTTCCGGTTTTATGGTGGAATTCATCTCGCAATCAATGTAAACTGTTTTGGCAAAAGGTCTCCAGGGTCTTCCTAAGTAAACGGAATTTTCTTTAGCATTTCCGATGATTTTAGACTGAATAAAAACAAATCCGAATTCGCTTTCCTGTGGGGTAGAGGCGGCTGTGATATAGCTTGATGTTTCTTTAGAGTAAATTATACAGTTTTCAAAAACGGCAGTTCCGGCTCCGAAAATGTAATCGGTTGTACCTTCGATATAGCAGTTTTTAAAGTAATTTCTTGAGGGTTTTGTTTTATCTGTTAAATCCTGCGCTCCTTTTAAATATAAGGTATCCTGATTTCCTAAGAATCTGCAGTTTTCAAAAGTAATTCTGTCACCCGAGGTTAAAACCGCAACCGCTTGCCCAACTCTGCCTGAGCTGTTTTCAAATGAAATATTTTTTGCTGTAAAATCGCTTGAATAAATAAAAACTGTTGACGAACCTGTTGTTCCGATCTCTTTTCCATCCGGATTCTTTTTTGAAGCATAATCATCGTAAGTGATGATGATATTTTCAGGATTTTCTCCTTCAATTAAAATAGGTCCTTTTGTTTCAGGAACGATAATTTTTTCTTTGTAAACTCCGGCTTTAATTAAAATTTTTGTTTTTCTGGAAGAACCATTTTCAATGGCATCAATGGCTTGCTGTAACGTTGTGAAATTGCCTTTCCCGTTTTTTGAAACCACGATTGTTTTATCATTGATTTTAAAAGAAAGAAGACATACCAATACGATCGAAAATATTGAAATTGTTTTAAAATTTTTAATAAAAAATGAAGTTTTCATTAAATAAATTTTGAGTTAAAATACAGACTTCTCTTTATGAGAGTAAGCCTGTATTTTTTTGATATGAAACTTTTATCTAATAACCATAATCCTGTGTAAGATTATAGTTGGAATTAATTACATCTAGTGCTATTGGAAGCAATTCTTTTTTATTTGGCTGGAAGTAATATGCATAACTTTTGATAGGATCACCACTGATATACGGTTGAGTTATGGCAAGCCTCCAGTTTACTTTTGTATATCCGGAAGGTGTTGCCACACTTTGATTAGGGCTATAGAAAACATCAGCCTTTGTAACTCCGTTGGCAGTATAAAAATCGATGTCCAATACATTTTGCTGAGCTGTTTTTGTAGGCGTGTAAGCTACTTTTTTATAGAAAATATATTCAGGGATGTTGGCATAAGCTCCAGTACCGTTCATAAACTGCGTAAGTTTCTGTCTGGTTTCGTTAATTTTAGTTTCTAGCAGATTCCAACGGATCAAATCGTATTTTCTAAGTCCTTCCCCTCCGAATTCTAATTGTCTTTCCTTAACAATAAAACTGAAGAATTCATTTTTAGAAGTAGGAATAGTTCCCACTTGGCTTAAATTACCTGCATAAGCTCTCTGCCTAACCGCTAAAACAGCATTAATGGCGTCTTGTGACGGCCCACTGTGAAGTTCATTATCGGCTTCAGCAAACATTAGGAGAATATCTGCATATCTCAATAGCGGCCAGTCGATCCCGAGGTTCTGAGAAGTTCCGGTAATGTTTGTCCAGGATTTTCTGAATTTACCGTCATTCCAGTTAATTGCTGTTTGAAGTTCTTCCTGTTTTGTAGTGCTTACCCTGAAGATCGCAATATTAACGTCTCTTCTTAAATCATATTTTGTAAATTCATAAAAATAAACAGGGATCGCATTGATGCCTCCTGAAGATTTCCAATCTGTATCATCATGTCTTAAACCATTGTAGTAACCGATTTTACTGTCCGTTCTTGAGTTTCCTCCGAATGCTCCTATAGCATATATAATCTCATTTGTCGCATCGGGACTATTGGTATGCAATGATCTGAATAAGCCTTCATAGCTCGGATTCAGCTGATGCTGCCCGGAATTCATGATATCTTTACACTCGTCGTAAGCGATCTGGTAATATTTTTGTGGATTCGTACCTTGCAACATCTGTTGTGGATTTCTTCTTAAGGAATATCCGGCTCTTGCTAAAGCAATTCTTGCTCTTAACCCTTTTACAGCAGCTTTTGATATTCTTTGTGCTGTTGTGTTGCCTTCTGATTTCCAAGGGACTAAGCTTTCGGCTTTTAATAAGTCATCCAGAATTTTATCGTAAATAACATCTCTGTCTGTTTTTGCAAGATACAAATCCGGAAGGTCTGCGGATGGGACGTCTTGAAACGGAACATCACCCCAGTTTTTAATAAGGTCATAATAGAATTGGGCTCTCAGCGTTAAAGCTTCACCCAAATATCTGTCCATTAATTTTTTGTCTGCTGCAGAACCTGTTTGGTATACCGGAGAAATCGGAATATTTTTAATAACAAGGTTCGCTCTTTCAATTCCTGCATAAGTATCTAAGAAAGGTCTTAAAAGTTCGGTATTGGTTGGTATGGCACCAAAGCAGCTGATTCCTCTTCGGTCATTGGCATTGTAATCCCCTGAAGTTCTTAGGTCGTCTCCCGATTGTGTAAGGATAAGATTCATTCGCTGACCATAGGTATTATCACCCATAGTAGCATTATAAACTCCCACTAATGCTGAAAATGTGTCAGATGCGGAGTCAAATTGCTGCTTTTCAGCTGTATTAGATAAGCTTTCTACATCCAGATATTCTTCACATGAATTTAAAGATATCAATCCTACAATGGAAAATAGAATAGCTAAAAATTTATTTTTTTTCATAATATTAGATTTAAAAAGTTATATCAACTCCTGATAAGATAAATCTGCTTCGCGGGTAAGCTGCATAATCAACACCGGGTGTTAAAGGATTCCTTCTTGTGTTGGCTTCCGGATCATATCCGGAATATCCTGTTAATGTAAATACATTGTTCATTGTAAAGTACAATCTGAAATTTGAAAGCCCCAGCTGTTTAGTAAATTCTTTACCTAAAGAATATCCTAACGTAACGTTATTTAATCTAAGGAAAGATCCGTCTTCGATTGCATAAGAGTGCAAGAAATATGCACCCGCGGGAGGAGTCCACATGGTTGTATTGGCATTTAGTGCAGCCAATTCTGCAGGATCATTTACTTTAACCCCTGCATCATTAAACCATCTCCATCTGTCGGCGACTTCTGCCAGCATATTATTATCTCTGTAAAGATATTGCGTAGAATATTCTATTTTGTTGGCATTATAAACTTTATTTCCTACAGAGAAGTTAAACATTAAACTCATATCCCAGTTTTTGTATCGAAAAGTCTGATTGAACCCTCCGTAAAATTTAGGCTGGGCATTTCCCAGGTCTGTCATATCCTGATTATCAATAATGCCGTCATTGTTAAGATCCTGAAGTTTAAGATCTCCGGGTTGTATGAGCTTTGCTCCGTTTGCAGCAGCAGAGGCACTCGGAATACCGGCTTTTAATGTATAAACCTGTGTAGTAGGATTATAATCAAAGTCGTTTATTTCATATCTTCCTGCCGTAACATATCCCCAATAAGTACCTACCGGTTTGCCAACCTGTACTAAAAAATCATTCAGATTGTTCTGCCAACCGGACGGATAGTAGTAAAAATTAGCACTTGCAGAAGCATTATTTCCTAAGCTTTTGATTGTATTTCTGTTGGATGAAATATTGGCATCAATTTTCCAGGTGAAGTTTTCTTTGTTAATGATTGTACTTCCTACAGAGAATTCAATACCTTTATTGGTAGTACTTCCGGAGTTTTGATATTGGTATTCATAACCTGTAGTCTGAGGGATTTTTGCCAGAAGTAAAAGATCTTTTGTATCGGTCTGGTAAACATCAAGTGTACCGTATACTTTTCCTTCAAATAGCCCGAAATCTAAACCTGCATTTCTGGAAGTTGCAGTTTCCCATTTAACGTTTTTGTTGGCCATAATATTACCTGTAGTAGCACCGGGTGTTACATTGGTTCCGAAGGCATATCCGTAATCTGATGAGGTAATAAAGAATGTGTCATATAAGAAAGAACCAATCCTATTGTTACCGGATAAACCGTATCCTACACGAAGTTTTAATTCGCTGATGGTTTTGCTGTCTTTTAAGAAATTTTCTTCAGCAATTTTCCATGCCGCAGAAGCTGCCGGAAAATATCCCCATCTGTTTCCGGGCCCGAATACACTGGATCCGTCTGCCCTCATGGAAGCGGTAAGGATGTATTTGTTATTGAAAATATAGTTGGCTCTTCCAAAGAAAGAAGCTAATCTGTCCGGAACTCTTCCTGCTTTTGGAGCATCCTGAACCAATCCGTTTGGTGGCGATGCCGACTGAATATTGGCAAATGCTTCTTCTGCACTTATTGATTTTGGAAACCATTTAATGTTAAGTGCTAATGATTCACCATCAGTTTTTACGATTTCCTGCCCGGCCAATAAGTCTAATTTATGTCTTCCGAATGTTTTTCTGAAATTTAAAGTATTGGTATTGGTAATTCTTCTGGTCTGGGTTTTGCTAAGAAATACCACCGGCTGATCGTTATTTTGTCTTGCAAGGCTGGTTACCGTACCCGAGAACTGATTGACAAATTCATCTCTCTGTACATAGCCGATAACACTTCTGAATGTAAAATCTTTATTGATTTTATATTCTAAAGTTCCATTAAGCATCAGATCGTTTCTGCCGTTTTCTTTAATTTCATTATTGGCCAGTAAAATAGGATTAACCAGGTTGGTCTGATCTGCAAATAGAGGATCAAATTCATCAACAATTACTGTAGATCCCCCTTCAAAGGGCTGATATCTTACAGCATTTCTTAGTCTGTTGGTGCTTTGCGAACCTGTAGAGGATGTTCCTGATCCGAAAATAGTTTGTCTGCTGTATCTTGCGTTTAAAGTAAGGCTTAATTTCTTTGAAATATCATAATCATATTTGAAATTAGCCATATTTCTTTTAAATCCGGAACCAATCATGATTCCGTCTTCATGTACATTATTTAAAGATAATGAGAAAGATGAATTATTAGATCCTCCTGTAACAGAAAGATTGTGAGTAAAGTTGAATGCTTCTCTGCCAAAAACTTCATCCTGCCAATCTCTTTTTTTAATATCTTTATATTTACCTAACTCTTCGAAGGTCCCATATCTGGTTTTAAAAGCATCAACATCAGTCTGTATACCCGCTCTGTTGTATAGCTCATATTGGTAAAGCACGTATTGATACGGATCTAGTACATCAATAGTATTCTGTATTGATCTCACTCCTAAAAATCCATTATAATTAATAGATGTTTTAGCCTTCTTACGTCCTCCTTTTGTCGTAATTAAAACTACACCATTTGCTCCTCTGGCTCCGTAAATACTGGTTGAAGAAGCGTCTTTTAAAACTTCAATAGATTCAATTTCTTTCGGTGATAAAATAGATAGTGCATTATCCATCTGAACACCGTCTACGATATAAAGCGGAGCATTACTGCCGGTAATGGAGTTACCTCCTCGGATTACAATGTCTACATCAGCTCCGGGTGAGCCTTCACTTAAAGAAACCTGAACTCCCGCCATTCTGCCTTGGATGGCTTCTGCAGCATTATTGGAAGGCATATCTTTAATAGCTTCTGCTTTTACCGAAGAAACAGCATTGGTAACATCTTTTTTAGAAACTTTAGTATAACCCACCAAAACCACTTCTTCGATTTTGGTATCTTTTTCCTTTTTTGTTTCTTTTTCTTGAGCCATGCCAAGGACAGGAAGTATAAAAACAGTTAGATATAACCACTTTATTGATTGTACTCTTTTATCCATTTTGTATCCTTATAATTTTAATTGTTGGTTGAAAGTTTTTTTCAATCGTTTTTGTTTTGTGGATTTGTAAGTATTCTACTGATTTTAGTGGTAAATATTTCCTGAAAGATTTACACATTATAATGTGCAATCGATTGCGTAAATTTTCATGATAAATATCTTGGCTTCTAAACTAATATTATTTTCCAATATGCAAAGAAAAAAATATTATTTTTTTATTAATTTGATTGTTTAAAGCTGACGAGTTTATAAATAAAATGATACTTGCTACAATGTAAACCGCTGTAAACTAATTATTTGTTTAATCTAAAATATGCTGAAAATTTAAGTTTAAAAATAAATTTTCTCTTATTATTTAGCATTTTAAAACTTAAATTTTGCTTAAAATTTGTCCATTTCCGGTCTCAGAAATTCTCCAAAAACGACAGTCAAGAGTGATTTCTTTGCATTTTTCCTGACTTTTATCATCTTTTAGGTTGATGTTTTTAGTTGAATTTTGTACTTGATACTCATTGTTCTTATTGTGTGCGATATGTATATTAGTTTTGATATATATTTATCAAATAAATATCAAAGCTTTGTTATTTATTTTTGGCATGGTTTTGTACATAATTGCAATTTGAGTATTAATTTTGGTTAATATGATGAGTGCAATTTCCTTAAAATTTCTTGTTTTCTTTAGTCTTAATTTAAAATATTTATCTAAAAATCAATAATTTACAATTTTAAATTAATTTTTTGTTAACTAATTAAAGAATAATTATATATTTATCCCAATAAGTATTTCTATCAAATTTAGTGTAATTTTATGCAATCGATTACACATGGTTAAATGGTTTTGATAAAACCGCAAAAGAAAAGTATAAAATAAAGCAGTATGACACAGTCAGAATTTCGTTACGCCCATCATCCTGAAGATGCAAAGAAGTACACTACTGAAGATCTTAGGAGGGAGTTTCTAATCAATGATTTATTTAATGAAGATAAGATAAAATTAGTCTATACTATGTACGACAGGCTAATTGTAGGAGGTATAATGCCTTCTGCAAAACCTTTAAAACTGGAACCGACAGACGATTTAAAAGCTAAAAATTTTCTTGAAAGGAGAGAATTGGGAATCATCAACGTTGGCGGTGCCGGAAAAGTAACGGTAGACGGCGAAGTGTATGAGCTTGCTAACAAAGAAGCCCTATATATAGGTAAAGGTGCTAAAGAAGTAGTTTTTGAAAAGTCAGGTGATGATCAACCTTATTTTTACATCAACTCAGCTCCCGCGCATCATACTTATCCGACAAAGAAGATCACGAAAAACGAAGCCGAAATTGTAGAATTAGGCGAAGAAAAATACGCCAACCAGCGTACGATCAACAAAATGATTGTCAATTCTGTGCTTGAAACATGTCAGCTTCAAATGGGAATGACAGAGCTTCATACCGGAAGTGTATGGAATACAATGCCTTCACATACGCACACAAGAAGAATGGAAGCGTATTTTTATTTTGATTTGGAAGAAGGTCAGGCAATCAGTCATTTCTTAGGACAGCCTCAGGAAACGCGTCATATTTTTATGAAAAACCGTGAAGCTGTGCTGTCTCCGGAATGGTCTATCCACTCAGGAGTAGGAACTTCCAATTATACTTTTATCTGGGGTATGGCCGGGGAAAATATGGACTACGGTGATATGGACGGTATCAAAACTAACGAACTAAAGTAATTTTTCTAATGAATTTATTTGATTTATCCGGTAAAGTAGCCGTTATAACTGGCGGTACTCACGGATTAGGAATGGCAATGGCTGAAGGTCTTGCCGCTGCAGGTGCTGAACTGGCGATTACAAGCACGACACCGTCAAAATTAGAGGAAGCTTTAAATTATTATCGCAATAAAGGATACAATGCAACCGGTTATCTTTTTGACGTGACAGACGAGCTGGAAGCCGCTCAGAAAGTGGCTCTAATGGAAGCCACTCATGGAAAAATAGACATCCTTGTCAATAACGCAGGAATCATCAAACGTATTCCGGCGGTTGAAATGGAGGTCGAAGACTTTAGAAAAGTAATCGATGTAGACCTTACCGGACCTTTTATCATGTCAAAATTAGTTGGCAAACAAATGATCAAAAGAAAATCCGGAAAGATTATCAATATCTGCTCGATGATGAGCGAGCTTGGTCGTGACAATGTAGTCGCATACGCTTCTGCAAAGGGCGGTCTGAAAATGCTTACCAAAAATCTGGCGACAGAATGGGCAAAACACAATATTCAGGTGAATGGCATCGGTCCCGGATATTTTGCAACTTCTCAGACAGAACCAATCCGGGTTGATGGACATCCTTTCAACGATTTTATCATTAGCAGAACTCCGGAAGGAAGATGGGGAAATCCCGAAGACCTTGCTGGAACAGCTGTTTTCCTTGCTTCGGATGCAAGTAGGTTCATCAACGGACAAATTATTTATGTTGATGGTGGAATTTTAGCGACCATCGGAAAACCGGCTAATGAGTAACAACAGAATTAGATTAGAATGAAACCTTTTATAACAGATCAATTTTTACTACAAAATAAATACGCTGAGGAATTATATTTCAAATATGCGGAAAAACAACCTATCATTGATTATCATAATCATTTGATTCCTAAAGATATTGCAGAAGATACCGTTTTCGAAAATATCTCAAAGGTTTGGATTGCAGGCGACCACTACAAATGGAGGGCAATGCGAACACTGGGCGTGAACGAAAAATTCATCACGGGAGATTCTTCAGATAAAGAGAAATTTGAGGCTTGGGCAAAAACGGTTCCTTATACATTGAGAAATCCTCTGTATCACTGGACGCATTTAGAATTAAAAAGATACTTCGGAATCGATGAATTGTTGAATGCAGACAACGCATCAGAAATTTACGAAAACATTACCGCTCAGCTTCAGACTCCTGAAAAATCGACAAGAGGTTTATTAAAAATGATGAATGTGGAATCCCTGTGCACAACGGAAGATCCTACAGATCTATTGAATTATCATCAGGATTTGGCGAAAAGCGATTTCAGCATTAAAATAAGCACAGCTTTCCGTCCTGATAAAGCGATTTTAATTGAAAACCACAACTTCGCAGATTACATTTCAAAATTAGGCGAATCAGCGGGAATTGAAATTAATTCTTACCAGGGATTATGCGATGCTTTACTAAGAAGAATTGAATATTTCCACGAAAATGGATGCAGACTTTGCGACCACGGACTGAACAATATTTCTTTCGAAGAATTTACAGAAGCTGAAGTAAATGCTATTTTCAATGATAAAATCTCAGGAAAAGTAATTGCTGAAAAGCAGGTGAATCAATTTAAAACAGCCATTTTATTATTCTTAGGGGAAGCTTACCACAAGTTCGGATGGGTTCAGCAGTTCCATTTGGGTGCTTTGAGAAATAATAACGAAAGAATGCACAGAATTCTGGGCCCGGACACGGGTTGGGATTCTATTGGTGACTTCGTTCAGGCTGAAACGTTGTCTAAATTGCTAAATACTTTAGATGGAAAAGATAAATTAACAAAGACAATTCTATATAATTTAAACCCCGCCGACAACGAGATTTTCGCGACAATGATCGGGAATTTCAACGACGGTAGCATCAAAGGTAAAGTTCAGTTCGGTTCAGGATGGTGGTTCCTTGACCAGAAAGACGGAATGATCAAGCAGATGAATGCCCTTTCAAATATGGGATTGATCAGCTGTTTCGTTGGAATGTTGACGGATTCCAGAAGTTTCCTTTCGTACCCGAGACACGAATATTTCAGAAGAGTATTGTGTAATCTTTTCGGAGAAGAAATGAAAAGTGGTGAATTGCCTGATGATATCGAACTGATTGGTAAAACCATTTCAGATATTTGTTATCATAACGCTAAAAATTATTTTGATTTTTAATTGAATAAAAAGATTCTCACAGATTTAGCAGATTTTTTGACGTAATGATCTACAAAATTTGCTTAATCTGCGAGAAATAAAAAATAAAATTTTAAACTATTAAGGAGAATTAAGACGTTAAGTTTTGATTAAGGTAAAATCAAAGATTTTAATTCAGCAAAATGCTTAAAGCGAAGTTCAACTTAATTTTTCTAAACTCCTTAAATAAAATCTTAATAGTTAAAAAATAAATATCTGAAATTTCTTCTACTTAAAAAGTCTTTGAGTTCTTGGTTGAATGAAATGCCTTTGCGAACTTAAAAACAGTTAGTAGTTAAAAAAATCTTTGCGCACTTTGTGTTAAATAAAATCAGATTTTAAAAATTAAATGATCGTTAATTAAGAAAATGAGCAACAAAATAGTCACATTCGGGGAAGTCATCATGCGACTTTCACCACCCGGAAACAGAACGATGAAGCAAAGCCACGAAATGGAATTCTTTTTCGGCGGAACAGAGCTTAATGTAGCATCTTCATTGGCAACAATGGGTTGTGACGTGAAACATATCAGCAGTGTTTCTGATGATTTTGTGGGTGAATCGGCGGTTTCTTTTATCAAAAGTTTTGGGATTGATACAACTTTCATCAACAAAAATGAGCATCCTTTAGGTTTGTATTTTTTAGAAGTGGGTTCATCAGTTCGTGCCAGCAGAATTGCTTACAACAGACTGAACGGTTCTTTTGCGAATATTAAATCTGGACAAATTAACTGGAAAAAAGCGCTTGAAGGCTGCAAATATTTCCACTGGACAGGAATCAGCCCTGGAATTTCCCAATCTGCTTATGAAAGCCTAAAAGAAGGTTTACAAACAGCCCGTGAACTGGGAATTGAAGTTACATCAGATCCGGCTTATCGCTCAAACCTTTGGAAATACGGCAAAAACGGTAATGAAGTTTTAAAAGAATTGGTTTCATATTCAACGATTTTCATCGGTGGAGTGAATGAAATTAATGAAGTTCTCGGAACCCAGTTTTCATCAGATAAAGAAGGCTTTATGGAGGCCTGTAAAGAATTAAAACAACAAATTTCTTCTATTTATAAGGTTTTCGATAAAATAAGAATCGGCGTTACGGCAAGTTCTCAACAAACACAGGGAAGGGCTTTAATTGAAGAAAATTATTTTGAAACAGAGCTTTTGGAAGTAAATCCTGTAGTCGACAGAATTGGAACAGGTGATGCCTTTGCAGCAGGTCTGATTTATGGCTTAATCAATTTTAATGACGAAAAAGCATTAAAATTTGCCAACGCAGCCTGTGCAATCAAACATACGATTCCGGGAGATATCAATTATTGCAGCGCAGAAGATATTCTGGAAGTCATGAACGGAGATTCAGGAGGAAGAATAAAAAGGTAAGTTGTTTTGTTATTGGTTGCTAGTTATTAGTTTTTAGCAATTTCATTAAAAGGAACCAAATTTTATAACCGTTTGTGGTCATTGCTGATCAGAGCACCTTTGCGAATCTTAAAAGCAGTTAGCGGTACAAAAACTTTGCGAACTCTGCGTTAAAAATAATCATCAAAATATAAATATTGTCAGGCTAGCTTGCCAAATTTTTAATATAATAAGTCAAAAACATGACAAAAATTCAATTAGTTACAAATACCGTCATCAATCAAGGAGTTTTGCCTCTATATTATAATGCTGATGAAACAGTAACTCTGGAAATATTGAGATCACTTTACAAAGCCGGAATCCGTGCGGTAGAATATACAAACCGTGGCGATGCTGCGTTGAGTAATTTCACAAAAATGGTAGAAATCCGTAATGCAGAAATGCCGGAAATGCTTTTGGGAATCGGAACCATAAAGAATGTACAACAAGCTGAAGAATATTATACAGTGGGTGCGGATTTCTTTATCAGTCCGGGTTTTGTGGCGGAAGTTGCAGAATTTTTGATTTCAAAAGATTTGTTGTACAGTCCGGGTTGTATGACTCCGACAGAAATTATTAAAGCCGAAAATTCGGGGGTAACTTTCATTAAATTATTTCCTGGAAATGCTTTAGGAACCGGATTTATGAGCGCTATTAAAGATGTTTTCCCAAATCTGAAATTCATGCCGACCGGTGGTGTTGATACTACAAAGGAAAGCATTGAAAGCTGGTTCAAAGCTGGTGTTTCTGCGGTGGGAATGGGAAGCAAATTGGTAAGCAAAGAATTAATGCTTGCCAAAGACTATGCAACGATAGAAAATGAAACAAAAAAAGTGCTGGAAATTATTCAGACTTTAAAATAATAACTAATTCTAAAATTAATATGAGTTCAGTTAAGTCTCTTAAACCAAGTAAATTCAGGTGGACAATATGTTTACTGTTGTTTTTAGCAACCACGATCAATTATCTGGATCGGCAGGTTTTATCCCTGACCTGGAAAGATTTCATTGCGCCCGAATTTCATTGGAATAATAATGATTATGGAAATATCACCGCATTATTTTCAATATTTTATGCGGTAGGAATGCTTTTCGCAGGAAAATTTGTTGACTGGATGGACACCAAAAAAGGTTTTCTTTGGGCAATTGGTATTTGGTCTATTGGTGCGGTTTTACATGCGTTTTGCGGTATTGCTACATCCGGAATTCTTACAGGAAACTGGGCGGTTGGCTTTCATGAATCCAAAGAAATCATAGGAAATGTAGGAAGCGTTTCTGCGGTTATCAGTACAAGTGTCACTTTATTTATTTTTGCACGTTTTGTATTGGCCATTGGTGAAGCAGGAAATTTCCCGGCAGCGATCAAAACTACAGCTGAATATTTTCCTAAAAAAGACAGGGCATTTTCTACAAGTATCTGGAATGCAGGGGCTACAGTGGGAGCTTTGGCGGCACCGATTACTATTCCTTTTATTGCAAAATCGATGGGTTGGGAATGGGCTTTTATCATTATCGGTGCTTTAGGATTTGTATGGATGGGCCTTTGGGTATTTTACTATAAAAAGCCTCATGTACATCATAAAGTAAATGAACATGAATTGACATATATTAATCAGGATCAGGACGACCTTCCTAATGAAGATACTTCTGTTCCCGAAAAAGTATTTACGTTCAAGGAATGTTTCAGCTACAGACAAACGTGGGCGTTTGCATTTGGGAAATTCATGACAGACGGTGTCTGGTGGTTTTTTTTATTCTGGACGCCGGCATATTTAAGTTCGGTATACCAGATGGATTCTACACAAAGTGCCTTGCCGTTATTCGTTCTTTATATGATCACTTTATTATCGATCATAGGCGGCTGGCTTCCAAAATATTTTGTTGAAAAAAAAGGAATGAATGCCTATACAGGAAGAATGAAGGCAATGTTGATTTTTGCATTTTTCCCTTTGTTAGCGCTTCTTGCTCAGCCTTTAGGTACGATTACCTATTGGATTCCCGTTTTGATTATCGGAATTGCAGGAGCAGCGCACCAGGCTTGGTCGGCAAATATTTTCTCGACAGTAGGCGATATGTTTCCGAAAAAAGCGATTGCAACCATTACAGGAATAGGCGGAATGGCTGGAGGAATAGGCTCTTTCCTGATTAATAAATCATCGGGACTTTTGTTTGATCATTCGCACAAAGCTTGGTCAACGGTGAATGGGGTTCCTTTGTTGGAAAAATACCCGGAGTATATCAACGAGCGTTTGCCGGAAGGCTTTTTTCAGGAACTGGAAAAGTCGGGTGCAGTAGTTTCTGACGGAATTAATAAAGGATATATGATTATTTTCTCAGTCTGTGCAGTCGCTTACCTGATTGCTTGGATGGTAATGAAAACATTAGTTCCAAAATATAAAGTTATAAGTAAATAATGATGGAAAATCAGATAAAACAGAAATTAAATCGCAAATTAATTGATTCTCAGGAAAAGCTTCCGATCAAAGTTGTACAGTTTGGAGGCGGAAATTTCATGAGAGGATTTACGGATTATGTGATTGATAAATTAAATAAAGAAGCAGGGTTTAATGCAGGAATTGTAAATGTTCAGCCTACACCAAACGGTTCGGTTCATAAATTAGAAGAGCAGGATAATTTATACACGCTTTTCTCAAGAGGAGTTAAAAAAGGAGAAATCATTGATACAAAACAGGTGATTTCTGCGATTCAAAGGTCGACTAATCCTTATACAAATTACGATGAATTCTTGGCGTTGGCTAAAGAGGAAGAGTTAGAATTTATCTTTTCCAATACAACAGAAACGGGGATTACTTTTGATGCATCAGAAAATGATTACGTTGGCCCGCACAAAAATTTTCCTGCGAAACTAACGGTTTTATTGCATGAAAGATTTAAGCATTTTAATGGAGCTGCGGACAAAGGATTGAGAATTATCCCTTGTGAATTGATCGAAGACAATGCTTATGCTTTAAAAGAAATTATCTTAAAATATGCTCAACTTTGGAATTTAGATTCTAACTTTGTGCAATGGATTGATCAAAATAATTATTTTCATAATACATTGGTAGACAGGATTGTTCCGGGTTATCCGAAGGAGGATGCAGAAGCCTATGAAGATCAGTTGGATTATGAAGATCAGATGATGGTGGTGTCGGAAGTATTTTTGCTTTTTGTGATTCAGAATGAGGCAAATTTAAAAGAGAGAATTCCTTTCGATACAATTGACGAACAGATTTTGGTTGTTGATGATATTCAGCCGTATCGTTTGAGAAAAGTAAGGATTTTGAATGGTGGTCATACATTAATGCTGGCTCCGGCGATTTTATCAGGAAAAGAAACGGTAAAAGAATCTATTGATGATGAGTTTTTAGGTAAATTTTTAAGTGAAACAATTTTCAATGAAGTGAACCCAACATTAGGTTTAGATGAAAATGAATTAAAAGATTTTGCTGAAGAAGTTTTCGACAGATTCAGAAATCCTTTCATCAAGCATTATCAGGCAAGTATCGCTTTGTATTTTGTTTCTAAATTTAAGGTTAGAATTCTTCCGGTTTTTTTTAAATATGTTGAAATTAACCATAAATTACCGCTTAATTTAACCTTCTCCTTGGCAAGTTTAATCAGATTTTATCAGGGAAATTTTTGTAAAAAATCTTTACCGTTAAATGATGAAGAAGCTATCGTAAACAGATTCAAAGAAATCTGGAAAAACGAAGATTACGAAATAATTTCAGAACAGGTGTTGAGCGAAACATCTTTCTGGGATACAGACCTTACTAAGGTTAACGGTTTGAAATCTGCAGTAGCAAAAGCGTTGTTGGAAATTGACCATAATGATGTTGAAACCGCTTATCACAACTTTATACAATTTTATTCTTAGAAAAAATGCAAAAGAAAGTACTGAAAGTAAATCCCAAAGATAATGTAGCAGTGGCTTTGGTTGATCTGACGCAGGGGGAAACTGTTACTTTGGGTGATCTTACGTATAACATTATAAAAGACACGAAGGCAAAACATAAATTCGTGACCGAAGATCTTGCGGCTGGGGATAAGATCATTATGTACGGTGTTTTGGTGGGAAAAGCAAGTCAGCCTATTCAGAAAGGAGAAGTTATCACCACTGAAAACGTTAAGCATCAAAGTGCAAAAGTAGAAGGTAAAACAGAAATAACGGCTTGGAGTGCTCCGAATGTTGACAAATGGAAGGATAAAACTTTCATGGGCTACCTCCGTGAAGACGGACAGGTTGGAACAGAAAATGTCTGGTTGTTTTTTCCTCTGGTTTTTTGTGAAAACAGAAATGTTGAAATTTTAAAAGATGTTTTTGAAAAGGAACTGTTATTCGAAAAAGTAACGAAACATCAACTTTTATTAAGATCGTTAATTAATAATTCTGAAACTGAAACTGTTGTTGAAGAAGAACAGGATTCTCGGGTTTTTAAAAATATTGAAGTTAAATTCATCACTCATCAAGGAGGCTGCGGCGGAATTCGTCAGGATGCGGAAGCATTGGGAAGATTATTGGCAGGCTATGTTAATAATCCGAATGTAGCCGGAGCAACAGTTTTGAGTTTGGGTTGCCAGAATTTACAGGTTCAGATTTTTAGAGATGCATTGAATAAAATCAGTCCGAGCAATAAGAAACCCATCATCGTTTATGAACAGCAAAAGTCCGGAACGGTAGATGAAATGCTCAGCGGTATCATCAAAGATTCCTATAAAGCCATCAAACAGGCCAATGACACAGAAAGAAAGCCAGCCCCAATTTCAAAATTGGTTTTAGGCTTAGAATGTGGCGGTTCAGACGGTTTTTCAGGAATTTCAGCCAATCCTGTTTTAGGACAGTTATCAGATTTAATGGCAGGAATCGGAGGTGCAACCATCCTTTCAGAATTCCCGGAATTATGTGGAGTTGAGCAGGAACTTGTGAACCGTTGTGTAAATGAAGAAGATGCCGAAAGATTTTTACAATTAATGAAAGATTTTGAAGAATCAGTCGTTGCTGCGGGTTCGGGTTTTGACATGAATCCATCGCCAGGGAATATCAAAGACGGCTTGATAACTGATGCCATGAAATCTGCCGGAGCCGCTAAAAAAGGTGGCTCATCACCAATAAATGACGTTCTCGATTTTACAGAATACATTAAAAAGCCAGGCTTAAACTTATTATGTACACCCGGAAATGACGTGGAATGTACAACCGCTTTGGTTGGATCGGGCTCAAACGTAGTTTTATTCACGACTGGTTTGGGTACGCCGACAGGAAATCCTGTTGTTCCTGTAGTAAAAATTTCGTCAAACACTTCTTTGTCACAAAAAATGCCTGATATCATCGACTTTAATACCGGAGATGTGATTACAGGTGAGAAAACAATCGACGAAAAAGCAGAAGAATTATTAGAATTCATCATTGAAGTGGCCAGTGGGAACATCAAAACAAAAGCTGCCATTTTAAATCAAAACGATTTTATTCCCTGGAGACGGGGAGTAAGTTTATAATTGTTTAAATTATATTAATATTAGGGTTGAAAATGCTTTCTACGTTTGTGGAGAGCATTTTCTTTCGGTTAAACTTGATTTTTAACCATAAATAACACAAATGCTTTCACGATTTGAATCAGTAGGAACGGGTTTTAGCCCGTTTTCAAAAAAATAATTAAAGTCAATGGCTTTAGCCAAAACTTAAGAATGTCCAGAATCTTTTTTATCAGAGTTGGGATTCTTCCTTCGTTATTCCCTGAACTGTCAATACGACATAGGAAAATAGAGCGTAAAAAATTCCCATTGTCTGAACCGAGAGACAAATGTCAATTCAAAAGACAAATTCTAAATTCGCGCAAGTTTTGGGAATTTTAGGATTAAGCTTTAATTTTTAGCGGAAGTTTCCAAGTTTTGAACTTTGTTTCTTTTGTTTTAAGGCAAAAGAAAATAATATCAAAAAAACTATTTCCTTTTTGAAGACTTTCTAATATAAAGCTGCGGTGCCAGCACAACTTTCTTTTCAGTAGAAACCCCGGAACCATTTTCTTTTACACTTTCGATAAAAACCCGGCCCGCCATTTTTCCCATGGTTACAGGAGTTTGGTCAACGGAACTCATCGGAAGCTCCATGAATTGGGTAAAAGGTTCGTTGGAAAAACCTATCACAGCAACTTCTTCCGGAATTTTTATTTTGCGTTTTTTCAGTTCCTGGCAAGCACCTAGCGCAGCAAAATCACTGGATGAAAAAATGGCATCAGGAATTGATTTTCTGTCCCAAAGTTTTTTAATGGCATCAATTCCGGTATCGATCGAACTTCCCGTAAAGATAATATTGTCTTCTTTTATCTGAAAATTATTGTCAAGCAAGGCTTGTTTGTAACCGTTAAGGCGGTTCTGATAAATTTCAAGATTAAGGTCTCCGGCAAAGTGACAGATGTTTTTATAGCCTTCTTTGATCAGGTGCTCTGTAGCCATATATCCGCCACGGTAATCATCAATGGTTACTGTACTGATTCCTGCAATATCTTTCTTCCTGTCAAAAAATATAATGGGAGTATTGGTGGTCTCTAAAATATTTTCAATATGTTCTGTATCAATCGTTGTTTTTGATACAGACATGAAAATCCCGTCAACCTGAGCATTCAGTAAGGTATTTAAATGCCTTTTTTCAATATTGACATCTTCATGGCTCTGGCAGATAATCACATGATAGCCAAGTAGAGAAAGCTCTTCTTCAATTCCGCGGATTACTGAGGAAAAAAAATTGGTATTGATGTAAGGGACAATAATCCCGACATTTTTGGTTTCACCGCTTTTTAAAGCTTTAGCAAGGTTGTTTTGCTTGTAGTTCATTTCCTTGGCCGTTTTTCGGACCAGTTCTTTGGTTGCTTCGCTTATTCTTGGGTGGTCATTCAATGCTCTCGAAACAGTGGCAACACTTACGTTGAGCTTATGGGAAATGTCATATATCGTTGCACTTTTCTTGTTCATAGAAGTTTTTTCGTATGCATTGTTGCATGTAAATTTAATCAAATTATGGTGTAATATTAAAAAATTAATTTAATTTTTAATGGAAAAGATTTGATTGATTTTTATAATCATTTCCTTCGCATTATTATTGGTTGGGTCTAATTCTAATGATTTCTGATAATCGCTTTTGATAATGCATATTCTTTTTTATTAAAATAAGCTTGACCTCGACTGTCATAGATATTTCCTGATTTTGGAAACTTATTGACATTTAAATCAAAAATCTTAAGTGCTGCGTTTAATTGATTATCTCTTAGAAACTCATAACCAAGTTCATTCAGTTCATTTTCGTTGTAGAAGCATATTATGTTGATGACAAATTAAAAAAATATAAGCCTAAAAATAAGCCATACTAACTTTCCTTCATCGTATATTTTTTGTGATATAGTCCCTAACATGAATAATTTCAAATTTATTTTTCAGCTATTTTATTATTGCGATTATATGTTCCCGTTTTTGTGTTTAACCCTAAATAATAAAAACCGAAGCCATAAGCCCGGTTTTTATTATTAAAATTATTTATAGTATCATTTTAATTCAAATTGGCCAAAGATCTGGAGTGAATCTTTTTTTTGATCGACCAACCAGACTTTCTTACTGATCCTATATGTGCCCGGAGGTAAATTTTTGTTCTTTAAAAGTTTAGTTAATGGAATCTGAAAATCCTTAGATTCTTTTGGCTCAACACTGTACAATATATCTTCAAAGCCCATCGTGTCAATAAAAGGCTCTTCAGTCCAAGCTGTATCGCTTTGTTTTTCTATTGTAAAAGCACTTCCGAATTGAACAGCTGATGACGAATTGTTAGTAAGCCTGCAGTTAATGTTAATCTCATTTTCGGCAAGTGAATAAATTTCTGGGTTTACACTGATCTTTACTTCCATATTAGGTGTATTTCTATTTTCTAATTTGTCACTGGCTGCATCCTGTATAATAGTATTACTATTTTTATCGCTTTTTGAGGGTTGGCATCCTATGCACAAAACGGCACATAGCAGCACAAACTTCGGAAAATTATTCTTTCTTATTTTTTCCATAACCATATTATTATAGTAAAGACAGACTGAATTTTGGCATTATTACTAAATTTAATATCTGGATAATCCCAATGCGGATAATATTAAACTTGCTTTGGTATAATAGCGGGTTGAACCAATCGCTCCAATATGCGTACCCACAGTGGGGCGAGTACCGGAACTGCTAATGTATGTGTAAACAATCCCACCGCTGTCCCCACCATCACTGGTGTAGTTAGCAGTTGTGATATTGGTTAACGTATTTCCCGATGTTGGAGAAGTCCATGTAGCATTTGTGCTCAGAATGGTACCAGAGGTGTATCCTGTTGTTGCCCCCCTTTTATTAACAACTGTACCTACTCCCGGTAAGCTTGTTGAAGTAGAAAGTAGGTCTGAAGCGGTTCCACAAAGTGTATTACTAGGAATGTAGGTGCTTGGATTTGTTATAGGGATAAATGATGCATCAATAGAACCTGAAATTTGTCTTACACTACACACCCCAATTGCAGTTGATCCATTATATAAAGTTTGTCCGGCATTGATTACGTGTCCAGCGGTAACCATCCCAACTTTACCATCTGAATTTCTCTTCGCAGCAAAACCATATGATCCGTAGCTTGAACCCGAAGTATTCAATGCTGCCTTACATCCAGGATTTAAATTTGCTTCTAATACCATCTCACCTTCGGATTTTCTAAAGCTTATCCCTTCCGCAGCGGAAACATACCTCTTAAAATTTTCAATAGAAGCATCGGAATACTCATGGAGATCAACTATAATTTTATTTTCTCTATCCATTAAAGCAAAGGTGTTAAAATTGCGTACGGCAGCTGCATCTTTTTTATTCAAAACGAATTCATTAAGCTGATCCATGACCTCGGAAAGATCTCTGTAGGAATATTTAGCCTGTTTAAAATCGACATTTCCTTCCCCGATAATTGAGGCAATCGTCTGCTTTGATTTCTCAAAATCAGAAGAAATGTAAACAACCAAAGTTCCATTTTCAGTGATGTAGGATCCACCATAATACGCTGGATAATTCGGTATTTCTTCTTTAAATCTGTTAGTCGTCTTGCCAAAAGATTCCAACAATTTGGAGAGTTTGACATTGGCCTCCCATTGATGTGCAGCATCAGCTTCCACACCGTTAGATCGTGAGTCGATTTTAGCTTCTACTTTTCCCGTGTCATCTAGTCTTTCAAGGGAAGTAGAGTCTGAACATCCAGAAAATGTAAAGACAGCAATAATTGCAAATACTGATAATAATTTTTTCATAGCATAATTTTTTTAGTTATAATTCATTTATTAATGGCTCATAATGAATTAGTTACTTTAAAATTACATCAAAAAAAGTAATTGACCAAATTTATTTCTCTTTGAAGAGAAATAAATTTTTATTTAGATATTATTTTATATAATAAGTAATAATGCAGAACGTTAGTTTTCCAATCGTTTGCAGTAGGTTGTTACGCGAAAAAATAATAATGATGCAATGGGTTTAGGAAAGAATTCAGCTGCCTCAGGATTTCTCTCTACTGCAATCTTTCATAAAATGTTTTTGGTAAGTAAAGATAATTAGATTCTATTGAGAATTATAATGTAATTAATTATCTTAAATAAATATTAATCTATAGCATTAATATAAATTGACAATCATCAATATGATTAATGGATCGTTGTTAACTCAAAAAAAATAGTACAGACCGAAAAAATCAATCTGTACTTCAAAAATTAATTATTCTAATAATTAGTTTTTGATAAAAGTTTTCTGTATTCTTTTGGTACCTTCTTTCACTAAAACAAAGTAGGTTGCATTGGGAAGATTTGAAATATCCAGCTTCTCACTATAATTGCCAGTAGATGACTGTACATCTTTTTTGAAAAATACCTTACCTGAGAAATCAATAATCTGTATATTGATTTTATTTTCAGCTGATTTAAATTTTACAGTTAACTCGTTATCAGCAGGATTAGGATAAATTTTAAAATCTAAACTGTTTTTTATTTGTTCATTTACTGCTAAACTTCCAGGGTCACAAGTCGGGATTCTGTTGATTCCGTCAATTCCCCATGCAGTCATTACCGGGATACAGAGCCAGTTTAGTATAGTAGGGAAGTGGTCGGTTTGCCTTGGAGTATTCAGATAATTCTGAATGGTAAATGTTTCTGAAGTCTGAAGATTTCTTGTCGGCGATCCTGTGATAGCCGCATTATTAGCTAATGGTCCTGAATCTATCAGAGTATTTCCTGAAGCTTCAGTCATTTTATAATTTGCTAAAAGATTAGAATAGAAAGGATGCGAACTCGTTACATCCTGATTTGCCCACTGAACTATGGCTTCATTCGTTAATTTGGCATTCCAGATCCTTACATCTTTATAAGAAGCGGCTAGATTTACACCATAGGTATTGGTTCCGTCCTGATTGATAGTTAATGGTAAATCAGAAGTAATATCACCAATGGTATTCATTTTTCCTACAGTTACAGGAACTCCATCGTCATACATGGTTGCCAGACCATCTCTGTCGAACGTTACGGCGATATGTTTCCATTGGTTGGTCACAAGTTTTCCTCCCACAAGATCCAGTCTATTGCTTCCGTCACCAATATTCATTTTAAAGGTCTGTCCTGAATATCCTGAAATTACAAAACCTTTTTTGTAGCCGTTGTTCCAGTTCTTATTGCCAATAAATACCGGGTCACTGGTGTAATTGGCATTAGGCTTTACCCAAAATTCAATAGTAAAATCCTGATTGGCTCCGAAATTAAAGCCACTCTGAACCGAAGGCTTTGCATATGTTCCTGCAGGGAAATTAAGACGATTATACGTTGGTGTATTCTGACTTTGAGTTTTACTTATCTGCTGAGGGGTGAATGATGGATTGGAATAAATTGAAAAAATATCTCTTTCAGTAAGATTTCCTCCTCCATGCGAAGTACCTTCTCCACCATGATCAGTTGTGACTACCACCAGCCAGTTTTCGCTGTTGTACGTGCTTCTGTTTTTCATCGCAGTGAGAATCTCACCGATGTAAGTATCTGTGGTTTGAATTGAGTTCACATACTGAGCTGATGTTGAAGAAAAACCATAGCTATGTCCGGCGCCATCCACATCGTCGAAATCAACGAAAAGTACATCGGGATTATCATTTTGAAGGGCATTAACTGCTGCATTTTTTACTGCAAGATCAGTTGAGAAGTTTGTTTTTATATCAGCAGTGTTGATGATATTGTTGTTGATCGGTGCCCAGTGAACTAAAGAAATTGTTCTTAAATTAGGATTGTATGTTTCAATTCTTGTAAGAAAATCACGATAATTAGCATAGTTGGGATTGGTGAAATTATTGTCCGGCACATTGTGCTTATCAAGACCAACCCCTGTCAGCATAGAGCTCCAGCCGTTTCCACTGATGGTTGGTGCTAATGTAATGGCATCTAAAGAATAGATTGCAGTTGGCAATAATCCCTGAATGTTCGGAGTGTTGGATGACATCATTACATCAGGCCTGCAGCCGTCTATCCCAATGAATAATACTTTTTTGGTTTGTGCACTCAGGGCAGCAGACATCACCAAAACAGAAAAAAGTTTTGTTTTCATATTAATTTTATTAAAAAAAGGTTATTTACTGAAATGTTGAAATAAACTGTTTACAGAACTGATCTGCAAACAGTTTTAGAAATTATAAAAGAAGACTTTCAGCTTCTGAAAGATTGTTGAATATATAATCCGGCTCTGCGGCTTTAAGCTGCTCTCTGTTTTGTGCACCGCTTAAAACCGCAATGGTTAATCCGCATCCTGCATTTTTCCCTTCCTCAATATCAATAGCGGAATCTCCGGCTTTTAATACCTGCTTTGCATCTGTAATCTCAAATTTAGACATAGCCAGCCTGATCATTTCAGGACTCGGGCGGCTTTCTGAAACATGGTCTGCTGTGATTAAATCATCGAAATGTATATTTTTCTCCCATCCTAATTTTGAAAGTAACTGTAAAGCAATTTTTTTTGTGTAGCCAGTATTTAACACCACCTTTTTTCCTGCTGATCTTGTTTTAACCAAAAAATTTTCAACACCTGCAATAGGTTTTACTTCCAGCCGCTCATAAGCAAGAACAAGATCATCTGAGAAATTTTCAAAAATAGCTTCCGTATCGTCAATATCTCCACCGATGTTCTCCAGCAGATTTCTGATAGCTTCTGCTTTCTCCATTCCGGCACAGATTTCAAGCACTTTATCTAAACTTACATTATACCCATAATTGTTTACTGCCCCAGCAAGTGTTTTATATACTACATTGCCTTCATCTATCGTTGTTCCGGCCATATCCAGAACCAATAATTGTATATTCATTTTTAAGAAAAAATTGTATTGATAGTAAATTTTGAAAAACCACCGCTTCCGGTCATTCCTTTTCCGCCGATTCCTGTTACAATATAAATGTTTGGGGAAGGTGTATACTCAAAGATATCTTTGGTTTTGCATTGAGAATATACCCCAAACCATCTTCTCTGAATTTCGTACGTCGGAAGATCGATGATTTTTTTTGCTTCCCTAATCATAAAATTGTCAATGTCCATATTAAGATCATACCCCAGATCATCTGCATTCTTGGCATCAGCATATTCGTGGGAATCTCCTATAATTACAGAACCATCCAAAGCCTGTTTAAATAAAATATGAACTCCGAATTTCTTTTCAAAAGAGTTTTTGTCTTCCTTTTCTTTGATTGTTTTAAATGATGCACATTCGCTGAATGATTCATATCTTCTGATGGAAAGTCCCGTCAGGATGTTCCCGGGAAGAGAATAAATTCCCTGAGGTTTGGTCTGCAACATCTGAAGCTTGCTTACTTCAAGATCGCTTGCATTGAAGATTTCAGGATATAAAGTTTTAAACTCGTGTCCGCCACAGATGATGATCTTTGAAGCGGTAATATGTCTTCCATCAGAGGTTACAGCAACGCAGTAACCATTGTTTTCATTGGTTTCCACGACGGTAGTATTGTAAAAAATATCCAGACTCTCCTGATTTTTTAAATACTGATGAAGTTTCACAATCATTTCACCGGAATCAACAGAAATTTCCTGAGGGAAAAATAATCCGCCTTTGCAGTAATCTGACCGTAAGCCATCAAATTTTTGGATGCATTCATTTTTTGAAAGAAGTACGGATTCATAATCATTGTTTTTGTTAATTTCCGATAATTCTTCAATGAGCTGAAGCTCTTCCTCATTGGAAGCTATGTATACGGACCCGTTTGGGCGCACTGTAAGGTCTGTTTTCGACTGAAGGTCTTTATAAATCTTTATACTTTCTTTTCCGAACTTCTGCCACTTGATATCCATTCCTGAAGGAACAACCTGTCCGAAATTTCGTACGGTTGCGCCTTGTGGAACAGAGTTTCTTTCAAGAATTACCACTTTCAGGTTTTTCTGTAATGCGTGGTAAGCATGGAATGTTCCTAAAATTCCGCCACCTACAACGATTAAATCATATTGAGTATTCATATGTATTATTTTAAATTTTAAAAGCATCAAAACGAATCGCGTGAGATGTTTCTTCGTTTTCAGCATTTGATTTTGATTTTGATTTTTTTTGGAATGCTAAAAAAGCAATACCTGAAAAAAATAAAACGGCAGCTGCAATGATATAATTGAGATTGATATAAAAATGAAGCCAGGAGCGCTCTTGTGAACCTGAGTTCTTCAGAAACAGAACCGAAACGCTTCCCAAATATCCAAAGGCGTCAACGAAGTAGATAAAAAATCCCACATTGCCTTTAACTTTAAATGCAGCAATCATCCGGTCAAAATAAATTCCGTTAAATGGAATATAGCAAAGATACATCCCGAAGCCGGAAACCGTCATCCAAATGAAGGGAGAAATAGCCCCGTTTTGAAATAAGAAAGTTGATAATCCGACAGAGCTGATCCCGCCAAATAAAATATAATGATAATAGCTAAAAGCTTTACTGTTGTTTTTCACTTTCACCATAAAACCAAGGATCAGCAAAACCATAATGGAAATTGGAACTTCCGTCAGAGTAAATACAGTACTGTCTGCTTTACCATCCATTTCATCCCAGATTTCCCTGCTGAAATTATCCCTGAAGTCCCTTAATACAGTCAAACTGATGTACAAGACCGTAATGCTTACGAGCGGGATAAAGAACGTTTTAACCAGAGATTTTCTTTCTTCCTTGCTTAATGTCTTTCTTTCTTTTTTTAAAGCCTTGTCTTCGTCTGTGGGCTCGGGAATTTTATTTAAAATCAAGGCAAATACAATCAGCGGAATGATAAAAACTAAACCTGTTGCAAAGGGCATCCAGAATTCCGTAATCCCGAAATGGTTCATTAAATACATCCCTGCGGATTTTACGACCCCTGAAGAAACAACAAAACTGGCACAGAGAAACAACCCTATGATTTCTGTTGTTTTTCTGCCTTCAATATAGGAAAATACGATTCCCCAGATCATCCCGAGCGGAATTCCGTTGATGAACATAAACAGAATATTGTACGGGGCAGGGACAACTGCAAATCCCAGCAATGCCAGTTCAGCGGCAGCAATGAAACTTAGCAGAAAGATAATTCTTTTCTGAGGTTTTAATTCTGAAATGAATTTAATTCCGATAAATTTGGAGATAAAATATCCCACTGCCTGAGCGATGATGATTAAAATCTTATAGTCGAATCCAAAGAACTCTAAATTGCTGTATGAAGCTACAGTAAAAGGTTTCCTGAATGCATACATGCAGAAGTAAACCCCGAAAGCAGCACTGGCCGCTTTCAGAGTTACACTCACGGTGCTGTTATTGTTTGAATTGGTGTTTTTCATCTTTTAGAAATTCACTTTTACGCCAATATTTCCACGTACTCCGTAGTATTCTACCTGCTCCGGTCTGTCCTGACTTTCCCCGAAATTATAGATCAGAGGTTTGTTCAGAATATTGTTGACATCCGCAAAAACAGTGAAGTGCTTGTTGATCTGGTAAGACGTCCCAAAATCGAGATTGCTGTATTTTCCATAATAAGAATCGTAAAGGTCTTCTTCTGCATATTCTACAGCGAATTTTCCTTTATGGTTGTATGCAAGTCTTGCGTTGAAACCATTTTTCTCGAAGAATAGCTGGACATTGTATAATTCTTTCGCCTGATACGGAAGCTTTACCTTTCTGCCACTTGGTTTTTCCATTTCCGAAGTCATGAAGGTGGCATTTAGCTGTGTTCCAAAATATTGGAAGATTCCCGGCAAAAAATCAAACCTTCTGTTGATTCCCAATTCAATTCCGCCCAGCCACGCTGCTTTTCCGTTGTTGGGTGTGCTGAACTGAACTCCGGAAATTCCATTGTAGGTTCCGATAAAAGAGTCCTGGAAAATAGGATCCGTAATGGATTTATAGAAAGCACCGCCGCTTAAGATTCCAACATTGGAGAAGTAATATTCGCCCATTAAATCTAAATTGATAGAGTAGGTGGGGTTCAGGTTAGGATTTCCACCCTTGAATTCATTGTCGGCTTCAATATAGGTTCCTCCTGGCGTCAGATCTCCGAAGTTAGGTCTTGAAAATGTTCTTGTCGCGGCAAATCTAAGGTTGGTTTTATCGTTGATGGTATATTTAAAATGCAGCATCGGCAAAACTGCAAGATATTCTTTTGTGTTCTCTACCTCGGTTAAGGCATCATTAACAACATTATAACCTTTTACTTTGGTATGGGTGTTGGATAATCTTATCCCTCCTAGAATGGTCATTTTATCGTTGATTTTATACGTTCCCATTCCGTACGCATCGGCATGCTTTTCATAAACATCAAAGTTTCTTCCCAACGCTTTATTGTATTCCAATGCTTCCGAATCGGTTTTATTTATGGATAAATTTCCCTGATTCTGGAACCAGAACTGATCCATTCCTCCCGTTGCTAAAACTGGTCCGAACGTATTTCCGATATGAGCATTCATTTCACTTAAGTATCTGGTTCCGCCAGGCTGTGTGGTAATGTGTTGTCCGAAATCCGAAAGCAGGGGCGCGGTTCCGTTGCTCCAATTATAGAAAATATCTGAGAATCTTGCAATTCTTTCTTTATCGCGGTATTTGAAGCCGTACTTCAGGGTAAGTTGATCCGAAACGTTGATTTCATGGTTAAAGCCTGCGACAATTTTATCTTTTTCCTGAACATATACTTTATAGAATTCAAGATCGGTGAATCTCATCCGGGAAGCATTCATTTTAAAATCAGGATTACTGTAGAAACCGAATAATGCATCCGGGTCTTTATAATCTAATTTTCCGCCGTCAGCTTTCCAATAGGCCCGAGGGCCAAATCCTTTGTCTGAAATGTAATCCGGATTTATTCCTACGCCGTTCTGAGTATATTTAATAACGTAATAAGAATTGTTCTGCTTATCCGGAATGTTTCCGTATTTGAAAAGATTATTGTAGTAAGATAAGTCCCAGTCGATTTTGCTCTTGTTGAGCTGATGAATTCCGCCTAGAGAAACAGAGGTTAGTTCAGTAATTAACAGGTTATGGATATTCTGAAGCTCGACTCTTGCTGTATTATTGGCACTGCTGAATTTATCGAATCTTATCCTGTGTTTATAATGTGTTTCATCATCGGAAAGTGTACCGTACATTCCTTTCAGATAGAATGTGCTTTTGGGTGACAAAACATATTCTAAAGCCGCGTTGGCTCCGGTAGTTTTCCTTACTCCGTTGTAATCTCTGAGCTCCATCCTGAAAACCCCTTCATCTCCGCTTCGTCTGGCCTCAAAATTATCGGTTGACCAATTTCGAATAAAGTGAGAAAAATTAATGAGATATCCGAATTTTTTATCTTTTGTTCTTCCTCCGTACAAGAGTCCAAGATTGTAAACTCCCTTGTCGGATTTTGCATTGTATCCCGTTCCTAAAGTTCCTCTGAATTCAGTTTTCATTGGAGGCGTTTTGGTAATAAAATTAACGCCGCCACCGATTCCGTCCGCTTCCATATCGGGGGTGAAAGACTTGTTGACATGAACATAAGAAATTAATTCGGTCGGGAAAAAATCAAAAGCCGTTGCTCTCGATGTGGTTTCCTCTTCAGCTGTTGGGAGTCTGTTTCCATTAATTGTTGTCGAAGCCCAGAACGGTGGAAGACCTCTCAATGAAACAAATCTTCCTTCCCCCTGATCTCTTTCAATAGAAACTCCCTGAACTCTCTGTACAGTTTCTGCTGCATTTCTGTCTGGCAGTTTTCCGATTCCGTCGGAAGCAATTACATTTGAAATATTGATTGCATTTTTTTGCATATTCAAACCACGTGCTTCACTGTTTTTTAGTGTTCCTGAAACAATAATTTCATCTATATTTTTTTGGCGCTGAAACAAAACAATATTTCCCAGATCAAGATTTTGCGCGTCAAGGATTTCTATATTCAGATTTTTAGGTTCGAAACCAATGTAGCTTACTTTTATGCTGTACTGCCCGGCTTTAAGATCGCTGATACTGAATCTTCCTTCGGAATCTGTAATCATCACTTTGGAAGTACCATTAACAATTACTGTGGCGCCCGGTAATGCCTGATTGTCATCAGAAACAATTCCGGTAACAATCTGTTTTTGTGCGAATACTCCAATGGTGCAACAGGCAAACAACGGAACAAAGCTTTTTCTCACTACGGTATTTATTTTTTTACAAATATTAAAATTATACCGCAAAAATAGGCTTGAATTTTAATATTTATAAACTTTTAATGTTAAGTATTAGTAAATAAATCTTTTCCCTAATCTGAATAAAAATTTAGCTTTATGCTATTTTGTCTGAACCTATTATAAGGCGTAAAACCTTCACAGTAACGAGTTCTTTATGAATTTAATATCATTATAATCATTCGGGGATACATTTATTTTAGGAAATAAAGATTAACAGTTTATTATTTAATTGTTAAATGAAAAAAATAAAAGTTTACTATTAGTAAACTTTTAAATAAGGTGGAAATATATAATTCAATTTTTTTCTGAATAAAGATAAAGAACCAACATGAGGCACGATTCATCTGAAATACTTTCTGGAACGTGGGGGTGTCTGCCGTTGAAATAGAGTGCATCACCTTCGGAGAGGATGATTTCCTCCTGATCAATTATGTATTTTACTGTTCCTTTAAGAATATATTTAAATTCCCATGCGTCTGTAATTACCTTTTCTCTTTTGGAATTGGGTTCTAATGTGAGTAAAACCGCTTCAAATCCTAATGAACTTAAGCTTTTGCTGAAAATATGCATATACTTGAAACCCCGGGCTTCAATTTCTTTTTCTATAATCTGCTGGTTTTCTTTAGGAATGTAAATGAATTTTGAAGTACTGTCTTTCTCTACCCCTTCGAAAAAATAGCTTGCATCAATTTCTAGTGATTGAATAAGATCCAACAACACAGGAAGTGAGGGAATTGTTCTTCCGTTTTCTATCCGAGAGATCAGGCCATTGCTTACGTTAGCCCTATTAGCAAGCTCGTTGATGGTAAGATTGTTTTCCTTTCTAATATCCTTTATTCTTTTTCCGATGCCTATGATGAAATCACTCATGCTTAAATTTGAATTGTAGTAATTTTTACTATTAGTAATAATCAGAGACAAATTTAATGTAATTTATATTTAAAAAAATAAAAAGTACATTTTCTTATGAAAGAGCGTAGAAACATTTCCAAAAATTGGTCCGGGGATCACTTTTGGCTTTGTCGTGGCAGGGCAATTACTTATTTCTATGCTCATGGAACATTTTTCATTGATGGGTGGCAGCCATCATTCAATAAGTATAGGCAGGGGGTCAGGAATGCTGCTGATTATTGTTGGAGTAGAAGTCATGAAAAAGTTTTAACTTGTTTATTTTTTAGTTTGCTTTATGTCATCAAACAAGTTATCGACTACTTTTTCTAAAATGTCTCCTGTTTCATTAAAGCTGGTGTTGGTCAGTATGGATATTCCTATATTTTGTTTAGGATAAACCACAAACCAGTTCTGCATTCCGTAAATACCTCCGTGATGTCTATACATTAATCCATTACCATTTTCTATGATGTACCAATGATAGCCTTCCCAAAAATCAGAACCTTCTTTGTGTAGTTTTTTATGAGATTCGCTGACAACAGGATTGGATGGGGCAAGCTGCAGTTTCATATATTTCACTAAATCCGGAGCCGTGGAGTGCAATCCTGAAATTCCACCCCATAACGTTCTGTTGAAGTTGGGCATTAGCTCGTTTTTGTCATTATAGCCTTTTACCAGTCTTGTTCTGTCATTTTCATTGAGTGTAAACTTGGTTTGATTCATGTTATTGGGTTTCAGGACAAATTCAATGACCAGTTCCTCAAACGATTTTTGATACACTTTTTCAAGGATATAGGCGGTCAGCTCCGGAGCCGTGTTTGAATAGGAATAGACTTCTCCGGGTTTCGTTTCAATGTTGATGAGTTTTAATCCCTCTAAAAAAGCCTTTTTATTTTCGCTTTTTATAGGCATATTAGGAAATCCACTGGTATGGGTGATGAGGTGTCTGATTCTTACAGGTTCACCTTTACATTCTAAATTGGGATAGGGTTCGTTAAGATAGATTCTGATATCATCATCTAAATTTATTTTTTTATCAAGAACAGCTTTGGCGGCTACATAACCTGTAAAGGTTTTCGTTACAGAAGCTAATTCATAAAGGGTGGAATCGTTGGGTTTGTTTCCTTTTCCAATCGTTAATTCTCCAAAATGTCTGATGGTGGATTTTCCATCTTTAAGTACTGCAACGGAAACAGAATGAAATCTTTTGTCCTGTAATAACTGAAGCGCATTTTTTGTAATCGCATGTTCAACATTTTGTGTATGGATTGGCTGAACGCTTTTACATCCAAGTAAGGCGAAAAATAAAATAAGGGTTACATATTTCATGGTCAGAATTTTAATTTGATATTGATAATCTGATGCAAATATGCTGTAGAGAATCCTGAAAAAAGTCCGTATAAAAAAGTCGGACTCATTTTTTGGATTAAAATGAGTCCGATTATCTGCAAACCAAAGTTCGAGTATTTACAATCAATTAATTGTCAATTGTTTCTGAATGCTGTTGGTGTCTGATTGGTGTATTTCTTAAATGAAGTATGAAAAGAAGATTTTGAATTGAAACCCACTTCATACAAAATTTCTAAAACGGTTACCTCTTTTTTTGTAGGATCTTTTAGAATCGTCATTGCTTTTTTAACGCGGTATTCATTTACAAAATCAAAAAAATGCTGATTGATATGATGGTTAATTAATACAGACAACTCACGAACCGGGATTTCCACCTGGTCCGCCAATTCCTGAATGGTTAGAGAGGGGTTTAAAAAGGGTTCTTTTTCAACCATGAATTTTTTAAGCTGTTCGATCTGAACACTTTTTGTTTCGTCAGTTTTATTTTCAGTTTCCAGCGTTTCAGCAAAATCTGTTGTAGGTTGTAAGGTAGAATCAATTCTGCGAAAAAGCTCAGGATAATTTAATGCCTTTAAGATAAACCAGCAGGCCGCCAATAAAAAGGAAGTTCCTGCCAGAATATGCAGCCAGATAAACAGATCGTTGTATGCGGTATACCGTATGATATTTTTAAAAATAATACATACATGGATGAATAAGAAAATGAGGGTAAGCTGAAACAGCCATTGGTATAACAGGGTGTTGGGATTGGTGTAGTTTTCAAGATAAATCTTCTTATATTTTCTGAGTATGATGAATACACCAACGATATAAAAGAAAAACTGCAGTTCCCCGATGAGCTGATACACAAACATTTCAGGGGAGTGCCACATCGTTGTAAAGAAATCTTCTTTTGCAGCACCTTCTGCCAGATAAAGTCTTGGAACCAACATTAAGTTGGCAACGATAAAAGGAATAAGATGCAGTAAATGCTTTCTTTTTAAGGTGAAATCAGAATAACAGACGGCATTCACATACAGGTAGAAGAGCGGCATTACCAATAAGTAAGCAGATATTTTGAAAGCTTTCAGATTATAACTATCCACAAAAAGGTGCATAAAAAGCCCGCTGATATCAATGGCATTAATGATAAGGAACGCTGCAAATAATCTGTTTTCCAGTTTTCTTTCTGTTTTTACCGTTAACAAGAATACAGCAAGCAGCAGCGATACAAAAACAGCAATCGCAGCAATAACTTCCAGAAAACTTAATTTGTCCATTAGTTTTTTTACAAAAATAGGATATAAGTGATAAAGAGAAATGATGGGCAATCATCATTTTTAAAATATTGGGCTTTGTTGTGGAAGGTTTCCCGACTTTGAGTTAGTGAAATAAGATTATTTTTTTTAAGCTTGCTTCAAAGTCAGATTTCGGAGAGCATGGGAGTAACTATTTATTTTATATATTTATTAATTTCAAATTTAAATAATTCTGATTGATTTGCTAAAAAGATTTTAAATGCATCATTAGATGTTAAATTCCCATTTTGATCGAAAGAAATATTTTCTATCTGATTGTTTTCTTTTAACATTTTCGTTACACTAGGTCCAAGTCCAATTCTAGTTAAATTAATTACTTCTTCATTAACAGTTCCATAGACAGCTAAAAAGTAGGCTTCTTTTGTTATTAATTCGAAGTCATAAAGAAAAGTTATCAATTTTTTTAATTTGAAGCTAACAAAATCTTCTTCCAACTTAATTTTAACCAAAGAAATATTTGCTAACTGTTGTCTACTTTTCCCACGTAAATTTATATACACTTCTTGCAGGTATTCATAATTTTTATATTTTGGAGAAGGGTTAATTACTTCCCCAAAAGAACGACCAATAAATAAATGACTATCATTTATATCTTTAGCCTTAGCTTCAAAATAATTTAATGTGTTAATAATTTTATCTTTTAAACTTAATAATTGTATTATATCAATATAGTTCTTGTAGTAGTTTCTCGCTTTTTCATTTTTTAATCGTTCGATTTCATAGTCCTTAATTTGATTCTCAATATTCATTATGAAAACTTCATAAATAGTTGATATAACATTACTTTTATCTGATATGTTTTCAAAATTTTTAATAATTAATGGAATTGCAGATTCTATATCCCAGTAAAAATCATCAATGTTATTTTCTATAAAACTATGTTTTATTCTATTTTCTAAAGAACCATCATTTTCGTTGATTAGAAATTCTGTAAAACTTATTAGTTTATTATCTTTTTCTTTTTGTTTTATAAGTTCGTCTTTTGTCAATTTAAGCTCTTCAACATTATAACCTTCCAATAAAGGATTTTTATTTTCGTCTTTAAAAGTATGTTCTCTAAGCAAAGAAAGTTTATTTCGCATATTGCTTACTTTATCAGTAAATTCTTCTGAATCAACAAAGTGAATTTTAGATACAAGTTTAGATAATGAACTTTGGAAAACATAATTTAATCTATTAACTCGGCCAATTAAATTGTTAAGGTCTTTAACATTTAATCCATATGTGGATGTTATGAATAGTGTGTCAATTGGAAAATTTATACCTTCTAAAATAACTGAGTTTGCTATGATAAATTTTAGATTTAGAATATCTTTATATTGATATTCTAAATATTCTTTAAGAATTGTAGGTTGTTTACCGTGTAAGTATATAATCCCTTTTCTAACTAAAGTAACTAAATCAATATCTTCAGATATCTCACTAGCAATAGTTCTTGATATATTGACTAAAGTTTCATTTTCAATATTTTCAAGTAATAAAGAAAGCTTCTTCGCAATTAGCTCTACATTTTTGGGTCGATAGTTATATATAAAATTCTTTTCCTGAGTATTTGTAATTATGTAATTGATAAAAGAAGAATTTTTGTCAAGTTCATATGATTCATTAGAAAATCTATCAAATATTGACAGTACTCCTCTTTTATCTAAATAAAAAACATCATAAGCTTTTAAGTTATGTTTTATGCTGCTTTGAAATATTTGTCCTTCAGATGTGAATTTAGCTTTTAGATTTTGCGAATTATTTACTAGAGGAGATAAATACAACAACCTTTGGTTCGGGTTGTTTTTATAATTTAGCATAATCAGTCTTGACAATAAATGATTTCTGCTATTATTTCTTAGGATATTATGTGCTTCATCAATAAATAATATATCAAATTTAACATTAAATTTATTAATTAATCTTGTTGCTCTTTCTTGAGTTAAAATACCTATAAACCTTTCCTCTCCGTTGAACATTTCATCATGTAAAATTAGTTTATAATTTAATTCTAAATTTCTAATGTCAATATAAGTTTGTGTTATGAGTGACTTAGTAGGAACGATAATTGCAATCTTAGAAAAGTCGTTTTGTTTAATAACTTCACGGATTATTGAGCTTTTTCCAAATGAGGTTGGTGCAATGTATGATGAATCTTCTAAAGATATTCTTTCTAAAATTTCTTTAGATGTATTATATTGTTCAACAGTTTCAATGTAACTTGAATTGTTGTACAATGTCCTGATTTCTTGATTTATTATAGATTCATGTAGATATTCTTCATGTAATAAATTATTAGCCAAAATAAATTCTGAAATTGGATAAAAGCCTATTTGTAATGATATATCATAAAGAGGTCTATAATCGTCATTAACCAACCCATATTTTAAAACTATATAATAAGCTATATTGAAATATCCCTTTAACCTCTTGTCATTATTATAATATCTAAAGAATATTAGAGCAACAGTTAGTATATATTGAGCTTCCTCAAATGTTAATTTATTGTTGAAGATTAATTTTTTAAAACAACTAGTAAACTCAGCATTATTTTTTAGTGTAGTTAATTGCCTTTTCTCAACACTTGTAATTTTACTCATCTAAATAGTCTATAAAATTTTGAATAGTTTTTTTGTTTAAACAAAGTATATTTAAATGTTTGCAATTATAATTTTTTGTTAGATTAGCTATCTTAATAGGAAGATCATTTTTATCAATTTTATCATATCTATCACCTAAAAAAATTGTTGAACTCGGAATTATGTTATAAGTGTCAATTTTTCCAAATTTTTTGTCAACATATTCTTTTGATAACTTTTTTAAAGTTTTTGAAATGTTGTCGCTAAAATTTACAGCCCTAAGAGTAGAGTGATGATGGGCATTTTTCCAGGGGTTATTAGTTGTATTTGCGCCTTCAATTTTCTTTTTTAAATCATTATATGCTTCACTGATATTAGAATTATGAGTAGCGTCAAGAGTTGTTTCTAAAGATGATTTACTTTCATAAATATAGAATTCATTATTAATACCATATAAACCATCAAAACCTTTTTTCATTCCTTTTTCTTCTAAATTACTAAAAAGGAAATGCTGATTAAATTTATTTGCGCGCAAATACAAATGACAAATGAATTCAGATACAATACCATTTTTTTGCAAATCAGTCTTTTTCTCTAATAAATTTTTGAGTTCGGTCTTTGTAAGTTTAATATCGTTATGACTTTCAATAATTTCATTATCTCCATTCCAGATTTGGTGAATGCATTTTTCAATATAATTCTTTAATCTTGGAGAATATGACTCAATATTTATTAAGTGAAGTGTAATCTTTTCCGATAGCTTAATTTTATATCTTCCAAACATTTATATTTTTTGTAGTTTACAATATGATTTTTTAAATATACAAAACAGTAAATATTATTACCTTACGGATTTCCGTAAACACCAAAAATAAAAACCCTCTTAAAATTTTCAATCAGTATTTTTACCAGATTTTATTGATTATATAAAATCTTTACATTCTCAACTTATATTAATAGGGTTTCAACCAAAATTTTTATAATGTTTACAGTATCATTCTAAATTTAATATTTCAAAATTATATCTGTCCAATGAAAGTTGCATTTCATTTCTAATTTGAATAAGATCTTCTTTATGACATTGATTTTGAAATTGTATTTCATTGAATAACTCTGATGCTTCTTTTATATCCTCAATCAAATCAGTTATATTTGGATTTGATATTTGATTACGTAACCCTTCTTCTAAAAATCGTCTTAAATAAATATAATTGTGTTCAATAGAGTTTACCATATTTATATGGTAATCCACCAAAATTTGGCCAATATATTCTAGTTCTTCTTCGCTTATTCTATCAACAGTTATTATAGTTAATCTTGCAATTGTATTTATAGCCTTTTTACTAATTTCATTAAATGTTTTTTTTCTTTCGTAATCATGATTTTGGGCCCTTTCAACCATTTTCCATAAACTTTCAATTTGTAAATTAAAATAGTCAATTATTAGGGAAATCCGATTAAAATTGTCCACCTTATCTTTACCATAATTCTTAATAAAAGCTTGAAAATAGTTTTCATTTTTTAAATTCTGATCTAATCTTTCAAATGATTTATTAGGTGAAAATCGTAGTAGCTGAAATGAGATTAAATCATTTTCATATCTATTTATCATTTGTGATAAGTTCGAAATTGTATTTTCAGCATGATCTTTTGAGGAAACTAACAAATTCTTAAAGTTTCGTATTCTATTCTTTATTTCAGCCTTTTTTCGTTTCTTCTCCTTCCCTTTATCTTTTTTGAGGGTTAGATAAAAAACTAGTAATGCTGTTCCTGTAGCAATCAACGGACCTAATATACTCAGTAAAAATTGTTTGTTAAATATAAAATTAAATATATGACACATTATTGTAGATTTATGCTAATATCCAAATATACAAAACTATACGTATACCTTCTTAGGACTTATCTACAATGGCAAAGATAAAATCACTTTTTACATTTTATAATGCTTCATCTATCATTTATAACAACGAAAAATCCCAACTCTCGTCAGGATTATTCATTTATAAGTTTAAAGAAATCAGATAAACTAATTTTTCTTGCTTCACATATTTTAAAAAGTGTTTCAACGGGTATTCTGTAAGTTTCTTCACTTTTAATTTTTCTGATGGTACTTTCTTCTACACCATGATTTTTGGCAAAAGAATTTTGTGACTTGCCTTCTTGAAGCCAAGGTATCAACCATTTTTTTGTAATGTATAAACAAATTTTTTCGTTTATATCTGTCATAGAACAAATGAAATAATTAAATAATAAAAAATTACGGTCGATCGACCGTAATTAGATTTCTTTTCTTACATTTATAAAAAAATACAAACTCATGAAAAAATAAACCATTAAGAAAAATGAAGGTTTTAAGTAAAAAACTTGTTTAAACTTAACCACAAACGGAGGTTCGACGTAGTCAAAAGAAGCAAAAGCTATTTGCATAGATGTTATGAAATAATAAAAGCTCTCAAAAGAATAAAAATCAAAGATTTTTAAAGGCTTATGTGAACTTCTATGCGCAAAGTATTTAAACTTAAAAATCACTAAAGTGTTTAAAATAAAGCTTTTGTGACTTTTGTGGTTTAAAAAATAGCTTCAGCTATGTCCTTAATAATTCTTAACCCCTTAAAAGATCTTAATGGTTCAGAGAAAATGTCAATCAATAATTAGTTTTTGAACCCCATAAAAAAATACAAACAATGAAAAAGATACAAACAGATTTTGATACCCGGTTTCGGGCAGGCAAGAAGCGCTCCGGGTTGCAGCTAATGGAAACTTTCTTTCAGTTCAATGAGCTGGATGTTTCCAAGGAAAAACTAAGCAACATTATGAATTATGCAGTAAAGAGGAATAGCTGGATCAATGAAGATCCGGCGGTCATCTTTCAGTTTCATCAGTCGATGAGGTCGTTGATCCGGGCAGGCTATCTCATCATGCTGAAGGAAAAGAAATGGACGGTCGATACCCGGCCGGAAAAGATTTCCCCGTGGGTTCTTGGACTGCTTTCGGAGAAGGAATACCGGAATCCTCTGCTGGTTTTCAAAAAAGCATTCAGAGAATACACCCTCAAAGAATTTGATTATTTTATGTCCGGAATCGTCTATTTCTCAATGGGCGTCTATGAAAATATGCCGGAAAGGAATATCGTTATGCCTTACATTCACACGGTGAAAATGCTGGATGCTGCACACCTTATTCTTCAAAGAAGGAGGGAAAAGAAGACGGCTGATTGATCAAAGTGAGCAAAGCACTGCAGCTTCATTGGTGGCTAAACGTACTGCCAAAACGTCCGCTTCATCGAATCAACAAAGTTGGTTCTGTTCTTTGCCCTCCGAAATCAGCAGTATCAAAATAAAAGCCTTTGCGTGAATTAAAAATAATGCCCAGCAAATTTCTTGTATTATTGGTTCCCACAGATCTTGTGGATATTTTCTCTCGCGGATTGTGCAGATGACGCGGATTTTTTTAAACCTAACAGGTCTCAAAAGACCTGTTAGGTTTTCTCTTCTCATTCATAATAAAAGCTTTACGTTCGTCTTTTTAATCAAAAAATAATTTCAAATATGATCTATTGAGCAATGAGAGTAGAATTAACATTTTTATAAATACAATCAGGCACATCCGGGTATAGCATGCCATAATTTTTTCTATATTTAGAAGAAGTATATTAAAGACAATGCCAATAAACCAAATACCTCCGGACGGAGGCATGTTATATAAAGAAACAGATATGACTCAGTTTTTCCCTGAGCCATTTAATGCAGTAACTGCTCTGTTATTTTTAGCCTTAGCCATTTTTTGGACCATTAAAATGAAGGGTAACTTTAAAGAATATCCTTTTTTAACTTACTGCTTAGTTTTATTATATATTGGTGCCATAGGGGGAACTGTTTACCATTCATTCAGACAATGGCCGGTATTTATCATGATGGATTGGATGCCCATTATGTTGCTCTGTTTATCTGCCGGATTTTATTTTGTAGCTCAGAGCACCAGATGGTACTATGCTGTTGTAATGGTTCTTGTATACCTAATGCTCATGTTGGCTTTAAGAAATTGGATTTTGGCAGATAATACTTCTCTCTTTATCAACATAAATTATGCAATCATGGCTTCATTTGTCCTTTTCTCGGTAGTACGTTATTTGATTTATACCCAATGGAAAGCCGGCAAATGGGTAGGCTTTGCTTTATTGTCGTTTGCGCTCGCACTTACTTTCCGCATCATTGATAAACGGGAATGGTTGAGTTTCGGAACGCACTTTTTATGGCATACTTTCGGGGCGGCAGCCACATTTTGTATGTTTAATTATATTTATCTTACACGGAATACCATTAGAAAAACATAAGTAGTTTTTGTTTTCTTTGAAACTCTAATTTATAGATAAAGTCTGTTTAAACTTAACCACAAAAGTCACAAAAGATTTTTAAACACTTAAGCTATTTAAGTTATATACTTTGTGAATAAGAAGTACACTAAAGTTTTTTGAAAATCAAAGATTTTCATCTTATGTGAACTTAATTATGCGGTATTCCTTTAAACTTTCTAAAATGTACTAAAGTGTTTAAAAAATAAAATCTTTTGTGCCTTTTATGGTTTAATAAAAAATTAAACAGTTTTTTTGTGAAATTCACAGTCTCATTCTTTTAAGGTTGAAAGAAAGATGATTTACTTATATTTGTCCTGCAAAGCAAATTCAAATGTTCAAAAAAGTAAGCACTGTATTTATTCTTGGCTTTTATACGGTTTTTTGTTCGGCCCAGCAGGTTCGGCCCTCAAAATCATCTGAAATTTACCGTGAACTCAAAACACTTAAACACCTGCCTAAAGTTTTATACCTTGCGGCTCATCCCGATGATGAAAACACCGGATTACTCTCCTGGTTAATCAACGACCAAAATGTAGAAACGGGCTATTTGTCTTTAACCAGAGGTGATGGTGGGCAGAATTTATTAGGCACTGAGCAGGGGGCCGCATTGGGTTTAATCAGAACACATGAGCTTTTAGAAGCAAGAAAATTAGACGGCGCCCAACAGTTTTTTACCCGTGCGATTGATTTCGGGTTCTCTAAAAATACGACTGATACCTTTAAACAATGGGATGCAGATAGCATTACAGCGGATGTAGTTTGGGTCATCCGTAAATTCCGTCCTGATATTATCATTTGTCGTTTTCCTCCTACTGCTGCGGCAGGTCACGGACAACATGCGGCTTCGGCCGTGGTGGCGGAAAAAGCTTTTAAGCTGGCGGGCGATAAAACTGCTTTCCCAGATCAACTAAAATATGTTAATGTATGGCAACCAAAACGTGTATTATGGAATACTTTCCGGTTTGGCGGAGTCAATACAACAGCTGAAAATCAACTGAAAGTTACCGTTGGGCAATATGATGCGCAACTGGGAATGGGCTATGGTGAACTGGCAGGATTAAGCAGAAGTTTACATAAAAGCCAGGGTGCGGGAACACAGTCTGTAGCCGGCATCAGAACTGAATATTTTGCCCATGTTATTGGTGAGCCTGCAAAAACAACACTTTTCGATGGCGTATTTAAAACCTGGACTTCACAAGGAAGTGCTGATATTGACCAGTCATTGGATAAAATTATTTCTGCTTTCAATTTCAATAATCCGGACCTTAGCTTGCCTGCTTTGCTTGCTTTGCGAAAAAAGGTAATGGCACTCAAAGATGGAGACCTGAAAAAGGATAAACTTAAATCTCTTGATCATATCATTTTAAGCTGTGCCGGTTTTATGGGTGAGGTGGTTACCAATCAGGCTGAAGCTGTTGCCGGGGATCATTACAATTTCAGGTTAAATTTAATTTCAAGAACTGTAAATCCTGTCGTTTTAGAAAACGTTAAATGGTTAAGTCAATCAGAAAGCTTCAACAGAAAACTGTCAAAAGATTCTTTAATTACCATTCAGCATGATATTCAGATTCCTGCTGATGCAGCGCTCACAGAACCTTACTGGTTGGCAAAACCAGCCAAGGACGCAGCCACTTTTTCTGTTCCGAATGATACTTTAACCGGTTTGCCTGAGGCAGAATCACCACTGAATGTTTTGCTTGGTTTAAAAATAGGTTCGGAAAAGTTTAAGGTTAAGCTTCCTTTATCTTTCAAGAAATTAGACCCTGTGCGTGGTGATGTGGTTGAAGCCTTGCGCATTGTTCCTGCATTGGAACTGAAATTCACCCAACCGCTTTATGTGGTCAAGGAAAATGAAGATTTACATTTGAGTTTAAATGTTAAGGTTAATTCCAACAAACAGTTCAAAAATAAGGGTGTCTTAAACCTGATGTATAACGGGGAACGATTAGGGGGCGCTGATTTAAGTTCGCTCAATGGGAATGATTTTACTGTCGACTACGTTATTCCAAAAACTAAGCTTGCCACAATACATTCGGCTCGTTTGCAATTGGATGCCAATTTTGTTGCAGACGGAGTCACTTATAATAAAAAACAGGTATTAATTCAATATCCGCATTTACCTTCCTTACAATATTTTACGCCTGCATCTGTAACCGTAATGAAAGGCGATATTCAGGTGAAGGTTAAAAAAGTAGGTTACATAGAAGGCGCGGGCGATTTCATTCCTGAGTTCCTACGCATTGCAGGTATTCAGGTGGATGTTTTGAAAGACGAAGATTTTTATGGCAACTTAAATGAATCTGCTGGAAACGGCAGTCAAAACAAGCTGTCGCAATATGATGCCATTGTATTGGGTGTTCGTGCCAATAACACGGAGAAAAAGCTGGGTCGCTGGATGCCTTTTCTATGGTCTTATGTAAAAGCCGGCGGTAATCTGGTGATGCAGTATAACACCAACCAGGATACAACCGTTGACCAATTGGGAATGTACAGTTTCAGTATTGCCAATAAGCGTGTTACTGAAGAAAATGCTGCGGTTACCTTTTTAAATCCCAATCATAAATTACTTAACTTTCCGAACAAAATTACTGCGGATGATTTTAAAGACTGGGTACAGGAGCGCGGTGCCTATTTCCCTGCTCAATGGGATGCAGCGTATGAACCGCTTTTTGAAATGCACGATACAGGTGAGGAGCCTCTGCAGGGATCAACTTTATGTGCCAAATATGGGAAGGGTAATTTTATTTACACACCGTTGGCATTTTTCAGACAGCTGCCTGCAGGAAATGTCGGGGCGGCACGTTTATTTTTAAACTTTTTATCTGCACAGAAAAACTAATGAACAAACCACTCAAAAACTGGACTACCTGGTACATATTACTAGCAGCTGCATTAGTATTGCAGATCGTATTTTATTATTTGTTTACTAAATTCTGGGCATGAGTACTATAGACTGGACTGTTCTCATTTTTACACTTGTTGCAGTGGTTGTTTACGGCGTATTTATCGGCCGTGGCCAAAAAAGCAACGAATCCTACCTGAAAGCAGATAATAAAATGCCCTGGTACATTGTGCTGATAGGGATTATGGCTACACAGGCAAGTGCCATTACTTTTCTTTCGGCACCGGGACAGGCTTATACAGACGGTATGCGTTTCGTTCAGTATTACTTTGGTTTGCCTTTGGCGATGATTGTTATCTGTATCACTTTCATCCCGATTTTTCAGCGCTTAAATGTGTACACCGCCTATGAATATCTGGAAAACCGTTTTGATAAAAAAACAAGGGTACTCACTTCTCTGCTTTTTCTTTTTTCCAGAGGCTTATCCACAGGAATCAGTATTTATGCTCCGAGTATCATCTTATCAAGCGTTTTAAACTGGAATATTTATTTGACTAATGTTTTAACGGGGGGCATTCTGTTGATTTATACCTATGTTGGCGGAGCAAAAGCGATCGCTCATACCCAAAAATTACAGTTTCTCATTATTCTGGGAACCATGGCTTTTGCCGGGTATCTGCTTATTCAGAATATGCCGAATGGAATTGGTTTTAACGATGCACTGTATCTGGCAGGGAAATCCGGAAAGCTCAATGTAATCACTACAGAATTCGATTGGAAAGATAAATACAATATCTGGAGCGGGCTGATCGGCGGTTTTTTTCTGGCGCTTTCTTACTTCGGTACAGACCAGAGTCAGGTCGGGAGGTATATTACTGCGAAAGACAATACCAATGCAAAAATGGGCCTGCTGTTGAACGGATTGGTTAAAATTCCTATGCAGTTTGCTATTCTTTTGATCGGTGCTTTGCTTTTTGCATTCTTTTCTCTAAAACCGGCTCCGATTTATTTTAACGAACGCTCGTATCAGCATTTAAAGGAAATAAAACCTGAACAGGCTGCGGTTTTTGAAAAAGAGCATCAGGATTTACAACTCAAATTTAATGCAGAATCGAAAGAAATTCTAAAGCTGAAAGAAACTCATTCTCCCCAACTTAAAGAAAGAATAGAGGATTTTAAAAATACACAAACTCAGGTAAAAGAACTTCACGGCAGGGTAGAAGAGGCAATCAATCATTCAAACTACAATGCGGAGAAAACGGATACCAATTACATTTTCCTGTATTTCGTGAAAAATACCTTGCCTGTAGGAATGATCGGTTTACTGTTTGCCGTTATTTTTCTGGCCAGCTGGGGGTCAATTTCCGCAGCGCTGAATTCCCTTGCTGCCTGCTCATTAAAAGATGTTCATTTGATATTCAGCAAAGAAATTCCTGATGAAAAAACCGAATTGAAGTACAGTCGCCTGCACACCTTAGCGTGGGGTATTTTCTCAATCGGTGTTGCCATGTTTGCCACCCAGATGGGCTCCCTTATTGAAGCGGTTAATGTATTGGGTTCTCTTTTCTACGGCCCGATCTTGGGAATTTTTCTTGTCGCATTTTATTATAAAAAAGTTAACGGGGCGATTGTATTTATTTCTGCAATTTTATCAGAAATTACGGTTATTGCCGTTTATCAGTTCGATATCATTTCCTTCCTTTGGCTTAATGTTATTGGGGCAGCAGCAGTTATTATATTTTCTGCAATCGGATTACTGTTTTATAAGCCGAAAGCAGTAAATTCGTAAGCAAATAAACAATCAAACAAAAATATTATTATGAAAGCAATGATCAAAACTGCTACCGTACTTGTAGCTGCAATGACAATTTCAGTGAATGCCTTTGCGCAGGAAGCTAAAAAACCAGCAAGTCCTCCGGCTACTGCTACAGGAAAAATTAAAGATGCTACCATTACCATAGCCTATAGCAGTCCTTCTGTTAAAGGGCGTACCATCTGGGGTGGTCTGGAAGCTTATGATAAAGTCTGGCGTGCAGGTGCCAATGAAGCAACTACTTTCGAAACGGATAAAGACATTACCGTTCAGGGTAAAAAGCTTCCTGCAGGTAAATACAGCTTTTTCTTAATCCCTAAACAAAGTGGAACCTGGACTGCGATTTTTAACAAAGAGCCAAAACAATGGGGCGCTTATAAGTACGAAGAAGGAAAAGATGCTTTACGTGTTGATGTAAAAACCAAGGCTTTATCAGCAACACAGGAAACTTTAGTGTATAAAATAAACAATAACGGATTCACAATGGATTGGGATAAAATCTCAGTTCCTGTAGAGATCAAATAAATTTGAATATCAGAAATTAAAATCCCGGTTAACCCGGGATTTAGATAAAAGTTTTAATAGGCTGTATATGAGCTTGCTAATATTCGAATCATCCTCTTTAAATAGTATAGAACGTCTATTTTAATCATCTACAATTTACTGCCATGATTCAGGTTAAGTTATATTTCAAGAAATCTGAATCATAACTGTTAATGTAGCTTTTTGCCGTTTTGGCTTATTTTATGATCTGTATAATAATTGCCATTACCAAAAAAATCTTTTTAAGGTAACGTGAATGATATTGGCTGTTGAATCCTTTTCATTTAATTATTTTTTTAGAAGATATATTGTTGTTATTTAGATAGTAGGTGATTTGGTTCGAATCTTTTGACTATGAGCATTAGCTTTTAGTAACTTAGAAAAAGTTACAATTTGAATATAATAGAGTTGGCAATTTGCCAACTCTATTTTGTTTTATCCAAAATTTTGGATGATATTTTAAGATATTTATCCATAGATTTTTGACTGTTAAAGTAACCCTGGTGCCCACAAGTTAAATAGTTCGTCACACTAAAAATATTTTTTTCCATTTAGAAACTGAGTTTCTGCTTAGGTTGAAATGTATTGCTACTTGTTTATTGTTGAGCTTCTTTTTTTTCTGATAATCTAAGATTTGCAAAATATCCGATTTGCTATAGGAGCGGTATTTCTGATTTATTTTCTTAGAATCTGCGTTAAGTTGACCAAAGATTTTCTGATTAAGTGCAAGGATATCTATGGCAGCCAAATGCTTTTTCTCGATGAGTGGCAGGCATTCCTCCATTTTATGCGGAAATTTCTGATGCAGAATGTCTCTGTAGATAGCTTTGTAGTCTGGTTTGGTATTCGTATTTTGATTCATTTTAATATAAGATTAGTTGCTATTAAAGTTTGTCCGGCAGCTGTTAGAGTAAATTCAGAGTTCTAGTATTTCATATATTTTTATGAAACCTTATCTATAAGTATATAGCCTTGCTATTGTGGAAAAACAGATAAGGCTATCCGGTCACTATCTACTAGTGTATCCATTATTCTTGAGTTACCATATCGGGTTTTCTATCAAAGTACAATTTTATATGTAGTTCTTTTCCCAGCAGCTTTATCAGCTTCTATATTTGCTTATCCATTTGTGTAAAGTGGTTTTAGGGATTCTGTATTTTATCACAACCTCATCCTTTGTCATTTTGTTTGATTCTATCTGTTCTATCATAAAATCTATAACTTCTTTAGTATAAATATTTTTCCGGAATTTTGGGAGTGAAGACTTCTTAACTTTTATCTTATCATCTGCTGTTGTCTGTGGCGCATAGAAGATCAGATGTTGGGAATATAATCTGAAAAAATCATACTTCAGAAGCTTGCTCCACTTTAGCAGAATTTCAGAGTCAAGACTTTTAGCCTTATACATTTCTTCTGTTTCTTCTACGCTGCATTTCAAAAAATTGCAGATACGGGATGTTTCTACCCCGCTTTCTGCAACCCTCTCTATTAGTTTTTGTCCTATGTGAATATTTTTGAAGTTCATTTTTAAATTTTTTGCTTTGACACCTTTCTAGGTGCTCAAATTGACATTTAAAGTAAATCTATAATATAACTGCACAGACCAGTTTTCTGTACTGTTTGTAAATTATTAAGGCTTCCAGAAACTCCATACAGTACCATTATATATAGCAAGCTGTTTTTTCACAGTATCGTACGCCATCATTCCTGATGCCGGGTTGATGATATTTATATGAGGACTTGCAACCTGAGGCAGAATCATTGCTTTGTCTGCGTCAGTTAATACCAGAATACCATCTGTTGTATCAGTTGCCCCATTAACCCCGATAGCTGTTTTTGCCGTCGCTTTTTCTGTTTTATCCAATCCTTGTATAGACAGATCTGCTGCTCCGATAGTAGCTGCCGTGCTGTCGTCTTCGCTAAGGTTAACCCATACTCCTGAGCTTTTCAGGTATTTTACCTTATGATCTGTTGTGTCATAGATGATGCTTCCTTCTACCGTAATACCGGTTTTGTCGGTTATGTAGGGAAGGATAAAGCCTCTGTTTTCGGTATTGCCGAATTCTAAAGAAACCGAAGTATTAGCCACGCTCTGTTTTCCGATTGCGACTTGTGATTTTGCTGTTATACCAGCTAACATCAATGTAAATGTTGTTATTATGACTGCTTTCATTTTTGTAATGTTTTGTTTAATAGTTAGCAAACCGGCAATAGCTAATGTGAAATACTGCCGGTTGCCAACTAAAGATTAATTTTAATCCGGACAGGTCTGGGTGGAGATACAATGCCAGGCTTTAGAAGTATCACCCTCTTTCTGAGTATATATCTTCATACATTTATTGACAGTGTCATAAACCATCATACCTTCTACAAAGTTGGCAACCGGAATTCCGATAGGATTTCCTGATGCATTAAATGCTACTCTGTTTGGTACAAAACCTTTGGTTTTAGCTTCTAGTGCTAACCATCCACCTTTACGGGTCATAGGCCAATTATCACTGTCTGTCGCTCCAGCTCTGTTAAGAGCAGTGACACCTACTTTTGTATCTAATGAAGTACCAGCAGTTATTCCGGGCTTGTAGCAATGTCCCTGTAGTACCGGTGCTCCACAAAGGCTTATCTCTGGGGTGTCTGCAAAGTTATATTTATTCTCAATAGCATTTGTGCTTGTACCATCACCCATACTTCCATTAATCCTATGTCCCACATAGCCATATTTATTGCTGTTGTCCTTAAGGGTCATAGAGGTATGCCCGCCGGTTTCTACAGCAGTCACTTTGTCTGTCCAGTTCAGTTTTCCGATGTCGTAAGGAGCGGTGGCAAGAATACTGCCCGGCATCTCAGTAGGATGGATTGCAGCACCTGTTACTCCAAGCATATAACTATCATCAATTCCCCAAGCCCATAGTCTGCCGTCTGCCGTCAGCACATTGATAGAACCAAAACCATAATAGTCGTGTTCATTTGGACTTATCCAAACCACATTGGTCAGGTAATCTCCCGCCGATGCTGATTTCTGTACCTGTACCCAGACGTTGCTATTGGTCGTGTTAGTAAGATTACCGAGTTGTCTATTGCTATTTGTCCCTGTACTATAAACATTGCTATTAGTACCTAATATATAATAGGTAGTATTAGTACTACCGGTTGCCCCTATCATTTTTGGGGTCACACCCGCTGGTAAAGTCATTTGTGTTGCGAATGTTCTAGCTGCTTGAGGACTGCCATTCCCCAACCATGTGATATTCCCCCAGGTATATACCTCGCCAGTGGCAGTTAATGCCATTAACGTCTGAGAACCAGTTCCCCGTATAGTTACTACATTGTCGAGTGTAGTAGTAGCGTTAATATGTACCCGGTGCCATAGCTGTTGGTTTGCAGTGGTGCTTGGTGTACCATCAGCGTAAAGCAATGAACTTTGAGCCAATACCCAGGCTTCTCCGGAACAGGTGGTCAATGCCAATGTTTTGTAAGTACCAAACAACATTTTGACATCCCCCGGAGCCACCCCGTCAGGTAAACCGTCTGCCTTTGGTGCACCGCCATTTACTCCGTAAGTTCCTATACTTATCTTTTGAAAGGTGGTACTGCTTGTAAGGCCTGTCGAAATCAAAGTCCCTTGTTGTCCCCAAGCAAACAGACCGTCAGTGGTTAAAACGACACTTTGAGCAGTAGCCTGACTCGTGCTTCCGCTGGTAAATTTGAGGATATCGCCGGTAAGAGCCGGATAGTTGGTGCTGTTGACCTCAGTAGGAGTCAATACGTTAGCTGTACCATTGTTTGCCATTCTTTCACCCCATACCATCAGTGCTCCGGTAGATGCGTTGTGCATCATGGTGCTGTGGAAGGTGCTTACCATATTGTCATACTCAATAGTATTGGGGTTTGAAGTGTTTAAAAAGGTATTTGGATTACAATCGCCGGTAAAGCAATAATTGCCTAAAAGTCCTGCGAAGGTAAAATATTCTCCATCACTCAACGTGACGGTAGCGGTGTTGTAGTCTGTACCGTTGACGGTAACTGTACCAGTCATCGGGGTAAACGTGTCTCCGGTGTCGAAGGTTTCATTGGCAGATTGTACCAAATACAGATTGTCGATTCCTATAGGCCAAGCGACAGTAACATTATCTACCCCATTGGTATTTTGTACTTTCCAGATAGACTCAAAACGGTGGCTAACCTCACCATTAGAACCTGCTGTGTAAGCCAATGGTATTTTAAGCTTTTGCTCAAGACCATTATCTCCCGTCATCAGGTATTGCAGGTCAGTAGCTAAGCCTGTGCTGTTGGCTGCATTACTATCAGCAAAGCCTGTTGTAGAAATCACAAGCTTTTGTAGATTATTTACACTTCCTGCCTGCTTTTGGTGCAATGTTGTAAACTCGTCTTTTGCAATACCGAAGATATTGTTGTTATAGCCGGTATTAATGGTTCTGTCCCATACTACACTGCTGTTGGTCGCAAGGTAATTTTCATTTAATGTAACACCATTCTTTACAGCAAGATAAGAGTTTACTCTAGATTGCTCATTAGCTGTTAATGTACGGTTGTACCAAGCAATTTCCATAATATCACCAGGGAAAGGACCTGCAGAATCGTATGTGCCATGTCCTAATCTTAGGTTAGTACCATAAATCTGGAATTTATTCGCTGCGGCAAAACCTGAAAAAGATTCATAAGAACCATTTAGTCCTAATCTTTTTTCTCCTCCTGCTATCGTTGAAGTTCCTCCGTTTGCAGTGTTATTATTAGTTATTGCCGAATATACATTCGAAATCCCATTGTTGAAGGTCGTTGAAAAATCTGATGACGTTGTTGTCTGCCAGAATTCAAACTGTCTAGGTCTTCCTGCTGCGGTAATAGAAACCCCAGGTTCAGCACCATTGGAAGCATCGTTGTCAATTCCAATAATACGTCCTGCAGTAACAGAAGTAGGTCTTACGGCTGAGAAAATAGAAGTATTTGTATTAGGCAACTCTACATTCCCCAGCGGATTCATTGCTGAAGTATTATTATGGAAATACTTCGTGGCAGTATATCCTGTAGTGTACGGATAGAAGTTGTGGTTTCTATCTGCTGTAGACAGGGTAATTCCTCCTACATTCGGAATATTATCTGCATTAGGAGAATTATCTTTCCAAGCAGTAGAAATAGTTCCCGCATCATCTGATTTTACCCAGAAATCAGGACCTAAAACACCTCCCGGAGCCTGTGCAAAACCAGCAAACGTGAAGAATTGTCCGTTTGTTAAGGTTACATTTGCTGTGTTATACACTACACCATTTACAGTAACTTCTGTAAACATCGGTGTAAAAGTATCGGTTTCATCAAAAATAGCATCCGGTGATTGTACAAGGTATAAGTTTGTCACGCCTTTTGGCCATGCAACAGTTACAGTGCTTACACTGTTTGTATTTTGTACTTTCCAGATTGATTCGAAACGGTAGTTAGCTGTTCCGTTAGAACCGGTAGTGTAGCTCAATGGTGTTGTAAGACTTTGCTTCAAACCGTTATCTCCTGTCATTAGGAATTGTAAATCACTGGCTAAACCTGTAGTATTTGCAATATTGCTATCAGTAAATCCGGTAGTAGAAATTACAAGCTTCTGCCCGTTATTTGTACTTCCAGACTGTTTCTGGTGCAATGCTGTAATATTGTCTCTTGCAATACCAAAGATATTATTATTATAACCGGCATTATCTGTTCTGTCCCAAACTACACTGCTGGCTGTAGAAAGGTAATTTTCGTTTAATGTAGTACCATTCTTTACAGCAAGGTAAGAGTTTAGTCTTGATTGCTCGTTAGTTGTAAGTGCTCTTTTGAACCACACGACTTCCATAATGTCACCGGGAAAAGCACCTGGAGAATCCCAACCAGCATGACCTATTCTTAAGTGTTTTCCAAGAACATTAAAGGTATTTGTTGTGCTACCCAAATTAAAGACTTCATAGGTTCCGTCTAACCCAAGTCTTCTTTCTCCTCTTCCCGAATTAAGTGCTTGATCCTGAATTGCAGAGAATACTGAACTTTTATTTGCAGTAAACGCATTAGTGGCACTCATTGTGTTACTATTGGCTTGAGCTGAGCCATTTCCAAAATATTTGTATATATGAGGTCTTCCTGAATTAATAGAAATACCTGGTTCAGATGCATTCGTATCGTCATCGATTCCTGTAATACGACCTGTTCCATTCGCAGATGTTGGTCTTACTGCCGAGAAAACAGATACCGAGCTTCTCATTGACAGGTCCAAATAATTATTAGTCGTATTTAGTTCACTATTTGTATTATAAAAGAATTTTGAAGCAGAATATCCCGTCGTATAAGGATGGAAGTTGTGTGCTCTGTCTGCAGGAGCCAGTGTTATTCCTCCTACATTGGGGATATTGTCTGCATTGGCAGAATGGTCTTTCCATGCTGTGGCAATAGTTCCCGAATCATCCGATTTTACCCAGAAATCTGCTCCGGAAACTCCTCCTGCAATTGCATTTATAACATTTACCGTTAAGTCGCTTGTGTTGGTACAGGTACCCGTAGTCACTGTCCATCTGAAGATATAGGTCCCCGGAGAATTGAATCCTGTAACATTGGTATTGTATGCCGATGGTGTTGCAATAACCGGATCGGTAGCTCCCACAGGTTTTGACAATAGTGTCCATTCACCTGTAGCCACACCCGGATTGTTACCATTAAAATTTGTTTGGGAGGTTCCGATCAATGTTTGGGAAGACCCCGCATTAGCGCCTACCTGTGCTGATACGAATACTGAGAATTCACTTTCCAATTCAGCATTTGAGCAAGCATATTCTTTATCTAAGAATGCTCCTACACTTCCGGTATATGTGTCTGCTTTTATTTTAAATACATACTCACCCGGCATGTTAAGGTTGGAAATTGTTGTTGTTGCATTGGTAAATAATGTATTGTTATAAGGTTCCAATACAGGGTCTGCGGCTCCAGTAGGTTTTGATACCAATGTTATTCTGTAGCGGCCATCAAAATCCTGGAAATAGCTGCTGTTCACAATACCTTTGTACACATCAGGAAGCGGAACTGTCGCTGTTACGACACCTGATCCGGGGTAACATACTGTAGTGTTTGGTACTGTTACATCAGCACGGTTGCCATCAGATATGTGGATGTAATAAGATTGTGTAGCTGTGCATCCTCCATTACTTCTGCTTACAGTGAACCTGTATGTTCCCACTCTCCATCCACCGGAAGGTGGTGTTATGGTTGCACTTCGGGTAGCAGTTCCTGCACCTCCGTTTACTATGGAAGTAGCTCCCCCCGGTGGTAAAGTACCGATTGTAGATACATTTGTAGTTATTGTTGCAGGATTATCCGCAGGATCAATAGTATAATAAAATGTAATAGGTGTAGACAGCCCTGCGTAACCGCAATGAACTTCACCTCCTGAACCGCCACCGTCATAAATCATCATTTGCTCAGGTCTTGAAGGTGTCAGAAAACTTACCAGATTAGCCTGTGTTCCATTGAAAGTATAGGTGATTTCCGGTGTTGTGTAAGTCCCACTGGCATTCGTAACAGTCAAAGTAAATTTGTAAACTCCAACAACATTGACGCCGGTAAAATTTATATTATCATCATAAATATACAGATAATCAATATTTCCCCCTGCCGGTTGGCTGATAACGTTCATGGTAATGCTCGTGCCGAAGTTCCCCGAAGAGCCCGGCGTGAAAGAATACCCATGAGAGAACTTAGGTGATGTACTCTGAAGTGAAATAAAATGCCTTCCACCGCTGGAAACACATTTGGAAGTTGACACATTTGGAAGTATCTGTGGGTTGGGGATAAAACGTACAATAGCGGTATCTTCATACCAACAATTAGGATTGTTGACTGAAGTAATTCTTAAGGTTACCACATATGCGGGATCAATCTCGTGATTTGCTTTGTTAATAAGGCTAAAAGTTGTTGTAGCTGATGTTGTTGAGCTAAACTGAGAATTCTGATTAGTCTTTACGTTGCTTCGTTCCCATCTGTAGATATTGTAAGCACTCCATGATGCCGTATATCCATCAGGTACAACCCCGTTTAATGTAACGGTACCTGTTGTAGCATTCACATTGGTAATATCCGGTCCTGCAGTGAAAGATGAAACTTCACCGGGAGCCAAAATACTTACCTGCGATGTTACCGAACCACCCGGACTACAGTTTTGCTCTACCTGAAATACATAATTTCCAGGATATGTCATCCCTGTAACATTAGGTGTCAGGGAATTAACATTACTTATTGTGGGGTTAGGTGCACCAACCGGCTTGGAAACAAGTGTCCAAACCGGTGTTCCGTTCGTACTGCCAGATGAGCTTCCCTGCAAGGTATAGGACGTACCGCATATCGCGGTGTTCCCTCCTGCATTGACGTTGCACTGGGCGTAAATTATCATATTACCAAGAAAAAGTAATAAGAATAAAAAGAGATTTTTTGTGAGTTTCATAATTATTTTTTGCTTCTTTTTTCTCATCATACATTAGTTTTTAATTTTTGAAATGCCATCTTATATTGATTGTTTTGCCACTGGTCATTCTATGGAAAGCAAGACTCAATAATCAGTTTTTGCTCCCGAGGGACCACCCATGTGAGATATGATTACATTTTTTCATCATTTTTAATTTTTTTATTGTTATAAGATATTTCATAAACCATGATTATGGTAAATGATTCTACAGAAGCATAGTCGTTTTGGCTGTAGAATAAGAATGAACAGGGTGTTCTATCTGATTTTCGTTATTTAGAGTATAAGTGCAGTAATGGCATTATCATAATCTGAATTATTTCCTGCAAGACAGTGATATCGTTCAGTTGTTACCACGTAGTATTTTGCTATTGTAAACCAATTTTCTTAGAAATTGGTCTCATAGTAATGTACTTTTCTAATGCAACAGGTAATGCTCTAAAATTGAATTAAGCAAAAGGAGGAGGCCGAGTAAAAAATGCAGAATTGGCCAAGCCCCCTTTAAGAAAAAAAGAAATTGTATATAGGGAATTTGTGTTTAGTGAAAATACAGTCTGATAATAAGCTGTATAGCTTAGAATTGCAATTTTTAAAAGCATGTTGGTAAGGGTTGCTACTCTAAATTGTCTTTTAGACGATTTAAAACTATTTTCAGAATGATGGGAAGTCAGTTGAGCATTCACTTCAGGCAGCTTTATGTTTTGCTCAGTCTTTACTTTTTTCAGAATCTTATCAGCAACTGCTCGTTTTGTAATTTTCGTTGATACCTTTTGCTGTATATGCTCTTTATCTTCAGCATCAATTGGTTGAACATACAGAGAAATAGTTTCCATTCCATAAACAACAGTACCTTCATTTATATGAATTACTGGTACAGTTGGCGGCTCTTTCTCTTCCTGACTAATCAGTTCGGGATCTGTAGTATTTACTAAGGGGGAATTTTCAGAAGCGAAAACATTTGCGTAAAACAACAACAGTAATAATGAAATAAGAGATCCTAATTTACACATGATACAACGAGGTATCATGTTTTCCAAAATAAGGAATTTGTTTTTGATCATTATCAATGGTTTTTGTTTTTTTTTACTAAAAAAGATTGAGGATAAATCTTTTATATAGACTGGGGCAATATTACACTGACATTATTTATGAACAAAAAGAATGCTATCCGCATTTCTGTAATTTTGATAAAATTTATTATTTTACAATTTAAAATATATGAATATCAGGCAATTAGACTCAGTTAGTGAAATCACAAAATAGTGAGAAACTTACTGGTGTCTCTTAAATTAAGGGTGTAAATAATGCCAATCTATATCTTATTAAAATGAAAAGGCAATATAAAATTGTTGGTAAAATTTAAAATAGCTAAACCCATCGAATAAGGATGGGTTTAGCTATTTTAAATTTACAGCGGATATGCAAATAAATATTCCAAAGAAAAATGGTCTGCAAACTGTAAAAAATTAAGAAGGGGTTTAAGTATAAAAAACTGTTTTACTTTGATAAATTATCAATCAAATAATTCTAATCATTATTTTAATATCTATTCTATTTTTATAATTGAAAGAGGCAAAAACTAAATAGCAACTTTTTCATTCAGTTTTTGAATAAAATAAGCAGGCGTCACCTCATTTATTTTCTTAAAAGCTACAAAAAAAGCCTGTGGTGAGGCATAGCCGCAGATTTCTGCCAGATGACTGATTTTGTAATCACGATATTTCGGCTCATTATACAGCTTATGAACAATATAGTTGATCTTCAAATAATTGATATAACTGCTAAAGTTATGAGATTTCTTATTCTTTATAATTTCAGAAAGGTATTTAGAATTTGTATTCAGCTGGCTGGAGAGCAGACCAATTGTAAGATCTTTTCTAAGGAATTCTTCAGAATTTTCAAAAATCTCCAACTGATTGATAATTCTTTCTTCCGTTTCATTTGAAATCTCACCTCTTTTTGTAACATTAGTTTGTTTTTTTTGTGCAGTCGGCTCTTTTTTTAATTTTTCTATTATATGTTCATACTTTTTGAGAAGAGCTTTATTTCTTCTTTTCCATACTATTAGGGTACATCCTCCAGCAATGAGAGCTAAAACACCGGTCATTATCCATTGTTTCTTTGAGTTTTCTTTATGTTCACTATCTGTTTCAGCTACCAATTTTTTCATCGTAATATTTGCATTTGTCTTATCCGCAAGTGAAAGACTATCTTTAAGAAAGGTATATTGCTCCATATAGAATTTTGATTTCTCTTTCTCATTCACTTCTCTATAGCAATCGGCAAGAAATTCAAAGGATTCTACTCTGTGATATGGCTCTCTGAAGCGTTTTTCAAGCTCTAATGCCTGCTTTGCGTACTCTATCGATTTTTCATACTCTTTTTTCTCCATATACAACCAGCTTACCTGATTCAGCATCATCATCTTATTAACGATAGGCATATTGTATTTTTTGTCCTGATAAATTTTCAATCCGTCCATAAGGTATTTTTCAGCCAGTTCCAGACTTTCTTTGATATAATTGCTCTCATTCAGATAGAACATCCCCAAACGCATTTCTATAAAGGCAATCTGATCGTATTTCAAATCTTTCCTTACTCTCTTACTGTCATCATTGATCTGCTTTGCTAATTCAAGACTTTTTTTATAAGTATATAACAATGAGTCTCTTATGTTTTTATCCTCAAATTGCTTGAGATTGTAATGTAACCCCATGTTCAGATAACACGTCGACAACTGGTATACCCTTGTATTTCTGTCTTTGATGTCCTTTGCATAACTGAGTGCTTTTTTTAAATCTTTTAAGCATGCTTCATTCAGACCCAAATAACCTAACGCAAGTGCATTCATTCGATAGATATCTGCTATATAACCGTGGGTATCTTTTTTACCTTTCGCTACTTTTTTTAGCTGTTCCCCCAATGCAAGTCCCTCTTGATGTCTGTTACTTTCACCATATAATATCATTAAATAATCACCACTGATCAGAATGCCTAAATCATACCCCAGTTTTTCAGATTCCGCTTTTAATTGAAGTAGGCTGGCTTCCTTTTGTTTTTGGTCAATATTAGGTTTTGTCAAATCTCTTAGTTTATTCGAAATGATGGTCTCTTCTGGAGAAGTCTGAGCAATGGCTATATAATAGAAAAGGATAAAAAAGAAATAAAATGTTTTTCTCATGGGAAGTATGGTTAGTTTTTAGAGCAGGTATAATTAGTTTATATTAGGTATCGATACAGATTGAAGTAGACGGGTACAATTTGGAAAGCAATTACCATTGGATCACCGATGCCCTTTCATAAAGAGCTAATGATATATAATGTAAGGTCCTCCTTATTCCGGAACACTATGAAATCGGTTTTTCAAAATAGTTTGGACTATTATCTGTCCAAATTTAAAATATTTTTCTTTAATACAATTGCTTTCTATCACATCTATTCCAATAAATATTATAATTTAATTTGGTAAATAATAAATATACAACCAAAAGCTCGCTATAGAAATCCTTGGAGCATTTGTAAGCAGTAACAAAACTTACAGCAGTTCGCAGATTACTCGAGAACTCGGTAAAAAGAATATCAAAATATCCAGGGTGAGGTTGCCAGACTGATGAAAAAAGGCAAACTTGAGAAGTATTGTCAAAATAAAATTTAAGGTGACCACAGATTCCATCCATAAATTTTCAGTACCGGAAAATGTATTGAACCGTGATTTTTAACCGGGAACATTTGATGCAGCATTGCGTATCGGATGGACTTTAAGTGAGACCATGAATGTGGCGCACACAGTGTTTTCTTCTATTCTGACCTTGGAGTGCAGTATGTCTGTCATGAGTTCAGATCTATGCTGAAAAAAAAACATTCATCACAAGAAGGATGAGTAGAAGAGGGAATTGCTGGATAATGTAGTTGCTGAGAGTTTCTTCAAAACACTGAAGGCTGAATGTGTAAATCAGCACAAATTCGCTCACAGGGATCAGGATTCATTAGTTGTCTTTGAATAAATCGAGACCTGGCCAGTCTTCAATTGGGCTTATTTGTCTTTCATTACATATAATTAATACAGTAGATTTCATATAAAATACTATCACCAAAAATTGCCTGTCTGCAACATCTTCATTAATATTGTGTTAATATGTTAACAATACAATTTTTGAAAGTTTTCGGTTTTCCTAAGGCTTATAGAATGTTATTTCTTCTGTTTTTCCTTGTTTTTTTTTCTTGTAAAGAATCGCGGAAAACTTCAGACAAAATTACTATCGGATTTTCGCAGGGCTTGGGAAATCATCCCTGGAGATTGGCAATGAATCATTCTATGGAGATACAGGCATCACTTCATTCCGAAGTAGAGCTCAATATCCATAAAGCAGAAAGTTCTGTTAATAAGCAGGTTCAGGATATACAAAAAATGATTGATAATAAGGTGGATGTGATTATCATCTCACCCATTGATTCCGAATCCCTGGTTCCTGTGGTAGAAAAAGCGGCTGCCAAAAATATTCCCGTTATTTTGCTCGACAGGAAGATCAATTCAGAAAAATATACGACCTATATCGGCGCCGATAACTTGGAAATTGGCAAAGAAGCGGCCAATTACATTCTTTCAGATTCCAAAATTGATAAAAGAATAATCGAAATAAAAGGCGATGACCAATCTTCCCCAACCATAGAAAGAAGTCTCGGCTTTCAGGAAATCATCAGAAACAATCCCAACACAAATCTGATAAAAACGTTTAGAGGTCTCCCCGCAGAACCTTTCAGGAAAACGCTGGATTCCTTGGGAAATCAAAGTCTGTATGTTTTTGCCTTTAATGATGAGCTTGCTGCCAATGCATGGCAGGTTGCACGAAATAAAGGTTTAGAAAATCAAATCAAATTTATAGGCGTTGACGGACTGAATACAAAAGACGGCGGAATCCAGATGGTTCTGGACGGAAAACTGAACGCCACTTTATTGTATCCAACTGGCGGAGCAGAAGCCATCGAGACTGCGATTAAAATTTATAACGGTGTTGCTGTTCCCAAACGCATTAAACTCAGTACAACGATCATCGACAGAATGAATGCGGAAATTATGCGCAATCAATTTGATAAAATCATCGAACAGCAAGGTGTTATAGAAAATCAGGTACAGGCGGTTAAAAAACAGATCGAACTTTATTCTTCACAAAAAGAATTGTTCCGATGGTCTGTCATATTGTTGATATTGATGTTTTGCCTGGTTGCTTATTCTATATACCTTATTTATGCGATCAAGATAAAAAATAAACAGCTTATACTTACCAATGAGAGAATTACTATTCAAAGAAACCAGATTGAAACCATTGCCAATGAGTTGAAAGACAGCAATGAAGCAAGGGTTAATTTTTTTACGGGATTGTCTCACGAATTTAAAACACCCATTACGCTTATTCTCAGTTCATTGGAATCTATGATGGATTCCGGCAAAACCAAAGGTGTAAAACCATCCTATGAGTTGGAGCTGATCAATAAAAACTCCAACAGATTATTGCGATTGGTGGATAATCTGCTGGATTTTAGAAAAATAGAAAATCAAACTTTTAATCTGAGAGTTTCCAAGACGAATATTTACGATTTTACCTACGCAATTTTTCGTGATTTTGAAAATGAAGCTAAAAAAAGAAATATCAAATTCGAAATTCATTCACATAATAAAAACCTTGAGCTCTACATCGACAGAAACCTGATGGACAAAGTCTATTTCAACCTGTTGTCCAACGCTTTCAAATTTACGCCTGATAATGGAAAGATTGAAATCACGATTCAGGAAAAAGGAAATCAGGCGGTCATCAGCTTCAAAGATAACGGGATCGGAATCCCCGAAAAAGAAATCAGCAATGTCTTTGAAGCTTATTTCAAAGGCTCAAACAACCGAAAAAACAGTTCAGGAATCGGGTTGCATCTTAGCAAACAGTTCATTGAGCTTCATCTTGGGAAAATAGAAGTGAGTTCTTTTCAGGGAACGGAGTTTATCATCAGTCTTTATAAAGGAAACAAGCATTTCAACGAAGACCAAATGGTGAAAGAACCTAGTCTCGCAGATGCCGAAAGTCTTGTAACAGAAGTTGTTTTTACGGAAGACGAGACGATTACCCAAAATCAGGAATCTCAGGGCGAACGTTACTCGCTTCTTTTGGTGGAGGATAATTCGGATTTGTCGTTCTTTTTAAGCAAAAAGCTTCAGAATGAGTTTGAGGTGATGGCTTCTGACGGTACGGATGCGATTGATAAGGCTTTGAGTGAAATTCCGGATATTATCGTTTGTGACGTCAATCTTCCGGACAAAAATGGTTTTGAGATTTGTGAAATCCTAAAAAACGACCTTCGTACATCCCACATTCCGGTTATTCTTCTGACAGCTTTGGACAATAAAGAATCGTACCTGCAGGGACTGAAATCCGGTGTTGACCTTTATCTCACAAAACCTTTCAGTTACCCGATTCTGATCCAGTCATTGCGTGCACTGCTTTACAACCGTGAAAAACTACGTTATTACTATACAAACAATATCAGCAGGATTGTGGACAGCAAGTCGTTTGGAAGCATAGAGCAAACCTTTGTGAACAATCTGAATCACTTGATCAAAACCAATATCGACAATGCCGATTTTTCAGTAGAAAATCTTGCAGACCTGCTCAATATTTCCAGAATTCAGCTTTACAGAAAGATAAAAGCGATGTTTGATGTGAACGTGAGCGATTATATCAACAATTTCCGCCTCGAACAGGCCAAATCGATGCTGCAAAATCCCGAACTGACGATTTCAGAGATTGCATATAAAACAGGTTTTTCTTCCCCGAATTATTTCTCCACTGTTTTTAAAAATAAGTTTGGCATATCCCCGAATGCCTTTCGAAAATCTGCAGAGAAGGAATGATAAAAATACAAAATCAACTGATTATATATTTAAATACAATAGCATTGTGACAGACTCTGAAGCTTTAATTAATATTTAAAATCAATTTTCACATCTAATATTTTGCAATATTCAGCAGCAGCAGATCAAACTGCTGCTTTTTTTATTATACTTTCTCAACAATGCATCTTCATTCGGAAAAATAAACGGCTTTTCATAGAAATTGTAATTCTTAAAAGTTCTTGACCCAAAAGCGATACACCTTGACCCTTTTTTCGGTTAAAATCTTCATTACATTAATTGTTTTTAAACCTTAAAAACACTAAAATACACGTAACATTTTTATAAAACAATGTTACATTTTTGAAACCTGATGAAACTTTAATAAAATTATTTTAAATTAAATTATTGGTTTTCAGTTGATTGCAATTAATTAACAAATAATTAACCTTGCTGAAATATTTAGTTACATAATTAAACCCTCGGATTGCCGCCTCGGGATATATTAGCCACAAACAAATAAAAAATTTTAACAGATGAATAAAATTCTTATGTGGTCTATTACGGCTGCTTTGGCAGGATTTCTTTTCGGGTTTGATGTAGTAGTGATTTCCGGCGCAGACAAAAAATTGCAGACACTCTGGGGTAGCTCAGATGCATTTCACGGAGCAGTTGTAATGGGAATGGCATTATGGGGTACGGTGATAGGTGCCATTTTCGGCGGAATCCCGACCAATACATTAGGAAGGAAAAAAACGCTCTTCATCATTGGTGTTCTTTATGCGCTTTCTGCAATAGGAACTGCGCTTTCCAATGATCCTTATCTGTTTGCATTTTTCAGGTTTATGGGTGGTTTGGGTGTTGGTGCTTCTACAATTGCTGCACCCGCTTATATTTCAGAGATTGCGCCTGCAAAAGACCGTGGCAGAATGGTCTCCCTGTATCAGTTTAATATTGTTCTTGGGATTCTGATTGCATTTTTATCAAATTATTTACTAAGCGGTATCGGCGACAACGACTGGCGTTGGATGCTTGGTGTGCAGGCAATTCCCGCAGCTATTTATACATTGTGTGTATTCACCATTCCGGAAAGTCCGAGATGGCTGGTTTCCCATTCCAGAATAGAAGACGCGAAAAAAGTGATGAAAATCCTAAGCCCTGATCAGGATTCTGAAACTTTGATCATGCAGATGGAAGATGACCACGCAGAATCGCCAAAGGAAAATATCTTTATGAAAAAATACCGTTTTCCGCTGATGCTGGCTTTTCTAGTAGCCTTTTTTAATCAGATGTCGGGAATCAACGCATTCCTTTACTACGCACCAAGGATTTTTGGCGAAGCAGGTTTGGGTGAGAAAACAGCACTGCTAAGCAGTATCGGGATTGGTGTTGTGAATATGGTTTTCACTCTGGTTGGGGTCAACCTTATTGATAAAGTAGGGAGAAGAACACTGATGTATTTGGGTTCCGTAGGGTATATCATTTCTTTAGGATTGGTTTCTATGGCGTTTTATTTCCATTGGTCGGGATTGGCGATTCCAATTTTCCTGTTCCTCTTCATTGCTTCTCACGCTATTGGTCAGGGAACGGTGATTTGGGTATTCATTTCAGAAATTTTCCCGAATCATCTTCGCGCATCAGGACAGGCTTTCGGCAGTTCCACACACTGGCTTCTGGCAGCGATCATTCCATCCTTGATTCCTACGTTATTTTCCACTATCGGAGCCGGAACCGTGTTTTTAGTCTTTACCGTTGCAATGGTATTCCAATTATTATTCGTGATGTTTATGATGCCGGAAACAAAAGGTATATCGCTGGAAAAATTAAGCAAAACACTGACGAAATAGATGTACAAATCAATCTAATCATCAGAAAGAACACCTATATAAATTGATTAATGTGTCTTTAAAATAATTCAAAATCTCCTATTAAATAATCATAATGAAGAAAATCATATCAACTTTAATCATCGCTGCAACGTTTTATTCGGGGCTCAATGCACAGTCAGGCTCGAAAACGTCTGAAGAGCAGCTTTACAGACCCAATTATCACTTCACGCCTCAAAAGGGCTGGATGAATGATCCAAACGGTCTGTTTTATCTCAACGGAACTTATCACTTATTTTTCCAGTATACGCCGTTTCAGAGCGTGCCGGATTTTGGTAAGATGCATTGGGGACACGCAATCAGCAAAGATCTTATAAAATGGGAAGAACTGGCTCCTGCAATTGCTTATGATGAAAAAGGTGCCATATTCTCAGGAAGTGCAGTTGTGGACAAGGATAATACATCAGGTTTTGGCGATGGGAAAAATGTTCCCGTGGTAGCAATTTTTACCTATCACGATATGAAGAAAGAGCAAGCCGGAGAAATTGACGCACAGTCTCAGGCGATCGCTTATTCTTTGGATAATGGAAAAACCTGGACCAAATACAGTAATAATCCTGTATTGAAAAATCCCGGAATAAAAGATTTTCGTGATCCGAAAGTTTTCTGGGATGCCAAAAGAAAGCAATGGGTAATGGGATTGGCGGTACAGGACAGGCAGCATTTTTATGCCTCAAAAAACCTGAAAGACTGGACTTTTCTTTCAGAATTTGGTAAAGATTTCGGCGGACACGGCGGCGTTTGGGAATGTCCGGATCTTTTTCCGATAAAAGTAGAAGGAACCAATGAGGAAAAATGGGTTCTTATCGTCAACATCAATCCGGGTGGCCCGAACGGTGGTTCTGCTGCCCAGTATTTTGTAGGTGATTTTGACGGAAAAACCTTCAAAATGGATGATGTTTTTACAAAGCAGCTCGAAAAAGAAAAAGTAGTCTGGCTGGATTGGGGACGCGATAATTATGCGAGCGTTTCTTTTGATAATGTTCCGGATAACAAAAGAGTGATTATCGGATGGATGTCAAACTGGGATTATTCACCGGATGTGCCTACGGAAAAATGGAGAGGAAGTTCTACTATTCCCCGTGAAGTAACTTTAAAACGGGCCAAAGAAGGTTACATTTTGAAAAATAATCCTGTTTCCCAGCTCAAAAATTATGAAGGAAAAACAGTTAAAAAAGAAATTAGCCTTGTTTCTGATAAAAAGCTTATCAGCAAAGGAGAAATAGATCTTTCCAAAGCAGTTATCGATGTTAACCTTAAGAAAATGACCAAAGGAGTTTACACTTTTGCTTTGAAAAATTCATTGGGAGAACGTGTGATTTTTGGAATTGATAATAACAAGAAAGAACTTTTTATTGACCGTACCCAATCCGGGAAAACCGATTTTAAGAACAATTTTGCAGACAGGATTTCAAAAGCGCCATTATCAAAAAGCTACCAAAATGCAACACTCAAAATTGTATTGGATAAAACTTCCATCGAAATTTTCTTCAATGGTGGTGAAAAGGTAATGACCGAAATCTTCTTCCCTAATGAAATCTTCTCGGAACTAAGCTTATCCACAGATACCAAAGGAAGTACGCTCAACATCAATGCTCATCAGATTAATACCAAATAAAAAACTATAGTATGAAGAAATACAAAATAGCCATCGCCTTTTGCCTTCTGCCTTTTTCGCATGTATTTGCGCAGGAAGTCATTAAAGGTAAGGTAGTTTCCTCCAATCAGAAACCGTTGAGCGGGGTTATCGTAACCGTTTCGGAAACAGGAGCCAATACCACCACAGACAATAGCGGTACATTTCAGATCAATGACCTGCAAAAAGGAAACACTTTAATTTTCACGTATCCGGATTATTCCACCCGTGAAGTTGTGGTGGATGAAAAGACGGTTCTTAACATCGTTTTAGCTGCGGAGAAAATAAAAAGCATAGATGAGGTGATCGTAACCGGATATACCAAGCAGAAAAAAGCAGACATTACCGGTGCGGTTTCCGTGGTGGATATGAAAGATCTGAACAAGCAGACCGAACCCAATCCGATCAAATCTTTACAGGGAAGAGTAGCCGGTGTTAATATCACAGCCGACGGATCTCCTTCCGGCAGCAACACAAAAGTGCTGATTCGTGGTGTGGGAACGTTAAATAATACAGATCCACTTTATGTGATTGACGGTGTTCCCACAAAAGCCGGAATGAACGAACTCAACCCAAGCGATATCGAAACGATGCAGGTGCTGAAAGATGCATCTTCAGCAAGTATCTACGGTTCCAGGGCTGCCAATGGTGTTATCATTATCACTACCAAAAAAGGAAAAAAAGGGAAGATGAGAATCGACCTCAATTATTATACAGCGTATTCACAGTATGCTAGAAAAACTGAGGTTCTGAACGCAAAACAATTCGGACAGGTGCTTTGGCAGGCCAACATCAATGACGGACTTAACCCTAATAGCAATAATTTGAGCTATAGTTTTGACTGGGGTGTTCAGAATGGTGTTCCGACCTTATATAACAGCAACGTTCCGGAATACCTGGATGTTGCAAAAACTATTAAATCAGCCGATACCAAATGGTATGATGAGGTTTCGCAGACTGGTGTTGCCAATTCGCTGGATGTTTCTGCTTCTAGCGCTTCGGACAAAGGTTCTTACTTTTTCTCTCTGGGATATTATGACAATGATGGAATCGTGAAACTCACCAATTTCAAAAGACTGTCTGCCCGTGTCAATACCTCTTATAACTTTTTCGACGGAAAACTGAAAATCGGAGAAAATTTCACCTTCAATAAAACCAATGAGCTGATGGATCCGGGCGTTTTGGATCCCGCATTACGTGCTTTGCCCATCATTCCCGTTCATACTGTAGACGGAATCGGGTGGGGCGGTCCGGTTGGCGGAATGAATGACCGGCAAAATCCTGTCAGACTTTTGGAATATAATAAAGACAACAGTTACCAATACCAAAGATTCTTCGGAAATGTTTATGCCGAATTGCAGCCTGTGAAAAATCTGACCTTAAAATCCAGCTTTGGAATCGATCTTTCCAATTATTACAAAAGAATGCTGCAAAGAAGCTATGTTTCGGGTTATCTGCAAAACAAAACCAATGCAGTGAACATCGACCAGTCAGACACGGAGAAATGGACATGGACCAATACCGCACAATATACTGCAAAAGCAGGGAAACATCATTTTGATCTTTTGGGCGGAATGGAAATGTACAAGGATACGTTTAAAAATACCTGGCTGAGAAAAGAAGGATTCCTTATAGAAACACCCGACTATATGTATCCCGATGCAGGAACAGGAGATGCTTTCAACGGCGGAAGCTCCACCTATTACAGCCTGTTGTCCTACTTCGGAAAATTCTCTTATGATTATGACAACCGTTATCTTTTCTCTGCAACAATGCGTTATGACGGCTCTTCAAGATTTGGTAAAAACAACCGTTTCGGAACTTTCCCTGCATTCTCGGCTGGATGGAGAATCAATAAAGAACATTTTGCGGAAAATCTTATTCCGTTTTTCTCAGATTTGCGATTAAGAGCAGGTTGGGGACAGACCGGGAACCAGGAAATAAGCAATTCGGCGGTTTATTCGCTGTATATAGCGAACTATGCAGGAGGAAATCCAACGTGGGCAACATCTTACGGAACGGCTTATGATATTTCCGGTGTCGGAAGCGGATTACTACCATCAGGATTTATTGCAACTCAGACAAAAAATGACGACCTGAGATGGGAAACCACTACACAGACCAATCTTGGTTTAGATTTCGGATTTTTTAATCAAAAACTGACAGGGAGTGTCGATGTGTATAAAAAAGCAACAAAAGACATTCTCGTATTGCCACCTTATCTTGGTGTGATCGGAGAAGGAGGAGATCGATGGATTAATGGTGCATCTATGGAAAATAAAGGGATTGAAGTTGCATTGTCTTATCAGAATGAAACCGCAGGTGGTTTCCGCTACGAAGTTTCAGGGAACATTTCTATGAACCGTAATAAAATTACTGCACTTCCTCAATCCGTTATTAATAATTACGGTGGAAACGGAACAACAGATAATATTCTGGGACGCCCCATTAACTCAATGTACGGTTATGTTGCTGATGGACTTTTCAGGACTCAGGCAGAGGTGGATAATTCTGCAACACAGTCAGGCAAAGGTTTGGGAAGGATTCGCTATTCGGATTTAAATGGTGACGGAATGATTGACGACAAAGACAGAACGTGGATTGGCAATCCGAATCCGGGATTTATGTATGGTATCAATCTCAACTTTTCATATAAAAACTTTGATCTTTCAACATTCTGGCAGGGCATCGGCGATGTGGATGTCATTAATTCAAAAAAATACCAGACTGATTTCTGGAGTGTGGATGATGTAGGTTCCAATAAGGGAACAAGGCTTCTGAATGCGTGGTCTCCGCAGAATCCCAATTCGGATATTCCTGCGCTTACGACAGTGGACAGCAATGCAGAATCCAGATTCTCATCGTATTATGTGGAAAGCGGAAGTTATCTGAAGCTGAGAGTTTTACAATTGGGCTATACGTTCCCGAAATCTTTGATGGAGCAATATCACATTGTTAATTTCAGGATGTATGCAAGTGTTCAGAATCTTTGGACGATAAAATCCAAAAGCTTTACAGGAATAGATCCTGAAACGCCGGCATTCGGCTATCCGTTACCACTTACATTTAATTTTGGAGTTAATTTTTCCCTATAATTTTTAAATAATAAAAAAATGAAAAAGAATATACTTTTAACAATCGCTTTTGCCTTTTTGCTGGGAACCACTTCCTGCAATGATTTTCTGGACAATGAGCCGAGAGGTGTCCTGTCGGAAGCCGATGTGGTAACGCCTCAGAATGTGGATGGTTTTGTGGTTGCGGCCTATGCATCTCTCGGAAACGACCATTATGATACCCCTTTCAGCCTTTGGCCCTATGGAAACGTTCGTTCTGATGATGCATACAAAGGAGGAAGCGGAACCAATGATATCCAGACCTTTCACTTTTTTGAAATTTCAAATAACGTCCGTTCGGATTTTGGTGAATTAGACAGATTATGGTATCTCAATTATGTAGGGATTTCCAGATGTAACAAAGCGATTGCCGCACTTAAGCAGCTTTCAGATTCCGAATATCCGAACAAGCAAAAGAGGATTGCCGAGATGAATTTCGTAAGAGGACATTACTACTTTTTGCTGAAAACGTTATTTAAATATGTGCCTTATGTAGATGAAAATACACCGCTTGATGATTATCCGAAAATCTCAAACAGGGCAAAGACAGACCAGCAGTTATGGGAGGCTATTGCTTCTAATTTTGAATTCGCAGCCGCTAATCTTCCTGCAACACAGTCGGAAGTGGGAAGACCAAAGAAAAGCGCTGCCTATGCCTATCTTGCTAAAGTAAGGCTGTATCAGGCGTATGAGCAGGATGATAACTATACGGTAACGCAGGTAAATCCGCTCACCCTTCAGAAATCTATTGATGCTGCCAATCAGGTAATCGGAAATTACACTTTGGAGCCTGACTTCGGGTATAATTTCCTTCCGGGAACACACGAAAACGGTCCGGAGGCAGTCTTTTCCATTCAATATTCTGACAATGACGGAACGCTTTTCGGAAGGCTTAATTTCGGTGATATGCTTTCTGTACCACAAGGTTTAGGATGTTGCGATTTTCATAAGCCAAGCCAGAATCTGGTGAACGCATTCAAAACGACACCGCAGGGATTACCGATGTTCGATACTTTTAACGATGTAGATCTGAATTACAATCAGCTGAACAGTTACAAGGTAGATCCTAGATTATATCACACTGTTGCCTTGCCCGGACTGCCTTGGAAATATGAAGAGAACAAAATTTTTCAGGAAAGCTGGAGCAGAAGTCCGGGAACTTATGGATATTATTCTTCATTAAAGGAAAATGTACCTGTAGGATGTGGCTGTACCGTGAATGTAGACCCTTTTTACGGAAATTCCAAAAACAGAATCATCATAAGATATTCCGATGTTTTGCTGATGAAAGCCGAAGCCTTAATTGAACTCGGACAAATCAACGAAGCGTTGCCATTAATCAATCAGGTGAGACAGCGAGCTGCCAATAGTACGGTTTTGACTGGAAGCTACACCACCAACAATCTCATCAACCAATATGAACCAGGCGTAAACTGTACCTGGAATCAGGATTTTGCAAGAAAAGCGTTGCGATGGGAGAGAAGAATGGAGTTTGCAATGGAAGGAAGCCGTTTCTTCGACCTTGTGAGATGGGGAACTACCGCAGGAACAATGAATACTTATTATTCCAGCGAAAAAACAAAACGGTCTTACTATTCTCAGGCAGGATTTGACCACGGAATTGAGGAATATTGCCCGATTCCTTTGGCTCAGATTAATTTCAGTCAGGGACTGTACAAACAAAATAACGGATACTAAAACAAGATACGAATGAAAACGATATTCAAAAACAAAATAATGGCTTATATAATGAATTCCAATTCGAGGGATCTTATATTATTAATTAAAAATGGAGTATTTTAGTTCTTCAGAGAGTTCATTCAGTAATATCAATATCAAAAATCCCAATTAATGTTTATCAATAAGAAAATTAATGTAATAAGTTTTGGAGAAGTACTTTTCGATGTTTTTGGACAAGAGAAGAAAATTGGCGGAGCGCCTCTCAATCTGGCTCTCAGAACAGCTTCGTATGGCTTTCCTGTGACAATGATCAGTGCCGTAGGAAATGATGAAGACGGAAAGGTAATTCTGGATTACACCAAAGAAAATGCTCTTGAAACTGCCGGAATCATTGTTTCTCCGGAATATGACACAGGAATTGTTCAGGTCTCTTTAAATGAGCGTGGCTCTGCAACGTATGAGATCAAATTTCCTTCTGCCTGGGATTTTATTAGTGTTGATGAAAAAATAATAGATACCGTAAAAGAAGCTGATGTCTTTTTCTATGGAAGCCTCGCCTGCAGAAATGAGGTTTCCCAAAAGACGCTTTTCTCCCTATTAGATTCCAATGATACAATGTTTAAAGTTTTTGATGTGAATTTAAGAAGACCATTTTACAATATTCAGCTTCTGGAAAAGCTTATGAACAGGGCAGATTTTATTAAATTCAATGACGAGGAAATACTGGAGATTTCTGCCTGGATGGGATTTGAATCTGAAGACCTGGAGTCAAATATCAAGTTTATATCAGAAAAAACAAACACTAAAGCAATCTGTGTAACTTTAGGAAAACACGGTTCTATCCTACTGTGGAATGATCAATTATACAGACACGAAGGTTATCCTGTGAAAGTAGCAGATACAGTAGGAGCAGGAGATTCTTTTTTGGCAAGCCTGATTGCAAAACTGCTTTCAGATCAAAATCCGGATGAAGCCCTTAATTTTGCCAGTGCCGTCGGTGCTTTGGTAGCGAGTTACTCTGGTGCAAATCCTAAAATAGAAAGTTCTGAAATCGATGTGTTTCTGAAACAGAACGCTTATTGATTTAATAATAAATCTCCAATATTCCGATATTCAAAGAAACTCCCGTAACCAAGGGAGTTTTCTTTTAGGCGATAATATACTTTAATGTACGAGCAATTGATGTTTATGAAAGTAGAGTGAAGGTCTTTGTTTGGATTAAACCTTCGCTTGTTTTTCCATAAAAGCGATGCTGGAATTAAATGGATACATTAAAGTATCTTTTCAATAATAACTCCTCTCAGAAATAAGAGGAGTTACTGCAAAAATGAGGGAATAAAGGTATTTTTTAGTTTAAGCTTTTAAATGCTTAAGTTATTGATCATAAGGATTTAACATAAGTTAAAGAATAGGATTTATATTCTGTAATTGATTAAAAAGATCTTTGTGATTTTCACAAACACAAGAGATGAAAATTACACTACAAAAAGGTCAGAAATTTTTACCCTAAAAGTTAATTCTTTGTAGACTTTCTAATGGTTTTTTAATTGAAGCAGCGCTTAAACAAACTCATTCAAATATAATATTGAAATAAAATCCCCAATCCGGATAAATTTATTTTAAATTGGGGATAAAATTCTATGAAAATATAATTAAAATGAGTTTAAGGTTTCCAGAAAGACCATACAGTACCATTATAGACAGCCAGCTGTTTTTTGGTAGTATCATAAACCATCATCCCTGCGCTGGGATTGATGATATTCAAATGAGGACTGGCTACCTTTGGTAATATCATAGCTTTGTCCGTATCTGCAAGTACCAGTATTCCTTTAGTTGAATTATCTGGATTTCCGGTAGAAACAACAGATATTTTTGCTCCTGGTTGCTCTGCTTTATCACTCCCTTGAATATCCAGATTTGCTGTTCCGGTTGTGTCTACACTAAGATCAAACCAGATATTTGTGTCTTTTAAATATTTGATTTTAAAATCCGAGGCATCGTAAATAATGCTTCCGTTTTCGGTAATTCCGCTTTTATCTGTGACATAGGGAAGAATGATGCCTTTATTTTCATCATCTCCAAACTCCAGTGAAACAGAGCTATTGGTAACATCGCTTTTACTTATTGCCACTTGTGCTTTTAGTCCTGCAAAAGAGCCGACAAACACTGAAATATAAATGATTTTTTTCATTATAACTATTTTAAATTATTAGATTCAGGTAGTGAGCAGCAGATCATATACTGCTGCTCTTTTTCCTTATTTAATCCGGGCAGGTTTGTGTAGTGATGCAGTACCATCCGAAATTCGAACCATCTTTAATAGTATACACTTTAAGACATTTATTAGTTGTATCATATACCATCATTCCTTCAGTAAAGTGAGCAGGATTTATCCCTATCGGATTTCCCGTACCGTCAAATGCTATTCTGTTAGGAACGAAACCTTTTGTTTTGGCTTCCAATACCAGCCATGCTCCGTTACGTACTGCCGGCCAGTTATCAGCCTGTGCCTGAGATCTGTCCAGAGAAGTAATTCCAACCTTGCTTATCAGTGCAGGGTTTCCTGGAGTTGCTGTAGCTCCGGATTTGTAACAGTAAGCATCACAAGCTTTAACAGCTGCATTTTGAGAGTCTCCGATTCCCTGGCCAGTGTCTCCTCCTATATCTGCTGCACCACCGGCATTGACTACAGTAGGAACTCCCTGAGAATCCACACATGAATTGTTTGCACAAAGGTTTTGGTTGGATGCGGTAGATCCTATCCCTACTGTTACCGTACCACCGGCATTAACCAGTTGGCTGTTGGTTACATTTTCGTCTCCTTCTAAAGCATCCAGGCAACCGTCATTATCACTGTCCAAATCTAATCTGTCCCATATACCATCTCCATCGGTATCTTTATCTACACAACCGTGCATAAGGAATAAACCATTGTTGGCAGCAGAGCCTCCAACTATCTGTGTATAAACGATGCGGGAAATTTCGATGTCTCCGGTGTATGTAATTCTTACAGCGCCTGCCAGGTTTGAGAGGTTTCCGTTTTTCCCGGTTACAACAATACTTCGATCGTTTGGATAGGAAACACTTTGTAAATCACCCATATATGTTATATAATTCGAAATATTAGATCCTGTTAGAAGGTTATCATTTTTATCATATAAATAGAGTGTGGCAGTTTCATTGTTGTCTACATCATCCAGCGCTAAATCCAGGTTATAAACAGGACGGTTGAAATCTACTGTTATTGTGGGATTTCCTGAATTAGTGTTGACAGCTACCGCAGTGCCGGAATAACCAAACATATTGGTTGTGTATGTATAAGCAGCAGAACTGTTTCCTGAAACTGTATAAGTTGAAGTAAACGAAGGTATTCCTGTATTAGGATAAGTAACAATGGCCCCAGTAGAAGTCGGTTGTATAGTATTTAGATTAAGGCATGCTAATTCATTTATATCCAATATTCCGTCATTATCATCATCCTGATCATCAACATCAGGAATACCATCGCCATCGCTATCTGTACAAAGGTTTAAAGCAGGATCAATTGCTCCTCCAACACTTTGTCCCTGAACATCATCACTGTCTGCCAATCCGCCAGGGTTTACCAACACCGGAACTCCCTGAGCATCAACAGCACTATTAATACTACCATTGCTGTTAAGCTGTGTTGCAATTACCTTATCACCTCCTTCTATGGCGTCATAACATCCGTCTCCATCAGAATCCAGATCAAGAGCATTAGGTATACCGTCTCCATCTGTATCACAACCTTGAATATTCAGACTTACATCATCTATTCCTATATCATCTCCGTCTCCGCTTCCTATTGTATAAGCATCAAATTTTAATACTTGTGTAGATTCTGTGGAGGTATATGGAAATGTAATTTGTATATTCTTCCAATTACTATCACTCCAGGAAGATGATTCCGGAAATGGGGTCATATTCACAGTAGCGCCGTTTTCCGGGGTTACGGTTACATTGCCGTTTCCTGCGGAACTCACGAAAGATACATATTTGATGTTACCTAAATAAACATCCAGTTTCTCTTGGTTACCCCCGTTAAAGAAAAGAGTTGAAAAATTTAATGTAACAGATCCCGGGGTCAAGCCGTTTACCGTTTGAGTAAGAATGTTGGTATTTGGAGTGTTGCCGTCCGACGTAATATAAGCATAGGTATAACTGCTTCCTACTACCCAGTTATTTGCATACCATGCGCTCGAGTTTATAAAGGTACCGTTAGTAATAAGATCGGCAGAAGGAGGGCACTCGTTGACGTCCAGAATGCCATCATTATCATCATCCAAGTCACATGAGTCTGCAATGCCATCTCCATCTGAATCAATATCTGAACAAGGAGGCATATCTGTTACTACAAGAGTGAAATAAGTAACTCCATTGTTTGTACCCTGATTATTCAGATCCATCTGTATTTCTGCTGTGCCACCCGTAACCGTAATAGGCGTAACAGTTACGTTAGAAGTAAACGAAGGATCATCTGACTTTGCTATATAATAATTACTGTGACCGCCTGGAATGTTGTTAAATTGATAATGTAATACACCAAAGCCTTTGGTGTCCTGTGCCTGCCATATTCTGCTGTTACGTTTTCCTATTCCGGTTATTGACGGAGAGGAAAAAGGAGTGCTGTAATCTGTATAGTCTCCACCATTGTCTGCATACATAATAAATTGTAAATCATTGGAAATATCAGGATGGTTTACAGATGTATTCTGGCTTGTAAAATTATTATTGGTAGATACTGTTAGATATTGTCCTGCTGTAGTGGTTGTACCGGAATTATTAACAGAGTGTGATATTCTCTGATGTATTCCTGCGGAATTGTCATCTCTGCCCAGCCCGAAAATATTGTAACGGTAAGCTGTTGTGGCTGTTGTGGTATTCCAGAATACAGTACCATCGCTTGCAGTGTAATTTTGGGCTGCTGTTGCAGAGGTGCCTAGGGTTACTCCATATTTGAGAGCAAGATAACTGTTGACTTTATTCAGATCTGAATCGCTTAATGCTGTCTTATACCAGATTATTTCCGGTATGCTTTTACCATTTACAAAATAAGCGCCATTTCCCCATGTCCCTACTGCAAAAGAATAGGTGCCTGAATTTAGCAATGAAGCAGAACCTGTTGTGTTTGTTTTAAGTCCATTTATAAAGCTACTTCTGTTAGTATCATTTATTCGTTGTCCTGCTCCAATATTATTGATCTGTGTTGTTGGGTAGTTAGCTGATACAGAGCTGTTTCCAAATTGAACATTATTATACCTAAACCCAGAATTACAACGGTTATTTCCACATGGTGCAGCTGTTATATTAGAATAGATATTAGATATCAAGTCAAAACCTGCGACATCTGATACGCCAAAATAAGTGATTTGTGCAGTATTGCTTGTCGCTGAGCTATAAAAGGAGGTAAGCCCGTTTCCATCCAATTGATATCCGTTATTAGTAAGCTGTACTGCGGGATTAAAATTAAAATTTGCAAGTAAGGGATTAAGAATTGGTTGGGATCCGGATGGAGCATACAGTCCAATGCTAGTAAATGCATTGCTTCCCGTGGGTGTCGCCGGTGCTTGATTTGTCCAGGAAGAAGGTGTCCATCCGGTTTCAGCCCGAAGCCAAACAGTCATATTTGAGGGAGATACTCCACCTGGGTATGTTTGTGCAACAACGTGTACTGTGAAGCACAGGAAAAATACCCAAAAAAAAGTGATTTTTTTTTGCATAATCTGGTTTTTTAAAATTTTTAGTGCTATAGCAACCAATACCTACGAGGGCTTTTTGAGAGCTATAATTTTACTTTTATTAGATGAGTTGAAAATATAGATTACCTCATTATAAAATTTGATGTTCTCAAAAGCTTTGTTCAAAGCTCCGTGTGGGGGTTATTAGGATTTTATGTTTTGACGGTATTGCAACTACTACTTCCTGTACTCAATTTATTGGGGTATAATATTCAAGTACAGAACCTGTATTTTGCAATTGGGTTGAATGGGATTCTATTAATGAAATTAATAACTGTATAATTCATAAAGGCTTGACATCTTTGATTCTTATCCACAATAGGGTTATTATTTATAGATTGTAGATAAGGCTTATATGTGAAGTCTGTCAATTTACTCCATGTTGCTGGTATTGAGTATTTTACGGCAATATTTGTTATATTTTTTTCCTCATGGGAAAAATGCCGGTTCTTGAAATTTAAAAAAGGCATCTTGATGTGTTTTGTTTTTAATAAATTTTCAATATTCCACTCCTGAAGAAGGTATGTCAGTTTGTTTTAAAAATGGTATTAAACTGACTATTTTTTATCAGATTCTGAAATTTTAAAGAAGTTTGAAAAAACATCATTGTTTTTTAGAATTCTGAGGCAAAACTATATAAATAAAAGCATTAAAGGGAGAGGATGTGGTGGTAATTTCAGAATGTATTACATGTATATCCGAAAAAATTGCATTTTGAAAAGGTGTACTTTGTAGAATTAAAAGTTTAGATATATTGTACCAAAATAAAGTATATTCTCAAGAGTTGTTTAATGTTCTTTTAGAGAAAAGATATCTGAAAATGATGAAAGTCTTTATTAGCAGGCTTTGAGAATGTAAGTTATTTACTCAGTCTGTACGAGTATTGGTACAGACTGATATAATAAAAAAGAAGGGTAATGATATATTTGAATGTAATATGTCATATTTTCAAGCAATTACTGTTCATTAATCATAAGCAGAATTAAGAACAGTATAACATTTTACTCTTTGTTGTTATTTGGTACATTTAAATATATCATCACCTTTATAATTTGAATCAAATAAAACAAAAAAATCAACTTTTCTCAATTTCATCTAGTCTTTATTAATAGTTACCCGTTTGAGCCTTTTCTATCGTAAATGTTTTGGTTTAAGATTCAGTGCTGCACTTTCTACAACTTCCTCTATGCGCTTTTGCCTGGTTTCCTGTTTTTTGACGAGGATAATCCAGCTCAATATTATTTTTCTTGTTGATTTGCTCAAACCTAGAAAATAGTCTTTCGAACCATTATATTTTTCGAATGCAATTTCTAAGTCGTTCGGAATTATCACTTCTTCTATTTCATCCAAGATTGTCCAATATCCGTTTTGTTTCGCAATCTCAACACTTTCGTAACCCGCTTTTGTCATCCTTTTGTTGCTAATGAGCTGCTGGACTTTTTCTTTGTTGATTTTTGACCAGTTGCTTTTCGGTTTACGTTTGCTAAAAAACTGCATAAACGAAATGTCGTTAATCTTTTTCCTTGTGCTGTCAATCCAACCGAAGCAAAGAGCTTCATCAACGGCTTCACTCCAACTTAATGAAGGGATATTTGACTTTTTTGTATAAAAGACAAGCCAAACAGATTGTTTGGACTGATGGTTTTTTTCCAACCATTGTCTCCAATCTGTTTGGCTTTGTGGGCTATATGTTCCAATTTCCTTATTATGCATTCTGTTGTGCTAACCAATTTAAAATTGAAAGGTTTGTTTCCTCCGGTTTTTCCTGCTGAATCCAATGACCACAATCTAAACTGACAATGTCCAGATTAGGAACGATGTTTTTCAGGTTTTCAGACTTTGGAATCGTATCCTGTTCTCCATATATCATCAGAGTTGGCTGATGAATGATTGGCTTTATGTTCGCCATCAGGTGCCAGTTTCTATCAAGGTTTCTGTACCAATTTATAGCTCCGGTAAATCCAGATAATTCAAAGGCAGAAACGAATACAGACAGTTCATTGTTTTCCATTAGGGGCTTCCCAAAAGGTTTTTCTGCTCTTGCAAGATTTATCATTAGCATTCCCGAAGCAGGTGGAGCGGGAGGTACATCTTTGCGAAATATGTTATGCAGGAATTGAGGTGTGTTTTCATTCATTATAGAATCTGCAACTCCCACTTTCTTGTTGAAATGAACAAAATAGAAGTCTTCTCCAAATATGGTTTCCATAAATTCAATCCATGGTTGTTCTCCGCGCTCCTGATAGGGCAGAGCTAAATTTATTATCTTATTGACCCGTTTAGGATACAATAGTGCCAGATTCCAGACAACATTTGCACCCCAGTCATGACCGACGAATGTGGCATCCTTGTATCCGTAGTAGTCGAGTAGAGCAATAAGGTCACCAGTCAGGTGCTTTATATCATAATCAGTTACTTCGGTTGGGCAAGATGAGTTACCATAGCCACGTTGATTTGGGACAATGACATGATAACCTGTTGCAACAAGAGCTGGTATCTGATAACGCCAAGAAAATGCGTGTTCTGGAAAACCGTGACAGAGAACAATCGGTTTGTCTGAATTTTGTTTTCCTGCTTCAAATACTTCTAATACCACATTGTTAACTGAAATCATAGTAGGCTTTGGAAATTCGGTTTGATTGGATGCTGTACTGTGTATGTCTCTCATGCTTTTATTGTTTAATAAATAATTATGAAACAAATTTAAGTCTGGTTTATGACAACATGATGTCAGTAGTCAAAAGTCCTTTAGTGATAACTATCAAAAAATTTCTGTAAACTTGTGTTGCGGTTCAAGTTTTACGAACAGAAAGAAAATACTATACGTGAATGATAGGAGCAGCATCCTTTTGCTCGGTAAAAGATATAGGCATAGACACGTCCAAAATATTAACTTTTTCTTATAAAGTCGTAATCTAATAACAGTCTTGGAAAGATTGTACCAATGTATATATTGCTTGTTATAATTATTTTTTAATTTTTTAAGGCTATTTTACTTTTCAGTCGTCCTATATAGATACAATTAAATTAATCATCAGTAGACACTATTTAATGACGATGAACAAGCAATTATTCTTTTAGCTAAGAATGGAGTTCAGGTAAATGAGAAGGAAGCTAAAATTATATTGGAATTACTATATTTAATAGCAAAAACGACAATAAGCCAAAAGAGAGAAAAAGCTTTAACCTTAAGGAGATTTCGATCACGTAATGATTGTAGATTACAAGCCTACTGTAGTACTTTCAGGATGTTTATTTCAAGCAGGCTGAGCATTTTACATTTAAAATATCGAACACAAAAAGTCAGATTGTAAAAGTTTGACAAATAGATATTTATGGGTAAAAAAAAGAGACAACTATTTAATAGTTGTCTCCTTCAGTGACAAGACGAGTGTATCTTCAAACACTTTTATAGAGGATTTGGTTCTTTTAAGCCAGATTAAACAAGAATTGCAAAACTCATTTTTACCAAATAACTTCCTTTAATTTAGGTTTATTGCGAATTAGAATAGTAAATCCTTAGTTGGCTTTATTATTCTTGTAAGCATATTTGGTTGAAGATTTAGGGAAAATTCCTCAAATTTAATTTTAGTTTTAAAAGATTATTATTAACTTGAAAGGTATATAAACCCTTTGTTTCCTGATATGATAGTATTTTAAAGTATTATAGATTAGAAGAGTAAGACCAACTTATGTGACGATTAAATAAAAAAAGGGAATCAATTTTGATTCCCTTTTCATTTGTATATATTTCTGATATTAAGCCTCAATAAACTCCAAAAGATCTTTATTAATAGTAGCTGCTTCCGTAGTTGGCATTCCGTGAGGGAAACCAGGATATGTAATTAACTTTCCGTTTTTTAACAGTTTTGCAGATTTTATCGCAGAATTTTCGATAGGAACAATCTGGTCATCTTCACCATGAAGAACTAAAACTGGAATATCCACTGACTTCAAATCCTCAGTGAAATCAGTTTCAGAAAACGCTTTGATTCCGTCATAATGAGCCACGATTCCACCCATCATTCCCTGTCTCCACCAGTTTCTCTGAACGCCTTCTTTCACATCTGCACCTTCTCTGTTGTATCCGTAGAAAGGAAAAGTCAAATCGATGTAAAACTGCTGTCTGTTGTTCAAAGTCTGGTCTCTGATACCATCAAAAACCGACATCGGAACACCATCAGGATTGCTGTCACTCGCTACCATAATTGGCGGAACTGCACTGATTAAAACTGCTTTTTTCGCTCTTCCGTTTGCATATTTATTCACATAACGGATTACTTCGCCACCACCAGTTGAGTGACCAATGTGAACTACATCTTTCAAATCTAAAAATTCAACCAATTCAGCTGCATCAGAAGCATATTGTTCAATCGTGTGATTATAAATATCCTGACTGGAACGGCCGTGACCTCTTCTGTCGTGCGTCACTACTCTGTAACCTCTTTGTAAGAAGAAAATTACCTGAGCGTCCCAATCGTCTGATGACAATGGCCATCCGTGGTGAAACATCAAAGTTGGTCCTTCGCCTTGGTCTTTGTAAAAAATCTCTGTTCCGTCTTTTAATTTTAGTGTGCTCATAATTTAATTTTTTTAATGTTGTGATTAATTTATTTTAATATTTTGTTGTCTTAATTCTTTAGCAAATGTAGGATGGTTCAATTCGTTTCTCGTTAATCTAGTTTAATATCGTACATTTTTGATAATTTTTATTTTGGGCAGCTATTTCCGCCTTCCACTCCCGCTATTTTTTTCCAAGCTAAATCCCCAGCAAAAAATGAGCTCCGTTCAAGTCGGGCTGCAGATTCGGTGTAAAACACAATTTGATTTCAGAAATTAGCTTAAGTGTTCTTATTTACGTTATAAAAGGAACTTACATTTACTTAAGTGTTTAAAATCTTTTGTGCCTTTTGACTCCGTCGAATCTTCGATTTGTGGTTTAGTTTTCAGTATTTTCCCTCAAAAGCTCAAACAAATCTTCCGCGCCACCATCGAATTTCTTCCCATTCACAAAAAAAGAAGGTGTTCCGTTCACGCCGCTCATAATACCGCTTTCAAAATCTGAATCAACTTTATCTGCCAATTCTGTACTTTCCAAATCCTTTTGAAATTGCGGAATGTTCAGTTTTAATTGTTCCGCAAGCTTCATCAGTAAGTTCTCATTCAAATCTCTTTGATTTTCATAAATCGCATCGTGCATTTCCCAGAATTTCCCCTGAAGATTGGCTGCTTCCGCTGCGATGGCTGCTGGTCTAGCATATTGATGCATTTCAGACAATGGGAAGTTTCTGAAAACAAATTTGATTTGACTTCCATATTCCTTCATCAATTCTTTCAGAACCGGATAAGCAGCACCACAATATGGACATTGATAATCTCCGTATTCTACAATCACAAGGTCGGCTTCTAAGTTGCCTTGTGTGTGGTCAGCTTGGCTGACGTTCGGTTTTAGTGACATAATTTATTTTGTGTTAAGGGTTTCTAAAGCGTCTAAAATTCCGTCTGCTCCTGGATTGATGGCCGTTGGTGACAGATAACTCCATTCGATGATTCCGTCTTTATTGATTACGAATAACGCGCGTTTACATTCACCTTCTTCATCATCATAAACGCCATACTGTTTTGCGATTTCGCCTTTAGCTTCAAAATCTGCCAACAAAGGGAAATGTAAATTTCTGGATTGGGAAAATGCCAGATGGCACCATTTGCTGTCGACGGAAATGCCGAAAATCTCTGCATCATATTTCTTGAAAAACTTCAAAGTTTCATTATACAAAGCTATCTGATCGCTGCAAACAGGACTCCAGTCTGCTGGATAAAAAGCGAGGATGACATTTTTGCCTTTAAATTCCGAGAGTGTAATTTTCTGGTCTGGCGTTGCGTACAAAGTAAAATCTGGGGCAACATCATTTTTTTGTAACATAGTATTAGTTTTTAAAGTTAATTTTTGAAATCAGTAATCCGCAAATCATTAGTGATAAGGCAGGAATCATCAAAGTCCATTTTCCAAAATAATCGAGTAGGAAAGGAGCGATAAACGCACCGGACAAAAAACCTATCCACAACAGTAAAAGATGGATGGCGTTAGATTTATACTCTTCTTTTTCCGTTTTATCATCTGTCATCGTCAGCATTGCAGTGTTCTTTGCGAGACTGTTCAGAGTTCCTGTCACAAAATCGGTATTTACCTTTTGGTTTCCTACTGAAGTCACAATCGTATTCATCATTCCCATCGAAAATCCGATAACTGAAATGGATGACAAATTATTAATATCATAAAAATAAGCAATTATCGTATAGAAAATGAGAATTCCGGAAACTATATAAAATGTTAATATTTGGTTCTTAATCCTCTTCCATAATGAAAGGCAGGTTCCGGCGTAAATTCCTAATAAAAAACAACTTATGACTGTAACTGATGTAATAATGATTTCAGATTTACCTGTTGAAATGCCGGCTCCCAGTGAAGTAGTATTTCCACTCATAAAAGAGACATACGTTTTCCATTGAATCAATCCTGTTGCATCAATATATCCTGCAATCAAAGCTAAAAATATCGCCAATCTCTCTTGCATCTTAATCGAATCAGATGAAACGGAACTGTTTGTTTTGATGACAGAATTATCCATTATTTAGAGAGATTTAATTCTAATCTTATTTCTCAGGCTGAATGAAAACTTTCTCAGTCGGAAATTTTTCAATTTCACCTTCTTTCAAGCCAAAGTTCGTTACCACAACATCTTTAGGATTTCCGGCCAGCCATTCGCTCAAATCAATCGATTCATATTTTCCACTGTTGAAGCCAATCAAAATTCTGCAAACGGTATCGCCTGTATTTTTGATGTAATGTCCGGCTCCCATTGGAACGTAACCAACATCGCCTGCTCTGAACTGCTCTGTAATACAAGTAGATTCTGCCAAGAAAACCGACATTTCTGCCTGTCCAGAAATAAAATATTGCCATTCGTCAGCATTCGGATGCCAGTGCATTTCTCTCAAAGCTCCCGGTTGCAATTCCAAAATAGAACCAGACATCGTGCTGCTGATAGGAAATTCTTTACTTGTTACTAATCTCTGTAAACCACCACCCGGAACAATTCTCGGCTGTTGAGAATGCAAAGGATAACGGTGAAAACTAGTTAATTCGATGTCAGATTCATTCGGACGAGCTTCAGCGACGAAAGACATCTCGTCCGGAACAATGCCTGCAGCGAAATACGCTTCTTTTTGAGGCAAAGCCGCCACTTCTTCTAAAGTTAAACCTAAATTTTGAGCAACAATTTCAGGCGGTACAGATGAAACAAAATCCGTCACGCTGAATGTATGGTCTTCAGAAAAATTACCGTTATCAAAAATCAAAATGAAATGACATTCTTCTGTTCCTGTCGCCTGAATCGAGTGACCGTACCCTTTTGGAAAATACCAAACATCACCCGGTTCAAAATTATCAGTATAACTTTTTCCGTCAGGATGAATGATTGTCGTTCGAACTGTTCCCGAAATCACGTAAGCCCATTCAGCAGCGTTAGCGTGCCAATGCAGTTCGCGCATACTTCCCGGTTGCAGTCTCATCGAAACTCCTGCAATGCCTATAGAAGCAGGGAAATCTTTTACAGAAGCACCTCTAGTCGTTCCACCGTCGTTGGTTCTAGGTTCTTTTTTTTCTAATTCGTATTTGAAACTTAATGATGCAGTATTCATAATGATAAATTTTTGTGATGAATGATAATTTGTCTTTATTTCTACTGTAAAGCTACTCCGGAAGCAAAGGATTTTGAAGTGGTTTTCGGTGAATGGGCAAAATGAGTCGGTGGGAATTTGAAAGGAGTAGTTGGTTCTTTAGAGTAAAGAAAATAGGCGATAGATAAAAGACTTTCGATTTGATTTTACTGATTACTAAAATCGATTTCCGTTGATTTTAATAATACAAATCCTTCCCAATTTGACTTGAGAAGGACGATTATTTAAACTAAACAAAAATTTATGGTAAGGATAAAGATGTTTTTCTTGAAGATACCGTGAAGAAAACGGAAATCAAAACACCTGGAATCAACATAGAAACCAAGCCGAAACGAGCAGAAATCAAAGCGCCAAAGATGCATCCAACCAAAAAACCTGTCAGAAGTACCAATGATTTCTTTAGTTCTACTAATTTTTCAAGGGTATGTTGCGTAGAAATATAAGAGAAAAAATCAAGGATGGCTTTGGTCACATTGCCCGTCATTACCGTCATAGGACCAAAAGCAGAATTGGCGTACAAACGGGTCACCGTATTTTGGATTCCCATCGAAAATACAATCAGCATCAGCATAGAATGATACACAAAACCTGTTTCAATATGATTTTGTTTTAATAAAAAAGCGATACAACCTGCAACAATCAAAAATATACCGATGGATGCAAATATGCCTTTTTCATTTTTATAAAGGCTATTCATTTTTCTGGTTAATATGACCGCCAGTATGAAAACGGGAAAGCTGATGAGATTGATAAAATCACGCAATTGCGGATGGTTCGATAATTTATACGCAAAAACCACAAAATTCCCTGTAATATGGGCAGAGAATAATCCATCTGCGACGGTGAAAGTGCTTGTGTCCACAAAACCTGCACTGAAAACCATAATCAACGACGAATAGAAGACCGCATCTCTTTTCATTGGTTGTCAGTTTAAATTTTTGCTATCTCACAAGAATAATCTTTCCTGTATGCGAACTGTCTTCAAGCAATCGGTGTGCTTCCGCAGCTTCTGAGAAAGGAAATGTTTTGAAAATAACAGGTCTGAACTTCTTTGATTCAATCAATGGCCAGACATTTTTCTGAATCTCTTTGGCTAACTGTTTTTTGAATTCATATTCCCGGCTTCTCAAAGTACTACCTGTGACAGTCAAACGCTTTGTCATTACTTTCCAAATGTCTAAATCTACGTGACTGCCACTTACCGCATTGATGTGAACCAATCTGCCTTCAGGTTTTAGAATGTTGATGTTTTTGGCCAGATAATCACCGCCAATCATATCCAGAATGACGTCGACACCTTCATCTTGAAGTTCAGTTTCAAAATTTTGGGTTTTATAATTAATGTAAGAATCTGCACCAAGTTCAAGACATTTTTGACCTTTTTCATCGGAACCAACTGTTACAATCACTTTTGAACCCAATGCGTGAGCAATCTGGATTCCTGTGATTCCAATTCCGCTGTTTCCACCGTGGAGCAAAAGGGTTTCCCCAGGTTGAAGATTTCCTCTCTGAAAAACATTAGACCAAACCGTAAAAACAGTTTCCGGTAAACTCGCCGCCTCAGCAAAACTTAAATCTGCAGGAATTGGCAAACATTGGCCTTCTCTCACAGCGACATATTCTGCATAACCTCCACCTGCGAGAAGTGCACAAACTCTGTCTCCAACGGTAAAATCTACGACATCGGGTCCGCATTTTACGATAGTTCCGGCAACTTCCAAACCTGGGATTTCAGCAGAAGCACCTTCTGGTGCAGGATAATTGCCTTCACGCTGAAAAACATCGGAACGGTTGAGCCCGGCAGCTTTCACTTCGATTAAAACTTCGTCTCCGGATATTTCGGGAGTAGGGTATTCCTGCAATTTCAATACTTCAGGACCTCCAGGTTTTTTAATAACGATTGCTTTCATTTTTTTAAATTTTAATATCAGATTAATTTCAAACTCTCTTCCAAGTCAGTTTGTGAGTCACCAACCTCGAATTGCTGGTGAACGGTTTCTCGCTTTCAAGATGCAGAAAACCATCTTTAAAGATAACGATTCTATTCTGCGTTTGCCCCGTCCAGTTGGGAAAGAGTGAGAGGTACATCGTGTGGCTCACCAGCTGTTTGTCATCATCCGTTTTGAACGGTCCCGAATACGCAAGATAGGTCGAGCCTTCCTGTGTATATTCTTCAGGCGTGGCATTGGTCCAGTGTTCCTGATGAAAGTTTTCACGGTGCGTATCCATAATTTGTGCCGACATATAACCATCAGGATTGTAAATAATCAGTCCTTTCGGATTTTCGCCCATCGGATGCGTGATTTCTCCACCGTTGACAGGAACTTCAATAAGTTCTACCAAAGTCCAGGTTCCTATAAGTTTTTCAAAAAGTGTTTCCATAACTTTAAAATAAAATGAGCGTACCGAAATACGCTCATTATGTTTTTTGAATTAGAAAGGTTGATTGTATTTTCCGGTCAACGCTTTGTTTTCGATGCTTTTTGCAAAGTTGGGCGTTTCTTCGTGGTTGTGGGCATCAGAAGCGGCTTGTCTGGAAGCAGCGGCATCAGCAAGATTTACGTTGTGTTCTTTCAGGTATTTGAACATTTCGGGAGTGGCTGTTGCGTGGATTTCGTTGGTGTACAAAGTCGTGCTGTCATCAATTTTTGTGGCTTTCAGTTCCCATAAAACCTGAACTTTTGTTCTTCCGCCTTTGGTGATAGAATCTGAAATAGATAACATTCTGCAGTAATCAGGACGATAAACATCCGCAACATAATGCTGAACCATCAAAGCATCGCCAATCGTTTCAACGTTTAAAGAAACCGGTTCACCATCATAAGTAGTAGAAATGGCCGCTCCGATATGCTGCGTTGAGCATCTTTGATATTCAGCATCGGGAAGATTAAGTAACCAATCTGCGATGTTTACTTTTTCGATTGGGGCATTGATAATCGCTGTAACTGTAGAGTGAGACAATGCGTTTTCTGGTGTTTGAATAATTTCCATAATGTTTAAAGTTTAATTGTTTGTATATGTTAATTTGATGTTGTAAAGCTACAAGCAACCTAGCGCAAAATCAATTGGTGTTCGATGAACAGGCGGAAACTGTCGTTGAGTAAGTGTTATGATTTATTGAATAAAGACAATGAAGTAATTAAACTCAAAGTTTGTTTTTCCGTAGGAATCTCAGCAAAATATTTAAAATAATAATTTAGATTCCTGCGGAATGACAAAAGTGAAAAGTACCTTTATTCTAAACAGAAGAATCACTGTAATGCACAGTGATTCTTAGGTATTAAATTGATGTTGATTGATATTATTTAAAAAGCCATCTTCTAATCAGTTTTGTATAATTCGGCATTACAGCAAAAACCATCAGAAAAACAATACAGCCTGAAATCAAAAGTCCGTCTGAATAATGATTCGCAGGGATTTTTAAGAGTCTTAAAAAGGGTAGAACTACGAACGGAACCAATAATGACAGAGGATAAATAGCTGACCAGGTTACTAAAAATTGTTTCCATCGGACGGGAACTTTGGTTTGATTTTCAGTTTCAAAAAGGAAATCAAGACCGGATTTTATTTTATAATTATCATTTTTTCGGAACAATGAATTAGCTTTTTCGATGTGTTTTTTTCTGGTGTCAGATTCCATCCATTTTTTTAGATTTTCAATGGTATCAAATCTGATAATAACCGTGTAAACAAACGTCAAATCGGGAATAGGTCTTATAATTTGCCAATCGATAAAACCTTTTGAATGCTTGGTCAAAGGAACGATTTCAGTTAACCAATTTTCATATTCCTCTTGTTTTCCATCTAGAATATGATGTGAAATAACAACAGATGCCCCTTGATTTTCCATAATAAAATTGGTTTTAATTAATTTAGTTACCGATGGATTTCATAAATAATTTAGCTTCAAAAAAAGATTTCAGTAAAACATCTTTTACCTCTTCCAAAGCCAGTTGCGATGCTGGATTTTCTTCGGTTGTTAATTCTAAAATATCTAATTTTTCCTCTAACAAAGGAAGCAAACCCATTATTGCCACACTTGATTTTAAATCGTGCGCTCTCAATTTCAGCAATTTAAAATCCTTGTTTTCATAAGCTAATTTCAGTTGCTGTAAATGAGTGGGAACTTTATCTAAAAACTGTTGTGTCACGGTTCTTTCAAAATCCTTGTCGCCATTGCTGATAGACTTCAAATAAGTAAGGTCGATGAACTCGTAATTAGAAACGATTTCTTCAGCTTTTGTTCCCGTTTTTTCGTTTTCTTTTAATCCGAAATTGGAGATTAATTTGAATAATTCATCTTCTTTTATCGGTTTGGAAATGTATTCGTTCATTCCACGACTCATACATCTTTCGCGTTCGCCTGCCAAAGCGTGTGCGGTCATTGCGATGATGGGCGTGTTCAGTTTCAGTTCTTCACGGATGGTTTGCGTGGCAACGTAACCGTCCATTTGTGGCATTTGGATATCCATCAGAACCAAATCACAGTCGTTATTTCTGAGAAATTCTACCGCTTCCAGACCGTTGTTTGCAGTTTCAAAATCAATGTTCCATTGTGAAAGGAGATGTTTCATCAGACTTTGATTGATAGCGTTATCATCAACGATTAGAACCTTCAAAGGCGCGTTTGTTTTATCTTTAAAATAATCGGTATCAACTTTCGGAACTACATTCAGCTGTTCTTCTGCAATTGTGTAAGGAATATAAAAATGGAAAGTCGTGCCTTTTCCCTGTTCGCTGATGACTTCGATATCACCGTTCTGCAACTGAATCAGACTTTTCACAATTGATAAACCAAGACCGGTTCCGCCGTAATTTCGGGTCGTAGAATCTTCACCCTGATTAAATCTTTCAAAGACTTCAAGAAGTTTTTCTTTATCAATTCCGATTCCGGTGTCAGAAACTTTAAAGCCGACAACGACTTCATTTTCGGTCTGTTGTTTATTGTAAATTTCGATATTGATAGTTCCCTGATGCGTAAATTTAATGGCATTTCCGATGAGGTTGACCAGAATTTGAGTCAGTCTCGTGGCATCACCATTCAAAGTGTCAGGAATCGAAGTGTCAATTTTGCTGGAAATCGTCAATCCTTTTTCTTTGGCTCTTTCTACGAAAAATGTTTCAACCGAATTTACCAATCCATTAATGCTGAATATGCCTTTGGTAATGCGCATCATTCCGGCTTCGATTTTTGATAAGTCTAAAATATCATTGATAATCGCCATCAGATTTTCTCCCGAACGTTGAATGGATGAGACAAATTCTTTCGAAGTTTCATCTAAAGGTCTTTTCTGCAAAAGGTTGGTAAAGCCCAAAATTCCGCTCAAAGGCGTTCTGATTTCGTGACTCATATTGGCAAGGAAGTTTTCTTTGGTTTGTGCGGCAACCGATGCTTTTTTCTCCGCAACATCCAATTCCTGAATCAATAATCGCTGACGTTTAAATTGGCGAAGAATATGATAACCAACAATGGAACCGCTTAAAATCAAAAGAATCAATAGAGAAATATCATACAATCTCGCTTTTTGTCCCATCGCTTCAGTTTCTTTGCTGAGGTCAACCATATGGAGTTTTCGACTTTCGTAAATTTTAGCAGTGATGGACGTGATTTCGTTTGAAATTTTTCTGGCTCTCGGATTGGCAATGGAAGTGTTGTCATTCATATTTCCAAGGGTGTGATAACGGAGCAGCAATTTATCCTTCGTCGTTTTCTTTTCCATTGCGAGAACGCTCAATCTGTGAATCAGCTTTTCTTCAACATCGTCTGAATTGTCTTTGGAAAGTGAGTCTAGAAAGTTTTCTATCTGATTTATTTTTTGGTCGATTCCTTCGAGATGAGTCGTGTCGTTGGTCGCAATAGAAGCTCGGATTCTGCTTTCAACCCCCAGAATATCCCGGTCGATTTCACGCAAATGATTGCTGGAACGCAATTCGTTGAGAAGTCGGTTGTTATTTTTGATGAGTTCTTTGGTATTTTTAGCTGAATTGATTTGAACCGCTATCAATAGGAGAGAACCCGCAATGAATGTGAGGATGATGAAATAACTGAACCGTCTGTTTCCCATTACTGAGGATATTTTTTTCATAAGTGTCTGTACTTATTTTGAATTGTTGAAAACCACTTTAGAATTGTTAAAAACCACCCCGTCAAAAATTCTTTGAATTTTCGCCACCCCTCCAAGGGAGGGGAATTTTACATTCGAATTGGAACATCGAATTGTCGCAGCCCGACTTGAGCGGAAATCCTTTTTTGCTTGTTCTCAAGTTCTATTTAGACTGAAATCGTCTGCAAAAAATATTGGGAGCGGAAGGCGGATTAAGCTGCTCAAATCATTATTTATACATTAAAAAACATTCATTCTCGTATTGAGTGCCTTTCGATAAGCATCAGCAACGGGAATGAATTTTCCGTTGATCATAATTCCGCCGTCCTGAAGCGTGTCTATCTTGCCAACAGAAACGATGTAAGACCTATGAACACGGATAAAATCATCTTTTGGCAAACGTTCTTCGGCCGTTTTCATCTTGCCGTGGATGGCGAACATTTTTTCTCTTGTGTAGAATTTTACATAATCGCCCATTGCCTCCGCATAAAAAATATCGTCGAGCTTCAAACGCCTTGTGATATTGGAATCTCTCACGAAAAGAAACTCATCTTTGGTGACTTCTACATCTTCTTTTCTGCTTTCCAAAATCGATTGCGCTTTGCTGACGGCTTGTAAAAATCTCGCAGGCATCACGGGTTTCAGGATGTAATCTGCGATATTCAGTTCGAAAGCTTCAAGTGCGTAATCTTTATTGGATGAGGTGAAAATAATGATAATGTCTTTCCCAGAAAGGTTTTTGGTGAGTTCGATTCCGGTCATTTCCGGCATTTCGATATCCAAAAATATCAAGTCTACCTGATTGTTCTGCAAATGATTGTAAGCTTCAATCGCGTTGGAATATTCACTGACAATTGTAAGATTGGGAATCTGCTTTGCCAAGTGTGCGAGCGTGGTTCTTGCGATATCGTTGTCATCAACAATCAAGGCTTTCATAGGGATAGTTTATTATGGTTGACACAAATATAATTATTCCTTTTCTTATTTTGTTTAATTTCTAAAGTAAGAACGAATCATCCAGGCCATTTCTTCGTGTGTTTCTATCAGGCTTGTGATGAAGTCGCTGGAACCGTAATCTTTGTATTTTTCGGCAAAAGGCGTCACGTTTCCTCTTAGAAAATCGATAATACTTTCGTGGTCTTTCAGTAAATCCTTCATAAAGCCCAATCCGTCGTTTGTTCTGTCGCTGTATTCGGTAAGATGCGTTAATTCCAGATAAGCTTTCATAGTTGCTGGTGCGTAATGTCCGATTTTTCTTAGACGTTCTGCGACGCTGTCAATCAACTCATCAATCTGTTTGTAGTGCTCTTCGAAGAAAATATGGTTGGCGTGAAAGTTATCGCCGGTCACGTTCCAGTGGGCGTTTCTGGTTTTGATGTAAAGTACTGTTTCGTCGGCTAAAAGTTTTGCCAATTGTTCTGCAACAGCTTCTGTGTTTTGCTCTGTAAGTCCGATGTTTGCTTTCATAATTTTAAGATTTAAGTTGTTCTTTTTTGATGATGTAAAGTTCAGTCGGAATGTCTTGGAATTAAGAGGTTTTTCGTTGAATAGGCAAAATGAGTCGTTGAGTGGGCTAAACTAAGTTTCATTAATATTTTAAACAAAAAATGAATTTATTAAACTAGTTAAATGTGCAGGATTTCTAACTGCCATAAATTTGTCATATCAAAATTAAACAATCAACAAAATGGAAAATAGAATATTAGGACTGCACCACATTACAGCAATTGCAGACAACGCAAAAAGAAATTTAGATTTTTATACTCAAGTTTTAGGCGTAAGATTGGTAAAGAAAACCGTCAACTTTGACGACCCGGGAACGTATCATTTTTATTTCGGAAATGAAGAAGGAACTCCCGGAACAATTTTAACATTCTTTCCTTGGGAAGGAATTGGTAAAGGAACAAATGGTTCTGGCTTGGCAACACACATCGGTTATTCAGTTCCAAAAGGAAGTTTGGAATTCTGGAAAAACAGATTTCAGCAGTTTAATGTAAACTTTGAAGAAGGCGAAATTTTTGGTGAAAAACTGATTTCATTCAAAGATCCTGACGGTTTACAATTACAGTTCATCGAATCTTCAAGACCTGATGACAGAAAAGTATGGACAACCGATGATATTAAAGATGAAAATGCTTTGAAAGGTTTTCATAATATCACTTTGACTTTGAAAAAAGCTGATCCGACAATCAAAGTTTTAACCGATATTTTTGGTTACGACTTACAAAAACAGGAAGATGAAAGATATCGTTTTGCAACTGATGCGATTGAAACGGCAAACCTTGTTGACATTATTGAAAACGATAAGATTTTAGCAGGAAGAAATGCGGCAGGAACCAACCACCACGTTGCTTTTCGAGTGAAAGATGATAATGTTTTAATGGAATTCCGTGAAAAAGTTTTGTCTGCAGGATTGAATATCACGCCAAAAATAGACAGAGATTATTTCTATTCATTGTATTTCCGTGAACCGGGCGGTGTTTTGTTTGAAATCGCAACAGATAATCCTGGCTTCACGGTTGATGAACCTTTGAATGAATTAGGAACCAATTTAAAACTTCCAAAACAACACGAACCTTTACGTGCAAGAATCGAAGAGGTATTGCCGAAGTTATCATAAGTCATCACTTTTTTCTATTTAACAACCTAATTTAGCAAAAAGAAAAAAATATTACAATGGAAAGAACAGAAGTAGTTTTAGGAAATGTGAGAGGCGAAATTCAGCTTTTCTCAGACGATAAAAAAGCAGGGAAAATGGATATTTCGGTCATCAAAGATAAATTAACGGTTTATCATACAGAAGTTGATGAAGAATATGCCGGAAAAGGTTTTGCCAAATTATTATTAAATCAATTGGTTTCTTACGCCAGAGAAAACGATTTGAAAATTGTACCGCTGTGTCCGTATGTTCACGCACAATTCAAACGCAATCCCGAAGAATACAATGATGTTTGGTTTAAAGAAGAAGCATAAAATCTGAAGACCAAACACCAAACCATCAACAATCAACCAAATACCATCAACTACAATGTCACTTATCACAGGACTTCACCACGTCACCGCTATCACAGGCGATGCACAGGAAAATATAGACTTTTACACCGGAGTTTTGGGACTTCGATTAATCAAGAAAACCGTCAACTTCGATAATTCTGAAGTGTATCATTTTTATTTCGGGGACGAATTCGGAACACCGGGGACGATTATGACGACTTTCCCTTACGGAAAAGGTTTGGCGAACGGAAGACACGGCAAAGGAATGTTAAACACAACGGCTTTTTCCATTTCGATGGAGGGTTTTGATTATTGGCTGGAACGTCTGGATAAATTCAATATTCCTTACAAACAGGCTCAGCAAAGGTTTTCGGGTGAAGTATTTATTTATCTGGAAGATTTTGACGGACTCGGTTTGGAATTGGTTTTTAATGAGAAAGATGACAGAAAAGGGTATGATAACGGATTGATACCGCAAGATTTTGCCATCAAAGGTTTCCATCACGTTGAGATTTGGGTAGATGCTTACGAAAAAACTGCTGCACTTTTGATCACACAAATGGACCATCAACTGATTGCTGAAAGCTCTGACAGATTCAGATTTGGAACGGAAGATAAACCCGGAAAATATGTCGATTTGCTTTGCGCTCCCAATTCTCTGAAAGGTTTGGCGGGAAGAGGAACCGTGCATCACGTTGCTTTTTCGACTCCCGATGCGCAGTCACAATTGGAGATGATTGAAAGACTGAATAAATTCGGTTTGCAGCATACGGAAGTTAAAGATAGAAAATATTTCACTTCCATTTATTTCAAAGAACCCGGCGGTGTTTTGTTTGAAATCGCTACTTCGGGACCCGGTTTTGACATTGATGAAGAATTGGCTTCATTAGGCGAAGATTTGATGTTGCCCGAGCAGTTTGAAGAAAACAGAGGACATTTGATAGATGTTCTTCCAAAAATTAATTATCCAACAGAAAAATTTAGATAAAATGAGTCACACTTTAGATATAAAAACAGGCGGAAAATCATTGAATGAAGCAGAAAAAGTTTTAATAATGATTCACGGAAGAGGAGGAAATGCACAGGATGTTCTGAGCTTAGCCCAACATTTGAATGTAGAAGATTATGCTTTGTTGGCGCCTCAAGCAACCAATGGAAGTTGGTATCCGTTATCCTTCATCGCTCCGGTTGAGCAAAACGAACCTTGGTTGTCATCTGCCATTGAAACTATTGGAAAAACTGTGAAAATGGCTTTGGATGCGGGGATTGAAGCTGAGAATATTTACTTTTTCGGATTTTCTCAGGGCGCGTGTCTTAGTTTGGAATTTTTGGCAAGAAATGCACAGAAATATGGTGGAGCAGTGGCAATTATCGGTGGCGTGATTGGCGATAAAATCAACCGTGAAAATTACAAAGGCGATTTTGCTCAAACCCCGATTTTTCTGGGAACAAGCAATCCGGATTTCCACGTTCCTGTGGAAAGAGTGTATGCAACAGCGAATATTCTGAAGGAAATGAATGCTGATGTGACAGAAAAAGTTTACGCTAATTTCGGACATTCTATCAATCAAGAGGAAATTGAATTGGCGAATTCTATTGTTTTTAAATAGAATTAAAATCGACATAGGAAACTGAAGCGTTAAGAAAATTTAAAATTAATCCGTTAAAAAATTCCCACTGTTTGAAGCGCGACACGAATTTAGAATCGAAGAACAAATAATAAATTCGCGTAAGTTTTGGGGATTTTAGGATTAAATTTAAATTTTTAGCATTCAGTTTCCAAGTCTTGAACTTTTGTTTCTTTTGTTTCAAGACAAAAGAAATTTAAATAGAATATTATGAAAATCACAAAGATATTCAGTGACGAAAACGGCGAATCTCATTTCGATGACATTGAAGTTCCGCTAATCAATCAAGGTGAAATTGGATTTCTTTCCGAAGATATTAATGTCAAAAAACTACAGTTCAGAAAAGTTTCTGCGGATTATGATTACGATTTTCATCACGCTCCGCAAAAGCAATATATTGTACTTTTGGATGGCGGAGTAGAAATAGAAACTTCACTTGGCGAAATCCGGAAATTCCAGACCGGTGAGATTCTTTTGGTGGAAGATATTTCAGGAAAAGGCCACAAAACAAAAAACCTTGAAAAAAAGGAAAGAACTTCACTTTTTATTCATTTATAAAAGATTAAAGATTAAAGATTAAAGATTAAAGATTAAAGATTAAAGATTAAAGATTAAAGATTAAAGATTTTTTTAATAATCACCAACTGGAAAGTCTAACATCTAGCATCTGACATCTAACTTCTAAACAAAAAACTATGCACGAAGATTTACTACTCATACTCGGACTTCTATTGGTAGTGATGCTATTGGTTATGCTGGCGCAGCGCATCAAAATTGCGTATCCCATATTTTTGGTATTGGCAGGATTAGGAATCAGTTTAATTCCGGGAGTTCCTGTCTTAAAACTGGATCCGGAAATTATTTTCCTCATTTTTTTACCGCCATTATTATATGAAGCCGCCTGGTACACCTCGTGGAACGATTTCTGGAAATGGAAACGCACCATCGGATTGTTAGCTTTCGGATTGGTTTTCCTGACGTCTGTTGTCGTGGCATTTGCTTCGCAGGCTTTGATTCCGGGATTCACTTTGGCAATGGGATTTTTGTTGGGCGGAATTGTTTCTCCACCAGATGCGATCGCAGCGACTACCGTTTTGAAAGGTTTAAAAGTTCCCAAGCGAACGATTGCAATGTTGGAAGGCGAAAGTCTCATCAATGATGCATCATCACTGATTGTTTTCAGATTTGCTTTGGCAGCCGTGATGACCGGCGTATTTTCTATGCAGAAAGCCACGGGACAGTGCAGGAATGGGAGTTGTGGTCGGAATTGCAGGTGCTCATATTTTCTACGCCATCCACAGGTTTTTACCGACAACGCCAGCTATTGATGCAGCTTTGACGGTTATGACGCCGTATATTTTATTTCTTCCGGCGGAACATTTTCATTTTTCCGGAGTAATGGCAGTGGTAAGTGGCGGACTGTCTATGTCGTTCCGTTCGCACGAAATCTTTAAGACGGGAACTACAAGAATTAATATGACAGGCGTTTGGAATACACTGATTTTTGTGATGAATGTCTTGGTTTTTGTCTTAATCGGATTGGAACTTCCCGATATTGTCGATGGATTGGGCGAAACATCTGTAATGGATGGAATTAAATATGGTTTAATTATCAGCCTGATTGTGATTGTCGTTCGTATGTTGTGGATTTATCCTGTGGCGCACATTCCGAGATGGCTGAGCAAAAAAGTGCGTAATGACCCAAGTCCGGGTTGGAAAAATCCTTTGATTATCGGTTGGGCAGGAATGCGTGGCGTGGTTTCTCTGGCAACGGCTTTATCGATTCCGGTGATGATGAATGAGCAGTCAGAATTTCCGCACAGAAATTTGATTATCTTTATTACGTTTGTGGTGATTTTTGTGACTTTGGTTTTTCAGGGTTTGACGCTGCCTTTGATTATTAAATTGACCAAGATTGGTGAGATTGATAATATTTTACCTTCCCACGAACAGCAGGCGAGTATTCAAATCAGGCTGGATAATTTGGCAGTGAACCGATTGAATGAAAAATACCAGTCCAACCTGGAAACGAACAGTCTGGTGGAAAACTTTAAACAGACCATAGAAAACGATATTTTGCAACAGCAAGGTCACCTCGAATCTTTGGAAATGTGCACCAACAGACGAAATGATTTAAATGAATACCACGAAGTTATGCTGGATATTTTCGCATTGCAGAGAAAAGAACTGTTCAAAATAAAACGTGAAAACCAGTTCAGTGAGGATGAAGTGAGAAAAGCGGAATCACAGCTTGACCTTAATGAACTGAAAATTACGGGTACCAAACATTTATAATACAGACCAAATCCCTAGCCCCGATAGGAACGGCATCCTTTTTTGCGGTGGGAATTGGCGGCGGGAAAAAAAGATATAATGGATAGCGGGATTAAGCTCCTGAAAATTAACTTCAATACAACAAATATCAAATGGAAAGCTTACAATTTTTAGTCATTGGGAAAAATCAGGAAATTCTTGATACCTTAAAAAGAATTATCGAAAATAATGAAGGCTGGAAGGCAGAAATCAAGAGCGATGAGAACGTCTGCTATGATTATATCAAAGAAAATCAGGTAGATATTGTGCTTTTGAGCTCCGGTTTGGATGAGGAATTTGAAAATGAAATGAAAACTTTTTGCCAAAATCTGGACAAAGATGTGAAGGTGATTGACCATTACGGAGGCGGAAGTGGGCTTTTGAAGAACGAAGTTTACGCACTTTTTCCTAATTTGCAGCCGTAAACTTAATTTATGTTTGAAAATATCATCAAGAACGTCACGCGTTTTATCAGTCTGAGCAGCGAAGAAGAGAAAATATTCACCGATTTATTGGTTTGTGAGACAATTCCCAAGAAAACAATTTTGTTGCGGGAAGGTGAAGTTTGCCAATTTGAAGGTTTCATTCACAAAGGCTGTTTAAGGGCTTATTACCTTGATGATAATGGTTTTGAAGTCACGATTTTGTTTGCCATCGAAGATTGGTGGATTAGCGACATCGCCTCATTTCAGGACCAGAAACCGTCCAATTTGTATATTGAAACGATTGAAGATTCAGAGATTTTTATGCTGAATCCGACCACCAAAGAAAAGTTGTTGCAGGAAATTCCAAAATTTGAAAGGGTTTTCAGAATGTTGGTTCAGAGAAATCTGTTTACACTTCAAAACCGTTTGGTGAATACCATTTCAAAAAGTGCATCTGACCGATATTTGGAATTTATAAAAGTATATCCTACGATTCCACAGCGGGTTGCGCAATATTATATCGCTTCTTATCTGGGTGTTTCTAAAGAATTTGTGAGTACAATTAGGAAGCGTTTGGCGACTAAAGAAAAGTAAAAATTGCACAAAAAAATTCCCCTCCATTGGAGGGGTGGCGAAAATTTAAAAAATTTTTGACGGGGTGGTTTATACAAAACGTGTAAACTACCCCGTCTTTTTGTTTAATAAACTTAACTAAATTATCCAAAAATGAGTTGTAAAATGTAATCGACATAGGAAAATGGAGCGTTAAGAAAATTAAAATTTAAGACGTTAAAAAATTCCCACTGTTCGAAGCGCGAGACAAATATTCTAATGATAACTAATTTCGAATTCGCGCAAGTTTGGGAATTTTAGGATAAAATTTTAATTTTTAGCGGAAGTTTCCAAGTCTTGAATTTTTGTTTCTTTTGTTTCAAGACAAAAGAAAATTTAATTTATTAAACTAGTTAAATGCGCAGGAATTTCCATCACCATAAATTTGTCCTATCAATAACGAATAAACAACCAACAGATATGGACAGAAAAGATTTTTTAAAGAAAGGATTACTTGGGACAGGAATGTTTGTAGCAACCGCTTCATTGGGAAATACAATGAAAAATGAGATTGACGAAATCGAGCCGCTGGAACCGATTGGATACAATCATTTACCAAACACCGATTCAAAAATCAAAGACAATTCTGTGATTCACAAAGCGGATTCCAGAGGGAAAGCAGACCACGGCTGGTTGGTCAGCAATCATACCTTCAGCTTTGCGAATTATCACAATCCGGAGAGAATGCATTTTGGCGTTCTTAGAGTTTTGAATGACGATAAAGTGGAGGCGGGAAGAGGTTTCGGAACGCATCCGCACGACAATATGGAAATCATCAGCATTCCGTTGGAAGGTGATTTGGAGCACAAAGACAGTATGGGAAATTCTGCGATTATCAGGAGTGGAGACATTCAGGTGATGAGTGCCGGAACCGGAATTATGCACAGCGAATTCAATAAAAATAATGATAGTTTGGTGAAGTTTCTTCAAATCTGGGTGTATCCAAACAAAAGAAATGTGACGCCAAGATATGACCAGATTACTTTAGACAAAACAAAAGGTCAGAATCAATTCCAGCAGATTCTTTCTCCCAATGCAAATGATGAGGGTGTTTGGATTCATCAGGATGCCTGGTTTCACTTAGGAAATTTCGAAAATAATGTTGAAACCAACTATCAAATCAAGAAAAAAGGAAATGGTGTGTATGCTTTTATTTTAAAAGGAAGCGCAGAAATCGAAGGACAAAAAGTGGAAACGAGAGATGGTTTCGGAATTTGGGATATTGCAGATTTAAATATCAAATCAACTACAGAAGACACAGAGATTTTATTGATGGAAGTTCCGATGACGATGTAAGAAAAAAAATTAAACAGTCACTTTTGGAAGTGTGAAATATTTATACAAAAATAGGCTTGGATTTTATTATCTGAGCCTATTTTTTTGTTTTAAATTAAATTTTATTTTAAATTTTAATTGAGTTTAAATAATTGATTATTAGTGTTTTTAATTGTTGTTTTGGTTGGTTTTTATTAATTTAAAATTATCTGTATATAATAAAGAATAAAAAAGAGTAAAATATTTTTTCAGAATGTGATTTATTAAACTAGTTAAATGTGTAGGGTTTTTCATCGCCCTAAATTTGTCATATCAAAATCAAACAAATACTTCAGACAGAATTTAATTATCAATAAAAATAAACAACAACATTTAAAAATTAAACATTATGAAAAAGTTAATCTTAACATTCGCAACAGTCGTATTATCAGTAACAGCATTCGCTCAGAAACCTGGAAAAACGATGCTAAATCCAACCAACCACGCTTTGGTTTTAATTGACCACGAAGGACAAATGGCATTCGCTACAAAAAGCATCAGTATGGAAGAATTGAGAAACAATGTGGCTTTGATTGCAGGCGGTTCAAAAATATTCAACATTCCGACCGTGGTAACAACAGTTGCAGAAAAATCTTTTGCAGGACCCGTTTTCCCGGAAATCTCAGAAGCTTATCCTGAAGCGACCAGCGGATATGTAGACAGAACAACGATGAATACTTGGGAAGACTTGAACGCTCACAAAGCCATCACAGGAAAAAACAAAAAGAAACTGGTTTTAGCAGGTCTGTGGACGAGCGTTTGTATCGTAGGTCCGGCTTTATCGGCCATCGATGAAGGGTACGAAGTGTATGTGATTACGGATGCTTCGGGTGATATTTCAAAAGAAGCTCACGACCAGGCGGTTACAAGAATGGTTCAGGCAGGTGCGCATCCGATTACCTCAGTTCAGTATGTTCTTGAATTACAGAGAGATTGGTCTAGAAAAGAAACGTACAAACCGGTCAATGACTTAATGAAAAAATATGGTGGTGCTTACGGATTGGGAATTCAATACGCTCAGGATATGCTTAAACACTAATCAAATTTCAACAGAGGCAGGTTGAAAACCGACCTGCCATTTTTCTTCAAACCATTAAAAAGTACATTATGAAACCACTCCATAAAATTCTATTCTCATTCGTCTTAGGTGCCGGATTGTTCAATGCTCAGAAAGCAGATTTAATTGTAACCAACGGAAAAATCACGACGATGGATGATAAAAATCCGGAAGTTCAGGCGGTTGCCATTAAGGACAACAAAATTTTCCAGACCGGAACAAATGCCCAGATTTTAAAACTAAAAGGAAGCTCCACAAAAATCATTGATGCTAAAGGAAATCGAGTGATTCCTGGATTATTTGACAGTCATTTGCACGTCATCCGTGGCGGAAGATTTTACAATACTGAACTTCGCTGGGACGGTGTGAAAACTTTGAAGAGAGCTTTGGAAATGCTGAAAGAACAAGCTCAGAGAACGCCAAAAGGGCAATGGGTAAGAGTCATTGGTGGCTGGAATGAATATCAGTTTGAAGAAAAAAGACTGCCGACGATATCAGAAATAAACGAAGCAACAGGAGATGTTCCTGCTTTCGTGATGTATCTCTACGGAAAAGCGTGGCTGAATAAATCAGGTTTGAGACAATTAAATATCACTGGTGAAACGCCAAATCCTGCTCAAGGATTAATTGAAAAAGACAACAACGGCGACCCGACAGGTTTATTGGTTGCAGAACCAAATGCATTTATTCTGTATTCAACTTTGGCAAAATTGCCTGAGCTGACCGAAGCGGAAAAAGAAAATTCAACGCTTCAATATATGACTGAACTGAATCGTCTTGGAGTGACAGCTGTGATGGATGCAGGCGGTGGTTTTCAAAATTTCCCAGATGATTATGGAACGACGGATGCCTTGAACAAAAAAGGAAAAATTACGGTTCGATTACCTTATTATTTGTTTGCTCAAAAGAAAGGTTCCGAGTTAGCAGATTACACCAAATGGACAGGAATGGTGGACATCGATGACCACGGGCACAACGACCACAACGGAATTGATTATCACGTAGAAGGTGGCGGTGAAAATCTGGTTTCAGACGGCGCTGATTTTGAAAATTTCCTTTTTCCAAGACCCGAATTGCCAGCAACGATGGAGAAAAGTATGAAAGAAGTCGTAAGTCTTTTGGTGAAAAAAAGATGGCCGTTCAGAATCCACGCAACGTATAACGAAAGCATCACAAGATTTTTAAATGTAATCGAAGAAGTAAATAAAGAAACGCCTTTGAACGGACTGGTCTGGTTTTTCGACCACGCAGAAACGGTTTCTGAAGACAATATGAAACGCATCAAAGCTTTAAATGGCGGAATTGCAGTTCAACACAGAATGGCGTATCAGGGTGAAAGTTTCATCCACCGTTATGGAAAAAAAGCAGCTTTGGCTTCTCCTCCTGTAAAGAAAATGTTGGAAATGGGAATTCCTGTCGGACTGGGAACAGACGGAACCAGAGTTGCAAGTTATAATCCGTGGGTCGCTTTGTACTGGATTACTTCAGGGAAAACGTTGGGCGGAACCCAGGTGATGGCCAAAGAAAATGCTCTGGACAGAAAAACAGCTTTATCACTTTCCACTTTTGGAGGATATGAATTGATAAAGGATTATGAAAAAGGAAAAATCAAAAAAGGATATTTCGCAGACCTTACGATTTTAGATAAAGATTATTTCTCTGTTGATGAAGAAGAAATTAAAGACATCACTTCCAAATTAACTATTGTTGACGGAAAAGTGGTTTATGGAGATGAAACTTATAAAAATGTTTCTCCAGCTGCACTTCCTGTTCTTCCAGAATGGTCTCCTGTAAAATATTACGGTGGATACCAAACAAAATAACTAAGATTAAACAAAATAATTTCGCATAAAAATTCCCCTCCTTTGGAGGGGTGGCGAAAATTCAAAGAATTTTTGACGGGGTGGTTCAAAACTGACAATCAAAAGTAACTCAATACACTCCTGAAAAACTCAAATCTAAAAACAATGAAAAAGCTCGTTCAAATCATCACCAATACCAATCTCGAAGGCAAATTAATTCACGTTGCATTATTGGTATTCAGAATTGCACTATCATTAGAATTAATCGTCGCTCACGGACTGAAAAAACTCGGAGTAGGCGTGGCAGAAGTGGAACAGGTTCCGAATCCTTTGCACCTTCCGGAAGCATTCAATAGTCTTTTTGCAGACGCAGCCAACTTGGTGTTTCCCGTGTTTGTTATCTTCGGATTGTTCACCAGAGTGGCTGTTCTTCCGATTCTGGCGGTGACTTTGACCGGATATTTTATCCTTCACTGGAACGATGCTTTGCTGATAAAAGACACACCGTTTATGTATAGCCTGTGTTACCTGTTTTTGTTTTTTGTAGGTCCGGGAAAATATTCAATCGATAATTATTTAAGAAGAATTTAAAATGAAAAAGCTGATTAAAATATTATTGATTGTCCAAATCATCCTTCCGACGGTAGTTTCGGCACAATTTAAACTGATGAGGTTTGATGAAGATTATTCCACATACAAAGATTCTGCAGACACATTTTATAATTCCATCAAATACATTCCGCTTTCTGAAAAAAATAACAATAAATATTTATCATTAGGCGGAGAGGCGAGAGCAGAGTTTGTAGAATTTAATAATGAAGATTGGGGAAGATTGGGAATCGGAAGCAACCCGTTTTTTATCCAGAGATATACGGTTCATGCAGATTTGCATTTAGGTTCACGAGTAAGAGTTTTCGGACAGTTGAGGAGTGCTTGGGAAAATGGCAGAAAAAACGGACCAAGACCGATTGATGAAGACCATTTGAATGTTCAAAACCTTTTCATAGACATCGATGCCATTAAAAATGAAAAAGAAAAACTGACCGTTCGTGCTGGAAGACAGGAGTTGGATTATGGAAGCGGAAGATTGATTTCGGTACGTGAAGGTCCAAATTTAAGACTCTATTTTGACGGACTGAAACTGATGTACAAAAGAGGAAACTTCAAATCGGATGCATTTATGATGATGGCGAGTGAAATCGGCACCGGAGTTTTTGATAATAAACCGTCAAAATCGGTCAATCTTTGGGGAAGTTACAATACTTTAGCTCTTCCGAAAAGCGGAAATCTGGAATTCTATTATTTAGGAATTCACCGCAAGGAAACCCGTTTTGAAGATGGAACAGGCGATGAAACCAGACATACTTTGGGCGGAAGATTTTACAGATATGGTGGTGGTTTTATTTACAACTTTGAAGGCGCTTATCAGTTCGGGAATTTCAATAAAGGAACAATCAGCGCGTGGACAGCTTCTGCAGATATCGGATATCTATTCGAAAATGTGAAAGGAAAGCCAACCATCAATCTTAGAAACGATTACATTTCCGGAGATAAAAATAAAGGTGACGGAAAGTTGGGAACTTTCAATCCGCTTTATCCGAAAGGGGGGTATTTTGGATTCAATCCGCAAATTGGACCTGTGAATTTAATTGACATTCATCCTTATGCAACGGTTGATTTGAACAGCAAAATGACGGTGCAGGCCGATGTGGTTTTCAACTGGAGATATTCTACGCAGGATGGCGTTTACAGACCAAGCGGTTCTCTAAATCTTACGTCAATGAATTCAAAAAAAAGATATATCGGAACGGCTTTTTTAGGAAGCCTCAATTATAAGATCAATAAATTTTTCACATTCAATACAGGAATTCAATATTTCAAAACCGGAGAATTTGTGGACGATATTATTGAAAACGATAAAGACGGATTGTTTATCAACTCAAGAATTGTTTTCAAGTTTTAAGTCAAACACGAATGACACTAACTTTTACACAAAAATCACGAACATGTTATTAGTGAAATTAGTGAAAAATATTTGAGCAATTTGTGTTTTTAATATCCCACATCAATGCCAGAATCTATTTCTGAAACTACCTTTGAATAACATTAAACAAAAATAAACTTAACAAAATTATCATCAGCCTACAGCAAACTGCTAAAGCTAAAAAACAAAAAAATATTATGAAAAATATCGTAAAAAATACAGTAAGCAAATCATTATTAATCGCAGGATTAACATTATCAACCCTAATATTTGCACAAACCACTACAACTACAACAAATGCAACTGCAAAAACCACAGCCATCGGAACATCCAAAAACTGGGGTTCAGTGGACGGAATTTCTATGATTGGATTGGTTCAGGGACCATCTTCTGCCGACGCTCAACTGCAGGTTGCCTGTGTTTTCGAATATACAGATAACGACATCCACAGCGCACAGGCATTGCCTGCCAACTTAAACGGATTGGTACATTTGGATGATGCTTTGAAAGGTGAATTCACCAAAATCAGACAATCAGGTCAGTTCAAAGGACATTCTTTGGAAACCTTGTTGATTACGCCTCCTGCAGGTTCTATGTCAGCAAAAAAACTCTTGTTAATTGGTTTGGGCGACCGCAATAATTTTACTCCGGAACTCATGACTTCAGTAGCAGAAGTAGCTACCAGAGAAGCTTTGAGATTAGGCGTGACCAACTTCGCCTTTGCAAGCGATTTGAAAGATGCCGGAATAGATTCTCCAACAGCTTTGGTAGCCGGAAATGTAGTAAAAGGTATTGTTTTAGCCAATCGTTCAGAAATTTATTTAAGAGAGCATAATCTTTCCAAAACAAAAAAATTAGAAAAAGTATATCTGTTGGCCGGTCCGTCTTTCTTTGAAATTGCAGGTGGCGGAATTCAGGCTGCGATTGCCGAAGTTAAGAAGAGATAGTTTTATTAAATAAATTTATAGTGCTCTCTTTTTTAGAATTTTAAGCTGAACTATTCCTGGTATTGAAAATTAAAAAATGGCGCCAACTTTCTTCAGTTGGCGCCATTTGGCTGTGTGTGACCTCGACAGGATTCAAACCTGTAACCTTCTGAGCCGTAATCAGATGCGCTATTCAGTTGCGCCACGAGGCCGTTGTTACCTTGATGTTTAAGGGTTTGCAAATATAGCACTTTTTTCTTTTCTTTGAAAGATGAAACAGAGAATTTTACTTTTATTTACAGTTGTAGCGCTAATCTCCTGTAAAAGAGAACAAAAAATTTCGTCCTCTGATTGGACCCAAATTTCAAACCGTATCCAATTTAAGGAGCATGACGGTCTTTTGGAGCTGAAATCAGGGAATTTCACTTATAATTTCAAACAAAATCAGACACCGTTTAAGAAAGTAATCCTTTTAAATGCAAGCATGGCCGGATATATTGCAGAACTTGGTGCTGAAGATCTGATCGTCGGGGTTTCAAGCCCGGAATACATTTATTCGGAGAAAATTCAGAACCTTTTAAAAGAAGGAAAGATCCAGAATGTGGGAAGCGAACAGAAATATGATGTAGAAAAGATTATTTCTATGAAGCCGGATGCTGTTTTCACCAATTATATCGCAAGTTTCGACAATGCCTATCAACTCTTAAAGAACAATGGAATCCAGGTGGTTTTCCTGGATGAGTACCTGGAACAGCTTCCGTTACAGAAAACGGCTTACATCAAACTTTTCGGAGAGTTTTTTGGGAAAGAGAAAGAAGCTGAAGCAAAATATAAGGAAATTGAAAAGAATTACAGCGAGCTGAAGCAGCTGGCACTAAAGGCAAAAGATAAGCCTGTAGTGCTTGTCAATGAAATGTACGGTGACGTTTGGTATCTGCCGGGCGGAAAAACATCGGTAGCGAATTATATTAATGACGCCAACGCTTCTTACATCATGAAAGATAATAAAGAAGAAAAGTCTCTGACGATGAGCTTTGAAGAAGTATATGTCAAATCAAGGCAGGTACAGTATTGGGTGAATGCAGGAAATCACACCTCAAAAAAAGAAATGCTGGCCGGTAATCCTTTCTATGGAAAACTTGAAGTATTCAACAAAGGAAAGATCTATACCGTTGCCGGAAAAGAAAAGTTGAAAGCTAATGACTTTTTCGAAAGCGGAGCTGTACGTGCTGACCTTATTCTGAAAGATTACATCAGGATCTTCCATCCCGAGCTTCTTCCGGAATATCAGTTAACCTATATGAAAGAGCTTAAATAACTCGGGTGAATTGCTTATTTTTGCAGTTCTTTTAGACAAAATTATGTGGAAAAAAGTTAAACAGGTTATCTTTATTATTCTTGTCCTGAATGTAGTTTTTATTATTTGGGGCAGATTTTTTAATCCGCCGGTTACCATTACGCAGATTGGAGGTCTTTTCGAATTTGGAAAGCTGCACAGGGATTATATTTCGTATGATGAAATGGGGGATAATGTTAAAAAAGCGGTTATTGCTTCAGAAGACCAGAAATTTTTTAATCATAACGGGTTTGATTATACAGCCATTGAGAAGGCAATGAAGAATAATGAGAAAGGAAAAAAAATCCGCGGCGGAAGCACCATTTCCCAGCAGACTGCAAAGAATATTTTCCTTTGGCAGGGAAGAAGCTGGTTCAGAAAAGGGCTGGAAGCTATTTATACCTTCATTATCGAGAAAGTGTGGAGCAAGGACATTATTTTAGAAAGATACCTAAACTCTATCGAAATGGGACAGGGTGTATTTGGAGTAGAAGCTGCTGCTCAGTACTATTTTGGAAAATCATCCAAAGATTTAAGCACTTCGGATGCAGCATGGATTGCTGCCGTATTGCCTAATCCAAAGAAATATGATCCTAAAAATCCATCCCCTTATTTAAGAAAGAAACACAATTGGATCATGAGACAGATGAGGAATGTGAGTTTGAAATAGTATCTTTGTTCTAATGAAATTTTTTAATTCCAGCACAAGTTTTGAATCAGTTCTTAAAAAATATTTCTCTTTTAAGAATGAAACCCTTTCTTTAGAGCCTTTTGCCGAGTTTTTAGAGAGCACTAAAAGGGCAGATTTCACAGATGTTCTCAATTTCCTTAAAAGTAATTCGGATTTTGCTGAGAATTTCAAACATTACATTCATAATATTTTCAAAGGAAGACCTTTTAACCTTTCCCTTACCGAAGCCAATATTCTGTCAGAAAATGCTTTCTTTCCGGAACTTAAAAAAAGAATCCTTAATAAAATACTGCCGCCCGTAGAAAATGAAAAAACGGTGTGGTATATGATTGATAATGTCAGTCTCAGACCGAAAAAAGATCTGCAGTATTTGCACAATCTTCCTGAAAATGAAATTGATGAGTTTTTAGACCTTCTGGACGCTTCCAATTTTATTATCCAGCCCAATGTCAAAAAAGAACTGATCTTCTCGATGAGTATTCTTTCCTGGCGTGTTACAGGGATGGCTATGGAAGTGGAGGTCGTAAGAATGGCACCTCAATACAGAAACCTGGACAACCCTTTTTTGGCACTTCAGAACGAGCTGGAGGCACTTACCGAAGATCTTAAAAAAGATCCCGAACTTCAGCTGCATTCCAAAGACAGCCGTTACAAGCAGATTAAGATCTATACAGAACACTGTCATGAATTCGTGAATATTGCTTTTAAAAATTCTGCAAAATACGGGATCTCCGGAAAAATCAACCAGGCACTTCTTAAGATTCGTCAGCAGACTGAAAGGATCTATGAAATTGTACAGCTTCTGGTGATTGATAATGAAGGGGATATTACCATAAAATCAAAACAGCTGATATTTAATATACTTAACTACAAATCCCATAAGAATAATATTGCAGACCTGATTAATGACAGTACACGTCTTCTCTCGCATCTTATTACCAACCATACGGCAGAAACCGGCACCCATTATATCACATCTACCCGGAAGGAATACATGACGATGTTTTATAAGGCCAGTGGAGGAGGAATCATCGTTGGTGCGCTCTGTGTTTTGAAAATGCTTTACGGATATATTCCCGGAAGCGATTTCTCACATGCGTTTTTATATTCGATGAATTATGCCATGGGATTCATTATGATCTATTTGATGGGTTTTACGCTGGCAACAAAACAGCCCGCAATGACTGCAGCTACGATGACTAAAGTTCTGTCAGAAGAAGGAAACAGCAAGCGGAACAATACCGAATTTGCCCATCTTGTATCCAAGCTTTTCAGGAGTCAGTTCATTGCATTCGTAGGAAATGTGCTTCTTTCTTTTCCTATTGCACTGGCGATCATTTACGGGTTGGATGTATTTTTCTCCCAGAATTTAGCCGTTGAACGATCGGATAAATTATTAAAAGACCTTGATCCATTCAAGTCAAAAGCCATATTACATGCCAGTATTGCCGGATTTTACCTGTTTATTTCAGGGATCATTTCGGGGAATATAGGAAACAATTCTGTCTTTTACCAGATTCCGGAAAGGATTGCAAAAAACCTTTCTATCAGAAGCTTTTTGGGAAAAAAAATTGCAAAGAGTTTATCTAAATATTATGCTAAAAACTGGCCGGGCATTGTATCCAACTTCTGGTTTGGGGTATTTTTAGGGGCAACCGCTCCGATTGGTCTCTTCTTCGGATTAGACCTTGATATCAGACACATTACTTTTGCTGCCGGAAACTTTGCGTTAGGGCTTTATGGAAAGGATTTCTCCGTTGATTCCTATACGTTCTGGATATCTTTTGTTACGGTATTCCTTATTGGATTCTTCAACTTTCTGATAAGCTTTAGTTTATCCATGTTTCTAGCCTTCAGATCAAGGAAAATGAACTTCGGACAAGTGAGCGAAATTTATAAGGAAATCTTCAGATATTTTGTGAAAAATCCGTTTAAGTTTTTCTTCCCTTTAAGTTCTGGACTGGATAAAAAAGCGGATGATCTGATGAGCAGTACCCTAACTAATAAGAAAGAAGAACACTAACTGACATTGAATATAGCATCATCCATATATACTGAAAATGCTCCTTTTCGGGAGCATTTTTTAATTTTTTACAGACAGATTGGAAGTAATGGACATTTTGTAGGAAGTTGTGTTCACTAGCACATTCATTTTCGTTGGCACAGCTTGGAGTACAACAAAGTCGGCCTGCAGATCCCTGGATTGTTTTTAGTTGTTCTCTTGTTAGTTTTTTGATGACAGATTTCTCAGATGATTTAATAATGTTTTCAAATATGATATTAAATTCAATACTATGGATCAATTTAATGATAAATAAGCCTATAAAATACGGATATCATTGAATTTATCCTCTCCAAACTTATCCTGAAACTTTTTAAGATAAAAGTTTTTACGCATCTGAAAATCATGCTTGAGAAGAGGAGAATCAATCCTGATCATGATGCATTTATCTTCAATATTAACGCTTCTGACCTCGTTGAAAAGACTTTCATCCAGATAATCTTCCAAAAAATCTTTAATTTCAAAAGCAATCAACTTATGTTCAAAACCATGAATTCTTGCAAAAGATTTTACAAGTTCTGAAGATTGAAATTCACGTTTTTTATTTCTTTTCATAGAGCGGTTTTGGGTTTCGGGTTACGCGTTTCCTCATCAAATATCAAAAATGATACTCTCTTCATTAATCTTCTTCACTACGCTTTCAGTACGTTCCTTGTGGGTATCTGTAATGAAAATTTGTCCAAAACTTTCCTGATTAACCAGTTCGATAAGTTGTGAAACACGGATGTCATCAAGCTTATCAAAAATATCATCAAGAAGAAGGATTGGAGTTTTCTTAGTGAGCTCTTTCACAAGACTCATCTGAGCCAGTTTTAAAGAGATCAGAAAAGATTTTTGTTGCCCCTGTGAGCCTATCTTCTTGATCAATACATGATCCATCTCAAACAAAAGATCATCTTTGTGAATTCCTTTTGATGTATAGGTCAGCATCCTGTCTCTTTCAAGACTTTCCGTTAAAAGTGCTCTAAAAGCTTTGTCTGGCTGAGAGGAGTCGAAGCTGTCATTTAAATCAGATTGGTAGTGTACTGAAACCATTTCTTTACCTCCTGAAATAATCCTGTAAAAATTCTGAACAATAGGGCCGAGTTTCTCAACGAAACTTCTTCTTTTCTCAAAAATACTGCTCCCGAATTTTGAAATCGGGGCATCATAAATTTCCAGAGAATCTTTATCCCAGGTTCTGTTTTTAGCGAAATATTTTAACAATGCATTTCTTTGCTGTACCGTTTTTTGATATTGGATCAGATCAAAAAGATATTCGGAATCCGTCTGGGATATCATAGAATCCAGAAACCTTCTCCGGCTTTCCCCTGAATCTGAAATCAGATTGGAGTCATAAGGCGAAATCATCACACTCGGCAGATATCCGATATGGTCCGCAAGCCTGTCATAGCTTTTATCATTCTTTTTAATGATTTTTTTGGCTTCTTTGGGCTGGGAGATCTTGATGATATCTTCATTGTCTTCATTCAGAACTTCTGCATCAATGGTGAAAAAATCTTCCTCCCTTTTGATATTGTTAACATCAGTATTCCCTAAAAAGCTCTTTCCTACAGATAAATAATGCAGAGCATCCAGGATATTGGTCTTTCCGGCGCCGTTGTTTCCCACAAAGCAGTTGATCTGCGGAGAAAATTCAAACTTCTTCTCCGAATGGTTTTTGAAATTGTAAAGGGAAAGCTTTTTGATAATCATTCGTCAAAAATACTCCATTATTAGTAAAAATAAAAAAGGAAGTGCAGAACAGGTTTCTATTCCGAAAGAAAAATATGCGTCATCTCTTTTATTTTCAGAGAAATAGATCAAAATAAAGGTCATGATTCCCGATAGAAAAAATGCAGTCCCGTAAACCGGTCTAAGGTAAAATGTGGCAATAAGCATGCTGATAAAGACAAGCACGTAGGCAATGTATTTTGTATTCTGAACGCCTATCAGCTTTGGAAAAGTCTGTACCGTATCACTTTTCATATCCCGGATATCAAAAGGCAGAACAAGTGCCGTTATAAAAAAGAAGCTGATCAGAAAAATAGGAAGACTGAATTCCGAAAGCGTAAGCCAGCAGTTGACCAATGCCCAGACCAATCCTACATAAAATACTTTCAGCAATGGAATCTTCCGGATATAGACATCCAGAAAAAAACTGTTGTAAAGTAATCCCAAAACCACAATAATAAACCATTTCAGAAGTCTTATTTCATTATGATTATGAATGATCAGAAAAGCACAGATAATGCCCGCAGCTGCGTTCAGAGCCAGTATTTTCAAAAAGTGCCTGGTATATTGGTATTTCGTGTAAAGATAACCGCTGAAATAAGTGATGAAAATAAGCAGTATGGTAGGGAAACGGAATGTGTTTTGCTCTTTCATGAAAAATACGGCAAATAAAGTTCCCATAACTGAGACATAAATTTGGCTGTCAATAACAGTTTTTTTCAGTATTTTTAAGAAATTCATTTATCAAAAATAACATATATGAAAAGATTTTCCAAGATTTTTATGCTTTTGCTTCTAATGCTGAGCTTTTCTTCTGTTTTGGCGCAAAAATATTACGACGACCAGTGGAAAAAAGTGATTGAAAATAGTGCGAAAGGTGCTTATAAATCTAATCTTCCCATCATTTTAGATATACAAAACCATGCCATGAAAGAAAATAATACCATACAGCTCATCCGTTCTCTTAAAGCGGAATTCAGTATTGTCAACCAAACGGTAGATGATGATAAGAATGATGCTGCTTCCCAATTCTTTAAGAAACTTCAGGAAACGGATTCTAAACTTAAAGGGGAAGGAAAATTAGTATATAATGTGCTTCTGAATGGCTTCTTTATGGCTTCTTATAATCAGAATTCTTGGGAAATAGAAAGCAGGACCAATATCAATTCTCAGGATCTTTCCCAGATCGAAACCTGGACTAAGCTTGACTTTAAAAACTATCTGAAGAAAAGCTATCAGGAACTTGACCCGCAGAAACAGGAGATGAAGAAAATTTCCCTGTCAAAATATAAGGATGTTTTTACAGAAATCAAGGATGTTGCTTATTTCCCGACCGTATATGAATGGTATTCAATGAAAAAGATCAGTTTTCTTTCTGAAAATGGTCTTTTTACAAAAAATGAACTTACTGAGAACAGAACACAGATCAATACTGTTTTTGATGAATTGATTGCCCAGAACAGCGGAAATCCGAAGCTGTATTTCATGAAAGAAAAGCTGACGGAAAACTGTAATTATAATCAATGTAAAGATAAGCTTGAACAGCTTCAGAATCTTTTGAAATCTGATACTGAAGGAGATTACAAAGTGATCATCATGGAAGATATCATGAATGAGCTTCTGGCCAAAAAGAAAGAGAAAGAAGCTTTGGCTATCGCAGCTCAGGCCAGGAATCGGTATCCGAAATCTCCATTCATTGAGAATATAAAAAATAAAGAAAACCAGATCATTAATCCGTTTCTTACCATTAAATACGAACAGCAGACCCAGAATAATCTGCCTATTCATTTTGTAGCAGACCATAAGAATGTAGCGGAATTTTCGCTGAACATTTATGAAGTAAAAGAAGATTTTACAACACTGATGCAGTACGTACAGAATTCTTACAACAATACTTTTGGAAAAGTTAAGAAGAATCTTGTAAGAAAAGAAACCTTCCAGCTTGGCGATTCCAAAGATTATCAGGTTCATAAAACCTCTCTGGAAATAAAACCTCTTCCTTCCGGAATCTACGTTGTAGAATACGCTGTTGCAGGATCTGATGTAAAAGACGGTAATTCCAGACAGAATTTCTATTTCCTTGTTTCAGGAAACAGAGTAATCTATCAAACCAAAACAGACAGAAACCAGCTTTCCAATATACTGAAGCTGGTCAATAGTGAAAACGGGAAGCCGGCAGCGAATGAAAGTCTTACTTTCTATGAATTTGTTGCTAATAAAACTTTAAATAAAATTGACGGAAAAACTGATGCGAACGGTGTTTTTAAATTCCCTTCCACAGACAGCAAAGAATATTACAGAACGTTCCTTATCCGCCAGCCAAAGACCAATGATTTCCAGATTATGCAGGTGTATGGAAATAACGGAAATGCAGAAGACTACAATCCAAATAAGCAGACCCGCACCCTGGCGCAGATCTTTACAGACAGAGCGATCTACAGACCGGGACAGACTGTTTATTTCAAAGTCATCAATACTAAGATAGATAAAGAAATAGAAGCTGTAATTTCAGGCTTAAAACAGAAGATTACACTGCTGGATGCCAACAGTCAGGAAGTTTCTTCCCAGAGTTTTTCAACGAATGATTTCGGATCTTACCATGGAAGCTTTATTCTTCCGAAAGGTCAGCTGAACGGTGTTTTTTACCTGAGAACAGATGAAGGATCTCAGGGTTATAAAGACATCAGGGTTGAAGAATATAAGAGACCGAAGTTTGAAGTGACTTTTGATCCTGTAAAAGAAGAATACAAATACGGACAGACCATCGAGTTGAAAGGAAAAGCAATGATGTTTTCCGGAGTCGCTTTAAGCAATACGACCGTTAATTATGAAATCAAAAAGCATAACATCAGATGGAGATATTTCTGGTGGTATCCGCGTGGTGACGATAATGAAAATTCTATCCTTGGCGAAGCTAAAACAAATGAAAAGGGAGAATTTACAATCCGTCTTGATCTTAAAAAAGATGAAAAGCTGGAAGGAATTCAGATCGATAACTATGAGATCAATGCTTCAGCAACGGATATCAACGGAGAAACGCAGTCGGCCAACACCCAGTTGAAAGTGGCTTCAGTTTCTCATTACATTAAAGCTGACGGTATCAAGAATACGTTCAGTGATGAAAATGTAAAACTGAAAGTAGAGACCCTTAATTACAACGAACAGGATCTTAAAAAATCATATAACGTTAAACTCTCAAAACTAGCAGTACCGAACAGAATCTTTAGAGACAATTTTGCAGCAGAAGTTCAGGACCTTCCAAAATATTCCAGAGAAGAATTCATCAGTAAATTCCCACATGACCTGTTTGACAAAACCGAAGAGACCAAAAACCTTAAAGCGGAAAAGGTGATTTCTGAAAAACAGCAGCAACCGACCACGGAATTGGATTTAGGAAAGCTGGAAGCTGGCGATTATCAGCTTGAACTGTACAATATCGAAGGAAAAGACACCATAAAATCTTCTCAGAACTTCAGTATCTGGGACAAAGGCTCTTTAAAATCTTCACAGAAAACATTCCTGACCGTTATTGAGCCTAAGAATGAATTTTCAAGAGGAGAGAAGGCTAAAGTATATGTGTATTCCGCAGTTCCGGATGCGCTTGTCAACGTATTTGTTCAGGACGGTTCCGGAAAAACAGTTTCAGAAGTGCATCAGCTGAAAAAAGGAGTTTTAGAATACACTACAGATATTCCGAAAGATAAAAACGTGTCAGCATTAAATATCCAGTTCCAGATTGCAGCATTCAACGATGTGCAGACCCAATCTGTGACTTTAAAAATAAAAGACACGGAACAGCCTGTAAAAATAGAAACAGTAACCTTCAGAGATAAGCTGGAACCGAATTCAAAAGAAAAATGGACGGTGAAGGTTTCAGGAAACGAGAAAGAAAAAGTTAATGCAGAAGTACTGGCCAATATGTACGATATGTCATTGGATCAGTTTGCCATGAATACATTTAGCTGGAAGAATTTATATACTCCATTTTCTCTTGTAACTTCTTATGATATCAGACAGTATCTGCTTCAGCAGTATTATCAGAAAAGGCTGAAATATTACAATGGAAGATACGTAGAGATACCGAATTTTAACTGGTTCGATGGTGATATATATCAAATGTATACTCAAATAGAAACAACAACGGGCGTAGCTAATCAGGAAGGGGTGAAAGCTCCGGCATATGCACCACCTCCATCACCTATCGCAAGAGATGGCAGTGCCCGTGAAGTTGTATTAGCGAAAGCAAGTGCGATGAAAGTGAATGCTGCAGGAGTGCAGGATACTGAGGCTGATCAAGCCTTAGATAAAGAAGGTTCAAAAGAAAACCTGGAAAAAGTTCCCGTGCGTCAAAACCTGAACGAAACCGCATTCTTTTATCCTGATCTGAAAACAGACACAGAAGGAAATGTAAGCTTTGAATTCACTTCTCCGGAAGCATTAACCAAATGGAAACTGATGTTCCTGGCTCACACCAAAGATGCCAGGGCAGCAGTACTGGAAAAGCAGGTGGTGACACAGAAAGAATTCTCCGTAACACCAAATTATCCGAGATTCCTAAGAGAAGGCGATGAGCTGAATCTTCAGTCAAAACTTTCTAACCTTACCGATAAAAAATTAAGCGGTTCAGCAGAACTTCAGATTCTGGATGCCTTTACGAATGAAAACATCACTTCTCAATTCGGGATCAGTGCAGGAACGCAGAATTTTAATTTAAATGAAAAAGGAAACAGTGCATTAACATGGAAGCTTAAAGTTCCCAATAATGTATCTTCTATCATTTTAAAAGTAGTGGCAAAAGCAGGAGCTTATTCAGACGGAGAGCAGCAGGCAGTTGCCGTACTTCCGAACAGAATGCTCGTAACGGATGCTGTACCCTTGTTTGTGAAAGAAGGTGAAACCAAGACTTTTGTTCTGGATAACCTTACCAATACAAACTCTGCGACCATCACGAATGTTTCCAATACCCTGGAACTGACCACAAATCCGATCTGGGAAATCATGTTTGCATTACCAAGCCTGAAAAATGATCAGAACAGCTCAGCTGATGTGATCTTCAACAAATGGTTCGCAGATGTACTGGCTTCTGAGATATTCAAAGCCAATCCGAAAATGAAAACTGTTTTCGAAGAATATCAGAACAAAGGGCTGCTGAATTCAAATCTTGAAAAAAATCAGGAACTGAAACAGCTTTTACTGGAAGAAACCCCTTGGGTGCTGGAAAGTAAAAATGAAGGCGAGCAGATGCAGAAACTGGCTCTGTTGTTTGATGCCAATACCATGAGAAATTCAATCAGTCAGGACTGGAGTGATCTTAAAAAGCTACAGAACCCTGACGGAGGATTCTCTTGGTACCCAGGATATCCAAGTTCTTACGGAACATCGCTGTATATCCTTAAAAATTTAGGGAAAATCAATACATGGTTAAAAGATAGTGCGAAAGACTATCAAAGTTCAGATCAGAAAGAATTGGTAACCCAATTAGTCCAGTATGTAGACAATGAAATCGATAAATATTGGAATGTGAAGGATAATATCTGGAACAACTGGGCCATTGATTATCTTGATACCCGAAACTATTGGGAAAAGCAATATCCTTTAAAAGGAAAAGGTGCCTCATTGAAAACATTGTTAAAACAGAAAGCAAAGACAGCGAAAATTACAGATTTCACTTTCTTCGGGCTTCACCGTGCGGCTTTACTGATGAATGATTATGGCTTAAAAGACGTTTCAGATAAATTAATGAACTACCTGAAAGAAACGTCTACCGATACAAAAACTCAGGGCGTTTACTGGAAACAGAACTTAAACGACTGGGGATGGTTCGGATCCAAAGTAGTAAATCATGCAGGAGCTTTAGAAGCGTTCAATACATTAAAGCCTAATGATCAGAAAATGATCGAAGATATGAAGATCTGGCTGATCACACAGAAAGAAGTCAACTCATGGGGAAGCTCAAGAGGAACCTCAGAAGTAATCTTTACGATCTTAAATTCAGGAAAATCATGGACAAGTGCCGAAAGCGACAAAGCAACAATTGTATGGGGTGGAAAAGAATTAGCTCCACAAATCCAGGCAACAGGTTATGTGAAATCAACAGTGAAAACCGATGCAGTAAATAAGAATTTAGGAACTGTTACCGTTACCAAACCAGGTCCGGGAATTGTACAGGGAGGATTGTTCTGGCAATATTATGAGGATTTAGATAAAATCAAATCTTCTGAAAACTATATCTCTATCACCAAGGAACTTTACAAAAAAGTGAAAACAGTGAATGGAGAAGAACTTCAGAAAATTTCAGCGGACACTCCTTTAAAAGTAGGGGATAAAGTAACTGTAAGAATGATCCTGAATACAGACAGAGCCATGGAATTTATTCATATTAAAGATATGCGTGCAGCAGGATTTGAACCAACCGATGCGCTGTCCGGATACCAGTGGAAAAACAGCTTAGGCTATTACCAGTCTACCAAAGATGCTTCCACCAATTTCTATATTCAGTACATGCCGAAAGGAAAATATGTTTTTGAATATGACCTTGTTTCCAATGCCGCTGGTAAATTCTCCAATGGGATCACAACCATGCAGAATTACTATGCACCGCAGATGAATGCCCATACAAAAGGAACCCAAGTTCAGATTTTGGAATGATTTTTGGCTATAGGGAAGTAGTAAAAATTTTTAAAATAAAATAAGATGAAATTTTCAAAAACTTTAATGACGGGACTGATTATGTTTGCAGGTGTAAATGCTTTCGCACAAAAGAAGGCAGAAAAGTTTGAGAAGCTGGAGATTGAGATGTTCCCGAAAGCTAAAGAAGGATTTAAGCAGGTATATATTCAGCTGCCTGTCGCAAAAAACGAAAACGATTTAAAAGTAGAGTTTTTTGTAGGTGCTGAAAAGATGCTGGACTGTAATAAATATTTCCTGATGGGAGAAGTGAAAACACAGGACCTGCAGGGTTGGGGCTACAACTATTACGAAGTAGAGTCGAATGGTGAAGCAGGAGGTACATTAATGGCCTGCCAGGATCAGAAGAAGACCAAGAAATTTGTAACACTTAAGCCTGAGATTGTAAGATACAATAGCAAGCTGCCTTTGGTATTCTATGTACCGAAAGATCTTGAAGTTCGTTACAGAATTTTACGTCCTGATGCTAAAATGAAGTCAGCAGTTCAGAGATAATTTGAATGATCTTTACATAACAAACTCCTCACATTTTGTGGGGAGTTTTTGTTTGTATTAAACAGATATTTTGCGTAAACATTATGTTTTCTCTCGCAGATCAGAATGATTGAGCAGGTTTAATTTTATTTCTCCCAAATATTTCCCCCAAATTTTTATTTGTTACAATAAAAAATCTGCAGAATCTGTGAGAGACTCAACCAATTAAAACATCAAATTTTTAAGAATATATACGCAATCATTTGTGTTATCTGCGAAATCTGCACGAAATAAAGAAAATACCAGTCACACAAATATTCCGTTTTTGATATAGATTATAAAATTTTTTGAAGCAAAACAGCATAATAAAATCCTGACGAATAAAAGAAATTTCAACTTTTTTAATTAAAGCATTCCTCAAATTAAACTTAAACGGATCGGCTATAATCATCATAAATAGAAGGCTGGCATTAAACACTTTTTAAACTTACTTTAAATTCACCATACTGACGAATAATCTTCGTGGTTTTAACAAATTTTTGCATTATATTTGTTATAAACATAAACCATGAAAAACAAATTTTTGATTTTTACGTTTAGTTTTTTTGCTTTTCCTGCTTTTAGCTGGGCACAGTCTGCACCAGACTTCAAAGAACTTTTAGACAGTGCTATGGTCCGGGATTCCGAGCTTAAAATGCAGATGACTCAGAACAAACTCACAGAACTTGACGGGCACAAACTGAAAGACATCTTTCTTCCTACTTTAGAAGTAAGCGGACAGGTCGGATACCTGAATGCAACCGCAAGATTAACATCGCCCGAAATCAATCTGGCACCTTTTATCAATATTCCCGAAGGAAGTTTCAATAATAACCTTAATGTTTCAGGTTTTTCAGGAATTGCTAAAGCAGATGCTAAAATGCTTCTCTACTCTGGCGGAAAAGTAAAATACCTGAAAAAAGCCAATGAAGAAAAGAAAATTTCCGAAGATATTCTCCTGGAAAAAACAAAAGATGATGTGGTAGCCAATATTTCCAAGGCATACGATCAGCTGGCATTGATTCATCAGTCTAAAAAAGTACTCGATGAAAGCAAAAAAAGGCTGGATATCAACCGTAAAACAGCAGATAAAGCTCTCGGTTATGGTCTGATTACGCCATATGACCATAAAAAAATAGAACTGGCACAGGCCACTTTGAATGCTAAAATGGTGGAATATGAAGGCAAAAAAGAGCTTCTTCTTACCCAGCTGTATATCCTGACAGGCATCAATAAAGAGCGTCTCAGAATGATTGATCCTGTACTTTCTCCCGTAGAACTTTTACGGTCAGAAAAAGGAATAGAAGAAAGAGCTGAGGTCCGGGCACTGGAGCATGGAATAACAGCAGCAGATTACAAAATAAAAGCCGAAAGAACCTGGATGATCCCGAAAGTTCAGCTAATGGCATCCGCTTACTATATCGGATTATATGGAAGCCGTATTAAAACTTCAGAAAATGTAATTCCTGCAGTTCCGGCTTTGGGTTATGAAGGCGCAAAACTGGACTGGAGACCTACCAATATCAATATACTTCCATTATTGACGGCTGGAGTCGGCTTTAAATGGGAGATCTTTGACGGAAAAGAAGGAAAACACGCAGAAGAAACCGCAAAAGTGGGAAAAGAAGTCCTGCAGAATAAAAAAGAGGATGCCTTAAAAAAATTAACCCTGAATTTGGCTAACAATCAGACCAACTATGATATTGCCACTGCCCAGATTGCTTTAAAAGCCAAAGAAAAAGAATTGGCCAAAAATGCTCTGTTTCAGGCTGAAAAAGAATTCAGATACGGAATGAGCAAATCTTCACAGCTCATTGATGCTGAAAATGATCTGGAGGTTGCAGAGCTTGAATACCAAAATACCCTTTTCAACCAGAGAAGAGCCGGAATAGAGCTGATGAGATCGACTCAGGAGCTTGATATCGCTAAATTGTATTAATTCCTTACCATTAAAATGATGCATAAAAATATACTCATACTCTTTGCTGTTCTTTTTCTAGTAGGGAGCTGCAGCGAAAAAAAAGAAAATCTGAATGATTCCGAAGGAAAGACCAAAAAAGACGTGATCTCTTTTGCACCTAAAGTCACCGGAAGAATCCTCAAAATATATGTAACGGAAGGACAGACCGTGAAAAAAGGCGATACCTTGGCATTGCTTGATGTACCGGAGGTTTCTGCGAAAATTGCACAGGCTCAGGGCGCGGTGAGTGCTGCAACGGCTCAGGAGCAGATGGCGAAAAACGGAGCTACGGCAGATCAGCTGCGACAGCTTCAGGCTAAATATAAAGGCTTGAGGGAGCAGTATGAATTTGCCCAAAAATCTTTTAAAAGAGCTAATAATATGTACCGTGACAGCCTCATGTCTCCTCAGGCATACGATGAGGTATATGCAAAACTTCAGGGAGCTAAGGCCCAGTATGATGCCGTTGTCGCTGAATTGGATGATGTAAAGAGAGGAACACGAGTAGAAAAAGTGGAAATGGCGGCGGGGCAGGCCTCACAGGCCAAAGGCGCCCTTCAGGAAGCCAATGTAGCCTATTCTGAAAGATATATTATTGCCACCAATGATATGGAAATAGAAACCATCAGCCTGAATACGGGCGAGCTGGCTACGGCAGGTTTTGCTTTATTCAACGGATATATCCCCGAAAGCACCTATTTCAGGTTTACAGTTCCTGAAAGTGCTATTGCCAGATACAAGAAAGGACAGGAGGTGAATATGCAGGTGGTTTATAATAAAGAAACCCTCACCGGAACCGTTGTATACATCAAACAGCTCACAAGATATGCGGATATTACAACCGCTTATCCTGACTATCAGCTGCAGGATGCGGTTTACGAAATCAAGGTAAAGCCTGCAGATATGAATAAGGCCAAAAGTATATTGGTGAATGCTAACGTTATCCTGAAATAACCATGAAAGAATTTTTTCGGCTTTTAAAACGGGAATTCAAGCTTTTTATCGGCAATTCTACCCTAAGAACCGTGTTTTTTCTGGCTCCGGTATTCTATGCCACATTGCTGGGTTTCGTCTATAAAAGCGGAAAAGTGGAAAATACTCCGGTTCTTGTCATTGACAGAGATAATACCCCTTTATCCAGTCAATTGACAGATATGCTGGATGATAATAAAAGCATCAGCATCATTAAATATGCTCAGGAACCTTTAAGCATAAAAGATGAGGTGATCAGGCATGAAGCAGCAGCTGTGGTTATCATTCCATCCAGGTTTGAAGCAGAAATGCTTCAGAAAAAATACCCCGAACTGAATGTATACATCAATACGGGAAACGTCCTTACCGCTAATTTTGCCTCCAAAGCACTTCAGCTTACCATTGGAACATTTTCTGCCGGAGCATCAATCAAAGCTTTACAGAAAGCCGGAATGCCCGCTACAAAGGCAGCGACACAATATGAGCCATTCAAAGCCAATTATATCACTCTCTTCAATACCACCGGAAATTATCTGATCTTCATGTGGCCGGCGATGCTGGCTGTAGTTCTTCAGCAGGTTATCCTCCTTGCAATGGCTGTAAGTTTTGCTGCTGAATTTGAAAGAGGTTCCTTTGCAAAAGAATACCTGAAGATGAAAAAATGGGCTTTCCCGATTATGTTGATCAAAGTCATTCCGATCTGGGCTTTCTCCATTCTTATTGTCGGTGTCTATTACTTTATGCATATGATTTTTCGGGTTCCAATGCCTGAAGGAATACTCAATTTTATTCTTCTGACAGCAGTATTTGTTGGCTCCGCTTCATTTTTAGGCGTATTAATCAGTATTCTTATTCCGGATGCATTGAAAGCTACCCAGATTCTGATGGTTATTGCTTCACCGGCATTCATCATCAGCGGATTCACATGGCCGTTGAGCGCAATGCCTGCTTTTGTTCAGATGATTGCCAACATTATTCCCCTGACTCCTTTCCTGCAGGCTTTTAAAATTTTACTTATCCAGAAAGGCTCCGTAGAGCTTACATTTCCCTATTTAAAGCATTTAAGCATTTTACTTCTGGTTTATGCTGTTCTTGGCTGGATTGCCTTAAAGATTAAGCTTTGGTTTGTTTTTAAAGATACAGGTTCTGAAGAAGTAGAGGAGGTTGTAGAGCAGTTATGAGTTTCGGGGTATGGTTTCGCGATACAGGAAACGGGTTTTGACTGTTGAAATATAACAAACTTAAAAATAGCTAACCTCACCACCCGACAATCCGCATCCCGTAACTCACATTATAAATACGACACCGTTTTTTTCATTATCCTGTAAAATCAAAGGAAAAAACTGATATATTTGCTTTCAGATAATTAGACATATTATGGAAAATGTATTTGATGCAAAAGATGCTCAGAACTATATTGACAGGATAAATAAGCTGGTAGAGGATACCCATGGCTTATGGGGAAAAATGACGGTTGATCAGATGCTTGCCCATTGCAGTGTATCCTATGAAATGGTATATGAACCTGAAAAGCATAAGAAGCCGGGATCTATTGCGAAATTTATCTTAAAGACCTTTGTAAAGCCTAAAGTCGTTGGCGAAAAGGCTTATTCAAGAGATTCTCCTACAGCTCCCCAGTTCTTAATTACCGGAAGGAAAAATTTTGATGAAGAGAAGAAAAGACTGATCGGTTTCATCCAGAAAACACAGCAGTTGGGTGCAGAAGCTTTCGATGGAAAAGAATCATTTTCTTTTGGTAAATTAACTTCGCAGCAATGGAACAATATGTTTGCCAAGCACCTGAATCATCATCTTTCCCAATTTGGCGTTTAAATATTACACATTATGAAAAAACTTTTATGGATCCTCATTCTTGCCTGCAATTTTGCATGGGGGCAGATGCCGGATATTTCAACCGTATGGCTTAACAACAGCAAACCTTATATCGGAACAATAGGAGACCGTGGACAGGAGCTGAAACTCAAGGTCAATATTTCCGAACAGAATAAAAAAAACGACCAGGAATATTTTATTTCCGGCTATTCTCTTGTGAATGACAACTATGCGAAGTACGAAGGTAAAATAATCATTACAAAGTATAAAGATGCTAAAAGAAAAGGGGTCGTATTTGGAGATTATGAGCTTGCAGAAGAACCCAAAGGAAAACATTCCGGTATTTTTAAAGGTAAATTTATTTATACCTTCAAATGGAATAAAAAAACTGAAAAAATAGAAGGTCAGTATATAGAATTTATTGGAGATTGGAAAAGTTATGACGGAAAACTGGACTTCAAAACCCGTTTAAAAAATCAATAACCATGTTAAGAAAAATACTGGCTGTGCCGGCTGGGCTCATTGCAGGCATTATCTGTATTACCATCATAGAAAAAATAGGCCATCAGCTATATCCGCCTCCTGCCGGAGCCGCAAGCGGAGATATGTTGGCAATGAAAGAGTATGTTGCCCATGCTCCTTTTATGGCATTGTTCTTTGTGATCATTGGATATGCGCTGGCAGCTTTTGTTTCAGGATTAACAGCCTCAAAAATTTCCAATAACGGAAAGCATACCGCAGCAGTGATCTGTGGAATTGTTTTTTTGCTCATTACGATTTATATGATGGTTTCTCTGCCTACTCCAATCTGGTTTTGGATCTTAGGAATTCTTGTATGGGGACTGGTGTTTGCAGGAAGTAAATTAGCTTTAAAAAATAAAATACACCTATGAAATTAGGAGCATTCTCAATCAGTTTAAGTGTAAAAGATTTGCAGAAATCTAAAGATTTTTACGAAAAACTAGGCTTTTCCGCTATGGGTGGAAATATGGAGCAGAATTATCTCATCATGAAGAACGGAAGCACCCTGATCGGTCTTTTTCAGGCCATGTTCGATGGAAATATGCTTACCTTCAATCCGGGATGGGATGAAAATGCCCGGAACCTGGAATCTTTTGATGATGTTCGTGACATTCAGAAACATTTAAAGGAAAATGGAGTGGAGCTTGAAAAAACAGCAGATGAAACCACTTCAGGACCAGAACATATTTTCCTGAAAGATCCGGACGGAAATATGATCTTAATTGACCAACACAGATAATCAAAGTCTATGAGAATATTAAAAAGAATTATCCTTGTCCTTGCTTCTATCCTTATCTTATGGATGGTAGTGGCTGCTCTTGTTTCAGGAGACTGTGTCTATGAAAAATCAATCACGATTAATGCACCGGTTGAAAAAGTATGGCAGCAGACCAATACATTAAGAGCTATGGACCAGTGGAGTCCCTGGAATGATCTGGATCCCGGAATGAAAAAAGACTGGACCGGAACTACCGGGCAACCCGGCGAAAGAGTATGCTGGGACAGTGAAAAAGATGTTGCCGGAAAAGGATGTCAGGAAGTAAAGAAAGTGGATGCAGCAGGCAAAAGAATAGATACGGAGATTAAATTTTTAACACCGTATGAAAGTGAAGCCAATGCCTACGTGAAAATTGTTACGGAAGGCAGTGGTAGCAAAGCCACCTGGGGATTTACCTCAAAAATACCCTATCCTTTCACAATAATGAAATTGTTTATGAATATGGAAGATGCTATTGGAAAAGATTATCAGAAAGGACTTTTCAGGTTAAAAGAATTATCTGAAAAACCTTAAACATAAAATCATTAAAACTTAACTCATAAAACACAATCAATGGCATCAGTAAACGTTTATTTAACATTTAATGGAAACTGCAGAGAAGCATTTGACTTCTATAAATCAGTTTTCGGAGGAGAATATCCTTACATCGGAACTTTCGGGGAAATGCCTCCCATGGAAGGCAAAGAAACTCCCGAAGAAGATAAAAACAAAATTATGCACATTTCTCTTCCAATTTCAAAAGAAACAATTTTAATGGGAAGTGATACAGGCGGCGAATGGTCTTCCAACTTTAAAGCAGGAAATAATTTCTCTATTTCCATCAATGCAGAATCTAAAGAAGAGGCTGATAAGTTATTCGGCGGACTTTCTTCTGGTGGACAAGTAACAATGCCTATGGCAGATACTTTCTGGGGAGCATACTTCGGAATGTTTACCGATAAATTCGGGATCAACTGGATGGTTAACTATGATGATCCTGCCAAAATGCAGCAGCACCCTTAAGGTTTATATTTTGTATACGAAAGTATAGTTAAAACTAACCGGCGGAGATATCTGCCGGTTTTATTATATAATATATTTATTTCAAAAAAGCTTAATTTTGAATAAAGTGTCGGAAGATGAGACCGAAATATGAACGATTAAAACAAATAAAAAAACAAAGATGAAATTTACAATTGAACAGGTTAAAGCAGAGCACCAAAAAGTAAAAAGCGGCGCAGATTTTCCAAAGTATATCCAGGCCATAAAGAATCTTGGTGTTTCCAGGTACACCGTATATGTTACCGACGGGAGTACACAATATTTTGACACGGATAACGAAACAGTACAGGCTGGAAAGAAGTATAATGACCTTACCGTTTCAGAACATCTGAATCTTGATCAGTTTAAAACAAGGTTAAAACTTCACCAACAAGGTGGAACAGATTATCCCACATTCTGCAGCGACTGTGCAGAGAACGGAGTAAAAGGCTGGAAAATGGATCTTCATGCCATGACATGCACTTATTTTGATACAGAAGACAATGAGATTCTGATAGAGCAGGTTCCCGGCTAGCGTAATTAGCAGCATGCCTACAGCTTAATGCCTATTACTTAGAGCCTAAAGCATTTATTGTTTGTCATTATTGATTTAAATTATTAATTTTGTTTTGTACGATAGATAATAGTAATTGAATAACATGAGAAAGATCTTTACGAAGTTGATATTTACAGTATTGAGCCTTGGATCAATAGCGACATTTGCACAGAAAAATGATATAGGAGCATGGTATATGTATTTTGGAAATAATAAGATCAGCAAGAAGCTGAATTGGCACAACGAAATCCAGTACCGGAATTTTGATGCAGTAGGGGATCTTGAACAGCTGTTGATCCGTACCGGAATTGGATATGACCTTACGGAAAACAACAATAATATTTTGTTGGGTTACGGTTTTATTTTGAGCCAGCCCTATGTAAACGGAGAAAAAAAAGAGAATATTGAACACAGGATCTTCCAACAGTTTATTACAAAGCAGAAGTTCGGTCGTTTTAACCTGCAGCACAGATACCGGCTGGAAGAACGTTTTCTTCAGGATGATTTCAGGATGAGATTCCGTTATATGATCGGGCTCAATATACCAATCACCCAAAAAGAAATGCTCCCAAAATCCTTGTATGCTTCAGTATATAATGAGATCTTTTTACATGTTGACAGTCCGGTTTTCGACAGAAACAGGGTATATGGAGCTTTAGGATATGTTATCAATAAAAATATGCGGATAGAAGCCGGTTATATGAACCAGATTCAGGAAAACAGAAACCGCGGGCAGATCCAGATCGGGTTTTATAATAATATTCCTTTTAATAAAAATTAATACTACAGTCTATGCCGGATGCCTTGATGAAGAAGAAAACTGTTAGTTAGAAAAATAGAATCAACAGACCAAAAAATAAATAAACACATATGCATTCAGGGAAAAGATTTGGGGCGCTTGAGTTTGCCACCTGGACAAGACGAAGTATCTATGTTTTAACGATACTGTCAGCGATACCTACGCTATTATACTTTTTAGGCTGGAAATTTGTTTCTGTTCCCTGGCAGCCGATTGCCATTCTGGGGACCGCGGTAGCTTTTATTGTGGGCTTTAAAAACAATGCCAGCTATAGCAGACTTTGGGAAGCCAGGCAGATTTACGGTGCCATCATTAATGACAGCCGCAGTTTCGGATATATTCTGAGAGATTCTCTTTTTGTAAAAGATCCCCAAAAAGTAAAAGAGATGTTTCTCCGCCATTATGCATGGCTTACGGCACTCCGTTTTCAGCTGAGAGAGCCAAGAGCCTGGGAGAATATGGGAACTGCACAGTACGATGAATATTCTAAAAAGTATGATATCCCGGAAAGACTCAGCAAGTTGGATGATGAGCTGAAAAACTATATTTCCGAAACCGAGCTTCAATACATTTTAAGCAAAAAAAACAGGGCAACACAGCTGATGGCCGGTCAGAGCAAAGAATTGTCCGAAGCCTATGCCAGGGGAGATATCAACGATTTTCAATGGACACAGATCAATCAGCAGTTGGTAAAATTTACAGATGACCAGGGAAAAGCAGAAAGGATCAAGAATTTTCCCTATCCGAGAAACTTCTCATCTATTACAACATATCTTTTGCTTCTGTTCATTCTTTTCGTCCCTTTTGGATTACTGAAAGAACTCGATAAACTAGGAGAAGGAACTGTTTTGGAAGGCTGGACGATATGGTTCAATATTCCGTTTTCACTGATGGTAACCTGGTGTTTCCATACACTGGACAGTGTGGGTGAAGCTTCCGTAAACCCTTTTGAGGGAAGCCCGAACGACGTGCCCATCACCCAGATCAGCCGCACCATAGAGATTGATATGAGAGATATGCTGGATGAATCTGATCTTCCGCCGGCCATTATCCCAAAGAATAATATTGTACTTTAAAACAAAAGTTCGTTTAAGTATAAGCTGTTAATTAGTTTGATACTATCTCTTAAGCAGAATTCCAACTTAATAAAAAGGAAAAAGGATAAAAAGTAAAAAGCATAGCTGAAAATCTTTGATTTTATTGAGTCTTAAAAAACAATCCAATATTTAAAAACCTTAATACCTTCGATAACCAACTATAAAGTTCAGTTTATCTGAAAGTTGGCGTCTTAAGTTTAACCAAGCTAAAAAACAACTTAAAAAAACAATTCAAAATGATTCACAATTATGTTATCATATCCATTGCGGTCCTTTTGTCTGTAATGATATTGGTGATGATAGGGCAGAAGCTGAAAGTAGCTTATCCCATTTTCCTGGTTATTGCTGGTCTTTTGATCAGCCTTATCCCCGGAATGCCACATATTGAAATAGAGCCAGATCTTGTATTCCTGATCTTTCTTCCCCCGATTCTTTTTGAGGCCGCCTGGTTTACCTCGTGGCAGGATTTTCACAAATGGAGAAAACAGATCTTTTCTATGGCTTTCGGGCTTGTATTTCTAACGTCAGTAGTTGTGGCTTATCTTTCATCTTCCATTATTCCGGGACTTACTATTGCCATGGGTTTTCTGCTTGGAGGGGTGAATTCTCCGCCTGATGCGGTAGCGGCCACTTCAGTGCTGAAGCATATGAAGATCCCCAAAAAGATCACCAGTATTCTGGAAGGAGAAAGTCTCATCAATGATGCTTCCAGTCTAATTGTATTTAAATTTGCTTTAGCCGCAGTCATTTCAGGGCAGTTTATATGGAGAGATGCCATCCAGGATTTCTTTCTGATGGCCATAGGCGGAGTTGCAGTAGGAATAGCTGCAGGACTCCTGTTTGGAGCATTATTGAGGATCATTCCTTCCAATTCCAATATTGATACAGTGATTACGTTGATTGTTCCGTACATCATGTATGTAGGAGCAGAGCATTTCCATTTTTCAGGAGTACTGGCAGTGGTTGCAGGTGGTCTTTTGATGTCGTATAATTCACATTGCTACTTAAGCCATACCTCAAGAATACAGTCCGGAAATGTCTGGAGTGTACTTATATTCCTTATGAATACCATTATTTTTATTCTTATCGGTCTTGAGCTTCCGGTGGTCGTTGCCGCTATGAAAGATTACACAATTTCAGAAGGAATCTTTTACAGCCTTGTAATTGGTGGGGCTATTATTTTTACCAGAATATTGTACAGTTATGCTGTCATGTATTTTCCGAGGCTCTGTTCAAAAGAATTAAGGTTAAAAGTTCCCAAACCGGACTGGAGGGAACCCTTTATCATCAGTTTTGCAGCCATGAGGGGAGTGGTTTCGCTGGCTGCTGCACTGTCAATTCCTGCTTTTTTACCCAATGGAGAAGCTTTTCCGCATCGTAACATTATTTTATTCGTAACTTTCGTTATTATATTGATCACACTGGTAGGACAGGGACTTCTCTTGACTCCTCTCTTAAAATGGTTAAAAATAGATGATGCGGGAAGCGAGTTGCCTGAGGAAAAACAGGAAGTGATCCTTATGCGTAAGCTTAAAGAAACAGCACTGCACAAAATGGAAAATGATTTTTCCGACCTGGCAGAAAAAAATACGTTGGTTCGCCACCAGAAACACAAGCTGGAAACTGAAATGATGCTGATGGCAGATAAAGCTCAATGTATGGCGTCTACGGGAGATTATGTCAATGCGATCAATGAAAATAAAGAGGTGCTCCGCCAAATCATTCAGGCACAGAGAAACGAGCTGCACAGGATGAAAAAAGAGAAAATATTTGATGATCACGTCATGAGAACCATTGAAATGCAATTGGATTTTGATGAAGCAAAGATTACTGGTTTCTCCCACAGTTAAATTATAATACATCTGATAGTATGAATACACCAATCACTGTTCAGTATAAAATAAATGTTCCGGCAGAAAAAGTCTGGAAAGCATTGACTGATAAAAAAGAAATGAAATTCTGGTATTTCGATATCCAGGATTTTACCCTGGAAGCAGGAAAAGAGTTTAATTTCTATGAGTCCGGTGAAGAAAAAAAATATCACCACCAGTGCCGGATTCTGGAAATAATCCCTAATAAAAAATTAATACATACCTGGTCATATCCTGAACTGTCAGATGCCGTAACTACTGTAGCATGGGACCTTCAGAAAGAAGATATTGGAACTTTGGTAACGCTGACTCATGATCATGTTGAGGGCTTCGATGGTTTGGGCGAAAACTTTTCAAGGAAAAGTTTTACCGAAGGCTGGAATGGAATTATAGGAAAGAATATGAAAGAATATCTGGAAAAATAAAGATATGGTTGAACTGCAGATTTTTAAAGCAGAAGATGCCCCTGAACTGATTTCTAAAATAAAAGATAAAAGAGCACTTCTTCAGTTTGCCGGTCCGGCCTATCATTTTCCCCTGACAAAAGAACAGCTGGAAAATGATCTGGAAAACGAAAGCCGATTCATGTTCAGGGTTTTTGACAGAACAGAGCAAAATGTAATTGGGCATGCCCAGATTTTTTTGAAAGAAAATACTTTTTTGCTTGGAAGAATTCTGATCTGGGATGAAAATAACAGAGGGAAAGGCTATGGAAGGAAAATCGTACAGGAACTGCTGAAATATGGCTTCAGCCATTTTGATAGAGAAAAAGCCGAGCTTAATGTGTACGACTGGAATACCGGAGCCATTGAATGCTATAAAAAAGTAGGTTTTGAACTTGATCCGGATGTTATGAGTGAAGTCAGTATCGATAATGAGCTATGGCTTTCCGTTAATATGAAAATTAATAAAGATAATTTTGAATCTTCTTAAACAATAACAACATTTGTAGTGCTACGCCCCTGAAAGATTTAAGCAAAAGTAAATCTGCTGTGAGATCAGACTTTTAAATAGGATAGAAGGGAGCCTGCGGTGTATGGAAACAGTGATTATATATTACAATTCGTTCAGCCTGTTGATAATATTGGCAATACGGAATAAAATTTGCTATTTTTGGGGAAATATTTAGAAATTCAATGAAAAAGAATATAATAGTAGGTTTAGCAGTGGTTTTGATGTTGGCGTCTTGTAATAAGGATGAAAAAATACTGAACACGCTGAATGAGTATAATAATTCAATGGTAGAAAAAGGATATCATTTCGGTGATAAACTTGAGCTTCCGAAAGAGGTGATGGAAAATGCAGAAAGCATCAGTATCAGCTTTGGAGACAAAGAAACTTCAAGTTTAACTGTTGATCCTAAATTCTTTACTTTGGGTGACAATGCCGTTACTTTTAACATTAAAACAAAAGGCGGAAAAACCCTTAATCAGGATGCAACCATCAATGTATTTGCAAAAAATCCTGAAAAAAACATTCCTTATCAAATCATAGCTGAATACCCGCACGATCCAAAGAATTTTGTACAGGGCTTCCAGATCGAAGGAAATACAATCTATGAAAGTGATGGACAGAACGGTTCTTCACAAATCCTGAAATATACATTGGGAACTACAACTCCATTAGCTTCTACAAAACAGGCTCAGGAAGATTTCTCAGAAGGAAGCACCATTGTAGGTGATAAAGTATATCAGCTGACGTGGCAGAGCAAAAAAGGCTATATCTATGATAAAAGTTCTTTAAAGCTCCTTTCAGAATTTGCTTACCCGAATGTTTTGGGTGAAGGCTGGGGACTTACCTATGACGGAAAAAATCTGATCGCATCAGACGGAAGCAAGCTTTTATACTTCCTTGATGTTAACGACCCTTCAAAATTGATCAAATATGTTGCAGTGGCAGGAAGCTCACAGATCTATGATCAGCTGAACGAGCTGGAATACCACAATGGATTTATCTATGCAAATGTATGGCAGAAACCTGTTGTGTTAAAGATTAATCCTGCAACGGGAGAAGTAGTAGGTACGTTTGACTTTACAGACATTGCAAGACAGAATACCAAAGGAAGTGATGACGTATTGAACGGTATCGCTTTCAAAGGTGATAATATGCTTGTAACAGGCAAAAACTGGCCGAAGATTTATGAAGTTCAGATCAAGTAATCCGAATTAAGATTTATCTATAAAAACAGCGTTCCTCAGGAGCGCTTTTTTTCACTAAAGGACTGGATTAAAATGGATATGATTGCTATTAAATAAATCATTTTTTTAATTTAAATAAAAGTGTGTAAATTGCCGACGTTCCGCATAGGAAAGTTATTTTTACCAAAATAGATTTTGAGATTACTTTACACCATATTTGTCTTCTTTTTCTGTACAGTAAATGCACAGAAACCCCTTCCTCTGGATACATTGAAACTGAAGGAGGCCAAAGATATGCTGGCGGACGATTATGGCAATCTCTATATCTATAAAAACAAAGATTTCAGTTTTACCAAATATGATTCTTTAGGAAAACAGCTTGGCAAAATGATGCTTACGGTGCCATATAAAGTACAGTCTGTGCAAAACCCGCTGAGCCTGGCATTATTCTCAGAAAATGCCCAGGAAATGAAATTTGTGGATCAGAATATGAATGAAATCCAGAAAATAGATTTCAGACAGAAATTCGGGTTTATCAAAATGGCCTATGCCGAAGATCTTCAGCAGCTGTGGCTTCTGGATGACAGTACAAAACGACTGATCCAGTATAATTTCAGAAACGATACAACAATTAATTCTTTTCCTTTTGATGTCAGTTTTGATGAGCTGATGGATCTGCTGGTGTTTGAAAATAAAGTTTATATTTTAACCCGGAAACATATCAGGATATACTCACTTAAATTTAACAAACTTTTTGAAGCTCCGCTTGAAAACGGGAAAAGATTCAGAAGAGAGAATGATGTTATTTTGGTGGTCGCAGACAATTCGATCCTTAAGTATGATCCGGAAAAAGGAATGATTAAAATTTTTGAAGATAAAGACGCACAAATTGTGGATAAAAACATCCTTTCTTATTTTGAAATCAAAGCGAACAAACTCTATCTTTACAACCTTGAAAAAATAAAAGAAACTAAACTGCAGACAGACCCCGAAACCAAGCAGGTTACTCCGCCAGCCCCAGAACCACCATCTGAACAGCCAGTTGGAACAGAAGTGGAAAAAACTGATGTAGAAAAGAAGGAATCTGATGAAAAGGCTCCGGATAATACTCTACAAAAGCTGTTGGAAGAAACATTAGAGGTTCAGGCTGTAGGTGTTTAGTCAGGATTAAATAAAAAATACTAAGGAGAATGCATATTGCAGTTACAGGAAATATTGGTGCCGGTAAAACAACTTTGACCACGATGCTTGCCAAGCATTACGGATGGGATGCACAGTTTGAAGATGTAGACCATAACCCTTACCTCGAAGATTTTTATGCGGATATGAGCAAGTGGAGTTTTGCACTTCAGATCTACTTTTTGGGAAGCAGATTCCGTCAGGTAAAGGAGATCAGAGAAAGCGGTAAGAATATTATCCAGGACCGTACCATATATGAAGATGCCCATATTTTTGCTGAAAACCTGAATGATATGAAACTTCTTTCAGACAGAGATTTTAATAATTATGTGTCTGTTTTTGGGCTGATGAAGTCTTTCGTCTCTGCTCCGGACCTGTTAATTTATCTTAAATCCGACGTTCCGAATCTTGTAAAAAAGATTTATAAAAGAGGAAGGGAATACGAAGCATCAATCAGTATTGAATACCTATCAAAGCTTAATCAGAAATACGAAAAATGGATCTCCGGTTATACCGAAGGAAAACTTCTGGTAATCGAAGTGGATGATCTGGATTTTGTAGAAAAGCCCGAAGATTTTGGATTTATTCTTGAAAAAATTGAAGCAGAGCTGAACGGCTTGTTTTAACAAATTTTTATCAGAATTTAAGACACTTTCAATTCATTTATTCCTAAATTTGAAGGAATGAGTCTAGTTTTAAAGATTACATTATGATGGTTAAGGTTTTACATAACGGAAGCTGCTCCAAATCAAATGCTGTACTCGAGTATCTTGATGAAAACGGTGTGCCTTTTGAGATCATCAACATCATGGAAGATCCGTTGAGCGTCTTGGAAATCAAAACAGTGCTGAAAAAGCTCAATCAGAGCGTATTTCATATGATCCGTAAAACAGATAAGCTGTATATGGAAAATTATGCCGACAAAAATTATTCTGAAGAAGAATGGATCAAGATCCTGTCTGAGAATCCTTCCCTGATACAGAGGCCTATCCTGATCAAAGGATCTGTTGCCATGTTGGGGAGACCTATTGAGAATGTAAAATTCTTTATTGAAAAATAATAATAAGAAAAGTCAGCTTTAGCTGACTTTTCTTTTCTCTTACAATAAAATGACGCCTTCTATTTTAGCGACATCTTTATAAATATTCACCACCTGATCTGCATCCAGAACGAATGCATTGATATTACATGCGGTGTATTTTCCGTTTTTACTTTCGCGGTTTCCCAATGTAAACTTGATTCCGTCAAAAACTTTATAAATTTCAGTAAGTTTTGCCTGATCTGTGGGAATGATAAATTTGAATAAATAATCTTCAGGAAAGTCATGGTGACCTTCCAGTTTTTCCTTCAGAGAATTATAAAAATCCTCAGGGTTAGCGTGTTGGTTTCCTTGTAATATGTCCATCTGCAATTGTTAAGTTATATATAAATATAGCGAAAATTTTTCTATTTTCCAAGAGGTCCAAGCAGTGCTTTAGAGTTCTGATGCTCGTAATCTTCGATGATATTGAACAGTCCGTTCACCAGCTGTTCAGAGGCAAGTCTGCTCAGGCCACCGGTATTTACGTTATTGCTGCTTCCACCCAGAAGGCTTCCCAAGAGATTATTTCCTGAAAGAGCGGCATTGATTGTTTTTGCAATTCCATATTCATTCAGTTTTTCATCCACTTTGGGGGCGATGGCAGCCACCAGCTGCTGAGAAGTCTTCTCCTTTAAGATCTGTGTTGCCGTTGTACCTTGAATAATTCTTGTGACATCCTGTGCATTTAAGCTGTTGACAGCACCCTGTAGAATAGGCTTTGATGTGTTAACAGTATATGCTGCTGCCTGCGCAATAAAATCTCTTTCCTTAGCTACCAGAGAAGGAGCAATTTTTTCAAGAGTAGAGTTGATGTCTCTAAGCTCCTGTGGAAGGGCCTTATCTACCATGTTATTCTGAAGGAAAGCTTCCTTGTTGCTGTAAATCCCAATTCCTTTATCTATACCGTTCAGTAAAACTCTTTTAATGATGGACAGGCCTATGTCAGAAGTAGCTACTGTCGTGCAGGATTGAACACCGGTGAAAATTAATGTACCGGTTCCAATTAATAACGCTGCTGCTATAATATATTTTTTCATTGATCTTTTATCTTATTTTTCAAATATTGCGCCAAAGGTAAACACTATAACCGTATTAACAAAATATTAAATTCTTATTACCTATTTGGGGGAATTTCTTGTTAAAAGTAAATGGTTTTCAATTAGGTATTTTGTTGTAAATTGATATTTATAATGTAATTTAGTTATCTTAATATGAATTATTTAGCTTTCTGTATAAGATTTATCGGAGTTTTTTAAATTTTCACAATATGTTAACATTGTTCGATTTTTTTTCTATTTTTGAGTAATGTCTTTTTTTGAGAATTTAAATAACTCCACTAAGAAGGACATGTTTTTAAAATTAGATTGTACGAATAAAATTGAACTATATGAAACAACGTGATTTAAAGTATTCATGCCTCATTGCGGTTTTGTACTTCGGTATGAACGTCAATGCGCAGACTACACCGAAAGACACTACTGTGAAAGAGCAGAAGATCGATGAGGTAGTCTTGATAGGATATGGGTCTCAGAAAAAAGAGAATGTGACCGGAAGTATTGCTACAATTAGTGCTAAGGACATTTCAGACAGACCTAACTCAAACCCCATTAGTTCTATTCAGGGTAAAGTATCTGGTGTTCAGATTCTTAACTCCGGTGCGCCTGGGGCATCACCAAGAATAGATATTCGAGGTATTGGATCCATAACCGGGAAAACGGTATTTATTGTAGATGGAATGATTACGGATGATATTTCATTCCTGAATCCACAGGATATAGAATCAATGAGCATCCTGAAAGATCCATCCAGTTTAGCTATCTTCGGGGCTAAGGCATCTAATGGAGCAGTCATTATTAAAACAAAAACGGGTAAGGGTAAAAAGCCAACCTTTAATTTCAACTCATATCTTGGAGTTAAAAAGGTAACCAACGTTCCGAAAATGGTTAATGGTGACCAGTACGTTGAGTTATATAATGAAAAGTATATGAATGATATACGTGTAGGTGGACAGGCATTCGATCCTACAAAAATTATATCAAGATCTCAATTTCCGGCAGATACAAACTGGTTTGATGAAGTGCTATCACAAGGAATTATCAGCTCATCTGATATTTCTGCTTCAGGTAATCTAGGCAAATTGAATTATTTCTTAAGTTTAGGCTATTTAAAAGATGAGGGAACTTTAGAAGCAGGACGTGGTATAAACTCAGGAAATGATTTTGGAAGATTAAATACAAGAATTAACCTAACTTATAAGATTAATGATAATTTAACTATCGGAGATAACTTTACCTGGGCTGACATTCATAATAATAATGCAAACAATCCTTTGCTGACAGCGTACAATGCTCCACCAGTTTTCTATCCGATTGATCCTACTACCAATAATTATGATTATATTACTTTGGTAAGTGTAACGAACCCAAGAGCCATGCTCGATTTATTTCGTTCAAAAACTAAACAGCAGCGTATGCTGAATAATATTTGGGCTGAATATAAATTTCTTCAAGATTTTACATTAAGAGTAAGTTATACTTCTGATAATACGAATACCAGTAAGTATGAGTTTACTCCTACTGCGACTTATATTCCTTTACCAAACAGGTCTCTTTTAGTAACAAGAGATTCTAGAAATAGGGATTATGTGTGGGATAATACATTGTCTTGGAAGAAAAAGCTAGGACAGCATAATATTGAATTGTTGGCAGGTTTTTCACGTACCCAAAATTATTATCGTGAAAATTATCTGGAAGCCAGGGATATTGTATTTGATGGTAACGATAGTAGTCTTGATATTTCCTCAGGAAATGAAATTGTTGGAATGACCATAAGTGCACCAGACGATCCTCGTGCTGTTACTCCTTATAAAAAAAGAATTGAATCGACATTTGGAAGACTTAACTATGATTACGCCGGTAAATATCTTTTAAATGCTTCAGTTCGTAGAGATGGGGCAACAGGGTTCTCTTCTGATGACAGGTATAAAGTATTTCCAGCAGTAAGTATAGGCTGGGTGATCTCGAAAGAAGGATTTATGAGTAATCAGAATGTATTTAATTTATTGAAGTTAAGAGCAAGCTGGGGTAAACTTGGTAATCCGGAAGTTTCGAGAGATTATGATAATCTTACTAGTATTCTTACAGGCGGAGCTTATTTTGGTGGTGTTGGTAATCCTGCACAAACAGTTACTAAAATTGTAGACCCAACTATTACATGGGAAACTACTACCGGTCGGGACTTAGGGCTTGAAATGGCTTTACTTAATAACAAATTAAAAATTGAGGCCACTTATTTTGATAAAGATTCTAAAGATGTAGTGTATGGTATTAACCAACCAGCGACATCTGGGGCTAGTAATGCTAATAATTTTGTAACAAATGCCTATTCTTTTAATAATAGAGGGTTTGAAGGATCTGTAAGTTATGATGCCAGAGTAAATGACCATATTAAATTCAGTGTTTTTGGTAACATCACTACTCTGGATAATAAAATTACAAGTGTGTATGCAGATTCATACAATCAGCCTGGAGTAAGCTTATTTGGAAATCCTATCATAAGACTTGAAAAAGGGCAGGCTGTAGGCTCATACTATGGATATAATGTAATCGGAGTATTCCAAAACGATGCGCAGGTAGCCGCAGCTCCTACTTATTCGTCTGTGAAAAAAACTGTGGGAGGTTTTATGTTTGAAGACAGAGATGGAAACGGTGTGATAGATGCCAATGATAAAACTTTCTTAGGAAGCCCGATTCCAAAATTTACATATGGATTTGGATTTAACGTCAATATCTATGATTTTGATGTAGCAATGGATTTCCAGGGAGTATCCGGTAATAAAATTTACAACTACAACAGAGAACAGAGATTTGGAAATGAGAGTTGGGACTTAGATTTCTACAATAACAGATGGCATGGAGAAGGCACTTCAAATACATATGCTATGACCACCAATGACCAGGGAGTTATTGTTCCAAGTAGTTTTTATGTAGAAAATGGAAGTTTTTTCAGAATCAGAAATATTCAGATAGGATATAACCTTCCAAAAGATGTTTTAGGGACTGCAATTCAGAAGTTACGTTTTTATGCAAGTGCGCAAAACCCATGGACAAGCTTCAAGTATAATGGTTTCTCACCGGAAATTTTAAATACAGATAGAGTACAGATGGGTATAGACAATAATATTTATCCAATATCCGCAATATATACAGTTGGAGTAAATGTAACTTTTTAATTTAATTTTATCATGAAAAAAATAATATTTTCCATATTCATGCTTTCTGCGGCTTTAAGCTGTAAGAGTGATTATTTAGATATACCTGTTGAAGGAAGAACTGATGCTTCAGAATTCTTTAAAACAGAAAGTGATGCTATTCAGGCTACCAATGCAATTTATAATTTTTTAAGAAGCTGGGATAATTCAGCGTTTCCATATCAATATCTTTTTGGAGTGCCGGCTGATGATGTATTAAAAGGCTCAAACCCTGGCGATGCTTCTTTCATTAATGCATATGACCAGTTTACTTTTACTTCCAGTGATGATGGTGTTAAAGGATACTGGGGTGGGCAGTGGCAGGCAATAGCCCGTTGTAATCAGGTACTTTCAAAAGTTCCGGCAATTGAAATGAATACTGCTTTAAAAGAGAGACTTTTAGCTGAAGCTAAATTTTTACGTGCTTATTTTTATTTTAACTTAGTAAGAATATACGGAGGTGTTCCAATTTTTGATGGTCTTCAGGAGAACTATAATATTCCTAGAAATACATCAGATGAAGTTTATAATTTTATAATTTCTGATTTAACGGCGGCTTCGCAGGTTTTACCCCAGTCATATGGTGCTTCAGATCTAGGTAGAGCAACTAAGGGTGCTGCATTAGGTATGTTGTCAAAAGTATTTTTATATAAAAAAGACTGGCAGAAAGCTTATGATGCTTCTAATCAAGTGATTGCAATGGGGTATTCATTAGACCCTGATTTCAACCATTTATTTAGAGTGGCAGGAGAGTTTGGTACTGAATCAGTTTTCGAAATTGACTGTGCTTGTACAGGGCAGTACAAAGGAAGCCAGTATTCACAGGTACAGGGGGCAAAAGATCAGTTTGGCTGGGGCTTTTTTACCCCTTCCCAAGCACTTGAGAATGCTTTTGAGCCTGGTGATATTCGTAAAGAATTAACAATTTTGAGAAACGGAGAAATTACACCGGAAGGTGACCTTATTAATGCCAATCCAACCTCTGTTAATACATATAATCAAAAAGCATATGTTCCTAAAAGTCAGCAAAATACAGCTTGTGACGATGGGTCAGTTCAAAATATCAGAGTTTTGCGCTTTGCAGAAATTTTATTAATCAATGCGGAAGCCGCAAATGAATTGGGAAATACTGCAACAGCAATTACAAACCTTAATAAAGTAAGAACAAGAGCCCAGTTGCCAAATACCACAGCATCTTCTCAATCTGCTTTAAGAACTGCTATCTGGCATGAAAGAAGAGTTGAACTTGCTATGGAAGGCGACCGTTTTGTAGATCTAGTAAGAACAGGACAGGCTGCTACAGTGCTGGCTCCTTATGGATTCAAAGCCGGAAAGAATGAACTTTTCCCAATTCCTTTTATAGAAATAGGTCAGAGTAATGGGGTCTTAACTCAAAACCCTGGTTATTAAAATAAATAATAAAACTTTAGAGGAGAATGAAAGTTCTCCTCTTCTTTTAGTAAAACCAGTTAAAAAAGATTTCATGAAAAGGACCGTATTATCAATTGCCGTAACCTCTTTATTCTTCGCATACTCTTGCAAAAACTCCAAATCTCCGAAACAGGAAATTACTCAAAATGAAGTTGTAAAAAGTGACATCACAGACGAACAGCTCATGGACAGAGTTCAGAAAGATGCCCTGAAATATTTTTGGGATTACGCTGAACCAAAATCCATGCTGGGAAGAGAACGCTATCATGAAGACAATATCTATCCGGATAATGATAAGCATGTGGTAACAACTGGTGGTTCAGGATTTGGGTTGGCAACTCTTCTGGTAGGAGTGGAAAGAGGATTTATTCCAAGGCAGGAAGCTGTTAAAAGACTTACCCATATGATGGATTTTCTGGCGAAAGCAGACCGTCATAAAGGTGCATGGCCCCACTGGATCAATGGAGAAACAGGAAAAACTGTTCCTTTTGGAAAGAAAGATAATGGTGGAGACCTTGTTGAAACCGCATTTCTTACCTCAGGAATTTTAATGGTACGTGAATACTTTAAAAACGGAAATGCAGAAGAAAAAGCCCTTGCCTCAAAATGTGATGAGCTTTGGAAAGGAATACAATGGAACTGGTATACAAAAGGAGGTGAAAAAGTCCTTTACTGGCACTGGTCACCGGAATACCAATGGGAAATGAATTTTCCGCTGGAAGGGTATAATGAATGCTTGATTACGTACATTTTAGCTGCTTCATCACCGACACATCCTATCGATGCCGAAACGTATTACAAAGGCTGGACGAGAAACGGGAGCTACCTTACAGATAAAACAAAATACGGACTTCCTCTGTATGTAAAACACAATTATGCCGAAGAATACGGCGGGCCGCTTTTCTGGTCACAATATTCCTATATCGGTCTGGATCCTACCGGACTTTCTGATAAACTGGTAAAAAATTATTTCGACTTAAACAAAAATCAAGTTCTTATCGACTATAAATACTGCGTTGAAAACCCGAAGCAGTGGAAAGGCTATGGGCCAAACTACTGGGGACTGACAGCCGGATACACAAGAAATAAAGACGGAAGTACAGGATACACAGCTCATATGCCTACCAATGACAATGGCGTGATAACACCTACCGCAGCATTGAGCAGCTTTCCCTACACTCCAAAAGAATCTATGGATTTCCTTAGATTCCTTTACACAGAAAAGCCTGAATTTATTGGATCAGCAGGACCTTATGATGCAACTTCAGTGAATTATAACAACTGGTTTACACCAAGATATTTAGCAATAGATCAGGGAACAATAGCGCCTATGATTGAAAACTACAGAACCGGATTCCTCTGGAAATTATTTATGAATGCCCCTGAGATTCAGCAGGGCCTTAAAAAATTAAGTTTCCAGTCTGAGAAATACGGAATCAAATAATCTGATTTTTAAATGCTATTTTTATTCAATAGAAATGAGATATAACCCATATAAATAAAAAGTGTCATAACAAAAGGCTTAAGTCAAAATCGAATAACAATATGAAATTAAAACTAAAACATCTGCCCTTTTTACTCCTTCCATTTTCATTACAGGTGAACGCCCAGGAAATAAAAGCAGAATTAAATAAAGAAATTAAGAGAACAGAGAAAATATCCTACATTCTTGATTATCCTCAAAAAGTAAAAGAAAACGTTCCGCTGATCGTATTCCTTCACGGTTCAGGAGAAAGAGGGAATAATCTTGAAGCGGTTAAGGTCCACAGTCCGTTCACATATAAAAACCTGATCAAAGAACCGGTAGCTATTTTAGCACCACAATGTCCTGCAGATTCATGGTGGGATACCATAACGGTTTATAACCTGATCAAAGAAATTCAGAAAAAATATAAAATTGATGCCTCAAGAATTTACCTTACAGGACTTTCGATGGGAGGCTGGGGAACTTGGAAATTAGCTATGGAACATCCGGAAATGTTTGCAGCGGTAGTTCCTGTATGTGCTCCGGCAGACAGAGTAATGGGAGCCAATATTGATCGGTTTAAACAGTTGCCTGTAAAAATTTTTCACGGGGGGAATGATGATGTCGTTTCTCCAATGAATTCGATAGAAATGTATCAGGCTTTAAAAAAAGTAAACCCAACGGCTACATTAACTATTTTTCCCGATGATAACCATAATTCCTGGGATTCCACCTATTCAGACCCGAAACTATATGAATGGATGCTTTCTAAGAAAAAAGGAGAATAAATTTTTTGGTGAATAGTGCAGAACCAAAAATCGAGAATGTTTAAAGAAGGCGGAAAATGATAACATGATCAATTCTATCGCAGATAAAATTTTTCCGTCTTAAAAACATACAGCTTAAAAAACAGCACCTTCGTTATCCAAAAAAAAACCACGGTTAAACAATAAAATAAAATTAGAACTATAATTTAAGAAGATAGATTTATGAAAAAGTTAATTGTACTCGCAGCTTTAGCCCTTTCACCTGTATTTTCCGCACAGGAAATGGTAACCAGGCCGGTGCAGTCTTACCAGACAGCCCAGTATCAGGCGAAAAGAAAAGCTTTCGTAGACAATCTTTTATCTAAAATGACTTTAGATGAAAAGATTGGCCAGCTCAACCTGCCGACGTCCGGAGATTTTACCACAGGACAGGCCCAAAGTTCAGATATCGGAAAAAAAGTAGAGCAGGGACTGGTAGGAGGATTGTTCAATATAAAAGGAGCAGATAAAATCAAAGCAGTTCAGAAAGTCGCCATAGAAAAAAGCCGTCTGAAAATTCCTTTGATCTTCGGAATGGATGTCATCCATGGTTACGAAACCACTTTTCCAATTCCATTGGGCCTCGCTGCTTCCTGGGATATGAATCTGGTACAGCAGTCTGCAAGAATTGCTGCGAAAGAAGCATCTTCAGACGGTATCAACTGGACCTTCTCGCCGATGGTGGATATTTCCCGTGAACCAAGATGGGGAAGAGTTTCCGAAGGTTCCGGAGAAGATCCTTATTTAGGAAGCGAAGTTTCTAAAAATATGGTCTATGGCTATCAGGGTAAAGATCTTTCCGTTGATAATACTATTTTAGCCTGTGTAAAGCACTTCGCATTATACGGAGCAGGAGAAGCCGGCCGTGATTATAATACGGTAGATATGAGCCATGTGAGAATGTTTAACGAATATTTCCCTCCATATAAGGCCGCTGTAGATGCAGGAGTAGCTTCTGTAATGGCCTCTTTTAATGAAGTGGACGGAGTTCCGGCAACCGGAAATAGATGGCTGCAAACCGATGTGCTCAGAAAAATGTGGAACTTCAAAGGCTTCGTAGTGACCGATTATACCGGGATCAATGAAATGACGGAACACGGAATGGGAGACCTTCAGCAGGTATCAGCTTTAGCTCTGAAAGCCGGAGTAGATATGGATATGGTAGGAGAAGGATTTTTAACAACTCTTAAAAAATCTCTGGACGAAGGGAAAGTTACACAGGCCGAGATTGACATGGCAGCAAGACGAATTCTTGAAGCAAAATACGATCTTGGATTATTCGATAATCCTTACCGTTACGGTGATGCAAAACTGGCTTCAAAAGAGGTTTATAATATGGAGAACCGCAATGTGGCAAGAAGTGCAGCAGCCCAGTCCATGGTTTTATTAAAAAATGAGAATAATGTATTGCCACTAAAAAAATCCGGTACAGTAGCCGTAATCGGTCCGTTGGTAAATAACTCTCTGAATATGGCCGGAACATGGAGTGTTGCTACAAAACACGCGGCTTCAGTTTCATTAATGCAGGGTCTTCAGGCTAATTACGGGAAAGAGGTGAAATTCCTTTCCGCAAAAGGCGCCAACATTGATTATGATGCTAAATTAGAAGATATTTATGCAGCTCACGGTAAAAAAACAGACCGAGACAGTCGTTCCAAAGAACAATTATTAAAAGAAGCTGTTGATGTAGCCAACAAAGCAGACGTTATCGTTCTGGCAATTGGAGAATCTGCGGAAATGAGTGGTGAGTCTTCATCAAGAACAGAAATTACCATTCCTCAGTCGCAGGTTGATTTATTAAATGAACTGAAAAAAACCGGAAAGCCGATCGCGATGGTACTTTATACAGGACGTCCTTTAGCTTTAACCAATGTAAAAGATACACCTGATGCTATCCTGAACGCTTGGTTTGCCGGCTCAGAAGCAGGAAATGCTATTTCAGATGTTTTATTCGGAAAAGTAAATCCTTCAGGAAAACTCCCGATGACCTTCCCAAGAAGCTTAGGACAGGTTCCGATTTATTATAATGCAAAAAATACTGGACGTCCTTTAAGTCAGGATAAAGTTGATAAATGTGTATACGAAAGGTTCCGTTCCAACTATATGGACGAATGTAATACACCACTATATCCGTTCGGTTATGGTCTGAGTTATTCTCAATTCAGCTATTCTGATATGTCAGTTTCAAACCCTAACCCAAAAGGAAATCAGTCAATTCAGGCTTCTGTAACGGTTACCAATTCAGGAAACTATGACGGAGCTGAAGTGGTGCAGCTGTATATCAGAGATAGGGTAGGAAGCATTACCAGACCGGTAAAAGAACTAAAAGGATTCCAGAAAATTTTCCTGAAAAAAGGAGAATCTAAAAAAGTAACTTTTGATATTACACCGGAAAGCTTAAAATTCTACAATGGTGAATTGAAATTTGACTGGGAACCGGGAGAATTTGATATCATGATCGGAACCAATTCTGATGACGTTAAACATTCAAGAATCAACTGGACGAAATAATAACAGCTAAAGCCATTCTTTGAGTGGCTTTTCCTTTTTTGGCATGATTTTTAATAGCACAGTTATAACTTTAAGATAATAATTATGAAAAAAACGGTTTTACTTGGCGCAATGTTTTTGGGCTCTTTTATATTCGCACAGATCAAAGGTGGTGACAGAGATGCCCACGGATGTATCGGGTCTGCGGGATATACCTATTCCCAGATTAAAAAAGATTGTGTAAGGGTTTTTGAGCAGAAGATTAAATTAACAGAAGTTGCCCCTAAAGGAAGCTATACTTCAATGGCTGCTGTGATTTTCAGCAAAGATCTAAAAAAAGCCGAAGTTTTCGTTCCGGATACAGATGGAGAAAGCCTGATCCTCACAAGAGCTGGAAAAAGTAAAATCTGGAAAAAAGATGGCTATGTATTGGTTCCTTTCAAAAAGAATGGATATCAGCTTAAAAAAGATGATGTTGTGATTTATCAGTAAATCCAGATTTATAAAGTACAATTGAGGCTGTCAGTGAAGACAGTCTCTTTTTTTATTGCATAAGGAGTGTAATTTAAAAAATCAAATGAATGTTTTTTAAAGCTTTGTCTATCTTGCGTTTAATTTAATCCTTATCCCGAATTCAGGTTAAATAATATATTTTAAGGTTTTCAAATTGAGCGTTTTTTTTGTATCTTAGATTAACTGATACCTTGTTACTATTGTTATTTGTATAAAAACTTAACCATTAATATTCTAATATGAAAAAAACTATTTTATTGTGCACAATGTTCCTTGGCTTTTTAGCCTTTACTCAACAAAAATCTCCTGTTTTAGGAGGTGATAAAGATGTTCATGGCTGTAGAGGCTCCGCAGGGTATACGTATTCACAAATCAAAAATGATTGTGTGAGGGTTTTCGAACAGAAAATTAAATTAAAAGAAGTGAATTCAGATAAAAGTTACACTTCAATGACAGCTGTTATTTTTAGTAAGGATATGAAAAAAGCTGAAGTTTTTATTCCGTATGAAAATGCAAAAAGCATTATCCTTGAGAGAGGAGGGAAAAACAAAATGTGGAAAAGTGGAAGCCATATTAAAGAAGCTTATGTTTTAGTTCCTTTTAAGAAAAAAGGATATCAACTTAAAAAAGACAATGTTGTGATTTATCAGTAGATCCAATCTTAATACACAAGGCCGTTCGTAAGAGCGGCTTTTTTTATGCATGCATGTTAATTTTCAAATATTTCTAATTAAAGGATTCTTTGAAAAAATCAGTAAAAATAATTAATGAATATTGAAATTTTATTTTCGATTAAAAAATGTATATTGCTATGACCAAATCATAGCGGAATCCGAAAAGCTTGTAGAGTAGGAAAATCTAAAAAATAGTATATGAAAAATCTAAAAAAACTTACAAAGCAGGAATTGAAAACAGTTCAGGGAGGTATTCCTATGTGTTTGCCAGGTTATTTCTGGTGTTCATTCGTGAGAAAATGTATCCCGGTAGGGACGGAATGTGGACTCGCCCTGTAGCATTCGATCCTTGCTCAAACAAACAACAAAGTCGTTCGAAAGAACGGCTTTTTCTATTATAAGTGATTCAAATCTAGATATTCTGCTTGAAAAATGATCTTCAGAAATAGTCTTTGATTTGCTTAAAAATGCAGAATAAAATCATCAATTTTGACTAACATTTAAAACAACATTCACAATTTTCATCTCTCACTGAAAATCCGTATTTTTGTACATCTAAAAAGTAAAAGAAAGAATGAATTCCTACAAAAATCCATTGGAAGAGCGCTATTCCAGTGAAGAAATGTTGTTTAATTTCTCACATAATAACAAATTCCGTACCTGGAGAAAGCTTTGGATAGCTTTGGCTGAAATTGAAAAAGACTTAGGTCTAGATATTACAGACGGGCAAATTGCTGAGCTTAAAGCTAATGCTGAAAATATCGATTATGATAAAGCAGCTGAGTACGAAAAAAAATTCCGTCATGATGTAATGGCTCACGTTCACACTTATGGTGATGTGGCGCCTTCCGCAAAAGGAATTATTCATTTAGGTGCTACTTCGGCTTTTGTAGGAGATAACACAGACCTTATTCAGATCCGTGACGGGCTTTTGATTTTAAAGAAAAAGCTGGTTAACGTCATGAAAAACTTAGCAGATTTCTCAATTCAGTATAAAGATCTTCCTACCTTAGGATTTACCCATTTCCAACCTGCTCAGCTGACTACAGTAGGGAAAAGAGCTACACTTTGGCTACAAAGCCTGGTCCTTGATATTGAAGAACTGGATTTCTTTCTGGAAACACTTCGTTTCAGAGGTGTAAAAGGAACTACAGGTACTGCCGCAAGTTTCTTAGAGCTTTTCAATGGCGACTATTCTAAAGTGAAACACTTAGATAAGGAGCTTTCAAAAAGATTTGGGTTTGAAAAAGTATTCGGTGTTTCAGGTCAGACTTATGACAGAAAAATTGATGCTAAAGTAGTTGCCTTATTAGGAAATATTGCCCAGTCTGCTCATAAATTCACCAACGATTTACGTCTTCTTCAAAACCTAAAAGAAATTGAAGAGCCGTTTGAGAAAAACCAGATCGGGTCATCAGCAATGGCTTACAAACGTAATCCAATGAGAAGTGAAAGAATCGGAGCTTTGGCAAAATATGTAATGTCTCTGACGACAAGCTCTGCGATGGTAGCTTCTACACAGTGGTTTGAAAGAACTTTGGATGATTCTGCGAACAAAAGACTGACGATTCCTCAGGCATTCCTTGCTGTTGATGCCATCCTGTTAATCTGGAACAACATCATGAACGGAATTGTTGTATATCCAAACAGAATCAACAAGCATATCATGGAAGAGCTTCCTTTCATGGCAACGGAATATATTATCATGGAAGAAGTGAAAGCCGGTGGTGACCGTCAGGAAATTCACGAAGTGATCAGAGTTCATTCTATGGAAGCTTCTAAAAAAGTGAAAGAAGAAGGAAAAGAAAATGATCTTATCGAGAGAATCTTAAATGATGATTCTTTAAAACTAGATAAAACAAAATTAAAAGAAGTTTTAGATCCTAAAAACTTTATAGGTTTCGCACCGATCCAGACAGAGGAGTTCATTAGTAATGAAGTCCAGCCGATTCTGGATAAAAATAAAGACCTGATAGGATTGGAGGCTGATCTTAAAGTATAAAACATATGCAGTCCTTTTGGGCTGCATTTTTTTATTTGGTTCGTATGAAGGTTTACTTGTTTTTTATTTTGTTTTTTTTTCCTGTGATTATACTTTCTCAGGATTTAAAACCAAATAAAAAAATCAAATCCAATACCTATTTCAATCATATGGCTTCAGGGATGACTGCTCCTGTTAGTCTTGGTGACTTTTCTAGAACTGCATTGTTTACAAACTCTAAAAATGACAGTGTTTTTGCCGCAGAATATGAAAATAAAAGTAATGATGCAGTGTATAAATTTAAAATCATTCCAGCTTTTCTTGATGAGGAAAGACTTTTAAATCATTATTTTAAAGAGTTGAATGAAAGAAAGTACCGCCCTAAAGAAAGTGAAAAAGTAAATAAAACGGTAACTTTTAAAGAAGGTAAATTCAGACTTCACGGAATCAGTACTTATTTTAGCCATCTTAACAGATTAATTAATGTAAGGGTTTATGATGCCGGGTTTTGGACTTTTATTTCAGAAATAAGCCAAAAAGGGAATGATACTTTAGTTCTGGATAAAATTCATGACCAATTTTTAAAGAATTTACAGCCAGGAAAAATTGTAGAAAATAACCCTCTAACAAGATATTCGAATATCCTTTATTCACCTATTGCTGCTCGTGACACAGTATTATTAAGAATTACAATGAGTAGTGCCACAAATAAGATGAAGTGGATATACGAGAATATTGATAAATATGAAAGAGCGTCAGGAATTCCCGGAACTCTTTTAGATTTTCAAATTGCGGGAATTAACGGTTTTATAGATTATAAGACAGAAAAAAATTTCAAGCCAATTAAAGAAGGTAATTTCACAGTAGATAAATTGATTTCGTTCTTCACAAAACTTCGAAATGACGGTTTTACAGACGAATATTTAATGGAACAATATTACTATTTATTAAGTCCACCGGAAAATCATCAATTTGATTATGAAGGTTATCAGAAGTGGAAGCTAAACAATTCTATAGATTATAATGTTGCTGAAAAATATTATATTATTGTAAATTCGCGTAAGAAAACAGATTTCAGCAAAGACGAGTAAATTAAGCTTTGATATCACTTCCAATTCAATGAAAAAAATACTTTTAACCATCATACTGATACCATTCATTTCTTTTTCTCAGAATAAAGAGGATTTACATTATTTTAAATCCAAAGATTCTTTGGTTGGAGTAAAAGATAAAGCAGGGAAAATAATTGTTCCTGCACAATTCAAAGTCTTTTCATTTCTTAAAGATGGAGATCCTGTAGAAGGAGAAACCATTCTTTTTGATGGCAGTAAAGATGGGGAAAAACCAAAAAAAAATGCATGGGGATATGTGTATGACAGAAATGGGAAATTTCTGTATCAGCCTTTCCTTTACGATAATGGAACAGATTACTTCACGGAAGGACTGAGAAGATTGGTTAAGAATGGTAAAGTAGGATTTGCAGACCGTAACGGTAAGATCGTTATTGAAGCTAAGCATGATTTTGTATCACCCTTTAATTACGGATACGCCGCATTTTGTGACGGCTGCGATTGGGAAAAAACAAATGAGGAGCATAGATCTATTGTTGGTGGAAAATGGGGAGTGATGAATGTCAAAGGAGAAACCGTTCAGCCATTGGCAAAACCAACAGGACAGAATGTTGAAATAGATAGTAAGTACTACCCGAATCCGTTTCAATACAACGAAAAAGAGAAGTATATCCTTCAGTTTTTTGAAAAACAGAAGAAAAAGCTTTCAGATCTTTATTATGTAAACTTTTACAATAAACTGTCTGAAAATGAAAAGAACCTGTTTTTTGAAATTGTAGAAAGACCAAAAGAAAATTTTCCGTATTACCGGGTGAATACCTATAATTACAAGAAGAAGGATTTAGATATGCTTTATCGTTTCAAATTTCTGGTTTCAGAAGATGGTAAAACGTTTTATGCTATAGAGGATTATAATGATAAAAAAGTTCCTTTTGAAAACTGGCTGAAAGAAGAAATAAAAAATGCAGAGGATTTTCAGAAAGAACATAAGGATAACCCTAACAAATTCATAAATAAATAGCAGAATTTACTCAGCAGATGAAAAAACATATACTAGTATTGATATTGGCTTTGGGATTTGTGAAAAACTATGCACAAACAGATAAAGCAATTTACTCAGTTATAGATGCAGCTGCTCAGAAAGTTGCAGAAGAATCAAAAGCATACTCTGTTTCTGTCGGAATTATAAAAGATGGAAAAATCTATACCAGACACTTTGGGGAAATAGACAAAGGAAAAGGAAATAAAGCAGATGATAATACTTATTTTGCCATAGCTTCCATTACCAAACTTTTTACAGGCCAGTTATTGGCTCAGGCAGTTCTGGAAGGGAAAATAAGCCTTGATGATGATGTACGTAAATATCTGAGAGAACCTTATCCAAACTTAGAATACAATGGTGTTCCCATAAAAGTTAGGAATTTAATTTCTTATGAAACCGCCTTACCTAGAAATCTCCCTATTGATGATGAGCTGAGAAAGAACATGACAGATGAAACAGCTTTTCTATACGAGAAGCTTAATGATGGATATACAAAAGAAAACTTTAAAAAAGATCTGGCCACTGTCAAATTAAACATGGAGCCAGGTAAAGAATATAAATACAGCAATTTAAGTCTTGAATTAACTGGCCTTATGCTGGAAAATATTTACGGAAAGAGCTATGAAACCCTTTTGAAAGAAAATATCTTTTCAAAAACCGGGATGAACCATACCAAACTAGAACTTGATAAAAATGAAGTTCAGGCCAATGGATATCATGAAAATTATCGTCTGATGCCTGTTTCACGTAGCCTTCTGTGGGGATCTGGTGGCTCGAAAACTGAATCTACAATGGGTGATATGGTGAAGTTTTTAAAACAAGAACTCGATTCACAAAACAAAATCGTACAGGAATCTCAAAGAAATATTGAAAATAGCAAAGAAGATTGGTATGGATATTTTTGGGACAAATATTGGATTACTGAACAGGGTAAAAGAGGATTTAAGCATGGTGGATCCTATGGGATAAATAGCTTGTTTACGGTGTTTCCCGAGTTGAATGTTGGGGTCTGTATGATTGTAAACATCAATGGTCCTGAAATATTTTCCGCACTTTATAATGGTACTACAAGTTTAGTCACCGATCTTGTTTCAACTTCAGATAAAAAACAGGTGTATGGATATTCCGTAAAGAAAGATAAAATCGTTTTTTCTTACACACATCCGAAAAATCTAAATGGAAACCTTATCAATACTATCGCTGTAGCGGGAAGTTTCAATGATTGGAATGCTGAAAATAAAGAATATCAGATGATAAAAAAGGATAAAAACCTTTATGAATTGGAAGTTCCTGTCTCCAGATTTGAAAAAGGAAAACCCTATTCTTTTAAATTTGTATTGAATAAAGAAGAATGGATTGGAGCTTCTAAAAACACATCCAATAATGACGGTACCAAAGATAATAATCTGACCTTGGTATTATAAGAAAAAGATAGAAGAAAAAGAAAGTAAAAGAGTAAATTTGCACTCAATAATATAAGGTGGATCATAACACTCAAACAGAGGATCAGTACAGAAAGTAACAATCTGACAGGGATGCTCTGAACTCAGAAAAAGTAAAAGAAAAATAAATCTAATATTTAAAATCTGACATCTAATGTCTAATAACAAAAGAATTTTCGTAGAAAAGAGGGGAATTTTCGATGTAGAAAGTCCAAAAATTTTTGATGAAGTAAAAGCGGTTGTGCCGTCAATCAAAAGTGTGAAAGTATATAATGTGTACGATATTTTCAATTTGAATGACGGTGAATTCGAAAAGGTTGTCAACAGCACTTTCGTAGATCCGGTTACTGATATTTTACATGAAGAAAATCCTGCCGAAGGAATCCATTTTGCCATGGAATTTCTTCCCGGCCAGTATGACCAGCGTGCAGATTCTGCGCAGCAGTGTATTGCTTTGCTTACGGAGAATGAAAAATCTAAAGTAAGAAGCGGAAAACTGATCCGGTTTGAAGGAGTTTCTGAAGCAGACCTTGTCAAGATCAAAGATCTTCTGATCAATAAAGTGGAATCTCAGGAAAAAGATCTTTCCATCTTAAATATTCCTGCAGATGAAGTTCCGACAAAAGTTTTGATTCACGAAAATTTCATCAGTTTCGATGATGCTGAGCTTGAAAATTTTTACAATAACCACGGCTTTGCTTTAGGATTGGACGACCTGAAATTTATTCAGGAATACTTTAAAACAGAAAAAAGAAACCCTACCGAAACAGAACTGAAAGTTTTAGACACGTATTGGAGTGACCACTGCCGTCATACCACCTTTGAAACAGAATTGTCAGACATCCAGTTTGAGGGAGATTTCAAACATACACTGGAAACCATTTTCAATGATTATATCGAAAAAAGAAAATTCTTAAGCCGTGAGCTGAAGCCAATCTCTTTAATGGATCTGGCAACAGTATGCGGTAAATATTTCCATAAAACAGGTAACCTGGAGAATCTTGTTGTTTCAGACGAGATCAATGCATGCACCATCCAGATCGAAGCAGAATACGACGGTAAAAAAGAACCGTGGTATTTATTATTCAAAAATGAAACCCACAACCACCCTACGGAAATTGAACCCTTCGGAGGTGCTTCAACCTGTTTGGGAGGTGCAATCAGAGATCCTTTGTCCGGAAGATCATTCGTATTTCAGGCGATGAGATTGACTGGTGCTGCCGATGTTTTAGAACCTGTTGATAAAACCTTACCGGGAAAACTTCCTCAGAAAACCATTACAAAACAGGCTGCCAACGGATATTCCTCTTACGGAAACCAGATCGGTCTTGCCACAACAATGGTTTCGGAAATCTATGATGAAGGCTACAAAGCCAAAAGAATGGAAGTTGGTTTTGTTACCGGAGCAGTTCCTGTAGATTGGGTAAGACGTGAGAAGCCTGCAAATGGTGATTCCATCATTATTTTAGGTGGTGCAACAGGCCGTGACGGTGTTGGTGGAGCAAGCGGAAGCTCAAAAGAGCAGGACGAAACCTCCATTCATACGATGAGTTCTGAGGTTCAGAAAGGAAATGCCGTTGAAGAGCGTAAAATCCAGAGACTGTTCAGGAACCCTGCAGTAACAAAACTCATCAAAAAATCTAATGATTTCGGGGCAGGAGGAGTTTCTGTAGCCATCGGCGAAATTGCAGATTCCTTAGAAGTGAATCTTGATGTTTTACCTTTAAAATATGAAGGATTAAACGGAACTGAGCTTGCTATTTCCGAATCTCAGGAAAGAATGGCAGTTGTAGTTGATCCGAAAGATAAAGAACAGTTTATCAAATTCTGTGAAGATGAAAACATTGTAGCCGTTGAAGTAGCAAAAGTAACAGACTCAGGAAGAATGCAGATGTTCTGGAAAGGCGATAAAATTGTTGACCTTTCAAGAGAATTCTTAGATACCAACGGATGTTCAAAATCACAGGATGTAAAAATTACCCATCTTGAAGAAGTAAAAGAAGAAGAAGCATCTTTTACAAAAGAGAACTTCCTTAAAATATTAAGCGATAAAAATGTAGCGTCCCAGAAAGGATTGCTGGAAATGTTTGATTCATCGATCGGTGCAACTACTGTTGCGATGCCTTTAGGTGGAAAATACCAGCAGACGTTGATGGAAGGGAGTGCTCAGACACTGCCAATCTTAGGAGCAAAAGATATTGAAACTGTTTCCTTCGCAAGCTGGGGATTCGATACCGGAATTTCAAAACAAAATTCACTGCTGGGAGCCTCTTATGCCGTAGTAGAAAGTGTTGCTAAAATCGCTGCCATGGGTGGTGATTACAAAAATATCAGGTTAAGCTTCCAGGAATATTTCGAAAAACTGGGCCAAAACCCTGAGAAATGGGGCAAACCTTTAGCTTCTCTTTTAGGAGCTTATGATGCCCAGATCAATTTAGGTCTTGCGGCAATCGGAGGAAAAGATTCTATGAGCGGTACATATCAGGATCTGAATGTTCCGCCGACTTTAATTTCATTTGCCTGTGCCAACGGTGAAAAGAAAAATGTAATTTCACCGGAATTCAAACAGGCTGGAAACAAAATATATTTCTTTAACCATATTCCCCAGGAAAACGGACTTCCAAACTATGAAAGCTTAAAAGGAATTTTCGAATTTATTTTTGAAAATATCAAAGCCGGAAAAATTGTTTCCGTAAAAACTGTTAAAGAAGGAGGTGCTGCGGTAGCTTTAGCCAAAATGAGCTTTGGAAACAGGCTTGGAGCAGAGATCAGTATTGACGAAAGTACTCTATTGTCCAAAAATATTGGTAGCTTAATCATCGAATCAAAAGAAGAGCTGAGTAATGCTTCTCTTCAGCAGATCGGTGAAGTAAAAGACTCAGGTGTCTTAACGATAAATGGTATGGAATCTCCGATCCTGGATCTTCTGGCAGCGTATACCGGAACATTCGAAAGTCTTTTCCCAACCAAGGAAAAAGAAAAACTGACGGTTGAAATTGATGAAAACTCAAACTCAATCCATCCAAGAAATATTATTATTAAAAAACACGGAATTGCCAAGCCGAAAGTATTTGCTCCTGTATTTCCGGGAACAAACTGCGAGTACGATACCCTGAATGCATTCCAGAAAGAAGGCGCTGTGATCAGCAGTCTGCCTTTGAAAAATATCAGTCACCAATTGTTGGACGAAAGCATTGATGCATGGGTAGAAGAGATCAGGACTTCTCAGATCCTTGCCTTCTCAGGTGGTTTCTCAGCAGGTGATGAGCCGGATGGTTCTGCAAAGTTCATCGTAAACGTTCTGAAAAACGAGAAGATGAAAAACGCTGTTCACGAATTACTGGACAGAGACGGAATGATCATCGGTATCTGTAACGGTTTCCAGGCATTGGTTAAATCCGGTCTGTTACCTTACGGTAGAATCAAAGATCTGGACGAAAATTCTCCGACATTGGCTCACAATGCCATTAGAAGACATATTTCCCAGATGGTGAATGTAAAAGTGGTCAACGATGAAAGCCCTTGGTTAAAAGGAATGAAAGATCAGGTATTCACCATTCCAATCTCTCACGGAGAAGGACGTTTCATGGCTTCCGAAGAAGAAATCAAAAAGCTTTACGAAAACGGACAAATTGCTACCCAATATATTGATCTTGACGGAAACATTGCCCACGGAATGCCTTTCAACCCCAATAACTCATTATTCGGAATTGAAGGAGTTATCAGCCCATGCGGAAAGATTTACGGAAGAATGGGACATCCTGAGCGTTTTGCAGAAGGCCTCATGAAAAACATACCGACCGCGAATTACCACAATATATTCAAAAACGGAGTAGAATACTTCAAATAAAATAGAGATGACCGCCACTGAATGGCGGTCATTTTTTATATTTACAAAGACTTAAACTTCTAAAAAGACAATATTGAATTCCTATAAAATAATCACTATAAATGGTAGTCATTTTTCAGACCTGCCCGGATTCTACGATGAGATCTCTTCAGTGTTGATGAAAGATACAGACTGGAAAATAGGAACTTTGGATGGCTTTGACGATATCCTGTACGGAGGCTTTGGAGTATTTGAAAGTGGAGGAAAAATTGAAATCAGATGGAAAGAGTCCCAAAAATCAAAAGAAGATCTAGGACTTGAATCAACCCGGAATTTTTACCAGAACAAGATCAGACAGGGGAAACCATTTAACATACAATTAATGCAGCAAAAACTGGAGAATTTGCTGTCAGGAAAAGGCCAGACCCTGTTTGAAATTTTAATTGAAATTATAGAATCGCACAAAAATATTACACTAATTTTGGAGTAATATTAAATAAATAATAAATGATGTTCTTTAATAATGAAAGGCTTCTGTTTATACTGGACAGTATTATTACTTTTACTCCCCAAAGTACTAATTTCTAACCTCTAACATCTAATATCTTTAATATGAAGAAAATGGTTTATGGGCTGTTCTTCGGAGACAGCATTACGTATGGAGAATATGACGGAGTATTCGGAGGTTGGGTTGATATCCTTAAAAGATATGCCCTGCAGCGGTTTCATGAAGGAAGCAACGAGTTAATCCTTTTTAATCTTGGAATAGGAGGCGAAACCACAGAAGGCCTGTTAAAACGAATGCCTTATGAACTTGCAGCAAGAAACTCAGTCGAAGGAAATATTGTTTTTATTGGGTATGGAGCCAATGATCTGGCAATGAAGGATGGAGTACCTATGGTAAATCCTGTCCAGTTCAGAAATAATATGAATGAGGCCATTCAGCATGCAAAACAGTATACTAATGATATTTATCTGGTAAGCATTCTTCCTGTTTCCCGGAAAATAGATGGAGTGCAGACTGCAACTGGAAAATTAAGGACAAGTGAGGATATTCTGGTTTATAATCAGATTCTTAAAGATATTGCGGTTGAAAATACTTTGCATTATATTGATTTTTATACTGCATTTTTAAAAGATAAGGAAATTTTACTTTCCGGAGACGGCGTTCATCCCAATGAAAAAGGCTACGGCGTAATGGCTGAAACAGCCATACCAATTATAGAAAAATATTTATAAGATTAATTTGTCTTAACGCGGTGAAATATTAATTTTATTTGTAGTTTTAGGATTACAAATAAAAAAGTATGAAAAATTTGAAAAAACTTAAAAGACAGGAACTGAAAAATGTAAATGGAAAAGGAGTAAACCCACCTTTGATTACTGTCCCTCCAGATGAAAACGGAAATTGTAATTATCCTTATGGCTGGTATTGTCCAAAATTTAACGGCTGTATGACCTCCGAATCATGGGACTTTTACTGTTCTTAAAAACTACCAAGCATTCCTCTTCGGGATGCTTTTTTATTGAAATACATATTTCCAGTAAACAATAATTCCTACTATAATAGCCCCAAAGGTCATCAAAAGAACTGCTCCGGCTGAAATATCTTTAATAAAACCGATTCTTTTATCAAAATCAGGCTGAACCATATCACATATCTTTTCTATAGCTGTATTGAAAATTTCAGCACTTAAAACACCTATTGAAATCATAAGAATTAGAATTGTATCAACAGATGAAAGTCTGAAATAGAAGATCAGAATCAGATTTATCAAGAAAGCAGCAAGTTCAATCCGGAAATTTCTTTCTGTTTTTATCATCAGGAAAATACCCCGGAAAGCATTTAAAAAACTTCTGTGAACAGGCGGTTTTTGCATAGCTTATTTTTAACAAAGATAGGATTTGTAATTTGATACAAGTGAAATATTCAGGCCCCATTTTCATACTTATATTCACTCATCAACGAGAAAATAGAGATCAGATTTTGATCAGAATTAATGATGAGAAGTAAATACGGACATTAAAATCATGTCTTAAAAACAGCTTAATGATATTTGTTCAAAACTCCTTAAGATTATTTTTTTCATTATAGTTTCTATTTATTATATTTGTAGAAACTTATTTTTAAATCTATGAAATTTATTATTTCAAGTGGTGAACTGCAGAAAGCATTGCAAACTGTAAGTGGCGTAATATCAAGCTCTCAATCGAGACCGATTTTAGAAAACTATCTTTTTGAACTAGACGGAAATAACGTTACCATTACAGCATCTGATGGCGAGACTACTCTTGTTACCTCTCTGGACGTAAAGTCTGATGATTCGGGTAAATTTGCCGTTCCTGCTAAAATTTTTCAAGATTTTATCAAGACGTATGGAGAACAGCCTTTAACGTTCGTTGTAAAGGATAATGCAGAAGGAACCGGAAGCCAGCTTGAGATTTTAGATGAAAAAGACAATTTCGCTGTAGCACTGGATAACGCCGATGATTATCCGGAACTTCCCGAATTTGATGCGGCTCAAACTGTGGCCATGCCGGCAGGTGTTTTATCTGAAGCATTGACAAACACTCTTTTTGCAACAAGCAATGACTCTCTTCGTCCCGTAATGACTGGGGTGTTATTCCAGTTTGGAGAAAATGAAACCAACTTTGTTTCTACAGATTCCCACAGACTGGTAGTGTATAAAAGAACAGACCTGATGAATGCCGAACCAATGGAATTCATCATGCCTAAGAAACCTTTGAACATATTCAAAAATATTCTGGCCAGCTCCAATGAAGACGTTACGATCGACTTCAATGAGAATATGGCTAAATTTACTTTTGGAAAACATATCTGGATCTGTAGACTGATAGATGGTAAATACCCTAATTATACAGCGGTAATTCCGAAAGAAAATCCAAATGTACTGACGATCAACAGAAATCTTCTTCTGGGAGCGATCAAAAGAGCATCAATCATGTCCAATAAATCTACCAACCAGGTAAGATTTAAGCTGTCTGCCAACATTCTTCACCTTCATGCAGAAGATACAGAATATGCAAACAAAGCGGATATGCAGATTCCTTGCGATTATAACGGGGAAGACATCAATATTGGTTTCAGTTCCAAATTTTTAACGGAAATGCTTACCATTTTGGGTTCTGACGATATCACTATGAAAATGTCTCAACCTAACAGACCAGGAATCATTGAGCCTCTTGATGGTCTTGAAGAAAGTGAAAATATCCTGATGTTATCAATGCCGGTAATCGGATTGTAATATTTTAAATAAATAAAAATATAAGAGATTGAATTTTTTTCAGTCTCTTTTTTATTTTAAATGAGCTCTGGTTTTTTTAAGGTTAATTTTAGCGAATAATTGTAAATTCTAAAGATATATCAACACATTTATCTTTTTATACAGAAAAATTTACTCATTCTACAAGACGGGGTTAATAAAAACTATTTGTTTTAAAATGATGCCCAAATTTCTCTATTTCTTAAAAAAACACGACATTTGTACGGGAAAAATCGTACAATACATAGTGTGCGAAAATTCAATAATTTTTTTCAAAATATAGCAAATGAAAATATCAAACAACTGGCTGAAAGACTTTATCAAAACGGAACTGAAAACGGAAAGGATTGGAGAATTCCTTACAGATATAGGTCTTGAAGTGGAGGGGATAGAAAAATTTGAGAGTGTAAGAGGCAGTCTGGAAGGTATTGTAGTAGGAAAAGTATTGACCTGCGAAAAGCACCCGAATGCAGATAAACTAAAGAAAACAACAGTTGATGTAGGGAATGGGAAAATATTAAATATCGTTTGTGGCGCTCCTAATGTTGAAGCAGGACAGACAGTTCCTGTAGCCGTTGTCGGAACTAAGATCTATGACAAAACAGGAAACTTTTTTGAGATCAAAGAAGCTAAGATCAGAAGCGAGGTTTCTCAGGGAATGATCTGTGCGGAAGATGAACTTGGCCTTAGCGATGATCACGGCGGAATTATGGTTTTGGATGAAACCAAATATGAAGTAGGAAAGAACTTTGCTGACTATTTTGAATTGACCACTGATGAGGTGATCGAAATTGGTTTAACGCCTAACAGAACAGATGCGATGTCCCATTATGGTGTGGCGAGAGATCTTCATGCTTTTCTTTCAACCAATCAGCAGAAATCAACGTTTGATAGAGTGAATTCTGAGGTTTTGAATAGTGAAGGTTCACATAATTTTACATTAGAAGTAGAAAACGCAGATCTGTGTCCAAGATATATCGGAGCTGTTATTGAAGATGTGAAAATAGCCGAATCTCCGGCCTGGCTAAAAAACAGGCTGAAAGCAATCGGGTTAAGCCCGATCAACAATATTGTAGATATTACGAACTATATTCTTCACGGTTACGGGCAGCCTCTTCATGCATTTGATGCAGACAAGATTACCGGCAGCAAAGTGAAAGTAGGAACTGTAAAAGAAGGGACAAAATTCACCACTCTGGATGGTGTTGAAAGAACTTTGAATGGTTCTGAAGTGATGATCAAAGACGGGAAGGATAACCCAATGTGTATTGCAGGGGTTTTCGGTGGCGCCAATTCGGGGGTTTCTGATGAAACAAAAACCATCTTCCTGGAAAGTGCTTATTTTAACCCGGTAGCGGTAAGAAAAGGGGCTAAATTTCATGGCCTAAATACAGATGCTTCTTTCAGATTTGAAAGAGGAGTAGATCCTAATATTACCAGAACAGCAATGACCCACGCCATCAAAATGATCCAGGAGATTGCCGGAGGAAAATTGGTTGGCGATCTGTTAGAAGAGTATCCAAAGAAAATCGAAGATAATTATGTGATCATCAGGTTCTCAAAGATCGAACAGATTTTAGGAACAAAGATCCACAGAGAGAAAGTAAAGGAAATTTTAAAGTCTCTTGAGATCCAGGTTTTAAATGAGATCCAGAACGGACTTGAAATCTCTGTACCGGCTTACAGAGCTGATGTGACGAGAGAAATTGATGTAATTGAAGAAATCCTGAGAATTTACGGATACAATAAGATCGATGCTCCCCAAAAAATATCGTTTACACCAGTAAAGTTGAGTGCTAACGATCAGGACGAGCTTGAAAATAACTGGGCAAGAACATTGCAGGGGCTTGGCTTTAACGAAGCTATGAACAACTCACTGACTTCTGTAAAAGATGAAACTGATGCCGTAAAATTGCTGAACCCATTGAGTGGAGACCTTGCTTTCATGAGAAAATCTTTATTGGAAGGGCTTCTTCAGAACGCAGTGTACAACATCAACAGAAAGAATCAGGATATCAAATTCTTCGAATTCGGAAAAATTTACCATAAAAAAGATAAATATGAAGAAAGAAAACAGCTGGCCCTTCTTGTTACAGGAAGAGATGTTGCTGAAAACTGGCTTCAGCCTAAATCTGCAGTAAGCTTCTACAATCTTAAAGCCTATGTAAAAGTATTATTAGAAAAACTGGGTGTTGAATATAAAGAAATTGCTTTAACAGACGACAGATTTTCCGATTCATTAGCTTATGAAGCCGGAGGAAAAACTTTAGTAAGAATTGGAAAAGTATCTCCCGTTTTACTGAAAGATTTTGATATTGATCAGGAATGTTTCTATGCAGAAATAGAACTTGAATTAGCTCAGGAGTTGCGTTCTAAAAACGTTCTTAAGTTTAAAGATATTCCTAAGTTCAATAAGATCAGAAGAGACCTTGCCTTATTGATCGATAAGAATATCAGCTATGAGGATCTTTATCAGACAGCGAAAAAGAACAAATCTCCTTTCATTAAAGGGATTAATTTATTCGATGTGTATGAAGGAAAGAATCTTCCGGAAGGAAAAAAATCTTATGCTATGAGTTTTGAACTTCTTAATGAGGAAAAAACATTGGAAGAGAAGGAAATTTCTGAAGTAATGGATTCTCTGATCAAAGCATTCCAAAAAGAATACAACGCAGAATTAAGATCTTAATTCAGATAAAAATATATCATTAAAACGGGCTTTAGTTTAGCCCGTTTTTTTGTTTTGTAATCATTGCAAATTAAATTCTACATAATCTTACAGTATATGTTTTAAAGTATAGAAATCTGCTCAATCAGCCAAATCTGCGAGAAAAAATTAATCTCTCTTTTATCCGGATAACCATTCAATAGAAAAGGGCTTTAGCCCGTTTTAAAATTGCCCAAGATAAACAGGCCTTAGCCCAAAATAAAAACATTATCTAAAAAGTAGATAAAGATTTAATCCCATTGATTTTTAGAAGTTAATCCTAAAATAGAGCTTTCGAAAGTAATAAAATTCTTTGCCATCCGTTTAAATAATATAATTTCCTTAAATTTGACTAAATCAAAAAGAAAAAAATGAAAAATCTTTTTTTAAGTATAGGTGCGGCTGCTATTCTGGCATCGTGCGGTACAATGTCCAGTGCTTCTGCATCTAAAGTAGGAAAAGCACAGCCTTCACTGGCCAATACAAAGTGGACATTGGCCGATAACGTAAAAGGTAAGGTTCCGACCCTTAATATCGAAGGCGAAAAGATCAATGGGAATGGGGGATGCAACAACTATTTCGGAACAGCTAAGATAGATCCTTCTACAGGTGATTTTTCTGCCGGACAAATGGGATCTACAAAAATGATGTGCAACAATATGAGCGTTGAGCAGAATTTTATGGATATGGTAGGGAAAGCTAATAAATATGTGATTTCCGGGACTACCTTAGAGCTTTACAAAGACAATTTACTGCTGTTGAAATTCAATAAAGCGGAATAAAATAAAAAAGGAACTCAATTTGAGTTCCTTTTTTTATGCTTAGGTCGTTTATTACTCTTCCTCTTCTTCGTCGTACTTAGCCAACTCCTCATCACACCATTTAAATGCAGCCTCTACAACTTTTGTAGCTTCGTCTGCCATAGTTTCTTCATCGTCACCTTCCAAATCATCTAGCCACTCAACTTCCTCTTCCTCAACGTTTAAGATAAATCTTGGGTATTCTGTGTGAACTACGAATAAATCTTCAGGAAATTCCGAATTGTCTGCTAATAAAAACTTTGGTAATTTCATTTTTTTATATTTTAACTTTAATCAAAGATAATAAAATTATTGATATTTGTTCCTGTTGATTTTAATTTTTTGCAAAACTTTATACCTTGTAAGAGTCGTTCTCCGAAGTGTATCCTCAGGTTTGAAAGTAAGGGTAATATCAGGGTTTACTGTACTTAAAAGTTCAGCAACCTGTATTCTTTCCAGACTTTCTTCATTTAAAATAAAAAACTGTATGGGAACTTTATCCAGCTTCTCACTCTTTAAAAAATCTGAGGCCGCTTTTCTGTTTTCAAGATAATTTCCTTTAGACAGCCATGTGAAAGCCAGTCCGGAAACTAAGCTCATTGCAGTAATTGCATAGGCTTTAGTATTGAAAATCCTGAAAAGTCTGTTAAAATAAATAAGCCATACAGGAATTATAAAAGGTCCTATAATCCTGTAATCGAGAGGGATGACTGAATAAAAATACTGAACAAAATAAGAGCATGCAATGCCGGAAATACTGATACTGATAAAGAAATATTCCGTTTCGGACAGCTTATTTTTTACAAAAAGATAAATCATCAACAAAATATTCAAGGCACCAATACCATAAATACCATAATTGATGAAGCTTCCCCGGGGATCTGCAATATGGATGAAAGGATTGAATGAAGTTGTCAATCCCTGTATCAGTTCTTTCAATAGCTTGGAAGTGGGGTGAATTCCTATGACCAGAACCTGCTTGATATAATTTTCATTAAAATAATCAATAAATAAAAATTTATAAGCTCCCACAAACAGGATTCCAATAATACTGGAAATAATAAATACCATTGAATACTTTTTTCTTAAAAATATTAAGCCGTAAAGGCCGGTTCCTCCAATGAAGAATAAAGCACTGTATCTGATATTATAAAGAGCAATTAATGAAAGAGAAAGATAAAAAATAGCTTTTCCTTTTTCAAGTTTTCCTGTTATGATCTGCGAGGCAGTATATAAAAATAAAAATACAAAAGGAATAATAAGGGCTTCGCTCATCGTATAAGCAAACAATGAAACAAAGCTGAACAATCCGCATACTGCAATGGCTTCACGTTTATAGAACTTTTTTTTCCAGCAGAAATAAATAATAAAAAGATAAGCAGCAATCCCAAGAACCTTACTTCCCCAGAACTCATCGAAGCCTAGAAATGTAAACAACCTTATGCCAACAGGATAGCCTACCGGAGTTGTCGTATTGTCAATAGTCGGAAGAACATGCGCAAATCTCATGAAACGGATAGAATCGGGATTCACTCTTCCTTTTTCATTTAATATAAAACGAAGAATGGTCATCATTACAGTGATGATGACCATTGCTATCTGGATATTTCTTTCCTTTAATTTCATTCAGTTATTTCGAAAACATTTTTGAAACTTTTTCAGCTTTTTTGCTTTCCGAATAATCATAGAAACCTTCTCCTGACTTTACGCCCAGTTTTCCGGCCATTACCATGTTTACAAGAAGCGGATTCGGTGCATATTTAGGGTTTTTGAAACCGTCGTACATTACATTAAGAATAGCAAGGCAAATATCAAGACCGATAAAATCTGCCAGCTGAAGAGGTCCCATCGGATGTGCCATACCAAGCTTCATTACCGTATCAATTTCTTCTACACCAGCCACACCGTTGTAAAGCGTTTCAATAGATTCATTGATCATTGGCATCAGAATTCTGTTGGCTACAAAACCCGGATAATCATTCACCTCCACAGGGACTTTACCCAACGTTTTGCTCATTTCATAAATCGCATCAAAAGTTTCCTTAGAAGTAGAATATCCTTTGATAATTTCTACCAGCTTCATGATAGGAACCGGGTTCATGAAATGCATTCCGATTACTTTATCAGCTCTTTTGGTAGCCGCAGCGATTTTCGTGATGGAAATAGAAGAAGTATTGGTAGCCAGGATGCAGTTCGCAGGTGCAAATTCATCCATCTGTCCGAAAATTTTCAGTTTCAGGTCCTGGTTTTCAGTGGCTGCCTCTACGATAAGATCTGCGCTGCCTGCAGCTTCTTTAAGTTCAGTAAAAGTACTGATGTTTCCTAATGTTTCAGCTTTTTGTTCTTCCGTAAGGTTTCCCTTTGCGATTATTCTGTCAAGGTTAGTTGTAATTGTTTTCAGTCCTCTGTCCAGAGCATCCTGAGATACATCTACCAGATTTACTTTGAATCCGCTTTGTGCAAAAGTATGCGCAATTCCATTTCCCATGGTTCCAGCTCCAATAACTACAATGTTTTTGATCATTTTTTTCTTTTATTTTTTATAAATAGTTAAATTTTCAATATCTGCTAAATCAGATTTATAAACAGTCACTGCCGGATCGAAATCCACTGTACCATCGCTGTCCTGTTTTCTGACTTTATTTTGTGAAATAATAACAGATTGAAGGCCTTTTATGAAAGCTGCTTTCTGTTTTTTATTCAGTTTGTCTGTTCCTATGTATAAATTAAATTCACCTTCTCTTCCCAATCCGCCTTGTTCTAAGATTTCAAAAGCTCTCAGCTTATTGCTTTTCTCAAACTTTTTCAGATAATTCGTCACAGGTTTTGTAGAGGGGGTTCCACAGCAGATACTGCCATAGCTTATACGTACGTAGTTCATACTCTTTTGCGAAAAAAAGAATGGAGAACAGAAAAGAAATGCTGTTAATACTATTTTTTTCATATTCATAGTTTTCCGGATTAGAGAACAAAAATTTCACCGTTTTTTCAGCTTTAAAAATAAGCTTAATATTTTACTTATTAAAATCGTCCCATACTGCCTTAGAAATATCAGAAACGATTTTACAGTTCACCAATTCAGTTTCCGTGGAATTGCTTACAAATATGGCAATTGCATAACGTTTTCCGTTAGGAAGAGTGATGATTCCCATATCATTTTCAGCAACGGTAAGGCCGTTGTCATTTTTCCCGGAAGAACCGGTTTTGTGAGCCACAGGCGTTCCTTTTGGTAATTGTTCAATAATTTTATTGGTTCCCGTTTTAGTTCCCAACATTATCTGCATTAAATAATCTGTCGACTTTTTGGATAGTAATGTTCCATCATAGAACTTTTTCAGAACCTGGACAGCAGAATTGGTAGTACTGTAATTTTCATACATTGTTTTCCAGTTTTTGTGCATATCATCTTCATTACGTTTGATCTGAAAACCTTTTACACCCTTAGAATCCATAAATTTCTGAACAGTCTGCGTACCTCCGATAAGTTTCAGCAAAAGGTCACAGCCGTTATTGTCACTTAATGCAACCGTATAATCCAATACCTCTCCTAAAGTGAGTGAAATATTGGCATCAGGATATTTTTCACGGATAGGCGACCAGGTGTTTTCCAGCATATCTTCTTTTTTGAAGAAAAGTTTCTGATCCAAAGAGAGTTTTCCTTTATCCACAAGATCTAACACTGCGCAGGCAATGTGAAACTTGAAAACACTTAAAGTAGGAAGTGGCTTATCCCCGTTTTTGTTGTATTTGAAATTATTTTCAAAGCCAATAACCGAAACTCCAACGGTTGCTTTTTTATCTTTAATAATAGAGTTTATTTTCTGCTCTAAAACAGATTTTTGAGCTATAGCCAGCGACGATACAAGAAGAAAGAACAGTCCTATTTTTTTCATAATATAATGATTAAAAGAAAATCCCTTTCAGATACTAAAAGGGATTTGCAATTTAAGATAATTATCACTGGATTTCAAAATAATTCAGGTTGGAACCGTCGCTTTCAAAGTAAAGTCTGATTTTATTTGTTCCTTTCTTCAGAGAGACGTTCTTAACTGAAACTGTTTTCCAGTTTTCATCTCCTCCTGTGGAAGGCAGTGAAACCTTGGCCAGCAGTTTTCCCGAAGCATCTTCCAGTCTGATACCAGCATTATTCTTACCAGCATACCTGATGCTGAAGGTGTGGTTTTTCTCGGATTTTACATCAATGGTATATTGAAGCCATTCTCCCGCCTCCGTTTTTCCCACATAATAAGTATTGGTAATGCCGTCATGACATCGGTAAATATCCACACCGTCATTTCTCATCTGCTGTCCGGAATTCCATTCCGATCTTTTCTTCGGATCACTTACCCAAAGGTTGATAAAATCCTTATCCAGGTAAGCCGAACCCATTCTTCCCAAATCATAATCCGAAGCAAATATTCTTCCCGGAGCCTGATGGTTTTTAAACGGTTTTGCAGAACCATCGTTAACTTGTCTGAACATGGCATCTATAACGTCATTTTTGATTTCGACATTATTAAATTTATAATTCTCGGCGATCTGCATCAACGCTTTTGTTGCATAGTCTTTAGAAGGTTTTTCGCCGCCGTTTTTCCAGTAATTCAGGAGTTTTTCATATTCAGGAGTGATTTTTACATTCGTAATTCCTGCAATATTATCGATCTTTTTCATCGGCCAGAATGCATATCCTATGTTGTGTCTGTCCAGAAGCTGGATCAGCTCTGTAAACCATACATTAGAGTTTTCTCCGGTTTCCCCAAGCCAGATAGGAAGGTTATGCTTTTTTCTCAGATCAAGAATAGACTGGATGGTTTCATCATTATTATAATTCCAGTATTTATGAAAGCTGAATGCCATATTACTGTCCCAGATCGGAATCAGTCCGTTGTAATTATTTCCCCAACCGTTTCCTTCAATGAATATAATATGCTTTTTATCGGTTTCACGAATAGCAGTGGTAATGTCTTTCTGCAACTTCCAGAGCGGAGCATTCGACATTTCGTCGGTACCGTTCGGATTTTTTCCGGTGAAATTGATATTCGGCTCATTGATCAGGTCATAACCACCGATCCACGGTTCATCCTTATACCGTTCAGCAAGCTTTTTCCATAAAGCAATCGTTTTCTTTTGGTTTTCAATGCTTTCCCAGAGAGAGGGTTTTGTTTTATCATTGTCTGAAATATTAACGTCATTTCCCTGCCCGCCTGGTGCAGCATGAAGATCAAGGATCAGGTATATTTTATTGGCAGCACACCATTTCAGAAGATCATCTGTCATTTTAAAGCCTTCTTCCAGCCATGTATTCTGTCCTTTTGCCGGTTCTTTTTCAATGGGAAGCGTGTATAGATCATAATGCATAGGAAGCCTTACAGAATTGAATCCCGCTTGAGCAAGAAAATCGATATCCTGTCTGGTGATACCGTTTTTAAGGTAAGCTTTATAAAAATCCTTCATTCCGTCTTCACCAATTAATTCGGCGATCTTCTCTTTGATCTTATACTGAGGCCCTGCAAAATCGGCTGTTTTCAGCATATATCCTTCCTGAAGCATCCACCCACCAAGGCCCAAGCCTCGCAGCTGGATGTTTTCTCCTTTGTCATTAATTATTTTCTGTCCATCGGTTTCTAATAATTGTGATGTCCCAAATTGAGACAATAATAAAGCGGATAATAGGATGATTCTTTTCATATTAGATTTATTTATTTTAAATTATAGGAGAGAATTTTAGAATAATAGTTTTAAGAAAGACAAATATATTTAAAAAATCCAGAATAAAAATTAAAATTGTGTCATGAAAAAAATATTTCAGAAAAAAGGAAATAGGAAGGTTTGTTGATGACTTTTTAAATACAGCAGGCTGTCATTTTAATGACAGCCTGCTGTAGATATTATGAGATAAAACTTATTTTGAAATCAGTTTTACAATTTCAAGGGCAACCTTTAAAGCTTCCGTTCCGTCTTCCAGGGAAACTTCCACATTTTTACCGTCAGTGATGGCATCTGCAAAAGAATTTAATTCATCAAGAATTGCATTATTAGGCTGGATGTCCGGATATTCAAATAAGATCTGATTCTTTTCTCCATCAGCATTTTCAATGATCATGTCAAAAGGAGTAGGGTTTTCAGGAGCATCTTTCATTCGGATCACCTCTGCTTTCTTTTCCAGGAAGTCTACAGAAATATACGCGTCTTTCTGGAAAAAACGGCTTTTTCTCATCGCTTTCATAGAGATTCTGGAAGTCGTAAGGTTCGCTACGCAGCCATTCTCAAATTCTATTCTGGCGTTTGCAATATCCGGCGTCTTGCTTACCACACAAACACCGCTTGCATGAATATTTTTAACCTTAGATTTAGCCATGCTCAGTAAAATATCCAGATCATGGATCATAAGGTCCAGTACTACAGAAACATCCGTCCCTCTGGGATTGAATTCTGCCAGCCTGTGGATCTCAATAAACATTGGATTTTTAATGTATTCTTTAGTGGCAATAAAAGCGGGATTGTATCTTTCAACATGTCCCACCTGTGCCTTAATACCATTTTCCTGACACTTATAAAGAATTTCTTCTGCCTGCTCAAGCGTTTGGGTTACCGGTTTTTCAATGAAAAAATGAAGACCTTTTTCAATTGCTTTTAGGGCATAATCATAATGATAGACTGTGGGAGTCACAATATCCAGCATATCGATCTGTTCAAGAAGTTCATCAAAATTTTCAAAATATTTATACCCGAATTCAGCTTCTATTTTTTTTCCGTTTTCAGTATCTTTATCATGGAAACCTACCAGCTCGTACTTATCTGACTGGTTAAGAAGTCGTAAATGGATCTTCCCCAGATGTCCGGCACCTACCAAACCTGCTTTTAACATAGATTTTTTTAATTTTTGTAAAGATAAGAATTTTAGGTATTAAGAAATACCCTGTCGCATTTAGGTTGATAAGTATGGATAGTTTTTTTACTTTTGCAGGAACTACTACCTGTAACCTAATAACTATTATCTTATTAATGATGCATGATTCGTTTGTACATAAAGGAAAAAGAAAGATTCTGGTCGAATATTTAAGACATAAGATAGGAATTTCGGATGAAAATGTACTTTCGGCTATGAGTAACGTTCCAAGACATCTTTTTATCGAAAGTATTTTTGAGGACTTTGCTTATGAAGACCGCGCTTTTCCGATTTTATCACACCAAACCATTTCTCATCCCTCAACCGTAGCGGAACAATCCGAGCTGCTGCAGGTAAAACCGGGCGAAAAAGTTCTGGAAATTGGAACCGGTTGCGGGTATCAGACTGCTGTTCTGATCGCTATGAAAGCCCTGGTCTATACCGTGGAAAGGCAGAAAGATCTTTTTGATTTCTCAAAAAAGAAGTTCCGTGAGCTCCATCTGAATCCAAAATTTCAGAGTTTTGGGGATGGCTTTGCAGGGCTTCCTACTTTTGCACCTTTCGATAAGATTATTGTTACCTGTGGAGCTTCGGTTTTGCCCACAGAATTATTAAAACAGCTGAATGTAGGCGGAAAAATGGTTATTCCGTTAGGCCCTACCGATGAACAGATCCTGTACAGATTTACAAAAACGGCTCCTACACAATTCGAAAAAGAAGAATTCGGAGCTTATAAATTTGTTCCGATGTTGGGAGATACGAATCATTAACGGAATTTTTATAACTACAAAAGACACAAAGGTTTTAATTTCAATTAAACACTTTAGAGCACTTTAGTTTTAAAAGTTTACCATCTTGATTAGTAAGACTATATCATTAGAAAATCAAAGGTTTTCATAAAACTTAAGTGTGCTTCATAGGCGCAAAGTATTTAACTTTAAAATAACTAAAGTGTTTAAAAGACTTTGTGACTTTTGCGGTTAAAAAAAACTTCGGTTTTTTAATAAACTTTAAGACTGCTTCGGAACAGTAATTGGATTCAATTGGTAACCTAATCATTTAAATTTTTATTATTATGGATACGAATAGATTTAAATCCTCACACGATTTCAGTAATATTCAGAAAAACCTGCATAATAATCCAGGATATCACGCAGAAAGCTATACCCAGCAGGTGAAAGATTATATGAATGAAATGAAAACTAAGAATCAGGAGGCAACCAAACAGGGATTTATGACTCAGGCACAAAAATCTGCAAAGGATGTTTGGGAAGAAATTCAGGAAATGGCTTCTCAAGCCTGGGACAAAAAACAGAACCAACCAGATGAAGATCAATAATTTTTAATATTAAAGTTAAGAACCTCACTTTTTAACAGAAGTGAGGTTTTTTATTTTAAAATTCTAAAGCACAAATAAATACCAAAATAAAAAATGAAAGTATTTGTAAACAAAAGAATTCCTGAAGCTGGAATCAATATGCTGAAAGAAGCAGGCCTGGAAGTTTTTATTCCTGAGCATGAAAACCTGTCTCACGAAGAATGGCTGATCTTTTGTCAGAATAACGACGCCATTTTAAGCATAGGAGCAGAATTTAAGTACGACAAAGATTTTTTTGATCAGTGTCCCAACATAAAAACGATTGCTTTATACTCCGTAGGTTTTGATCATGTGGATATTAAAGAAGCAAACCGCAGGAATATTCCTGTAGGAAATACACCGGATGTCCTCAGTAAAGCCACGTCTGATATCGCTTTTCTGCTGATGCAGTCTGTGGCAAGACGAGCGAGCTATAATTTTCAGAAAGTGAAAGATGGCAACTGGGGAGATTTTGATCCGTTGCATGCTTTGGGGCAGGAATTATACGGGAAAACTTTAGGAATTATGGGGTTGGGAAGAATAGGTTTTGAAATGGCCGAAAAGTCGCATAAAGCTTTTGATATGAAGATCATTTACCACAACCGGAACCGGAATGAAGAAGCAGAAAAAAAACTGAATGCCACTTATGTTTCTTTTGAAGAACTTATTGAACAGTCGGATGTACTGAGTGTTCACGCCAATTTTACTCCTGAACAGAAGGATCTCTTTAACATGCCTGTATTTGAAAAAATGAAATCCAATGCCATTTTCATCAATACGGCAAGAGGTGGTTTCCAAAACGAAAAGGATCTGTATGAAGCATTGATTTCAAAACAAATCTGGGGAGCAGGTCTGGATGTGACCAATCCTGAACCTATGTCCAAGGAAAGTCCGCTTTTGGAACTTTCCAATGTCTGTGTACTGCCGCATATAGGTTCAGCAACCCTAGAAGCAAGAACCGGAATGGCAAAGATGGCCGCTGAAAATATCGTAGCCTTTTCCAAGGGTGAAAAAATTCCTTATTGTGCTAATCCTGAAGTATATTCTAAGAATTCCTGACAGCTTGGACTTATTTTTGATTTGTATATATAAATCCTAAAATACCAAATATTATGATACCAGAAAACAATACCAATGAACAGAACAGAAAGTTAGAGGAAATGGATTATAATCCGAATGAAGATATATTTAATCAGGAACCGCATATCCCGCTTGACGGTGACGGAAATCCAATCCTGAATGAAGAAGATGATGATAAAATAGACAAAGGACTTGATATCCCCGGAACTGAAGATGATGACGATATGGAAGAAATAGGATCTGAGGATGAAGAAAACAACTACTGGAGCCGCAGCGATAACGCAGACGACCATGAAGAAGAAAATGATGATGTTTTAACTTAAATCCTGAACGGATATAATAGAATAACCTTACTGATTTCCAGTGAGGTTTTGTTATTTTTGGAAGCCACTTGTTTTCTGCGGAATATCATTCCCCTCCCTTGGAGGGGTGGATTCGACTGAAAGGAGAAGACGGGGTGGTTAAAAAACACAAAATAATGAAAGAAATACTAACCCACATCAACGGGGTTCCCATCCATAGGAACTTCGTAGAAAACTTACCTTATAACCCTCATTTAAAAACCTTATTGAAAGAAAAACGTAGAGCAGGCATTCTCGGTGAAGTTCTTTTCTGGAAAAAGGTACGGGCCGGAATCTTCCATAATATAGATTTTGACCGGCAGAGAATTATCGGAAGCTATATTGTAGATTTTTATGTAAAAACTTTGGGATTGATTATTGAAATTGACGGCTCAAGCCATGATGAAAAGCAGGTGTATGATGGAATCCGGCAGGAATATCTGGAATCTTTAGGACTTCTTATTTTTAGAATTTCTGATTTTGATATGAGGAATAATATTGGTTTGGTAATGAAGGATCTGGAGTATTTTATTATTCAGCATTTTGGGACCACCCCGTCTTCCAAAATTCCATGAATTTTGAAATCCACCCCTCCGGAGGAGGGGAATTTTCAGTCGATATCTTCATTTGTAGCGAGGAAATACAAAATATTTCCTGAGTATTACTTATCAATAATTGAAACGGCTTTGTTTACCCTAAAAATCAACTGAATGATTTATAAACCTTTGTTTACCATTGCGTTTATTTTAATTTTCCATGCGGAATTACCTTTTCACCTTTTATTTGCCTATATTTTCTAATTTGAATATCTTTAAAACTTCAAACATTGATTCTAAACATTGAACTTTAAATAGCAATATGACATTTCAAGAACAGATACAGCAAGGAATTCCTGATCAGCTGCCACAGCCTAAACCATACGAGACCAATATCAACCATGCACCGAAGCGTAAAGAGATTTTAGGGGAAGAAGAGAAAAAGCTTGCTCTGAAAAATGCCCTGCGTTATTTCGAGCCTAAATTTCATGCAGAATTACTGCCTGAATTCAAAGAAGAACTGGAAAAATACGGCAGGATTTATATGTACCGTTTCCGTCCTGATTATGAAATGAAGGCAAGGGCAATTGAAGAATATCCCGGAAAGTCCGAGCAGGCAAAAGCCATTATGCTGATGATCCAGAATAATCTTGATTATGCCGTGGCACAGCATCCTCATGAGCTTATTACTTACGGAGGAAACGGAGCTGTATTTTCCAACTGGGCCCAGTATCTTTTAACGATGAAATATCTGTCGGAAATGACGGATGAGCAGACGTTGACGATGTACTCAGGGCATCCGATGGGGCTTTTCCCTTCGCATAAAGATGCACCGAGGGTAGTGGTAACTAACGGAATGATGATCCCTAATTATTCAAAGCCGGATGACTGGGAGAAATTCAATGCTTTAGGGGTTACCCAATATGGACAGATGACGGCGGGAAGCTATATGTATATTGGCCCTCAGGGAATTGTTCACGGAACAACCATCACCGTTCTGAATGCTTTCAGAAAGATAAAAAAAGAACCGAAAGGAGGACTTTTTGTAACCTCAGGATTGGGTGGAATGAGTGGAGCACAGCCGAAAGCAGGAAATATTGCCGGTTGTATCACAGTATGCGCCGAAGTGAATCCGAAAATCACCAGGATCCGCCACGATCAGAAATGGGTAAACGAAATCCATGAAAATCTGGATGCTTTGGTAGAAAGGGTACAGAAAGCTCAGGAAGATAAAGAAACAGTTTCCCTGGCCTACCTTGGAAATATTGTTGAGGTTTGGGAGAAATTTGATGAGAAAAATTTGAAAATCGACATAGGATCAGACCAGACATCGCTTCATAATCCTTGGGCAGGCGGATATTATCCGGCGGGACAGAGTTTCGAGGAATCAAACAGGATGATGGCTGAAGAACCTGAACTGTTCAAAGAAAAAGTTCAGGAGACTTTAAGAAGACATGCCACAGCTATCAATAAGCATACACAGAAAGGAACCTATTTCTTTGATTATGGAAATGCCTTTTTACTGGAAGCTTCAAGAGCGGGAGCCGATGTAATGGCAGAAAATCCTAGCCTTGGAAGAGAGTTCAAATATCCGAGCTATGTTCAGGATATTATGGGGCCTATGTGTTTCGATTACGGTTTCGGGCCGTTCCGTTGGGTATGTACAAGCGGAAAACCGGAAGATCTGCAGAAAACGGATGATATTGCATGCGCCGTTTTAGAAGAAATGATGAAAAATTCTCCTGAAGAGATTCAACAGCAGATGAAAGACAATATCCAGTGGATCAAAGGGGCTCAGGAAAACAAGCTGGTAGTCGGTTCCCAGGCGAGAATCCTATATGCCGATGCAGAAGGAAGAATGAAGATTGCGGAGGCCTTCAACAATGCTATAAAGAACGGAGAGATCGGGCCTGTGGTTCTGGGAAGAGATCATCATGATGTTTCCGGTACGGATTCGCCTTACAGAGAGACTTCCAATATCTATGACGGTTCAAGGTTTACCGCAGATATGGCGATCCACAACGTGATTGGTGACAGTTTCCGTGGCGCTACATGGGTGTCTATCCATAACGGTGGCGGAGTAGGCTGGGGCGAAGTCATTAACGGTGGTTTCGGAATGCTCCTGGACGGAAGTGCAGATGCCGACAGAAAACTGAAATCTATGCTTTTCTGGGACGTCAACAACGGAATTTCCAGAAGAAGCTGGGCCAGAAATGAAGGCGCTGTTTTCGCTATTAAAAGAGCGATGGAAGCAGAACCGAACCTGAAAGTAACGCTTCCGAATTTTGTGGATGAGAGTTTGTTTTAATTTAAACAAAAAATTTATATCATAAAAAAGAACTTTGCTGTATTTGTATAGTAAAGTTCTTTTTATTTTTACCAAAATTTAAACCTTGAAATATTTGAAAAAATATAAAGCTTTAACTATTAAAAAGCAGTTTGTTTTAGCATCAGAAGACCAAAAAGAGATTGGAAGAATTGTAGAGACGAATAAGTTTTTTTCTTCGGGATATTATATTATTTTGAATTCCAGAAGTTACGATATAAAGAACGTCGGATTTCTAAAGAACGATGCTGAACTTTACCATTCTAAAGGTGTTGTTTATTTTACAGATTTGCAAAAGGAGAGAATTATCAAATCCGGAGATGTTAGAATTTATCATTTCAAATTGGATAAAACCAACCAGTTATTTGAAAAAGGAGAGCTACTAATAGAAATTAAGAAAGAAAAGAACAATCTTTTTCATATTCAGGCTGATGATTCTGTGGATGATTTACTGATATTGTTTTTCCTACATTATTCGACACAAGAGTTTAATTATATTGGAGGTGACGGAGATTAGTATTTTGTAGATGAGATTTTGTTTTAAAAACCTTTTAGAAAAACCTGCCGGAAGGCAGATTTTTTCTATATCCTAAGACAATTATATATATTCATCAAAAATTTCGACCATTTTATTTCTCCATTTTTCTGGCAGGGAATCCCAGCTATCCCCCCACTCCAAGGTCTTAGAATAAGCCTTATATGGTTTTTCATAAGTTGCAACATATTCTAATTCTTCTTCAACACTATTAATCATATATACAACTCTACCATTCCCATCTAATGCATCCAATATAGGTTGATTAAACTTTTTAGCATTTGGAGTATCATCATCTTTATCATGAACGACTATTGGTTTTATACCCATTGAAGTTAAATATTTAGCTAATCCAACAATTGCTGCCTTTCCTCTAGCTTTGATTATTTCGAAATCTGATAAAATCTTAAAATAGTTTGATTTTTCTAAACGCCTTAATGTTTCTTTAATTAATATATCCTCTGTATCCCCTTCTACAATAACAACATTTTTTGTGAAAAACATTCTTGAAATATGATTATCAATTTTCAAGATCATTTTTACATAACTTCTATCGTTGCCTTGTAGTTCTTTGAACTTTTCAGTAACATTAAATGTATCACAATCAACATGATTACCACAGTTATAAAGTCTATTTAATACTTGTTTAGGTTTTCGAGATAAATCAATAAGATAAGGAGAGTGTGTTGATGAAATTATTTGAGTTGTATTTGAACTTAATTCATAAATAGCTTCTCTCATTTGATTTGCAGCACTAGGGTGCAAATAATTCTCAGGTTCTTCAAAACAAACTATCAAAGATCTAGCGTGTTCATCTTCTTTTTTTGATAACCACAATTGTCTGTATCGTAACATCCCAAAGACAGCAGCCCTAATCATTCCTGTACCTTGATTATCAACAGATGTTTTGATATTGCTTGACATTTCAACATTGAAAGACGGTTTTAAGCTTGAGGAATCACTTAAACTTGTTGTTGCGTGTAACTTAGAATCAGGAAAAACGGTTGATAAAACGGAATTTAAATCAATCATCATTTTACCAAATTCAGACTCTCCATCCTGTGGATCTAATTCTTTTGCAAGATTATCAAGATGGATTTGTGCATTTTTAAAATTTTCTGAACCTTCTCTAACAGTTTGAAATAATTCTCCTAAAGTAGTACTAAGAACCCCGCTTCCAGAGCCTTGAATCTCATGTAATCCAACATCAACAGGAATTAATAAAAATCTAGGCAACATTTTCAAAACATTTCCAGGAATTCCTCCAGGGTTTTGAAACCATATCTCTTCGTCCGAGATATCCCAAATTTCATCAATTTCTTCTAACTTTTCCTTTTGTTTTGCAGTTAAATTTTTATCAAGTTCAGGAAAATATTCAATAATTAATTCAGTATTTATACCATTGTCTATAAACTCTTGAGGCTTTTTTAAATCCTTAAATTCATTTTTAATAGTACGAATCTTTGATTTAAATTCAATAATAACGTCTTTACCTAATTCATAAGTTTTACGATAAATGACAGACAATCCTGTATCTTCAGAATCTTCATTTACTTTATAACTAAAAATTCTGCCTTTAAAACCTCGCCATGTTTTAGCTTCCTCTGGCAGATTTCTAAATTCGGCTTCAAGTATAATGGTATTTGTATCAACTTTTACTTCATTAGTCTCTCCATCAATTATTGAATGAAAATCAGAACTTGCTAGTTGTTTTTTAGCAGATAATAATGTTTCAATAGCTTTAATTGCAGAACTTTTACCACAATTATTTTGACCAATTAGAAAAGTTGCATCTCCAAAAAGGATACTTACTTCTTTTAGTCTTTTGTATCCCGAAATTTTAAGTGAATAAAGTTTCATAATTTATTAGTTTTATTATTTTTCAAATATAAAAATGTAAGATGATATTTATTTATGGTTTCCCATAATCTCAAAAATTCTATCTTCCAAACATCCTGTTTACAGCCTCCCCAACCCCTCCGAAACTCTAGAACACTAGCAAAACAAACCTCCCGACTTCTCCGGTGGTTCCAAATACTATTGTTTGCCACTTCCGGAGATCTCCGGAAGTCTCCTGCAAGTTGGGGGAACTTATGCGGAGCTTCGGAGATTTATTTCGAGGGTGTTTGTAAGTAAACAACTTTTTATATATCTAAACAACTTTATTTAATTTCTTCATTAAATTATTATTTCAAAAATATTTGAAAACCTTTACAACCTTTCGCCATTATCCGGCATCTTTATATAAAAAGAGACTATGAAAATTACCATACCCAAACCATGTCATGAAAACTGGGACACTATGACTCCTGAAGAAAAAGGAAGATTTTGTTCCGTTTGTTCCAAGACCGTCAGAGATTTTACTGTTGCTTCTGATGAGGAAATTATAAATGTTTTTTCCCGTTCCTCAGAAGATATCTGCGGAAACTTTTATGAATCCCAGCTGAACAGGAATCTGCAGTATTCTTCCCTCAATTCGGTTTTTGTGAAATTTGCGGTAGGTTTTATTCTTACTACCGGAGGTTTGGTTTCTGTGCATGCCCAGCAAAACATTACGAATGATACTTTAAAAACAGAACAATTAGAAGTCGTGCTGTACGGAATGAAACCAAAGCAAAAACAGCAGCAGATGGTGGCTGGAGCCCCTATTGTGGTCCAACAAAACCTTCTGGTGAATACCAAAGAAAACAAACCGGAAGAAATGGTGTCAAAAATTCAGGGAGTAGTTAGTAGCCCAATGCCGGTAGATAATCAGCCGATAAGAATAGGAGGGGCACACTCCGGTGTGAGGAAAGATCAGGAACCTTTGGTAGTCATGAACGGGAAAATAGTCAGTTTAAAAGATTTGCAGGGAACAGATCCCAATGCAATAAAAACCATGAGGATTCTGAAAGATGCAGCTGCCACTTCAGTTTATGGTTCAAAAGCTCAGAACGGAGTAATCATAGTGACCACGAAAAAGAAGTGGAGAATGAAGAAATAAAAAAGGTTTCGGGCGATCTTCGATCGCCCGAAACCTTTTTTAACAAAAGCATAACCTTATTTTTTCACAGCTGCAATGGCTGCCTCATAATTGGGTTCATGCGAAATATCAGCAACCTGTTCTTCATAAATAATTTTTCCCGACGGATCAATCACCACCACAGCTCTGCTCAGAAGTCCTTTCATCACAGAATCTGTAATCTCCACGCCATACGTTTTTCCAAAATCAGAACGGAAATCCGAAAGCATCACCACATTCTTGATCCCTTCTGCGCCACAAAACCTTTTCTGGGCAAAAGGAAGATCTTTGGAAATACAAAGAACCACCGTATTCGGAATATTCCCTGCATCTTCATTGAAATGATGTACAGAAGCCGAGCAAACCCCTGTATCTACACTTGGGAAGATATTAAGGATAACATATTTTCCTTTATACGAATCCAGAGTCTGATCTTTCATCGTTATATCCGTAAGCGTAAACCTGGGTGCTGCTTTATTCACTGCGGGCAGCTTAGCATACGTGTGTACGGGTTTTCCTCCCATTAAAACAGTATGGGCTGTTTTCGTATTCTGGGCAAAAATAAATGCCGAAAAGAATAATAAGGTGCTGAAAGCTAATTTTGAAAACATGTATTTTATTTTAAACAAAATTATTCTTTTTTTAGAAGCGGTTTATTAATTTTAATTCAAATACCTGTCAAATAGAGCAAATCTATCAGCCGGCTATTTTTTTTACTAACCGTAACCTCTACCTTTATTCTGTAAAAGGCAATTTTTACATTCAAATTATCAAACAATAAATTTATGGATTCAGTAAACAAGCTGTCATTGCAGGATATCTTTAAAAGTGAAAATGAAATTCCCGAAGAATATAAAATTCCCGAAATTCATCAGAAGGTTTACCTTCTGAACGGAGAACTGGTAGAGTGGAAGGGTGAAGTTCAGAATATCTATTCACCAGTCTGTATTCCTACGGAAAATGGACTCGAGAGAAAACTTCTGGGGAGTATTCCTAATATTGGGCCTAAAGAGGCAATGGATGTTCTTGAAGCTTCCGTTAAAGCCTACGATAATGGTCTGGGAGAATGGCCGAATATGTCCGTTGAAGGAAGAATTAAATGTATGCAGAAATTTGTCTACCTGATGATAGAACAACGGGATCTGGTGATTAAATTGCTGATGTGGGAGATCGGGAAAACTTTAGCAGATTCAACCAAAGAATTTGACCGTACTGTAGATTATATCAACCAAACCATTGATGCGCTGAAAGATCTGGACAGGGAATCTTCCCGTTTTCAGGAAGCAGAAGGAACCATAGCACAGATAAGAAGAGCTCCGCTAGGGGTAGTTTTAAGTATGGGACCTTTCAATTATCCTTTAAATGAAATCTTCACCACGCTGATCCCTGCTCTTATCATGGGAAATACCATTCTCTTTAAGCTTCCCAAACATGGGGTCTTGGCTCATTATCCTTTATTAAATGCATTTAAAGAAGCCTTCCCGAAAGGAACGGTCAATACCCTTTACGGCAAAGGTTCAGAGATCATCACCCCGATCATGGAAAGCGGAAAAGTGAATGTCCTGGCCTTTATCGGGTCCAGCAAAGTGGCCAACGGACTGAAGAAGCTGCATCCCAAAGTGAACCGCCTACGTGCCATCCTTAGTCTTGATGCTAAAAATGCGGCCATCGTTACTAAAAATGCCGATCTGGATGTTGCGGTAAGCGAATGTATCCTGGGAGCACTGTCGTTCAACGGACAACGATGCACAGCATTGAAGCTTATATTTGTTCAAAAAGAAGTCGCTGAAGAGTTTACTCAGAAACTAAGTGCTGCCGTTTCCACACTGAAGCCGGGGCTTCCGTGGGAAAAAGATGTAAAAGTGACCCCGCTGCCGGAAGTGAATAAGCCACTTTATCTTAAAGAGTGTATAGAAGATGCATTAGCAAAAGGCGCGAAAGTTTTAAATGAAAACGGAGGCTTTACTGAGGAATCTTTTGTTTTTCCTGCGGTAGTTTACCCAGTGAACAGTGATATGAAGCTGTATCATGAAGAACAGTTCGGACCGGTGATTCCTGTGGTTCCGTTTGAAGATATAGAAGAGCCTATAGATTATCAGGTAAATGCGTCCCATGGAATGCAGGTGAGTATTTTCAGTGAAGATCCGCAGGAAGTTTCCAGGCTGATTGATCCTTTTGTAAATCTGGTTAGCCGTGTCAACATCAATTGTCAGGCTCAGCGCGGTCCCGATGTTTTCCCGTTCACAGGAAGAAAAGACAGCGCAGAGGGAACACTTTCTGTTTTTGATGCCCTCCGGTCATTTTCAATCAGGTCTCTGGTAGCTGCAAAACTGACAGATTCCAACAAAAAATTATTAAATACCATTGTAAGAGAACATGAATCTAATTTTTTAAGTACAGACTATATTTTCTAGGCAGTTTTTTAATTCAATTTAACATAAAATAATAATCCTCAAGAAATTTCTTTATTTTTTGAGGATTTTATATTAGTAGTAAAGCTGATTTAGTAAAACTTTTAGTCAGAAATATAATTGTATTAAAAATCTGTAACATTTTTTTACATTTCAAACTAACTCTACAGAGCCCGGAATCATGAACTCATTAGAGCAGGAATTTTTAAATAAAATTGAAAAACATAAAGGAATCATTTTTAAGATTTCCAAAATGTATATGTCTGAAAAAGATGACCGCGATGATCTTTTCCAGGAAATAACCTACCAGATATGGAAAGCATATCCGCATTTCAGGGGTCAAAGCGAATTTTCTACCTGGATATACAGAATTGCACTCAATACAGCGATTATTTTTCTGAAAACAGAGAAAAAAAGAAGTTTTATTTCTAATGAAGACTTCTCCGGATATAAAATCATTCAGGATGATTATGATGATGAAAAGGAAGAGAGATTAATGCAGATGTATGAAGCAATCCGAAAACTGAACTCCATCGATAAGGCATTCATTTTTTATTATCTGGAAGATTTTTCAGGAAAAGAAATTGCAGAGCAGATGGGAATTTCTGAAGGCAATGCAAGGGTAAGAATGAACCGCGCTAAAAATAAACTGAAGGATGTTTTAAACTCAAATAAATCATAATTTTTAAATCAATACCAATGAATATAGATGAATTAAAAAATGTATGGAACGGAGATATTTCGGAAGAAGCCCCCGAAATAAGTATTGAACAGAGAAATAAGATCAATCTGCCACTGGAAAAAGTGCGTAAAAACATGCGTATGGAATTTTGGTTCATGATTGGAATCTTTATTTTTTCATTTATAGTATGCGCCTTCTGCAGACCATTTAAACTCCAGTTTTACATTACGGTTCTTATAGCCTCAATGCTTCTTGTCACCATTTTCTTTTTCAGTAAATTTTTCAGGCTTTACAAGGAAATCAGCAATCCTATGCTCAAAACTTATGATTCTTTAAAAGACCTCGTTATGCAGTTTAATCTTAATAAGCAGTATTATCTGTCCTATTATTTGAGCTTTGTTCCTTTTATAGTCTGCGAAATGATTATCGTTATAGAATTTATACCTTGGCCTGAGCCAATGAGTGAGATGAAAATCGCTGTGATCCTGCTAAGCTCTGTAACGGTGGGGCTTTTCGTACTCTTTATAAGTGGAAAATTCTGGTTTTACCGTTATTACGGAAGGTACATTGTACATATAGAAGATCTTTTAAAAGAATTAAAGAAATGAAAAGAGTTTCGGCGGGCTGAAAGCCCGCCGAAACCTTATAAATTATTTATTCTCAATCTCTTCTGCAATCTTATTTTTCACCCAGTCCAGTTGTGGGTCTTTTTTATCGATGATGTCCTGCATATTTTCTGTGATGGTAATATCCGGAGAAACTCCTCTTTTTGTATTCAGAAAATCGATGTTTGGCTGTACCAGTAGCAGTCCGATAGGAAGGTTGATTTTAGAATTCGGAAGCTTCTGGTAAGAATAAAATCCGGCTACCGTTCCGTCATTGGCACCGCCTGTTTCTTCGCCAACCAAAATTGCCCGCTTATCATATTTCAGTTTTGCCGTAATAATAGAAGATGCGGAAAAACTTCCGCCATTGATCAGGACAAATACTTTTCCCTGGAAGGCATTTTTATTAGGCTTTGTAGGTTTTGCTGCCTTCATTTTGTAATACACCTTTCCATCCTTTTTATAAGTGCTGAAGGTCTGTGCAAAGACATAAGTAGGATAGGCGAGGCTCTTAAAAGCATATTGAAAAGGAGTACTTTTCCTGAAATAGTTGGTTCTTAACGGAGTGATCCTTGAGGCAAGCTGTGACGGCTTTATCAGGACATATGGACCAGATGCGAGATATGAATACAGGTTGTTGATTTCGTGCAGAGATCCACCATAATTATTGCGGACATCTATGATTAAATATTTAGAGTCCGCATTTTTTATTTTTGCAAACGATTCTCTGTAAAACTTATCCGAATAATCGCTTGAAAAACTCTTTATCTTTATATAAGCTGTTGTACTGTCTTTATCCAGAAATTTAAAATTCCGGTTATAAGAATTGCTGAATGCTACATAATCATTCAATTTTTTTTCCCGGGTCCGCTTTTCCTGTTCCTTATCTTTTTCAAGGTCTTTTTTAGATTTAGATTCCCGGCGCAGGGTGTGACTCTGTTTTGTACCATTGTATAACGTTTCTATAAATACAGTATCCGTAAATCCGTTTTCTGCAGTATAAAAATTAAAAAAAACATCCTTTAAAAAATAAGATTGAAAAGTGGTATTATAACCGTCACTGCTGATCAGCTTACGGTATTTCTTTACATATTCAGATACGGGAATGTTATTAATCGCCACTATTTCAGTTCCCGGTTTTATGTTTTCTATCGAATCTTTATTTTCAATAATAAACAAATGGTCATCTTGTATGTGATATTCAAAACGGCTGAACATTCCCTTTTTGTGTTCAAGAGCTTTAATCCGGCTTTTAGTAAATTTTTCTCTTGGAATCCTCAGTGCCAAATGTCCTTCTCGGATATCGGCAACAACAGGCTGTAACTTAAAATAAAACTGAAGCGGAGTTAGAGGTTGGCGGATCGTTTGTTTAAGACTGTCAAATTTATAGTCAAGATCTTTTTTGGAAATATACCAGTAAAGCTGGGGATGCATCTTTTGGAGCTTTAAGTATGCATAATCTATATCCTTCTTAAGCTCTTCAGGGGCTATGCATGCTGCTCTCTGTGCATTGTGTCTTCTGATAGATGTACATGACGAGAGTGCTGCTGCCAGCAGTATTATCGAATAATTTTTCAACGTATTTTGAATTTTTTCTTCAATCGGCTAAGTTAAAAAGTTTACGATTATTTTAATTTAAATGAATAATAAATTATTCAGAAAGCTTTATAAATTAAGTTAAAAAAATATTGGACTTTCCATGTCAGACTAAAAGTCAATACCTTTGCCGTCAATTTTAATGAAGATGATATATTTGATTTTACTGGCTGGTTTTTTCGTGGCAACTTACCTGAGGATAATGAATATGCCTGCTTTCGGAAGAGAACCTGAAGGCAGAAGATTGGAACGTATAAGAAACTCTCAACTTTACAAAAACAGAAAATTCCAGAACATCAACTATACTCCGCCTATTGCAGAAGGTTACAGTACAATAAAAGTTACTTACTATTTTATTTTAGGTAAAAAGCATCCATTGCTGAAACCTTTGAAAGACATTCCGTCCATCCATACGGATTTGAAAAGTATCCGGAAAGATCAGGATATTTTTATCTGGTTGGGACATTCATCCTATTATCTGCAGACGGATGGCGTTTCTTTTCTCATAGATCCTGTTCTGAGTTTATATGGCTCTCCGTTTAAATATTTCAATAAAGCTTTTAAAGGCTCAGATATATTCAAACCGGAAGATATTCCCGATCTGGATTACCTGGTGATTACGCACGACCATTTTGATCACCTGGATTATCCAACAGTAAAATCAATCAGAGACAGAACACAAACGGCTATTATCCCTTTGGGGGTTGGAGCCCATTTGGAAAGATGGGGCTATCATGAAGAAAATCTGATTGAAGAAGAGTGGGGAACAGCAGTTCTTTTAAAAAATAGTCTGAAAATCACTTATGCACCAGCAAGACATTTTTCAGGAAGAAAAATAAAGCAGAATAATACGCTGTGGACTTCTTATGTTTTGGAAACTCCCACAAAAAAAATATTCCTGGGTGGTGACAGTGGTTACGATTCTCATTTTCAAGAAATTGGTGAACAGTTTGGGCCTTTTGATTACGCCATTCTTGAAAACGGGCAGTATGGAGAAGCCTGGCGGTACATTCATACACTACCGGAAGACGTCATTCAGGCGGCTATTGATCTTAAAGCCGAAAATATTATTCCCGTTCACTCTTCAAAATTTGCGCTGGCTCTTCATCCGTGGGATGAACCACTTCAGAAAATAACCGATTTAGGAAAAGAAAAAGCACTCAACATACTTACCCCGATGATCGGAGAAGTAGTGGATATGAACCGTTCTGAGCATAAGTTCGGAGAGTGGTGGAAAGAATGATCAGGCATGCCAGATATCCTTATATCTGGCAGGGTGATTTTCAAATTGCTGGCGTACGAAATCACATTCTGGATCTACCAGAAGGTCCTTTTCCTCGGAATAGCGGACCAGTTCGTCAAGAAGCATTTTGGCATATCCATGGCCTTCACGTTCCTCAATAATTTTAGTGTAATACACAATCAACAACCTTCCGTCAATTTTTATAGACATATATCCTGCTTTTTCTCCATCAATTAACAGCTGCAGTTCATCCTGATATGGTGATATCTCAAACTTTATATTTTCCATAATAATTAAGATTTGGTGAGTTAAATTAATGACTTGATTTATTCAATCCATAAAACATTTAATAATCTGGCGACATCAAAATCCTTCCGGATTATACTTATCATTCTTAAAATTACAAATTAAAATAATACAAAACATGAGTTTTCGGGAAACTTAACGAAATTTGGGGAATGAGATTGTGTTAGGATTTTAAAAATATAAGTGTTTGAATATTGACTTGTTTGTAGAGCTGGTTTATCTATCAGTACATTTCTTATCATTTATGAAACCAGAACTTATAATTTTTCATCACTGTTTCTGGTCACCATAATCTTATCAATTCTGTTCCCATCTTTGTCTACAATTTCCAAGGTCAGGTTTTCAATTTTTATTTGATCTCCGGTTTTGGGAATGATATCTTTGCCATAAATAAAAAGTCCTGAAACACTAATGAATTTTTTTTCAATCGCCTCGTTAAGATCGATCTGAAAATATTTTTTAAAATGATAAAGAGAGCATTTCCCATCGACTAGCCAGGAGTTTTCATTCCGTCTGATAATATCTTTTTCCTCACCGCTGCCGTCAGGAATATTCCCTATGAGATCATCCAGAATGTCATTGAGGGTAATAACACCTTTAGTGGTACCGTATTCATCAATAGCTATAGCGAGGTGTGATCTGTTTGCCCGAAAGCTTTCCATCATAGGATAAATGAAAGAGTTTTCACTCACAAAAACAGCTTTCCTGAGATGCGCCCTGAGATTAAAATTTTGATGGTCGAGATCAAAAAGGTCCCTCATTTTTACGATTCCGATGATATGATCCAAATTATTCCTGTCTGTGACTGGATATGTAGAAAATGAGTTATTTTTTATTTTCTCTTTTACAGTTTCATAGCTGTCATCTGCGTCTAAAGCAATAATTTTAGAACGATGCGTAGCCAGGGAGCTTACTCTGCGGTCTCCGAGCTCGAAAACGTTTCTTAAAACATCATGTTCCTTTTCCTCAATAACTCCTCCTTCTTTTCCTTCTCTTATAATAGATTTAATCTCCTCTTCCGTGATCATTTCTTTTTCATCATCCCTGATTCCGAAGAGTTTCAGAATACCTTCATTGGTAATGGTCAGCAGCCATACAAACGGGGAAGCAAGAATAGCCAGCCAATACATGGGTTTTGCAATTATCACTGCTGTTTTCTCCGGGAACTTCAGTCCAAGCTTTTTAGGAATCAGTTCTCCAAAAACAATAGACAGAAAAGTGATGACGGCCACAATAATAAAAGCTGCAATTCCCCGGGCATATTCAGCAAAAATCTCAAATTTTGAAATGTATTGCGTAAGATCAGATGTCAGCCTGTCACCTGAGAAAATACCGAGAAGAATTCCTATCAAAGTAATGCCTATCTGAACCGTAGATAGAAACCTGCTGGGATTCTCAGCGAGTTTAATAGCCACTTTTGCACCAGAATTGCCTTTTTTCTTCTCGCTGTTAAGCCTGAAGATTTTGGAAGATACCAAAGCCATTTCCGACATTGAAAATATTCCGTTCAGCAAAATGAGTACTATGATAATAATAATCTCCATTCGGGAATCTAAATAATACAGAATAAATATAGAGAATATTCCAAAGACTGTGAGAAGTTATTTGTTTTTTTAACAAAGATTGGGAAGGTGTTTTATCAACTTGGCATTTTAATTGACTTATACTAAAACAGTTTAACTTTGAAATAAGATAAAGATGAAAAAAACATTAATCGCATTAATGCTTGCAGGCACATTTGGCCTTACTTATGCACAATCAGATTATTACAACGATTACAGAAGAAGTATAACAGACATTAACTGGCAAAGAGTAGCTGCGGACCTTGTGCTTTCTACAGTACAGACCAACCAGCTGAATGCTCTGAATAACAGATATCGGGATTATGATTCCTGGAACAGGGTATATGTAAGCAATCCTGACCGATGGAGAGAAGACAGATATTACGAAATAGAAAGAATACTTGGAAGAGAAAAGTATACGAAGTTTAAAACCAAATATTATAAAGGTCAGAACCCTGTAGCGGTTTATAACCGTAATAAAAATAACTACAAGAAGGCTAAAGCCCAAAAATCCAAAGTGTATAAAGTAAATAAGAAAAACAAACAAAATCGCTAAACGAGCTTAACAGCTATATGCAATTTTCTAAGTGACCGGTTATTGCCGGTCACTTTTTTATTGTATCCGTAATGATCATCAGGACGTTTTGTTTGTTTGAATTTTATAACTTAGCAGCATGGAATCTAAAGAAACAATAAGCGGATTTTATCTGCGGAATGTATCTATGGAAAGAGTAGATACTGTCACAGCTCCCGGTATGGGACATTTTAATGTTTTTTCACGCGAAAGCTGTGCACTGATATCACCTTACAGCAGAAGAGACTATTATAAAATTTCACTTATTATAGGGAAAGGAAAGCTTCATTATGCAGACAAATGGATCTCTGTAGATCGTCCTGCACTGTTATTTTCCAATCCTGTGGTTCCTTATTCATGGGAAACAGATGATGAAGATCAGAAAGGCTGGTTCTGCCTCTTTACAGACCAGTTTCTGCAGAATGGAATACGCCTGGGAAATCTTCAGGATTCACAGCTTTTTAAAATTGGCGGAACTCCTGTTTTCTTTGTGAATGAAGAGCAGCAAAAAACCATTTCGGACCTTTTTATCAAGATGATGGCCGAGATCAAAACGGAATATATGCATAAATACGATATGCTTCGGGCATGCCTTCATCTTCTGATCCATGAAACGATGAAAATGCAGCCTGCAGAGAGTTTTGAACCTTATCAGAATGCTTCACAGAGAGTAGCCTCACTGTTTATGGAACTCCTGGAAAGGCAGTTTCCCATCGACAGTCCCGAAGTATTTCTGAAATTAAAAACACCTAATGACTATGCACAGAGTCTTTCTATCCACGTGAATTCTTTAAACCGTGCGGTAAAAGAAATAACCGGAAAAACGACAAGCCAGCAGATTGCTTCAAGGATCATTCAGGAAGCCAATGCTTTGCTGAGGCATACGGACTGGAATATTTCCGAAATTGCTTATGGATTGGGGTTTGAAGAACCTGCTTATTTTACCAATTTCTTTAAGAAGCAAACCGGTTTGGCTCCTAATGCAGTCAGGACAGAAATTGTTTGAATTTTATAATTCTTGGTTTGAATTCTATATTCCACCCATTCCATTCTTGTACTAATTTTGTTCTATCAATTAAAAATCACAGCAATTATGAAATTCAGACAATTAGGAAACACAGGAGAGCAGTTATCTGCAATAGGGTTAGGATGTATGGGAATGAGCTTTGCATACGGTCCGGCCGATGAACAGGAAAGCATCAATACTTTGCACAGAGCATTGGACCTAGGAGTCAATTTCTGGGATACCGCAGATATGTATGCTGCCGGAGAAAATGAAAAGCTGATCTCAAAAGTTCTGGTTCCGAACAGGGACAAGATCTTTATTGCCACCAAATTCGGCTTCAGGTTTAAAGATGGAAAGCCCAGCCACAGCGGAGCCCCCGGAACTTATTTTGACGGCTCACCGGAATGGATCAGACAGGCTGTAGATCTGAGTCTTCAGAGACTTAAGATCGATACAATTGATCTTTATTACGCCCACAGGGTAGACCCGAATATTCCGGTAGAGGAAACGGTAGGCGCAATGGCAGAATTGGTGAAAGAAGGAAAAGTAAAATACCTTGGGCTATCAGAAGCTTCCGCCGAATCCATCAGAAAAGCAAATAAAATTCACCCTATTACAGCACTGCAGTCAGAATATTCTATCTTAACCAAAGATGTAGAGAAGGAAATACTTCCAACGATCAGAGAGCTGGGGATCACTTTGGTACCTTATTCTCCGCTGGCAAGAGGTCTTTTTGCCAATATCAATGAAGTAGAGAATTTTGGTGACGAAGATTTTAGAAAAACATTGCCGCGTTATCAGGCAGAATATTTGGAAAATAACAGGAATCTGGCAAGAGAAATCAATGAATTTGCACAGTCTAAAGGCGTAAAAGGAACACAGCTAGCCTTAGCCTGGGTCATGAACCAGGGAGAAGATATTGTTCCGATTCCCGGGACGAAACGCATCAAATACCTTGAAGAGAATATTGAAGCCGTAAATATCGATCTGTCACCATCTGATATGGAAGCAATTGATGCGCTACTGAAAAAATATCCCAACGTGGGAGAAAGATACACAGAAGGTGCCATGAAATTAGTCAATAACTAAAATCAACTATATTTCCGTGTTCCTGTCTGATATTCTGGAACACGGAAATTTAAAACACATTGATTATGAACAGAAGGGAACTTTTGAAAAACGGGCTCATGGCCGGAGCAATCAGCCTTGTTCCGTTTTCTGATGTTTTTGGCAGTACCAGAATACTCTCATCTCATTCCGGAGAAGACCTTTCAGCATTTAAAAAGATCAAGCTTGGAGAATTGGAGCTGTTTATTCTCACGGACGGATATATTCACGAAAAAAGCATCGATACATTTGCTCCGAGAGCAGATATTTCTCAATTAAAAGCCATTCTCAGAGACAATTTCCGTCCGGATGATTATGTTGATATGGCAATGAACCTGATGCTTGTTAAGACCAAAAATAGGCTTGTTTTACTGGATGCCGGAATGGGAATCTTTGCAGATGAAAGAACAGGTTTTATTCTGAAAAGCCTGCATAAAGCAGGATTTTCTCCAAATGATGTGACAGATGTTTTTATTTCTCACGCTCATCCCGATCATATCGGTGGAGTGGTAGACAAGCAGAATAATCTTGTTTTTCTCAATGCAGATCTTTATATTTCAAAAATTGAGCATGACTTTTGGCTACAGGCTTCAATCAAAGATTTTAAAAACAGTTTTCTGAAGAGCCAGCCGGAATTCCTTAACCAGATCATTCCGCCCATTCAGAATATTCTGAAAACGATCCGTCCGAAGCTGAAGTTTTATGATTTTGAGAACCCTCTGTTTGATCATTTCAGTTTTCAGCTGGCTCCGGGACATACGCCGGGCCTTACGATCATTACTGTTACTTCGGGCATCGAGAAACTTATGTATATTGCAGATCTGATCCATTCTGATGTTATTCTTTTCCCACATCCCGAATGGGGATTTTCAGGAGATACAGACCTGGATATTGCTACAGAATCCCGCAAAAAATTACTTGGGCAGCTGGCAAAAACTAAAACGAAGGCTTTTGCTTATCATCTTCCATGGCCGGGACTTGGCTTTACAAAGAAGAAAGATGTCGCTTATGAATGGATTCCGGAGAGCTTTATGAATTAAATTACACTTAAATTTTCTACGACATAATTCTTCAATAATAAATCCCTTCAACTTTGAGGGGATTTATTATGGCTAAAAGTTTTAAAAATTATACTTCACATTAAATCCTGTAAAGAAGTAAGCTTTGCTGGGTCCAGGATTAACATCAGTATAAACATCAGAGTTGTTATACTGGTTATCCATGTCTGTATCATTAATACTGTTTCCGTAAAATAGAAAAGTATAATTGACCTGGCTGGTTAAATTATTTCCTATTACAAATATATCTACATCAAATTTATTGAAAGTATGCTTGTAGCCGATTTTAGAGTTGAGCAGTCCAAAACTTTTCACCTTATTTGAATTGGCAAAATCAGTGTAGACACTTCCCATAAAATTGTATGTATTCTGCCAGTAGAGCCCGATTTCGGTGTCAAAGTCTAATCCTATAGAAAGTTTTGTTTTTGGAACCCCAGCTACATTTTTATCATCATAAACGTTTACTGCGGCAGGAAGGGCGTGTTCTTTCAGATAGGTGCTGAATTTTGAATATTTAAAATTATTGTAGGTGTAGCTTACAAAAGGCTGGATTTTAGCAATGAAAGAATTTTTAGGCTTATAGGAATATCCTGCGCTCATTTCCAAACCTTTATTTCTCTGATCTCCTGTATTGGCCCAGTAAGAATATGGAGTCCGTTCCGGATTATCCATTGTACCCCGCAATTGGGTCAGTTTATCTTTAATGTTAATATTAAATAACGAGAACTGATAATCTATAGAGGTATTTCCGATCAGTCCCTGAATGCTGAAATCCCACATTTTCGCCTTTTCTGCAATAAGATCATCATTGGTAACATTAAGACCGGCTGTAAAGGAGGTAGCAGAAGTCGGCGCATTGTACCCTTCACTATAGCTGAGGTTAAAGATCTGATCTTTCCATGTTTTTTGCAGGGCAAAATGAGGCATGGTCACCGCTTTAAATTTTTTATCAAAAGACAGATCCTTATTGTAAAAATCAGTGCCATTTACTAAGAACAGACCGGGAAGGGCAAACAAATCTTTTCTGTTGTAGCTGATTTGATTGATGCTGATCCCTGCCAGGAACATTAAACCCCAGGGTTTATAAGTAATTTTTTCAACAGCAAAATAATTGGATTGATCATTGGTGTATTTAAAATAAGAACCATCATATAAAGGTCTTAATATGGGAGGGTCCGTCATTTTTACACTTTTGAAACGGTAATTGGAAATGGTAGAATTAGACTGCTGGATTTCAATCCCAAATTCTGTCTGGCTCTTGAAATGGTCCCAGTCTTTGTTGAATACAAATACTGACCTGAGACCGTAATTGGATGCAGAGGAAGTTTCGTAAGCCCCGGCTGCGATCCTGTCACCCGCAGTACCGGTATAAAATAGAGTAGTATTGTTACTGAAATTTTTGCTGATTTTCCAGATATGTCCTACTCCTGCTCTGGAAGTAACAAATTTAGTTTTTGCTCCTCTTCTGATGTAGGCGAAATTCCCATTATCTATGCCGTTGTAGTAGTCATCATAGGAAATCTGTCCTGATACCTGTTCCAGAGAATTCCCATGAGAAGCCAATAAGGTGATGGTCTGCTTCTGGTTCAGTTTAAATTCACCGTTAATATTGTAGAAATTCTTAATGCTTTTTCCGTGAGGGCGGTAACCATCAATCCCTATATGGGTGAAATTAGCTGTTAAAGAGTGATTTTCTCCAACGCTGGAAGCTGAAGTAGAGCTCTGAAAAAGCCCAAAAGATCCGGTATTGAATTGTTCAGAAACAGAGGTTCCTTTTTGGTTTTCAGGTTTTATATAGAGTCTTACAGTGCCGCCGGAACCGCCGCCGTACAGTGTTGCAGCAGGGCCTTTTATCACATCTATATGGTTGATTAGACCGAAATTGATATCATCCAGAATGGTAACTCCGTCTGCACCGGTAAGAGGAATATTGTTCAGGTACATCTTGATTCCCCAGTTGTTAAATTTCTGGTCGTTTCCGTAGCCTCTCAGTATAATTCTCTGGCCGCCCAGCTGTGTTCTTTTTTCTACCTGAACCCCTGCCATGGTAGTGAGGCTTTGTTCTATAAATGCAGGATTATTCCGGTTGATTTCATATTCGGAAATGATTTCTGTAGACTGTGCATGTTTTTTAAACTCTTCCCGTTCTTTTATTACTTTTGTCCTTGCATGAATTTCTATTTCATCAATATTTTTTTCACTTTCCTGCGCATGAACAAATCCAATTATTCCTAATGACAGTGAGAATATGTAGCTTTTTCTCATCAATTATAAATATTAAAAAACAACAAGGTAAGATTGCCTTACCTTGCTGGTTTTATTTTAAAATTTTATTTCTTATTTTCTTATGATCACGGAAGTGTGGATCATGGTTCCATTTTGGAGAACCTTTAATATATAATCGCCTTTTCCTAGGTTTTCAATATTAAATTCTTCATCAGACCTTACATTCTTTTTTGTCAGGACAAGTTTTCCGGAAGCATCATAAATCTCTATATCTGCAGCTTTTCCGTTTTCAAGCTTTACATGAAGAGGACCTCTGGTAGGATTAGGATATACCTGATTTTTCAGAAGATTGTACTGGGCGTTGCTTGTAGATAAAGATATTTCATTAACCTTAGTGGTGAAAGCACCTCTTCCGTAAGTTACCGCTAAAATGGTCTTATCAGATGGACGGTAATCAAAATGATTAACTTTAAACTTACCTAAGCCATCAGAATATAGAGCCCATGTAGGTGAAGCAGCCTGGAAATCAGAGGTCCCCCATACTCCGTAATAAGTTCCCAGAATAACCTCATTATTGTCCTGAGGGTTCATGAAAATAGCTTTTACAGGAATATCAGGAAGATTTCCTTCTTTGGAAACCCATGTTGTTCCTCCGTCTGTAGTGTAAAATACACTTGTTTTGTTAAAATTAGAAACCGTTACCATGATCTCATTCTCAGAAGCTCCCAATTTAATATCAGAAATATATCCTCCGAAATTATAATTGATGGTTGAAGTACTGTGTGTTGTATTGGCATTGGTAACTTTATACAGTTTTCCTGAAGATAAGCCAATGAAAAGGGTAGAGCTTGTCGTAGTATATGGTGAAACAAAGATATCGGTAACAAATTCACCTGCCGCTACTGTGGCAATAGTCAGCTGGGTCCTTACAAGGCTTAATGGTACACTTGCCAGTCCGCTTATTCTATTTAATACAATAGAAGTTGAGTTTGTTCCATTGGCATTGGTATAGGCAATATCCAGATTTCTGTCCACTGCCAGAGGATTTATAAATTGTCCGGCTTCTCTTTGAGCTGCAGCCAGAAGGTAATATCCTCCCTGTGCATTAAAAATAAAATGGTAGTTATTTGTATAGGATGCGATAAGATATTTATTCTGATCATCAAAAGCTGTATAGCCCCCGTCACCGCCATATACTTCTGAGGTATTATAGAAATTATTGGCTAAAGCAGCACCTGAAAGCCTTTTCGTACCATTGTCCTGAGCCCCCAGAATCATATCCTCAGTTGCAGATGTCGCAGAAGGATTTAAAGTACCGTGATAGAATTGAGTCACATTAAACCGTTTATTTCTCATTCCTATCGCTGTTGCACTGGCAAGATTGTTTTTATTTGAGGCAAAGAAAATACCTCCGTCATTGCCCATTACAAACTGGCTGGGATTCTTAGGGTTAAAAACCAATGCATGCTGGTCTGCATGTACCATAGAAATATTAGCCGTATTAAGTACGTTATTATTGGACCATTTTGTATACTGGGTCCATGTTGCACCACCATCTGTACTTTTATAAGAATCTATTCCTCCTACGTAAACATGATCATCATTGGCAGGGTCGGTTTCAATAACTAAATCATAAAATGCCTGGCCTCTTGTAAAATCATTGTCGGGTTGGCCTGTATCTATAGGATTAGGCAGAGTAATCCCTGATCCCGCAGTGTCAGTGGAAATCCATGTTGTACCGCCGTCTGTTGTTTTCGCAATTCTAACCGGTTCCGCAGTTGTTGCTCCCTGCATCAATGCATAGGCTTTTAAAGGATTGGTATTGGAAACTTCTACCATGACCCTTGCGTTATTGTTTCCGACATCATATACATTGGTAAATGTAGTACCGTGATCTGTAGATTTAAAAATCTTTCCGCCAGAGGTAGAACCGCTGAAAAAGCTCCGTCTTGTGGCTACCCATATAGAGTTATCTGCACCTACTTCTATATCCTGAATGTCATATCCTCTGGTAGCGGTAGAGAGCAGGCTGTTTAATAAGGTGAAGTTTGTCCCGTCAGTAGATTTATATAATCCGGCTTCATATAATCCGGCAAAAGTTAGCGCATCACCAAAATAAGTTCCAGCAACTCCGGCATATACTTCAGAGACTCCGTTATTATTTACCACTTTAATAGAGGGTATGTTATACATCCCTTTCTTTACTCCATTGGAGGCATATCCGCTTTCGAGATTAAATACCTGCTGCCATGTAGCACCACCATTAGTTGTTTTCCAGATTCCTAAACCGCTGAAATCGCCGGTTTCTACTTCCCCGGTCCCTACGTAAAAAATTTGAGGATTATTTGGATCTGAAGTAATACAGGATACAGTGGTATTGGACCAGAATGCATCTACCAGTGTCCATTCAGAATTGGGGTCGGAGATATCATTATTATACCATAATCCACCTGAAACACCGCCTGCCCATACCTTTTTGCCTGTAGTATCATTAGGATCAAACATGATGCCTCTTACTCTTCCTCCTGTTTCATAAGGACCTCTTTCTATCCATAAATTGCTAATGCTTTTACTGGCCTGTCCTTCAGTAGGACCGTTGAATAGTTTTAAATTTTTTTCAGGCTGAAATTTGCCGCTTGCTACTTTTTGTTCAAGATCCACATAATTTTTGTTGTGTATGGTTCCGGTTTCAGGGTCCATAGTAGCAATGAAGTCCTGTAAATAATATTCATCAGGTGGTTTTTGCTTATGATCCCTGGCGTCCTGAACCCTTTTTTGATAAGAATTTGTGATATCCTGAATGTGTTTCAGATACTTTTTATTAACCTTTGAGGCATTATCCGCTGTGTTTTTCTGCACTTCCTGCGCATTCAGATAAAGTGAAGCCACGGCAAGGCCTACTCCGAAAATTGATTTTAACTTCATTTCTTTTTTTTTAAACTCTATAAAAATAGGATTTTTTTATTATCAAAAAGAATATTTATTTCAATGAAATTAAATTTATTGTTGGGGATCTTCTATATCTGGTAGTATTTTATCACGGTTTTCGTTGTTTTTGTGTGAAAAATCTATTTTCTGTTTGATCTGTTTTTTGTTTTTTTTATTTTCAGATACCAGGTACATCGTGTTAATATCAAATATATGATCCTGTTCGGGCTTTTTTATTGTACCATTCACATCTATCGTTATTTGATCCGGGGATTCAGGAAAGTAGATTCCCTGCAGATGTAATACTCCGTTTCTGTTTTCTTTTTTTAAAGGTATTTTTACATTTCCCGCCAATAGATATTGGGGTTCCAATTTTGAAATATCCTTTACCTTGATATTGAAATTTTCCGATCTGGAACCTTTTACGCCTCCGGGATTTGTTGTGTGAACTGCCTCAATCAGTTTATAATGCTGGGCAGAACAGCCGCTGCTAAAAATTAATATGATTAAAATATAACTAATGGTTTTCATATTGATGATTTATAATTATTTCAATGCAGGAAATATACAAAAAAAGAAGCTGAACGTTCAGCATTTAAACTGTCTCCAGATATTTAAAATCAATTTCTAAAAAAAAAGCCCCAAAAAAGTGTCTAACTTTTTTGGGGCAGTCTAAAGTGAGGGGATTTATATTATTTATTGAATATTTCAACTATGGCATTTACAGGCGGATCTGCATAACTCCAATTTATTGCAACCTCATTTGTTGAACTTAAAGAAATAACTTTGTTTCCATAGTTAAATACTTTAAATGGATATCTTTGGGTACTTATTGAATTCACTTTGGCATAGCTATTTAGGTTATAAAATTCAATACTTTTTTTATCTGTTCCGGCAATAATGTTATTGGTATCAAAATCGAAGCTTGATAATCCTGAATTTCCACGGGGTAACTGACCGATGAATACCAGATTAGTATTGTAGATAGCTCCTTCCATAGCTGTAAGAAACCCGTTTCCTGTAGGTAAGGCCTCAAATATTCTATGATTTAAAGGGTGATCACCATGATAGCTGTCTTCAAATTTATTTACAAATGCACCACTTGCATTATAATTAAAACGTATAAGATTAACAGGACTTACATTAGTGGTAATAAAAAAGAAACTCGAAGAAGTATTAGGGATCTTTTTTATTCTTCCAAATTGGTAACTTCCATTTGTTGAAATGACTTGCTTAGTAGCTCTGTCTATACATTTTAATGAAACGTTGGAAATATCTCCTGTTGTTCCGTATAGTTTATTATCTGCCAATACAACGCTTGTCACACTGCTGCCAAAATTGATTTGATCGGTCAGAGTTAAATCATTAGGATTGTAGACATATACCCAGCCATCATTTCTAGGAACATACAGTTCTTTCTGCCCTCCATAAGTACCTAGAAAGGAGTAGCCTAATGTAGCGCCAGTATTAATTTCTTTAGTCACAGAACCTGATGCAGCATCATATTTCATGATATTACCGTTAGAACCAAATATAAACATGCTTCCAGTATCGGAATCAAATAAGGCATCCGTTGGCCTGATATTAAGAAGTTTAATATTAGGTCTTTTATAAGAAACTATATTACTTTTAATACTTTGTCCGTTATTGGAATATCCTGTTACCTGATAATCCAGATAGGGGGTATATGGAATATTGCTGTCAACTTTTACAAATGTGCTTCCATTTTCCTGATTTAAAGATTCAGAAGTTCCATTTTCTGAGGTTTTTCTTGAAAACTGAAAACTCTGATATGTATTTTTACCAGTTAAAGTCCACTCTAATTTTAATGTATTTTCATCAATAACTGTTATCTCCTTCAGAATAATTTTCTCTTCTTCCGGAACAACTGGTGTTGTGACTATTGTATCATCAGAATCACTTGAACATGAAAAAATGAAATTTAATAATAGTATCGAAAACCAAAAGTTTTTTGTCTTTATCATTTTAAATTCCGTCAATAATTTCATTTAATACTGTGCTTGGTCTCATCGCTGCATACGTTTTGTATGTATCAGTTTTGTAGTAGCCGTCGATATTTTGAGGTTTACCCTGAGCACTGATTAATTCTTCGTTAATAACAGCTTCGCTTTCCTGTAATGCTGCTGCAACCGGAGCGAAATGAGCTGCCAATTCAGCGTCTGCGGTTTGGTTAGCCAAAGCCTCAGCCCAATACATGGCTAAATAGAAGTGAGAGCCTCTGTTGTCAATCTGACCTACTTTTCTTGCAGGAGATTTATCAGTAGCTAAGAATTTAGCGTTGGCTTCATCCAATGCATCAGCCAGAACCTGAGATTTTGTATTCCCTTGTGTCTGAGCCAGATGCTCTAAAGAAGCCTGAAGTGCCAAGAATTCACCTAGGGAATCCCATCTAAGATATCCTTCTTCCAGGAACTGCTCAATGTGTTTTGGAGCAGAACCTCCGGCACCGGTTTCAAATAAACCTCCTCCGTTCATTAATGGAACAATAGAAAGCATTTTGGCAGAAGTACCCAGTTCAAGAATAGGAAAAAGGTCAGTTAAATAATCTCTCAATACATTTCCTGAAACAGAGATCGTATCTTTTCCTTCTCTTGCTCTTTTTAGCGTTTCAGTCATCGCATCTTTTACATCAAGAATTCTGATGTCAAGACCTGCCGTATCATGATCCTTAAGATATTTTTCTACTTTTTTGATGATCTCTCTGTCGTGTGCTCTGCCTTTATCTAGCCAGAAAATAGCAGGTGTATCAGAAAGTCTTGATCTGTTTACTGCCAGTTTTACCCAGTCCTGGATTGGTGCATCTTTAGTCTGACACATTCTGAAAATATCTCCTTTTTCCACTTTTTGAGAAAGAAGAATGTTTCCGGCTTCGTCCTGAACTTCAATAGTTCCGTCAGCTGATGCCTGGAAAGTCTTGTCGTGAGAACCATATTCTTCAGCTTTTTGAGCCATTAAACCTACGTTCGGAACAGATCCCATAGTTGTAGGATCCAGTTTTCCGTGAGCTTTCATATCATCAATAACGGACTGATAGAAACCTGCATAAGAACGGTCCGGGATGATACATACGGTATCTTCTTCGTTTCCGTCTTTGTTCCACATTTTACCGCCTCCTCTTACCAGTGCAGCCATAGATGCATCCACAATGATATCAGAAGGAACGTGGAAGTTGGTAATACCTTTATCGGAATTTACCATAGCCACTCTTGGTCCGTTAGCTAAAGCCGCTTCAATATCAGCTTTGATTTCAGCTTCCTGAGCATTGCCTTTAATTTTTTCGAAAAGATCCGCAAGACCGTTATTTGGGTTAACATCTAAAGACTTGAACGTTTCGGCATATTTAGTGAAAACATCTTTGAAATAAGTTTCTACGATAGCCCCGAAAATAATCGGATCAGAGATCTTCATCATCGTAGCTTTAAGGTGCGCAGAAAGAAGTACGTTTTTGTTTTTAGCCTCATCAATCGCTTTTTGAACAAATGCTTTTAATGAGTTTAAATTCATTACAGAAGAATCAATTACTTCTCCGGCCTGAAGACCTGCGAAATCTTTTAATAAAGTTTCAGCACCATCATTTCCTTTGAATACGATTTTGTATTTCGTAGCGTTTTCTAACGTTGTTGAAGTTTCAGTTCCGTAGAAATCTCCGTTGTCCATGTGAGCAACGTTTGTTTTGCTGTCAGAAGCCCAGTCACCCATTTTGTGAGGGTTTGCTTTTGCATAGTTTTTAACAGCTTTTGGAGCACGTCTGTCAGAATTTCCTTCCCTTAATACAGGGTTTACAGCGCTTCCTAAAACTTTGGCATATTTAGCTTTAATGGCTTTTTCTTCGTCATTCTTAGGCTCTGCAGGATAATTTGGAACTGCGAAACCTTTAGACTGTAATTCAGCAATAGCCTCATCAAGCTGAGGAGCTGAAGCTGAAATATTGGGTAATTTGATAATGTTTGCATCCGGTTGAGTTGCCAATTGACCCAATTCAGCCAATGCATCACCTATTTTCTGGTCATCTTTCAAAAACTCAGGGAAGTTGGCCAAAATTCTTCCAGATAAAGAAATATCCGGAACTGCAATTTCAATGTTTGCTGATTTTGTAAAAGCTTTTACAATAGGTAAAAACGAGTGTGTTGCCAACATTGGAGCCTCATCCGTAAGAGTGTAATAGATTTTTGATTTGTCTGACATTATACTGTGTATTTATTATTTGATTTTTAAGAATCACAAATTTACTAAATATGATTGTTTTATAGAGCTATTTTACATAAAAAAAGAGGCATTGGCCTCTTAAGTTTATATTTGTGTAATTGTATAAGTTCCGGTAGCATCAAAATTGATATTGAATTCAACTTTATAGTTTTTAGGAGTGGAGGTGAGATTGGGAATCAACATAGGCGTACCGTTGATATCAAGATTTCCATCATTCAGATTATCTCCCAGAATTTCAGTACCTGTAGCTCCTCCTGGAGAAAGAATGATAGTGAATCCCGTAAAATTTGAGGAAGTTACACCGGTGACATTAAAAGAAAATTTGCTTGTTGCTGGATTATAGCTTAACGGAGAAACTACCGGAGAACCGGAACCAGTAGTGTTTAAACTGATGCCCGGACTGAAGTTAAATGTTCTTACAGGATTCCCTATAAAGTTCGTAATTTCTATCTTATAAAATCCGTTGGAGGAAATGTTGTAAGCACTTCCGTTTGGAACCAAATTAGTTTGACTGTCAGAACCATAGTTTTGTGCACTTGCATTCTGCGCAGCAATGAACTTGATTTGTGAATTTGCCGGTAAATATTTATATCCTATCTTACTTCCGTCATTTCGCATTAAATCTGCTGAAGTTGCCGTGAAATTATTATAACTTCCGTACATATACAAGTTAGCAGGTAGTTGCGAGCTGGATCCGGAACTTACCGGTAAATTCAATGTTCCGGAATCACTTACATTCAATGTATAATTGGTTCCATTCGGGGAAACAAGCGTAATGCCTTGTCCCGCACCTGTAACAACCGTTTTACTCACCTGTGCATAAGGAACACTCATCAATTGATTGACTCCTACATTGGTATAATTGGAACCACCCTGAGGGTCCATTTCAACCTTTACAAATTTTGTATTTGTTCCCCAGTTGATTCCTCCGAAAGTTCCTGTTGTAGCAGTTCCCTGACCGATATTTAAATTAACTAAACCTTTTGCGTTGGTTGTTTTGTTATGAGTTTCAGTATATAAAACAGGTCCTGTAGCAGTGTTTTCCAAAATACTTACTTTTAAAGAAACGTTCCCGTTAGCAATGGGTGCCCCTGAAGCATTAAAAGCAATAGTCTGATAACTGAAAGCCTGTGGAACCTGTGCAGTGAGAAGTGTAGCGATAAATAATCCTATTGTAGTGTAAAATTTTTTCATGTTTATGTTTTTAAGGTTTTTTAATGATTTTAACAGGTTTGATGTCCGGATTTTTGAATGAGATCATATAAATTCCCGAATCCAGGCTTCGAAGATCAATTTTTCCCTGATCCAGCCTTACTTTTAAAACGAGTCTTCCGGCAGTGTCATACACTTCAGCCTCCTCGATTTTTGAGTTTGAATTGAGAGTGATATGAACAAAATCAGCGGTAGGATTGGGATAGATCTTGATATTTTCTTTTTCCAGTTCTTTGACGCCTAAAACCTTTAAAACAGATTGGTAATACATCCCCATAGTACCAGAATTGGCCTGATCAGGATCAGCGGGGATAACATAGATTTCTCCTACAGAATGCGTGAAATTGGTGTCAGAAACGGCCCCGGAATTCATATTTCCGATCACAGACTGAGCCAAACCAAAAACCGGCACCCCAAAGAGAAGTAACGTAATTTTTTTTCTCATCGAGTTTTATTTTTGAATTGCGAATATAATTAAAATTTTGTCTCAAAAAATAATTCAGGAGATAGGGATTTTATTTTCACTTTAAGAATTATTTAACCTTTATTTGACTCAGAAGACTTTCTATTTTAAGTAAATTTGAAAAACTAAAAAAATAAAATTATGTCAACGATTACCCTTAAAGGAAACGAAGTAAATACAATAGGAACCCTTCCGTCAATAGGAACAACCGTAAGAGATTTTGCGTTAGTAGACTCTGGTCTGAACGTAAAACTTCTTTCAGATTTTGATGGAAAAAAGAAAGTATTCAATATCTTCCCGAGTATTGATACAGGGATTTGTGCCGCTTCAGCAAGAAAATTCAATGAAGAAGCCTCAAAACTTGATAATACGGTAGTGATCAATGTTTCTAAAGATCTTCCTTTTGCATTGGGGAGATTCTGTGCAGCAGAGGGCTTAAACAATGTAGAAACACTTTCAGATTTCAGAAGCAGCTTTGGAGATGATTATGAAGTGACTATTACGAATTCACCTATGAAAGGACTGCTGAGCCGTGCCGTAATTGTTACAGACGAAAATAACAAAGTAGTCTATACAGAGCAGGTTCCGGAAATTACTACTGAGCCTAATTACAGCGCAGCAATTGACGCATTGAAGTAATATAATAGTAAGATTGTATAAAGCCTTGTGGAAAACCCATTCACAAGGCTTTTTTTTGACTCTGGAGAATGAATAAACAAGTTACAGCAACTCTAACCCATGGTTGAATAATTGAGCTTCGAGTTATCTTAATTAACTGCATTAAAAATTTAATACCATGAAAATAATTAAATTTAACAGGAGAGTTTGCTACTTACACTTTTCAACACTTCTGCTTTTACTTTTCTTTATTTCCTGCAGTGGGCAGGAGAAAAAGAAGACAGAATTTCGTTCAGAAACCAATACACCCAAAAAATTTCAAAACAAGAAATATGAAAATTATGATCTGATTGGTAATGTTAAAACGACCCAATGGGAAATTTTCAACTATGATACTTCAGGAAATACGAATACATATTATTATAAGGGATATACTGACCAGATTGATTTAAATTTCAATAAAGAAGGAGAACCCTTTTTGGTGAAGCTTGTAAGTAAATCTATAAAAGCCTATCAGCAGCCCCGTGATAATAAAATAGAAAATATAGTATATGAGAAAGAACCTGTAATCCTTTTAACATCTTCATCTATAGAGGATATAAGTATTGACTATCTGACTTATTCATCAAAGGTAGATCCAGTGACCAATAAGCTTATTGCTGAAAATAAATATATTAAATATTACTATAATAAATATGGTGACTTGCAGGACTATATCATTACTACCGGAAAAGATGAAGCCCCGAGATATTTTAAATTTGCTTATAAATATGATGAAAAAGGCAACTGGGTAGAGCGTATCTTATCTGAAGAGTTTTATGATTCAGAAACTCCGGATGATAAAGAAATTATACAGAAAATTGTAAGAACAATCACTTATTATTAACAGTAACCTATATTGTAAAATCTTAATTTGTATAAAATGGTAAAGCGAATTGTAGCCAACATACAAACAGACCATTTAGCTGACGCAGATTGCTTTTATAAAGATATTTTGGGTCTCGAAATCCTGATGGACCATGGCTGGATCAAGACTTTTGGAAACCATGAAGAAGCGCAGGTTCAGGTAAGTTTTGCCACTCAGGGCGGAAATGATACAGAGGTTCCCCTGCTTTCAATAGAAGCAGATAATCTGGATGAGCTCTACGGAAAAATGAAGCAGGCCGGTTTTGAAATCACTTACGGAATCACCGATGAAGAATGGGGAGTACGAAGGTTTTTTGTAAAAGATCCGTTTGGAAATTTAATCAATATACTTTCACATCAGTAACTTTTCCTCTCAATGACTCATTCAGTAAAAATGTATTTTAGTCTGTTTTAATGGAAAAAAAACTTTAAAAAGGCTTTATCCTAAACTTATTCTCTCAGAACTGATGATTCAAATCATCAAAAATAAACCGTACAATAGCTATCTTTACATTTTAAATACAATGAAACGTTCAGGAACAGCAGATCTGCCTTTACACTACGGAAAAGTACCGCCGTGGCTGTATGAACGCATGTCTGTGCTTGGGCTTTCCATGATTGAAGTGATCTTAATGGATTACGGAAAAGATGAGGTTCTCCGCAGGCTTGCGGATCCGTTTTGGTTCCAGAGTTTTGGCGCAGTAATGGGTATGGACTGGCATTCCTCAGGCATCACAACTTCTGTAATGGGTGCTTTGAAACGGTCCATCAATCCCAATTCAAAGTCGCTAGGACTCTACATTTGTGGCGGAAAAGGCAGATTCTCAAGAGAAACTCCGTCAGAGCTCCTTCAGATTGCCGATAAAACAGGCTTGAATGGTCATGAGCTCGTAAGAGCCAGCAAACTCTCTGCAAAAGTGGATAACACGACCATTCAGGATGGTTACCAGCTCTATCTGCATAATTTTATTCTGGCAGACAACGGCAACTGGAGCGTAGTACAGCAGGGAATGCATGAAACCGACGGTACTGCAAGGCGGTATCACTGGCATTCAGGAAATATTAAATCATTTATAGAAGAGCCACACACAGGGATCAATGGTATTTCAAGAGGTAAAATCCTCAATCTCACGGATGCTGATGCCTCAGAAAACCGCCAGGGAATTCTGGATATTTCCCATACCGATTCTATTGATGTAATGAAAGATTTTTCAAGGTTAATTCTTCCCACACATCACGATGTGCAGGCTTCAGATGTTGATTTAAAACGTCTCGGAGCTCTTTTGTATGTAACCCGTGAGCAGCAGCCTCAGAATTTTGAAGACCTTTTAATGCTGGAAGGAGTAGGACCCAGAACCATGCAGTCTTTAGCATTAGTGAGTGAAGTTATTCACGGTGCACCTTCAAGATTTGCCGATCCGGCGAGGTTTTCCTTTGCTCATGGCGGGAAAGACGGACATCCTTTCCCGGTTCCTACCAAAACCTATGATGAAAGCATCAGCATTCTCAGAAAAGGAATTGAAAAATCAAAACTTGGAAATTCCGACAAGCTGAATACTTTAAATAAGCTCCACCAGATTGTGGCTGCCACTGAAAAAGATTTTACTCCCGATTTTGATATTCAGCAGGTGATAGAGGAAGAAAGACAGAATTCATGGCGCTTTGGAGGGAAAACAGTATTCGGGGACGCACAACCACCTAAAAATCCAAAACCGATCCAGCTTTCTTTGTTCTGATATTTTGGGCTGACAGGAATCACTAAAAACTGTTTAATTATTTAGAAAGAATAAAAACAATTGATGGAATACAGTAAAATGGGTTTCTTTTTATGTATTCCATCAATTTGTTTAATTTTTTATATCTCAGATTCAATTAAAAATTATATTTTTAAAGCTTTAAAAAAACACCAACTCAATGACCAGCAAAGCCTTAGAAATCTGTTACGATTTCCCATTTTTTCTTCAGGAAGAGCTTGACGAAATATTTCAGGCTCACGAAAAAGTTTCATTCCAGAAAGGAGACATTATTCTTGAAGAAGGAAAGACTGCCAATGAATATTATATCCTGGAAAAAGGCCTTGCCCGTTCATACGTGAATGACTTCAGCGGAAATGAGGTAACCACGCATTTCTTTGCCGATAACGAGATCATTATTGAGGTGTTGTCAATTTTTCAGAGAATTCCAACCCAGGAAAATATCATCTGTATCACAGACTGTGAATGCTGGAAATTTGATTATGAGACATTTCAGGAGCTTTTCCATAAAATCCCCAATCTCAGAGAATGGGGAAGAGCATGGATGTCAAAAGAGCTTTTTGTCTATAAACAGCGCTCTGTAGAAATGTTTACTCTTTCCGCTACCAGGCGTTATCTTAATCTTTTGGAGCAGAAACCCCAGGTGGTACAGTTTGCTCCTCTCAAACAAATTGCATCCTATCTGGGCGTAACAGACACTTCCTTAAGCCGTATCCGCAAAGAAATTGTATCCCATTCGAAGAAAAATTAAATCTTGTCTTATGGCAAGTTGATTTTCATCAAGGCTTGGTAATTTTGGTTAAAAGATTAACACAAAAAATTACTATTATGAAAGCCAATCAAATTTATGTCAACCTTCCGGTAAAAGATGTACAGAAAACAAAAGAATTCTGGACCAGGCTCGGATTTGCAATTAATGAACAGTTTTCAGATGACAAAGCAGTCTGCGTAGTGATGAAGGAAGATAACATTTACGTCATGTTCCTGACAGAGGAATACTTCCAGACTTTTTCCGAAAGACCGGTTCCGAAAGGCGATACAACACAGGTTCTTGTTGCCATTGCTCTGGACAGCCGTGAAGAAGTTGATCAGGTAGTGAATACAGCCCTGGAAAATGGAGCTTCGCAGCACGAAGAACCCCAGGATTACGGATGGATGTATCAAAACTCTTTTTGGGACTTAAATGGTCATGGCTGGAATATAACGTTTGCCGATGTTTCCCAGATGCCAGCTGAATAAAGATCAAAGATTATTCACAATAAAATCTTGCCGCTATGAAAACAAAATCAAACGACATTGAAATAGTGAAAGTTCAGGTATTCAGCAATTACAAAGTCATTTCAATGAATACCGAAGGCATTACCCACAAAGAAGCTATGATCTTCCCGAATGGTGAAGCCAACTGCCTGAACTGGGTTCTGGGACATTTAATTTACATAAGGAATGCATTTCTGAATACGCTTGGAGAAGAATCAGTCTGGGACAACGATAAATTTTCCTGCTACAACAGAGGAGAGATGCCGCTCGAAAAAAAAGATGAGCTGATAGATTTTGAAGAATTAAAATCCTATCTGAAAAAGTCCCAGGACAAGCTTGAAGCAAAACTCATCAGTATTGAGAAGTTTAATCCTGAAACAATTAATGATATTGCTATCTTTTGTCTTCACGAAATTTACCATAGCGGACAGTTGGGGTACCTCAGAAGAATTTTAGGAAAACCCGGTGCCGTAAAATAGCCACGCTTAGAATTTAAAAAAAACTGTAGAAGAACTCTACTCCTACAAAAAACACCAATCACTAAAAATTAAAGAATGGACACACCAAAATCAAAAAAAATGGAGCTCGTTATTCCGGCTTACAGAATGCACTCTCAAAACTTTCTCAATGTTTTGGAAGGCATTTCGGAAGAAGATGCTTTGAAAAGAATTGAAGGAAAAACCAACCATATCGTCTGGATGGCAGGAAACTTTGTCAATATGCGCTATGGTCTGGGTTGGGTTTTAGGACTCAGGGACGAAGATCCTCACAGCGATCTTTTCTTTCAGGGAAAGGCTCTGGATGAAAATTACAGCTATCCGGGCTTGGATGAACTGGAGAAAAATTTTCACGATATTTCACCAAAAGTATACCAGAAGCTTTGGGAAGTTACGGATGAAGAGCTGGATGAAATCTTTGAGATCGGGATGAATATTCCTTTTGTCCGTGAAACCAAACTCAATTTCGTAGGAATGTGTATAGGCCGCGAAGACTATTTATGTGGGCAGATAGGTCTTATGAGAAGAATCCTGGATTATCCGGGCATGAAATACGAGGTAGATGAAAACTTAAAGTATTAATCAATGCAACCTAAAGAAAAAGGCTATAAACAGGTCAACGGAATCCATATGTACTACGAGATTTACGGTTCCGGAAAGCCTTTGGTACTCATTCATGGCGGAGGATCTTCCATTCTGTTTGATTTTAAGGAAATAATTTCCAGGCTTGAAACCCAGTTTCAGCTCATAGGTGTTGATCTGCAGAATCACGGAATGACCGATCATCGTGATATTCCCGAAACCTTTGAACAAGATGCCTATGATGTGGCGGCTCTTTTGAAAGAACTTCAGATTGAAAAAGCTTCATTCTGGGGATTCAGTAACGGAGGAAACACCGTGATGCAGATTGCGAATCTCTATCCCGGAATAACCGAAAAGATCATTATTGCATCTGCATTCTACAAAAGAAGCGGTATGACGGACGGTTTTTTTGAAAGCATGGCAGAAGCCACTCTCGAATCTATGCCGGAACCTCTTAAGATCAATTTCCTTAGCCTGAATCCTGATTTTTCAAAACTTGAAAATCTGTTTGAGAAAGACAGCAAAAGGATGCAGACTTTTGAGGACTGGGATGAGAAAGTCCTGACATCCATAAAAGCTCCTGCCTTATTCATAAGTGGAGACAAAGATGTCATGAAACCTGAACATGTAGTGGAAATGTGGCGCCTGGTTCCCAAATCCCAACTGATGATCCTTCCGGCAGGCCATGGTTCCTACATGATGGCAGACTTTGAAGGAAACATAGACTCCGGCCTCATAAACTTTACAGTAAGCGAGGTGACAAAATTTTTAAATCATTAATACTATATAAAGATAGTTCTTAATATTCTTAAAAGCTTAATCAAGCTTAATGGTTTAACTTAAAAATTAAATTTAATTAACAATAACATTAAAAATCAGAAATCATGGCTAAATTAAATCCGTACTTAAATTTTGACGGGAAAGCAGAAGAAGCTTTCAACTTTTACAAATCTGTTTTCGGGGGAGAATTCCGTGGAGAGGTTTTCAAGATGGGTAATGCTCCGGGAACCGAAAACTTATCAGACGAAGAGAAAAACAGAGTAATGCATATTGCTTTGCCAATCGGAGAAGACCTTCTTATGGCTTCGGATATTGTTCCAAGCTTCGGGCAGAGCCTTAACGTAGGAAATAATAATTATGTATCCATTTTCCCTGAATCCAAAGAAGAAGCGGACAGACTGTTCAAAGGTCTTTCTGAAGGTGGGAATATAGAAATGCCGATTGAAGACCAGTTTTGGGGAGATTATTTCGGAAGCTTCCAGGATAAATATGGAGTTCATTGGATGGTGAACTATAATGAAGAATCTGCAAAATAATCTTATATTTAACTAAATTTATTGAGGGCAGTTCAAACCCGGACTGCCTTCTTATTTCAACATTAAAAAAAATAGAACGATGGACCCAATTAAGATAGATATCACAATTTTAGCCCCGGTAGAAAAAGTCTGGAATTATTTTAATGAGCCTCAGCATATCACGAAATGGAATTTTGCCGATGAATCATGGCAGTGTCCCAGTTCCGAAAATGATTTAAGAGTGGGAGGGAAATTTAAAACCAGAATGGAAGCAAAAGACAAGAGTTTCGGTTTTGATTTCGAAGGAATTTACGATGAAGTGGTTACGAATTCCACTATTAAATACCATCTGGGAGACGGCAGAAAAGTGGAGGTCATTTTCGATAAGATAGACGAAAACACTACAAAAGTTACTGAAATTTTTGATCCTGAAAAACAGAATTCTGTGGAAATGCAGAGGGATGGCTGGTATGCTATTCTCAATAATTTTCACAAATACGTTGAAAACCACTAAAACACTTAACTTCAGTCATGATAAATCTGGTCATAATGGCAAAATGTTTAAGCTCCATTTGTGCTGTTAATCATGTTGTTAGAGATGATGATTTCCTGTCTGGCATTATTGCGGTACCGGCAAGAAGGGCTTTAGAGAGAGAGAAAATTGATTCTCTTGAAAAACTTTCAGGCTATTCAGAAGAAGAGATCATGAATCTTCATGGTTTCGGAAAAAACGCTATGGAAAGATTGAAAAATCATATGGAAGAGCGCCAGGTTTCTTTCAAAAACTAATTATTATAAAACCGGATACCTTTATCATTGCACATGTTTTTTGTCAGCAATTAATAAAACCATATTTTCAACCCTAAATTTAATAGTATGAATAACGATATTTTTCCATGTCTCTGGTTTGACGGAGAATCAAAAGTGGCTGCAGAATTTTATTGTGAGGTCTTTGGCGGAAAGATTACCGCAGATACTCCCGTAGTTATGAACATTGATCTGTTCGGACAAAAATTGATGCTGTTGGATGGCGGACCTCATTTTAAAAAGAATCCTTCAGTTTCTTTTATGGTCATCTGTAAAACAGAAGATGAAGTACAGCAGTATTGGGACAAACTTGTGGAAGGAGGAATCGCTCTTATGGCTCTGGATTCCTATTCATGGAGCCAGAAATACGGTTGGGTACAGGATAAATACGGTGTTACCTGGCAGCTGTTTTTAGGCGATAAGCCCGAAGATCAGAAAATTATTCCTACTCTGATGTTTATTCACCAAAATAATGGAAAAGCAATGGAAGCAATGGAATTTTATACCAGAACATTTCCCAATTCAAGCATTGGAAATATCCTGAAATATGGCGATGGAGGAGAAGGACATTCTATACCCGAACCGGCAGAAAACATACAGCATGCCCATTTTACCATTAACGGCTATAGCTTTTTCTGTATGGATAATTCTTATGACCATCAGTTTGATTTTAATGAAGGGATCTCTATCGTGATCATGACGGATGATCAGGAACAGACCGATCATCTTTGGAATACCCTTATTTTTGATGGAGGAAGAGAAAGCATGTGCGGATGGCTGAAAGACAGATACGGATTCAGCTGGCAGATTGTTCCGAAAAGGCTAATTCAGCTGATGAACGATTCAGACCAGTCAAAATCACAAAAAGTAGTACAGGCTATGATGAAAATGCAGAAGATTGTTATAAAAGACCTGGAAGAGGCTTATAATTCGTAAAAAGAATGACGAATTTGCCTGTTTTGCCCTTGTGAGTTTCAGCTTTCGGCTTGTTGTTTGATGTGATTTATAAAAAGATTTGCTTATGAAAACACAGAACAGATCACAATCTAAATCAAAAGTTCCCCAAGAAGGACTCTTTCCGGAGATCATCCGGAATGATTACCAGGGAAGCAGAAAACTTACAGGAAAAAAAGCCGTTATTTCAGGAGGAGATAGTGGAATAGGGCAGGCCGTAGCCATTCATTTTGCGAGAGAAGGTGCAGATGTCGCAATTATTTATAAAGAAAGTGATGATGATGCCAAAGAAACAAAAAAGCTTGTTGAAAAAGAAGGGCAGCAGTGCATCCTCATCAAAGGAGATCTTACAAAAAAAGCCTTCAGAACAAAATGTACGGAAAAGATAAAAAAGACATGGGGAAATCTGGATATCCTGGTTAATAATGCAGGAATTCATACCTCCAAAAGCAGCCTTGAAAAAATCTCTGATGAGCAGATTCAGGAAACTTTTAATACCAATATCATCTCCATGATTTCCTTTACGAGAAACTTTTTACCTTTAATTGGTGAAGGAGGCCGTATTATCTGTACCACATCGGTTACAGCATACAGGGGAAGTGACCACCTGATTGATTATGCGGCTACTAAAGGAGCTATTTTATCCTTTATCCGCTCCTTATCAGCCAATCTTGCCGAAAATAAAATTTTAGTCAACGGAATTGCTCCCGGGCCGATATGGACACCTTTAGTGAAAGAAGCCTTTAATGATCTGTCAACATTTGGAAAGGATACACCGCTGAAACGGGCGGGACAGCCATCAGAAGTTGCACCGGCTTATGTTTTCCTTGCTTCTAAAGATGCAGATTATATTACAGGAGAAGTGATTCATATCAATGGGGGAGATTTTGTAGGAGGCTAATTGAAGTAAAAACCAGAAATTAGAAGATAGATAATGAGACTAAATTTAATAATCTGGAAACTAACCTCTAATTTCTAACCATCTAATATCTAAATAAAAAAGCAATGCATAAATTATTTTTTAAGATTCAAATTGATGCACCCCCTGAAAAAGTATGGGATGTTCTCTGGAGCGATATGACATACAGACAGTGGACAACAGCATTTACAGAAGGTTCCTTTTATATGGGAACTTTTGAAGAAGGAAGTATTATGAAATTTTTTGATCCGGATAACAACGGCATGTACAGCAGCGTTGAGAAAAATATAGCCAATAAAGAAATGAAATTTTTGCATCTCGGGGAAATCTATGATGGTGTAGAAACTGTCCAGGATTGGGGAGAAGCCACAGAGGATTATATTTTAGAAGAAACCCCGACAGGGACAATACTGAAGGTTGAAATTCAGACACCCGAAGAATTTAAAAGCTTTTTTGAAGAAAAATTTCCAACCGCTTTGGGAATAGTGAAAAATCTTTCAGAAAATCAATTGTAAAAACTAACCACAAAATATAAAAATATGGAAACCTTATCTTACGAAATTATAATCAATGCCCCATTACAGAAAGTCTGGGACGTTCTTTGGAATCCTGATACCTATACCGAATGGACACAATTTTTCGGTTCAGGATCTAAAATGAAATCCGACTGGAAAGTGGGTGGAAAAACATATTTCGTGAATGCGGAAGGTGAAGGAATGGTATCAACCATTGATAGCCTGGATGAGCCTAACCAGATTATTTTTAAACACTTGGGAATGGTAGATAAAGAAGGAAATGAAGATACCCAAAGTAAAGAAATAATGGAGTGGAGCGGATGTTTCGAAAAATATATCCTTATTGATCTCGAGGGGAAAACAAAGCTTCATGTTGAAGTGCAGGTCGAAAAAGAATGGGAAGAGCACATGGATACAGGATTTAAACAAGGACTGGAAGTGGTCAAAAATCTGGCCGAAAAAGCGTAACAAAGTAAATTCCTTTAAAAAAACAAGACCCTTACAGTTTCCAAACCTGTAAGGGTTATTTGTACAAAATTTATACTATCTTTCTATTAACGATAAATACTACAAAACATGAAATTACTAACGATCCTTTTCGGTACATTTATTTTGGCTCTGTTGGGAACCTGGGCTTTTCAGGGAAAGCCGGATTTTTTATTTTCAGGGAATTTGGGAATGGCTGTGTTCATTATCTTTACAGGATTTTCCCATTTTAAACTCCAGAAAGGGATGACTATGATGATCCCTGATTTTGTTCCCGGTAAAATGTTCTGGGTCCATTTTACAGGAATCCTGGAAATTGCTGCGGGAATTGGGCTGCTGATTCCTTCAATAAGAGAAATAACAGCTATACTGCTGATTATTTTTTTTATTTTGGTTTTTATCGCTAACATTAATTCTTCCAGAAAAAATATCAATATTTTCAAAGCAGACTATAGCGGACCGGGTATGAAATATCTTTACACCCAAAGAATCCCAATGCAGCTTATCCTGATTGGGTGGACGTGGTATTTCGGAATTTATTTAAATTATTCGATATAAGCTTCAACGAAGGGATAAATAAGACTTTCATAAAATTTCATAATGTATGTAACATTTTGAGGGTTAGATAGTCATATTGTATAAAGATTTTTAAGTACTTTTAAAATAAGTGATAGACAATTTAACCATCCAAAATATGAATTATGAATATTAATACTAAAATTTTTGGTGCGGCTCAAGTCGTACTGTCAGCAATTATGATTAATGCACAGACATCAACGGCAAAACTGCCGGGCGATCCTACGCTTCCATCCACTAAAGCAAATCTTGAGAAACTGATTTCTTATGATAAAGGAAACTTCAAATACAAAGTAGAAGATTACTTTGCAAGACCCAATGCTTCACAGTTTAAAATATCTCCGGATGGGCAGTATCTCTCTTACAAAGAAAAAGACAAGGACAAGAAGAATCATGTCTATGTAAAAGAATTGAAAACAGGCAAAATCACCAAAGCCATTGTTGAAAAAGATGATCTTATTAAGAGCTATGGCTGGCTTGACAAAAAACGCCTTTTCTTTACCCAGGACAAAGGAGGGAATGAAAATATCCATCTTTACGCAGCGGATATTGACGGGAAAAACCTTAAAGACCTGACTCCTTTCGAAGGGATTACACTGGGATCCGTAAGACTGATAAAAGATACGGAATTTGTTGTGGTGACCATGAACAAAAACAACAAGCAGATCTTTGAGCCTTATAAGATCAATTTCAACACGGGACAAATGACCCAGCTGTATGAAAATAAAGATGTCAACAGCCCTATTGATGATTATATTTTTGATAAAGACGGGAATCTTAGAGGATATACCGTCCTCGAAAATGGGCTGACGACCAAGACTTATTATAAAGACCTGCAGACAGGAAAATTTAATCTGCTTAAATCCACAGACTGGAAAGACACTTTCAGCATCATAGGACTTAATGATAATTCCAAAAATAAGGATGAAGCTTATGTTGTGACCAATCTGGATAGTGACAAGTCCAGGATCGTACTGTATGATCTTAAAAAGAATGCAGTGATCAGAGAAGTATATTCCAATCCTGTTTTTGATGTAAGCTCTATCAGTGTTGCCGGTAAAAACAGGAATTATGAGCTTGATTACGTAAGCTATGACGGGATAAAAAGTGAAACCGTTCCGGTAAGTCAGTTTTATAAAGAAATTGATGCTCAACTGAAATCTGAATTTAAAGACAAGCAGTTTTCTATTGTTTCTTCCGATGATAATAATGATAAACTTTTGGTGTATGTGGGAAGCGACAAATTTTATGGAGCTTATTACGAATATGATACAAAAAGTAAAAAAATAAATCTTCTTTACAACCTGATGCCTCAGCTGAAAGAAGAAGATATGGCAGAAATGAGACCTATCGAATTCAAAAGCAGGGATGGGTTAACGATCCGGGGATACATTACTCTTCCAAAAGCTGCTCTTGAAGGTAAAAAAGTACCGTTAATTGTGAATCCTCACGGCGGTCCGCAGGGAATCCGTGATGAATGGGGATTCAACCCGGAAACACAGCTTTTTGCCAGCAGAGGATATGCAACGCTTCAGGTAAACTTTAGAATTTCCGGAGGCTATGGAAAAGAATTCCAGAAATCAGGATACAAGCAGATCGGAAGAAAAGCAATGGATGATGTGGAAGATGGTGTAAAATATGCCATAGAGCAGGGTTGGATAGATAAGGATAAAATTGCAATTTATGGTGGAAGCCATGGTGGTTATGCTACTCTGATGGGTCTTATTAAGACTCCTGATCTGTATGCCTGCGGTGTAGATTATGTAGGAGTATCCAATATTTTCACCTTCTTCGATTCCTTCCCGGAATACTGGAAGCCTTACAAAGAAATGGTAAAAGAGATCTGGTATGATCTTGATAACCCTGAGGAAGCAAAAATTGCCAAAGAAGTTTCCCCGGTTTTCCAGATAGATAAAATCAAGAAACCTTTATTTGTAGTACAGGGAGCTAATGATCCGAGAGTCAACATCAATGAATCTGACCAGATTGTAAAAGCAATGCGTGCAAAAGGTTTTGAAGTTCCATACCTGGTAAAATATGATGAAGGACACGGATTCGGAAAAGAACCAAACAGACTGGAGCTGTATAAATATATGCTGGGCTTCTTTGCAGAGAATTTCAACAAAAAATAAAATTTCATTTTTATAATGATAGAGACGGAGAGTGTAATGCTTTCCGTTTTTTATTTTAAACTCAAATGGTACTAATGATTTTCACAAATGATACAATGAAATATTTGTGACACTAGTATTAACATTCGTCTTTAAACTCAATGATTACAAAATAAAAATAATTAAAACCACGGCTAACAAAAGAAAATCCGAATTTCCGGAAAAATATTTTAAATTTATTAAAGTAAAACAAAAATATCAATCGTCATAGCAATATGGAGGTTGTCGAAGAAATAACAATGCCACAGGAGGAGAAAGCAAGCATCATCTCACAAACCGTTTCAAAGTACGGAGGAAAACTGATGTCTTATATTCGTCCGAAAGTGAAAAACACAGAAGATGCGGAAGATATTCTGCAGGAAGTGTGGTTTCAGTTCAGCAGTCTGACCAATCTTTCCGAGATTGTGAATGTAGGCGGCTGGCTGTATAGGGTGACTGCTAATAAAATCACCGACCGTTACCGCAAAAAGAAAACCGAAAATCTTGAAGACTTCGTCTATGAAGATGAAGACGGAAGTTTTTCTATCAAAGATATCTTATTGCTGGACGAGAGTGCAGGCCCTGAAGTTAAGATGTTCCAGGACGAAATCTGGAAAAAGCTTTTCGAAGCATTGGACGAACTTCCCGAGAAACAAAGACTAGTCTATGTTGAAAATGAACTGAATGACAAAACTCTACAGCAGATCGCTGATGAACAGGGCGAAAACATCAAGACCATTATCAGCAGAAAAAACTATGCTGTGAAGCATTTAAGAAACAGACTGAGAAAATTATACGAAGATTTAAATAGTTAGTAAAGAAGAAAAATTATGAATCATAAACACAAAAAAGGCTGGATTTTTTTACTCTTATGTCCGCCATTGATCTTAATTACCATTACATTTATTGTGATGTGGCTTTGGAACTGTCTGCTTCCTGAGATTCTGGGTGTAAAATCCATTACATTCTGGCAGGCAATGGGGATTCTTATCTTAAGTAAGATTCTTTTTGGAGGATTTCATTTCGGAAAAGGAGTGAGAGACTTTAAAGAAAGGAAAATGAGAGAGAAAATGGCCGGACTATCTCCTGAAGAACGGGAAAAATTTAAAGAAGTATGGAAAAACAGATGTTCAGGAGGATTCTTCAACAGAAATAACGGATAATTTAAAAATTTTAAGAAGTAGTAAAGTAAAATTGAAATTCATCCGTCTCTATAAAAAACAAGAAGTAGTAAAATTTAAAATTTTGAAAAAATGAAAAATTCAGCATTAAAAGGAGCTCTGGGAGTATTAGCCGTTGTAGGAGTGGCATTAGTTGCCAAAAAAGCAATACAAAGAAAAAGATTTATAAAAGGTATTTTCAGCGAATACGGAATCAAAGAAAAATCGCCTTTCGGTTTGGCTGATAAGATCAGAGAAATGAACGAAGAGCAGTATCAGGAACTGAAAGGGAAATTCAAAAAAGAATTTGCTTCCAGATGCTGCAGAACGGTAAATAAGAGTCATACAACAGAAGCATAATCAGTAAACTGAAATTGTTAATTCCGGCGCGGGAAGCAGAGCTTCCCGCGCCGGAATTTTTTTACAATCAAGGGGCATTGCGAGCGAAGCGAAGCAATCTCCGAATGGTTTCGAGAGCTTCAGCCACCCAGCGTAATAAGGTCGGTTTTGATTTTTTGCTGAGTGAAACACCCTTGCTAACCTTATAAGTAGTTTAGTAGTTAAAAACCTTTGCGATCCTTGCGTTAAAAAAGAGATTGCCACGCTACGCTCGCAATGACAGAGTTGTGTTGATTATTAAAACATTTGTGTTATTGATGTTCAAGAAATGATATACGAGGTAAGCTATATCATTTGCATACAAACCTTTGAATTTTTAGCATAGCAGAACATTATATTTTATCCTCCGGAAGCCATACGAAAAAAAATAAATTCCTATTTTTGTATAGCTCAATGAAAGACTACTACTATTTTCTCGGTATTTCTCCGGATGCTTCAGAAGAAGACATCAAAAAGGCTTATAGAAAATTATCTCTAAAATACCATCCCGACAAGAATGATAACGACGATTTCTTTGCCGGGCGTTTCCGTGAAATTCAGGAAGCGTATGAAATATTGAGTGATTCAGGAAAGAGGCGTACCTATGATCAGAATTTAGAGAGTCATCAGAAGAGTTTCAGATACAATACTCCGCCTTCTATCAAAACTTTTACGTCCAATAAAATTCATGCAAAAAAAGGGGAGGAGATTATCATTAACTGGCAGACGAATAATGCAGATGTGGTAAAAATACTGCCTTTCGGCCTGGAAAAACCTTTTGGAGAACGGATTTTTAAGATTACAGAATTTAAAGACGGGAAATTCCAGCTTTTGCTTCATGCTACAAATTCTCTGCTTCACAAAACTGCGGTACAGGGAATTACGATTACTGAAGTCTTTGAAAATGATGCTGCTCAGTTTAAAAACAGCGTTGAAGAAATGTTTAAGCCTCAGCCCAGAACACCAATCAACAGGACAGGCCAGCCAAAGATCATGATGCTGATCTGGGGAATTCTTATTTTGGCGGCAGCAATATATTTCCTGTTTAGAAATTTTGGCTAGTTTATGCCATCTTCTTTCTTCCCGGGCACTTTTTGCATCTTTTTCCTTTTTTGAATTTCTTACAACATGATTTCTTTTCACAAAACATGTCTTCATTATTGAATGCGTATACTGGTGATAAAGGCGGTACTTTAAATGGGACAATCATATTCATGCTGCAAATATATTAATTTAGAATAAATATAATTAATAAAATTTCATAAATCTTATAACACTTGTATATCAGTATGTTTAAAGCGAATTCACTGCCAGTTTTTTGAACTGAGAATGCAGATTTTATGATAACTTGACATCCCTGAAATGTATATATCCTGAACAGGAAGTTGAAAATTTAGACCGAATAAATTTAAAACAAGCAAGGGTTTCCCTCTATCATTTTGGCAATTTAGGACCCTTGTACAATCGCTTAAAAAATTGTAATTTTACGAATCTTTTTTACGAACAAAATCTAATAAATAAAAATGAATACAGAACAGTTTGTGAGCCGTCACATTTCCCTTAATGAAGCCGATAAACAGGCAATGTTGGAAAGATTGGGCGTTTCAAGTATTGAAGAACTAATTTCTCAGACCATTCCTTCTTCTATCCGTTTAGAGAAAGATCTTGAGATCTCTGAACCGCTTTCTGAATACGAAATGCTGAACCATTCCAAAGAGCTGGCATCGAAAAATACTGATTATACAAGTTATATCGGTTTTGGATACCACAATACACTATTGCCTTCAGCTATTCAGAGAAATATCTTCGAAAATCCCAGCTGGTATACTGCGTATACTCCTTATCAGGCTGAAATTGCACAGGGAAGACTGGAAGCTCTTCTGAATTTCCAGACGGTAGTGTGCGATCTTACAGGCTTTGAACTGGCGAATGCTTCTCTTTTAGATGAATCTACAGCTGCGGCCGAGGCAATGCACATGTTCTTTAACAACAGAACGAAGGATCAGAAGAAAGCGAATGCCAATAAGTTCTTCGTTTCCGATCTTGTTTTACCTCAGACAGTTTCTGTTTTAAAAACAAAAGCAGAAGGTTTAGCCATCGAAATCGTAGAAGGTGACCACAAAACTCACCAGCTTGACGAAACGTATTACGGTGTTTTATTACAATATCCGGGTAAGAACGGGATCGTTTTAGATTACACAGAAGATATTGTAAACTATAAAAAAATAGATTTGCAGGTGGTTGTAGCTTGTGATCCAATGGCTTTGGTTAAATTAAAATCACCGGCTTCTATGGGAGCTGACTGTGCTGTTGGAACTTCACAGAGATTTGGTATTCCATTGGGCTACGGAGGACCTCACGCAGCATTTTTCTCTTGCAGAGAAGATTATAAAAGAGACATTCCGGGAAGAATTATCGGGGTTTCTCAGGATATGTACGGGAGACGTGCATTGAGAATGGCGCTTCAGACCAGAGAGCAGCACATCAAAAGAGAAAGAGCAACTTCCAATATCTGTACAGCACAGGTACTTCTTGCGGTAATGGCAGGGATGTATGCGGTTTATCACGGTCCTAAAGGATTAAACTATATCGCTGATCAGATCCACTTTAAAGCAAATGCCTTGAAGAATGGTCTTAAAGCATTAGGATACCAGACTGTTGAAGAGCCAATCTTCGATACTGTGAAAATCACAATGAGCGAGGATGAAAAAGGAAGATTAATGAGAATGATGCTTGATCACAGACTTAATCTGAACTATTTCACAGAAGGAGTGGTAAGTATTGCGATTAACGAAAGTACAACATTGGAAAAATTAAATTATCTGATGGCTTCTTTCGCTCAGTTTAAAGACAAGCAGACTTTCAAATTAGAAATTAAAGAAGGATACAGCATTCCTGAAGAATTACTGAGAAAAGACGAAATTCTTACAGAGCAGGTATTCAACAAATACCATACGGAAACAGAATTGATGCGTTACATCAAACGTCTTGAAAGAAAAGACCTTTCATTAACACACTCAATGATTTCTCTTGGATCTTGTACCATGAAGCTGAATGCAGCAACTCAGATGCTCCCGCTTTCCTGGGCGGATTGGGGAAGCGTTCACCCGTTTGTACCGGTAGATCAGGCCGGAGGGTACCAGGAAATGATCAAAGAACTTGAAAAAGATCTTGCTGAAATTACTGGTTTCGCAGGAACTTCATTACAGCCGAACTCCGGAGCTCAGGGAGAGTATGCAGGATTAATGGTAATCAGAGAATACCATATTTCAAGAGGTGAAGGCCACAGAAATGTAGTATTGATCCCTCAGTCTGCACACGGAACCAACCCGGCTTCTGCAGCAATGGCAGGAATGAAAATTGTTGTGGTTAAAAATCTTGAAAGCGGAGAAATCGATTTTGAAGATTTAAAAGCTAAAACAGAGCAGAATTCTGAAAATTTATCTTGTGTAATGATCACTTATCCGTCCACTTACGGATTCTTTGATGACAATATTAAAGAAATTACAAGCCTGATCCACGAACATGGCGGGCAGGTATATATGGACGGTGCCAATATGAATGCTCAGGTAGGATTCACAAGTCCCGGAAACATCGGAGCAGATGTATGCCACCTGAACTTACACAAAACTTTCGCGATTCCTCACGGAGGTGGAGGTCCCGGAGTAGGCCCGATCTGTGTGGCTAAGCACCTGGTTCCTTTCCTTCCTTCTAATGCGAATATCAGAATCGGTTCTAAGGAAGCGATCGAAGGGATTTCTGCAGCACCTTACGGTTCAGGTCTGATTCTTAATATTTCTTATTCTTACATTAAGATGTTAGGAACGGATGGACTGAAAAAAGCAACCGGACATGCGATCCTGAATGCTAATTACCTTAAAGAAATATTGGCAGAGCATTTCCCGATCCTGTACTCAAACAGAAGTGGAAGAGTGGCTCACGAGTGTATTGTAGACTTCCGTCAGTTTAAATCTTTAGGAATTGAAGTAGCTGATGTAGCGAAGAGACTGATGGACTATGGATTCCATGCACCTACCGTTTCTTTCCCTGTGGCAGGAACACTGATGATAGAGCCTACAGAATCTGAAAGCAAATCTGAAATCGACCGTTTTGCAGAGGCGTTAATTTCGATCAAAAAAGAGATTGATGAAATTGCCAACGGAGAAGCAGATCAGGCCAACAATGTGCTTAAAAACGCTCCTCACACCGAGCAGCTGGTGATCTCAGATTCATGGGATAAACCATACAGTAGAGAAAAGGCAGCTTATCCGCTGGAGTGGGTAAGAGATCATAAATTCTTTGCTTCCGTATCCAGAGTGGATGAAGCATATGGAGACAGAAACCTGGTTTGTACTTGTGAGCCGATTGAAGCTTATATGTAATTAATCATTATAGTAAAGATAAAAACACCCGTTTGGATTTCCAAACGGGTGTTTTTTTATTATTTTTATCCTGTTACCTTCTTCGGGAGCTGTATGCTACAAGAAGTGCTATAGCCATGGTACCAAAAGTTACCATTGAAACTGTTTTAATTGATACTTCACTATTCTTTGTTTGTGAGGTATTATGATCCTTATCACACGAAGACAAGAATACTGCTGTTATGAATAGACAGCTCAAGAGTAATTTTTTAATCATATAGATGTATTTGTTTGGTTTTAAATATTTTACAATCAAAAAAAATACCAACTAACCTATATGAATAATAATTCTGTATGTGATAAATAGGAATATTAAATTTAAACTGGGTTCGGGATAATGATTAAACTAACGCAAGGATAGACAAAGCCTTAAAAAACATTCATTTGATTTTTAATATAAACATAGCCGTTTCACTTATTGGTAAGTAATAGAGGGATATATATTGTTTTCAGGTATTTCTTATCCCGAACCCAGGTTAAATTAATTTGTATGAATATAACATGGAAGAAATTAAGGCGGTTGTGTTATCGATCTTTTAACCTGTAATTTTCAATGACTCGATAAGTCCTTCGCTTAGTTCGAAATCATATTTCAAAATAAGTGGACTTCCTGGAAATGTGCCTGAAATTTCGGCTGATAAAATATGGTCTTTTTCGCTGTAGTCTAAAGGTTTCATGACGATCTTATACTCTTTGTTGGCAGTGTTAATCCAGTTTTGTATTTCTGTTTTTCCGGTGTGGGTTTTACCTTCGTCCAATACAACAGCAGTGTCGGTAAAACAATCGGCATAGGCATGGCTGTCGAATTCGGTTTGTGCTTTCAGCAATTTTGAAATGATGTTGGGTAAATTCATTTTATTTTGTTTTAAATTATCAATTATCAATTATCAATTATCAATTATCAAATGGTTGGTATTGTTCCTCCGTCGATCACAAATTCGGTTCCGGTGAGGTAACGGGCCCTTGGCGATACCAGGAAACCTACCAGTTCAGCTATTTCAACGGGTTGTGCGGGCCTTCCGTAAGGAATTCCTCCCAGTGCATCCATTACGCTTTTTGTGGCCTGTTCTACCGTGCTGTTACTGCTTTCGGCAATTCGTTCCATCATTCTTGCAGATGATCCGGTCATAATCCAGCCGGGCGAAACGGTTAACACCCTGATTCCTTTTGAGGCGACTTCATTGGATAAGCTTTTGCTGTAATTCAGTAAGCCTGCCTTTGCAGCGGCATAGGGTAGCGTACTGTCATATAATGGTAATCTGGCCTGAATGGAAGCAATATGAATAATGACACCAGTTTTCCTTTCAATCATTTGTGGTAAAAAACCTCTGTCCAGGCGTACCGGTGATAGAAGGTTGGTCTGCAGCGATTGTACCCAGTCTTCGTCGGTCAAAACGGCAAAACCGCCTCCTTTGGTCTCTGAGCCTCCAAGATTGTTGACTAAAATATCCAGTTTCCCGAATTTCTGTAGAACTTCTTCCACCACTTTATGGGTTCCCTCAGAGGTGCTGAGATCTGCTGAAATAAAATACAGGTCCGGATTTTCCTCTTCGGGTGGGTTTCTTGCAACTATAATTACGGTAGCTCCTGCATTTAATAATCTTTCTGCAATGGCTTTTCCGGCTCCTTTAGTACCACCTGTGACCAGGGCTGTTTTGCCTTCCAGTTCGTTATTGAAATTAGATTGTTCTTTCATATGCTGAATTCTTTGGTACAAATTTCCGAAGTATCTTCATTTCCGGCAATAAGGGAAAATCGAATTGCATAGGGATTAATTTTTCCCCTATTGTACATTTTAGAACATTGGGCTAATTTTACAGTATGTATGAAAGAAAAATTCCTTTGAACTTAAATTGCGGTCTTGACCTGATCGGTGAAGTGCTGTACGGAAAATGGAAGATCCGTCTGCTGTGGTTTATTAATGAAGGCCATCAACGCCCAAGTGAACTGCAGCGCAAAATTCCCGATGCTTCAAGGCGGGTGCTGAATATTCAGCTGAAAGAACTGGAAGAACACGAACTGGTTTCAAAAATCATTTACGCCCAGCTTCCACCCAAAGTAGAGTATTATCTTACGGATTTTGGTAAAACACTGATTCCTGTTATTTCCGCATTGGGGAATTGGGGAGATCAGCATGAAGAGCGGCTGCGGAAGGTTATTTTGAAGAGATAGGAACAGGTATGGTTTTGGATAGTAAGGATTTGAATTTCTATTACGACTTAGGAAGTTTGAACTAAGGTTGATTTTATATTGGTTAAAACTTATTTCCTATTTCCCCTCATCCCAATAAAAACTATCCGGATACACCCTCGCTCCAAACACAGCCGTTCCCACTCTCACAATCGTAGCGCCTTCTTCAATTGCCGTTTCCAGGTCACCGCTCATGCCCATGGAAAGTTCCTTCATTTGTACGTTGGGAATATTCTGGCTGATGATTTCCTGCTGTAGTTTCTTCAGAATTTTAAAACAGCTTCTTACTTTCTCTGTTTCGGCGCTGAAAAGACCAATGGTCATTAGTCCCTTAATTTTTAATGTACTGAATTCAGCAACTTTTCGGGTCAGCTCGACAGCTTTATCGGGATGAACACCAAATTTACTTTCCTCTTCAGAAGTATTCACCTGGATGAGTATCTCTATTGTTTTTCCTTCCGATACAAGCCTTTGATGAAGCTTTCCTGCTAGATCCAGACGATCCATAGATTGTATACAAACTACATTATACTTTAAAATATCCTTGATTTTATTGGTCTGAAGATGCCCGATAAAATGACTTTCATGCGGAGTATCTTTCAGATCATCATACTTATCTTTCAGCTCCTGAACCTTATTCTCTGCAATTAAGGTCTGCCCGTTTTGTAAAGCTGTTTTAATACGCTCAGCAGAGACTGTTTTTGTTGCCAGCAGTAATTTGACTTCATCAGGATTTCTGCCCGCTTTTTCACAGGCTTTTTTTATTCTCTCATTGATGATCCCAAGATTGTGGAGGATGTCCTCTTTCATGGCTGTGTGATTTCTCTGGCTTCCAGTTTTTTAATTAAAGCTGATTTTACCGATGTCAAAGCATGATCTTTAGCTTCAGCAAAAGAAATATTGTAATTACGGTCTATGTTTTTCAGGTCTTCCGGGAATTTTAACAGGAGATCATCATAAAAAGTATCCAGAAATTCATCAGAAGGCATTTCATAGCTAATCTTCAACTGGAAACGTCTCAGTAGGGCAGTATCAATGATCTCTGCGTGATTTGTGGCACAGATTAAAAGAGCATTTTCAGGATAATAATCAATCAGCTGGATCAAAGTATTCACCAGTCTTCTCATTTCACCGACATCTTTATCGTCGCTTCCTCTCGCTTTCCCGATCTGGTCCAGTTCATCCAGAAAAAGAACAGATCTTTCCCTCGCTGCTTTGTCAAAGATCATTTTAATATTTTGAGAAGTTTCCCCGATTCGGGAAGAAACGATATTGCTCAGATTTAAGATCAGGATATTTTTACCCAAAGCATTGGCAACAGCCTTGGCAGTCATCGTTTTTCCACATCCGGAATTTCCCTGCAGAAGGATCTTATTATTCACCGGAAGGCCATATTCCTGCAGTTCCTTTACGTAAGTATGTTCTTTAATGAGCTGCACCAGCTGATCTCTGTTACCGTTACTGAGAAATACATCGTTGAGGGTTACCTCCTCTTTATCCTGAATGATGAGATTATACAGATTCATGCTATAATTTAAAAATAATTCTTATCTGTACAAAGATAAAGCTTTATCGAATGATGAGTGAAGCCTGAATCAGAATTAGCAGGTAGTCCAGATTATGATTGAGTATTCAATAGAAATAGGCTTTAGCCGTTTGCCAGATATTTAACAAGAAAAGCCGAACTTTTTGTTCGGCTTGACTATTGGGATATATAAAATTTGCTATGAAATTCAGTTAAAGGGGTATGTTTTTTAGGCCCTTTTACTCCGCTGAGTAAAAGAGCAGAATCTGAATATTCAGATTAAAAAACATAAACAATACAATTAATATAGATGTTCTATAGGCTTACCTTAGATAGAACTTAGTTTCTTTGTTCTCTTTTTACTGTCATAAAGTAAGAAGCGAATACTACTACACATGTTGCGATACCGATGTAAGTTACCATTTTTTTTATTTTATTTAATTATTTGACTTTATTTTATCAATTTTCTAATTGCAATATTACAGTTTTCAAATCACGTGCCAAAGCAAATAATTATGATGTATATCAGTGTGTTATATATTTATATTGTTAATTTTAACTAAGTTTTTGTTTACAAAAAATTAATATGTTTTTATGAAATTATTACTATATTTATTGTCTTATCTGTAAAAAATTAATAAGTTGATAACTGTTTCAATGCTTCTATGTTGGACTTGATAAAACAAAAAAATAAAAATGCATTGCATAATATTTACTTTTAGTTTTGTTTTGAACGTCAGATTTTGGGTAATGAAAGAATTCTTATGTTAAGAAAATTTATTTTTCGGACTTGAATTTTATCCCTGAATTTTTAAAGCCTGACTAATTTTATGACAGAAGTTTGTAAATTTTGTCACATGTATTGGAAATAGTGACCGATTGAAACAATTACTGTCAGACATGTTTAAAGAGGATAAGTTTTCTTTTTTTTAATTGTTAATAATAAATACTCTGATAGATATTCACCTGCAAGGGATATTAAGAGAAGAATTTTCTTAGAATATTTTTCCTCCGTATTCATTAACCAGGGATTATAATAAAAATGAAATATAAGAAGTTAGACAGCATTAGTAATACGGAACAATAATGTCGATTTTATTGGTTAGTTTTCAACGTAAAGAAATAGCTTTTCCTTATTTTTGTAAAAATAAGCCTGTATGGGACGCAGTTATATATTTCTAGCCTTAGCAATCATATTTGAGATCATAGCGACAACTTTTCTTAAAAAATCTGAAGAGTTTTCAAAGCTTTGGCCTTCTGTAATTACCGTTATAGGATACGCTGCCGCATTTTATTTTCTGAGCCTTACTCTACGGCAGATCCCTGTTGGGATAACTTATGCAATATGGTCCGGAGTGGGGATTGTCTTTATCACACTCATTGGTATTATTGCTTTTAAGCAGGTGCCGGATCTGCCTGCTATCATAGGAATTATACTGATCGTGATGGGTGTGATTGTTATTAATGTATTTTCAAAAATGGGAACGCATTAATTTTTTAATTAAGATTTAAGCATTTAAAAAGTACTTTTATCCCTCCCAACTTATTTACCACTTTTGTTGAAAATGCTGTAAAGCACAGTGTAGATATCAGCAGTAAAGCATCGTATGTGACAATACATATAAGCATTGAAAATAAAATCCTTCATTTTACCTGCACTAATTCAATGTACAGCCATGAACCTGAAAACCATCCACCAGAAAATTTCGTGGGAAACCTTTCTTCGCGTAAGCAAATCTTATGTAGTCAATTTTGATTTTATTGATTCATTTGATAATCATAATATCTAATTGATGAATCTGAGATTCCCTTGGGTGAAGTCTACAGATCCGATTTTTTCACAAAATATGCCGGTGGATTTCTGAATTCTGAGGGATAGATTACCGCTTTCGTCCTGTAAAACGGATTACAGAGCCTGTTCCGTTGTGAAATAAGCCTTCACTGAGTTCTATTTCTTTTTCTTCCAGCTCTATAATATCATAATTGGGAAAATCAGCTTTGATCTCGTCTATTGAAAATAATGACCCAATATCTTTGGGACCGCCAACTTTCTCATTTTTGGTTACATAATCAAGATGACTTTTGCTGAAGGCTTCAAAAATAATAATTCCGCCTTTACGCAGATACCGGCCCAGCATCTGATGGACAGAAGATTTGATTTCAGCCGGAAAGTGTGCATAAATAAGAGCAATGGTATCAAACTGGTCCGTCTGAAAGTTCAGGGCCTCAAGCTCACCAATCTGATAGTCAATCACTACGTTTTGACTTTCAGCAAGCCGTACCGCTTTACTCTTACCTTTGTTGCTGATATCGAAAGCGGAAACCTTCCATCCTTTTGTTGCTGCAAAAACAGCATTCCGGCCTTCGCCTTCTGCAGGAAACAGGATAGAACCTGGTTCCAGTTTCTCTAACTGCTCTTTTAAATAGTTATTGGGCTCTGTTCCGTAAGCGAATTCTTCACTGCTGTACCTGTCATTCCATCTGTCAAGCCATGTATTATCTGTCATTTGTAAGAATATAAGTGTTATTTGGTTATTTGTTGCTCATCAGTCACTGATGAATCATAGTTTTCATTGAAGACCCAAATATAAGATGTTTCCAGCCGTTTCCTTGAATGGAAAAAGCTCTGGTGAAAATAGATTTTGTAAATAGGTTTTTTGAAATGAAGGCTACAGTAAATTTTTTAATAGAGCTTCTGATCCTTTTCGCAGTAGAAGCTTCGCCTTTTTCCCAGTCCCGTCTGTTTCTTCACGAGTTTATGCCCGCATTTCGGACATGTTGTTTTGGTATGGACGAGCCAGTGTTTCTTTAAAACGAATTCCCGCTTCCATTCCAGGAATTCAAAACTGTAATTTCGGGCTTCAGCAATAAGGTCCTTGAGTTTTTTTGCAGGCAGATTCTCTATTCTACTTTCCGGCTGAACGCCAATTCTGAACAGAACCTCGTTTTTGATAATATTTCCCACACCTGAAAAAATATCCTGATCCATCAGAGCATCACAGACCATCATTTCCGGTTTGGATTTCAGTTTCTTTGCTGCTTTTTCAGGGTTCCAGATATCACTCATGACGTCGGCTTCCCAGTCTATCCAGGATAAGAATTCTAACTCTACAGACTTGACGGAGCAGGTGTAGAAATACATGCTTCCGGTTTTTAAATGAATTGAAAGGCGCAGGCTTTTATCCGGTTTGGTCTGTTCATCAATACTGTATGATCCGAACATCAGCAAATGAATTCGAATGGCTGTATTGTCTAAGACAAGATATGTCTGTTTTCCGAATGTGCGGATTTCGCGAAGTGTTTGGCCAATCAGTGGTTCTTTCTCGAATTTGGCATTGCCTGAAGCTTCCGTTACCTGATGTCCGGTAAGCGGCTGCAGGCTTTCTTTCATTAAAATAATGGATGGTCCCTCAGGCATGGCTTTACTTTTCAACAAAAGTTCAAATACTATTCCGTAAAAATAAAATTTGGAGTAATTTTGAAAAATGATGAATTTAAACCAGATTTTCACGAATCAGCGTACAGGGAACAATCCGCATACTAAAGCTTCAAGAACTGATTTTCAGAGAGATTTTGATAGAATTATCTTTTCTTCTGCTTTCAGAAGGCTTCAGAATAAGACCCAGGTATTTCCTCTTCCCGGAAGTGTTTTTGTGCACAACAGGCTGACACATTCGCTGGAAGTTTCGTCGGTAGGCAGAAGTTTGGGAAGTATTATCGGGGAATTTATCTTTGAAACCTATAAAAATGACCTTACGGAAGATTCTAAAAATTTTTATCTTCATAACTTAGGAAACGTAATTGCAGCGGCATGTTTGTGCCATGATGTAGGAAATCCCGCTTTTGGACATTCGGGGGAAGATGCGATTGCGAGTTATTTTGAGAGAAACGAAAGAGACCTGAAGCTTAAATTTAATGAAAAAGAATGGGCAGATCTTGTTAATTTTGAAGGAAATGCAAATGCTATAAGAGTGCTGGCCCAACGTCAGCAGGGAAAAGATGATGGAGGAATCCAACTTACTTTTTCTACTTTAGCGAGCATTGCAAAATATCCATGTGAAGCTGTTGCCAGAAAAAAAGGGATCATTCACAGAAAGAAATTCGGATTTTTCCAGAATGAGAAAGATATTTTCCTGGAAATAGCAAAAGCAACAAATCTAATCTTAGAAAATGAAGAACCTTATATATTCAAAAGACATCCTTTCGTATGGCTTGTAGAGTCGGCAGATGATATTTGTTACAATATTATAGATATGGAGGATGCTCATCGATTGGGCATTGTATCCACTACAGATTGTGAAAACCTGTTTTTTGAACTCATAAAATCTGAAAGCAATGATACGGAAAGAGTAAAAAATAAGCTGGCTTCCATTTCCAATGAAAATGAAAAGATCTCTTACCTTAGAGCAAAAGCGATTAATGCTTTGATCAATAAATCCCTTGAAATTTATAAACATAATTTCGGAAATATCCTTCAGGGAAATCTGGATAATGGGCTTCTTGATATTTATAAATCTGAAAACAGAGCTCTGCAGGACATTGAGGCGTTTTCTATTGAAAAGATCTACAATCATAAAGCTGTGGTAGAAATTGAAAATGCCGGTTACAATGTAATGTATGAGCTTCTTGACCATTTTATTCCCTCTATTCTGAAACCTGAGGATGAAAGAAAATCTTACGATAAAAAAGCATTGAAACTGCTTCCGAGACAATTCGTTTACGAAGAAGGAACAGATTATCAGAAAGTGCTTGGAGTAATAGATTTTGTTTCAGGAATGACCGATAATTTTGCAACCGATCTCTACAGAAAAATCAAAGGTATTGATATAGGAATGACAATGTAGTTGTATCAATGAACACTTTAATATCAAACATCACTTCTCATATACACAAAAACTTCATCCTAAAATTTTAATACGGTGCTAAATTCACGGTAAAGAAGAATCTATGTATAAGATTATTGCTTATTGCTGGCAATTAGGGCAGATTCCTGATACTGTAAGGTTAATTTTGTGTACCTTATAGGTTATCGGTAATTTAATCTTTGGTTCAATATCCTCAACACAAGTCACTGTTTTACATTGTTCACAGCTGAAATGAAGGTGGTCATGATGATGAATTTCTGTTGTACAGGTGTGGCATTCTGCATACTTTATGGTACCGTCAATATCTACTACTTTATGGATGATCCCTTCATCCATTAATCTGTCAAGCACTCTGTAAGTCGTTACACGGTCGCAGAGTCCATTCAGCAGCACTTGCAGTTCCGCATGTGACAAAGCTATTCCCGATTCGTGGATCAGCTTTGTGATTTCCTTTCTCGCTATTGTATTTCTCGACTGTTTCATCTTTTCTGTAAAATTTCAATATAATTACTGCTATATTGTTGCAGTAACAAATATAATCTTTATTTTTGAAATAATGTTGCATTAATGCAGTGCATTAAGTGTTTAAATAAAAATAGAACAAAGATTATGATCAAGATTGAAAACGCAAGAAAAGCATATAATGGAAAAGAAGCAGTAAAAGGACTTTCTCTATCAGTGAAAAGCGGTGAGATCTATGGCCTGCTTGGTCCGAATGGGGCCGGAAAATCAACAACATTAAATATGCTGCTTGGTTTCTTACAACCAGATGCCGGAATAACGCTTCTCAACAGTTATGATACCAGTACAGATGCAAAAGAAGCAAGAAAAATGATAGGCTATATTTCCGAAAACGTTAACCTGTATCCCTATTTGACGGGGATAGAAAATCTTTATTATTTCTGCAAACTGGCTGGGAAAAATTACAGTAAAGAAGAGCTCTCCGGTATCCTTAGTGTTTGCGGGCTACAAAGAGATTCGCATCATAAAAAAACCGGAGCTTATTCTAAGGGGATGAGACAAAAGGTAGGTATTGCCATAGCATATGCAAAAAAAGCCAAAGTATATTTACTGGATGAACCTGCAAGTGGTCTGGATCCTTTGGCCAGTAACGAGCTTTCATCTTTGCTGAAAAAACTTGCTGGGGAAGGGGCAGCGATACTTATGGCTTCTCATGATATTTTCAGAGTAAGAGAAACATGCAGTCGTATCGGAATTCTTAAAAGCGGAGTTTTGGTCAGAGAAATGTATACATCAGGGGTAACTGCTAATGAGCTGGAGAAAATATATCTGGATTATATACAAAGCTGATTCAAATTACAAAAGAAATACATTTCTACCGCACACTGAATAAATTCAGGCTAAAAAATTGCATAATAATTTATTGCAACAATGTTGCAAAATTGAAATTAATTGTTATTTTTGCTACGTTGTTGCAATAGTGGTTTTTGAAATGCTTCAATCTGATTTCATCATGCAAAAGAATTTTTGCAAAGTTTCATCAGGAAGGATTATCCAAAGTTGAAAGATCAAAAGTAAATTAATGGCTGATTTAAAAATAACATTTTTAGTAGCAAAGCATGAGTTTAGAGTATTTCAGGAAAATGGTCTGAAAATATTTGTCCTGTTTTATATTTCTGAGCATTCGCAAGCAGGCTGAAAGTTCTCTGATCCAGATGTCTTCTTTTCTCTTCAAAGAGATTGGTCCAAAGTACGCTGATCATGCTGGCAACAAGGAATAAAATGAAAAGCTTCCAGTTGTAATAGCATAATAATCCGCCATTAACAAGTAGAATGATTATGGAGAGTCCTGCACTCACACAGTTTTTGGTAAGAAATTCTTCTACACGCTGGTTATCATAGATTCTCTGCAAATTATCACCGCTACTTCTGTATTCAAAGAAAGAAAGCTTCAGTTGCATGAGTTTATCAACAAATTCATAAATAAGTTTTATGCTGATGTTCATTCCTAGTTTAAAAAGAATCCGGCTGCGAAAGAAATCGGTTAAAATTCTGCCGGTAAATAAAATAAGCTGTCCTGCACAAATCAGAGATAATATTCCAATATCCTTTCTGGAAACAGCCCTATCAACCACGGCCTGGGTTAATAATGGAATGGCTAATGTCAAAAGTGAAGCTGCTAAGAGAGCTGAAATAACAAAAAAAACATTTTTGCGGTCATTTATCCTTTCTAATAATGAAAATAAACTGACTGGCGGATCTGGCTGATCTTTTATTTGATTAAAAGTTTCTGTCTGTTCAGTAAAAATAGCGATACCTTTATTTCCACTGTCGGGAGTAGTCCAGTGTTCAATAAAATCATTGATTGTATAGCGCATATTACTTCCTAATGCAGGATTTCCTACATAGGCATGTTTTTCGGTAAGATGCCACAGTACAACAAAATGATTATGATCCCAGTGGAGTATACAGGGTAACGGTGCTTTTTCGAGCAATATCTCAAGGCTCAGTTCTGCAGCCAGTGTTTTGAGTCCTGTTTTTTCTGCTGCATATATTATTCCTGATACTGAAGTTCCCTGACTGTGTACATCACAGAGATCACGTAAATGATTTAATGAAAGTTCTTTTCCATAATACGCAGTAATCATTTTAAGACAGGTAGGTCCGCAGTCCATTGTGTCCAGCTGTCTGAAAAAAGGATAGTATTTTCTTTTAAAGTAGTAGGTGATTTTTTTTATAATTTTATGCTCATGATGGCTCATCCTGCGGTGATTTCTATTTTTATATTAAGTTCAAAATCGCAATATTGTTGCTAATGCAATGTTGTTGCAATTTATAAAAAAAATAATACGCAGTTTGTATTTCTTACATTAATTCTGAAGATCGTGGGGCATTGTGTTTTTAATTAAACAAAAGAACCTGCAAATGATAGGAAGAAGAATATTATAGGAGTAAAGGAAGAAAAGTCCTTGAGAATGTATAAGAATGCAGTACAGTTTTAGTCTAAAAAGTCAAATAAAAACTCCCGGATTTTCCGGGAATTTTTTGTACTATTTTTTGGTTTTGGAAACCTCTTTAATCAGGGTGTATTTTATTGAAGATCCGTCGGCTGGAGGATTAGCGATTTTTTCGGTCTTTACTCTCAAAACGTATTCGTATCCCGGCTCATAAGTAAATCCTTCAATGTTTGTATAGAAATTCGTCCAGCTTTCTGACGTTTTTTCTTTTACCTGCAGGCATTTCATTGGTGCTACTCCTGTACAGTCTGCAGTTTCAGGTCCTACGATGAAGGTTTTTTCATCGGCCCCGGCAGTGTTGGCCGTTGTGGTACATTGTGTCATTGCGAATAGTACTACTGCAGGAACAGCGCCTTTTAGAATGGTTGCGATAATTTTCATAAAACTTTATTTTACATCTTGGTTTCAATTACTGTGCCGAAGTTTTGACGCAGTTCTTCTATTGTTTTTTATTTTTTAATTATTTAATTTGAGCGCTTCTAAAAATTAAACCAAAGAACACAATTACCAGAATATACTATGAATAATCCGATTCAAATTGAAAATTACAAAATTCAGAAACCCGAAGCATGGGCTGGAAAAATAGAAGATTATGAACTGATTGATAAAATAAAAGACTCTGAATTTTCCAGAAAACAGATTGATGAAGGAAGAGATTACTGTTATTTTCTTGATAAAAAATATTATACAAGCAATACTGAAAACAGTGAATATGTCTGCATGGCTTATACCCTTAATGAACCGGTAAATCTGGAGCGGGCTTCTGTTTCGGAGGTTATTGTGGAGGAAAATGAAGTCTACAGTATTCACCGGATCAGTGTTTTGAGAGACGGTGTGCTGATCGATAAGATTCCGGATACCAAAATAAAAGTATTGGATAGCGAAAACCAGAGCAGCGGCGGAATTCTAAGCAGTAATAAAAAGATTAATATTACGATTAAGGATCTTAGGCTTTATGATGTACTGATCCTGGAAGATTCGCGGTTTAAAGCATTTACGGAACGTGATTTTCTGAGAAAAGAATTTTCAAAATATGTATGGGTAAGCCCGGATAATTACTGGGCATACGGAAGCTTTAAGTTTACTTTTATCAATGACCGGGAACAGGATATTGCTTATAGAAAAACTTTTTTCAGAGATGAACAGGGGAATGTTTTGGAACCAGAGACCCATCATTTAAAAAAAGGGGAAAGGTTCGTTATAGAAGAGGATAATTACATTAATTTGGCAGATGCAAGCCGTGAAATTTTCCCATTTATAGATTTTGCAACCGAAAACAGCTGGAAAGATCTTTCCAATTATATTGCTCCGATTTACGAAGAAATGTTCAGTACCTATTCCTTAAAGGATTTTGCTCCCCATCTTGCTGAGAAGCTGGATGCGATTGCTAGTCTGGATGAAAAGCTGCAGTTTGCCATAGAATACGTCCAGAATCATATTTATTATATTTTCAATGCCGATGAAATGAATGGGCATAAGCCTCAGGAACCTTCTGTCACGTATGAGAATAAGCAGGGAGACTGTAAGGCAAAATGTGTTTTACTGAAAGTTATTTTAGATTATATCGGAGTTGATTCTTCGGTGGTTCTCGTGAACTTTCATACAGATTACTATATCAAATATTATCTGCCTTCATTGCTTAGCTTTAATCATGTGGTGGTAAAGATTGACTATAAAGGTCAGGAATATTTTGTAGATGCTACGGTACGTGATGAATTCGGACTGATAGAAAACCGTGGCTTTATCTACTTCATGCATTATCTTGAAGTGAAACCGGATCAGGTACTTCAGGAAAGAAAATCATATCAATTTCCGTATTACTGTATTGATGAAAAAGTTGAGTTTAATGCTCAGAATACAACTGGCCGTCTGAAACTGACCACAACGTATAAAGGAAACCGAGCCAATGCGATGAGAAGGTATTTCAAGACTACCAACAAAAGGGAAATCGTAGACAGCTGGAACAGTTTTTTGTTTTATGGGCTTAATTATTCTAATGACAGGAACGGAACGGATATTAGAAATATTTTTAAAGATGCCACCATTGATATTGTAAGCGATGATAAGAAGCTGAATGAATTCAAGATTCAATACTCCTCTACAGTTGATGACCCTTATTATGTAGATCCTCAAAAAAACCGGTTCTTAATGTATTTTGACCGGAATGTTATTAAAGCAAGCGCAAGAGATTTTATACATAAAGATCTTCCTTTCTGGCATAACTTTGACAGTGAAAAGTATGAGATAAGTCTGAATACAGATCAGAAGATTGATACACAGGAAAAATATACTGTTCAGGAAAGTACGATAAGCAATCCTTATTTTGAGTACAAAAGCCGCAAGAAAATTACTAAAAATGGGGCTACGGTTTTTATAGAATACAATCCTCTGGTGAATCTTGAAATTCCCCAGGATCAGTTTGAAAAATTCCGTGAAGATCATCATACAATAGCAGACAGTAATTTTGGATTGGGCATTGATATTATTGAACCTGGTATAATGAATATGATCAAGTTTAACTTTAAGAAAAAGTTTAAATAAATTGATATTTAGTATTTTATATTTTTATACTTAAAGTTTATATTTAAGATTGTTTTTTTATTTTCGGCGGCCGGAGGCCGCCGAAAATAAAAAAATTCTCTCTCAAAATGTTTTAAATAAAAGAATTACAATTATATTTAATAATGAACAGAATATACACAGGAATATTGTTTCTTACAGCCAGTTTCTTTCTCAGTGCCCAGCAATTAAAGAAAGAGGATATCACAGGATTCTGGAAACTGAAAGAATCCGGCTTTTATGAAAATAAGAAAAAAGTAGTTAAAGATTTTGACAATTGTCGTTTGATGAGAAACTATTCCATAAGAGATGACGGTTTTGCTATCTATAATTATATGGAAGGAAGTTCGGGAAACTGTATGCCTTCTGAACCCAGGCTTTCGTTCTGGAAGATAGTGGATGACAGGCTTCAATTTTATGTCGAAGGTCAGATTCTTGAAGAAGTAACTGTTACATTTAATAAAGATAAAACCGTTGTGTTTTCAACGTACAGACCGGAATATACCAAAGTGGACGGAGATGCTTTAGCAGAGAAAATAATGAATACCGTTCATTATGATATTCTGGAAAAACAATATTAATTCACCGCTAAAAACAGGAGATTTTTAAAACTTAAAGGTAATCTAACTCTAAGTATTACACTTAAAGATTCAGGAGGTGACTTTTATTATTAAAAATAAAGAGCCCTACAAATTCCCGGAATCCTCTGTTTCCTTTGGCACCGGAGCTATCCCTCTGAATTTCTGTTTGCCTATTAATAGTTCAAAAAACAATCTGAAATCAGAGATCAATGACCAGAGCGGATATTTGAAAGTAGCCGGCTTATTTTTCTCAATAACTGCGTGGCTGAACCAGGCAAAACCGTAGCCAAAGATTGGAATATACCACAGAAACCTTTCTTTGCCTGAGCTGATGACGTACCAGACGACAACAAATACCAGAAAAGTTCCGATAAAGTGAAAGATCCTTGTTCCCATTTTACTGTGCTCAGTAAGATAGAACTGATAAAATTCTCCGTAGGTTTTTATTCTTTCTGACATGGCAATATTAGTTATAGTTTCTGTTGAGATCTATGCAATAATTCTGCCGATTTCATGAAAAAAAATAAAAGGCAAATTTGCTGATCTGCAAATTTGCCTTTTATTATATGCATTTTATATTGTTTTTTTACGCTGCTTCTTTTCTGAGCTTACTGTTTTTATAACCGTAGCAGAAATAGATCACCAGACCTAAAGCGAACCAGAGTCCAAACCAGAACCAATTCTCATGGCTCATTCCGGTAAGGAGGTATAAACAGGAGCTTAAACCGGTTAACGGAATTAAAGAGAAGTTCTTGATAAAGGTAAAGATACACAGCACCAGGTTGATCAGAATGAAAACGAAGATAGAAGCTTTGAATTCACCTTCTTTAGGATTGCTCCAGTCCATCAGGTTGCTAAAGAATTCCGGTTGCCAGATATAGAAACCTATTAACCCACCGATAAAAATAACAGGGAATATAAATTTACCGTTAATATAAGGAAGGTGGAATCTGCCTTTGATCTTCTGTTTTGCAGGAAGCATTAAAACCCCGGCACACACCAGTACGAAAGCGAAAATCGTTCCGATACTTGTGAAATCGAGGATGAATGTTTTATCTGTAAATAAGATAGGAACTCCTACGGCAATACCTGTAATAATAGTTGCAAATGAAGGCGTTTTGTATTTCGGATGTACAGTCTTGAATTTTTCAGGCATCAGCCCGTCACGGCTCATTGCATACCAGATTCTCGGCTGTCCCATCTGGAACACCAATAATACAGTAGTAATGGCAACAATAGCTACGAAGGAAACCACAAGTTCCATCCAGGCCACATTGGCATTCGATTTTTCGAATATGAATGAAAGCGGATCTCCTATACCATCAAACTTCCTGTAATCAACCATTCCGGTCAATACAAGTGTTAAAGCAATATATATTACCGTACAAAGCACAAGAGAAACAATCATCCCCTTAGGAAGGGTCTTCTGAGGGTCTTTAGTCTCTTCGGAAAGAACACTTAATGCATCAAAACCGATGTAAGCAAAGAAAACCCCTGAAACTGCACTCATTACTCCCGCAAAACCGTTTGGCATGAAGGAAGCTACTTGTGTTTCCGGATTTACCGGCGTCCAGTTATCCGTATTGATATAAGCAAAGCCTACCAGGATCACTAAAACAATAACCGCCAGTTTTAAAATAACTAAAGAATTATTGAAATTTCTACTTTCTTTCACCCCTACGTAGCAAAGCCACGTAATGAGACCGTTGATCACTAATGCAGGAACATCAACGATGAATTTTAAACTGCCGATCAATGGGGCAGATTTCCATGCGTTTAAAAGTTCCTTATTCTCAGAACCATTCTGAAAAGCTTTTCTTGCTTCCGTATAGCTGCAGGTAAGATAATCAGGAATATGCATTCCCAGACGTTCCAGGAAGCTGGTGAAATAGTCGGACCATGAAAAGGCTACATAAATATTTCCGAAAGAATACTCCATGATCAGGGCCCATCCGATCACCCATGCAATAAGTTCCCCGAAACTTGCATAGGCATACGTATAGGCAGAACCTGCTGTAGGAATTCTGCTGGCAAATTCAGCGTAGCATAGTGCGGTAAACCCGCAGGCAAACCCGCAAATCAAATACAGTAGAATCACTCCGGGGCCGCCTCTGAAAACAGCTTCACCTAAACTGCTGAAACTTCCTGCTCCAATAATAGCCGCAATACCAAAAAAAACAATATCCCAAACACCTAAAACCCTTAAAAGGCTGGTAGAAGTATCTGTTTCTGAATAGTTTTTCCTTCTAAAAAGTTGATTCATTCAATATGTATTTGAGTTTGAAAAAAAGCAAATGTAATGATTTTTTATTTTGGTACTCGCTGTAATCATAATATTTCGTTAAAAAGGCTGAGACTATAAGCGTTAAAGGCTTTTATTCTTGATAAATAGGTATTTCGACATAGCTGTCGCTGTACCATTTTATTTCCAACGGTTCACCGGAATCCTTGATTGTTTCATCGCTTACATTTTTTCCTGTTCCGTAATTGATCTGCCAGCTTGGACTCTTATTGACACCCACCAACAGAACAAGCCTGCTTCCTTTTTCTATTTTTTTACTGATGAATATTGAGTTTTTTATAGGGATCTGTTCTATTTTACCGGGTTCAAGAAGCTGACGGACAGCATTGTCTTTTGCATAGCTCGCTCTTACAATATGGGTTGATAACAGGAAAGCTTTGCCATCCGGTTGTATCTGGTATAGATATGTATCCGTATCAAAGTCTTTTTTGTTAATGGCAACATTGAAGAACCCGGCCGGGTTTCCACTGATAATAAGGTCTTTGTCTAACACTTCACTTTCAAAATATATCGAATTTGTGATTTTTATACTGTCTGTCTTACTTACAGCATGATAAGTATCCTTTTGATCACGGTTTTTAAGATCAACGGTCTGTTTAATAAAGCTTTTCTCTGCAGGCGGATTAAAAACGGATGAATTGCCTTTACGATTCTGAAGGTAAAACTTAAGCGTTGAAGTGTGCATTTTTTCAAGAGTAGAAGCATGTTTCCATGTATTGGTATTCATTACCTGAAAGTTGATTCTGTCTTTTAAAAGAGCCGGTTTTTTACCGTTTTTCAGAATATAATCAAACCAGGAAAAAGCTAAATCATCAATGCTTATTCTGGCCACGGGATCTATGGGCCTGCCGTTCACAAAGGTAAAGCCAAAGCTTTGCGCACCGCCATGATCATATGGGCCCATTACCAGGTAATGATTGGCATTTTTATTATATTGATGATGAGCCTTAAAGTAGGAAAGTGCGCCAATTTGATCATCATCATAATACCCGGTAGTCGTCAAAATAGGAATATTGATATTCGCAAAATCTTCCTTATAAGGAACCATTTTCTGCCAATATTGATCGTAACCCGGATGATCCAGCCATCTTTGAAATATCCTGTTAGGCTTACCGCTGATGGTATCCAAGGCTCTGAATGATCTTCCGCTTTTGTACCATGCCGTATTAATAGAATCCCATTTTGTGAAATTATTAAAATCCGCTTCGTCAGTAAGCTTATTGTTGGTCACATAATTAATCCACTGCAGCATATAGCTCATGAATATATTGTTTTGGGCAGGGTAGTCTATTCCAATTCCTACAGCGACCTGTGGGACAATTGTTTTTAAGGCAGGGTGCAATTTCTTCACCGCTGCCCACTGGCTGAACCCTAAATAACTTCCGCCGATCATTCCGACTTTACCATTGCTCCAGAGCTGTTTGCTTACCCAATCTATAACTTCATAAATGTCCTGTGATTCATGCTCGAAGGGATTGTTTTCATCATTGCTGTTTCTTTTGCCACGGGTATTCACAACAGCTCCTACATAATTGTAAACGGCAGCTCTTTTTCCAAAATATGAATCAAAAGGTCCGGCATAGATATTATTGGTAAGAATAACAGGAAGTGGAGCCGGGTTTTCCTTTTTTCTGACAATAGTGATCGTCAGGGTATTTCCGTTTTTGGTTCTCAGATCCTTTGTTTCGGTAATGAATTTTTCCTGGTCTTTTAACTTCACTAACTGTACAATCTGAGGCTTAGTACTGGAAAAAGTTTTATAGTTTAAATAGCTTTTGCATAACGCCAGAGCCGAGGCATAATCTATGCTATCCTTATCTTTCTGTTTGTTCAACGCTTCTTTTAATAATTTTCTGGAAACAGGAACATCTCCATCAACAGCAATACCCACTTTAGTGATCAGTTGATCAGAAAGGCTTTCATACTTTTTATTGAATGCTTTTTGAAGTGCATTAGGAAAACTTATTTTTTCCTTTTCCTCAATAATTTTTGCCAGGCTATACAATTCATAGGCAATAAATTTATTTCCTGCCATATTATGATCTGCAAATTCCTTGCGGTAATCTGCTAAAGCGGCGTTGGATCTTTTATAGTCTTTAGCAACGAGCTCTAAACGCATTAGGTTATCCAAATAGGCAAGTTTATTGGTTTTTTTAAGCTTAAGCAATGGGGCTTGAGTGATCAGTTTTGATGCCAGCTGGGGCATTTGTTTTTCCAGAACTGTGGAGTCTGTTACTGCTGTTTTTGGGAAGTAAAACTTCTGAGCATGCATCAGGTTTAGAAATATTAATGCTAAAAGTATCTTAATTTTCATAATATGGTATGTTTTTAGCTGCTGTAGAATGAAGATTAAATCAAAATATTTTATGATAATTCTATATTGATATTTATTTAACTTTTATGATACTAAAGTAATCATTTTTTATCATCAAATAGTGAAATGTGTTCAATGGATATTTTGAATTATTAAACCTTTTAAAACTTGCTTAAACAATAAGTTTTTAATATTTTCGTTAACTCATATAGACTAATCTTTTTATTCAGAAAAAGAATGAATTCAAAAAAAATCCTTCTCTCAGCTGCCGTGCTTTATTTCGGAACTTCCGAAGCGCAACAGTCACAGTACTTTACACAGAAAGACAATTACAGATTCAACCTCGCAGAAAATCTTTATCAGACCAAAATATACAATGCTTCCCAGTTCGAATATGCCAGACAATACTTCTATAATCAGAATTTGTCCAAATCGAGAAAGGAAGCAGCGCAGTTTTTTGATAACGTGATCGGGGTGATTTTGCAGAAAAACCATGCGGAGGAAGGGTTAACGGCCTTCATGAAAGAATATCCTAATTCTGCATATTTTGCTCAGGCTAATCTACCGCTGGCCGATTATTATCTGGTTAAAAAAGATTTTGAAAAGGCCTTAGAGACCCTGAAAAAAGTGAATCAGTACCAGCTTTCAAAAGAAGAGAATACACAGTATATTCTGAAGCTGGGCTATGCCAAGTTCATGATGGGCGATACCAAAGGGGCTACAGATGCTCTGGAGGAAGCCTATAAAACAGCTGATGAATCCCAAAAAGGAGATATTGCTTATATGCTGGGGCACTTGTACTATTCAAACAGAGAGAGCGATAAAGCATTCCAATATTTTGATTCAGTAAAGGACCAGCCTAAGTTTTCTAAGCTGGTACGTCCTTATTATGTACAGATGTATTATAATGACAAGAATTATGACCAGGCAATTACTGAGGGAACTGCTCTTCTGAACGAGGATATTTCTGACTCTTACAAAGCAGAAGTTCATAAGATTATCGGAGAAAGTTATTTCATGAAAAATGATTATACTTCAGCGTATCCGCACCTTAAAGATTATTTGAGTGTGCAGCAGAATCCTTCTGAAAATGACCTGTATGAAATGGGTTTTGTAGCCGCTCAGCTTAAAAAATATGATGAAGCGGTTTCTTATTATAACCAGCTTATCAACAGCAATTCTGCGTTGGCACAGAATGCTTACTATCAGTTAGGAAATGCTTATCTGGCCGTTGATAAAAAGCAGGAAGCTCTTTCGGCATTCCGTTCTTCTTACCAGATGGATTACGATGCCAAGGTGAAGAAATTAGCACACGAACAGTATGCAAAATTAAGCTATGATATCGGAAACCCGTTTGAAAGCCCTTCTGCGGTGATTCAAAGCTATATCAATAACAATCAGAATGATGCGAATGCTTCGGAAATGAGATCGCTCCTTGTGAAATCCTATTTATATTCCGGAAACTATAAAGAAACGCTGAATGCAATCGACAGGCTTCAGGATTCTACTCCCGAGATCAATAAAGTGGATCAGGAGGTTTCTTATTTATTAGGAACGGAAGAATTCAATAAAGGAAATTATGATGAAGCTGAAAAGTATTTCCTGAGAAGCTTAGGATTCAATATCAATAAAGAATTTTATAACAGAGCATTATATTGGTTAGGTCAGGTATATTATCAAAAAGGAAATTATCCGTCTGCCATTGTTCGTTATGAGAAGCTTATTAACGAAAATTTCCCTGAAAAACAGCAGCTTCCATATGATTTAGGCTATGCTTATTTCAAAGCTAAAAAATTCGATCAGGCTCAGGCTTACTTCAAGCAGTATCTGAGCAATCCGAAGCCTGAATTTAAAAATGATGCGGAACTCCGCCTGGCAGATATTCATTACGCGAATAATGACCTGAACGAAGCGATTGCCATTTACGATAAAAATGAAGATGCCACCGACTATACCTTATACCAGAAAGCGATGGCTTTAGGGTTTAAAGGGGACACACAGGCAAAAATTACCAATCTAAAGAATCTTTTATCCAAATATCCGTCTTCTGAATATTATGATGATGCTCAGTATGAAATGGGAACGGCTTACGCTGCCCAGGATGATTTTGCCAACTCCAATGATGCTTTTGCTAAAGTGATCAAAACATCTTCGGATAAAGACCTTATTGCGAACGCCTCTATTTACAGAGCGCAGAACTATATTGACCAGAACCAAAACGATAAAGCGCTTTCTGAGCTTAAATCTTTAGGAGAGCAGTATAAAAATACAGCGTATGCTGAGAAGATCGTTCAGGCAGCAAAGCCTGTTTTCACGAAAAATGGAGACGTTTCAGGATATGAAAGCTTTGCAAAAAGTATCGGGGTGAATGTAGATGCTTCTGAGATCGATGAAATTAATTTGTCTACCGGAAAGCAGTATTTCACTAAGAAGGACTACAAAAACGCTATTTCTTACTACGAAAAATATTTAACGCAGAATCCTACCGGAGAAGGTCTTTACCAGGCTAAATACGAGCTGGGAGAAAGCTACTATCAAACCAATAATGCTACGAAAGCGCTTCTTGTTCTTCAGGAAGTGGCCTCCGTTCAGAATGATTACCAGGATGATGCACAGACTCGTCTGGCACAGATCTCCATTGCTCAGGGGAATATGGCAGAGGCCAAAAAATACCTTGAAAATCTCAAAAACTCTTCAGATATCAGCATTAAAAACTATGCAAATGTGGAGCTGATGAAAATGTACGCGGATGAGAAAAACTTCTCTCAGGCTGAAAAACTGGCAGATGCAGTGATTGCCAATACGAAAAACTCTGCCGCAGTCATTGAAACTGCGAAAGTGATCAAAGCGAGAAGCTTAATGAATTCAGGAAAAGATAAAGATGCGCAGGCAGCTTATACTACTCTTGAAAAATCATCCAATACATCGGTGGCAGCTGAAGCATTGTATGCAAAAGCTTACTATCAGAATAAAGGAAAAGCATTCAAATCTTCAAACGAGACCATCTTTAAGCTGGCCAATAATTATGCATCCGAAGACTATTGGGGGGCAAAAGCTTTGGTACTGATGGCTAAGAACTACGTTGGGCTGAAAGATAATTATCAGGCGAGCTATACATGCGATCAGATCATCGGGAACTATAAAGACTTTCCGGAGATCGTGGCAGAAGCAAAAGAGGTTAAAAAGCAGATTAAAAAGTAAAGTGTATAAAGTATAATGTAAAAATGTACAAAGTCCAGTAAATACATTATACATCCGACATTATACATTAATACAAATATTGAACAATGAACAGAAAAATTCAATTATTATCCATATTATTTTTAGGGTTTTCGCAGTTTGCGTTTTCCCAGATCAAGGAGGAAAAACTGATTCTTAATAAGAAGAGGGAGCCGGAGGTGAAGAAAATCGAGAAGAAGAAAACTTCTGTGGAAACGATCAAGAATTATCCGCCGGAAGAGAAATCCCAGAATCCTGTAAAATATACCATTACGGATGTACCTGCGGTTTCAGATTTCAAAACTTCTACCATTCAGGGACAGGATGTGACTCCAAAATTCGAAGGAACGGCTCAGAATAATTATGTACAGTTCGGAATGGGTAATTTCGGGAAAATCCTGGCAGATGCCAATATGTCAAAGACGCTTGATAATAAGCTGGAAGTAGGTGCGGATTTTCATTTCCTTTCTACCTTGGGTCTGAAAAAAGAATATGCCTGGGATTCCAAGCAAAGTTCTACGGCAATTGGAGCTTACCTGAATTCATATGGCGAAAAAGGAAAATTCAACCTGAATGCTCAATATGGATTGGATAATAACAGATATTATGGAATCTATGCGCTGGAACCTGCTGCTGATGTTGATTTGAAGCAGAGAGTAAGCCAGTTCAAAGTGAACGGTTATTACGATTTTTACTCCAACGAGATTTTAAATGATGTAAGGGTAAAATCCTCTTTCCTAAAGGATCATTTTGATGCACAGGAAAATCAGGTGTCTATTTTGGCGAATCTTTCCAAGCATGCTGTTGAGATCGGAAAATCAGGAATCAATTTAAATGCGGACTTAGGAGTAGGATTGGAGGCTGTGAAGACGGAATTTGCAATGGTAGACAAAAACTCATCCAACTTTTTTAATACGACTTTAGACCCTAAAGTGACTTTCAGAAAAGGAGATTCTTACTTAATGCTGGGATCTACGTTTTCTTTCCTGAATGCTAAGAATTCAAATGATGTGCTTGGCGGTGAGGTCAAAAATAATAAAACGTACTGGTTTCCACAGGCTGAGTTTCAGTTTGCTGCTGCTAAAGAATTTAAATTCTACGGTGGGGTAGACGGTGGTTTAAAGCTTAATACTTTTGGAGATCTGCTACAGGCAAATCCATTTGTTGTTTCTGACCAGTTTTTAAAGCCAACAGAGACGAAATACCATTTTTATATAGGACTGAGAGGGGATATTGATGAAACATTCAAATACGACTTCTCTGCAGGTTACGGAAAGATGAAAGACATTATGTTCTTCCAGGGAAACAGCCTTTTCGACAATGTTTATACTTTGAACCGTTCTGCCTATAATTTTGCCAATACATTTTCTGCGGTTTATGATGACGGAAATGTAAGTGATATTAAAGGAAGTGCACAGTATTTTCCTCTTGAAAACCTGATTTTAGACGGAGAAATAAGATTTACTAAGTACGACCTGAAGAATTACGAAGATATTTACAACGTTCCTTTAGTTAATGCCAGCATCGGGGCGAAATATACTATGTTGGATAAAAAGTTACTGTTAGGATTCAAAGGAATCTTTGCCAGTGACAGAACAACCAATTCTTTTGCTCTTGAGGGAGTGGCCAATCCGGATATGGTTTACCAGTCTACGGAAAACAGAGATGATAAAGTAGGAGGCTATGCAGATTTGAATCTTTCCGCGGAGTACAAATTCCATAAAAACTTCAGCGTTTTTGCCATCGGAAACAATCTTTTAAACTCCAATTACCAGACCTACAAAGGCTATAAAGTCTTAGGTGCACAGATTCTGGGAGGAGTGAAGATTACCTTTTAAGCCTAAAGAAATATTCCAGACAATAAAACCCCTTACATTCCTACAAATGTAAGGGGTTATTTTTATAGCTGTAATGCCTTATTTCTTCTCTGTGGCTGTTGAAAGTTCAAAACAAAAAAAGAGAAAATGTAATTATTTAATTTTCAATAATATACAAATTCTCTTTTATTAAGAAGTGACCGCAGAAGGATTCGAACCCTCACTGTCGGAGCCGAAATCCGAAGTTCTATCCATTAAACTATGCAGCCCTGTTCATCATCAGTGAATAACTTCAAAAGACTTATCACTTATGATTTCCGACTGCGAAAATACTGATTTTTTTACAATTTATAAAGCCTGAAAAAGGTAAATTCCAAAATCGTTGTAAGATAACATTATCTTTTGACAGCAGGTAACAATTAATGTAGAGACAAATGATTAAAAATCAGTTGTTTAAAATAGGGCTCAATTTAAAATCACAAAATAAAAACCGCTGAAGCAATATTTCACTTCAACGGATAGCCCGGTTAAATCAGTATGTATTGTCCAAACTAATACGTAAATGGACAGTAAGGAGACCTGCGATAAAAAAGTTATCTAATTTATCTGCCAGGACGTGCACTGTCTGATACTGCTGCATTAATGGTTCCGGTAGTGTTACCCGTATTGTTGTTGCTTGTTTTTCTACCGCCTATATGAGTCTTTGTATTTATACTGTCCCGGCTTGCTGTACTGTCTTCAGGATTCTGTGGCGATGAGGCTGCCGTATCAGGATAAATGCTTTGTGTGTTGACTGTGTCAGCAGAAGTTGTATTTTTTTCTTCGTTATTTTTTTTACAAGCTAAAACAGTGAAGCTTATAGCCATGATTGATAAGAATAAATTTTTCATAAGTGATATAATGATGGTTAGTATTCTATTGAATGCTTTAATTATCAAAATTAGATATTTACTCATCAATACGTCTATGAGTGAGATCATATTACATTAACGGAGAGAATTGCGTGAAGGTATAAATGGAACAAAGTAATAAGGATTTTACAATGATCAGCTTAAAATGAAAATAGGAAATTTTGAAATATAAACTGAAATTTTGTCAGTTTTTCTGCAAAAAAAAAGACATTTTTCATCATGGTATTTTTTTTGATGTTTTTCATATACAGCTGGCCAGCTGATTTGTGTATAAAATGATTGTTTAACTTAATTTAAAAGGATTATTATGAGTCTTATTAAAAGAAACCCGAATGGCTATTTAGCTCTTCCAGGTCTTTTCGATGATTTTTTTAATCGTGAACTTTTTAACTGGGGAAACAACAATTATTCATCGACCAGTACAACAGTTCCTTCGGTTAATATCAGGGAAAATGAAGATGCTTATGAAGTGCAGATTGCTGCGCCGGGCATGGATAAAAAAGATTTCGAGGTGAAACTCGATGGAAACCTGTTGACTATTTCATCCTCTAAACAGGATACCAGCGAAAAACAGCAGGATAACTTTACCCGCAGGGAGTTCAGTTATCAGTCTTTCCAAAGAAGTTTGGAGCTTCCAAAAGATGTTGTCGATCAGGATAATATCAATGCAAAATATGAGAATGGACTGCTTTTACTGACCATTCCAAAGAAAGAGGATGCCAAACAGAAACCACCGAGATTGATCGAAATATCTTAAGGTAATTTCAATTGTCATGAAACTAAAGAAGACCTGTTTTAGGTCTTCTTTTTTATTGATATGCCTTGGTCATAACAGTAATATGTCATCTGTAATTAAAATAAGCATTTAGGAATTTTGTTTTTTTTAACATTATCATATTTTAACATTTTAGTTTGAAATTTGAAAAATACTGTGTTGCAGTAAGATATGATTACTGTAAATATTACTTTATTAAAATAGGATATAATTTCATTATATAATATGTTAAATTAATATATATGGCTAAATAATATATCAATAATTAATTATATTTGTTTAAAATTAAAAACCACTTAATGTTGAATTAAATAAAAAAATATAAATATTTTTAGGTTTATCTGTAGTATGGGGAATGTTTTTAAAATCAAAGAGTTAAGGTATGTACCTAGGTGGTTAGTTTTTTTTATTGATATTTCAATAGTTTCCTTTTCTGTCCTAACGATCTATCTGTTATTAAAAAAACTGTACGTAAAAATTTATTTTATTGAATATCTCAATGAAAAAATTTTAACAATTATTGGAGTAAACATTCTATTTATGCTCCTTTTCAAAACGTATGCAGGAATAATAAGGTACTCCACTTTTTTTGATTTTTTTAAAATTCTGTGGTCTTCGGGCAGTACCTTTATAGTATTGTTAGGGCTAAATTTTGTATCAGATATGGCATTGGGCAGGCCGCTCTATTTGTATCCGGCTCTTTTTTTATTTTTTTTCATTTCCACTCTCCTGATGTTTTTTTTCAGGATGCTTACCAAACAGATTTTTAGTATGGTTATGGATCTCAATTATAAGAACGTTCCATCCAAAATAAGAGTTGCTGTTGTAGGAGTAGGGGGCGAATCTGTCTCATTGGCCAATGCAATTATTCATAATCCGGGGCACGCTTACCAGCTGGAAGGTTTCTTTAGCGCCAGATCAGATTCTAAAAAGGCTATGTTACTAGGATATAAAATTTATAATAAAAAAGAACTTCTTAAAAGTCATAGTCTGGCCAATCAATTTGATGCGGTTCTAATCCGGGGAATGATGGAGAAAGAAGAAATGGAAGAGTGGATGACGCTTGCACTGGATAGAGGGTTGAAAGTATTGAAAGCGCCGTGCCTCAGCAAAATAAATGAAGATCGTATTGTAGGAGGTATCAGTCCCTTTCAAATTGAAGATTTACTGGACCGCAGTCCAATAAAAATTGAAAGCGAAGAGGTGAGAAGCCGTCATTATAATAAAAGTATTTTGGTAACCGGAGGTGCCGGGTCTATTGGAAGTGAAATTGTGAGGCAGGTTGCTCAGTTGGGTTCATCCCTTATTGTAGTGGTGGATCAGGCTGAATCGCCTTTACATGAACTCAAGCTTGAATTGTTGGAAAGGTTTCCGGACCAAAATTTCAAATTTGTATTGGCGGATATTTCGAATCACTACAGACTAGAAAAATTATTTGAAGATTACCATTTTTCAATAGTATATCATGCGGCAGCCTATAAGCATGTTCCTCTGATAGAGGATAATCCGCATGAAGCTGTTTTTGTAAATATCGGAGGCACCAGAAACTTAGCTTTGCTATCCAGGCAATATAATGTTAGCCGTTTTGTAATGGTATCTACTGATAAGGCCGTGAACCCTACCAATGTAATGGGAGCCTCTAAAAGAGCTGCCGAACTTTTTGTGCAGTCTTTACAGAATTCTCCTGATAATACAACAAAATTTATCACAACCCGTTTTGGAAATGTACTGGGATCTAACGGTTCTGTGATACCGCATTTCAGGAAGCAGATTGAAAAAGGAGGCCCGGTTACCATTACTCATCCCGATATTATCCGCTATTTTATGACCATACCTGAAGCCTGCGAACTGGTGCTTCAGGCAGGAACAATGGGAAATGGAGGCGAAATTTACGTTTTTGATATGGGCAAACCTATTAAAATTCTGGATCTGGCTAAAAGGATGATAAAGCTATCCGGATATACGCCGGATGTTGATATTAAAATTGATTTTATAGGTTTAAGGCCTGGTGAAAAGCTATACGAAGAACTTCTAACGGATAACTCTACTACTATTCCTACCCATCATGAGAAAATCATGATTTCAAGAGATCCGCTGATGGAATTTGAGGATATAGAGCTTTTATGTAAGCAGATTATGCGGTCTGCTATAAAAAAAGAGAGTTTGCAGGTCGTTCAGATTCTGAAAATAATTGTACCGGAATTTATAAGTAATAATTCGGAATTTGAAATTTTAGATAAAATTCAGGAACGTGAAGTCTATCAGTAAGATAGTTTTGATTATACTGTAAATAAGTGAAAAATAAACAAATATTTTTTATGATTAATTTCTAATCGGAATGAAAATTGCTACAGAATGAATTGACTTTAAAAATAAGATTTTTTAATTAAAATCATTTCACATATAGATGGAGTTGTATTTAATGTGAAAAATATACTTAATTCTGTATTTTGTTGCAAATATCTTTAATAAAATTGAGTATTAATTCGAATAGACTTAAATAACATATGAAGAAAACTATTATTACGTATATAATACTGTTGTCGGTTACTTTGCTATCATGTAAACCTAAACAGAATATGGTGTATATGTCAAACCATAATATGGAAGAGGAAGTTAACAGGGCAAAGTTTCAGGGCTTGCATATTCAGGAAGGGGATGTTCTTCTTATTCTTGTTTCTGCTTTGGACGAAATTGCTGTAAAACCATTTAATCTTAATACAACTAATAAGGTAGGAAGCGATACCAAGACCGGAATAAATCAATATGTACAGCCAAGTGAATATTTAGTGAATGAAGAAGGATATATCTCTTTCCCGGTTTTAGGGAGTGTATATGCTAAAGGAATGACCCAGGTACAGCTTAAACAGGATCTGGAGTTACGCTTGAAGAAATATCTTACAGACCCTATGGTATCCATTACTCTGAAAAATTTTAATGTAAGTATTTTGGGGGAAGTAAAAGAACCGGGCCAGAAAGAAAGTGTTTCCCAAAAGATAAATATTTTTCAGGCACTCGGCCTTGCAGGTGATATGACGGATTACGGAGATCGCACGAATGTAAAACTTATCCGTACTGGGGATGATGGGGTTGATCAGGTGGTTAATATCGATCTTTCCAGATCTGATATTGTAAGCTCACCGTACTATTATATGAAGCAAAACGACATATTATATGTACAACCGGATAAAAATAAGCAGGTTCAGGCAAACACAAACCCGAACAGAGCTCTTACATTCCAGATTATTGGTGCATTATTAACGGCAGGGACACTTATTGTTGCTTTAACAAGATAATAAAAATATGCAGCAGACAGAATTTCAGGAAAACGAAGAGAAATTAAACATTAGAAAAAATATTTCTAAATACCTTTATAAATGGCCATGGTTTATTGCCTCTATTTTTATTTTTGTATTGAGTGCCGGTATTTACCTTAGATACAGTGTACCCAAATATCAGTCAAAAACGACTCTTAAATTTGATAAAAAACAAAATGATCTATCTTCAGCTTTGTCTGATCTGGATAATCTTGGTATAGGTTTGGGGAATGCTGATGAGCTGAAAAGTGAGGCTGCAGTGGTAAACTCACGACCCATACTTATGCAGGTAGTGAAAAACCTTAATCTCAATGTAGAATATTTCACTACAGGAGAAATTAAAGATTCACAACTGTTCCTCAATGCTCCTATAACTGCAAAAATATTAACTTATAATAATAAAAAATTCATATCCTCTCAATACATCATAAAAGATGTAAAAAGTGATCAGTTTACACTTCAGAATGATAAACAGGAGAATATTACAGGAAGATTTAATATTCCTTTACAGCTGGATTTCGGAACTGTGGTATTTCACAGAAATTCAGCCTTTCCTGTTAAATCAAACTATAAAGTGATCTTTTCAAGTCCGATTGAGAAGATTAAAAAACTGGAAAAATTAATCCAGGTTAATCTGCCGGATGAGAAGGCTATGCTGATGGAGATCAGTTTAGTAGGATCTATTCCTGAAAAATCTGAAGCTATTCTGAATGAGGTCACCAAACAATATAATCTGGATGGGCAGAAAGATAAGAACCTACAGGCTCAGAATACACAGGAATTTATTGATAAAAGACTGGAAGTAATTACCAAGGATCTTTCCGGGGTAGAAAATCAGAAAGAAGATTTCCAAAACCGTAACCGTATTGTAGATTTGCAGGCACAGGCAGAACTGGCACTGCAGAATACCAGTGAAAATACCAAAGCTCTTCTTCAGCAGCAGGCCCAGCTTGATCTTCTAAATTCACTTTCAGGAGAAGCTTCAAAAGGCAATAACCAGCTTATGCCATCCAATCTTGGGCTGAACACTTCACTGGAACAATCTATTTCTCAGTATAATCAGTTGATTATCACTAGAAATAAAACCCTTAAACAGGCTACTAACGAAAACCCTGCTGTTATAGAAATGAACAAGGAAATTGCTTCTTTAAAGGAAGTGATCCGTGATAATATTCGTGAGCAGAGACAAGCCGTGCAGACAGGTATTTCCCAGCTGCAGAACCAGATCAAGACCAGCAATAACGTGATTGAAAAGGTTCCCGGGCAGTCTAAAGTATACAGGGGAATTGAGCGTCAGCAAAACCTGAAAGAGCAGTTATTTTTATTTCTCCTTCAGAAAAGAGAGGAAAACGCGATCAATCTTTCAGTAGATGTTCCGAAAGCAAAAATTGTAAACCCCGCATTTACAGAAGATATTCCGGTATCGCCTAAAAAAGATATTATTCTTCTGGGTGCTTTTTTCCTTGGGATACTAATTCCTTTTGCTGTTTTCTATTTACTGTTCATTCTGGATGACAAAATTTATAATAGAGACGATATTAAGGAACGTTCCAGATTGGGCGTACTGGTAGACATTCCGTCACTTAAAGATAATGAAAACCATTTGGTGCAGAAAAATGATTTTTCGGAACTGGCAGAAGCATTCAGGGTTCTTGTTTCCAACCTTAAATTTGTTTTACCTGTAAAAAATACCGCCAAAGTAATTATGGTAACTTCTTCAGTAAAAGGTGAAGGAAAAACCCTGGTATCCGTAAATCTTGCCCTTACCGTAGCCAATAAAAACGGAAGAGCTCTCCTGATCGGTTCAGATATACGTAATCCTCAGATCCAGCGTTATGATAATGAACCTACTAAAAGGAAAGGACTTACAGAATTTTTATATGATGATTCAGTAAATGTGGAAGAACTTATCCATACATCAACTACGAATCCTTCATGTGATGTCATTTATGCGGGTTCAATTCCTCCCAATCCTCAGGAGCTGCTTTCTAATGGAAGATACCAGAAGCTTATTGAGCAGATGTCTTCTGAGTATGCTTATATTATTATAGACTCCGCACCGCTGATGTTGGTTTCGGATACATTGAGTATTGTAGATACAGCAGATGCAACATTGTATGTCGTAAGATCCGGAGTATCAAAAAATATATTGATAGATTTTGCCAACGATCTGGTAAGAGACTCTAAACTGACGAATGTATCATTTGTTGTTAACGATGTTTCCAGACGGGCAGGAGGTTATGGATATAACTATAGCTATGGATATGGCTACAGTCAGACCAAGGATAAAAGCAGTTGGTGGAAGAAAATTTTTAAATCATAGAAATGCATAAAATTTTAATTACAGGAGGAGCGGGTTTTATAGGTTCCAACTTAACGGAATATTTTTTAAATAAAGGCTATTATGTTGTTTGCTTAGATAATTTTGCAACAGGACACCGTCACAACATCGAGTCTTTCCTTGAAAATCCAAATTATAAGCTCATTGAAGGTGATATCCGTGATTTGGAAGTTTGCCAAAAAGCAGTAGAGAATGTAGATTATATATTACATCAGGCTGCATTAGGTTCTGTTCCGAGATCAATTAAAGATCCTGCTACAAGTAACGATGTGAATGTTTCAGGGTTTTTAAATATGCTGATTGCTGCGCGCGATGCCAAGGTGAAACGTTTTGTATATGCTGCTTCATCATCTACTTATGGTGATTCTGCTTCATTGCCTAAAGTAGAGGATGTAATCGGGAAACCTTTATCGCCATATGCTATTACCAAATATGTAAATGAATTGTATGCTGATGTGTTTGGAAAAACATACGGAATGCAGTGTATTGGGTTAAGATACTTCAATGTATTCGGACGCAGACAGGACCCGAACGGAGCTTATGCTGCCGTGATTCCTTTATTTGTAAAACAGTTAATCAATCACGAATCTCCTACGATCAACGGAACAGGAGATTATTCGCGTGACTTTACCTATATCGACAACGTTATTCAGATGAATGAGCGTGCCATGCTTACTGAAAACCCTGAAGCGGTGAATACAGTATACAACACCGCTGTAGGAGACCGTACCACATTAAATGATCTGGTAGGATATCTTAAAAAGTATCTGAGTGAATTTGATGGAAAAATTGGAGATGTTGAAGTGATTTATGGACCGAACCGTGTAGGAGATATTCCGCACTCACTGGCCTCCGTTGAAAAAGCAGAAAAACTATTAGGGTACCAGCCCAGCCATACCATAGAAAAAGGATTAAAAGAAGCCATCAGCTGGTACTGGGAAAATTTAAAATAAACAAGTTTAAATCGAATCTTTGTGGAAAAACAGTATAAAATTGCCGTTATCGGATTAGGATATGTAGGCCTTCCTCTGGCACGATTATTTGCAACCCAATATCCGGTTGTAGGTTTTGATATCAATCAGAAAAGAATTGAAGAATTAAATACAGGGGTAGACAGTACTCTGGAAGTGGAAAACGATGTGTTAAAAGCAATTTTAAAAGAAGAAAATCCTTTTAATCAGACTGCTGAAAATGGATTGTACTGCTCTGCTGATATGAAAGATATCCAGGATGCAAACATCTACATCATTACCGTTCCGACTCCTGTCGACAAGCATAACCGTCCGGATCTGACACCTCTATACAAATCTTCGGAAACGGTGGGCAAAGTATTGTCCGAAGGAGACATTGTGATTTACGAATCTACCGTGTATCCTGGAGCTACAGAAGAAGAATGTATCCCTGTTCTGGAAAAGGTTTCAGGATTGAAATTCAATCAGGATTTCTTTGCAGGGTATTCCCCTGAACGTATCAATCCGGGAGATAAAGAACATACTGTAGAAAAGATCCTGAAAGTGACTTCAGGTTCCACACCGGAAATTGGAAAAACAGTGGATGCTTTATATAAATCTGTGATCGTGGCAGGAACCCATTTAGCACCGACAATTAAAGTTGCAGAAGCAGCCAAAGTAATTGAAAACTCACAAAGAGATATTAATATTGCCTTTGTTAATGAACTGGCCAAGATTTTTAATATTCTAAATATTGATACACATGCTGTTTTAAAAGCTGCAGGAACCAAGTGGAACTTTTTGCCCTTCAAACCAGGCCTGGTTGGCGGTCACTGTATTGGAGTCGATCCCTATTATCTGGCACAGAAAGCACAGGAAAATGGATATCATCCAGAAATCATACTGGCAGGACGCCGACTGAATGATTCCATGGGGCAATATGTGGCTTCTCAGCTAGTTAAAACGATGATTAAAAAGAAGCTTACTATAAATGATGCTAAAGTTTTAAATTTAGGAATAACATTTAAAGAAAATTGCCCTGATGTCCGTAATACCAGAGCGGTAGACGTGATTCGCGGGCTTGAAGATTATGCTTTACATGTAACAACTTTTGATCCATGGGCGAATTCTGGTGAAGTTGAGCATGAATATGGCCTTACTGTCGTAAGTGAAATTCCGGAAGAGAAGTTTGATGCGATTATTCTTACAGTTGCGCATAAGCAATTCATCGATCTGAATTTAAAAGATTATTTAAAAGAAAATGGTGTAATTTATGATGTAAAAGGAATCTTAGAAGAGAGTGATTCAAGTTTATAAACAAATATGAACTAAATCAATATTTATTAACAATTAATAATAATGGATAGTAATACTTTAGTAAAAAGTACATTAATATATACAATTGGTAATTTTGGATCTAAGATTTTATCTTTTCTATTAATTCCTATTTATTCCTTTTATCTTTCCAAAAAAGAATTAGGAGAGTATGACTTAATTCTAACAACCGTCAATTTATTGGTTCCTTTTGTGTCTTTACAGATGAATGAGGCCGTTTATCGGTGGTTTCTGGATAAAGAAAATAAAAAAGAAAATCATATAGGTGATACATTTAAACAATGCAGTATTTTATTGTTGACATCTTTTATAAGCTTTGAGTTATTACTTTATCTAGCGGGATTGTTTTATCAAATTCCTTATCAAAAAGAATTATCATTGTTGATCCTAAGCTCGTGTTTATTACCTTTTTTTCAGCAAATATTAAGAGGATTGGGGTTAACGAGGTACTATTCTTTTATAGGGATTATAAATAGTTTTTTTATATTTTCTTTTAGTTTACTTTTCTTACTGACAGATATATTTACAAATAAGGTTCAGGGTATTTTTTATGCACTTTTTGTAAGTAATTTTATTGCAGTTTTATTGATGTTGTTAAAAGTAAATTTTCTATTTAAGAAATATCTTGATATAAAAATTAACTATCAGGTACAAAAACAAATTCTGTTTTATTCTGTTCCATTAATATTGAATTCTATAAGCTGGTGGGTCATTAATGCCTCAGACAGGTATATTATCCTAAATTTTTTAACAATAGAAGATAATGGTATTTATGCAATTTCCGCAAGGTTACCCGCTATTTTAACGATATTTAATACCGTTTTTATGTTGGCTTGGCAAGATATGGCAATTTCTGCAAATGATCCTAATAACCCTTTTTTCTCAAAACTATTCAATAAGTATATATCTGTGAATATTGGTTTATCAATGATTTTGATAGCAGCCACACCATTAATTACCGAGGTCCTTTTTGATTCAAAATTTTATGAATCTTGGAAATACGCAACTCTTTTGTATATAGGTTCTTGTTTTTCATCAATCGCCGGCTTTTTAGGGGCTATTTATTTGAAAACTAAATCAACGAAGGGTATTTTTATTACCAGCGTACTAGGAGCATTAATTAATTTATTTGTTTCACTACTTTTTATTAAGCATATTGGTCTGTATGCACCTGCCTTGGGTACACTCGTAAGCTTCTTTGTTATGTTTATCGTAAGATATAAACAGACTGCAAAAATCTTGAAATTAGATATAGATATTAAGTCTTTAATCATACAGCTATTATTAGTTTTTAGTATAATTATCGTATTGTATTTAAATAGTAATCACCTAGTTTCGATATCATTAACGGTACTGTCTCTTATCTTGTTCAGTTACTTTAATAAAGATATTTTAAAGAATACCTTTAATAAATTAAATTTTCTAAAAAAATAAGTATGAATTCCAATAAAGAAAATATAGAAAAACTAAAAAATATAATATCTACTCAGCTTACTCCACTCATTAATAATGATTTTATTTTGTTGGATATTCCTAATCATAGGAATATTGGAGATTCTTTAATTTGGAAAGGAGAATTAGAGTTTTTTAAAGAATTAGAGTATAAATGTATTGGACAATACAATAGATATACATTCAAGAAAAATGTTGTAAAATCTGAAAAAACCATTATTTTATTACATGGAGGAGGGAATTTTGGAGACATTTATGAATCAAGTCAAAGTTTCAAAAGATATATAATTGAAAACTTTCCTAATAATAGGATTATTGTTTTGCCTCAAACAGTACATTATAATAACGAGGCAAATCTAAAAAGAGATTTTGCTATTTTCAATAGACATAATGATTTGTATGTTTTTGTAAGGGATTTTGTTTCGTATGACATTTTAAAAGTGAATTTTAATGAAGAAAAATTAAAATTGACACCAGATATGGCTTTCTTTTTAAATTTTGATTCTGATATAAAGAGTAATCCTGCTGAAACTAAAAGTTTATATCTGAACAGAACTGATGCAGAAGCAAGTAAAGATTCTTTTCAGGATAGTATTGAAGGTGAATATCATATACAGGATTGGCCAACCTATAATTCAACCTCAAGCAGGATGAATACTTTAACCAATTATGTAGAAGCTTTAGATGGAAAGCTTTCAAAAGTCATAAAGCATGTACCTGTTTTATCTTTAATGATAGATAACGCATATGGACTGAAAAAGAAGAATGGAATGGATCTGCATATTAACCGGGGGAAGGAATTTATTAATGAATATAATAAAGTATATACAACCCGCTTGCATGGTTTAATTCTTAGCATCCTACTGGATAGAGAAGTTGTAATTCTAGATAATGTTTACGGAAAAAGTAAAAATTTTTACGACGCATGGCTGAAAGATTTTAATAATGTAAAACTTTATGTAAAAAATGAGTACTAAAATTTCCGTAATTCTACCAGCTTATAATGCTGAAAAGTATCTTAGAGTTGCTGTTGACAGTATACTCTCACAAAGTTATGGAGATTTTGAATTACTAATTATTAATGATGGGTCTACAGATTCTACAAAAGAAATCATATTAAGTTATAAGGATGAAAGGGTAAAGTATATTGAAAATGAAAAAAATTTAGGATTAATAGAAACCTTAAATAAGGGAATATTATTATCTAAAGGTAAATATATTGCTAGGATGGACGCTGATGATATCTGTCACTTGTCGCGTTTTCAGATGCAGATAGATTTCATGGAAAAGAACCCTGAATATATTATATGCAGTTCATCCAGAAAAGAATTTACACAGAATATTTCCGATTTTCATCTCAGTAAACTTCCTGTTGATGATATCTCAATTAGGATACATTCAATTTTTAGTACCCCTTTTACCCATCCTGCGGTAATGTTCAGGTCAAGTATTATTAAAGAAAATAATCTTTTTTTTGAAAATGATTATAAGTATGCTGAAGACTATCAACTATGGATAAAAATATTACAGTATGGTAAAGGCTATAATTTCAAAATGCCACTATTATATTATAGAAATACACCAAATAGTCAAACCACTATTGGAGCCAGCCAAGTAGAAGAAAGAAAGAAAACGATATCTAATATTCAGCAACTGGCTTTAAAGGAACAAAACATTATTTTGGATCAAAAAGAATTGAATCTTATTTACATTTTATCATTATCAGATAAGATAAGGAATATCAATTTTGAAGATTTTTCAGTGGATTACATTCTTTCTTTTTTTAAGAAATTGTCTTTAGAATTAAAAACAAATTATCCTGACAACAAATTTAATGTTAGTCGTGTTTTAGGGAAAAGATACCTTAAAATTTTATTATTTAATGTAAAAAAAATGCGATTTACAGATTTGTTGAAGTTAGCATTTAGTATGTTTACCCTTTTTGGAATATATGAATTGATAAATGAGAAGATTAGAAGCTAATACAATAATTAGACAGGGAGTGAACATACTGATATATTTCTTTTTTATATATAATGTATCGTTTGTCTTTCTTCCATCTATTCTTAGAACTAGAGTACTTCTTGGTCTTCTTGGTCTTTTCTTTTTTGTTAGTCAGAAAAAAATAGAAATGCCCAAATCACTTGGTCATATATTTCTTTTATGTTTAACTTCTATATTCCTGATAGTACTAACAACAGTTGTAAATAGCTATTTTGATCCGCGTTTTATTGGTAATACCCTGCAAAACATTCTTTATTTATTTGGTGCATATTATTTAGCTATTCGAGTGAATCTAAACAGGCTGTATGCATTGAAATTAATTGTTTTATCAATCTTTCTTCACAACTTTTTAGCATTATTGATGTTTTTAAATCCTAGTTTATTAGAGATAATTACATCTTTACAATCTACCGGAGATAAGTTTGAATATGCCCTGGGAAATGTAGTGAAATTTGGGACAAGATTTATTGGGATCGGGGCTGGAACATTTTTCTCAGGGGGGATTATTTCATCCATTGGTACGATGGTTGCAGCCTATATAATAGACTCTTTAAAAAGGGGTAAATTGTGGTGGATTTTGGTATATATTTTTATTTGTATTACCGGGATCTATATTGCGAGAGTAGCTTTCTTAGGAATTTTCTTATCTTTTGTATATCTGGTTATTAGCTATATTCTCAAAAAGAACTATAGTAGCTTTCCTAAGATTATTATTTATGCTACAGTTTTTGGAGTAATTGCTTTTAGTTATTTAGCCGTAAATTTAGATAGTTTAATGACTTCTAATTCTTTCCGACATTCTTTTGAAGTATTTATAAACCTCTTTTCTTCCGGAGAATTAAAAACAGATTCTACAGAAGGAGTAAAAGCTATGTTAATATTTCCAACCGATCTTAAAAGTGTATTAATAGGAGATGGTCAGTTTTATTATGACAATGGCTCTTTTTATATGCATACGGATATAGGATATTCTAGGCTTGTATATTATTATGGGGTTTTTGGGATAATGATTTATTTTTCAATGCATTTTTATATTTTAAGATATAACATAAAAAGATTTAAAGATGATAAGTGCTTTAAACTTTTACTTTGGTTATTAACGGTTTTGTTATTGATAGGGAATTTTAAAGGCCTTTTAGACATCAATTGGATAGTATTTATTTTTTATTGGCTGGCATTATATAAAATTAAATTAGAAAATGAAAATTTATCATATTATAAATAGTTTAAGATTAGGTGGTGCGGAGCGGTTGGTAGCTGATTTGTGTGCTGAATTATCTGAAACGGAATCAGACGAAATACATTTACTGTTATTAGATGATATTGATACATCACTAAAAAAAGAAGTAGAAGCTAATAAAAGAATAAAACTTGACGTAGTTTCTTCAAAAAGTTTATATGATATCCGATTGCCATTTCTTATGAATAAAGCGCTTGCAAATGCAGATATCATTCATCTACATTTATTTCCTACAATATATTGGGGAGTATTTTATAGGCTTTTATTTTTTTTTAGAAAGCAAAAAATAATATTGACTGAGCATAGTACTGAAAATAATAGAAGGACTAAATGGTATTTAAAAAAAATAGAAAAGTTTATTTATTCTAGACTGGATTTCATTATTTGTATTTCAGAATCCACAAAAAAGAATCTTATCAAACATTTGGGGGTAGATTTTAAGGTAAAAATGGAGGTGATAAATAATGGAATCAATTTAAATAGGTTTTATAATTCTAAGGCCTATTCCAGAATTAAATATAATTTGTCTGAAAAAGATTTCGTCTTGATACAGGTTGCAAGTTTTAGAACTGCAAAAGATCAACCTACTTTAATCAGATCGCTTGCATTATTACCCTCGAATGTAAAAGCAATATTTGTAGGAGATGGACCGGAATTAGAAACGTGCAAAGAGCTTGTAAAAAATAAAGAATTAGAAAGTAGGGTACTTTTTTTAGGTAACCAATTCAATGTAGCAGAGCTAGTTAAAATGAGTGATGTAGTGGTGGTATCGTCTCGTTATGAAGGATTCGGAATTGTTGCTGTAGAAGGGATGGCTTGTAATAAGCCTGTGGTAGCATCTGATGTACCCGGATTATCAGAAGTTGTTGAACATTATGGAGTATTATTTAATAAGGGTAAAGAAGAATATTTGGCTGAATTGATTAATAAATTACATACAAATGATACTTTTTATAAACAAATATCAGATAAATGCTTGATAAGATCAAAAGATTTTTCTATTAAAGAAATAGCAAATCAGTACCGAAAAATATATAGTAAATTATGATAAAAGTAATAAAATCTTTTTTTTGCATAACATTTCTATTGTCAATTAATTTATCTTGTGCGCAGGACAAATTTAAGTATAGGGATGTGCCGGATTCTTTTGTAAAAACAACGGATATTTCCTCATCAATGAATGCTCTCAAAGACAAGGCTTTTAAAGTTATTGATATACTTCCTAAAAATTACAGTAAAGATGCGTCTGAAGATTACACTATATATGTTCAGAAAGCAATAGATGAAAATTCAATAGTATTATTACCAAATTTTCCTCTGCTAATAAATGATAAAGGAATAAAGCTTAATAACAATTCAGTGTTATTATTTGACGATGCTTCTCAATTTAAGTTAAAACCAACAGAGAGGTCAGGGTATGCCATTATAAGTATTAATAATAAAAAAAATGTAAGCATATATAATGCAAAAGTTATAGGTGATAGAAATCAACATTTAGGAACAAAAGGAGAATGGGGAATGGGTATCAGTATCAATCAGGCTGTTGATGTAAAAATATATAATGCTGTTGTTAAAGACTGTTGGGGTGACGGAATTTATATAGGAGGTAAAACTTTTTCAAGTAATATAAGCATAATTGGGGGGCTCATTGATAATAATAGACGGAATGGAATTTCAATTATTGGTGGTGATAATATATTATTACAAAATTTGGTTGTTTCCAATTCTAATGGGGCAAATCCTCAAACAGGTATTGATATGGAACCTAATACACAACAAAATAAAAAATTAAATGTTGCGTTAAAATCGGTAACTACTTTTAATAACAAGTTGAATGGATTGTCTTTTTATTTAGATAATTTAAAAGGCGATCAGGAAGCTAATAATGTCGAAATTTCTATTGACAATTATAAAGATTTATACTCTACAAATGGAATCTCCTATTCTAATCGAAGGTCTAAAACAAAAAAATATTTAAAGGGTAATATTATGCTTAAAAATGTTGATTTGAAATATAATAAGAAACCTTTCAGATACTTATATGATAATGCATCTTTAGATAATATCAATTTGCAGATAAATAATTTCAAATCAGATCATAAAGAGAATAAGAAAATATTAACTGAATTACAAACGTTTTCACAGCAAAAGATAAAATATAATCAATAATTATTTCTGATTTATAATTTGTTTATTTTAAATTATTATCATTCATAATATATTTATTGTATAAATAAAAACATTTTTGTTCAAAAAGTTGATAATGGACGGATTTTTGCTTAAAGAGATATGGAAAGAAAAATACATAAAATGGAAAGAGAGATTAGTGATTTCCATATAAACATAAAATTACTTGTGAGATTTAAAAACTAAAATATTACAGGTATTGTATATCAATAATTATTGGGAACATTATGATTTTACATTCCAAGTAGATATTTATTTCTAGATATAAGCTGGTTGAGTTATATTCTACAACAAAAAATGAAGATACACAAAGACATAATAGAAAATTATGATCTTCCGGAATATTGAAACAGTATTGATTTCAAACTGAATTCCAGGTGAACTAGGTGGGATTTTAAAACTGATTCATAGTATGTGATATAATATCTTAAAAATTCCCAAAATAAGGAATTATAAATGCTGTTATTTCGATATACGATGCTTTGCCATCAAAAATAGAAAGACAATACACAAAAGATATAAAGAGAAATTATTAATTAGTTCCAGATATTAGAAATAGTAAACAAATATTTAAAGAATTTGAAAACTAAATTAATACGCATAACAACCATTCCACTTTCTTTAAAGATCTTATTGAAAGGGCAACATCGATTTATGTCAGAATATTTTGAGGTAATAGGAGTTTCTTCGCCTGGAAAAGAGCTGGAGGAGGTGAAAAGTGATGAGGAAATAGAAGTTATTGCTATTGATATGTCTCGTCAGATGACTCCCGTTAAAGACATGAAATCTTTATGGAGTACGTACAGGCTTTTGAAAAAAGAAAAACCGCAGATCGTTCACACCCATACCCCTAAAGCCGGTATTGTAGGGATGCTCGCGGCAAGAATGGCAGGCATTCCCCATCGCTTACATACGGTGGCCGGCCTTCCTCTTATGGAAGCAACAGGAACTAAACGGAAGATTCTGGAGTTTGTAGAAAAATTAACTTACGCTTCTGCTACGAAAGTCTACCCAAACTCACAGGGATTATTTGATTATATCTTAGAGCATAATTATACAGATAAATATAAGCTAAAAGTAATTGGAAATGGGTCGTCCAATGGAATTGATACTTCATATTTTTCGCCTGACCAGGTTACAGAAGCACAGAAAACGCTTTTAAAAAAAGAATTGAATATAGAAGACGCACATTTTGTGTTTGTCTTTGTAGGACGTTTGGTAGGAGACAAGGGAATTAATGAATTGGTTAAAGCCTTTTCTTATATAAATAAGAAAGAAAATTCACAGAGTCAGTCCAAATTATTACTGGTTGGCCCACTGGAACAGGAGCTGGATCCTCTGCATCCGGATACATTAAGAGAAATTGAAAATAACCCAGATATCATATCTGTAGGTTTTCAGAAAGATGTACGTCCTTATTTTGCTATTTCCGATGTATTGGCCTTTCCAAGCTACCGGGAAGGGTTTCCAAATGTTGTGATGCAGGCAGGGGCAATGGGATTGCCGAGCATCGTTTCCGATATCAACGGATGCAACGAAATTATTATAGAAGACCAGAATGGAGTAATAGTTCCGGTCAAAAACAGTGAAAAGCTTGGTGAAGCAATGGAAAAAATGAAATCGGACACTGATTATTATCAGAAATTAAAAATGAATGCCCGCCCAATGATAGAATCTCGTTACGAGCAATCTGTTATTTGGAACGCCTTACTGAGTGAATACAAAAAACTAATTAAAGAAAGAGATTATCGTGTATAAATTTTTTTTAAAACGGGTTATAGATTTTCTGATTGCTTTAATAGGGCTGATTTTGTTATCACCTGTTTTCATTATTGTCACAGTCTTGCTGTATTTCGCAAATCAGGGCAAACCATTCTTTTTGCAGGCCCGGCCCGGATTAAATGAGAAGATATTTAATATCATCAAGTTTAAAACGATGAATGATAAAAAAGATAGAAAGGGTAATTACCTGCCCGATTCGGAACGCTTAACACGTGTTGGAAGTTTTATACGTCAGACTTCCCTGGATGAGCTTCCACAATTAATTAATGTATTGAAAGGAGACATGGCGATTATAGGACCAAGACCTCTGTTGCCGCAATATCTCTCTTTGTACAGTGAATCTCAAAAACGAAGACACAATATACGCCCCGGCATTACAGGCTGGGCACAGGTAAATGGGAGAAATGCTATTTCCTGGACGATGAAATTTGAATTAGATATTTGGTACATAGATAACGTATCATTTGCAACAGATTGCAAAGTGATGTTCCTTACTTTAAAAAAAGTAATAAAAAAGGAAGGCATAAACCAGGCTGATCAGGCTACGGTAGAGGCTTTTACAGGAAATAATTAATTTAAATTAAATGTAGATAGAATATGTATTTATACGGAGCAAGTGGTCATGGCAAAGTAGTGGCTGAAATCGCCGAAGAATGCGGTTATAATATTGAAGCTTATATAGACGAAAATCCGTTGAAGGAGAGAGTGTTGAATTATACTGTTATTCATGAAGCTCCGCCTTATGATATAGAAGTACTTATTTCTATAGGTAATAACAGGTTGCGGAAAAGAGTAGTTAATCGGGGTGAGCATTTCAATTATGTTACCCTCCTTCATCCTAAGGCAATACTATCTAAGAGATTAAAAATCGAAGAGGGAACTATCGTCATGCCCGGTGTTACTATAAATGCAGCAGTAAGGATAGGGAAGCACTGTATTATTAATACCAATGCTTCTATTGATCACGATTGTATAATCGAAGATTTCGTTCACATATCCCCAAATGTGGCGCTGGCCGGAAACGTATATGTGGGGGAAGGAACCCATATTGGAATTGGGGCCAGCGTGATACAGGGAATAGAAATTGGCAAATGGTGCACTATTGGTGCCGGGACTGTCATTATTAGCGATGTACCGGATGGCGCTACTGTTGTAGGAAATCCGGGTAAAATAATAAAAAGTAGAAGTTTAAATATTTAGTAAAATTTAGAATAGTAAAATATGAAATCAAAAGTGTGGTTGTCCTCTCCCCATTTGGGTGGAAACGAATTAAAATACATTAAAGAAGCATTCGCGGCAAATTGGGTAGCGCCTTTAGGTCCGAATGTTGATGGTTTTGAGCAAGATTTGGAGTTATTCTTAAATGAAGATGTAAAAGTAGCTGCGCTTTCTGCAGGAACTGCTGCCTTACACCTGGCATTAATTGAGTGCGATGTCACTCATGGAGACGAGGTTATCTGTCAGTCTATGACATTTTCCGCCTCTGCTAACCCTATTGTCTATCTGGGAGCTGTTCCCGTTTTTATAGATTCTGAAAAAGATACTTGGAATATGTGTCCGGTGGCTTTAAAAGAAGCTATAGAAGACAGAATTTCAAAAGGCAAAAAGCCTAAAGCAATTATTGTGGTTAACCTTTACGGAATGCCTGCAAAAATGGATGAAATTTTATCAATAGCTGCAGAATATGACATTCCTTTAATTGAGGACGCTGCCGAATCACTGGGCTCCAGATATAAAGGAAAAGCCTGCGGAACTTTTGGGCGGTTCGGTATCTTGTCATTCAACGGAAACAAAATTATTACAACCTCCGGAGGTGGCGCATTAGTATGCCATTCTCAGGAAGACAAAGAGCAGGCTGTATTTCTCTCTACACAGGCCAGAGATGATGCCCCGCATTATCAGCATTCTCAAATTGGGTACAATTACAGAATGAGTAATATCAGCGCAGGAATCGGAAGAGGGCAAATGGAAGTTTTAGATGAAAGAGTAGAAGGCCGTAGAAAAATGCACAGTTTTTATTCTGAAATCTGTAAAAATATAGAAGGCGTAAAGATATTTTCGGAGCCTGATTCAGATTTTTACAGCAATCACTGGCTATCCGTTATTACAATCGACGATACAAAAACCAAATTATCAAAAAACTATGAAGATTTACGTCTGGCATTTTTGAAAGAAGACATCGAGTCCCGCCCTATCTGGAAACCAATGCATCTGCAGCCTATATTTAAAGATGCACCATATTACGGAGGAAAGGTAGCAGAGACTCTGTTCGGTAATAGCTTATGCCTGCCGTCAGGATCTAATCTTTCAGAGGATGAGAGAGCCAGAATTGCAAAAGTAATGCTGGATGTCTTTTCAAATAAGAAAGAATATTCGGTGATGCCGTAAACCGGACCTGAGTGTTTGAGGTGTCCGATAAATAATTAATACCAAATCATTTATATAAAAGTATATTTTCCATTAAGTTGACACCTTCGGCAAGCTTAAGGTAATTAAAAAGTGATCATTTTTAAATGGTCACTTTCTTTATTTTATCTTGTAAGGGGAACAGATTAATCGAATTTTTATTCTGGAACCTTTATTGAAGTAACGTAACCACCGAAACAATGATGCCCGATCCAAAAGATGGAGGAAAAGCATTTACCGAGGCAATGTTACTACATCAATTTGATTATGTAAGCAGCAATAAGGAGCTGCAGAAACTATTATTGTGGCGCTTGTCTGAATCCCGGAAATCTCTTACAAAGCTGACCAATATGCAGGAAGAAAACGGGGAATCCCTTTTTCAAGTTTACTGTTGATCCTCACTTTGGAGAACGTTCACAGGATTTTCGTGCAATAACGGCCATTTTAATTTCAGACTTTTATTATCTGAATATATATATGCTTCCGTAAATGGCAGTGTGTTCTGTGGTATAGATATTAATACTGATGACGGCCGCGATAAAATCAAAAAAGCAGTATCTTTTTTAATAGACCAGACTTATGAGAATCTTTGATATTTATAAGAAAAACGGATTGTATTTGTTCTTTTTTACTTTAAACTGATATCTTCTCGCTTATGGAGCGTGTAAAACTTTATGTGCTACCCGATAGTGTGTCACCGTTATTTCCAAATAAAACCGGTAAATATACCGTCTATAAAAGCTAAAAACTTCAACATATGTTTATTTTTCTGAAAATATTGGAAACTATATTTGCTTTAATATTCACAACAAAATAATAGATGTCATGAGAAGTATAGTATTTAATTTATCCACTCTCTGTATGGGGTTTTTAGCCTTTTCACAAAATACAAATCACCATAAAACAAAAAAAACAAATAATGTGGCCACTGTCGTCCACAAAAACCCAAAAGATCTTTTTGATCCGGCTCCATTTGCTTTTTCTCATGCTACAACGAATGAAGTTGATGGGAAATATATATTCATATCCGGGCAAAGCGGAGGAGAAGGCTTGGAACATCATCTTTCTAAAGATTTTAGAACCCAGGTTAAATTTTCTCTCAAAAATTTGGAGACCGTACTTGCCGATTATCGGTTAGGAGTTAATGATGTTCTTAAAATTACGGTTTTAATGGTTGATCATGATCAGGAGAAACTTAAAATATGGACAGAGGAAATGCATAAAGTATGGAAAAATAACAAATTTCCGGCTAGTACTCTAATTCCAGTTCCCAGACTGGCACTAGATGATATGATGATAGAAGTAGATGCCGTTGCTTTTATTAAAAAGTAAAAATATATATAGATCTGGGGAATAAGCCATTTTTATAATATTTCATTAAAAAATAAAAAAAGCAGAGATCATTTCTCTGCTTGTTCTTTTTTAACGGCCTGGTGCATGACCAGGATAATTCCTAAAAGTATAATAGCAATCGCCAGATAACGCCAGGCAAGGCCATCTTGTTCCGTTACAGTTCCGCTGACCGAAATAATGAAACTTGTGATAGAAGTGATCACATACACCAGCCCACCCATCAGTCCGCCTGCTGTTCCCGCATTTTTAGGGAAATATAGCATGCTGGTAGTGAAAAATGATGTAAACAGGATCCCTGAACAGATATGAATAAAAAACGCAAAAGGAACCATAATAAAAAGGCTTTCCGCATGAAAGCTGGTCACAATCAGCCCGGTAATAAGGATCAGCTGCAAAACGATAGGCTGTAAAATTCTCTCTTTAAAATCAAGTTTAAGTCTTCGCTTTCCTATAAAACCGCCAATCATCCATGAAAATCCTAAGATCAGGGTACAATATCCAATAGCTACCGGAGTAAAGTGGAACGTATTTTCAATAATAAAAGGACCTGTAATGTTAAAAAGCATGACAATAGAGTAGCTCAGCCCTAAAATGAAAATCCCGAGCATAAAGATCCTGTTTTTCAGCATCATCTTATACAGGCTGATGTTTTCGTAAAGATTAAGTTTCTTTTTTTCCGGTAAGCTTTCACCACTGACAAACCATTCAAATAAAAACAGGATTCCCGCGTACAAAGCCAGAAAATGAAAATTGGCATGCCAGTTAAACAGTTTTTCAATATATCCACCCAGGAAAGGAGCCAGGATAGGTCCGCACGACCAGACGATTGTGAAATAACTCAGATAGTGCTTCACTTTTTCAGAATCATAGAGATCCACAAAAATAGCCCGGGTAGCAACAATAAGTACGGAAACGGCAGCTCCCTGAAGAATACGAAGCAGGCAGATCAGTAAAATACTGTTCGTCATCGTAATAAGAATACTGCTGATGATCAACAGCAGCAAAGCAATCAGTTTAAGACGGTAACGACCGATGCTGTCCAGAATTCCCCCGACAAAAAGCTGTGAGATTCCGTAGCTCAGTAAGTAAGACGTTAAGGTGATCTGGATATCCTTTTCAGATACCTGCATTTCCTTTGCCATCGATGGGAATGAGGGTAGATAAATATCAGTGACAAACCCTGAAAGCGGTATCGACACAAAAGCCATAATCGTTATTAATCTGATTCTTTTCTCAGACGCTTCTTTCAACAACATATTCATTCGTTATTTTACTAAGCAAAAATAAGCAGGGAATACAGAAGTTCAATTTTAAAAGACAAAGTAAAAATTATAAAAATCAAAGATTTAAAATGTGCTTTTAAATTTTAAAGGTGAAACTTCAGCATGTTTTTTAAAGAAATTATTGAAATGGGAAGGCTGGTCGAATCCCAGGGTATATCCTATTTCAGCAATATTCCAGTTGGTATATTTCAACAGGTTTTTGGATTCCTCAAATACCCTTTCTTTAATAATTTGAGTCGTGGTAAGCTGAGTGACAGATTTTACCGATGAATTCAAATGATTCACATGTACATTAAGCTGATCTGCAAAGTCAGAAGCAGTTTTCAGTGCCAGCGGGTATGCCGGAGAATCCAGTGGGAATTGCTTGTTAAGCAACTCATCAAATAAGCGGTATAAACGGATATTAGCCGGCAGTTCACTGGGATTGATGTCATCTACGCGGTTCTCCAAAGCAAGGTGCATGACAGAAGCGAGATGGCTTTTGATACTGCTGCACCGGAATGGGTAGGCCGAATGATTCAGTTTATACATCTGCTCAAAATAAAGAGTAGCCAGCTGGGTCTGTTCATCCGTTAAAAAAACAATAGGTTTGCTCCATTCTTTAAACAGTGAGGTCTTCTTAAACAGGTTGAGTTCAGTATTTCCACTAAAAAATTCCTGATTGAACAGACAGAAGTAGCCTTCCTGAAGATCACCATCACATTCCCATGAATACGGAATATTAGGTGAAGGAAAGAAAAGGGCAGGTTGGTCAATATAAAGTTTATGCGATCCGTACTGAAAGGTGCCTTTTCCCAGGATAAAACTTATCTTATAATAATCACGGCGGTTGTACGGGCTTTTAAAACTGCAGTATCTCCGCATGGAAACATTGAAATGCGACTTGCCTGTTTCAAAATCATCAGAATCAAACATTTTTACCTGGTTGTTCCGGATGCGTCTGTAATAATCTTCAATAGTTTCCAGCTGATCACTCATAATGTAGAAATTATAAAAATCAAAGATATGAAAATCAATTAATTTAATATTATTTTAAACAGGTTATGATCAGGTAAGATTTGTCTTTTTAAATGGCATAGGTCCAGGGAATTAGTTGATATCCAGTTTTAATAGATGCGACGGAAGTTGGAAAGGTCCGGCTGTAGCATCAGCAACAATGGTAAAACCTGATTCTTTTAGAAACTCTAAAAGCGGGTCATGAGCCATCATATTGAGCCAGATCATATCTGTGAAACTGGCTGCAGACCTGCATTTCTTCCAAAGAGATTGTCTGGTTTCCGGAGAATCAAATTCCGAAAGGATTACAAAGCAGATTTCTGTAGCTTTTTTCCCTTCAGGCAATTCAGGATGGCCGGAACCGCTTTTCAGAATACTGTAGCCAGCAGGCTGATCATCTGCATACATGATAATAAGCTGGTTGGAAAGGTCATTCAGGTCATTGATCATTTTTCTGGGATCAATATCGTTTGCAATATATTTTTTGATGTCTTCCTCAGCAACCAGTCCTTTGTGTAGAGCATAAACTGAAGAATCGATAATGGTTATAAGATCAGAAATTCCCTCCTCTGAACCCACTGTAAATTTTGAAATTATATTCATAGATCTTTTTTATTCAAAATTAGAATATTATTGGATTCGAAAGGGACACAGTTTTCATTAATTTAATCGGTACAGTGATTTATTTTTTATGAATTTGTGCGGTACACTTTGATAAAATGGTAATATGATCCTATAAATATGAAATTTTTACATCGGTTATTGAAGAGCAGATCAGAAATAGGATTTTGCTGAAAGGAGAACGCCCGCCTTCCATACGGGAGATCAAAAGCAGATACCAGCTGAGTACAAGCTCTGTTCAAAGTGGTTTTGAATATCTGATGATGAAAGGACTGATAGAAAGCAGCCCCCGTTCAGAATATTTTGTAGCCTCAGTTGAAGAAGACCATACTTCACAGGTCAGAGCAGATCTGATTCCTGTTGTGAGAGATCCTTGATTCACCAAAAATGTGATGCTGACCTCAGCCAGAAACAAACCTTCAGAATCCAGTTCTTTCCATATGGCAGCGCCTGGAGATCTTCTGATTCCGCAAAAACTCATCCTCAGAACGATACAGGAAGTCATCCGCGAAAAAAGAGCTTCATTATTACGTTATTATCCTTCAAATAGGTTGTATGAATTAAGAAAACAGATTTCCTTCAGATGGCAGGTCACGGATGTGTATTTAATCCTGATGAACTTATATTACAGACGGAGCATTGCAGGCATTGACCACTGCTTAAAGTGCAGTAACCGATCCCGGAGATATCGTAGCTGTCGAAAGTCCGTGTGTGTTTTCGGTTTTGGAGGCTGTAGCGAATCTGGGATTAAAAATAATAGAGATTCCTGTGCATTACGAAAATGGTTTTGATACAGAATATTTCAGAAAAGTCTGCACTTCGAATGATATAAAAGCCGTGGTGTTAACACCCAGTTTTCACAACCCGAAAGGTATTGTGATGGCTGATAATGCTAAAAAAGAACTCTTGGCCATCGCATCTATGCATCAGGTTCCAATTATTGAAAAATGATATTTACGGTGATCTTTATTTTGGAGATAAAAAGCCTCGTTGTATTAAAAGTTTTGACGATTCAGGATTGGTGATGACGTATTCTTCATTTTCAAAAACGTTGGCACCGGGCATTCGTTTGGGCTGGCTGCATACCGGATGTTTCTATGCCCGGTCGGAAAAGTCCCGGTTTATCCCGGGAAGATCAGTTGCTCCTATTTATCAGGAATTCATTACGGTAATAGAAGTCTGTCGTTTCCGATGATTTAAAAAAAGCAGGATTTTCTGAATGTAATCCACCTGGATTTTTAAACCATTCTGCTCAAGGTTTTCATCATAATACACTTTATAGCTGATCTTATTCTGTGAAAAGATGTACAACGGAATGAAAAGAAAGATAAAAAGTAGGAATCTGGTCATATTTCGGGATGATTAAAAGGGGGTCTAAAAAATAGAACAATCCAAATATGTTATTTCTTACATCAATTGCCATTTTTTGAAACTGGAAAAAGATCTATCAATTTCATTTCCGGAAAAATTTTTGAAATTGATCCCGGTAAAACCTGATGTTAATTAAATATTTTTTAATTTCGCAGCATTCAAGTTCAATCAGCAAATCTATCCATTGAGAGTCACAAGGCATTTTAAAAACTTTCTGACGGCAATTTTCATTGCTGTGTATGCCTTTGCTGTTTCTCCGGCGGAATATCTCCACCATCATTTTCTTCACAGTCAGAATGCAGGAAATACTTTTCAGCAGCCCAAAGGAGAGCATGTAAAGATTTTCAAAAAGGCCTTTTCATCATGCGATACAAAGTGTCCCATCTGCCACCATAAATTGTTGGGTGAAGGTGGAATCGGAAAGATTTACACCGCTGTTTTTGCTGTATCAAAAATCACGGGAAAGATTTTCTCTTCTCCCGAATTTCTATTTTCTTATACTCTTTTTTCCCTTTCGGACAGAGGCCCGCCGGCTGTATTATAATTTTTAAATATCCAAGTCTGCCTTTGCGGGCTTAACTTCTTTTAATTATTTAATTACATAATACATTTTCATGTCAATATTACAAGCCATTGAGCTTAGTAAGCAGTACAACCATGTTGCTGCTCTAAGCGGACTCAATATATCCGTACAAAAAGGAGAAATTTTCTGTCTGCTCGGACAAAACGGAGCGGGCAAAACCACAACGATAAATATATTCTTAGGTTTCTTAAAAGCAAGCTCCGGTAAGGCCCTCGTCAAAGGTGTTCCGGTGGAAATCAATGGGGAAACCACCAAAAAATATATAGCTTATATCCCGGAAGTGGTGCAGCTGTATCCTCATCTTACAGGGATCGAAAACTTAGATTTCTTCAGTCAGATGGCAGGTTTCAGATATTCCAAAGAAGAACTGGGAATGTTGCTGGAAAACACAAGCCTTCAGAAAGAGGCTCATCACAAAAAACTGGCTGCCTATTCCAAAGGGATGCGTCAGAAAGTGGCTATTGCCATTGCTGTTGCAAAAAGTGCAGACCTCATCTTAATGGACGAACCTACTTCAGGACTTGATCCGAAAGCCACCGCAGAATTCACCAGAATATGTAAAGAACTTGCCGCCAAAGGGAAAACCATTATGATGGCAACCCATGATATTTTCAATGCAGTGAATGTGGGAACGCGGATTGGCATCATGAAAGAAGGAAGATTGGTTCATACCCTTGATGCTAAATCTGTTACTGCTGCTGAACTGCAGAAAATTTACTTAGAAACTATTTAAGAACCGGATAATGAGATATTTATATATCGCAGTAGCACTGGCCGCAGCCAGTGTGAAAATCTGTGCGCAGGAGACATTGTCCGGGGAAGTCATCGGCGAAAATCATCACAGGCTTAAAGATGCCCGAATCATTATTAAAAATAACGAAAACAGATATGAGACAACATCCTCTGACGGGAATTTCAGCATTCCGGATATCAGGAGAGGAAAATATGAAATCAGTATCAATGCTGAATCTTACGATACGTATATCGAACAGATTGAAGCGGACAGTACATTTTTAAACAAAAAGCTGATCATTCGCCTGTACAAAGTTGGAGTTATTCAGGAAGTGGAGATTTTAGGCAGGGCCTCAAAAAAATACCAGAGTGATTATTCTTTCTCGGCCACTAAAATTGGAGTTCAGAACAAAGATATTCCTTTTTCAATCTCTACGGTGAGCAAGGAACTTATCAGCGACCGGCAGGCTTTTCAGCTGGGTGATGCGGTAAAAATGGCCAGCAGCGTAACTCCTGTGAGTTACTACAACCAGTTCAGCATCCGGGGAATTGCACAGAATGAAGAAGGAACGATCATCAACGGAATGCGGACCCGGCAGTATTATTTTATGCAGCCTATTACCACCAACCTTGAAAAGATAGAAGTTATAAAAGGTCCGGCCAGTGCTGTTCTTTCCAGTGTGGATCCGGGAGGAAGCATCGTTTTGGTGACTAAAAAGCCATTGAAAACACCAAGCCGGGAAGTTACAATGAGTGTAGGAAGCTTTAGTACTATAAGAAGCTCACTGGATTTTACAGGACCATTGAACAAGGAAAAAACGCTTCTGTACAGGTTTAATGCAGGGTATGCGCAAGCACAGAGTTTCAGGGATATCCAGTCCCAGAAGAGTGTTTTGGTATCTCCTTCAATTTCTTATATCCCTAACGACAGAACCGCGATCAACGTAGAAATGATTTACAGTGATCTGAACGGGAAGATAGACAGAGGACAGCCTATTTTCGGAGCGGTAGACGGGATGACAGATCTGCGGAGCACTCCGATAAGCTTTAATCTTGGAGCTATTAATGATTATTTTAAATCAAAGGAGCTGATCATTATGTCCAATTTTACGCACCGGATTACCGATAAGATCAGCATTAATGCATCATACATGAAGCAGACCTGGAAGGAAGATCTTCAGGAACACAGAACTACGAATGCTTTTGCTGTAGATGCAAATAACAAGCCTGTTCCAACGTTGGCCGGAATGCAGATGGTTCAGAGAAACCAGTTCTGGAATACAGACAATCTCAATGCTTATCTGGTGTTTAATCTTAAAACAGGACCGATTGAACACAAAATTCTGACAGGTTACGATTTTATCAGCACTCATAAGTACAAAGGCGGAGCACAGAATACAGCAAGAGGATATCTTCTTACCAACGGGAAAACAGCCGCTTCCTATAATCCCCAGAATGCAGAGAACTATCAGATGGTGACTATCGATGGGATTACAATGCCTAAACCCAACGTGGAACACTTTAATTTGGCAAATTCAGGTTACAGTATAAAAAATCCGCATGAATATGTATTTTCAAAGGTTGCACTGCCACCGGCCCTGATAAGGTCTAATGGAATCTACATTCAGGATCAGATGAAATGGGACCGTTTTAATTTATTCCTAAGCCTTAGGCAGGAATGGTTTCAGGATGTTACCCACTATAAAGAGAATAATGAAATCATCGTTAAAGACAGCAAACTGATCCCCAGGATAGGTCTTACCTACAATCTCAATGAACGTATCAACATTTATGCTTCCTATATCGAAGGATTTCAGCCGCAATCCAATACAGCGTCACTGGCTCCGGTGGCTATTCCTCAAGGCCGGGCTTTTGACCCTTTGCGGAGCCAATCCAAAGAGGTTGGGATGAAAGCCGACTTTTTTAATAAAAAAATCCATATTGATGTTGCCGTTTATGAGATTCGCCAGAGGAACATCCTTTTGAATGCTAATGATCCTGCAGAACCGGATCGTCTGATAACCAGAGGACAGGAACGCAGCCGGGGTTTTGAGATGGACATTATCGGAAACATATCGCGGGTATGGCAGGTGTTTGCCTCTTACGGATATAATGATGCAAGAATTATTGACGATATCAATCCTGCGCTGATAGGCGCCAGAAAACAGAACACTCCGTTTCACAGTGCCAATATCTGGCAGAAATACAGCTTTGAAGAGACCTCTTTTCTGAAGGATATTGCCATAGGACTAGGTGTTCAGTATAGCGGTAATAAAGTTCCCATGTATAACCGCTCTTTCCTAGTCCCGGAATACACAGTCTTTGATGCAGCTGTTTACTACACCCCGAAGCAGGGACCTGTGAGGATTTCGCTCAATGTCAATAACCTTTTTAATACGACTTACTGGCTGGGCGCGCAGAATTATCTCCGTCTGTTTCCTGGAGCTCCAAGAAGTGCAGTGCTTATGGCAGTTTATAAATTTTAAATCTTAAGAATATGAGAATACATATTATCCGTCTGATTTCAATACAGTTTTGGAAACAGTCATTACAAAATAAGGCCGTCATTTTTCTTCTGATGATTCTGAGTCTCCTGTTTGTATTTGCTGCCTATACAGGCTGGCAGGACTATAAAACACAGGAAGATACCAGGGTAAAACATCAGGTGGATGTACGAAAGCAATGGGAGGGAAAGCCGGATAAACATCCCCACCGAATGGCTCATTACGGTTACCTGATCTTCAGGGCAAGATATCCTTTAAGCTTTTTCGATTATGGCTTGGAACGGTATATGGGAAATTCAGTATTTCTGGAAGCTCATAAGCAGAATACCGTTAATTTCTCAGAGGCCGGTTTTTCATCAGGAATGTTGAGGTTCGGAGAGGTAAGTACGGCAATGATTCTGCAGACCCTGATTCCATTATTTATATTTTTCCTGGGATTCAGCTGTATTTCGGCTGAAAGGGAAAATAATACCTTGAAAGTACTGATCAGCCAGGGCGTACGATGGAAAGAGTTGCTTGCCGGGAAAATACTGGGACTGCTTTGCCTGGTGGGATTGGTTTTTGTTCCGGTGATGATCCTGTTGGTGGTCATGTGGTTTTCTCTGACAGATTTTAAAAGCACAGTTGATGAATTTCTTCGCCTATTCTGGATTGGCGGAGCCTATCTGATCTACTTTTTCATTGTTTGCAGCGTTTGTGTAATGGTATCTGCAGTAAGCAAAACTTCAAGATCTTCTTTAGTCAAACTGATAGGTTTGTGGCTGCTGTTTATCGTGATTATTCCCAGAACAGCACAGGCTTTCGGAGCGTATCTGCATCCGGCGCCATCAAAAATAGATTTTGACACCAACGTTGAAAATGAACTGGTAAAAACCGGAGACAGCCACAATCCGAATGACATCTATTACCAACGAATAAAAGATTCTCTTCTGCATGCTTATCAGGTGAAAACCGTGGAAGAACTGCCTTTTAATTACAGCGGCTATATCATGGCGGAAGGAGAAAAAATCAGCTCCGGAATTTACAACAGACATTGGCAAAAACAGCTTGATATTTATGAAGAACAGAACAGCATTAACCGTTCACTGGCCTTTGTGAATCCTTTCCAGGCGGTTAAAGATCTGTCGGCAGCACTTACCGGTTCAGATTTTAATTCCTACATCAATTATCAGGAACAGGTTGAAGGATACAGATACCAGCTGGCACAGCTAATGAACAAACTGCAGATGGAAAACATCAGCAACAAAAAGCAACAGGGTAATGATAAACCTTATACCATCAGCAGTGATCACTGGAAAGAACTCCCTGATTTTCAATACCGGTTTATTGATCAGACAACACTGTTTCAGAATGAGATGGTTTCTGTGATTTCCCTTCTGGTGTGGGCATTGGGCCTTCTTTTCGTCCTTCATTTTATGTCTAAAACAATAAAAATAAATTAATCATGTATCTTTTATTATTTAAGAACTTCATCCGTTCCCGTTCTGCCTATCTGGGAATGCTGTTCCTGCTGTTATCAGGTCTGGTCAGTATTTTTGTGGGAAGGCAGTTTATAGAGAAACAGAAAGCCAATATTGAGCATACGGCTGTATACCAGAAAGAACATATTGAAAGGTATACAGGCTATATAGAAAAGGATCTCGGACTTTTATTATATTACCTGAAATTTGGATTGGTTAATAAAACAGACAACCTGAATGCGCTTTCAATAGGGCAGCGGGATGTAAATCCTTCTATACAGATTTTAACGATCAGAAATCTGGAAGGACAGAAGCACGATACGGATCTTCAGAATCCTGTAAGTCTGCTTCTGGGCAGTCTGGATCTGGGCTTTGTGATTATTTTCCTCTTCCCGTTGGTGATTATTTCTTACTGTTATAATCTTTTGTCCGAAGAAAAAGAGGAAAGTACATGGATTCTGCTTTCCGTACAGTCCCAAACACCTTTCAGAATTCTGTTTAAAAAATTTATGGTCCGTTTTGCGCTTATTACCGGAATTTTACTGTTGCTGATTATTCTGACAGTTCCCATTCTGAACTTAAGGATTAATGGGGCACTGGCAGGTTTTGTTCTGGTATCAGTCTTTTATATTATCGTTTGGTTTGCTTTAAGTTTCTGGGTAGTTTCCTGGAATAAGAGTTCCCGAGCAGGTGCTGCCGGGCTTTTGTGTTTCTGGATTGTGCTTACAGTTATTTTTCCCGCCGTGCTCAATACTTTTATTCTAAGTAAATATCCTTTACCGGAAGCATTGGATACTGCAATTGAGCAAAGAGAGGCCTATCATGAAAAATGGGACACCGACCAGAAGCCGACTTTAGACAAATTTTACAAACATTATCCGCAGTTTAGATCGTACGGATATCCAAAAGAAAGCTTCAGCTGGCTTTGGTATTATGCGATGCAGCAGATGGGAGATGATGAGTCTAAAAACCAATCTGATCAATTGAAAGCAAAGCTTTGGAAAAGAGAAGAAATGAGCCGTACCCTTTCTTATTTTGTTCCTGGACTTCATGTACAGTTTCAGTTGAGTGATCTTACAGGATCTGGATTAGCCGATCAGTTAAGGTTTACACAGGCTGCAGAGCGTTTTCATGAAGGCAAAAGGCTTTTGTTTTATCCTAAAATCTTTGCGAACGAGCCGACGGGGAGTATCTACTGGCAGCAATTTCAACTGGAATATTACAGCGAACGGAGCAAAATTAACTGGTTGGTTATGCTGGGGCCATTATTGCTGTTTAGTCTCCTGTTTTTTTATCTGGGAACTGTCAATTTTAAGAAGCAAACGGTTTTGTAAGGTATCTGTTGAAACAAAGATAGAATCTTGAAGAAGAATAAATGGATGGACGAAAGTAAAATATAATAACCTAATAATCCTTTTACAGGATCAATAAGGCTAATAAAAGCACTGAATTTTTATTATAACCATAAAAAATGACAGCCGTGTGAAAGAAAAGAAGAAAAAAATAGCATTTTGACTCAAATTTTTTTAGTCGTAGTTAGGCTGGAATTACCATAAAACCTATATTTGCACCCTAAATTTTAAAAATAATGAAAGAACTAATTGAAAAAATCAGCGCTGAATTCGAAGCGTTTGCAACTGAGGCTAACCAACAAGCAGAAAAAGGAAACAAAGCTGCAGGTACAAGAGCTCGTAAATCAGCTTTAGAACTTAGCAAACTGTTCAAAGAATTCAGAAAAGTTTCTGTAGAAGAAGCTAAAAAATAATTCGTTCCCAAGCCGGCTCACTGAGCCGGTTTTTTTATGCCATGATTGTACTGGTCAACGGTCTGATTCTGACCAAAATTCCCAGACTGACATATTTGTAAAATAGCCCTTTTATTTCTGCATTTTCTTCTTTATTCACGCAAATTCTGTTATCTTTAAGCATTCAATATATGTTATGAAGATAAATAATTTTTTTGCTCTGTCTGCGCTTATGCTGGCCGCCCAGTTCTCATGGGCTCAGGTGAAGGTAGGTCCTAAAGAAAAACTTGATCCTATTGTGAAAAGCTTTGTAGATGAAATCAATAACAATTCCCAGCTGGAAAATATGGCCTATGAGCTTCTGGATGGTATCGGACCACGACTTGTAGGAACTCCTGAAATGTTGGCTGCCAATGAATGGTCTGCAGCTAAACTCCGTTCCTGGGGAATAGAATCAAGTTTGCAGCAGTTTGGCACATGGAAAGGGTGGCAGCGTGGAATTACCCATGTAGACATGGTGTACCCCCGTGTGAAATCATTGGCTGCAACACAGCTTGCGTGGAGCCCGGCAACGAAAAAAGCAGTAGAAGCTGAGGCTGTAGTGCTTCCAAAAGTTTCTTCCAAAGCGGAATTTGATGCATGGCTTCCTTCCGCAAAAGGGAAAATAGTGCTTATGGCCCAATACCAGAAAATCGGACGTTCAGATGAGCAGATCAAAGAATTTGCTACACCGGAACTGTATGAAAAACTGAAGGCAGAAAAAGAACAGGCCGGAAAAGACTTCCGTGATTATGTAAAAAACATTGGCTATGACAATAATACGCTTCCGGAAGCTTTGGAAAAAGCAGGAGCAGCAGGAATTGCTATTTCCAATTGGACAGGTATCATGGGAGCGAACAGGATTTTCGGAGCGAAGACTTCAAAGATTCCAATGATCGACATTGATTTGGAAGATTACGGGATGCTTTACAGAATGGCAGAAAAGGGTGCGAAACCTAAAATCAGGGTAGAAGCGCAGTCCAAAATCCTTCCTGATGCGAAAAACCTTAATACGATCGGTATTATAAAAGGAAAAGAAAAGCCTGAGGAGTATGTGATTCTTTCTGCCCACCTTGATTCCTGGGATGGTGCTCAGGGAGCAACAGACAACGGAACAGGTACGCTTACCATGCTTGAGGCCATGAGAATACTGAAAAAATATTACCCGAACAATAAAAGAACTATCGTTATTGGACTTTGGGGAAGTGAAGAGCAGGGATTGAATGGTTCCAGAGGCTTCGTAGCAGATAACCCACAGATTATAAAGGGGACACAGGCAGTATTCAATCAGGATAACGGAACGGGACGTGTAATCAATATCAGTGGGCAGGGATTCGTGGATTCTTACAGCTATATCGGGAAATGGCTGAATGGAGTTCCTAAAACCGTGAGAGATCACATTAAAACAGATTTCCCGGGAATGCCCGGCGGTGGCGGTTCTGATCATGCGTCATTCGTAGCGGCCGGAGTTCCAGGATTTTCTTTAAGCTCATTGAACTGGGGATATTTCGGATATACATGGCACACAACGAAAGATACGTATGACAAGATCGTTTTTGATGAGGTGAAAAACAATGTGGTTTTAACGGCTGCACTGGCTTATATGGCATCAGAAGACCCTGAATTTACCAGCAGAGAAAGGAGAGTGATGCCTAAGGATGATAAAGGGGAAACGGTAAAATGGCCGGAAGCTAAGGAACCGAGAAGAGATTCTAAGGAATATAAATAGACGTTTTGGAGAACCAAGAGCCAAGAACCAAGATTTCAGACATCAGATTGGAGATTTTGAGACTAAAGTGAATGGTGAATTTTGCTTCGCAAGTGAATGGTAAATTCTAAAAACCAAGATGCGAGATATGAGATTTTATTAACCGGGTTTTAAATTTCCTGGAAATATTAAAAGGCTGTACAGATTATTGTACAGCCTTTATTTTTGCGGATAGAGAAGGTTCCTTATTTCTTGGATTTTACTTTTCTTAATGATATAAGTTTTGCAGATCTTATTGTTCAGGTTCATGCTGAAATGCATCTCAGTATGTTCCTTTTCCCACGTATGATTGGCTAGCGGGATATAATCTGAAAAGATGGGCCAGAAATTTGCGAGACACAAAAAGTTTCTTTTTAAAGATAATAACAGCCCGGGATAGTTTCCAAAATCATCAATTACTTTTATTTTAAATACAGCTTTTCCTAAAGACGTTCCCAAGTACCATTCGCATAAAGTCCCAGAAATAATGACACACGGAATGGAATACAAAAAACTAATGAAACCTATTTTTTCAAATACAAAAAAGAAAATAAGGAAGAAGGGCAGCATATCGATAAGTTTAGCGAGAAGTCTTTCTGTTTCGTTGCCTTTATAAGTTGCATCGTAGGGAAAATCATATTCAAAAGAATTATAAATTCTGTACCCAAATTCATCGAACTCGTGGGTGGGTCTTCGGATGATTCTTCTTTCCTTAAGTTCGGATATTTTCATTGGTTTTTTTACAGTTCTGATTTTTTTTCTGCTCATTCAAACATAACAATAATAGTTTAATAAAACACGTCAACTTCTGTCGTATCGCGCGCCTACATTTGCATTAGTAAAATTAAAGAAGAAATATTTTACCAATTAATTTAAACCAAAAAACAAAATTTTATGATTTACGCAAATGCTTTTTTTACATCGGGTAATAGTTATCCTAACGAAGACCTTGTGCAGTTGGTAGATAATTACACGCACGAGGCTGTTGTTTACAAAAAAATTGGGACTGCCGTTGAGGATGGCGTCATCTACCGAAAAAAAGACAATGATTTTTATGAAAGACAATGGTCCGGATATGTCAACGTATTATGGTGGAATATCAGGGAAGCCGGAATCCTGGCACCAACAGTTACAGAGCGTATCAACAAAGCTTTGGCTCTGGGATATAATACATTCTTTGATGAAATGTCCATTGAAATTAAAGGAACGCTTTACCTTCAAGACAACCAGAAAATCCTTTCAAATAAGTGTACGATAAAACAGACCGAAGTCAAAGCAGAAATTTTTAACTGTGAGCAAAAGGAAAATATTTCCATTACAGGATTTATGTTAAAAGGAGAAGGTGTTGATTATGTTGTTAATGCCAGTTCCCGAAATGTAGGAATTCTTTGCACCCAAGCAAAAAATCTTATGATCGAGAAGAACATATTTGAAAACTTTACCTATTCTGCGGTATCAGGACTGAATGGTGTAGAGTATTTAACCTTTAGATTCAATAAAGTCAAGAATTTATTTACCAAAACATGGGCAGAAGAAATTACCGGTGGTAGAAAGGACAATATGGGGATTGTAGTAGGAGGAAAAAATATCACAATTTTTAAAAATTACTTTGAAAATTCATCACAAGGTATCTATATTGTCGAAAATTCTAATTTCGTCAGTATTTCAGATAATGACGTAGAAAATACAATCCTGGAGCATGGAATGTACCTTGATTCCGGTATTTCCAATCTTACGGTGATAGGAAACAGAGTGAGAAATACCATGAAAGTAGGGATTAAGCTTCAAAACTCGGATAATGCAGGTTATATCAGTAATAATATAGTGATCTCCAATAATATTGTTGAAAATACAAGTGTAGGCGGAGATGGTATTTTAATCAATAATACAACGCCTGGTGCTCCCCAACTTTATGCAAAAAATGTGGTAATCTCAGGAAATGTGGTGAGAAATGCGGGCCAGCATGGCATCAATGTCAGATTTGTTGACTTGGGTGTAGTTTCCAATAACGTGATCAATGGTATTAGCTATGCAGGAATTTATATTTCTGACACCAAAGGGGTGGAAATCTGTAATAATAATATCAAGACAACCCAGGAAAGTGGAATTATGATTGAAGGAAAGAATTATTTATTATCTGCCAACTTTAACACCATTGAAAATCCCGGAATGAAAAATTCAGGTTTGGAAGATCTCTTAACGGGAATTACCATACGCGGCACAAGAAATAAAGAAATCTCTGTAAGAAATAACAAGATGATAGGCAGCGGTGATGCTATGAAATATGGTATTTTTGTAGAGTTTATAGAAGATCCGGTAGTACAACAGACTTTTCAGGATACTTATGAAATTGTAGGGAACACAGTATTGAATGCTGTTACTCCATATAGATTTTTAAATACTGCTGTAGCTTTACGGCTTTTGAATAACAATTACAAAAATTTATTAACGGCTCCTGTACAGGAATCGTAAAAGAGAATATTAAAGCTTATCTTAAATAATAGAAACCTGATAAGGCTGTCTCAATGGACAGCCTTATTTATGCGATAAAGTGCGATGTGATTTTTAAAATTTAATGCAAAATTCCAAATCTGAAAACTTAGAAACAGAAGGTTTATAATCGTCTGTACTCAACTTTCCAAAGCCATATTCACAAAAAATAAAAGGCAGGCCATTGGTTTTTGCAGAATCATAATCGGTTTGCGTATCACCAATATAAACTGAATTTTCACTACTTAAATGACTCCTTTCTAAAATCAAACGGATATTCTCAGATTTAGGTTTTTTAGTCCGGCCGTAACATTCAATATCTGTAAATAAGTCGTTGAACTGGTAATAGTCTAAAAAAGCTTCAATATATCCGTCCTGGCAGTTGCTGACTATGAAAAGCTGATGATTTACCGCCAGATGGTGCAGGGTTTCTGCAACTCCGTCATACAAAATACCACCATGAAGGCGCAGAACTTTACTTTCCTGCTGTACAACCTCAGAAAGTACTTCCTTAATTTTCTGATCAGAAATTCCCGGAATGATATCTTTTAAAATGTCATCTGCCAGTAAACCCAGGTATTGGTTCATATCTTCAGGTTTCATTTCTTTTTTTATCAGCTCATGTCTCATCAGGACCTCATTCCATACTTTGATGATAGTGGCTCTGGGATCCCAAAGTGTTCCATCCAGATCGAAAATTAAATTCTTATAGCTCAATTGTATTGTTGTTTTTATTAATGTTGGTATTTTAACGGTCTTTTAAATGCATTATAAAATCATGCTCAGCTGCACTCTTTTTCTGGCTTCATCCACTTCTGTCACTCTTACACGTACATGCTGATGAAGTTTTACCACTTCATTTACATCAGAAACAAATCCGTCCTTCAGCTGGGAGATATGGACAAGGCCGCTTTCCTTGATCCCCATGTCTACAAAACAGCCGAAAGCCGTAATATTATTGACGATTCCGGGAAGAATCATTCCGGGTTTTAAATCTCTGATGCTTTTTACATTAGGATCAAATTCAAATACCTTAGCTGCTTTTCTAGGGTCTAATCCCGGTTTTTCGAGCTCTTTTAAAATATCCTTGATCCCTAAAATTCCTATTTCTTCTGTAACATAATTTTCCGGCTTTACCAAAGCTGTTTTCTCTTTGCTGGCAATCAGCTCGTTGGTTTTTATACCCAGGTCTTTGGCCATTTTTTCTACAATTCCGTAAGCTTCCGGATGCACGGCAGAATTGTCGAGTGGATTTTTCGCATTGGCAATTCTTACAAAAGCTGCAGCCTGCTGATAGGCTTTTTCTCCAAGCCTCGGAACTTTTTTAAGCTGTTTCCTGTCTTCAAAAGCACCATTCTCCGTTCGGTAATTAACAATGTTCTCCGCCATTTTCTCCCCGATCCCCGAAACATAGCTCAACAATGATTTGCTTGCTGTATTCAGATTGATTCCTACAGAATTTACACACTTCATAACTGTAGAATCAAGTTCGTTTTTCAATTGAGTTTGGTCTACATCATGCTGGTATTGCCCAACACCGATGGATTTTGCATCAATTTTAACCAGTTCTGCCAACGGATCAGCCAGTCTTCTCCCGATAGAAACCGCCCCACGCACCGTCACATCATAAGATGGAAACTCGTCTCGCGCAATTTTACTTGCAGAATATACCGATGCTCCTGCCTCCGAAACCACAAAAACCTGTAGTGGTTTATCAAATGCAATTTTCTTAATGAAAAACTCAGTTTCACGGCTTGCTGTTCCGTTTCCGATGGAAATCGCTTCAATATTGTAGGCATTCACCATAGAACGGATCTTTTTCATGGCCATTCCGCTTTCATTCTGTGGGGCGTGAGGGTAGAGGGTTTCATTATGGAGAAGATCACCTTTTTCATCAATGCAGACCACTTTACAGCCGCTTTTGTACCCCGGATCAATGGCTAAAATTCTTTTTTCGCCTAAAGGTGGCGCGAGAAGAAGCTGGCTCAGGTTTTCGGAAAATATTTCAATCGCTTTTTTGTCTGCCTTTTCTTTAGCCTCCTGCAAAGCTTCGTTAGAAATGGCAGACTCTAAAAGTCTTTTATAGCTGTCTTTAATGGCCAGGGCAATCTGATCCGAACTTTCATTATTGGATTTGATGATGGCTTTTTCGATAAAATCAATGGCCTCTTCTTTATCAATGCCTGTATTAAGTTTTACAAAACCTTCAGATTCAGCTCTGAGCATTGCCAATAGCCTGTGAGAAGGAGTCCTGTTCAGATTTTCTTCCCATTCAAAATACTGCGAAAATTTTTGAGCGTCTTCATCATCTTTTTTGACCTTGACCACTTTAGAAGTGATCACGGCCTTACGCTGGAACAGGCGGCGAAGGTTTTTACGGACGTACATGTTTTCATTAATCCATTCCGCCATGATATCTCTTGCACCCTGAAGTGCTTCTTCCTCAGATGAAACTTCATTGTTCAGGTATTGGGAAGCCAAAAACTGCAGATCATTGCTTTTCTGGCTCATAATGATCCTGGCTAAAGGTTCCAGTCCTTTTTCTTTGGCGGTATCCGCTTTCGTTTTTCTGCGTTTTTTGAAGGGCAGGTATAAATCTTCCAATTCCAGAATGTCGAAGCTTTCCTCAATTCTCTGTTTCAATTCGGATGTCAGCGCATTCTGTTCTTCAATTGATTTTAAAATGCTGTCTTTTCGCTTTATGATTTCTTCAAACTGTTTACTGATTTTAGAAATCTGTTCGATCTGAACTTCATCAAGGTTCCCGGTTTTGTCCTTTCTGTAACGGGAAATAAACGGAATCGTACAGTCTTCTGCTAATAACTGAAGGGTATTGTTGATGCTCTTTTCGGGTATATTGAGCTGTTGCTGTATAAAGGTTACGGTTGTCATTATTTTGTTTTCGGAAGGCTAAAATACTGCTTTAGAATGAAAAAAAGGCGAGTTGCCCCGCCTTGAATGTTTTCACAACGGAATAATCCTTATTGTGAATTGCTTTTCAAAATTATTAAGACAAATATAATAAAATAGATTGTAATGAAAAGTATGGAAAACCGTAATTAGCATTATTTATTTCTTCTTACATTTATGAAATTCTAATAACTGATACACATGACTAAGAGAATTTTGGGACTGGATCTTGGCGTTTCATCTATTGGTTGGGCCATTGTGGATGAAGATGTAAAAAATCCGGAAAATAATAAAATAATTAAGTTGGGAGTCCGTGTTAATCCTTTAACAGTGGATGAACAGACTAATTTTGAAAAAGGAAAACCTATTACGACTAATGCCGGGAGAACTTTAGCCAGAAGCGCAAGAAGAAATCTGCAGCGTTTTAAGTTGAGGAGAGAAAACTTATTAGATATACTCATCAAAAATAAGATTCTGAGTGAAGATGATATTTTAGCAGAGAATGGAAAAAATTCGACGTTTCAAACTCATGCATTGAGAGCTAAAGCAGCAAAGGAAAGAGTAGAACTGTATGAATTGGCGAGGGTCCTATTTCTGATTAATAAAAAAAGAGGGTATAAAAGCAGCCGGAAAGTTCAGAATGATGATGAAGGTATGGCTATTGACGGAATGGAGATTGCAAAAAAACTGTATGAAGAAGGTCTTACCCCAGGAGAATACGCTTATCAACTTCTTAAAAATGGAAAGAAAAAGATCCCGGATTTTTACAGGTCTGATCTTCAAAATGAATTTGATAGGGTCTGGAAATTTCAGAAACAGTTTTATCCTGAAGTTTTAACAGATGATTTAAAAAAAGAATTAGAAGGAAAGGGACAACGGGCTACTATTGCTGTCTTTCTGAACCGCCACAAAATCTATACTGCCGACAATAAAGGAACAAGAGAAGAAAAAAAACTCATGGCTTATGAATGGAGAAACAATGCGGTAGGTAAGCAGTTAGAAATTAAAGAAGTGGCGTATGTCATTACGGAAATCAATCATAATCTGAATAATTCCAGTGGGTACCTGGGCGCAATTAGTGACCGAAGCAAAGAACTGTATTTTAATCAGCAGACAATAGGAGAATATTTATATAATCAACTTTGCACCAATTCGCATACAAGGTTGAAAAATCAAGTGTTTTACAGACAGGATTATTTGGATGAATTCGAAAGAATATGGGAGACACAGAAAAACTTCCATCCTGTTTTAAGTGCAAGACTAAAAGATGATATCCTTGATGTTGTTATTTTTTATCAGAGAAAATTAAAATCACAAAAAGGATTAATCAGTTTCTGCGAATTCGAAAGTCGTGAGATTGAAATTAAGGATAACGGAAAAGTAAAGAGAAAAAAGGTTGGGTTAAAAGTTGCTCCCAAATCTTCACCCCTATTTCAGGAATTTAAGATCTGGCAGGTACTCAACAATATTGAAATTAAAAATGATGAAGGACGAAGACCACTTGATTGGGAAGAAAAAGAATTGCTCTTTGATGAGCTGAATATCAAAGGTAATCTTGGTTCTCAAAAAATTTTGGAGCTTATCGGGTTTAAAGCAAAAGATGTCAAGATCAATTTTAAATCGATTGAAGGGAATAGAACGAACGAAAAATTTTATGATGCTTATCTGAAAATTTTGGAGCTCGAAGGATATTCTATTTTCGAATTGTTGAAGATAAAAGAAGATAAAGAGGAAGTCAAGTTATCTGATCTGAAAGTTCCGGCTTCTGAAATAAGAGAAATGGTTAGATCTGTTTTTGAAGTTAATTATATAGATGTTTCGATCTTGGATTTTGATGCAGAAGTTTCTAATCCGGAATTTGAAAAACAGCCTTTCTATCAGCTCTGGCATTTACTGTATTCTTATGAAGCTGATGATTCAGCATCTGGAAATGAGAAACTTTATGAACTGTTGAATAAAAAATTTGGCTTCAAACGAGAACATGCTAAAATTTTATCGTCAATTACTTTTCCTCAGGAATATGGAAGCCTGAGTAGTAAGGCTATGAGAAAAATTTATCCTTACAATAAAGAAAATAAATACAGCTATGCTTGCAGTCTTGCAGGATATAATCATTCTAAGGATTCTTTAACTGCGGATGAGCTTGAAAAAAGAGTTTTAAAGGATACATTGGAAATTCTTCCAAAAAATTCTCTTAGAAATCCTGTAGTAGAGAAAATACTTAATCAGATGATCAACGTTGTCAATGCCGTGATTGCTGAATATGGAAAGCCTGATGAAGTTAGAATAGAGCTGGCAAGAGAATTAAAAAAGAATGCAGAAGAAAGAGCTGAAATGAATAAAAGCATCAATGATGCCACACTTCTTCATCAAAAATATGCTGAAATCTTAAAAAAAGAATTTAACGTTACCAGTCCATCGCGAAATGATATTATCAGGTACAAACTTTATCTTGAGCTTTCGAACAATGGATTTAAAGATCTATATACCAATACCAAAATTGAAAAAGAAAATTTATTTACAAACAAATATGATATAGACCATATTATTCCCCAATCAAGATTTTTTGATGATAGTTTTTCCAATAAAGTGCTTGTTCCAAGACAGGCCAATTTAGAGAAAGCAAACCTCACAGCGTATGACTTTATTTCCGGTAAAGGAAAAGATAGGGAGGAACATTTTCTTAATATGATTAAGGAATTATTTAATAATAAAGATATTTCCAAAGCTAAGTATGAAAAGCTACAGAAAAAAGGGGCAGAAATCGGAGAAGGGTTTATAGAAAGAGATTTACGCGATACCCAATATATAGCTAAAAAAGCAAGAGAAATTCTCTTTGGAATTACCAATTCTGTGGTTTCTACTTCAGGAAATATTACCGACAAACTTCGTGAAGACTGGAATCTTATAAATACGATGAAAGAACTTAATCTCGAAAAATTCAGAAAGCTAGGATTAACGGAGATGGTCATCAACTCGAAAGGTGAAGAAAAAGAGGTCATTAAGGACTGGACAAAACGAAATGATCATCGTCATCATGCAATGGATGCATTAACTGTTGCCTTTACCACTCGTAATCATATTCAGTACCTGAATTATCTAAACGCCAGAAAAGATGAAAAGCATAAAGAGCATCATCATATCTATGCCATCGAAAATCTTATTACAGAAATAGTTGAAAAGAAGAATGGTTCTCAATCAAGAAAATTTAAATCTCCAATTGCTGGTTTTCGTAAAGAAGCCAAAAAACATCTTGAAGAAGTACTGATTTCACATAAAGCCAAAAATAAAGTAGTCACCTCTAATGTTAATAAAATTAAGAAAAAAGGAGGAATAATAAAAAAGACAGAACTTACACCGAGAGGGCAGCTTCATAAGGAAACTATTTATGGAACGGCTAAGATTTTACAGACGAAAGAGGAAAAAGTATCAGCTAAATTTGATTATAAAACCATTCTGAAAGTACAAAATAAGGAGTATAGGAATGCACTTTTGCAAAGACTTGAAAAGAATGACAATGATCCTAAAAAAGCATTTGCAGGGAAAAATGGGATACTTAAAAATCCTGTTTATATAAGTGATGACAAAAAGGGGACCGTACCTGAACAAGTGATTCTTGCATGGTATGATACTGTGTATACCATCAGAAAATCTGTTAATCCTGAAAATTTTAAAGACTATAAGAATTTAGAAAAAATTATAGACCAGGGTACTAGAGAACTTTTGAAAAAGAGGCTGGATGAATTTAATGGAAATGCAAAAGAAGCCTTTTCCAATTTAGATAAAAATCCAATCTGGTTCAATCAGGAAAAGGGAATTTCAATTAAAACAGTGAGCATTACAGGTGTTAGTAATGCAGAGTCTTTACATTTTAAAAAAGATCATTTTGGAAATGAAATACTGGATGACAATGGAAATAGGATTTCTGTGGATTTTGTAAGTACAGGGAATAATCATCATTTAGCTGTTTATCTTGATGCAGAAGAAAACCTCGATGATAGGATGGTATCATTTTATGAAGCTGTCGAAAGGGTCAATCAAAATCAACCTGTGATAGATAAAAATTATAATAATGAGAAAGGATATAGTTTGTTATTTACATTAAAGCAGAATGAAATGTTTCTTTTTCCAAATAAAGATTTTGTTCCAAATGAAATAGATCTGTTTGACGAGAAAAATGCAGCGGTCATTTCTAAAAATTTGTTCAGAGTTCAGAAAATTTCAAAAGTTAGTTACGGAAACTCTTTTATTAGAGATTTTGTATTTAGACATCATTTGGAAACGACTGTTGAAGAAAGAAAAGAATTACGAAATATTACTTATGTACAATTGAAAAGTCTTGAAGGTTTAAGGAATATAGTAAAAGTAAGATTGAATCACCTTGGGAAAATTGTTCAGGTTGGAGAATATTGAAAAGTGAAAAAATGATAACCCGTTCCATTTATATGGGCAATCCACCTGCCTAATCAGTAATCCATGAAAAAATATGTTTATGAAATGTAAAAACGAAAACAAAAAAAGTTTAGGAAATATTATAGAAATCGGAGAATACTAAGAACTAAAATTATGTCCAAAGCCGCCCTTAAAAAAGAACTTTCTAGCCTTACCAAAGAGCAATTGGTAGAGCAGATTCTTGATTTGTATGATAATAACAAAGCTGTAAAAGAGTTTTATACTTTTTACTTGAATCCCAAAAACGAAAAAGAATTAGTAGATAAATATAAAAAACTGATCCGAAAAGAATTTAACGTAGAAAATCCGATGCGAAGTACAGAAAAGTTTTCGGTTGCAAAACGTGCTATCACTGATTTTAAAAACTTGCAACCCTCACCAGAATCTTTGGCAGATGTGATGCTCTACTTACCTGAAAGTGCCTGTGAACTTACCGCGTTATATGGAGATTATTCCGAACAATTTTACAATTCGTCTTATAACAACTATAAATCGGCGCTCGAATTTTTAAAGAAACACCATTTACTAAAGCAATTTCAAAATAGAGCCATGCAATGTGTTGAATGGGCTTCTTCTTGTGGTTATGGTTTTGCAGATGATATTGCGGATATTTATTATCAGTATTACGAAGAATAAATTTATAGAAAAACTAAAGCTATGATTACCCGCTCCATCTACATCGGCAATCCCGCTTATCTCAAGCTCAAAGACGAACAAATGTATATTATGGAACCTTCTTCCAACGAGATGAAAGGCAAAGTTCCAGTGGAGGATTTAGGCTTGCTGATGTTGGATCATTTTCAAATTACTATTTCCCATCAGCTGATTCAAAGAATGATGGGAAATAATGTGGTCGTGGTAAGCTGTGATGCCCATCATCTTCCTCATGGTATTATGTTGCCGCTGTATGGACATACAGAACATTCAGATCGCATAAAAGATCAGCTTGATGCCAGTGAACCACTTAAAAAGCAGCTATGGAAGCAAACGGTAGAATGTAAAATAGAAAATCAGAAAGAGGTTCTTTTAAAATTAGGTAATTATTATGAGCCTATGCTTGAATATCAGCGAAATGTAAAAAGTGGAGATATTACGAATATGGAAGGAATTGCGGCACAACATTACTGGAAATATCTCATTAGCCTGGATTTTTTAAGACAACGTTTTGGAGATTCTCCTAACCAGTTTTTTAATTTTGGATATGCAGTTTTAAGAAGTATAGTTGCCAGAGCATTGGTGGAAACGGGATTGCTGCCCGTGTTGGGGATTTTTCATAAAAATAAATATAACCCATATTGTCTTGCAGATGATATAATGGAGCCATATCGCCCATTTGTAGATTTCCTCGTGATGCAATGGCTTATACAAAATCCGGATTCCGAGGATCTCACAAAAGAGTTTAAAGCTCACCTATTGAAAATTGCAACAGTGGATGTCTTGATTGATGATAAGAAGAGACCATTATTGGTGGCAGTGAAAACGACTGCTTCCTCGCTTTATAAATGTTATACGGGAGAAAAACGTCTGATTTCTTATCCTGAATTCTTATGAATGCCGAAAGGTTTAATGCATACCGGATTATGTGGGTGTTAGTACTGTATGATTTACCAACCGAAACCAAAGCGAATATGCGTGATGCTAATTTGTTTAGAAAACGGTTGCTGGATGACGGATTTACGTTGTTTCAGTTTTCGATGTATGTAAGACATTGTCCAAGTCGGGAAAATGCCAAAGTCCATATCAAAAGAGTTAAAAATATGTTGCCTAAAGCAGGTAAGGTAGCCATCATGTCTATTACAGATAAGCAATTTGGAGATATTGAGATTTTCTTTGCCAGGAATAGAGAAGAACCTCCGCCGACCTTCCAACAACTCGAATTATTCTAGTTTTTTAAATCCTAAATAATAATAAAATCCATTGATAATCAATGGATTAAATTTTGAAGCTGTGACTAATCACGAAGATAATAATTTTTGAAAGCAATTCACAACCGTGACGGGAAAAGCTTCGAAAGTTAATAAGCTGTGACTAATCACGAAGATAATAATTTTTGAAAGCAATTCACAACACATAATCAATTCAGAAAGCTTACTAAGAAGCTGTGACTAATCACGAAGATAATAATTTTTGAAAGCAATTCACAACCCCAATACACAATAAAATGTAGTGAGGAATGCTGTGACTAATCACGAAGATAATAATTTTTGAAAGCAATTCACAACCCTAACAAGATTATAATCATCCATAAGATCGCTGTGACTAATCACGAAGATAATAATTTTTGAAAGCAATTCACAACGGCTTTGGTATCTGCTCAGAACAGAGAGAGGCTGTGACTAATCACGAAGATAATAATTTTTGAAAGCAATTCACAACTCCGTCCCACCATTTGAATGGTACTATCTCGCTGTGACTAATCACGAAGATAATAATTTTTGAAAGCAATTCACAACGAGATTGGAATAGTTATGCGATTGCTGGATGCTGTGACTAATCACGAAGATAATAATTTTTGAAAGCAATTCACAACCTGGAATGGCATTTCAACGTCTTCAACCTTGCTGTGACTAATCACGAAGATAATAATTTTTGAAAGCAATTCACAACTGACAACAAATAACGAACTATGGAGTATTGGCTGTGACTAATCACGAAGATAATAATTTTTGAAAGCAATTCACAACATACTATGGAAAGTCAATCATCATGGATATGCTGTGACTAATCACGAAGATAATAATTTTTGAAAGCAATTCACAACGCCAAGGTATCTGTTGCTGTCCAATTGGCTGCTGTGACTAATCACGAAGATAATAATTTTTGAAAGCAATTCACAACTACTAAAGACTTATTAGCTGCATAACTCTTGCTGTGACTAATCACGAAGATAATAATTTTTGAAAGCAATTCACAACTAAAGATCCAGGAGATTACGATGGAACACCGCTGTGACTAATCACGAAGATAATAATTTTTGAAAGCAATTCACAACAGTGCATTAGGCTTTGACCAGTCCACAGCTGCTGTGACTAATCACGAAGATAATAATTTTTGAAAGCAATTCACAACTACAATGACAATGGAAGCTTTTTGTAAGGTGCTGTGACTAATCACGAAGATAATAATTTTTGAAAGCAATTCACAACGGAACTGCTGTTTTCGCCAACTGTTCAGCAGCTGTGACTAATCACGAAGATAATAATTTTTGAAAGCAATTCACAACGTAGTAATTTGATTTACGCGAAGCACTTTGGCTGTGACTAATCACGAAGATAATAATTTTTGAAAGCAATTCACAACCGAAATCATTAACCCGGCAGCGCCAAAAATGCTGTGACTAATCACGAAGATAATAATTTTTGAAAGCAATTCACAACGGGTCTATTGAGGTTTTAGATTACGTTCCTGCTGTGACTAATCACGAAGATAATAATTTTTGAAAGCAATTCACAACTTTGAGTCTACAATTAAGAATCTGAGACAGGCTGTGACTAATCACGAAGATAATAATTTTTGAAAGCAATTCACAACGGAAAAAGCAATGATCCTGCACGGATCCAAGCTGTGACTAATCACGAAGATAATAATTTTTGAAAGCAATTCACAACTATGGAGTTAAGCGGCTTCAACGTGGTGGCGCTGTGACTAATCACGAAGATAATAATTTTTGAAAGCAATTCACAACTACAGGACACTATTACCAAATTTCTAAACAGCTGTGACTAATCACGAAGATAATAATTTTTGAAAGCAATTCACAACACGGTTATTATTTCCCCATCATTAATTTTAGCTGTGACTAATCACGAAGATAATAATTTTTGAAAGCAATTCACAACGCATCTACGAAGTCTAAAAACAGATCCAGTGCTGTGACTAATCACGAAGATAATAATTTTTGAAAGCAATTCACAACGCTGGCTTCCATATTGGCAAATATACATAAGCTGTGACTAATCACGAAGATAATAATTTTTGAAAGCAATTCACAACATGTTGCATTTCTGATATTAAATCAGCTATGCTGTGACTAATCACGAAGATAATAATTTTTGAAAGCAATTCACAACCGGAGGAGTATAAGGTTTATTTATATTCTGGCTGTGACTAATCACGAAGATAATAATTTTTGAAAGCAATTCACAACGATTGTATGTCCTGTATTGATGGGTTCCCGGCTGTGACTAATCACGAAGATAATAATTTTTGAAAGCAATTCACAACATCAAATACTAAAGGCTTAACAGGTACATGGCTGTGACTAATCACGAAGATAATAATTTTTGAAAGCAATTCACAACAGATTTGAAGAATGTAAATTCTGTGGCAAGGCTGTGACTAATCACGAAGATAATAATTTTTGAAAGCAATTCACAACTTCATGGACAGACTTAAAGCTGATAAAAGCGCTGTGACTAATCACGAAGATAATAATTTTTGAAAGCAATTCACAACATCACGGTTGTTTATCTTTGCGAAAGAATGGCTGTGACTAATCACGAAGATAATAATTTTTGAAAGCAATTCACAACACCAAGACAGTAAAGAAATCCCCTTCTGGAGCTGTGACTAATCACGAAGATAATAATTTTTGAAAGCAATTCACAACTCCCAGTTATCACCCATTACCTGGAATTTCGCTGTGACTAATCACGAAGATAATAATTTTTGAAAGCAATTCACAACTATGCCTACAATGCTCCCAGATGAATTAGCGCTGTGATTAATCACGAAGATAATAATTTTAGACTGACAAAGTAGGCAATTTTACTGTGGAGGGAAATATTTTGGATATCCTTTTTCAACTGTTTCATTTTTACAATAGCCAATAAAAAAGAAATTTTTATTTTCTTGATGTATGTTAAGATGATAATTGATATGGTTTTTCTATTTTTGGAACTTGAAATTAAGATTTTAATTAAATTTTTTTAATACAAATAAACAATATGAAAAAACTTAGTGTAATTGCATTGGTAGGAATAGGATTACTTGCAGCATCATGTACGAAAGAAAAGTCAGCAGATATTGCAACAGAGCAGACAGTGGCAGAAAGTAAAGGAGAAGTGTTAGCAGTTGATGTTGCTACTTCTGTAGTAAACTGGAAAGCTTTCCACAAAGGAGGTATGGCTCCTCGTTGGGGAACACTTAGTGTAAAATCAGGAGATTTAAGCGTTGAAGAAGGTCAGCTTACTGCTGGAAACTTTGTAATCGATATGAATTCTATTAAAGTAGATCCGGCTTCAGTAACAGAAAAAGATAAAAAACCAGCAGATCTTGAAGCTCACTTAAAAAATCCTGATTTCTTTGATACAGCAAAGAACCCAACTTCAGATTTTAAAATTACAAGCGTGGCAGATCTTAAAGAAGCACCTGCAGATGCAGTAGCCGGAGCAAACAAAACAGTAAGCGGAAACCTTACGTTATCAGGAAAAACAATGAACGTAACTTTCCCTGCTAAAGTAGATGTTACCGAAGGTTCAGCTTCTGTTCAGGCTAAATTTACAGTAAACAGAGCAGATTGGGGAATCAAATTCGGTACTTCAGAAGCAGATCCGGCAGAATGGATGATCAGCAAAGACATCGAAATTGCTGTTGATGTAAAAGCTAAAAAATAATTTGTTGATACAAATACTTAGGCTGCTTTCTTAGGAAGGCAGCTTTTTTTGTTGCGAGCGATGCACTCGAAGCCATTGCTCAATTCACTACTTTTGCACTATGATTATGATATACATTCTGCTGATAATAAATTTTATTACTTTCATTATTTTTAGCTGGGACAAAAGACTTTCAATTAAACATAGAAGGAGAATTCCTGAGACTACACTTTTAGGAGCAGCTTTTATAGGAGGAACTATAGGAGGAATTTTAGGTATGTTTATTTTCAGGCATAAAGTTTCAAAAAAATCATTTTTGCTGAAATTTGGCGCAATAATTTTAATTCAGATCTTATGTATTTATTTTTCAGAAAAATATTGGTAAGGTCAATCATTAAAACCCAATGGTAGATTCTTAATCTTCAATTTAAATATATTTATAAAATATTCAATTTTAAAGCTTTAACGGGGCAGAGCAGTGAACATGCTCATTATGAATTTGTTAATTAATCTATATTCTTGCTCATTATTCATTAAAAAACACTATTTTTGCACCCGTAAAAATCATTCATGCAAAACATTAGAAATATTGCGATTATCGCACACGTTGACCACGGGAAGACGACTTTGGTTGACAAGATTATTCATGCTACAAACATTTTCAGAGAAAATCAGGAAAGTGGAGAATTAATAATGGATAACAATGACCTTGAAAGAGAAAGAGGTATTACGATCTTATCCAAAAATATTTCTGTTACCTATAAAGACACTAAAATTAATGTAATTGATACACCTGGTCACGCCGATTTCGGTGGTGAGGTAGAAAGAGTTTTAAAAATGGCAGACGGGGTAATCCTATTGGTTGATGCCTTTGAAGGACCGATGCCTCAGACGAGATTTGTACTTCAAAAAGCATTGGAATTAGGACTTAGACCTTTAGTGGTTATCAATAAAGTAGATAAGCCAAACTGTCGTCCTGAAGAAGTTCATGACCAGGTATTTGACTTATTCTTCAATCTTGAGGCTACTGAAGAGCAATTGGATTTCCCAACGTTCTACGGTTCTTCCAAGCAAGGTTGGTTCAACACTTCATTGGAGCAGACTGAAGATATTCTTCCATTATTGGATGGTATCCTGCAATATGTTCCTGAACCTAAAGTAGAAGAAGGAACGTTGCAGATGCAGATCGTTTCTCTTGACTTTTCTTCTTTCTTAGGAAGAATCGCAATTGGAAAAGTGATCAGAGGAGAGATCAAAGAATCTCAGTGGATCGGACTTGCTCAGGCAGACGGTAAAGTTCTGAAAGGAAAAGTAAAAGAACTATACGTTTTTGAAGGTTTAGGAAAGAAAAAAGTCTCAGAAGTAAAAGCAGGAGATATCTGTGCTGTTGTAGGTTTTGATGCTTTCCAGATCGGTGATTCATTCGTAGATCTTGAAAATCCGGAACCATTGCCAAGAACAGCCATTGATGAGCCTACATTGAACATGACGTTCTCTATCAACAACTCACCTTTCTTCGGTAAAGACGGTAAATATGTAACTTCTAACCACCTGAAAGAAAGATTAACAAAAGAATTAGAGAAAAACTTAGCATTAAGAGTTCAGCAGACTGATGATGCCAATACATTCCTTGTTTTCGGTAGAGGTATTCTTCACTTGTCAGTTTTAATTGAAACCATGAGAAGAGAAGGTTACGAAATGACAATTGGCCAGCCACAGGTTATCCTTAGAGAAATCGATGGAGAAAAATGTGAGCCTTATGAGTCTTTGGTCGTTGATGTTCCGGAGGAATTTGCTTCAAGAGTAATCGACTTGGCTACTCAGAGAAAAGGTGACCTTCACATTATGGAAACTAAAGGAGAAATGCAACATATGGAATTCGAAATTCCTTCAAGAGGTTTAATCGGATTGCGTTCTCAGATGTTGACTGCTACTGCTGGTGAAGCTATTATGGCGCACCGTTTCACAGAATATAAGCCCTTCAAAGGTGCTATTCCTGGAAGAAACAATGGAGTACTGATCAGCAAAACTCAAGGTCCTGCCACAGAATATTCTATCGCTAAATTACAGGACAGAGGTAAATTCTTCGTGGATCCGGGCGAGGAAATCTATGCAGGTATGATCATCGGTGAACAAAATAAGCCTGGAGATTTGGTAGTAAACATTGTAGAAGCAAAACAGCTGAACAATATGAGAGCTTCCGGAAAAGATAAAGATACTGGTGTTGCACCGAAAATTTTATTCTCACTGGAAGAATGTATGGAATACATCCAGGGTGATGAAGCGATTGAGGTAACTCCTAACTTCATCAGAATGAGAAAGAAAATCCTTTCTGAAGAAGAAAGAAAAAGAATGGACAGATCAGCGAAAGCATAAGAAATTCTTATATATACTAGAAAAGCCTCGAATTTTTCGGGGCTTTCTTATGAGACTATGTCTTAAAATGTTTATTTTGGCATAATAATCTCTTAGAAAAGAATAAATTTAAAGTAGTTTGCAGACGATGAGAATGAATATTATAAAGCTTACCGTTTTGGCCGGAGTTTTTGCATCATATACCAGCTGCTCAGTACAGACCAGTACTGTAAAAACAGCACCAGCAAAAAATACGGCAAAGCCTAACAGCAATACCATAAAACCTAAAGATCCGGTTACCACAGCAAAACCTATAACAGCAGTACCTCCTGCTGATGAAAACTTCAGAACCGCTCTTCCGGAGGTTAAAAGAGAATTCCGCGGAGCCTGGATTGCTAGTGTAGCCAATATCAACTGGCCTTCAAGAAATAATTTAACGATTGATCAGCAGAAAGCAGAAGCCATAAGTATGCTTGATATGTTGAAAGACAATAATTTCAATGCAGCGATATTCCAGATCAGGCCTTCTGCGGATGCGTTGTATACAAGTAATATAGAACCATGGTCATACTTTCTGACCGGACAGACCGGAATAGCGCCATATCCGAATTATGATCCTCTTCAGTTCTGGATTGAAGAAGCACATAAAAGAGGCTTGGAACTTCATGTATGGTTGAACCCTTACCGTGCCCATCACTCAAACGGTGGTGCTGTAAACAGTCTGTCTATGGCGAGCAAACTTTCCGATATTGTTGTAAGATTAAAGAACGGAATGTATTGGTTCGATCCTGCCAATCCCAAAACGCAGGGGCATGTTTCCAATGTGGTAAAAGATATTGTGAAAAGATATGACATTGATGCCATACATTTTGATGATTATTTCTATCCTTACGCAACCTACAACAGGGGAGCAGACTTTCCCGATAATGCAACCTGGAACGAATATCAGAGGAACGGTGGAACATTATCCAGAGCAGATTGGAGAAGAGATAACGTCAATAGATTTGTGGAAAGAATTTACAAAGAAATCCATGCTGAGAAAGACTATGTAAGATTTGGAATCAGTCCGTTCGGAATCTGGAAACCCGGATACCCTGCAGGAATCGTAGGATCTTCTCAATATGATGAACTATATGCTGATGCAAAATTATGGCTGAATAAAGGCTGGGTAGATTATTTCTCTCCACAGCTGTACTGGCCGATTGATTCAAAAGGTCAGGGGTTTGAAGCACTTTTGAATTGGTGGAAATCCGAAAATACAATGAACCGCCATCTTTGGCCGGGCCTTAACACCGTTGAGATCAAAGTATCGGATCGCCCTACGGAAATTAAGAATCAGATTGAAATTTCCAGACAGGTTCTTAAGAACAATGCCGGAGAAATTCATTGGAGCATTGCAGGATTAACCAGAAATGCAGGCATGCTGCCTACTTTAAAAAACGGACCTTACAGCGAAAAAGCATTAGTTCCGAAAACGCCATGGATAAAGGCAGTTCCATTACAGACTCCGACTTTATTTACAACCGATAATGGAAGTTTTGTACAAACGAACTGGAGTACTAAAAATATCGGAAATGTCTTCCAATGGGTACTTTTTACCCAGTACAACGGAGTTTGGGAAACGGAAATCTTTACATTGGATACCCTTTCAAAAGACATTCCTAAATCTAAAGAGGGTAAAAGATTGAATGCAGTTGCAATAAAAGCAGTAGACAGACTTGGAAATGAAAGTGATTATATAGCTAAAAAGATAAAATAGATGTTTTGAAGAAAAAGAGTTTGAAGGAATAGAAAAAGGTAGAGGGACTGAAGTTGCAAAAAGATCTCTAGCTTTCATCAAAAATAATAAAACCAGTTCAGAAAAGGACTGGTTTTTATTTTAGAATAACTATAAATTATTCATTTAAATTAATGTAATTCAGTTATTTGTAAATAAGATTTAAATTGACAATGAAAAAAATAAAACCCTATCGGAATCATTTTTGCATATTATTTTCATAATCACAAAAATATAACATTATGAATACCAACAGACTTTCCCCAACCATTGAAAAAGCATTGAGCGATCAGATGAATAAAGAAATTCACGCATCACACGTTTTTCTATCGTATGGGATCTGGGCAGATGATAAAGGATACCAGGGTATTGCCAACTTCCTTTACAGACATGCGCAGGAAGAAAGAAATCATTCTATTAAATTTATGGAATACGTACTGAATAGAGGTGGAAAGCCAAAAGTAGACGCTATTCCGGCTCCTCCGGCCGATCCTGAATCTTTGACAGCCTGCTTTGACGGTGTCTTTAAACATGAAGTTGACAATACTACAGCAATTTACAGGATTGTAGATATGGCGCTAGAAGAAAAAGATTGGGCTACATGGAATTTTATGCAGTGGTTTGTACAGGAACAGATAGAAGAAGAAACACTCGCTTCCAACCTGATTGATAAATTGAAAATTGCAGGTGGTGACCGTGCTACAGACGAGTCTTTGTTTACCTTAGATAAAACATTACAGGAAGCACCGAATGATGTCCCACTGGCTCAGGACGCCACAGGAGATAATCCATAAAGACCAATTGATGGACAAACAAATTATTGAAAATCTGCCTAAACCCTGGCAGATTTTTTTATTATGAAACTCCCTTTAAATTCACTATCTTTGCAGGCTGAAAGTTCAGTGGTTCGGAGTATGAATTTAAACATCAGAATTCCAGCCTGAACTTTAAATAGCATCATTGAATATTAAACTTTGAATTTTACAATATGAAATGTGGAATTGTAGGCCTTCCGAATGTAGGTAAATCAACTCTCTTTAACTGCTTAAGCAACGCTAAAGCTCAATCTGCAAACTATCCTTTCTGTACGATAGAACCGAACCTGGGGACGGTATCTGTACCGGATCAGAGACTTTTTGAACTTGAAAAAATAGTTAATCCAGAAAGAGTATTGCCGGCTGTAGTTGAAATTGTTGACATTGCAGGTCTTGTAAAAGGAGCCAGCAAAGGAGAAGGATTGGGAAACCAGTTTCTTGCCAACATCCGTGAGTGTGAAGCAATTATCCATGTTTTAAGATGTTTTGATAATGGTAACATTATCCACGTTGAAGGTTCTGTAGACCCAATGAGAGATAAAGAAATTATCGACATCGAATTACAGCTTAAGGACCTTGAAACAGTTGGAAAAGCTGTTGAAAAAGCTAAAAAATTCATCAAATCCGGAAAGAAAGATGATATTCTTGTTTATGAAACTCTTCAAAATCTTGAGAAATTCATCGAGGACGGGAAAAATGCAAGAGAATTTCCGGTAAATGATTTAACACAGCCTATTATCGACGATATTCAGCTTTTAACCAAAAAGCCTGTACTATATGTTTGCAACGTAGACGAAAACTCTATTAAAAACGGAAACGAATGGATAGAAAAAATCGATGCGATGGCTAAAAACGAAGGAGCGGAGACTGTTGTTTTAGCAGCACAGATCGAAGCAGATATCAATGAACTGGAAACATTTGAAGAAAGAGAAATCTTCCTTGAAGAATTGGGGCTTGAAGAGCCCGGAGTAAACCGTCTGATCAGAAAAGCTTACGATTTATTAAAACTTCAGACCTATTTTACAGCGGGTGTAAAAGAGGTAAGAGCATGGACAATAGGTCAGGGATGGACAGCTCCACAAGCTGCCGGAGTGATCCACACAGACTTCGAAAAAGGATTCATCCGTGCAGAAGTAATCAAGTATAATGATTATATCACTTATGGTTCCGAAGTGAAAATTAAAGAAGCTGGGAAACTTTCTGTTGAAGGTAAAGAATATATCGTTCAGGATGGTGACATCATGCACTTTAGATTCAACGTATAAGAATATATTAAAGTTAGTTATAATAGAAAAACGCTTCAGGGATTATCTCTGAGCGTTTTTTCTTAGTAAAATAAAAACCACCCTTATGCAGAGTGGCTTTTTTTAATTCTTTATTAAGGCTCTATTCCAGGTCTGCATTGCAGCTGTGCACAGCTTATTGATATTTTTTTGCAGCCTCCGGTCATAGGATCAATACAGTCCAGTAATCCTCCGGTAATACTTCTTAATTGCTTTTTGTTCAGTTTTTTGCCTTTCGGTAAATCTTGATTTTTCATTGTTTTGATTTTTAGTGGGTTAGTTTGAAAACTAAGGTAAGGAAAATATGTATATGTATATCACTTTATGAAGAAAAAAGTAAAATATTTTTTCATTTTCAAATTCTGTTAACTTTGTACATTTGAATTTTACAAACAGTCAGTTATGGAAAAGATCGCTCATGCATCCCTTGAAGACTTCTATAAGGAGATGGCCGCCAAATTGGGAAAAGATCTTGAAAGTATTTTCCCGAAAGGACTTCATAAAGATATAGGACATTTTAATGTATTTGATATCAGACAGACTATCGAAAGAGTGAAAACCACTTCAGAAATGCCTTACAACAGGCGAAAATATTACAAAATAAGCCTGATCAGGGGACAGAACAGGGCAGAATATGCGGACAAAATCATAGCTATCAAAAAGAATGCTTTATTATTTGCTACCCCTAAAGTTCCATACCATTGGGTGCCGGAAGATCCTGACCAGTCGGGAAGTTTCTGTGTCTTTACAGAAGACTTTTTCATTAAGGCACAATCCCGGTTCTCATTGGAAGACCTGCCGATTTTTCAGCCGGGGAATATTCCACTGTTCGAGATTGAGGATGATCTGGCGGACGAAATAGAAATTCTTTTCACAAAAATAAAACAGGAAATAGCTTCCGATTATATTTTCAAATACGACTTAATCAGGAACTATGTCTTGGAGCTGATCCATTACGGACAAAAACTGCAGCCTGCTGCAAAGCTTTCTGCCTCAAATGATGCCTCATTACGGATAGTGTCATTATTTATAGAGCTTTTAGAAAGACAGTTTCCAATTGAATCTTCAGATCAGAGATTACAGCTGAAAACGGCAAAAGATTATGCTGACAGACTGGCCGTTCATGTGAATTATTTAAATAAAAAATTAAAAGAAAGCACCGGAAAAACAACCACCGAACTTATTGCTGACCGTATGATTCAGGAAGCTAAAATTCTTTTAAGACAAACCAAATGGAACGTTTCCGAAATTTCGTATGCGCTGGGTTTTGAGGAAATAGCCCATTTTTCCAACTTTTTCAAAAGAAAGACATCATTTACCCCAATGCAATTTCGTACATGATTTGAATCTTGCAAATTTCAGATTGATTCAGGTAAACATTTCTTCTGCAGAATTTTCCAACTTTGTATCATTAAAATAAATAATATAAAAACGATGAATACAAAAACAAAAATTGCATTAATCACGGGCGGAAGCCGTGGACTTGGAAAAAATGCAGCTCTTAAGATTGCCCAAAAAGGATTAGACGTTATTATTACTTATAAAAACAGCAGTGAAAAAGCCGATGCTGTAGTCAACGAAATAAAAGCATTAGGCCAAAATGCAGCAGCTTACCAATTGGATACCAGAGATGTAAAAAGCTTCGATTCATTTGTGAAAAATATCACCGACCATCTGAAAACCGAAACAGGCAACCCAAACATCGATTTCCTGATCAACAATGCAGGAACAGCCTTATATGCTCCCATTATGGAAACTACTGAGGAACAGCTTGATGACATTGTCAATGTTCATTTTAAAGGGGTCTTCTTTCTGACACAGAAAATGCTTCCTTTCATTAATGACGGCGGTGGAATTATTAATATTTCATCAGGACTGGCAAGATTTGCTCTCCCGGGATCTTCTGTTTACGGTTCTATGAAGGCAGGTGTAGAAATGCTGACAAAATATATGGCAAAAGAACTCGGATCCCGTAAAATCAAAGCGAATGTTATAGCGCCGGGAGCCATTGAAACAGATTTTGGAGGCGGAAGAACAAGAGATGACCAGAATGTAAATTCAATGATTTCTAACATTACAGCATTGGGGAGAGCTGGACTTCCGGATGACATCGGAGGGGTAGTGGCATTCCTGTGTACCGAAGATGCAGGCTGGATCAACGGACAGAGAATAGAAGCTTCCGGCGGCATGTTTTTATAGGTGGCTGTTAAGTGATAAAGACGTAAAAAGGCAAATTCGCGGATAAGCAAGTTTGTCTTTTTTGCCATTTAAAAACAGCATATCCATCTAAAGCCTGGAAAGGTTCTCTATAGCTCTTTCCAGTGTTTCCTGCTTTTTTGCAAAACATAAGCGGATCACGTGGTCATTCCTTTTATTTTTATAGAATGGCGAAAAAGGAACACTTGCCACCTTATGATTGATCGTCAGTTCCGAAGCGAAATCAAAATCATTTTTATCGGATATTTTATCATAGGTAAGAGCTTGGAAATAGGTTCCTTCGCAGTCAAGAAGCCCGAAGGATGTTCCAGCAAGACCTTTTCTTAAAAAGTCTCTTTTTTCCTGAAAGAACTGACCCAAATTATTGTAATGATCCTCATTTTTCATGTAAGCTGCCAGTGCCAACTGGATAGGAGTATTAACGGAGAAGACATTGAACTGGTGGATTTTTCTGAACTCATTTGTCAGCGCTTTTGGAGCAGCACAATAGCCGATTTTCCAGCCCGTAACATGAAACAGCTTTCCAAATGAGGCTACCAGAAGAGTTCTTTCCTTTAGTTCCGGATATCTGGCGATGCTCAGATGCTGCTTTCCGTCAAAAACAATATTTTCATAGACTTCATCACTTAAAATAAGAATGGAAGTATCTTTTACAATTTTGATCAGTTCCTGCAGATCATTTTCTTTTAAAATTTTCCCGGAAGGATTATTGGGATTATTGATGATGATCATTTTGGTTTTATCGCTGACCAGGTTTCGTACTTCCGTCCAGTCGATCGCATAATCCGGGGCTTTCATCTCAAATCGCTTTACAACTCCGCCGAACAGCTCTACAGTAGGCTCATAGCAATCGTAGGCCGGTTCAAAAATGATCACTTCATCATCTTTTTTAACGAAAGTGGCTACCGCAGTGAAAATTGCCTGAGTTCCACCCGCAGTTACTGTAACCTCTGAATCTGGATGATATATAGCCTGATGGCTGTTTTCAATTTTTCTGGTAATTTCTTCCTTTAAAGTAATCATTCCACCCATTGGAGCATATTGGTTAAACCCTTTTTTAATGAAATAATCTACATGATCCAGCAGCTCATGATCCGGCATAAAATCCGGGAACCCCTGTGAAAGGTTGATGGCCTCATTTTCGTTGGCGAGCTGTGTCATTTGGCTGAAAATGGTAGTTCCTACATTTGAAAGCTTGGATAATGGAAGTTGTATCATTAAAAGAATTTTTTTCTTACTTCGAATTTAATTCATTTTTTGTAATCAGAAACAGAAATTCCATAAAAAAGACTGTCTTTCCAAGAACAGTCTTTGAAGTTGCAGCATTCTGTGAAAGTCTATTTTGAAATCAGCAGTTTCTGGGAACTCGTGGTATGTTCAGATTTAACTTCAACAATGTAGGCACCTTGTACCAGCTTCTCAATATTCAGGGTAAGGGTCTGGGAGCCGCTGTTGGGGATTTCAGATTTTTCAAGCACTACTTTTCCTGAAAAATCCATCAGTCTTCATGCCATGGTATAGGTACTTCCCGGATTGTTTGGATTATAAGCGGAAAAAAGGTAAAGAGGTTTACCGTCAAGATAATAATCAGGATTAACGGTGAACTGCATTTTTTGTAATGCTCTGTTAGAATCTGAATTAATAACTCTGACGTTTTTCAGATAAGCAAAATCATTCAGAAAAAGGGCAATAAAAATTTCTCCGTTTGCTAAAGGAAGGCATGAAGGGCTTCAATATTTTTAAAACCTTGCTTGTTGTTGAAATGCTTAAATTCTTTACCGTCAAAACGGAATAATCCATTATCACTTCCTACCCATAAAAATCCGGCAGCATCCTGATTGAGAGAGTAGGTAATTATTCAGGCCATCCCCATCGTTATAATTGACCATTCCGGAGATCTGGGCAAAAAGCAATGAGGACAACAATATAAAAAAAGAATAGATGAAAAAGTATAATTTTTCACTATTTACTGAATAATATGGTGAATATATAATTGATTAATAATGCAACATAAGCTGGAGAATGTTGCATGGAAACCTATGTTTGGGTGATTTTATACCTTTATTTTTTAAAAAAGCAGCAGAAACTTTTAAAGTTTCTGCTGCCCGTGAATATTTGTGTTTTATATGTTTAGCTTTAAAAAAAGATGAATTATGTTTTCATCAGTTAATTTTTAATTAATTTATGAACCGCACTATATCCTTTAGTGTCCTGAATTGTAACGAAGTAAACGCCTGTATGCAGTTTACTTATATTTAGTGTTATGGAATTTTTTCCTGCCTCTGTCTTATGGGAATAATCCATTACTGTTTTTCCCTGCATATCAGTAACCGTGATCTTTACCGTAGTTTTGTATTCAGAATCCATTGTTAATGTGATATCATCTTTTGCCGGGTTTGGAACCATTGTTGACTGGACTGTATTAATACTTGCTTTTGGAATAGTAGGACTTGGCGGAGTATCTTCCATTCCGAAATTTTCAGAATCTCCATTGTTTTTTAGCATTTGTGCCGCATTCCAGAAATAGTTTTGCATAAACCCGTTATTTCCCCTGTAAAATAATTTGTTACCGGGACCTACGCCTATTGAGCCCGCTACATTATTGGCATTGGGAGCCTGCCAGCTGGTTTCAACCCAGTCATGAATCCAGGTATTATTGTTACTGCGATAATATAGATGCATTTTCCCGTCAGTACCACGGTAAAAAATCTGATTACCTTCTCCTGCACTTACATCCCCGTACACATTGGCATCATTGCTTGTGCCCAGCCATTCATGTTGCCAGGAATTAGAGCTCCAGTAATACCTGTGCATCTTATTGTCTGCACCACGATAATAAACCGTATTGTTATTGTTTTTATCAATACTGATAGCCCCCGGAGCGGAATGGATATTGTAACCGGAAGAGGCGTTACTTCCGGCAGGGTCCACATAGGCATGTACCCAGGCATTGTTCCCCCAGTAATACATCTGTAGTTTTCCGTCCCCGCCCCTGTAAAATACCTGGGTTCCCTGGCTACCCACCACAATATCACCATCAATTTTCGTATTGTTATTAATGCTTCCTGAGATAACCCCATGCTGCCATGCATTATTACTCCAGTAATAAATATGCATTTTATTGTCTGTACCACGGTAGTATACTTCATTATTGACGTCTCCCAACGCAAGACTGTGTGGAGAGCTGTGAACGGAGCCTCCCAGAACGCCATGCTGCCAGTTATTATTGGCCCAGTACATGGTATGTATGCTTCCATTGGTGCTTCTATAGAACACCTGGTTACCGAGACCTACAGCTATATCCCCATTAACCAGATCTGAAGCTGAGCTGGTAGGCTGGATGGTCCCATGCTGCCAGCCTGCAATATTCCAGTAATACATCTGTATCTGATTATTGGGTGCTCTGTAAAATATCTGATTACCGAGCCCCACATGAACTACATCATATTGGCCGTTATGGACTTTTCTGGTATTGGTATTCTGCGGAAATTTGAAATGTCTCCACCCGGCAGGAATAAGACCCTGTATGGATATCTGATTGGTGTTATTGGGATCCAGATGGTCTCGAAGCCTTTGGCTTGCTGCTCCATAATTCCAGGATGCTGATAAGCGGCTGAAGTAAGAAATATTGTCAGGAGGACAGTAGTATTTTTTAACCGGGGCAAAAGGAAAATTACTTTTATAATAGCTGTTGGTTGCTGTTAAATTTCCTATAATTTTTCCGTCCTGATTAAATAAAGGTGAGCCTGATGAACCTCCTTCTATCGACCCGTTATCAGGATGTGATTCCCACAATGTGTTGGATTGGAATGTTCTTGTAAGTGTAGGGGTAATTGTTATATCAATAGGATTTGGATTTGGAATCAATGGCTGATCATCAAATGTTATTTTTTTAGGATTCCCCTGGGGATGGTGGATCGCAATACCCCTGTCGGGATTATCACCAGATCTGTCCCATCCGGGAAAATAGGCCTTATAAGAAGATGGGATTCTGTCATTCAGCTGAAGAAGCAGCATGTCGGAATAGTCATTAGAGCTTATCCGGGTAGCTCCTGATATTTTAATAACATCATCGTTTTTTCTGTAATCTGACTTGGGTCCGTCACACTCTTCCTTCTCATGGTTAAAATAGAAAACGCTGTTCGCCGGATTACCCAATATACCATAACAATGCGCGGCAGATAAAAACAAAGGCTTCCCGTTAAGAGCGGTATTGTTTACGAGAGAGCCTGAGCAAAGTCCTGTACCTCCCACGGCAATAAGCGCAACTCCTCTTTTATGGGTTTGCCATTCGCTGGCAATAGCACAGTTGATATCATTGTGACAGTCTAAAATTTTCTTTGGTTTTTCCGTACTGCTTGCCAAATCAAATACATCCAGGAAATCATGAGATACATTACCTATGGTGAAATATGGTGCTCCTTCTTTATAGCTGCTGTCTTTAATAGCCAGTTCTACAATGATACTGCTTCCGGGAATCAGCTCGGTGGGAAATATGCCGCTCTCCGTATTGTAGGTTTTGGTAACAGGACCCACAACGTAGCTCATATCTTCGTTATAAAGGAAAAGACTAGTGTCATCCGGAAGACGCATATTTTTGAATATCAGCATCATGGAATAGGCGTCTTTTGAGGTGATCCTGTACCGCCATACGTGGAGGTCATTCACTTTTTCCCATTGGCCGGAATTTGTAGTTGTGATTTCAGTTTCAAATTTTTTGGCAAAAATCAAAGGAACTGATTGATCGCCAAAATCGTTTTCCTGTAGCGTTTCCTGAATACTGAAAGAAGGACATACAAAAGTTTTGATGTCGGTGCTCAAACCATCATAAACGGTTGTTGTAGGATTCAGAAGTGCTTCCTGTGCTGATAATACATTTCCCATTAATACAAATAGGATCAGGGGAATATTTTTTTTCAAAAGAATATATGGTATTTTCATAGTTATCATTTAAATTAATACTTATGGAGTTGAATAATCCGACTAAGAATAACCAGATTATTTTTTAAAACATACATTCCAGTCAGCAGACTGGAATGTATGTTTTAAATGATCATTATTTAGGCTCCACCCACGGAAGTCCATTCCACGGCATTGTGTAGATAGCGGGAATTCCACCAATGGGTTGTTGTGGATTTTGACAGATAGGGGGTTGAGGAGGCTGAATTGCCCCCGGACCACTTGGTGTAATAAAAGCTGTTCCACCTACAACGGAATTCATTTGCTTTTTCTTAAGTACTTTTCCTGTGATTTTTTTCATGATAATTTTTTTAGTTGATTAACATGACGAAAATAGAGAAGAGTGTTAACAAAAAACAGATATAACTAATAAGTGCGGGGGCTGGGTCAGTAAATGCGACAAGAGTATTTTAATCCGTATTTCCAATTTTATGAAGGAAATCATTTTTTCGACGGAATGAAACGTCAAGAACAGAGCCGTCACTCATAACAACCTGCCCGCCCCGGCCTTTGATATATTCCTGAAGATGATCCACATTAATAAGATGTTTATGATGTATCCTGAAAAAATTAAGCTCGGGAAGTGCCTGTTCAAATTCATGAAGAGTCCTGGAAACCATTATTTTGGTTTTATTGGTAAGATAAAAGGTAGTATAACTGGAATCTGCTTCACAGCGGATAATATCGGCAATACCTACGACTTTAAATCCCTGCAGTGTAGAAAGAATGATTTTATTGTCCTGCCACGGATTATTGTTTGCAGGCTGTATTTTTTTTATATTTTCCAGTGCTTTGTTGACTGCAATGGTAAAATCAATTTTTTTAATAGGTTTTAAAAGATAATCGGTAGCTCCGTTTTTAATAGCCTGAATGGCAAAATTCTCAAAAGCTGTAATGAAGATAATTTGAGAGGACAGTTCTTTAAATTTAGCAAGCAAATCAAAAGCGGTACCATCACTCAGCCGGATATCCAGAAACAAAATGTCCGGTGAGTTTTTGGTAAGGTAAATGTAAGCTTCTTCCACACTTGAAGCCTCGAAACTTATTTCAAGCTCGGGAAATTCTTTTTTCAGCAGTAAGGAAATATAATCTCTTCCATGCTTCTCATCATCAATGATGCAAATTTGTGTTTTCGTTTTCATATGGTGTTATATAAAGTTTTATTTGTGTTCCATGCTTTCCGTATTTTTCAGAAAGATTAATGATTTCTAAAATAATATTGGTTTCGAAGAGCTGTTTGAAGGTTTCAATTCTTTTTTGGGACAATTTTAATCCAAAAGAATTATTCCCGGCGAAAGATTCATTTTTGGTTCTGATCCCGTCACCATTATCTTCAATCGTAATGCAGAGGGTAGAATCTGTATGGTCAAAAGATATTTTAATAAAACCTTTTCGGTTCTTCAAACCGGAAATCCCATGTTTTATGGCGTTCTCTACAAAAGGTTGAATTAATAATGAGGGAATTATCCAGCTCCTGTTTACTTGTTCAGAGATATGTATTTCATAATCAAACAGTTCATTTTGACGAAGTTTTTCCATATCCATATATAAAAAGAGATATTCTGCTTCGTCTCTTATAGGCATGAAAGTTTGTTCCGAATAATAAAGTGTTTTTCTGATGAGCTGAGAAAATGTATCCAGATAATTTTCCGTTTCCTCATAATCCTCTTTGAACAGCAGATATTTAATAGAATTAAGGCAGTTATAAATAAAATGAGGGTTGATTTGCGCCTTGATGGCCTGAAGTTCCAGTTCCGCAATCTTTTTTTCATGATAAAACTTTTCCAGTTTTTTATTACGTTTTTTTTGCAGATAGGAATTGATGATGGCTGATAATACTATTACTATAATTCCAGCAATTAATAGCTTAAACCACCAGGCCTGCCAGAATTTCGGCTTGATCTCAAAAGCCAGATCAGAAGAGATGTAAGACTGCTTTCCGTTGTAGCCTAAGCCGTAAACCCTGAAAACGTATTTTCCCGGAGGAAGGGAATTGAATATGATAGTAGGAGAGCTGCTTACCCGCCAAGATTCATCGAGTCCTTCAATCTTGTATTTATAACTTATCTTTCCCTGCGATGAATAATCAAGAAAGCTGAGGTTAAAAGTGATTGGATTATCCGTATAGCCGGTCAGATTTTCATTCAGATTCGAATGTTCATTATTTCTAATGGTTACCGAATTTATAATGACCTTTTTATGAATAAATTTTTCCTGAGCCAGAAGCTTTTTTATAGAAAATATTCCCAACCCTTTAGAGGTGCCAATGAAAATAGTGTCGTTTCTTATTACACAATCCGCGACAGCATTGGATGGCAATCCGTCGGTTTGGGTGAAATTATTAATTAAAATATTATTTTTTGTTAGTTCAATTCTGGATATCCCCGAATTGGTGCTTGCCCAGAAAGTATTTGTATTCTCTACCGTTATTTTTTTAATCTGCTCATTGATTAAACCATTCCTTTTTTCAATTTTTTTCAAAATGCCCTTATCGTTGAAAATAATGATTCCGTTGAGGTTTGTTGCTCCCAGATAAACATTGGGCTTTAATTGTTTGATATCCGTAAAATAATATCCCTTTAAAAATAAAGTCTTTCTTTTAGTTCTGATATTAAACTTATATAGATCACTGAAATTGCCTATAAATAAATTTTCTTTAGTGTAGGGTAATGCTGTATATATCCTTTCTGCAAGAATACTGGTTGTTTTTTTGCTTTTTAGATCATATACCATCAGGTTGCCGGCTGTGCAGAAAAGAACAGAGTCCCGGGTATAGGGAACGATGTTTTTTAAAGTATAGTTCAGTTTTGTACTTCTGCTTTTAGAAAGATCATAAATAACAATTTTAGTTGAAAGCCCGAAAATGGATATGGTATGGTTGATGTAGATCGATTTGTTTTCATCCTTATTGTCTTTATCTAAAGTGATATCCTGCATTTTACCATTCTTATAAATAATAGCTCCATAAGAATTATTGTAGCCCAAAATAATGTTTTGATCATCTTTTGCGATTGCTTTGATATATTCGGAGTTACTTTTTACGGATAAATTGATATGGTTAGTAAAAAGAGCTTTGGTTATAAAAAAGACACCGCTGTTCCTCGAATTGAACCAGACATTATCATCTTCATCTACAAGAACATGATTGATGACATGGTTACTTAATATTTTTACAGGTGGAGCCAGATTTTTTTTATTTTCAAGTAGTGATTGGTTGAAATATAATACACCGCCATTTTGAAGATTGAGCCACAGCTTATTGTTTTTATCAATAACACCGTAGAAAACATTCTCCTTTGTATCGTAAGAATAAATTTTCTTTATATGAAATGCATCAGCCCGTTGATAGATATTAATTTTCCCGTTATTTTGAAAGACAAAAAAATCATCTTTCTCACAGATAACCTCTCCTTTATCTATCTTGATTTTCCTTTCCTTCCCGTGGATAAGGTTATGAATTAAAATTTCGCCTTTCTCAAAATCACCTAAATACAGATTCTTTGTCCGGAAATCAAACTGTAAGGTTCCCAGATCTCTATTTTTATAATCTATAGCAATGGGAGTCTTTTTTACTTTACCATTCTCGTAGACGAAAATATTCTGCGGATTGTGGTTGCTGTAGAGATAAAGCTTGTTTACATCACGTGTGATTTTCGGGATTGAGCTTGAAAACTGGTTTTTCAAATAATCATTAATATTCAGATTGATCACCCGTCCGTTTTTCAGATAAGCAAAATCATTCAGAAAAGGAAGTATAAAAACTTCCCCATTAGGCAAAGGTTCGCAGGAAATGATATCAATGTTTTTCAAGCCTTCTGACTTTCCATATTGTTTAAATTCCTTTCCGTCAAACCTGAACAACCCGTTATCGCTGCCTATCCAGATAAAACCGTTTTGATCCTGTCTCAAACGATAGGTATAAGAGCTGTTCAGACCATCTTCTTCAGTATAATTGACCATCCCGGGGATCTGTCCGGAAAATGAACTGGAAGATAATAAAATCAAAGAAAATGAGAGAAGAATAAGTAAGCTTTTCACACGATATTGAATAATATTGTAAATATATAATTTGATTAATAATACTGCAATATTTAAGGTTGAATATTGAAAAAAAAGGAATCGAAAAAATTCGGATAATTTTGTACAATTTCGTACTTTTGTATGTTTGCTGAAATCATATATGTCACAAGAAATAAATCCAATCTACTCCGAAGATAATATCAGAACCCTCGACTGGCAGGAACACATCCGTCTGCGCCCCGGAATGTACATAGGGAAACTCGGAGACGGCTCCTCTGCGGACGATGGTATTTACATTCTGCTTAAAGAAATTCTGGACAACTCTATTGATGAGTTCAGAATGAAAGCAGGGAAAAGAATTGAAATAAAAGTGGACGACGGTAAAGTCAGTATCCGTGACTTTGGCCGAGGAATTCCATTGGGAAAGGTTGTAGATGCCGTTTCCAAAATGAATACGGGAGGGAAGTACGACAGCAAAGCCTTCAAGAAATCTGTAGGGCTAAACGGGGTTGGTACTAAAGCTGTTAATGCTCTTTCAGAGTATTTCCGCGTAAGGTCTTTCCGTGAAGGAAAAATGAAGATGGCGGAATTTTCCAGAGGACTGATTACGGAAAACCATGAAGAAAAAGATACTTCAGACCGAAACGGAACGGAAATTTCCTTTGTTCCTGACGGAGAGATCTTCCTTCATTTCAAATACAGGAAAGAATATATAGAAAAAATGCTGCGCAACTATGCGTACCTGAATCCCGGGCTGAAAATAATTTTCAACGGAGAGACCTATTATTCTGAAAACGGGCTTAAAGATCTTTTGGAAGAGGAAATGGAGAACGAAATTCTGTACTCCATCATTCACCTGAAAGATACCGATATAGAGCTGGCCATTACGCATTCTGACAAATCACAGACAGAAACCTATTTTTCTTTCGTGAACGGACAGAATACCACACAGGGTGGAACACACCTTAATGCCTTCCGTGAAGCCTATGTTAAGACAATCCGTGAGTTTTTTAATAAAAACTTTGATGCTTCAGATATCAGAAAATCTATCATTGCAGCCATTTCTATCAATGTAGAAGAACCTGTATTCGAATCCCAGACCAAAACCAAGCTGGGATCCAATGATATGGGGCCAAGCGGACCTACCGTAAGGACTTTTATCATTGATTTTCTGAAAAGCAAACTCGATAATTTCCTGCATAAAAACCCTGAAATTGCCGAAGCGATCCAAAGAAAAATCCTTATCTCCGAAAGAGAAAGGAAAGAACTTTCAGGAATTCAGAAGCTTGCAAGAGAAAGAGCCAAAAAAGTATCCCTTCACAATAAGAAGCTACGTGATTGCAGGCAGCATTACAACGATCAGAAGAATGAAAGAAAAGGGGAGACCCAAATCTTCATTACCGAGGGGGATTCTGCTTCCGGATCCATCACCAAATCAAGGGATGTAGAAACCCAGGCGGTATTCTCGCTGAAAGGTAAACCTTTGAACTGCTATGGACTGACTAAAAAAGTAGTATACGAGAATGAAGAGTTCAACCTTCTTCAGGCTGCTTTGAATATTGAAGAAAGTCTTGAAGATTTGAGATACAACCAGGTAATTATATCTACCGATGCCGATGTGGATGGTATGCATATCCGTCTTCTGATGATTACATTTTTCCTTCAGTTTTTCCCTGATCTGATTAAAAATGGACACCTTTATATTCTTCAGACCCCATTGTTCAGGGTGAGAAATAAAAAAGAGACAAGATACTGCTACACCGAAATGGAAAGAATAAAAGCTTTGAACGAACTTGGGAAAAACCCTGAAATCACCCGATTTAAAGGGCTTGGAGAGATTTCACCCGATGAGTTCAAACATTTTATCGGGAAAGATATCCGTCTGGAGCCTGTAGTAATAGGTAAAGACCAGACAATAGATCAGCTGCTTGAATTTTATATGGGTAAAAATACACCGGACAGGCAGGTGTTTATCCTTGAAAATCTTGTAGTGGAAGATCCGGATATTGATAAAAAAGAAACTTTGGATGAAGTAGCAAACTAAAAATTAAACCAATAAACACAAATATTACAAATGAGACTCAGCAACCGCAACAAAGCTTCGGTTTACAATTTTGTACATACATTACTGATAATGATGGTCATATTTGGAATTGCAGCATTTTTGTTAAATGAATACAGGTTTCATGCTGTAGGAAAAGAAAGTTATATTCTTCTTATTGTTCCGGTCATACTAATGGTGATTTTTCACCTGAATGGCAGACAAATATTTGAATATGACAGTGATGGAGAAGCCCTGAATTTTAAGAACAGAAATATTATTCCTTTTTTGGACAGACCTCTTCATGATGAATTTCCAAAATATAAACTGATCAAGTATGAGATCGTTAGTATTTTTTTTGTCAAAAGGCTATACATTACTATCTCAAGCAAAACCAGTGGTTCTACTATCCTCAAATATGAAATATCTTATTTGAGACAAAAAGAAGTAAATGATTTAAAACTCTCTCTTAATAAAGTAGTAAAAACTAATGAAGAGAAAAACGATTAAAAACAGATGACGACAGAAGAAAACTCGCACGAAGGTGAGAGCTTGAAAAAAGTCTCAGGACTTTATAAAGACTGGTTTCTGGACTATGCTTCCTATGTAATTCTGGATAGAGCGATTCCTTCCGTCTATGATGGGCTAAAGCCCGTTCAGAGAAGGATTATGCACTCTATGCGGGAGCTGGAGGACGGCCGTTACAATAAAGTAGCCAATATCGTAGGAAATACCATGAAATACCATCCTCACGGGGATGCTTCCATTACGGATGCCATGGTACAGATTGGCCAGAAAGAACTTTTGATAGATACCCAGGGAAACTGGGGGAATATCTATACCGGAGACTCAGCAGCGGCGGCAAGATATATCGAGGCCAGGCTGACCCCTTTCGCGCTGGAAGTGGTCTTTAACCCCAAAACGACAGAATGGGCAAAATCCTATGACGGCAGAAATAATGAGCCTATTGATCTTCCCGTAAAATTCCCGTTACTGCTTGCACAGGGAGTAGAAGGAATTGGTGTGGGACTTTCTACAAAAATTCTTCCCCATAATTTCAATGAGCTTATCAATGCATCTGTTGCTTATTTAAAAGGAAAGAAATTTGAACTGTTTCCCGACTTTATGACTGCGGGTTACCTTGATGTGTCCGAATACAATGACGGACACAGGGGTGGTAAGGTAAGGGCCAGAGCCAGAATTACCCAGACTGATAAGCATACGCTGGTAATTTCAGAGCTTCCTTTTTCAAAAAATACAGGCGATCTGATAGACTCTATCCTGAAGGCTAATGAAAAAGGGAAAATCAAGATCAAAAAGATTGAAGACAATACTTCTGATACCGTAGAGATTCTTGTCCATCTTCATAACGATGTGTCACCGGACAAAACCATAGATGCGCTCTATGCATTTACAGACTGCCAGGTAACCATCTCTCCGAATGCATGCGTGATCGTAGGTGATAAACCAATGTTCATGAAGGTTTCCGATATCCTGAAAATGAATACGGAACACACCGTTTCATTGCTTAAGAAAGAGCTTGAAATTGAGCTTCACGAACTTCAGGAAAGCTGGCATTTCTCTTCTTTGGAAAGGATCTTTATCGAGAACAGGATCTATCATGATATTGAGGAGGTAAAGACCTGGGAGGATGTTATTAAAACCATTGACGAAGGATTGAAGCCTCATACCAAACACCTTTTAAGAGCAGTAACAGAAGAGGATATTTTAAAACTTACTGAGATCAGAATCAAAAGGATTTCAAGATTTGATTTAGATAAATTTAAAGAAAATATAGCTGCCCTTGAAGGCAAAATAGAGCAGGTAAAACATCACCTTGCCAACCTGATCGCTTATGCCATTGAGTATTATTTAAATATTCAGAAGAAATACGGAAAAGATAAGCAGAGAAAAACAGAGCTTAGGATTTTTGATACTATTGATGCCACAAAAGTAGCAGTAGCCAATGAAAAGTTCTATGCCAATTTTGAAGAAGGATTTATAGGGACTTCACTGAAAAAAGACCAGTACCTTTTTGACTGTTCGGATATTGATGATATCATCATATTCAGAAAAGACGGAACGATGAAGGTTGTAAAGGTGGATGCCAAAACATTCGTAGGAAAAGATATCCTGCATGTTGCCATATGGAAGAAAAACGATAAAAGAACAGTCTACAATATGATCTACCGTGAAGGCAGGGATGGACCCTATTATATGAAACGTTTTTCTGTAACGGCGGTGACAAGGAATACGGATTATCCGCTGGCTTCTGATAAAAAAGGTTCCGAAACCCTGTATTTCTCGGCCAATCCTAACGGGGAAGCGGAAACAGTAACCGTCCTTTTAAAACCAAATCCAAGAATCAGAAAAAATAAAATGGAAATTGATTTCTCTGAACTTGCTATCAAAGGAAGAGATTCTAAAGGAAATCTGGTGACCAAATATTCCGTGAAAAAGGTGGATTTGAAGGAAGAAGGCGTTTCTACGCTGGCTCCCAGAAAAATCTGGTTTGATGATACGGTAAGAAGACTGAATGCCGATGCGAGAGGGACTCTTTTAGGTAGTTTTAAAGGAGATGATAAAATTCTGACAATCAATACCAATGGCGAGGTGAAGCTGGTGTCTTTCGACCTTGGAAACCGTTTCGATGATGAATATCTGGTGCTGGAAAAATGGAAGCCGCAACAGCCGGTAACCTGCATTTACTACGACGGAGAAAAGGAAATGTATTTTATCAAGAGATTCCTTCTGGAAAATACAGCTAATATACAGACCTTTATGCCCTCTGAACACCCGAAATCATTTATTGAAAATGTAATCGTAGCAGACGGTGCCTCAGCAGAAATCATTTTTGCTAAAGATAAAGGCAAAGACCGTGACCCGGAAAACATACAGATTGACGAGTTCATTGCCGTAAAAGGAATAAAGGCAATTGGAAACCAGTTCACAAAATTTAAAGTAAAAACAATCAATATCAGTATTCCTGAGCCTGTAGAAGAAGAACCGGAAGTTTACGAGGAACCGGAAACAGGTGACGGTATTGTAGATGATGACCGGACTGTCATCGGGGATCTGTTTGAAAACGGAGAACCAGAAAATTAAGAATTAAAATTATGAGTACAATTGTTCTAGTTATTATGGCGGTTACATGTATTATTAGCTACTTTGGGTTAAATAATACGGCTTTATTTGAGAAATATAAATTTAATGTAGGCGCAATTACCAACCGTAAAGAATATGTAAGGCTTATCAGTTCAGCATTTTTACATGCAGATTTTATGCATTTATTTTTCAATATGCTTTCTTTATATTTCTTTCAGGGTGTTGTGACTTCATTTTTTGGAAATATAGGCTTTGTGATTATTTATTTTGGATCAATGATTCTTGGAAATTTATTCAGTCTGATGATTTATAAAAAGCAGCCATGGTACTCCGCTATCGGAGCATCTGGAGCTGTTTCAGGAATTATTTTTGCTTCTATTGCAATGGCTCCCAATGAGATTAGTGTCAATTTCTTACCCGGATGGTTATTTGGAACACTGTATTTTGGATATTCTGTCTATATGATGTTGAATCCTAAACAATGGGATAATCTAGGACATGCTGCTCATTTAGGGGGTGCATTCTTTGGACTTGTCTATTCTATTGCACTTCATCCCCAACAAGCTATGAGCAATGTTCTCTATTTAGGAGCTATGTCACTTCCGCTGATCTATCTGGGCTACGAAATTTTCGTCAGGAAGAGAATAGGATAAAAGATTTATATTTAATCAAAATATCAAGACCAATGAACACATCAGAATTAAACCACTTCATCGTTGTATTAATCTATGGTTCATTGGTTTTGCTTTCTTTACTGAAACTCTCCAATCCGCTGCGGGTAAACAGGAAGGCCAACTTCTGGTTTGGGATATTTCTTTTTCTATGGTCAAGTTTCTGGCTGGATGAGATCCTTACTTTAGTGAACGGTGTTCCGGTAGAGGTGCATTCCATCATTTCCGTCCAGATGATCCAGTTTCTGACGCCCATTATGTTCTATTTCAGTGTGTTATTTTACACCAATCCTGCATTTAAATTTAAAATTTCAGACCTGAAATACCTTATTCTGCCTGTTATTTTTTGGATCAATATTCTGTTACAGCGTTTGGGTGGATTTGATGATCATACTGTTTTTTATTTTGTTTTTATCGGCTTAATTCTTTTTCAGACCTTATTTTATACCAGTCTTTCCTATTTCACTATCCGGAAGCACAAAAAAAGGATCCAGCAGTTTTCAGCGAATACGGAAGGTATTAATCTGAACTGGCTGGAATATATTGCCGTTATTATTTTCATCATCAACATTGTCTACGTAGTTTATCATTTATTCTATGATTCCACTGCCCTGAATTTTTTCATTAACGGAGCTTTTCTGCTGGTTATTTATTTTGTTGGATACTATTCTTTAAAACAAAAAGAAATTTATCCCCTGGAAGAAAAGCAGCGTGATGAATTGATTTCTATTGATGAAGATCCCCTGACAGAAGAAGTAAAGAAAAAGCTGCTCCCCGATGAAGAACTGCTGAAAATCAAAAGTCAGCTGGAAGAAATCATGGATAAGCAAAAGCCCTATCTGGACAGCGAGCTGAACCTGATCCGGCTTTCCGAACTGTTGTCTATTTCTACACACCATCTGTCGTATGTGATTAATACCGGATTTAAAAAGAACTTTTTCCAATATGTAAATGAATACAGAATTGAGTATGCCAAGAAACTTCTTAAAGACCCTCAGAGCAAACTGTCAATTTTAGGAACCGCCTACGAATCCGGATTCAATTCCAAAACTTCTTTTAATACCACTTTTAAAAAGCTGACAGATCAGACTCCTTCCGAGTATAAAAATGGTTCAGGTTTATAAATTTTAACGTTCTAATTTAATTAATTATTTGCTTTTCAGTATATTGTGTAAATTTGTTTTTAATTTTAAAATAGGTTCACTCAGATAATCCTGAACATTCAAAGATACTTTTCAGGGTAGCTTTGTATCATAAAATTGTTTTATGGATATCAAAGAATCATATGCTGTAATAACGGGTGCAAGTCAGGGTTTGGGAAAAGCATTTGCAGAAAATCTGGCCAGCAAGAATATCAATGTTGTTCTGGTAAGCCTTCCGGGTCAGCAGCTTGAAGAACTGTCCCAACAGCTTGAAGAGACTTATAAGATCCGGGCGCCCTATTATGAAACAGATCTTTCGGTGAATGAAAATGTATTGAAACTTACCGAATGGCTGAACCGGTCTTTTGAAATTCATATCCTGATCAATAATGCCGGGCTTGGAGGCACGAAGAAATTTGTAGATGCATCGCCATCTTATATTAATACCATTTTACAGGTCAATGTAGCCGCCACTTCACTCATCACCCATCAGCTGCTGCCCAATCTGCTAAGACAGCCCAAAGCCTATATTCTGAATGTATCAAGTATGGCTGCTTTTTCACCCATAGGTTTCAAAACGGTATATCCGGCTTCCAAAACCTTTATCCATTCATTTTCAAGAGGACTTCATGAAGAACTGAAGGACACTAATGTTTTTGTAAGCGTTGTGAACCCCGGAGCGATGAAAACCAATATCGATGTCTGCAAACGAATTGAAAAGCAGGGTGTTTTAGGAAAGCTTACCCTCCTGGATCCGAACAAAGTGGCAGCTTACTGCATCAGACAACTTTTCAAAAAAGATTCCGTTATTATGGTGAATCCCATAAGCTGGCTGATCATGATGATCCTGCCGATATGGATTAAACTGCCTCTGATGACCAGTGCCATTAAAAAAGAAATAGAAGCATGAAAAAAGTTTTCGTGACCGGAGCCACAGGGCTTCTGGGGACTAATACCATTATTAAATTATTACAGTATGATTATTATGTTACTGCTCTGGTGCGCAAGAAAAGCAGTTGGATGGGCGAAGAAAATGAAAATCTCAGATTGATAGAAGGGGATCTCTTTTCGGATATTTCAGAGCATCTGCATGGGGTAGATGCCGTGATTCATATTGCTGCGGAAACCAGCCAGGCTCTGCTGCATTATAAAGATTATAAAAAGACGAATTATGATGCTGTAGTTCATCTGTTTGCTCAAACTGTATCAGCCAGAGCAGGAAAATTTTTGTTCGTGAGTACGGCCAATACTTTAGGCTATGGAAATCCTGTTGCCTTGGGAAATGAAAAAGCTCCGCAACTGTATCCTTTTACCTGTTCATACTATGCCCAAAGCAAACTGGAAACAGAGAATTACCTTTTGCGACAGAACAGGGAAACAAAAGTGATGATTGTAAACCCTACTTTTATGATCGGGGCTTACGACCATAAGCCGAGTTCGGGCAAAATTATCTTTTGGGCATGGAAAAAGAAGTTTGTATTTTATCCAAAAGGCGGGAAAAACTTTGTGCATGCCGAAGACGTGGCGGAAGGAATTATAAAAGCAATTGAAAATGGTAAAAATGGCGAAAAATACCTGCTGGCTAATGAAAATCTGACTTACAAAGAGTTTTTCAGAAAAGTGAATACTATCACAAAACAGGCTCCTGTTATGATCCCAATTCCAAACTCAGGACTTGTGGTGCTCGGAATAATAGGAGATGTACTGAGAAAACTGAAGATAAAGACCAGCCTGAGTTCTCCTAATATGAAAGCTTTAAGAATCAATAATTATTACTCCAATAGGAAATCTTCAGAAGATTTGGAAGTCAGGTATCAGACTGTTGATAAGGCAGTTAAAGATGCAATCCATTTTTTTGAAAGGAAAAATATGAATCTGAAACAGGTAGAAAGAAAAATTAACTAGAATATATACTGTTCTGTTCATCCATCTGCTTCATCAGATCAAATTGTTAATCACATCTTTGCTTTCTTTAATAAACACTAACGGTAAACCTTTGCGTTAAAAATATTCCCACAGATCCGTGTTGTTTTTAGGTTTATAAAAGAGCAGATGGATATTTTTTAAAATAATTGTCAGTTTCCCAGCCTTTCCAAAGCATTTTCAAGTGTTTCAGTGAAATTAATATGTTTTGTTTTATTGCTTTCGAAAATGAAATCTCTGATGCTTTTGCTTTGATACTTTTCAAAATCCCCTACAATGGCAAGGCTCATGCGGTAATTAGAGAATTTTTGTAGAATATCACCTGCTATTTTTGTTTTCAGATCAAAGAATTCAGGAGTGAGATTCTTCTCATAAATAATCAGCTTATCGAAACCCTGATAATAAATATTTCCAAGAAGATCCAGTCCGTCCTGAGCAGACTGGATAATGATGTCAGCGGAAATAATTTCGGCTATTTTAGTTTCATTGACAGAATGTGCGATAATTTCCATAATTTAATTTTATTTCTTTCCAACAATAAAGCGGTCATTTTCAGATAAATCTTTGATCAGTTGAACTTCAGAAAAATATCCGGTATACAATTCAAGGGTTTCGGGTCCAAGTTTCTGATTGATTTCCAAAAATAAAAAACCATTGTCTTTCAGGTATTGTTTGGCATCTTCTGCGATTTTCCTGTAGAAGATCAAAGCATCTTTAACAGGAGAGAAGAGGGCCATTTTGGGTTCAAATTCCTTGACAGAATCAGCGATCTCGGTTTCTTCTTCAATTCCTATATAAGGAGGATTGGAAATAATAATATCATAACTTTCCGTTAATTCAAAGCTCAGATAATCTGCATGAATAAAGTTGATTTCCAGCTGATGATGTTCTGCATTTCGCTTAGCCGTTTTCAATGCTTTTTCCGATAAATCAATGGACGTAATTTTCGCTCCGGGAAAATGTTTTTTTAAAACCAATGGAATTATACCGCTTCCGGTTCCGATATCCAGAATCTTTAAACCCTGAACATTTAATTCTGAACTTTGAATGGTATGAATTGCCATCTCAAGCAGTTCCTCAGTTTCAGGACGCGGGATAAGGACATGCTCATCCACAAAAAAAGGCATGCCATAAAACTCGGTTTCTCCAAGGATTTGTTGATAAGGTCTTCCGGTTTTTAAGTCGGAAACAGCCTGGATAAGCTGCTTTTCATCATCAATGAGAAGTTCCTGATCCGAAAGTCTTCTCTGCTGAAACGAGTCAAAGCCTGTAATTTTCTGTATAAAAACACTGCATAAAAAGGTACTTTCCGAATCGTTATAAAGCTCGGAAAGCTCAGTTTTAAAATATTTTTTGAATGCTGATATCGTCATTTATCTTGTGAAAACCAGTTTAGTGTCCGTAGATTTTTCTTCATCAATCAGGTAACCCTCATAATTGAATGCCTTTACGTCATTCAGGGTTTTGGCGTTAGTTTCCGCACAGAACTTTACCATAAGACCTCTTGCATGCTTGGTATAAACAACAATAGTTTTCAGTTTTCCGTCTTTTAATTCATAGAAATCAAAATCGATGACTTTATGGTTTAGTTTTTTCCTGTCAATCACTTTCCCGTACTCGTTGCTGGCCAGGTGAAGAAGAATTTCACCTTTTTTCATTTCGGAGTTCAGCTGTTCTGTGATCTTTTCTCTCCAGAATTCATATAGGTTTTTGTATTGATCGAATTCAAAATGACGCCCCATTTCCAACCTGTAAAGCATTACTTTATCAGACGGCTTCAGCAGACCATATAATCCGGAAAGCATCCTGTAATTTTTCTGTAAATAGTCAACAGCATTTTTATCCAGGGTTTTTGCATCCAGCCCTCTGTAAACCTCTCCTGTAAAAGCAAATAGAGCAGGAGCAGACTCTTTTGCCGTTGGTTTCGCCTTCCATTTCTGGTTTCTTTCCCAGTTCTCATCGGCCAGCTTAGGTGATATTTCCATTAATTCCGAAAGATATTTCGGAGATTTGTGCTTCAGATAAGACTGGATGAATGCAGCCTCTTCGATGAATTTTGGAGTGGTTGATCTCAATAAGTCGGTTGAATTCTCAACGTTCATCAGTTTCGCTGGAGAAGTTATAATTTTCATAATGTTTAGAGTACAGATAAATGTTTAGTATCAATTAAATTCATGATCATCACAGCCACAAAGTCGTACATGAAATGACAGATGATTAAAATTTTAATGTTTGAATATTGTTTATAAAACATAGCAAAAACGGTTCCGATAAAAAAAGGTACGACTACCTGTCCGATTGTTCCATAAGTGCTGTGTAGAATTCCAAATAATAGGGCGGAAATGAAAATACCACAATATTGATTATTGTATATTCTTTCAATTCTTGGCTGAATGTATCCTCTCATAAGAAGTTCTTCTACCACTCCGGCAGTAAGGCATATAAAGATCATCAGCAGATAATTATTTTTAAAAGCAGAAGAGATCTGAACCATTTTGCTGCTCATGCCTTCCTGAATCAAAAGCTGGATAATTATACCAATGACGGAAGTTCCTATAAGACAGGTAAAATATAAACGGATTACTGACCTGGTATAGAATGATACAGTATATTTCTTTTCTTTCCATAGCAGGAAAGGATTTTTTTCTACAAAAAAATTATAAAGAAAAACAAAAAAAAGAACTATCCAAAGAACAATCCTTGTATAAAAAAAATTAACGGATGTAATTCCTTTTGTACCTGTAATTAAGTAAATAAGCGGCAATGCATAAAGCATTGCTGCGGCAAGAAGCACAAAGGTAAAAAGAATTCCCAGTGCGTATTTACCATACAAACTCATAATCCAAATGATCGGCTGACTGCTTCTGATTAAATAATTCCTTTTCCCTGGCGGATGATTTCCGGTTCTCCTGAGGTAAGATCCACAATAGTGGAAGCTACATTGTCACCATATCCGGAATCAATGACAATATCTACCAGATGATCATACTTTTCAGCGATCAGTTCAGGATCTGTGGAATATTCAATGATCTCGTCGTCATCCTTTATAGAGGTTGAAGCAATTGGATGACCCAGTTTTTCCACAATAAGCTGCGGAATCGGATGATCGGGAACACGGATACCAATGGTTTTATGATTTTTATACGCCAAAGGAAGGCTTTTGTTGGCATCCAGGATAAAGGTAAAAGGTCCGGGAAGGTGACTTTTCAGAAACCTGAAGACAGAGGTGTCAATAGGTCTTGTAAAATCTGAAAGATGACTCAGATCATTACAGATAATCGAGAACTGAGACTTTTCCAGCTTGATTTTTTTGAGTTGGGCCAGCTTTTCCATGGCTTTTATATCAAAAATATTACATCCCAGAGCATAGATCGTATCAGAAGGATAGATAATCAGTCCGCCGTTTTGTAAGGTTTTAATAACCTCATTCACAAGATTTTCCTGAGGGTTATCAGGGTAAATTTTCAGTATTTTTGCCATAAAACAAAGATACAAATAATAAAATAGTTTTCATAAAAGTCCTTTATTTAAAAGAAAAATTAGGATTTTCAAAAAATAGCCGTATCTTTGCACTCACAATATCGCGGGATGGAGCAGTAGGTAGCTCGTCGGGCTCATAACCCGAAGGTCATCGGTTCGAGTCCGGTTCCCGCTACTAAGCTAAGTGCTTTCGGTAAGCACTCTAAAGATACACCGCGGGATGGAGCAGTAGGTAGCTCGTCGGGCTCATAACCCGAAGGTCATCGGTTCGAGTCCGGTTCCCGCTACTAAGATAAGTGCTTTCGGTAAGCACTCTAAAGATACACCGCGGGATGGAGCAGTAGGTAGCTCGTCGGGCTCATAACCCGAAGGTCATCGGTTCGAGTCCGGTTCCCGCTACTAAATTAAATAGAAACCTG
>NZ_QNUH01000001.1 GCF_003385495.1 Chryseobacterium elymi | reverse complement strand
TTCCTCTGTCAATGTTTTTCAGCTGCTCATCCGAAAGATCTACTCCTTCCAGTGAAACGAAAAAATGCTTTTTAGTTGCCATAACTATAGTTTTTATTGGTTTTATAAAGCAAATTTCGTCCGAATATGAGCTAAAGTTATAAGGAAAAACACCCTTTATTCAGGCGTGAAAAGCCTGTAAATTAGATTCTGATTATCAGTTTTTTAAGTCAAAATATAAAAGTCTATAAGATTCTATAAATCGGATATTGTCTGAATGTCTTTTCTTCGAAGTAAGGAGAATTTCTGTAAATCCAGTCGAGTTGGGCCGCTCCGTCGTCTGCAAACTTTTTATCTGATGTTTTTTTTGCCTCAAAAGCATCTTTCAGCTTTTTATCTGACTTTAGTAATTCTGAAGCTGTGTCTTCAAAAATATAGGCGGAATAATATTCTTTCTGTGCAAGGATTCCATCAAAAAAATTCCAATTGAAAAATGAGTCTAAAGCCTCAGGCTCAAGGGTTTCAATGATATATTTTACACCAGGCTGATCTGTTGGAATTAAATAATCCCCAGTTGAAAAAACCAAATTCCTTTTTGCAGTTTCTACACTGGTATCAAAATGAAGATAATGTCCTTCGTATGGATTTTTAACCGTTTTAAAGTCTTTGATTTTATAAGCTTCAACCATTGCCGTGCTGTCTTTTTTAAGAGCAGTCATAAGGATTTTATTTCTTTTCAGCTCTTCGATCACACGGTATTGGGATTGTGGAACTACATAGTATTTAGGAATGGTGATATATCCCGTAGGAACGGCTGTCATGAAGAGTTTGATCTTCTTCGTAAAAGGTTTATTCCTATCGTAATAGAGTCTTGGCTTTCCGGAAATATCACTTGGTTTGTACCTTCCCTCGTAGCCTTTGAAATCCATTGTAGAAAACCTGGTTGAATCTATTTTCCAACGGATTCCGTACTGCATTCCGGGTTTGTACTGCTTCAAATTATCAAGACGGAGCTGTTTTATTTTCCTGTAATTCTTGTCTAAATTCTGAAGATTCACGAGCATATATTTGTATGTCGCATCCACTCTTTTATCATAAGGCTTCAGCATATGCGTTTCAGGAACTGTTCCCAGCGAATTAAAGAGCGATGTGTAGCCTGTAGAATATCTCGGAGAGTCTTCAAAAGCAGCAAATCCCTCATCCGGAATATCTCCGTGAATATTAACATAAGGAGTGCTTTCATAGCCCAGTTTCTTCATATCCTCAAGGTTTTTAGCCTGATAGTCATTGTAAAAGTAATTTCCCAAGGTGTTTCCAAGACGTTCCTTGAAGGTTGAAATATAGGTAAAAGTATACTGATAATCAGCTCCATTACTTACATGGTTATCTATAAAAACATCAGGCTGCAGCCACTGGTAAATTTCCTGAAAACTCCTGGCATTTTTTGAATCTGCTTTAATGAAATCCCTGTTCAGGTCATAGTTTCTTGCATTTCCCCTGAAACCATACTGCTCCGGACCGTTCTGATTGGCCCTGGAATGGGAACCCCTGTTCAGCATTCCACTGACGTTATAGGCGGAAATAGCTGCTATAATAAAATTCTGTGGTGCTTTTACTTTCCTGGTTGCGAGATCCCTTATAAGCATCATTGTGGCATCTATTCCGTCCGGTTCGCCCGGGTGAATTCCATTGTTCACAAAGATAATGGCTTTATCTTTTCTGATTTTTTCAACATCTTTTTCGGAAAAGGGATTGTAAATCACCACATAAATGAGCCTTCCGTTATCGTCCTCTCCTTTTTTAAGGTATTGGACGGTATTGAAACTTTTAGCCAGGTTCTGATAATAGCTATTCATTTCATCATAAGTAACCGTTTGGTTTTTATTTCCTTTTTCAAAAGGGGTTTGAAATGAATTTTGGGCGAAAAGCAAAGATGTAGTCAGGAAAATCAGGAGGTATCTCAGTTTCATTGAAGCAGTTTTTGAACTTCAAAATTACTTAATATGATTTGGGTGGGAAAGGGAAATTGTGGATTTATTGATGTCTGTTTTGTGATGTTGGATTATCACAAGGACGCTAGGGCTTTTGATCTTAGTGCTGTTTTAAGATGCCAGAAAATCAAGGATTTTCGTTTGGTTATTCGTTATTTCAGAAAAAGATTTGTGATCTGCGGGAGAAAAAAAAATTAATAGCCGGGGCGCTGTTATTAATAGAAACCTTATAGGTTTTAAAAACCTATAAGGTTGGTGGATGTTGAAAATTTAGGATGCTTTTTCATAAGGTTTACTTTCCTGCACTATCGTTATTTCTGCCTTTTTCATCCGGATATAAAGTAGGAAGCGGATCGCTTTGCCAGAATTCTTTGGTATTAACATCCATGATTGACAGGGAACCCGTGAAAGCTGCTCCGGTATCCATATTCCAGACGTTGGCTTTGTTGACAGGATGACTGATTCCTATATCTAGTGTCGGTGTATGACCTATAAATATTTCACTGTACAAAAGCAGTCTCTTCGGATAAAGCTCTGAATTTTTCGCTAATTTCTTATCCATTGCGACTGCCGTTTCCCACAAGGTTCTGTCCCAACGGTAATTGCTGGAATAGACTTCTTTTTCAGGACCATGCATAGAAGAATAACCTGCATGAATAAACAGCCGGTTTTGATCATCTACATGATAGTTTTTCATTCTTTGAAAGAATTCCAGGTGTAAATCCAGATCTTCCAATGAGTAGTCATTATAACTTTCGACGGTACTTTTTCCTCCGTTGAATAACCATACATCCTGTCTTTCTCCGGTGGACATCCATTCCTCACACCAGGCATCGTGATTTCCTTTAATGAAGATGCATTCCTGCTTTTCTGAAAACTCCATGAGGAAACGGATAACCTGAGAAGATTCGCTCCAGCCGTCAACATAATCTCCCAGGAAAATAAGCCGATCTTCCTTTGTAACTTCCGCTCTTTCAAACACCTGTTTCAATGCTTTAAACCCTCCGTGGATGTCACCTATTACTAATGTTCTGCTCATCTTTACTTTGAAATATATTTGGCATCCACAAAATCTGTCAGCCACACTCCGTTTGCCGAAAGATAAAACGCTATTCCGTCTTCATGCATGGTATTCGTTCTTATAGTCAGAATCACAGGTTTTCCATGGCGCATTCCCACTTTTGTGGCTGTTTCTTTATCTGCGCTTAGATGAACATGCTGGCGGCTTCTTTTTTCTATTCCTTTTGCGAGAATGCAAGAAATATTGGTTTCTGCTGTTCCGTGATAGAGAAAGTCAGGTGGCTGTAATGATTTTAGGGCGAGATCTATATCAATGGAATGTCCCTGGCTGGCCCTGATCCTGGTTTTATCTTCATTAAAAGCAAAGCGTTTTTTATTATTGGTTTCCACCACTTCTTCCAGGTCTTCAAAAGTGAAATGCATTCTTCCTTTTGCAGCTTTTGTAATGAGTTCATCAACATCTGCCCACCCGTTTTCATCCAGTGTCAGCTGAATGGTCTCGGGCTGGTGTCTGAGAATAAGGCTTAGAAACTTGCTTATCCTTTTGTTTTCTATTTCATTCATAGTGTAAGTTTTTTTATGGCATTAATTTTTTCTGAAGCTTTTCACATAAAACCTCAATATCTTCTTTTATTACAAGTTCAGCAACCCATTCCTCCGGAATATTATCAAATCCATAGTAAATCCCTGCAAGTCCTCCTGTGATAGCTCCTGTGGTGTCTGTATCTTCTCCTAAATTTACAGCTTTTAATACGGCTTCGGAATAAGTTTCAGAGTTGAGAAAACACCAAAGGGAAGCTTCTAGACTGTGAAGAACATAGCCGGAAGAACTTATTTCCTCTTCCTGCAACGTATACAGTGGGACCAGATCATATTCTCCTACTTTTAATTCTAAAATCCGGTGGAATTTATCCATTTCATTTTGGGAACAAACAGGATTATGTTCCAAAAAATTTCTAACTTTTTCCTGCATTATTCTGTACGCTTCCCATTTTTCTTTTCCATTCAGAATTTCTAAAGCCAATTCCAAATAAATAAAACAAGCCAAAGCAGAACGGATATGACCGTGTGTGATAGAGGAAACCTCTTTTGTAATATCAAAACGCTTCTCAATAGGGAAATCTTTGATATAAAATAATAAGGGGATGATCCTCATTAAAGACCCGTTTCCATTATCGAACTCTGAATTTCCACCACATAAAGTAGGGGAAATACCTTTGCCAATTCTATGAATGGCTTGCGAGGTTGCAATACCAATGTCAAAAACCCTTCCATGAGGTGTCCAGATTTCTGCATTATACCATTTCAAAAAATTGAGGGCCATATCTTCCAGATCATATCCTTTGCAAAGGCTGTCCGCAAGACACAAAGTTAATGAACCGTCATCACTCCATGTTCCAGCAGGCTGATGATGGGTTCCTAAAGCTCTCATTTTTGTAACAGGTGAGCGTTTTAATTGCTCTCTGCTTCTGAATTCCACCGGAACTCCTAGCGCATCACCGATGCACACTCCAAAGATTCCGGCTTTTACCATATTTTCCATCAGGCAAGGTTTACCAATTTATCAAACAGCAGCTGCATCCCTCTTGTTGCGGATTCTTTAATCACTACGGCTCTTTGCCCGTATCCGAATCCTGTTTCATTAGGATTGATAACTACCAGCAGACAGTCATCTTTGATTTCATGGATCAATCCGGCTGCCGGATACACCTGCAGAGAGGTTCCTATAACGACCAAAATATCGGCCTCTTTTACCTTTTCCTGCGCAGTCTTGTACAAAGGAACATCTTCACCAAACCACACGATGAATGGTCTTAATTGAGCCCCATCTTCTGCTTTATCACCAATCCGGATATCTCCTTTCTGCTCGTAGATTAGGTTTTTGTTATTACACGAGCAAGACTTGAACAATTCTCCATGAATGTGAAGAATATTGGTTGATCCAGCCCTTTCATGCAGATCGTCTATATTTTGGGTAATAATCTGAACGTTAAAATATTTTTCCAGCTCCGCCAACAAGTGATGGGCTTCGTTGGGCTTAACTTCATGAAGCTGTCTTCTTCTCTGGTTGTAAAATTCCAGCACCAATTCTCTGTCTTTTCGCCACCCTTCCGGACTTGCTACGTCTGTTATATTATGATTTTCCCAGAGGCCGTCTCCATCTCTGAATGTTTTTATTCCGCTTTCGGCGCTGATTCCCGCACCGCTTAATATGGTTAGTTTTTTCATTGTTTTAATCTAATAATTTTTTGTAAATCATTTCATTTTCGTCATCAAGGCATACAAAAATAATTTTCTTAATATTCTCTGCCTGAAAATTCTGTACTGCTTCTACAGCAATTTTTCCAGCCAATTCTTTTGGAAACCTGTAAACTCCTGTACTGATATTTGGAAAAGCAATGGTTTTTATACCCAGGCTTTCTGCCAGCTGTAAAGAGTTTTTATAGCAATTTGAAAGAAGTTTTGACATCTTTTCGACACCTCCATTCCAGACAGGCCCTACGGTATGAATGACATATTTTGCCGGAAGATTTCCCGCTGATGTTACCACGGCTTCTCCAGTCTTGCATTTTCCTTGCCTGTCCCTGATCTGGATGCATTCTTCAAGAATCTGCTTTCCACCAGCACGATGAATAGCCCCATCTACTCCGCCGCCGCCGAGTAGTGATGAATTGGCAGCGTTGACGATAACATCTGCGTGAATTTTTGTGATGTCTGCTTTTATTACTTCAATGTTCATAAAATCTGCTTTGTTTCCAATTTTCTACATTTTCTACCCAATCCGGAATATTTTTTTCATCACTGCATAGAATGCTTACTCCTCCTACCATTGCACATGTTGTATCTCTGTCCCCTAAAACCGAAACCATATTCCAAAGACATTCTTCGAAATTATTTCGGTATCTGGACAGCATCCAGATAACAATCGGAACGGTATCTTGTGCAGTCATTTTTATTCCGTTTCCTAAAACTTTTACCAGCAACTCAACACTTGGATTTCCGCTTAAATAAAGTGCCTTATTAAGTTTACTTTTCATATCCGAATCGTCCAACTCATTCTGAATATTATGAATAAATTCTTGTTGATTCAAATTAATAATTCCAAGCTTTTCCTGAATCGCAAAGGCTGATGCCAAAGCAATTGCCTTTGTTCCTTCTATTGCTTCCTTATTGGTATGCGTAACTTCACACGAAAACTCTGCATTCTTTTTAAGCCTTTCTAGATCATTATAAAAATAAGCTCCGATTGTACACGCTCTCATTGCTCCTCCATTTCCCATGGAACCTTGTCCTTCAAATTTCGAATGAGATACATCCTTCCAAGACTCTCCATCTTTCACCGCTCTGAAATACTGATGCATTGAAGGCCCATATCCTCTGTTAATATCAAGATAATAATTCTTTGCAAACTCTCCCGCTACAAAATCCTGATCAACTTTTTCAAACTTCTCCAAAGATCTAAAAACAGCAATACTCATAATAGTATCATCTGTAAAATCCAGAGAACCTTCAGGTAAAATTCTTTGATGAATACATCTTTTCATCAATCTTTCTTCTCCGAAAAAGCGTTCTCCAAAAGCATCACCAATACAAGTTCCGGTCAGTGATTTCGAAGCAAAAAGGAGTTGATTATTTGCCATTCTTTTAATTTAAAATATTACTATTTTTTAAATACTTGCCCCTATTGTAAGAGCAAGCTCAGTTGACAATGGATACACTTTTTCATTGGGTAAAAGTTTTTTTGCTCTATCATAGTCTCCGGATTTGGTGAAATTTAAGATCTTTTTTACCAAAGGCGTATAATCTTCTATTTTAACGATCCATTCTTCATTAAATTCTTCAATCAGATACCGGCTGATTCCCACCTGAATAGAACGGTACTCCAATTTATTCCCTTTAATATTTCTTTCCGGATCCCACTGCACATAGACCTCAGCATTTTCAAAGTCTTTTTCCCAGATTCCGGGATTGGGATATACCCTTTTTTCGGGAGAAGTTAAAACCGCTTTACTCAATGCTTTTTCCCAGGCCTCTCTCTTAATATGGATGGCTAAAGTACATTCCTGTCCGGATTTTTGTCCGTAATTGCTTCTTTCCATCATCCACAGAAAGGAAGGCTTGATCCATGTCATCCTGTTGAATGAAAAAGGAGCAGAAAACTTCTGATTCATTATGGCAGATTTTGCAATTGTTTCGTTATATGCCTGGTATATCACTATAGTATCTCTGTTATAATCTGCTCTTATTTCAAACTCTTTCATCATTATATTCTATTCAGTTCTGCTTTTATCACTAAAAATAAAAACATTATTTGGTTTAAAAAATTTGTTTAAAGTCTTTTGAATACGGAGAATGAGATCCGTAGACTTCATCAAATTTCACTTTTAAATTTTCTGTTTTAATTTGTTCATCAATCTGATCAAGACACGTCACAATCAGGTTCTTTTTGGTTGCTGCAACATAGGCTTTATCCAAAAGAAGTGCATAATTCAACAAATCATAGTCTAAATCTCCAAATCGAAGCTCTTTCTGATAATCATTGAAAACACATGTTTCCTCTTCATTATTTCTCAGTGCCAATTCCCTTTCATTGCACATCCAACCGTTTCCGTGACGGGTTGAATAACTTCTCGTCACATAAAACATTTCAATATCCTCTATTTTCAAAATTTGACAAATCTCGTAAGCATTTTTTGAAGTGGTATGGGCATAGGTTACGTTGGGAAATACTCCATGATCCATATCCAGCAGAATTCCCTGACTGCCTTCAAAAATGAGAGTTTCAAAGGAATTCAAATAGGTATAATCATCTATTTTCCAATCGATTTCGTCTACCGCGTTTAAAAAATCATGCATAGCTTCTTCAAGTTGATCTTCCTCCATAAAACCGTAGTAATAGGCTATTCCTTTTAATTTTTCGATCAACATTGATCTTGGAGCTATTAAATCGGCCGCAAATAGTTTATAAGGACTTTCATGCCTTTTCATCGTTGCTCCGATGCCTTTTCCACAGGTTCCGTGTTCGAGATTTATTGCATTGGTCCTGTTTTGCCAGACATCAAACGGAGTGGTGACTTTCGCCAGCGGATGAATATGGAGTTCTGTATTTCCGCTTTTCTCCATTAATTCCTTTCGTTCATTGAATAAAAATACAGGATGAATGGTGCAGTGCTCCGTAAAATAAGACGGCAGCCCACGCAGCGCTCCGCTCGCAAAACTGGAATGAATATGCTTTTTACCATCAATCATTACCGTATGCGCTGCCTGCTGCCCTCCGGAAAACCTGATGACCACAGACTCAGGATTTTGCTGTGCCAGAAAATCAGTAGTGATTCCCTTTCCTTCATCACCAAAACCCAGACCTATTACTATTTGTGCCTTTTTCATGACTTAAAACATTTGAATATGATCCAATCCTTCTCCTTCTGCTGATCTGAACGTTTCATTTTTAAACCTGTTACAGATCACTCCTTTTATGACATTTGGAATTTCTCTGTGATCAGCTATTGATAAACAGTTCTGTCCTAATAATTCTTTCCAGCTTCTATCCACTCTCATGGCCTGATCGGGATGCAAAACATTGATGTGATATACTTCATATCTCTTTTTCGCTTCTTCCAGTAATTCGTGATGCATATAAGTCTGCTGCCCTGTCCCCATAATTTCCCTGATTGCTGATGCCGGAAGCGTTTTTAAGCAAGGCTCATCACCTACCGTAAACAAAATCCCTTTCTGTTTTCTCTTCTCAAACGCATCGGTTCTCGTATGGAAAGCGGCAAAGTACCACGCCAACAGATAACTTTCTCCTGCATTTCCGCCACCACCGGATTCAATATAAGTACGGGTAAGCCACATATCCAGTTCTGCATCTCCAGATTCAAACTGTCCGACCTGTAAAGGGTAATTATCATATTCATGATCTCCTATTCCTAAAAACAACAGTGCCGGATCAGGAACGCCTCCCTGGATAATCCCACCCATTAATTTTGGAAGTCCTTCTTTAATGAGTTCGTGGGGAATATGCCCCATGCTTCCGGTGACATCCAATCCCAAAATGATAGGAACAGAATTAGGGTGTATTTCGGAATCCCGGGATTCTCTGAAAGAAACTCCTTTGGGATTCATAGATTCATGTGCCATTCTTTTGGCGTTCTGTGTGAAAATTTCACCAGCGGATTTAGATCCGTAACCTGCTTTTCTTGCTCTGTCGAAACGAGCATCCATGTCGTATCTTGTACCTCCCATAATTAAAATGTTTTGCCAAATAAATATTCGAATCTCTTTACTGCAACTTCTAACTGAATATTTAAATTTCTGATTGTTAATGAATATTCTAAATCTTTCTGAACAAATGCTTCCGGCTGAAAGTCTGCAAATGTGAGGCTGTTCCTGTCTAAAGGACTGATATCGATGAGCCCTTCCTGCTCGCGCTCCAACCGTTTTATTTTCAGTTCAATGTCTTCTACCCTGCGCCTGTAGATCAATTCGGAATCTGCTCCGATGGTGCGTGCACGGTCTTCTCTGATCTGGTCATTGTTTCTCTGTAATGACTTGATGAATCTCGGTTTTAGTTCGTCTTTCATTTTGTTTGTGTTATTTTTACGCTAATTTGAAAAAACATAGTAATACATATTCCTTTGCAAATGATTACTTATTGGAATACATTACATCGGTTCTTAAAACATATTTCTGACCGCTGATGAGCGTTTTTCCTTCGTGTCTCAAAGGATGGTAAAAAAACAGTGCAGTTCCTTTCTTTGGGGCGACTGTGAATAAATTCTCAAACTCTGTTTCTCCGCCTTCAAAGTTATCATTCAGATAGATCAAAAAAGTGTAAAAGCTTTTTTCATTTTCATTACGGATGTAACTTCCGTCCCGATGCATTTTGAATCTTTGTCCAGGAGAATACTTATAAACTCTGATCATTTCATTAAAATTTTGAAGTTTATAATTTTCATGTTCTTGAGGAAGAAATTCTGCTGCTTTTCTGAAAAGATCTTCTGCCAAATCGTTATCAAAAATCATCAGCCGGTCGTTATTCCTGATGCCTTTACTCATCATCTGGCGTCCATTCATATTGATCTTCGCTTCTTCAAATACTTTTCCCTGTGCCATCGCAATATATTCATCACAGTCATTGGAAGTCAGGAAATCTTCGATCAGAAATATCTGTGGGTGAAGTTCTGTCTTTTTCATGATATTATTTTGTGTTTAGTGATTATGTTTATTTTCTTAACTTGTCTCTTACTTCCATCAAAGCAAAACCCAGCAGGTTTTCTCCATCCCAAAGAAGCGGATTCTTAGCTCTGGGATCAGTTTCCAGCATTCCAATTCCCCAGATCCTGTCATAAGGACTTGCCTCTACCAGAATCTTATCATCAGTTGATAATAAGAAATCTTTAAATTTTGAATTTTGGGAAAATTTCAAAAGATTAGCTCTTTTTACTATTTCATATTTATGCCCGTCCCAAAGCTTCGGGTCAAAATTTTTGACTTTTCTTCCTAGGCTTTTGACCTGGTTAGGTGTTTCAGATCTTAAAATCTTTTCTAAAATCTCCTGATCATCAAATAACTTTGCCTTTCCGGCCATCATATAGTGCTCCGCGGTTTTATAGAGTATTCCATTTTCTTCAAATTGAATAGGAAACCATTGACTGAAACAAGACTTTGTGATCTCATCTTTTACCGTATGCCCCCAGAAGAAAAGAAATTCAAGTCTTTCTTTTTTCTGAAATCTTTCAATATTATTTTGTAAGGTGTATTTCATGATTGCGTTATTATTACACAAATGTAAAACAATCTCATTATACACCAAAATATATTTGCGTTATTTTAACACTAAATATTTAATATACTGATTATCAGGTAAAAAAATTAAATATTTCAAATTAGATTTGAAACACGAATGACACTAATATTTCACGAATAGCACAAACACACATTAAACTAAAATATTAGTCTAATTTATTTAATCAAGAAAAAAGAGATTTATGATGTAAATTTATATAGGGATATGTATGGAAGGGTAAGTTATTTGATCTCAAAATAGAAGCCTTCTTTTTCAAGTTCTTCATATTTCTCCTTGTTGAAAGTAAAAAGTTTACCGGGTCTGCCGCTGCCTTCTTTTTTAACGTTATCAGTTTCATTCAGTAAGCCGTAGCTCATGATTTTTTTACGGAAATTCCTGCGGTCTATTTCACGTCCAACAATGGTTCTGTACAGATTTTCAAGATCGGAAAAGGGAAATTCTTCATTAAGAAGATTGAAACCAATAGGCTGATACTGGAGCTTGGTACGCAACCTTTTTAATGCAGTATCTATGATAGATTTATGATCGAAAGCAAGCGACGGAAGTTTATTCACACTGAACCATTGGGCGTCTTCAGCATCAGAATCTGCAAAGAGTTCATGATAAGAAGGATTCACAAGGCCTAAATAAGCCACAGAAACCACTCTGTTTCTCGGATCACGGCCAACATTACCAAAAGTATAGAGTTGCTCCAGAAAATCGGGCTTTATACCGGCCTCTTCATGCAGTTCTCTTTTCACTGCATCATCCAGGTTTTCATCGTCCAGAACAAGACCTCCGGGAAGTGCCCAGCCACCCTTAAAAGGATCAATCTTTCTTTTGATCAGGAGAAGCTGAAGATCCTGCTTATCAAAGTATCCGAAAATAACGGCATCAACAGCCACTTTAATATCCTGAATTTTTTTTGGAGATCCCATAATCTAGTTTGCGTTATGAATACACAAAAATAAGGTTTATAATTGAATCAAAAAAAGAATTGAGCACATAATAAAATTCACTAACTTTATTTTCCATTAACCCACTTAAAATTAAATAATTATGAAAAATCTAATGTTAGTGTTCTCAATTGCTTTGTTTTTCACTGCTTGTGAGAAAAGTAAATCCACAACAGAAAAGGATGTAACAAAAACAGACTCCACAACATGGAAACCTGTAGATTCTGCTACTGCAACCAAAGCCTGGATGGAATATGCCACTCCTGGTGAAATGCACAAAACATTGGCATTATATGATGGAAACTGGACCGGAGCAACAACAAGCTGGATGGAAAATGGTGCACAGCCTGTCACCAGCCAATCCGAATGTACCAATAAAATGATCTTCGGTGGCAGATATCAGCACAGCACTTTTAAAGGAAACTTTATGGGAATGCCATTTGAAGGTATGAGTATTATGGGCTACGATAACACTAAGAAAAAGTTTGTAAGTACCTGGATCGATAACATGGGAACGGGAATCATGCATGCTGAAGGAGACTGGAATCCTTCTAAAAAATCTATTGAACTTAAAGGTACAATGACTGATCCGGCAAGACCTGGACAAGATTGTGATTTCAGAGAGGTTTACACATTTACGGATGCCAACAATCACACCATGGAAATGTATGGTCCTGATTCTAAGACAGGGAAAGAATATAAAACCATGGAAATAAAATTCACCAAAAAGAAATAAAACAAGTGAAATCACCGCAGTGAAACAGTGATTTTCCTTATAAATTTCATGACAAATATGCTCAACTTTGGTATGAAAATAAAAATTTATACCATCATGAAAACATTATTAAGAGCCTTTATCGTGGTCATTATTATCATAGGAGGAGTTTTGATCATTGTTGTAGGGAAAAAACCTTTCCCGGAACCTGAGTGTCTCGTATGCGGGATCAATCTTGTAAGAACTTTGGGAATTGCTGAAGTCATTCTTGGCCTCGGAGCTTTGGTGATACAGGCTAACCTTGCCGAAAAACAGCGAAATTTCTAAAAAAATAAAAGACCGGTAATTTTTACCGGTCTTTTTATATTAATCGTTTAGTTTCAATACAGCCATGAATGCTGATTGTGGTACTTCTACTCTACCAATCTGCTTCATTTTCTTCTTACCTTCCTTCTGTTTTTCAAGAAGCTTACGTTTTCTGGAAATATCTCCTCCGTAACATTTTGCGGTAACGTCTTTTCTTAATGCTTTAATGGTTTCCCTGGCAATAACTTTTGCTCCCAGCGCTGCCTGAACTGCAATATCAAACTGTTGTCTAGGAATAAGTTCACGAAGCTTTTCACACATTTTTTTACCAATGTAATAAGCATTACTGTCGTGAATCAGTGAAGAAAGGGCATCTACCATATCACCATTGATCAGAATATCCATTTTAACCAATTTAGAAGAACGCATACCGATTGGAGAATAATCGAATGACGCGTATCCTTTGGAAATAGATTTCAGACGGTCATAAAAGTCGAAAACAACTTCTGCCAAAGGCATATTGAATGTTAATTCTACCCTGTCTGCCGTTAAATAACTTTGGTTAACAATCTCTCCTCTTTTTTCAATACAAAGCGTCATCACAGCACCCACAAAATCAGATTTAGTAATGATGGATGCTTTTATATATGGTTCTTCAACTCTATCTAAAAGATTGGGATCAATCATTTCAGACGGGTTGTTGATTAGAATTGGGGTTTCGGGGTCTTTTTTAGAATATCCGTGATATGAAACGTTGGGAACCGTAGTAATTACGTTCATATCAAATTCTCTCTCAAGACGTTCCTGAACGATTTCCATGTGAAGCATTCCTAAGAATCCGCAACGGAAACCAAAACCAAGTGCTGCAGAACTTTCCGGTTCGAAAACCAGAGAAGCGTCATTCAGTCTTAATTTTTCAAGTGAAAATCTTAATTCTTCAAAATCTTCAGATTCAATAGGATAAATTCCGGCAAAAACCATTGGCTTTACTTCTTCAAAACCATCAATGGCAGCAGCGGCAGGATTCACAAAAGAGGTAATGGTATCTCCTACTTTTACTTCTCTTGCATCTTTAATCCCGGAAATAATGTAGCCTACGTCACCACATTCAATTGTTTTTTTCGGAACCTGCTTTAGTTTCAAAGTTCCTACTTCATCAGCACCATATTCTTTTCCTGTCGCGAAAAATTTGATTTTCTCATTTTTAGAAATACTTCCGTTTACCACTTTGAAATACGCTTCAATCCCTCTGAACGGGTTGTAAACAGAATCAAAGATTAATGCCTGTAACGGAGCGTTCGGATCTCCAACCGGAGGTGGAATTCTATTCACAATCTGCTCAAGCAAATCATGAACGCCCTCACCTGTTTTTCCTGAAACTCTAAGGACATCTTCATATTTACAGCCTAAAAGACCCATAATTTCGTCGGTAACTTCCTCAGGGTTTGCAGAGGGAAGATCTATTTTATTCAGAATTGGAATAATTTCCAAATCATTTTCTAATGCCAGATAAAGATTACTGATGGTCTGAGCCTGAATACTCTGTGCCGCATCTACTATAAGAAGCGCACCTTCGCAGGCAGCAATGGAGCGGGAAACTTCGTAAGAAAAGTCTACGTGTCCCGGGGTATCAATAAGGTTTAAGATATATTTTTCTCCTTTATACTCATAATCCATCTGGATCGCGTGAGACTTGATGGTAATCCCGCGTTCTTTCTCCAAATCCATATCATCCAGCGTTTGAGACTGTAATTCTCTTTGGGTAACAGTATTGGTATATTCCAATAGTCTATCCGCCAAAGTACTTTTACCGTGGTCGATATGGGCGATTATGCAAAAATTTCGTATGTTTTTCATTTAAGAACGTTGTAATTTGCAAAGATAAAAAAAAGCGAGACATTATCTCTCTTTAATTTACGGAGTGAAATTTATTTTTCAAAGATGTAAGCGCCTGTTAAAGAATCTATATAAACCTTTGAAGATGTCCTTGTCTTTGCTCCGGTGATTGCTGCTGTATGAGATGTTCCCGGATCAAGAACTCCTCCAACAATCGCTCCCACTACACCTCCGGCAAGTGCCCCGACCATCATTCCTCCTGTCATTTTTTGAACGGAAAGTTGCGCTCTTGATGAAATGATATAAAAGCCCTTATTTCCTTTGACAATTTCTACAAATCCTGAAGGTATTCCCCGGTATGCTTTTCCGGAATCTACATAACAGAAAACCTCACTCAGCGGAACTGAAAAATCTTTATCCTTCACGTTCACCAGTCTTCCTTTTTTATTTTTAACGATAGAATAACCTGGCTCCGGCTTTTGGTCATAGAAACTTTTAAAATTTTTATAAACACCATCTACCAATTGAAATTCGTTAAAAGCTTTATAATTTTTATTGAGATAAGCGCTGTAATTGATTAACTCATTTTCAGGAATCATTACCCCTAAAACAGTATTGGAATATGAGCCTTTGATGAATTCTGAGAACACTTCGGAGATTTGCTGGGCCAAAAACTTAGACATATTCCCTGTCTTTTCCGGATCTGAAACGATTACATTCTCAAAGCGGGTGATAAAATAATATTTATCATTTCTTTTTAGAAAGCTTGATATCTTAATCTTAGCTTTTCCAAAGGCGTCTTTTTGTCCCGGGTCATGTTCATTATAAAATTTTAGCTCTTCCAGAATTAAAGTAATATCATTATTTCCTTTTACTTTATTGTCCTGTGAAAACCAGTTTTCGAAGTGACTTTTCAGATCTTCAGTATCAAACTTAATTTCTGCTGTTTCTTTTTTACCGATAATGGTTCCAATCGTTTTATCAGTCCGGTTATCTACAAGGGTCAATGATCTGGTAAGTCCTTTTTTATCTTTAATATTCTGATTAAGCTCAATAATTTCAGTTTTTTGAGCTGATAAAATCACAGAAAGTGATAAGAAGAAGAAGATTTTTTTCATTAAAATGTATTTTTTGCTCAAAAATAGTAATTCGTAAACACTAAACGGCTCTCACAAAAAAAATTTGTGAGAGCCGTCCAACATTAAAAAAATAAACTATTATGGGTTTTGTTTAGGCTTTGCCATGCTATTATTACGTCCGGTGTGAGGCTTTCTCTCATTCATTTTATCTCTCATCATTCCCTCAGACTGAAACAGTTTCAATACTTTTTGGCAAGGAATCACCTGCTGCATCTTGTCAGCGTATTTCTTTCTGTTATCCAGTAACTTCTGCCCTACTTCGAAACTCTGCTGAAGCTTTGCTTTGGCCTCATCATCAGATAATGTTTCCGGGTTGAAATCAGGATTAAACTGGCTTTTTATCTGCTTCTGATTATCTAAATACTCATTGTAAAGCTGAGTAAATTCTGTTTTATCACTGGCGTCAATTTCAAGATTTTCCAACACCATATTATTCCTAAACTTCTTAAGGAGTTCTTTTCTCTCTTCAGGAGAAAGATTGTTTATTACCTCTTTTCTTTGTTTAGGGTTCATTTTTTTCCAGTCATAATCTGAACTCTGGGCATTCAGGCCAAAACCATAAATAATAAAAAGTGTAAATAATATCTTTTTCATTTTTCTTTAATTATATAAATCTAAATAAACGTCCTGAGTTGAATTGCTTGCCAGCTCTGATATTTCAGAGTTTGAAAACGAATCCAGATATTCATTCATTTTAATTTCTTCTTTTTTAGTCGCAGCTTTTACAGGCTGTGAGGCCGTTCTGTTTTCAATATCCTTTTTAGGAGTATATGAAATAGTTTTAGCACCCTGATTACTAACTGTTTGATTATTATTCTCAATAGAAGTTAAATCTGATCTCAGAGTTTCATAAGCGCGTTCACTTTCTGTTTTTGGCCCCTGATTATTGGCTGCCAATATTTTTGAATTCAACACATCTCCCGCCGAATCATTGTCAGAGTTAAAAACATATGTTGCCCCGAATATTAAAGCCAGCGATGCCGCAGCTGCATACATCCAGTTCAATTTGAAAACCGGTGCTTTTTTATTCGCTTTCACTTCGCTCATTACATTATTCTGGATATTTTCAAATAAATGATCCGGAACTTTGTAGATATTCTTACGTTCTAGTTTTTCTATGTCGAACTCTTTCATCTTTGTTTGTTCAAAAAATTATCTCTCGTAATTTTCTTTAATATACTCTTCTATTTTTTGCTTGGCATAATGATAATTGGTCTTTAAAGTCCCTACAGACATATCCACAATTTTAGATATCTCTTCATAGGGTAAATCATCATAATACCGCATCATAAATACCAGTTTCTGCTTTTCGGGCAGGCTTTGTATGGCGTTCTGGAGCAGGAGCTGTATTTCTTCCGCATCTCCTTCCGTATTGTCGGCCACCAGGTTCTGCATGTAATATTCAGGATCCTCATCCGTTTTCTGCATTTTCTTCAACTTGTTGACCTGTTGTAATGCTTCATTCGTGGCAATTCTATAAAGCCAGGTATACAGCTGGCTGTCATTTTTAAACTGGTGAAAATTCTGGTAGGCTTTAATAAAAGTCTCCTGCAGTGTATCCTGGGCAAGATCTCCATCCACAATAATTCTTCTGATGTGCCAGTACAATCTGCTTTGATAAGCATCCATCAAGGCACGGACGCCTTTTTCCTGGGTCCGTGGATTCTGCATCAACGAAATAATTTCCGCGTCCTTAATCTTCATAAGATGCTTTCACTGTTTTGGATTACAAAAATAGCCGAAAGTTAAATTACTTATTCAATTTTCGGTCCAAATATTTAAAATAATATCAGAGCATTACACCACAAGCCTTACACAATAGGCAACACGCATATTGCATTATAAACTTCCAGAGCTCTGCTTCCGTCTTCCTTTAAAATCTTATCTTTGTTAGATGCAAACTGTAATTATAGGTTCCGGAAATGTGGCTTATCACATGGCAAAGGCTTTTAACCTGAAAAATATTCCATTAATGCAGGTTTTTGGAAGGAACAGCGAAGAGCTGAAGAAAATTTCTGAGGAGCTGAACGTTCCTTATTCTACTGAGCACCTTCAAGATGCAGACCTGTATATCATCTGTGTAAGCGATAATTCCGTAGAAAATGTTTCTCAAATTATTACTAAAAAAGATTGTCTGGTTGCGCATACTTCAGGATCTCTTCCCAAAGAAATTCTGAAAGGAGAGTACAGGAAGGCGAGTTTCTATCCTTTGCAGACGTTTTCAAAATCGAAAGAGCTGGATTACGGAAAAATTCCGTTCTTTATTGAAACTGAAAATGAACAGGATCAACAGTTTCTTTTTGAAATTGCTTCCAAAATTTCAGAGAATGTGATGGAAAGCAGCCACGAAAAAAGAAAATATATCCACCTTACTGCAGTTTTTGCCTGTAATTTTGTCAATCATCTTTTCGCGAAGGCAAAGGAAATTTCAGATTCACAGGAAATTCCATTTAATTATTTTCTGCCTCTGATTGATGAAACGGTAAAGAAAATTCATGATATTGAGCCCAAAGCTGCCCAAACCGGACCCGCCGTAAGAAATGATGTGAAGATACTGGAATTACATGAACAGCTGTTAAAAGACGAAAGTCTTAAGATTTATAAAACAATGAATCATTCTATTCAAAAAATGTATGAGCTATAAAGAAAAATTAAAAGATATTAGGGCGTTTGTATTTGATGTAGACGGAGTTTTTACAGATGGAAGCGTCTATCTGCTTCCGGGCGGAAATATGTGCAGGGTAATGAATGTGCTGGACGGTTATGCGGTAGTTAAAGCATTAAAAAACAATTATTTAATTGGAGTCATTACTGGCGGAAATGATGAAATGGTAAAACACAGGATCAATTATCTTGGAATAGAGGACTATTATCCAAAGTCACACGATAAAATGGTTGACTTTGAAGATTTTAAAAAGAAATACGATCTTAAAAATGAGGAGATCCTGACCATGGGAGATGATCTTCCCGATATCCACATTATGGAAAATTCTGCTATTGCAGCATGTCCTGAGAATGCCGTTCCTGAAGTAAAGGGAATATCTGATTATATTTCTGCCAAAAAAGGAGGGAGCGGGGCAGTACGTGATGTAATAGAGCAGGTCATGAAGGTTCAGGGGAACTGGCATGATGATAATACGCAATCTGTATAAAAACTTATGAAATTACTTTTAGCATCCCAGTCACCAAGAAGAAAAGAACTGCTTTCAAGCTTAGGTTTCGATTTTGAGGTTGTAAAAATAGACTGTGAGGAAATTCTTCCCGGAGATATTGAAATTGGAAAGGCAGCAGCTTACCTGTCAGAATTAAAAGCAGAAGCGTTCAGAGAATTAATTGACGATGAAGTACTTTTAACTTCCGATACTGTAGTCGCAATAGATAATCAGATTCTTGGAAAACCCAAAGATGAGAATGAAGCAAAGCATATGCTGCGGTTGCTTTCAGGAAAAACTCACCAGGTTTATACGGGAATTACCATAAAATCCGTTAATAAGACATGGACTGAAACCGATGTTGCGGATGTAGAACTTGATGAAATTACAAATGATGAAATAGAATATTACGTTCAAAATTACAAACCTTTCGACAAAGCGGGCAGCTATGGTATCCAGGAATGGCTGGGCATGGCAAAGATCAGCAATCTGAATGGAAGCTTTTATACGATCATGGGACTTCCTACTCATTTGGTTTATAAAATTTTGAAAGAAATATAAATATTATTCATTACAAAATTTTGTTATTTTTACAAAATCACCAGCTGCTCATAATAAAAAGCAGATAAGAGAGTTATATTGAATAATGAAAAAGAATATTTTATTCCTTTTAATCATGTGTATCGTTGCTTCCTGTGCGACCAAGACTAAAAAGCCGGAACAGCGATCAAAATTCATGAAAGGATTTAACACATATTATAATACCCTTTTTAATGCAAAAGATGCGTTAAACAGTGAATTTACGACCAGAGACAAGGCACATAAGGATAATTTTTATGCTCCTTATATTCCTATCCTTACATTTGAAGACCAGCCTTTGGGAAGTGATCTGGGGCAATCCGCCGCATTTGCTGAAAATTCTATGAAAATGGCTGAAGTAAGCAGGTCTTCTGAAAGGGGAGCTCCGGGAATGCCGCCTGTAATGCCCGGTTCGCAGGGAAATGGAACTCCCGGAATGCCTGATGAGATGCAGAGCAAAGGAGCAACTACTTTAGAAATAGCCGAAGCAAAGGCTCAGAAAGCAATCAACAAGTACTCTGTTATCAGAAACGGAGAAGAAAAGAATAAGAAGATCTTTGATGCTTATATGATTCTTGTACAGTCCAGAATCTACCAGAACAAAGCCGTACAGGCTCTGGATGCCCTGAACTACGTTTTTACGCATATGAAGGATGATAAAAGACTTCCTTTAGCCAGGATTTATCAGGGGGTAGCCTATGCGCAGATCAAAGATTATCATAAAGCGAATGAAACTTTTGCCAAACTGAAAGGGGAGGATATTAATAAAAACTACACAAAACTCCTGAGCATATATCATTCTGAGGCTCTTCTGGATGCAGGAAAGCTGGAGGAAGCCGGAGCTGAACTGGACAGGGCTTTTGAGCTGAATTCTGACAGAAAACTGAAAAGCAGGATAGCGTATCTGAGAGGACAGGTTTCTGAAAACCTGGGCCAAAATGATAAAGCCCGTGAAAGCTTTACACAGGCTTATAAATATGCCAATGATTTTGAATTTGAAGTAAAATCCCAAATTGCCATCGCTAAAACCTTCAATGGGAAAGGGGATTATAATGGAGCTAAAAACTATTTAGAAGGCATCAGCAAGAAAGGAACTTATGGTTCAAGAAAAAACGAATTTTACTATGCTTTGGGTTTAATGGCCAACAAAGCCGGAAAAAAAGATGAAGCTCAGGAATTTTTCAAAAAATCTCTGTTTGAAAAAGTTTCTGATCCACAGGTAAGAGGCCTTACATATTACGAAATAGGGAAGAGTTATCTCGAAAAAAACGATTATATTGGCGCCGGAACCTATTATGATTCAGCACTTACGGTGATGACCTATGAGCCTTCCAGAATTCTTTTAAAAGACCAGTCCGAATATATTAAGAAGATCTCCAGAAACTATTACCTGATCAAGAAGAACGACAGTATTCTTTCTTTGGCAAAGATGAGTGATTCTCAGAGAACAGACTTTTTCTCGAAGTATATCGCCAAACTGAAAGCTAAGGAAGAAAAAGAAGAGCAGGAGAGAATACGTGCTGAAAGAAGCAAAGGTTTTGATGCCGGAGATTACAATGCCAATTCAATTTTTGCCAATAACGCCAATTCTTTTGAAGATTTTGGGGTTACCACCAAAGGCTTCTATTTCAGCAATACAGGAACAATAAGCAAAGGATCTTCTTCATTTAAGCAGATCTGGGGAGACAGAGCTTTAGCTGATAACTGGCGTTATTCTAAAAAGATGGCGACTATTGAAGACATGAAAAATGAAGCTCTTGGCGTGACTTCGGCACCTAATCCAAGACGTTTTGAGCCGACTTACTATATTGAACAGATTCCTACAGATCAGGAAAAACTGGGTCAGCTAAAGAAAGACAGAGACACAGCTTCCTTAGGCTTGGGTGTAATGTACCAGAATTATTTTACGAATACCCCTTTGGCAACAAAGACATTATATGACCTTGTTGATGTAAAACCTGAGGAAAAAGTAATGCTTCAGGCTCTTTATGAAATCTTTGCAATGAATTACCAAAAGAACCCTCAGGCCTCTGAAAGAGCAAAACAAATCCTTTTGACCGACTATCCATATACTTCTTATGCAGAATTTGCAAGGAATCCCAAGAACAATTCATTTGTAAAGTCATCGGAAGATGTTGAAAATGAATACAAAAAGGCTTATGCTCTTTATGAATCCGAAAAGTTCGGGGAAAGCCGTGATATCATAGATCAGACGATACAGAAGTATCCTAAGGATGCCCTTGTTCCGAAATTCCACCTACTGAATGCATTCAACACAGGAAAAACCAGCGGAAAAGAGGTAATGATCCTGCAGCTTGAGCAGATCGCCCTGAATTATTCTAAAACCCCGGAAGGCATAAAAGCAAAGGAAATGCTGAATTATCTGAAAAGTGAACTTTCTTTCCAGGCAACGGATAATAAAGGAAATTCCCTTCCACAGCAGCCACAAATGCCGGCGCAACCTGTACAGAATATGAATAATGGTATTCCTCAGAATCCAGCCGGAAATGATAAAAACAGCCAGCTTCAGCAGGTTGTACAGGACGCAGATACAGAGCCAAAAAAGCCTAAACAGAAACTGAAAAAAGATAGAGATAAGGATAAAGAAAAAATCCCTGATGGTATTCCGGAAATGCCTCAATAAATAAAAAAGCGAAGATTTACTCTTCGCTTTTTATATATAATTGCTTATTTTTTATGGTCGTATAGAATCTGAAGATTTCTTTTTCTTCACTCCATGGAAATCTTTGAGATAGAATGGCTCAAAGTAGGCAATATCTTCAAATTCCTTTTGATTAATCTTTTCTAAGGTTCTTTTGATCAGATATTGTGCAGAAGGGTAGATGTCATCCTTAAAATCCGCATCCGGAAGATTCAGGATTTCTTTGGCTTTTTTTGCACCGTCTCCTACAAAAACCACTTTTTTATCTTTAAATTCTTCGAAAGAAGCTTCATCCAAAATTTTAGCTTCGGTTGATGAAAGTTCTTTTCCTGTTTCACCGTCATAAACGGCTGTATAAACCTCCATTCTCCTCGCATCGATCAATGGCACTATATAATCATAGTTTTTGCCTAAAAAAGGCTCTGCCATGCTTTCTAAAGAGTTTACTGCAATTAAGGGAATTTTCAGCCCATAGCAGAAACCTTTTGCGGAAGCGGCCCCAATTCTTAATCCGGTATAGGAACCAGGCCCTTTTCCTAATGAAACGGCTTGGATATCTTTCATCTTAAGTCCCGCACCTTCCAGTGCCCATTCTACAAAGGTATGGAGACTTTCAGACTGTTTATAGTTTTCGGAAACTTCTTCGCACAGGCATAGAAGCTTTTCATTGTCTGAAACAGCTACAGAGCAGTTCTTAGAAGAGGTTTCCAGATATAAAATTTTCATCTCTTTTATTTTAAGCTGATGGCAAAATTACGAAAGGCAATATTGCTTCCGAATATTCTGCAAATTTATGTCTTTATTTTAACTATTTTCTGTATATCGTTCTCGGCTCACTCTGCGCACTTGGATAAATGGTCATATCTGAAACCATAACATGTTTTGGAGCATTGACACAGTAAGCAATAGCATCAGCGATATCTTCAGCTTTTAAAGCTTCATAGCCGGCATATACAGTAGAAGCTCTTTCACTGTCCCCTTTGAATCTTACGAGAGAAAAGTCTGTCTCTACAGCACCCGGCTGAATATTGGTCACTTTAATGCCAAATTCAGTAAGTTCCAGACGCATTCCTTCGGAAATTACATCAACTGCTTTTTTAGTTGCACAATAAACAGCTCCGTTGGCATAAGTCTGCTTTGCTGCCACTGAACTAATATTTACAATATGTCCTGAATTACGGTCTTTCATGGAAGGAATAATCATTTTGGAAACATATAAAAGTCCTTTTACATTCCCATCAATCATAGAATCCCAATCATCTGTCTTTCCGGCAGAAAGAGGATCTAAACCGTGTGCATTTCCGGCATTATTGATAAGAACATCAATAGTTTTCCAATCTTCCGGCAGGGAACTTATTGCTTGTTCAACCTCTTCAAGATTGCTTACATCAAATTTTAAACTAAGTATTTCAGTATAAAGAGAAAGTTCGGTCTTCAGGGTTTCTAAAACTTCATTTCTTCTTCCGCAGATAATAACTCTGTTTCCCTGTCTGGCCAAAAGTTCTGCAGTGGATTTTCCTATTCCGGAAGTGGCTCCGGTGATGAGTATTGTTTTCATTGTATTGTAAAATGTATAATTGTACAAAGTACTTAGTACTTTATACTTTTTAGTTGGCATCAAATGCTTCAAAAGCATCGGTTATATGTTCAATTGTGAGTTTCTTTTTTTCATCAGGAAGGACAGAAATAATATCAAATCTCACTTCATTGTTCCTTTTAAATTCTTCAAGATAATGGTTAGCGGCCGTAACTATAGACTTAATTTTTGTTTTCGTAACCGCTTCCTGGGGCAGCATAAAAGCATCTGTGGAACGTGCTTTTACTTCAACAATGATAATCAGATTTTCTTTTTCAGCAATGATGTCGATCTCTGCTTTCTGAAAACGAAAATTTCTCGTAACAATCCTATAGCCGTTCTTCTGCAGATATTCAGCTGCAAGGTCTTCTGCTATTTTACCAAAATCATTATGATTTGCCATCTTTTGAGTTTGAGAGTTTGAAAATGAAAATATCAGTGATATTAATTAAAACTCAATCTTAACCTTATCTCCGACCTTCATATTAACTTTCCCTCCAATGATTAAAGGTCTGTTATCTTTAATATGTCCATTAGGAAATCCGAAAACAGTTGGGAATTTATATTTTGAAATTCTGTCAGAGATCAGTTTATAGGCAAATTCATCAAAGCTTTTTTCGTAGCTTTTATTCTCTTTTTCATCTCCCATATTGGTCATCCCGCCAACGATCAATCCTTTTATTTTATTGAAAACTCCGGCTAATTCAAGGGTCATGATCATTCTGTCCAGGGCATAAAAGTTTTCCCCGATATCTTCAATGAATAAAATCTTATCCTTGAAATCAAAGGAATATTTTGTCCCCAGAAGGGCATAGATAAGAGCTAAATTACCTCCAACCAATTCCCCTTCAATATTACCTGCTTTATTGAACTTATGAGATTTTAAAGCATATTTAGGGGTTTTTCCTTTTAAAATATCAAAAACCAGATCATAACTTTCATCTGTTACTCCAAAGCTTGACGTCTTAATGGTTTGTCCGTGGATAGACGCAAAACCTTTTTTCAATAAATAGCTTTGAATAACGGTATTGTCGGAATACCCTATATACCATTTCGGGTTTTCTGTAAAATTTTTAAGCTTTAAATGCTGAACCAGATGCTGGCAGCCATAACCGCCCCTTGAAGCCCAAATTGCTGAAACATCTTTATCATTCAAAGCCCAGTTGATGTCTTTAATTCTTTCCTGTTCTGTCCCGGCGTAATTATATCCATTTGAATATTTAGTATAAAGGTGCTCACCAAGAACAGGCTCAAAACCTTTGTTTTTAATCATTTCTATTCCTTTTTCAAGCTGAGAAACATCTACAGCTCCGGCAGGGGAAATAACAGCTATTTTAGAACCTTTTTTAAGGGCTCTGGGAAATATTATTTTTTTCATTCTGTTTTTTGATACTTGATTTCTTTTTTCTCAGCTTCTTCTAAACGCCTGTCGAACTGATTAAATTTCTTAAAGCTCTGTAGAAAGATGAAGAAACTGAAAACAATAAGAATCCCGCCAACGATTCTTCTGATCTGGTTGGCAAGCTTCTGGGTAAGTTTATCGTGAAATTGTTTTGCTAAGAATATTTTGGCCAGGTCGATACACAAATAGGTGCCGATGACGATACTCACATAGAGTATAAAACTGCTGGTATCAGGATATTGATTCCTTACAGAGATTACGGTAACCAGCCAGAAAAGAATAACCCCCACATTTAAAAGATTAAAGAAAAAACCATTGAAAAACGTTTTGAAATAGTTTTGTCCAATGATTCTTTCTTCACCCGGCATATGCATTTTGGTCCTGGTGACCATCATGACGATCCCATATACAAAAATAAGTATAGAAGTAATCCTGTAAAATCCGGGATGTTTATCTATTAGAGTAACAATATCCGCACTTGCATAATACGCAGCAACAATGCATAATAAATCTGCCGTAATAACTCCGAGGTCCAGTGCCAAAGCATGTCTTGGCCCTCTGGTAAAGCTGGTTTCAATTAAAAGGAAAAAAATAGGTCCTATAAAAACCAGGCTCAGCATAAATCCTAGGATAATAGCAGATAGTACAAGTTCAAACATTCAATAGTATTTTAAATGAAAAAGATTTCATCCCATTAATACAAAGTTATACTTTATGATTTAATTAATCAACAATCTTAAAGTCTAACTGCTTTTGAATAAGGTTTGCTTTTACTACTTTGATTTGGACCTGGTCTCCTAACTGATATTTTTTACCCGTTCTGTTACCATATACGGCATGGGTCTTTGCATCATATGAATATGAATCATCTACAAGGTCTCTTAATTTGATCAAACCTTCGGCACCATTTTCAGGGATTTCAACCCAGAAGCCGAATTCTGCAACACCTGAAATAACTCCTGTAAATGTTTCTCCAAGGTGTTTTTCCATAAACTTCACCTGCATGAACTTGATGGAATCTCTTTCTGCGTCAGCAGCCAGTCTTTCCATAGAACTGCAGTGTTTTGCTTTGTCTTCCAACTCCTGCTTGCTTGGAGATTTTCCTCCGTCAAGATAGTGCTGTAAAAGGCGGTGGGCAAGAAGGTCAGGATAACGTCGGATAGGAGAGGTAAAGTGGCTGTAATATTCGAAACCTAAACCGTAATGGCCGATAGGTTCTGTAGAATATATAGCCTTGCTCATACTTCTCATGGCCAGCGTTTCAATCATATTTTCTTCTCCTTTTCCTTTGACATCAGAAAGAAGCTTGTTTAAAGATTCTGCAACTTTTTTGGTATTGTCAAGGTTTATTTTATATCCGAAAGTAGATACAAAATCTCTTAATGCTTCCAGTTTTGCAGGGTTTGGATCATCGTGGACCCTGTAAATAAAAGTATTATTGGTTACACCACCTTTATTGTTCAATGAAACAAATTCAGACACCTTTTTATTAGCTAAAAGCATAAATTCTTCGATCAGGTGATTGGAATCCTTACTTATTTTAAAGTATACCCCGATCGGCGAGTTATTTTCATCCAGATTGAATCTTACTTCACTTCTGTCAAATGTAATTGCTCCGTTTCTGACACGTTCATCACGCATAATTTTAGCCAATCTGTCAAGGGTATTAACTTCCTCTGCAAGGTCTCCCTGGCCTGTTTCGATACGTTCCTGAGCTTCTTCGTAAGTAAATCTTCTGTCTGAATGAATCACTGTTCTTCCGAACCATTGTTTCTGGATCTCCGCTTTATCATTCAGCTCGAAAACTGCTGAGAAGGTATATTTATCTTCATTAGGGCGAAGTGAACATACATCGTTACTTAGAACTTCCGGAAGCATCGGAACTACACGGTCTACAAGGTATACCGAAGTCGCTCTGTTATAAGCTTCATCATCCAGGATCGTTCCCGGAACCACATAATGAGAAACATCGGCAATGTGTACACCAATTTCCCAGTTACCATTTTCCAGCTTCCTGATCGAAAGAGCATCATCAAAGTCTTTTGCATCTTTAGGGTCAATGGTGAACGTACAGATATTACGCATATCCCAACGCTTTGCAGCTTCTTCATCGGTGATTCTTCTGTCAATTTTATCCGCATCAAGCTCAACCTCCTGTGGAAATTCATAAGGAAGGCCGTATTCTGCAAGAATAGAGTGGATCTCTGTTTCGTGCTCACCGGGAGCTCCCAGCACCTGAATAATTTCTCCCTCAGGATTTTTATCACCAGGCTTCCAATCTGTCATTTTTACAACAACTTTATCGCCGTTTTCTGCTCCTCCGAATTTAGTTTTAGGAATAAAAATATCGGTATTGATTGTTTTTTTATCACAAACTACAAATCCAAAATCTTTATGGGCAACCAGCTGGAATGTCCCTACAAATTCTGTTCTTGTTCTTTCCAACACTTCCAGTACGGAACCTTCCAGTTTTTTTCCTTTGAAATGATAGGTTACAATCAGGACTTTATCTCCCTGTAGTGCATCTTTTACATTCTTAGAGTGAATAAAGATATCATCTTCTATTCCTTCTACACTAACGTAAGCATTGCCGGACTGGTTGAAATCAATGGTCCCTGTCAGGGTTCCCTCAATTTTCAGGTTAATGATATATTTTCCTTTCTCCACTTCTTTGATCTTTTCTGAACCCTGAAGTTTGTGAAGGGCCTGGATCACCAGCTCTCTCTGGCGGGGATTTTTATACTCTATTCCGTCTGCGATCTGCTTATAATTATAGATCTTCGATGAATTGGTATTCATGAAACGCAGGATCAGTCTTCCGATCTCTATGAGTTTCTGTTCGTTTTTATGGCTTATATATTTACCTTTTCTTGGCATTTTTAATGTTATTTAATTGTTGTTATTGTAATAATCCGTTTTTGAAATCTCTGAACTGTAGAGTTTTTAAATTCAAAATAATAAATAAGATTACGAATTAAAACTTTCTATTTATTATTTTTTTCCTCCATATCAAGAGACATTTCAATAAAATCACTTTCAGGAATTATTACCTCTTTATGGATACTGTTTTTATATTTTCTTATTAATTCAACAGCATCAATTTTCCTTCCAATTTACTTATAATGGAAACTTTAGTCTGTTAAAATTACTACAAATATGGAGAAGAGGGGAGAAAAACCTTTGAATAAATATCTTTAAGTATTTCAGGTTTGGTATGGAAATAATAGAATGGTAATTTCTATTAACTGCTGCAAAGATACAAAATAAAAAATAAATAAGGCCTGCAATTTGATTTACAGGCCTTTATATTTTAGCAGACAGCAATTTTATCAACTCTGTTCTGGTGTCTTCCACCTTCAAAATCTGTGGAAAGAAATTTCTCAGCAATTTCTATAGCCACTTCCTTAGAGATAAATCTTGCAGGCATAGAGATCATATTAGCATCATTATGCTGTCTTGCCAGTATTGCGATTTCCGGCATCCAGCAAAGTGCACATCTTATCTTCTGGTGTTTGTTCGCTGTGATCTGGACTCCGTTTCCGCTTCCGCAGATTAATATTCCCAATTCATTTTCTCCGTTTTCAACTGATGTTGCAGCAGGGTGAACAAAGTCCGGATAATCCACACTGTCTGTGGAAAACGTGCCAAAATCCTGAACATCAAATCGTTCTGAAAGATAGTTCTTAACAATCTCCTTGTATTCATAGCCTGCATGGTCTGCAGCAATAGCTATTTTTCTTTTCATAATACCTGTATTAAGTCTTTTTAGATTTTATTTCATGACAAAGGTAAGAATAATAACAAAGTCTGTTAGTTAATCCATAGTAATTTGTGAAAAGCTATGTGAATAACTGTGGAAAACTTTTTCCAACTTTCTATTTTTAAAGATGAATTTATTTCGTAATGGAAAATGTACTTGAAAATTTTAACCACAATTTTCAAAATCTTTTCTTCACTTAATCCAAAGTTTTTCCATAAAAAAATTACTAATACCGGGTTTGTGGGAAAGTTACTCACATCTGTTGGTAAGTCTGTGAAAAAGCAGATTTACAATATTTTACAATGTGAATTAAATATGAATTGAATAAAAATTATTTGTTACCAATTATTTTGTTAAAACTTATCCCCTAAACTAACAATACTCAACAACAACTACATTATTCTTTTTTTTAAAGAGAGAAAAATTGTTGGTTAGTGGATGAGTGGGTTGGGGGAAAGTTTTCAAAAAGTTTTGTTTTAATGGTTCCGTAGAAAATGTTTAAAAGCTTACATTTGTGAAACGAAAATTCAACGATACTTATGAAAACAATCAATGATTTCAATTTTAAAGACAAGAAGGCTCTGGTAAGAGTGGACTTTAATGTTCCGCAGGATGATCAGCTTAAAGTGACAGATAATACAAGAATCGCAGCTGTAAAACCAACTGTAGAAAAAATTCTTAATGACGGAGGTTCAGTAATTTTAATGACTCACCTTGGCAGACCCAAAGGCGAAGTGAAGGATGAATTCTCTCTTAAGCATATCGTAGATGAAGTTTCAAGTGTTCTTGGAAAGGAGGTTAAGTTTGTGGACGAATGTATCGGAGAAAAGGCTGAAAAAGCTGCTTCTGAGCTTCAGCCCGGAGAGATCTTATTGTTGGAAAATCTTCGTTTTCATAATGAAGAGGAAAAGGGTGATGAAGGATTTGCTGAAAAGCTTTCACAATTGGGTGATGCTTTTGTAAATGATGCCTTCGGAACGGCTCACAGAGCTCATGCCTCTACGGCTGTTATTGCTCAGTATTTTAAATCAACTAAATTTTTCGGTTTATTGATGGCTAAAGAGCTTCAGGCTATTGATAAAGTTTTAAGAAAAGGAGAAAAGCCTGTAACTGCGATACTTGGAGGTTCTAAGGTTTCAACTAAAATCACCATTATAGAAAATATACTTCCGGCAATCGATAATCTGATTATTGGAGGAGGTATGGCGTTTACTTTTATTAAAGCTTTAGGCGGAAAAATAGGGAACTCGCTGGTAGAAGAGGATAAGCTTCCTTTAGCTCTTGAGATTTTAGGAAAAGCCAAGGAAAATAAAGTTAAAGTATATCTTCCTTCTGATGTTATTATTGCGGAAGCTTTTAATAATGATGCCGAAAGAAAAGAAGCAGATATCTATGCAATTCCTGAAGGGTGGATGGGACTTGATGCAGGTCATAAATCAAGAGACCAGTTCAATGATGTATTGCTGAATTCAAGAACAATCCTTTGGAACGGACCGATCGGAGTTTTTGAAATGTCAAACTTTGCGGGCGGAACAGTTGCTTTGGGAGACAGCATTGCTGAGGCTACAAAATTAGGAGCTTTCTCTTTAGTAGGAGGTGGTGACAGTGTTGCTTTTGTGAAGCAGTTCGGTTATGGTGATAAAGTGAGCTATGTTTCTACAGGTGGAGGAGCGATGCTTGAAAGTCTGGAAGGTTTGGAACTTCCTGGAGTTGCTGCTATCAATAAATAATATTTTATTTTTTATATATAGGAGACCGTCAGATATGGCGGTCTTTTTTGTTTTGCTTTTAAATTAAGAGTGAGTTAAGGCTAATTGTCGAAAATCAGTGGTAAATTCCAATTTTGTTAAAAAGATGTGGATATCTACATCTTTTTATAAAATTTATTTTCTGATGAAAATATGCTATTGGCGAATATTTTTTTGAAGGTTATTTTTTTTCACATGATCAAATTTTTAACCTTCATTCAAAATTTTGGAAAATAATTTGTTAGCTCAATTTTTATTTCCAACATCTTTTTTATGCAGATGATTTTTCTAACCTGAAATTGTTCAATCAATAATTTTAGAAATTTTACAGCTTGCTATAAATTAATATACTTCCGCTTTTACATTTTCTAATTTGTTAAAGGAATCGAGTAGGGTAGTTTTTAAATTTACTTTTTTTTAATTTGATTTATATTTTGATCAAAAAAATAAACCCGGAATATTCTCCAGGTTTTTTGTTTTTTTGTTGAAATTGGTGAAAATTGACCTTCAGAAATAGCTCAAAAATCGATTTTCTATCTTTTTTCGATAATATATATCAAACTTGAAAATTCGTTCGAAAAAAGCGCCTTTACGTTAGAAATCGTTCCATAGACAACTGCTTTTAGCCAAAAAAAAGGTGATTTTTTGTATTTTTCGCTCAACATGGAGATGTAAAAGGAGTCAAGGACTAAAGGTTTGATTTTTCTCATTTTCCAGTTTGGTTTTTTGGAAATTAGATTTTCCATACCATTTTTGGAGAAATGATAAATATGCCTCGGTACATCATAAGCTGCCCAATATTCTTTGTAATGTTTTGCATCATAGGAAGTAGGGTTGGGAACAGCTATAATGAGAAGTCCTTTACCTTTTAATTTTCTGTGAAAAATTTCAAGCATCTCATCCTGGTTCTCTACATGTTCAAAAACGTGCCATAATGTAATAGCATCTAAACTGTGGTCCTGAATAATGTTGATATTATCAATTACCGTTGCTTTGGATATTTTATGAAGTGCAGCTTTTCTGGCATCAGCATCAGGTTCAAAACCGAAAGTTTCAAAATCGTTTTCTATATACTTTACAAATTCTCCGGCACCGCAACCGTAATCCAGAACTTTTGATCCCTTTTTTATTCTGTCTGCGAGAATATTTTTTTTGTATTGCAGATTAAAAGACTGTAAAAATTTATAAAGCTTTTCTTTAAAACTGCCTGAATCCTGATGATGGGAAATATAATCTTCGCTTTCGTAATATTTTGAAATATTGGATGGAATAGGAGAGGTCTTGAAAACCCCTTTTGTTTCTGTTTCTTTTATTTCAAATATTTCCTGTGAAAGAAAATGATCCTTTATTCTCATTGAATTAATAACTTGATATTTAAAAATAAGGTATTTACTGCTTGAAAACTTAACGGCTATAAATACCTTAATTTTTGCTTTTAATTTATAAATGTTTCACGTGAAACATTTTTGCTTTAACGTCCTAAATAGACCAATAAAACGTTTATATCGGCTGGAGAAACACCACTGATTCTGCCTGCCTGTGCAATAGTTTTCGGTCTTACATTAGACATTTTCTGTTTTGCTTCTGAAGAAAGGCTTGAAAGGCTTTTATAATCAAAATCTTCCGGAATTTTTATATTTTCCAGACGGTTAAGTTTCGCTACATTTTCTTTTTCCTTTTCAATATAACCTTTGTATTTGATATTGATCTCAGCCTGTTCTCTTACTTCATCATCATATTTTGATGAAAATTCTTTGATAACATCAATAGTATCAAGTTTTTCCAGTGTAATATTCGGTCTGGTAAGAAACTGTGATGCTCTGTAAGCCTGATCTACAGGATTACTGTCAATGGTTTCTAATATTGGATTAATAATACCCGGCTTTAAAGAAGTTTCTCTTAAAAACTCTTCAAGTTCCTGACTCTTAGCTACTTTAGTTTCTACTTTTCTTAATCTATCCTCTTTAGCAAGACCTAGATGGTAAGCTTTCTCAGTCAATCTGATATCAGCATTATCCTGTCTTAATAAAAGCCTGTATTCTGCACGGGAAGTAAACATTCTGTAAGGCTCTTCAGTTCCTTTTGTAATTAAATCATCAATTAATACCCCGATATATGCTTCATCTCTGTTCAGAATAAAATCTTCTTTTCCGTGTACTTTATTGTGGGCATTAATACCAGCGATTAAACCTTGTCCTGCAGCTTCTTCATATCCAGTTGTACCATTGATCTGGCCTGCAAAATATAAATTGTCGATTAGTTTTGTTTCTAAAGTATGCTTTAATTGGGTAGGAGGGAAGTAGTCATACTCAATAGCATAGCCTGGGCGGAATACTTTTACATTTTCAAATCCAGGAATATGCTTCATCGCCTTGATTTGTACATCCTCCGGAAGAGAAGAACTGAATCCGTTCACGTAGATCTCAACAGTTTTCCATCCTTCCGGTTCTACGAAAAGCTGGTGTCGTGTTCTTTCAGCAAAACGGTTGATTTTATCTTCTATACTTGGGCAATATCTTGGGCCTAAACTTTGAATTGTACCATTAAACATTGGGCTTCTGTCGAAACCTTCGCGCAAAATATCATGAACCGTTTCATTAGTATAAACGATATGACAGCTTAATTGCTTTGTTAGTTTCGGAGTATCTGTATAGCTGAATTTCTGAGGATTTTCATCTCCTTTCTGTTCTTCCATTTTAGAATAGTCCAGACTTCTTCCGTCTACACGGGGAGGAGTACCTGTTTTCATTCTACCTGCTTCGAAACCTAAGCTTACCAATTGCTCGGTAATTCCGAATGCTCTAGGTTCGCCCATTCTTCCACCGCCTAATTGTTTGTCTCCAACGTGAATCAATCCGTTAAGGAATGTTCCGTTGGTAAGAACTACAGATTTACTTTTTATCTCAATTCCTAAAGAAGTAATAACTCCGGTTACCTTATTATTTTCTACAATAAGCTGTTTTACCATATCCTGAAAAAAATCAAGATTGGGTGTATTTTCTAATGCCAATCTCCACTCTTCTGCAAAAAGCATTCTGTCATTTTGGGTTCTTGGAGACCACATCGCTGGTCCTTTGGAAAGGTTTAGCATTTTGAACTGAATTGCGGATTTATCTGCTACAATTCCGGAATATCCTCCCATAGCATCAATTTCTCTTACGATCTGTCCTTTTGCGATTCCTCCCATGGCCGGGTTGCAGCTCATCTGTCCGATGGTCTGCATATTCATTGTAACAAGCAGGGTCTTGGAACCAAGGTTTGCGGCCGCAGCTGCAGCTTCACAACCTGCGTGTCCGGCACCTACTACTATTACATCATATGTTTCTGAAATCATTTCTATATTGCTTATTTAAAGCCTTTAATTTTACTATTTTCTATGAATGTTTCACGTGAAACATTTTTAGAGAATGTGCTCCAGGTGAGCTTTTATTGTGGCTATAATTGAACACTTTACGGATTATTCTTTAAGTGATTCTTCAATTTATTAAGAATTTAATTTCTTAAATTTAGCCAGGTATAAATCTTCCATTCTCCGCATCTCTTTTTCTTCTGCTTCTGTCTTATCCTTGTATCCTGCGAGGTGAAGGATACCATGAGCCAAGACTCTTTTTAATTCTTCTTCATAATCTTTGGATAGGGTAGAAGCATTGTCTGAAATTCGCTGCAAAGATACGAAAATCTCTCCGCTTATTGTCTTCCCTTTTACATAATCAAAAGTGATGATATCGGTATAATAATCATGCTGCAGATAATCCTGATTAATCTTAAGCAGATATTCATCATCGCAGAAAATATAATTGATTTCGCCTAGTTTTTTTCCTTCTGAAAGAATAATATCTTCCAGCCATTTTTGATAATCTGTATTTACAGATTCCTCTAAATTTTCGTAAAAGAATTGTATCATTGTATTAAAACCAGTGTCCTAAAATAACACTGAATATGCCTTTTTGATTGTTTTTAAGTGAGTGGCTAAAATTGAGCTTGATTTGTCCAAACGGTGATTTGTACCCAGCAGTAAGTCCTACCGAACTATAATTTACTTTAACTGCATCTTCAAAATTAATATCATCCGAAAGATTGGCAAAACTAAAATTCCCGCTTAAGAAATAGCTTTTATTGAATTTGAACTGAAGATCATTGGAAATAAGAGCAAAATTATTGGTATTAAGCTGAGCAAAATAAAATCCTCCAAAGCTTTTGAAATTGATCATATTCTGTTCAAAAATACCACCGAGTCTGTACTGATAAAATTCTGGGAGATTGTCACCAATTGTGATACCGGCATAAATATTAAGACGGTAGGAAAATTGCTTTGAAATTGGGACATTAATCCTGATATCTGCTTTAACCTGTATAATTCTTTTTTCAATTTCAGATTTCAACAGATCTATCACTTTACCTTCTGCGTTAATGTAAATCCCTCTTGAAGAGAAATCTTTGTCATTCTGGGTGTCACTCTTTAGGAATACATAAGGATTTAAAAAACGCATATATCTCTCATGCTCGCCATTTATTTCAGCTCCGAAATAATCATGACTGATTCCGCCTCCGATTGCAAATTTATCCCTCCATACAGACTGTATAAAGGCTTCATTCCTGAACCATTCCCATTTATCCACGACATTATTGTCAATATTCTTTAGATCAAAGCTCATCCCGGAAGAATAGATACCGAAGCCCGGGATATATCCGTTATCAATAAAATAGTTTAGATAATATCTTGGTTTATCGCCTACGATAACATCAAGGGACAAGTTTGAATTTTTAAATAAAAGACGTTTTCCTGAATAATTCAGAAGAAGACCAGTTTTGAATACTTCATCATAATGCAGTCCAACTTTTAAAAAATGGCGGGCTTCATCCTCTGTAACATAAAGCTTAAGATAATTGGCATCATTTTCTGGAATAATATCATAATTGATGAAACGGTAATTATTGGTAGCAACCAATTTATCTATTTTTTTGTTGATAGAGCCATACGTTTGCATAGATGGCAGACGTAGGCCCATTTTACCTAAGACGTAGTTTTTACCATAAATACGGCCTCCTTCCAGCGAGATGCTGTCAATCTTATACACATTGGAATATATTGGGTTTACACGCTCTCTAAGGCGGTCAAACTCTCGTTTGGGAAGCTGATCCAACACAGCGGTGTATTTCATACCTTCCGCATAGCCACTGTCGAGAATTTTTTTCTTCTCATCATAACTGGTGGCAGTCATTCCTTTCAGATTCGGCTTGATATTAATATCTGTGTATTTATATTGTTTTCTGGTATCTCTTTTAATTCCGAAATCAATAACCTGATTAAGGATTGATATAATATTGTTTAAATCTTCTCTTTTCGATAAATCCTGGTTTAGGTCCACACCGATCACGATATCGATTCCTTTGTCCTTTAATGGCTTTGAAGGATAATTTACTGTCATCGCTCCGTCTATGTAAATACTGTCGCCAATTTTTACCGGATCCATCAGAGAAGGAAAGGCAGAACTGGCCATTATTGACTGTACAAGATCGCCTTTTTCGAAAATTTCCATATTGCCGCTTTCCAGATTGGTTGCAACACACATAAAAGGAATAGGGAGTTTAGAAAAATCATCAATATTCGAGACATTTTTAAAAAGTTCCTTAAGCAGGTATACATTTCTCTGTCCTGAACTGATGGAGGAGGGAAGGGATATCTTCCCGTTTTTTAAAGGAATGGATAAAAGATATTTATCGACGGATTTATTAAAAAAAGAAGTTTCCTGTCTGGATTTAGGATCCATTATAAGAGAATAGAAATCAGTGTCCATCACGATCTTTTCTATTTCTTTTCCGGAATATCCCGAAGCGTACAGGCCTCCAACAATGGCTCCCATACTCGTTCCGGAAATATAATCGACTTTTACTCCTAATGAATCCAGTACTTTAAGAACTCCGACGTGTGAAAAACCTTTGGCACCACCACCGGCAAGGGAAAGACCGATTTTTGGATTTTTTGGAATAACCAGATCCTTTTTCACTTGAGAATGGATCATCAGGAGTTGAAATACGAAGAGAAGGATCAGGAGTTTTCTCATAACTAGTCTTTTATATAAATCCGTTTCACCCGGGGCGAAATGGAGGTTAACACTTCATAAGTTATTGTTTTGCAGTAGCCTGCGAATTCTTTTAAACTGGGTTTTGCATTAAAAACGGTGACCATATCACCTTCTTTTACATCGGGAATCTTGTCTACGTTGATCATCATCATGTCCATACAAATGTTTCCGACAATCGGAGCCAATATTTTGTTGACACCTACATTTCCAACCTGGTTTCCGATCAGTCTTGGGATTCCGTCAGCATAGCCGACAGGAATCGTAGCGATCTTTACTGCATGATCAGGCTTATATTTTCTACTATAGCCAACAGATTCGCCGGTATCAACCGTTGATATCTGTGAAATTACGGTTTTAAAACTTACCACAGACCGTAATTGTTTCTGTATTTCACTACAAGGTGATTCTCCGATCATTCCGATCCCTATTCTTACCATGTCATACTGATGTTCCGTATAACTTGTTATTCCAGAAGAATTCAGAATGTGCCGGATAGGAGTGTAGCCCAGCTTGTCAATCAGATAAGCAGAGTTCTTTTCAAAAATTTCTAACTGTTTTATTGTAAATTGCTTTTCTTCAGGCATATCAGAAGAAGATAAATGACTGAATAAGCTCTGGACCTTTACATTTTTACTATTTAAAGTTTCGCTTAGCTGATCCAGCTCAAAATCTTTAAAACCAAGACGGTGCATTCCAGTCTCCAGTTTGATATGAATAGGATATTTTTTATCATAACCGGATTTCTGAACTGCCTCATAGAATAATTCCAAAACCCTGAAGCTGTAAATTTCAGGTTCCAGGTTGTATTCAATGATAGCTTCATAGCTGTGCTGTTCAGGATTCATGACCACAATAGGAGTGGTAATTCCTTTTTTACGTAGTTCTACACCTTCATCAGCGTAGGCAACGCCCAAATAATCGATATGATGATGCTGTAAAAATTCAGAAATTTCATAACTACCTAACCCATAAGCATTAGCTTTCACCATTGCCATCATTTTCGTTCCTGGTTTTAGGAGGGATTTGTGATAGTTGATATTGTGCAGAATAGCATTCAGATTGATCTCCAGAACAGTATCATGCTTTCTGAGTTCAAGGATATCCTTAAGCTTTTCGATCTCAAATTTTCTTGCCCCCTTGAGCAGAATAATCTGGTTTTCAATTTCGGTAAGATGCTTGCTGTCAATTAATTCCTGAGTATTAACGAAAGTAGAAGTTTTAGATTTAAATAATTCACTAAATTTTGATATTTCACTACCGATAAGAAATACAGAATCGAAATTCTGGTCATTCACCAGTTCAGAAACTTCTTCATAAAGTTCCTTGGAATTAGAATTAACCCCTACAATATCCGTTAAAACCAAAGATTTTTTAGGCTTTTTATACTCATTAAGAAACTGAAGGGCTGTTTTCAGAGAATCCAGATCCAGATTAAAAGAATCGTTAATAACGATATTATTTTTTATACCTTCAATAGCTTCCAGACGCATTTCCACTGCCTTTAAAGAGTTAATTTTTTCGACAATTTTCTGATTATCGATATTCATTTCCTTTAAAACGGTGATCAAAGCCAAAGCATTCGTTAAGGTAGCTTCGTCTCTCTGATGGACAGGGAAGGAAATCTCTTCATCAAAATAAACAACCGTAATTTTTTCATCCTTGGAAACATTTTCTTTAATGAAAACCTGGTTGTCTTTCTTAAGACCGTAGGAAATTAATTTTTTACTAGAATATAATTCGTTTATTTTTTTGTCAACCAATATATTATCACCATTATAAATAATGATTTCTGAGCCTTTAAAAAGCATAATTTTTTCATTGATCAGCTCTTCTTCAGATTCAAAATTGGCTGCGTGGGCAGTTCCGATATGGGTAAGGAGCCCGATCTGGGGATGGAATATATTTTCCAGCTTTTCCATCTCATGCGGTTTTGAAATTCCTACTTCAAAAATTCCCAATTCATAAGAGCTGTTAATCTGGAGTAGGGAAAGTGGAAGCCCGATTTGGGAATTAAAACTTTTCGGACTTTTTACGGTCGGAAATTCATTCCAAAGACATTGGTAAAGCCATTCCTTTAAAATGGTTTTACCATTACTTCCTGTAATTCCGATAGATTTCAGATGAGAATTTTCAAAATGATATTTAGCCAGTTTCTGAAGGAATTCCACCGAATTTTCAACAATGAGCCACGTAACATTCTCAAACTGCGGATGCTTATGCTCAGAAATAATCACACCAATACTACGATCTATGGCAGATTCAATGAATTTTTCCCCGGAATTCTTATGAGTATTAATCGCGATGAATGCCGTATTTTTCGTTGAATAAATAATTCTGCTGTCAAACGCTATATTCCTGATCACTAGATCTTTGTCTCCAATGATCTGTGCATTGGTGATATCTGCAATTTGTTTTACTGTATAGTTCATTGGTGCCCCTTCTGCTTTTTGACTTAATAATGGTAAATCGGGGTGAAGTTGAATATATTGCTTTAAACCATATTTTTTCAAGTCTTACCCTTTACCTTTACAAGTTAATTTATTTTTTTGGACAGCCACAAAGGCTTACATTTATTTTCCAGCGAAGAATCTTTTTTTAGATTCTCGACGGTTTGGTGGTTGAATTTCCTAACCCTTGCTCCTTAAATAACTGTAAGTCCTGTGACTTTATTTATTTTTTCTTTAAAAGTACTTCATCAATAAAAACACGCCGGCTTACTGCTTCATAGCTGTCTGTTTCGCCAAGCTCTACCAGATCATTTCCCTGGGAAGTTCTCATAGAGTAGTTGGCCAGATTACCCGTTCTCTTACAAATAGCATGCACTTTAGTAACGTATTCTGCGGTAGCCATTAAATTGGGCATCGGCCCGAACGGACGTCCAAGGAAATCCATATCAAGACCTGCCACAACTACTCTTACGCCACTGTTCGCAAGCTGATTGGCAATATCAACAATGCTTTCATCAAAAAACTGAGCTTCATCTATTCCCACCACATCACAGTTAGAGGCCAGCAGAAGAATCTCATTGGGATTATCTACTGCTGTACTGCGTATTTTATTCAGATTATGAGAAACAACGTCCTCGTCAGAATATCGTGTATCCAGTCTCGGTTTAAAAATTTCCACGTTCTGGCCCGCCATTTCTGCTCTTCGCAATCTTCGAATCAGCTCTTCGGTTTTTCCCGAAAACATAGAGCCACAAATAACTTCCATCCAACCGCTTTGTTTGGAATGATTAATTGTATTTTCTAAAAACATTTGTTAAATTAGCCGTATATTTTTAAGATCAAAAGTAAGCAATTTTAATAAGATTCTTATTATGCAGAACATCCAAGATTTAAAGGAAAAAATTTTTTTTGAATCCAAGAATATCATTGAAATTCTGGAGAAAATAAACAACGTAGATGAATTACTTTCCAAGCAGGATCTTGTAGATGAGCTTGCCAACAGGATCTCTTTTTTAAGACTTCTGGAAAAGAATATCGAATACTTTATTACAGATAATTCGCAGCAAAACTCAGAAAACCAAAACATTTCATTAAATGCTGATGATGTACACGAGTCTCATCATGAGGTAACGGAAGAAGAAGCGATTTTCAATAATGAATTTAATGAAATTGATGAAAACGAAGGAGAGGAGTATGCAGTGGCTTCTGGGGATGAAGAGGAAAAATTTAACCATCAGCTTGATGAGATCGTAGAAAATGAGTTTCACGAAAATATTGTAAGTTTTGTAGAAGAAAATTATGGACAGGACCCGGCTGAAAGTGTTAATGAAAAGCTTTCTCAAGGTGATCTTACAGAAGAGGAGGCTGTTTTCAATAAACAGCTGAACGAAATTGATGAAAATGAAGCGTTCAACGCTAACGAAAAAGTCTTCAGTTTTGTGGATGAAGAAAGAATCCTTGCTGATGCTGAACCGGATAATGATGAAGGCCTCAATGAAGATTTATTTATCAATGAAATTACAGAAGAAGAGGCAGTTTTCAATAATCAGTTGAACGAAATTGAAGAAGATGAAGACAATGTTTCACATGAAACGGACGACTCAAATGACCTTGAAAACGAAGAATCAGATCATAATACTGAAGTTAAAGACAAAAAACAGACAGAAATAATTCCAAGCATTTTTGATACTGAAATGCTGGAAGACGAAATGCTGATCGAGGAAAACGAAGAACAGTTCAGTATATCCAATGCAACCCTAGAACAGGGAGAAATGCTGACAGAAACTTCTAATGTGGAAAGTATTCTGAGCGAAATAAAAAATGATTTTCCTTCAGAAGAAAAGCAAGAAACCATCCTGGCAGAGGTATACGACAGAAGGAAAATTGTTGAAATAGAAAAGCCTCTTCCGGAAACAGAAAAAGCAAAACCAGCTTCTGATGAAAGCTTCGAGGATTTAGATGCCTATCAGCAGGAGAAAAAAATAAAACTGGCCAATATCAAAGGATTGAAGGCTGTGCAGACTCTTTTTGACAATGATCCTCTGGAAAGAGAAGTACCGAAAGAAAAACCGGTTTCTGAAACAAAAGAAGATCAGGGAAGTATTCTTAAAACAAATATTCCAACCAATTTTATGGAGGCTGATAAGTTGAAGCCAGAATTCAGGCTCGATTTGAATGACAGAATTGCCTTTTCAAAAATGCTTTTTGGCGGAAGTCAGACAGATCTCAACGAAACTGTAGCCCAATTGAACAGTTTTAAAAACCTGGAAGAAGCGAAAGAATATCTCAGCGATCTTTATTACGAAAGAAAGTGGAGTAAAGTAGATGAATATGCCCAGAGACTCTGGATATTGGTAGAAAATAAATTCTTATAATTTTGAGCGGAATCTTATATTTTGTTCCCACACCGGTAGGGAACTTAGAAGATATGACCTTCAGGGCCATAAAGGTCCTTAAGGAAGTTGACTATATTTTATGTGAAGACACAAGGACATCAGGAATACTTTTAAAGCATTACGAGATCTCCAAACCCCTAAAATCCTACCATCTTCATAACGAGCATCAGGCCACTGAAAAAGTAATTGCTGATCTTAAAAGCGGGCAGAATATTGCCATCATTACCGATGCGGGAACTCCCGGAATTTCAGATCCTGGCTATCTTTTGGCAAAAGCGGGTTCAGACAATGCTATTGAAATGATATGTCTTCCCGGAGCCACAGCGTTAATTCCGGCCCTTGTAGTGTCCGGACTTCCGAATAACGAATTTCTGTTTGCAGGATTTCTGCCTCAGAAAAAAGGAAGGCAGACGAAGCTGAAACAGCTTGCAGAAGAGAAAAAAACGATCGTTCTATACGAAAGCCCACATAAGATCAATACCACTCTGGAGCAGATCAAAGAATTTTTCGGGGAAGATACAAAAGCAAGCCTGAGCAGGGAAATTTCGAAAAAGTTTGAAGAAACCAAACGTGGGACCATCAATGAATTAATTGAATTTTCCAAAAGCAAAACTTTAAAAGGAGAGATCGTTCTTATTGTCAATAACTCTATTTAAATTCATTGAAAAAGTTAGTTTTTGCACTGTCTTCGTCCGTGTGTATGGCTCAGACCAATCAGTATACCAAGATTCTTTTGTCAAAAAAAACAGGGATGGAAGTTCATTCTTATTCAGAAGGCTATGGAACGGCTTACGATTCAAAAAATAAGAAAGAAAACGTTGTAGATTCATTGGGAAATATTACGTTTGAATCTCCTCACAGTATTTCACATATATTTAAAAACCGATTCATTCTTACTTCAAGAGAATCCAGTTATAAAACGAAATCTGCCATTATTGATGAAAAAGGAAACGAATTCCTTCCTTTAGATGACCAGAGTTTTAATACTCCCTGGCTCAGCAAAAAATGTATCATTTCTTCAAAAGGGGGGAAAGAGGCCGTTTATGATTATAACGGAAAACAGATCATTCCTTTTTCTGACAGGATTCGGTTCGTAGCAGAAGACCGTTTTTTTGTATTGCAAGATAAAAGTTGGTTTTTATATGATCTTGAAGGAAAACAGATCAGCAACCGGGAGTTTAAAGGAGATTATCACTTTGAAAATGATAAAGCGCTGATCATCAATGAAGATAGTCAGAGTGAGGTTATAGGGAAAAACGGAGAGACGCTGCACAAATTTTCAAAATACATCTACGATTTAACCTCTTATCCTTTTCTGATTACCAAAAATAAGACGACAGGAAAATACGGTTTGATTGATACCGAAGAAAATATTCTTGCCGATGAGATTTATGATGATGCTTCACCGGAATATTTTGGGGCAAAAGAATATATTTATTTCAGGAAAAAAGGAAAAGCAACTGTTTTTAGTAAAAAAGATAAAAAGCTATATCCAGCTAATTTCAAGTATTTAACGCCGTTATTCAATAATCTTTTCAGTGTTTACAGTGATCTGTTAAAGAAATCAGGAATTGTGAACCTTCAGGGAGATCGTATTGTTCCCCAGGAATATGATTTTGTACAAAGTTTCCGTATTTCAGGAAAAGACTTCATTTATCTTAAAAAAGGAAAAGAAGAAAAATTTCTGGATAAAGATTTGAAGGATATTTTGGAGGAAAATACACAAATCATTGCTTTCTATCCGGAGCATCTTATCATTAAAAAGCAGGACAGCTACTATAGGTTCTCTGTGCTCGATAAGTCAGTTTCTGTTCTGAAAGATATAGTTTTTATCAAAGAGCAGGAGCCGGATTTTTTCAATATTTTTAACCTGTATTCAAAACCGGTAGTCTGCAGAAACAAAAATAATTTGTACGGAATAATTGATGAAAAAGGAAAAGAGGTTGTTCCTTTTATCTACGATGACATTATTGTATTTGAAAATTCTGAGAATGAAATTGTCGTAAAAAAGCAGGATAAATATGGTGTTGTGAATTTTCAGAACGAGCCTTTGAAAGATGTTATTTATGATAAGTATTACTGGCAGAAGGAAGTTTTGAAACTGGAGAAAGATAAAAAAACAGATATTCTTTATTTTACAAGATTTAAAAACAGCGGCAGCCGTCTGTAGAATATGATAAAAAACAGCGAAAAAATTTCACTAATTTGATGATTTGAAATGCATTGAATAACAATTTATAATATCTTTGCGGACTGCTTAATTAGTATAAAATTAAATATGTTAAATTGCCGTTTTTTAAAGACGGAAGTATTTACCAAGAATATAATTATCAAGAGATATGATGAAACTATTAGAAGGAAAGGTAGCACTAATTACCGGAGCTACAAGAGGAATCGGAAAAAAAATTGCTGAAATGTACGCTGAACAGGGTGCAAAAGTAGCATTTACCTATGCCGGTTCTGTAGACAAAGCTCAAGCATTAGAGGCGGCTTTAAGTTCTGTAACCCAGATCAAAGGATATCAGTCTGACGCATCAGATTACGATGCAGCTCAAAAATTAATCGACGATGTAATGGAAGAGTTCGGAAAGATCGATATTCTGATCAACAATGCCGGAATCACCAGAGATAACCTGCTGTTGAGAATGTCTAAAGAAGACTGGGATCAGGTAATGAGAATCAATCTGGATTCTGTATTTAACCTTACGAAAGCGGTGATTAAGCCGATGATGAAAGCTAAGTCAGGATCTATTATCAATATGACTTCAGTAGTTGGAATCAGCGGAAATCCGGGACAGTCCAATTATGCAGCTTCTAAAGCCGGAGTAATAGGATTTACAAAATCTATCGCATTGGAGCTGGGATCAAGAAATATAAGATGTAACGCAGTTGCTCCAGGATTTACTGAAACTGAAATGACAGCAGATCTGGATGAGAAAACCCTTCAGGCATGGAGAGACAGGATTCCGATGAAAAGAGCAGGACAGACCAAAGACGTTGCCAATGCTTGTATCTTCCTGGGAAGCGAAATGTCTTCTTACATCACAGGACAAACCCTGAACGTAGACGGCGGAATGCTGACTTAATACTAAAACAAACAAAACCGGCTGTACAAGTGATGTACAGCCGGTTTTTATTTCTACTGGGATTAAAAATAAAAATCTGCTCCATCTGCGAGAGCCTATTTTAATCTTTAAAAATCTGGTTCTCCTGTTCCTGAACCCGGATAAAAGTAGTCCTCTTAGACAATTCCTTCAGTTTGGAAGCTCCTACATAAGTACATGTAGAACGAACGCCGCCCAAAATATCTTTCACCGTTTCCGAAACAGGGCCTTTATAAGCTGCTTTCACCGTTTTTCCTTCCGAAGCCCGGTATTCTGCCACGCCTCCCGAATGTTTATCCATAGCTGTTTTTGAACTCATACCATAGAACAAACGGTATTTTTTACCATTTTCTTCAATGATTTCGCCGCCGCTTTCATCATGACCGGCAAACATTCCGCCCAGCATTACAAAATCTGCGCCTCCGCCAAAAGCTTTAGCCACATCTCCCGGAACCTTACAGCCTCCATCTGCAATAATATGCCCTCCAAGACCGTGAGCAGCATCAGAACACTCAATAATCGCAGAAAGCTGAGGATAGCCAACTCCGGTCTTCACCCTTGTTGTACATACTGAACCAGGCCCGATACCTACTTTGATGATGTCAGCGCCCACAAGAAGAAGCTCTTCCACCATTTCTCCCGTCACTACATTTCCTGCCATAATGATCTTATCAGGAAAATTGGCCCTTGCCTTCTTCACAAATCCAACGAAATGCTCAGAATAACCATTCGCTACATCGATGCACAAAAACTCAATTTTTGGGTGCTTTTCGAGGATCGTTTTAAGTTTTTCTTCATCCGCCTGGCCGGTACCGGTACTCAATGCGATATACTGGTAAATACTTTCCGGCTGGCTGTCCAGAAACCGGCTCCATTCTTCAGGAGTATAATGCTTATGAACGGCTGTAATAATCTTATCTTTGGCCAGTTCTATCGCCATTTCAAAAGTCCCTACCGTATCCATATTGGCGGCAATCAGGGGAACGCCTCTCCATTTCTTTTTCGTGTGTTTGAAGGTAAATTCTCTTTCAAGATCCACTTCTGAGCGGGATTTTAAAGTAGAACGTTTGGGTCTGAACATAACATCTTTAAAACCTAGCTTTATATCATTTTCTATTCGCATTTTGGTGAATTTATTTGTTGTTTAAAAAATTAAAATTAGTAATTTAACTTAAATATACTACTTTTGAAAGGATGGATTTCCCTGTTACTTTTCAGATTTTCGGTAAAACAGTTCTTTCACATCCTGTATTTGAAACACTGGGTATTTTTCTTGGGATGCGCTTTTATTTTTATCTAAAAAGAAAATCAACCGAAAAACTCTCTTTCAATACTTCAGCAGCAATTCTTATCGGGGCAACGGCAGGGGCCTTAATCGGTTCAAAGCTCATCGGAAACCTTGAAAATCCTTATGTTTTATTCGGAAATTTCAGCTTTAAAAGGTTTTGGACCAATAATACCATTGTTGGCGGCTTAGCTTTTGGACTGATTGGAGTTGAATGGGCAAAAAAGATAGTAAGCCACAAAGAAAGTACCGGTGATTTGATTGTTTACCCTTTAATTTTAGCCATAATTATTGGCAGAATCGGCTGTTTTCTAACCGGAATTCACGAAGAAACTTACGGGTTACCCACCACTTCAATATTCGGAATGCATCTTGGTGATGAATATTTAAGACATCCTGTTGCATTGTATGAGATTGGTTTTCTGATTATTTTATGGATTTGTTTAAAAATCGTTGAGAAAAAACATAAATATCCTTCAGGCTTTATTTTTCAGCTATTTATGCTCAGTTATTTTACATTCAGATTCTTTTTAGATTTTATTAAGCCTAAAATTGATATCATTGGAAATTTAGGGACAATTCAACTGGTCTGTCTTTCGGTGATTATTTATTACATTTATAAGATTAAAACACAAAAATATTAATTATGAAAATGCTGACACTTCTGGAAGTTGGTAACCTCGGTGGATTGGTTGTGATGATTATAGGAATAATCATCGTAATTGCTTTAGTAGCTTCATTATTTGTAACTGTAATAGCAAAAGTCATTTACGAATGGAATAACGATAAGAAATTTACAAAAAAGCAGTTTTGGCAGACGATGCTGATTTCTTTGTTGATTTGTGGTCTGATCAGTGGCTTTGTTTGTGGGGGAATGTAAAAAATTGAAATTATGCCGGTAAGAAATTATACGTACTACGATTATACCATCAGTCTTTGTCCGGAATGCCTGAAAAGGGTAGGCGCGAAGATCATTATTGAAGATGAGGCGGTTTTTATGACCAAAAGATGTCCGGATCATGGTTTTTTTAAGACCATGATTGCTTCAGATGTTCAGTACTACAAAAATATCAGGAACTACAATAAAGCCTCTGAAATGCCCGTTCATTTCGGAACTGATGTGGAATATGGCTGTCCGTACGATTGCGGTTTATGTGTAGATCATGAGCAGCACAGCTGTCTTTCCATTGTGGAAGTTACCGACCGGTGTAATCTGACGTGCCCCACCTGTTATGCGATGTCGTCACCACATTATGGCAGTCACAGGAGTTTGGAGCAGATTGAAGCCATGTTTGATACCATTGTTAAAAACGAGGGAGAGCCGGATGTTGTGCAGATCAGTGGCGGTGAGCCTACCATTCATCCTGAATTTTTTAAAATTATGGATATTGCCAAATCCAAACCGATTAAGCATTTGATGCTCAATACCAACGGAATCCGTATTGCAAATGATCCCGGTTTTGCAGAAAAATTGGCGACTTACGCTCCGGAATTTGAGATTTATCTTCAGTTTGATTCTTTTAAACCTGAAGTTTTGGAAGATTTCAGAGGAAAAGATTTGACGAATGTCCGTATGAAAGCTTTGGAAAAACTAAATGAATTAAATCTTTCCACGACTTTGGTTATCGTTCTTCAGAAAGGAAAAAATATCGACGAGATTGGAAAATTGATTGATTTTGCCTTAAAACAGAAATGCGTCCGTGGGATTACCTTTCAGCCCGTTGAAGTAGCCGGAAGAAACAGGGAAGATTCTGCACACGAAAAAATTACCTTAACAGAAGTAAGGCAGGAAATTTTAAATCAGTTTCCGCTTCTGAATAGCGATGATATTATTCCAGTTCCGTGTAATCCTGATGCTTTGGCGATGGGCTATATCCTTAAACTTGAAGGGGAAACCATTCCCCTTACACGATATATCAATCCGGCTGATTTGCTGAATAATGAAACGAAAAATACCATCGTTTATGAACAGGATGCGGGGCTGCAGATGCAGCTTTTGGATATTTTCAGCACCGGAATTTCTGTAGATAAAGTTCAGCCTAAAGTAAACCAGTTATTATGCTGTCTTCCGGAAGTTTCGGCTCCGAATTTAGACTATGATAATCTCTTCAGAATTATCATTATGAATTTTATGGATGCTCATGATTTTGATGTGCGTGCTATCAAAAAATCCTGTGTTCACATTGTCAATAAAGATTTAAAGATGATTCCTTTCGAGACAATGAATTTGTTTTACAGGGATGATAAAATTAAATACCTTGAGGAATTGAGAAAAGAGGATAAGGTTTTGTTTTAAAATGATTTACCGCAGATTTACCAGATTCCACAGATTTTTATGCTCAATCATCGGTTAAATTTGTGAAATAATAAAAAGGGCGGGAAATTATCTTTTCACGCCCCATAAGTTTATCGTTCCTCTATGCATAAAGCCAAGCTTTTCATACAGCATTTTAGCTCCGGTATTGCTTTCTGCAACGTGCAGGAAAGGTGTTTTTCCGTTTTCAAATATTTTCCCGGACACAAAAGTCACCAATTGTTTAGCCAAACCTTTTCCCAGATGATCTGTATCTGTGATCACAGCGCTTACCTCCGTCATATCGTTCATCTGCATTCTCTCGCCCGTTACTGCAACTAATTTACTTTCCTTAAAGATTCCGAAATAACGGCCCAACTCAGGTGTCCTTGTTTTAAAATAATAAGGATAGAATTTCATTACAAATGCCAGAAGCTCACCATAATTATTTTCTTTCAGTTCAATAATTTCCTCAGTCAGATCACTCTGAATGGGATTTTCCAGAACATACTGATCACAGACAAGTTGCGACAGATCCGTTTTTAAGTTTCCCAGATCAGGACGGGTTCCGAAAATAAGAAAATCATCACAGATCTTTGCATATTCTGTAATATCTTCTGCTGTTGAAATCACTGCTGCTCCACCAAAAGAGGCTACTTCAGGGTTATAAAATTTCGTGTCCCCATAATTAAAGCAGAACTTTTCGTGATATTCATTAAGTGAATGATAAACAGGATTGTCTAGCTTTCCGTACATCAGTTAAAATTCATTACTTCCTCAAGAGTTTTCATATATTCATAAGCCGTAAGGTCGAACTTTACAGGAACAATTGAAATATACCCGTTGGCCAATGCCGTTTCGTCAGCATCTTCAGAATCATCCATATTGTTGAAATAACCTGTGAGCCAATAATATTTCTTTCCATGAGGGTTTACTCTTTCGTCAAAGCTCTCTTCCCATTTGGCGTTGGCCTGCTTGCATACCTTTATGCCCTTTATTTCTCCTGCAGTTAATTTCGGAATATTGACGTTCAGTACAATTCCTTTCGGCATCGGGTTTTCAAGAGTTCTTCTTACAATATTCTGAATATGTTCTTTTGCCTGGGTAAAATCAGCTTCCCAGCTGAAATCCAGGAGAGAAAATCCGATAGCGGGAATTCCTTCCACACCAGCTTCTACAGCAGCAGACATCGTTCCGGAATAGATCACATTGATTGAAGAATTAGCTCCATGGTTAATTCCTGAAACGACAATATCCGGACGTCTTGTCAGAATTTTGTCAAGAGCCATTTTTACACAGTCAACAGGAGTTCCGCTACAAGAATAGTCTGTTTGTGGTCCATCAAGCGTTACTTCTTCATAGCTTAAAGTAGAATTGATTGTAATAGCGTGGCCTTTTCCACTTTGGGGAGAGTTGGGTGCAACAACAATAACTTCTCCTATTTCGTTCATGAATTGTATAAGATTTCTGATACCAGGTGCTGTGATTCCATCATCATTAGTTACCAGAATAAGTGGTCTTTCCATAAAAAAATTAAATTTTAACAAAAATACTCAAAACTATCTGATAATTATAAATAAGGTATTAAATTTGATAGTTTGTAACAGCGAATTAATTGCTGCTACTAATTGTAGTAAATATTTTAAAAAAAATAATAAATAAAGACAGTTTATGTGGAAAAATTTCAAACTGAATAAATTTTTACTCTTAATTCCATTGACAAGTCTAATGTTTTGTTTCAACTCGCCAAAGAATGACGATGAAAAGATGCAGACAATTATGGTGAGCGTAAAGAATACACTTTCTTATTTACATTACAGCCCGAAACCAATCAATGATGCCTATTCCAAGGACGTTTATAAACATTATTTCGAACTGGTAGATCCTGCTAAAAGATATTTCCTGCAGTCGGATATGGATGAATTCAGCAAACATGAAGCAAAACTGGATGATTATATCAGCCAGGGAGATCTGATATTCTACAAACTTACCATTGACAGACTTTACCAGAGAGTGGATGAAATAGATAAAATCACTCAGGATATCTTCAGCAAGCCTATTAATCTTGAGGAAGATGAATCATTGACTCTTGAGCCGAAGCTTAAAAAAGTACCTGTCAATAAACAGGAACAGTATAACGAGTGGAGAAAGTATATTAAATACAATATCCTTCAGGAGATTGAGTCTATGAACAGTAAGGAAGAAGCTCAGAAAGAGAAGAAAGACTCTGTTCAGAAGTACAAGCTGAAAGATACCATCAAATATCAGCCGCTTAACCAGGATCAGAAGATCAAAAAAGCTACTGATGAAGTGAAAGATCTTGTAAAAGATACCTTCACAAGATTCAAGAAAAGAAAGAAAATGGATTGGTTTACCGTGTATATGAATGCGTATACAGAAGTATTCGATCCCCATACCAATTATTATTCTCCAAAAGACAAGGAAGATTTTGACACCCAGTTCACCGGAAAAGTCATCGGAATCGGAGCTCTTATTCAGGAGAAAAAAGGGAACCTTTTCCTGGGAGCACTAACGATCGGTGCGCCTGCCTGGAAGTCTAAACAGCTTTCTGAAGGCGACAAGATTTTAAAAGTAAAATCGAAACCGAAGGATGATGCTGTAAATGTAGTGGGAATGCTTTCTGATGAAGCTGTAAGGCTTATCAGAGGTGAAAAAGGAACTCCCGTAACCTTAACGGTTCAGAAAAAAGACGGAACCATCAAGGATGTAACAATGATCCGTGAGGAAGTTGCTATTGAAGATACATTTGCAAGAAGTATTGTCGTAAACTCTCCGAATGGAAAGAAGTACGGATTTATCAATCTTCCAAGCTTTAATGCTGATTTTGAGGATGCTAAAGGAAGAAATGCTTCCGATGACATCAAAAATGAGATCATTAAACTTAAAGGACAGAACATTGAAGGAATTGTCCTTGACCTTAGAAACAACGGAGGAGGATCATTGACTGAAGTTGGTGATATTATGGGTCTTTTTATGGATGCAGGACCTTATGTACAGGTAAAAGATGGAAATGGAAAAATCCAGACCTTAAAGAATAAAAACGAGACACCGATCTGGACAGGCCCGTTAGTGATCATGCAGAATGAGCTTTCGGCCTCGGCTTCAGAGATTCTTGCCGGTGTAATGCAGGATTATGGTAGAGCAATGATCATCGGTTCTCCGCAGTCTTTCGGAAAAGGAACTGTACAGACCTTTGTAGACCTGAACAGGTTCTTAAATACCGAGGATGATTTCGGATCTTTAAAGCTGACAATTCAGAAGTTCTACAAAATCACAGGAGAATCTACACAGAGAAAAGGGATTGTTTCTGATATCCAGATGAAAGATTTCTTTACCTATGCTGAAGTAGGAGAAAGATATGATGATTTTGCTTTGGCTTGGGATAAAATTCCTGCGACTAATTTCCAGAAACTGAACTATTTCAATATTCAGGCTCTTGAAAAAGCAAGTGCAGACAGAATGGCTAAAAACAGCAACTATCAGCTTCTGCTTGAATCTGCCCAATGGAGAGAAAAGTTGAATAAAGAAGAAAACATTACGCTTAACATCAATAAGTTCAATGAACTGATGAAGCAGAGAAAAGCTCAAATCGAGAAATTCAAAGCTTTAAGCAAATTTGAGAACGGTCTTAAGTTCACGATGTATCCGGCTGAAATGGAAAGGGAGAAAAAAGACGAAGCTTTCAAGAAAAAATCTGAAATGTGGATCAAAAATCTGAAAAAGGATCCATACTTACAGGAAGCAATGAATATAGTTTCCGATATGGGAAGCAAATCATAAACAAAAAAATCCGCTGATATTCATCAGCGGATTTTTTTATTACAATAGAAAATTATTTAATCTCTACACATCCTACTCTTCCGCCTGCATTCCCTGTAGGCTGAGTATGGAAATCATCTGCTGCCGCATGCACAATAAGCCCTTTTCCGATGATATCTTTAGATTCATCCGTACAGCCAAGACACCATTTATTCGTTTTGAAAGTCAGGACAGCCTTCCCTGTCTGGTCAGCCGTTAAGTTTCCTATATCTCCCATGTGGAAATGTTCAGCCCCCCATTTTCCATGGTCATCCTTGGCGGGATTCCAATGTCCTCCTGTAGAAGTTCCGTCGGCCGCAGAACAGTCACCTTTTTCATGGATATGTACCGCATGAATACCGGGAGTAAGGTTTGTTACTTCAAGTTTCATGGTCACCTCTTCGCCTTTCTGGGTAAACTTTGCCGTTCCACCCGTCTGTGTTCCACTCTTAGCGTTTACCGTGTACGTTTTTGTCGTGCAGCATGAAGCCGCTAAAAATGCACATCCCGCCAGTAATACTATTGTTTGTCCTTTCATTTTTAAATGATTTAAAGTGATTTTAACGATAAATTTATAAAACATTTTCCGAAAGGCTTTATGATTTCAGTCCTTTTTTCAAAAACAGCACCACATGAGTTTCCCATTCAGAGTCCAAAGTATACCTTTCAGTAAAATTTATTTTAAGAAAGACATATTCCGTATTATTTTTGGACCGAAAATAAAAACCCATGAAAACACAAGGAAATAAACTGTTACTTTTAATTGCTTTTCTATCCTTTATTGCAGGATATTCACAGATCAGGATTTCGGGGAAGGTTACTTTTAAAAATAAAGGGATCAGCGAAATAAATATCACGTTAAAAGATACTTATGACGGTGCTACTACGGATGCTCAGGGAAACTTTTCCTTTGAAACATCCGAAAAAGGGAATCACCTACTGACATTTACCCATCCGAAATACGAGGATGTAGAAAAACCTATTGTGATTGATAATCAGGATATTTCAGTCAGTGCCGAACTTAAAGAACAGATCAGTGAAATTGATGCGGTAGTAGTTTCCGCAGGGTCTATAGAAGCCAGTGATAAAAAAAGAGCAACAGCACTGCTTACGCCAATCGATATTTATACCACAGCGGGAGCAGACGGACAGATCTCTTCAGCCCTGAATTATCTTCCTGGTGTTCAGAAAGTAGGAGAAACGGAAGGTCTTTTCATCAGAGGAGGCACGGGAACCGAGTCTAAGATCTTTATGGATGGTAGTCTGATCAACAATTATTTCTCCAGTTCAGTTCCGGGAATCGCAGGAAGGGACCGTTTCAATACATCACTTTTTAAAGGAAATATTTTTTCTAGCGGCGGATATTCTGCGTTATATGGGCAAGCTCTTTCAGGAGCACTGATGCTGGAAAGTGTTGATCTTCCTGAGCAGAGTTCTTATGATTTTGGAATTTCACCCATCTTTTTGAGCGCTGGATTCCAGAAGCTTGGAGAAGATAAAAGCCATTCTTTCGGAGCCACATTGGGATATTCACTTTTAAGCGTTATGCAGAAGGTTTTTAACTTTAATACAGATTTTATTGATGCTCCGCAGGGCTTAAACGGCGATTTTAATTTCAGAATTAAAACAAAATCAGGCGGATTTTTCAAATATTACGGAATGTACGATTCCAATAAAATGGGGGTGAGAGCAGAAAGCTTAGAACCGGAATATGATTTTGCGGTGGTAAGGCTTAAAGGAAAAAATACTTATCATAATCTGTCCTTCAAACAGAAATTCGGGAAATACCTTTTAAACGCAGGAACTTCTTATTCTTATAATAGATCTGACCTTAACTTTTCTACGGAAACTGACGGAACAGAATCAGGAAGATCTCAACTTTTAACGGATGGAAATTATATCAACTTCAAAGCTGTTCTTGAACGGAAAATAAATAAAATCAGTGCGGTAAGAGCCGGTTTTGAATTGAATAATGCGAGTGAAACACTCAACTTTGGAGAAGTACAGAAGAATTATAAAGACCTCATATCTGCTGTTTTTGCAGAAACAGATCTGGGATTCAGCAATGCATTGTCGGCAAAAATAGGAATAAGAGCAGAAAATTCTTCGTTTTTAGGGAAAAGTAATATTGCTCCCCGTTTTGCATTAGCTTACCGCCTGGCAAAAGACTGGACAACTTCCTTTGCCTACGGATTATTCTATCAAAACCCTGAAAGCAAATACATCAACGGACCTGCAGATCTTGATTTTCAGAAATCACAGCATTATATTTTCCAGGTTCAGAGAACGTCAGAGGGCAGAAGCTTACGTTTTGAGGCTTTTTATAAAAAATATGACCAGTTAATTAAGACATTCAATATCACGCCGGATAAAGAGCAGAATCAGCAGGTACAGACGGCTCTGAACAACAATGGTTTTGGATACGCGAAAGGGCTGGAGCTTTTCTGGCGAGATAAGAAGACCTTTGAAAATATAGATTACTGGATCAGCTATTCGTTTCTTGATTCAAAGAGGGATTTTATCAATTATCCGGTCAGCTTAAAACCGAATTTCGCTTCCGCACATACTCTTTCTGCTGTGGCCAAGAGATTTATTCCGGAATGGAAGCTGGGTGTTAATTTATCTTATACCTATTCTAAAGGTCGCCCTTATTATGATATTACAACGAAAGATGAAAGCGGAAACGTGATTAATTATATAAGAAATGAAGGAAAGCTGAAAGATTATAATGCGCTTAATATCAGCTTTAATTATCTTCCGAATCTGGGAAAAAAAGATGCTAAAGCTTTTACTGTTTTTGTATTGAGTGTTTCCAATGTTTTAGGATCTAAAAACGTTTATGGGTACAATTTCTCATTGGATGGTACCAGAAGCTCATCAGTAGTTCCACCGGTCAATACCTTTGTATTTATTGGGGCTTTCATCAGTTTTGGAGTGGACAGAACACAGGATGCAATCAATAATAATTTATAAAAATAACAGCAACAGATATCACAATCGTTGCAAAATACATAACTTCGGAAATACAATTAACCAACTTAAAAAAATTGATATAATGAAAAAATACCTATTAAGCTTTGCTTTAGCTTTTATGAGCTTAACATCTTTTGCACAGGCAGATTACGAAAAAATAATGGCTGAAAAGATTGCGAAAACAGAAACATGTAAAACGCCTGAAGAGTTCCAGGCTCTGGCTAACGATTTCCAGAGAATAGGCAGTAAAGAAAGCTCAAAATGGCTTCCGCCATATTATGCAGCATTTTCCCAGATTCAAAAAGGAAGGCTGATGATGAGAAACGGAAATATGCAGGAGCTGGATGAAACAGCGGCTCAGGCCGATAAATATCTGGCAACTGCTCAGAATCTTGCGGGAGCAGATAATGCGGAGATCCATTTGTTGAGAAAAATGGCAGCTTCTTTAAGAATGATGGTCAACCCGGCTCAGCGTTATATGACAGATGGTGCTAAAGCTACTGAAGAGCTTGGTATTGCAGAGAGGCTTGATCCTTCCAACCCAAGGATAGCTCTTATCAAAGCAGAAGATGTCTATTTTACCCCTGAACAGTATGGTGGAAGCAAAACCAAAGGAATGGAAATGTTTAAAGAAGCCATTACAAAATTTAATGCCTATAAACCTAAAACAGCCTTAGACCCGAACTGGGGCAGAGCAGAAGCCGAATATTTCATCAGTATGCCGGCAAAATAACAACAAAAGTGAGACCTTCCTGACACGGAGGTTTTTTTTATTCCGTTCGGAAAGGGAAATCTGCCTTTCAGTAAAAAATAATTTTCGATACCTTTATTAAAGACTAATTTTGAGCCAAGAAAACGGATCATGAAACGTAAAGGATTTATAATTTTATTTTGGGTATCATTAGCGACAGCGCTATTTTTCTTCTTGGTTTTCACGAAAGAGAAGACTTTTTACAATTTTTTGATTACGCTGCTGATCTCTACGATGTATTCTTTTGTTCTGGGTTTTGGAAATGCTTTTATTAATGACTTTCTCAATAAAAAGTTTCCCTGGTCCGAAACGACTAGAACGAGAGCCATTTTAAGTATTGTTTCCATCATTATCGGAAACTTTATGCTCGTATATTTCTGTAATTATATCAATTTTGTAGTGATTCAGAAAGTGGCCACACCAGAAACCTTTTTCTCCGGAGAATATGCTACGACAAACTGGTTCATGATCAATATTGCACTTCTGATTTCTGCATTTCTTCATGCAAAAAGCTTCATGGAAGAGCTTAAGAAAACATCAAGAAAAGAAGTGGTAGAGCAAAAGCTCATCGCAAAATCTGCCAATGCACAGTTTGAAAGCCTGAAAAACCAACTGGACCCGCATTTCCTATTTAATTCTTTAAACGTATTAAGCTCTCTTATCGATGAGAATCCAATTCAGGCACAGAAGTTTACAGCCTCGATGTCAAAGATTTACCGCTATGTGCTGGAACAGAAAGATAAAGAGCTTGTAACGATAGAAGACGAAATCGAATTTGCAAAAACCTACTGTGATCTTTTAAAAACAAGATTTGAAGACAGTGTAGACTTTATTTTTGAAGTTAAAAAAGAAGATTATAAAAGGTATGTTGTTCCACTTTCATTACAGCTTTTGCTGGAAAACTGCATCAAGCACAATTTTGCGACCTCTTCAAAGCCTTTAGTCATTAAAATATTTTCGGATAATGATACCTTATGTATAGAAAACAATCTCCAGGCAAGAGAGCAGATGAAAGAAAGTGCCGGAATCGGTTTAGCCAATATCGTTCAGCGGTATGCCCTGCTAACCAAAAAGAATGTTTTCATCGAAAAATCAGAAGATTATTTTAAAGTAAAAGTTCCGATACTGTCTAATAAACCAAACACGGTCAGTGTAGAAACGGAGGATGAGAACGGATCTTATGAGAAGGCCCGAAAACGCGTAAAAGAACTCAAAAGCTTTTATGCCAATTTAATTTCCTATTGTACTGTGATTCCGTTTTTAGTGATTATTAATCTTATGACTTCACCGAAAAACCTATGGTTCTATTATCCCATGTTAGGATGGGGAATTGGAATCGTTTCCCATGCATTTCGGGTGTTTGGAGTCGGAGAATCCTGGAAAGAAAAGAAAATCCGTGAGATTATGGATAAGCAAAAAAATAGAAATAATGGAAACGTACGACGAAAATGATATCCGGTATCAGCAGGCTAAAAGGCAGGTTGAAGGATTAAGGGGATTTTATGGACATTTATTCTCGTATATCGCAGTAAATACTATGATCGTAGTGTATAATATTAAGCAGTTAGAACACGGAGAGAGTTATTTCCAGTTCAAACACTTCTTTACGGCGACTTTTTGGGGAATTGGACTGGTAGCTCATGCTATTATCACCTTTTTGCCCAATATAAGCTTCGTTAAAAATTGGGAGGAAAAGAAAATCCGGAAACTGATGGAGAAAGAGAAGAACTGAAAAAGTTCCGTAAATGAAGTTTAAACTTACTTTTTTAATCTTAATTTAAAAATATGCATTTACTCCAAGCTTTGTTCACAATCTCAATGGTTGCCTGGTTTCTTACAGAGATTCTCTATAAAAGTATGCTGAAATCTAGCAAGGAAGACAAGAAAGACAAAGATAAGTCTACACTGAATATTTTATGGATGGCCATTCCGTTTTCCATTGCAGCTTCCGTAACGATATCATATATCACAAAATTCCCAATTGCGGAAGGCGGCTGGATCTTATATGCAGGCGAAGCTTTTATCCTTATAGGAATTGTTTTTAGATTTATAATAATCAGGTCTTTAGGTAAGTATTTTACAGTAGACGTCACAATAAAACAAGATCATAAGATCAAGAAAGACGGCTTCTACAGATACCTGAGGCATCCTTAATATACATTCTCCCTGTTAACCTCTTTAGGATTAGGATTTTATCTTAATAACTGGGTTTCTTTAATCCTGGCGTTCCTGCCACCATTTATCGCTTTCACTTATCGTATAAAAATTGAAGAGCAGGCTCTGATAGATCAATTCGGAGAAGAATATATAGAATACCGGAAAAAGACCAAAAAGTTCATCCCATTTATTTACTGATTTGAGGGCATATCCAAAACAAGCTTACGGTAACCTATCTTTTTACGATTCAGAAAGCATATTCTACCACTCAGTCATATAAAATTGACTAGAGCCCTATTTCTGAACTATCTTTGATTCAACAAAAACAAATTACCTTTTTAAAATAAAGATTATGGAAACATTAGGTTACACAAAAGAAACACTGGCTTATGAAAAAGCTGTAAAAAGAGTAAAAGAGTTAAAAGGATTTTACGGAAATCTTACCTCATACTGTTTGGTTATTCCTTTCCTGCTCGTATTGAATCTGCTCACATCCCCAAAACACTTATGGTTCTATTGGCCCATGCTGGGATGGGGAATCGGAATTATAGCACATGCGGTGAACGTTTTCGGGATCGGTAAAGAATGGGAAGAAAAAAAGATCAAAGAATTAATGGATCAGGACGCAAAGAACATAAAAACATTATAATTTAAGTACAAAAATTAAAGATCATGAATTACGATAGCGCATACGAAAGAGTAACACAGCTAAAGAAATTTTACAAAAACCTTCTTTGGTTTGGAATAGTAACCGGAATTATATTTTTCAATGATTTTTTTGAAAATGGAAAATTTGATTTTTCCTTATTCGACGGATCTGTAATTCTGGTTATATGGGGTATTATTTTGACTGTAAAAGCCGTTAAGCTGTTCCTTTTGGACACAGAATGGGAAAGAGGAATTATAGAAAAAGAGATGAAGAAAAACAAAAAGAGCATACACTTTTAAGCTGTGCATTTTTTCTTTAATTTTATTCCCTAAAAACTATAACCCCAATGATAAAGACTGTTATTATCGAAGACGAAAAACCTGCTTCAAGGAAACTGGAAAGAATGCTGAGTAATTTTCCTGAAATAGAAATCGTTGGCAAAATAGAATCTGTAGAAGAGGGAATTAACTGGTTTTCTGAAAACGAGCATCCGCAGCTGATTTTTTCAGATATTGTTCTTGGTGACGGCTTATCTTTCGATATTTTTGAGAAAGTACCCACCAAAGGCTTCATCATTTATACCACAGCTTTTGATCAGTATACTTTGAAAGCATTTAAACTCAACAGCATTGATTATCTTTTAAAACCCATTCTGGAAGAAGATCTTTCAGGAGCAGTAGAAAAGTTCAAATCATTTATCCCCGCCAGTAATACAACCGGTTCTGAAGATATTAAACAGCTGATCAGGAAAGAAAGGTCTACACTTTCTAGGGTTTTAGTGAAAATAGGATATAATCTCAAAATAGTCCAGACACAGGAAATAAGCTGTTTTTTCAGTGAAAACAAGATTGTCTACCTTCAGACCGGAGAACGTGCTTATCCTTCAGATTTCACGCTGGATGAGCTTGAAGATATTCTGGAAGAAAAGAAATTTTTCCGTGTCAACAGACAGTTTATCATCAATTCAGACTATATAAAAAACATCCATACGTCCCCGTATTACAAGGTTGACATGGAGTTTCAGCCACTGGAAGAAATCACGGTCAGCCGGGACAGGGTAAAAGATTTTAAAGAATGGCTGGTAGGATAGATTGGTTAGAGATGAGATTTTCAGACCTCAGATATCAGACCGAGAGCAAGGTTAAAGAAAAACAGGATTGAGTTTTTTACTTTAAACCCCGAACTCTTCCTACACTGAAACTCTCGAACCCGGAGTTTGCAACTATCTGTAATCTATTCTGTTAGATTCAGTATCTTCAAGCTGTTGTATAATAGATTTTGGGATTTCATCACTGTCAATCGGAAAACTGATAGAGTCAGAAATAAAAGTCTTTCTGTCTGCTTTCTGAAATATCTCAAACAGGGCTATTGGCTCCTGATTAAAACTGATACATGTACTTATAAAATGAACCTCATGGAGCTTATATTCTGGATTTTTGAGCTTTTCCTTGATATCTTTTATCCTTGAGATAAAATGTCTCTGGCGGATAAATGTATTGCTGTTCATGATGATGAATACATAATCGGAGTAGGCCGTCACTTTTCCGAAATACTTATGGTGATCTCCGCCGCTTCTTTCGATGAAATATTCGCCCGTGGTTTCAGACTTATAGATCTCCATAGCGGAGCGCCATATGCGCTCTTCCCGGGACTGAAGGGGATTCTCAGGGAGGTTTCTGTTGTAAGAATACCAGCAGCCAACCAGGCGGTCCAAAAGAGCCGTATTCTGATTCACATTGTTCATATCTATCCTGAGATCATTGAAGTTGAATGCTTCAGTATTGGAGTTAATGAAATCAATGTAATTGGAATAGCCTAAAACCTTAACAATCTGACTTAGTTTAGCAAGATTTGGCCTGCTTAGAACAGCATTATTATTTTGCTGGTATTTCTTTAGTTTGTTGATAATCAGATGCTCGTAGAGGTAATTGGATCCCAGGAGATCAGGCTCTTTTTTTATTTCTTTTTCAGAATAATCACTAATGATCAGATCATTAAGCTCTGTCCCGATGTATGACCATTCTGTTTTCGTCACATCTCCCCAATGATTCTTCTTTAAAAAATGAAGGCTTAAAAAATTCATTAATTTCTCAAGATGCAGAATATCTTCTTTTTTCATCAGTTTACCCTTTAAAATAATTACTGTTTTAAATAAGTTTCAAATTATAAGACTAATATAAGATTTTTATACGTCAAGATAAGTTTTTTGAAAGATTTTTATATTCTAAAATCAAATGATATTTGAGTAGAAAAACAAAAGTTAACACAATGAAAACAACAATCTTATTAAAAGACGAAACCCTTTGGAGCAGGATCCAGAGTTTTTCATTAGATGCTTCGGATGCTGATTTTCCTTTTTCGAAAAAACTGGCTAAAGAAGAAAACTGGACTTTAGATTTTACTAAAAAAGCCATAGAAGAGTATAAAAAGTTTGTTTATCTCTGCTGTGTTCTTCCAAACGGCGCTTCACCAAGCGAAACCGTGGATAAAGTCTGGCATATGCATCTTATTTATACCCAGAATTACTGGGAAGAATTCTGTCCCCGGATTTTACAAAGGAAACTGCACCACCATCCTTCAAAAGGAGGTTTTGTAGAAAAAGACAAACACAGGAAATGGTTCTCGGATACCTTGAAAGGTTATCAGGAGATCTTTCAGCAGGAAGCCCCAACGGATATCTGGTACGGGAAAGAGAAAACCGGGAGCAGGACAATTTGGCTGAAAAGATTGAGAATCATTCCTTTATTGATTACTCTTTTTATGCTGTCATCCTGTTTGGGCGAAGTTTTAGGATCATTAACATTGATGGCATTACCAATCATTGGTTTTTTCATTTTCTTTCATATTGTCGGCGCATTTCAGGGTAACAGCGAAAATATCGCCGGTAAAAAGAAGGATGATCGAAGTATAGAAGGAGGTGGCGATGGTGGTGCTTCCAGCTGCAGTGGTGATGGAGGAGGTGGTGGATGTAGTGGGGGATGCGGCGGAGGTTGTGGCGGTTGCGGTGGAGGATGTGGAGGATAAACAAAATACATCGTTATGAAAAAGATAATCATCCACTCAATACCGATATTGGTAAGCTTTATAGGACTGGCTATATACTGCCATACATTTAATCCTATTATTTTAAGAGGACCGGAATTTTTAAAATTCTATTTCACCCTGACCATAGGGTTTTATTTCTCTGTTATCTGTTTAAAATTTTTCAGAGAGAATCTTTCAAAGGTTTCCTTTTACTTCATGATTTTTATTTTCCTCTTAGGCATTGTCAAATTATTCAGGGGACTGAGCTTAGACCGTCCGATAGGAATTTTAATCAGTATTCTGGTAGCTGAAATTATTGTTAATGTGATTTTTATATCAGCTGAATTCAAGGATAAAACTAAATACTAAAAGTTCAATACGCAATAAAAACAAAACCCGAAACATAAATGCTTCGGGATTTATAAGGATCATTAAAATGATTTAATTGTTCTGTTTTTCCTTTTCCGCTGCGTTGTTATATCTGCGGATCATAACCGAAGTTACAACAGCAAAAATAAGCGTTAACGCAATACTGGTAGTTTCCTGATGTACAATAGCCTGATAAAGATTAAAACCAAAAACAGCACCTATAACAGCGATTAAAATTTGATTCACAAAAGCATACTGGATTTTTGAAGTCATTTTCATAGTGATATTTTTTATTGTTATTTACTGAGTAAGTCTAACAATCCAAAATTCGTTACAGAAAATTTTCAAAAAACTTTTCGCTATGCAATCACGCCGCTTCCAATCAGCTCTTCACCAATATACCAGGCAGCAAACTGTCCCTCTGCAATCGCCGACTGTGGTTCTTCAAATTCGATATAAGCTGCATTTTCAAACTGATACAGAACTGCTTTCTGTAATGATTGCCTGTATCTGAATCTCGCCATTACTTCCATAGATTCTCCATTTTCAAGCTGCATATCCTCACGAACCCAGTGTACTTCAGAATTATCAATTTTTAATGCTTTTTTGTGCAGTCCCGGAGAGCTGTGGCCTTCACCTACAAAAATAATGTTGTTTTCCATGTCTCTGGAGATGATAAAACAGCTTTCTTTATGCCCTCCGATACCAAGTCCTTTGCTTTGTCCGATCGTAAAAAACTGAGCACCCTGATGCTTTCCGATCACTTTACCGTCAGATTTTTTATAATTTATTTTCCTGGATAAAAACTCCAGCTCTTCTTCCTTCGAAGAAAATTCAGGTTTTTCCGCTGAAAATAAAGGTGAATCTTTGAAGATCTCCACAATTTCCCCTTCTTTGGGAACCAGCTGCTGCTGCAAAAACTGGGGAAGACTTACTTTCCCGATAAAGCACAGTCCTTGCGAATCCTTTTTGTCGGCAGTTACAAGACCTATCTCTTTAGCAATTTTCCTTACCTCAGGCTTGGTAAGTTCTCCGATAGGGAACAGCGCTTTTGACAGCTGATCCTGGCTCAGCTGACAAAGAAAATAAGACTGGTCTTTATTGTTATCCTTTCCTGCTAAAAGATGGAAAATTTCCTTTCCGTTTTCATCAAAAGTGGAGCTAACCCGGGCGTAATGTCCCGTAGCTACTTTATCAGCTCCTAAAGACATTGCCGTTTTCATAAAAACATCAAATTTTACTTCTCTGTTGCATAGAACATCCGGGTTCGGAGTTCTTCCTTTCTGGTATTCATCAAACATATAATCCACGATGCGCTCTTTGTAAAGCTCACTCATATCGATAACCTGGAAAGGAATTCCCAATTTCTGAGCGACCATCAGGGCATCATTGCTGTCTTCAATCCACGGACATTCATCCTCCAGCGTTACCGAAGCATCATTCCAGTTTCTCATAAACAAAGCCACAACTTCATGACCTTGCTGCTGCAGCAAATATGCTGCAACACTGGAGTCTACACCTCCAGATAATCCTACGACTACTTTCATTTTATTTCAATTTTACGGAACTCTTAACGGGAGTCCTTAGTTTGACCCGGCAAAAATACAATTAAAAAGATTCGCAAAAAAACCATAATTTTAAACATTGATAAAAACGATATTAATATGAAAAAATTTATTATTCCCGTAATGCTGATGATTTCAGGATCTGTATTTTCCCAGATTACCACAAGCGCACCTGTGGCAGAAGCCAACCGCTGGACCTTCGGTGGAGGAATAGGGTTGGGATTTGGCAGCAACAGTTCATTTTATCTTCAGGCTTCTCCCAGAGTAGGATACAGACTTACCGATGATCTTGAGGCCGGAGTGGTAGGAAGTGTTTCCTGGCAGACTTCTGATTATTATAAATCCACGATGTTCGGAGCAGGACCTTTTGCCAATTATTATTTTGCGAGATCCTTTTATGTAGGTGCTAATCTTCAACATTATTTCATTAATTATAAGGACAAATATTACGATTATAAAGTGAATGATCAGGAAGCGGCCCTGTATCTTGGTGGCGGCTATATGCAGAGAATTGGAGGGAATTCTTTTATGCAGCTCGGGGTAATGTATAATGTACTTTGGAAAGAAAATTCGAGTGCTTTCTCTAGTGGCCTTGTCCCGAGTATAGGTTTTGTAGTAGGACTTTAATTTTTGATTCCTAAAGACTTTTTAATTTTCATCCGTCTCCGGACCGGCTTTCGCCAAAACATATAAAAACAAAAAGCACCGGATTTTCCGGTGCTTTTCAATATATGATGTTAATCAATTACGATTGAGAAGACTTTTCAGTCGTTTTTTTAGCTTTAGGAGCCTTTCCGATTAATGCGTCTTTGGCGTCATTAAGATCAAGAATCACTGTTTCTCCTTCAGATAATTGCTTGTTTACCAGCATTTCTGCCAATAAATCTTCAATATATTTCTGAATAGCACGTTTCAACGGTCTTGCTCCAAAGTCTTTATCCCATCCTTTTTCAGAGATAAAGTCTTTTGCCTCTTCAGTTAACTCAACTTTATAGCCTAATTTTTCAAGTCTGCCATAAAGCTTGTTCAGTTCGATATCAATAATTCTTTTAATATCATCCTGTACAAGAGAGTTGAAGATCACAATATCATCAATTCTGTTTAAGAATTCCGGAGCAAATGCTTTCTTAAGTGCATTTTCAATTGTACTTCTTGCTCTTGAATCTGTACTTGTTTTTTTAGCTGAAGTTCCGAATCCTACACCGTCTCCGAAATCTTTAAGATCTCTTGTTCCGATGTTTGAAGTAAGGATAATGATCGTATTTCTAAAATCAATTTTTCTTCCCAAGCTGTCTGTAACATGACCTTCATCCAGAATCTGTAAAAGAATGTTGAACACATCAGGGTGGGCCTTTTCAATCTCATCCAGAAGAACCACAGCATAAGGCTTTCTTCTCACCGCTTCAGTCAGCTGTCCGCCTTCTTCGTATCCAACGTATCCAGGAGGCGCACCAACCAATCTTGAAACCGCAAATTTTTCCATGTACTCACTCATGTCAATTCGGATCAGGGATTCATCAGACTCGAAAAGCTCTCTTGCCATTACTTTGGCAAGCTCGGTTTTACCAACCCCGGTAGTACCAAGGAAAATAAAAGTACCGATAGGACGGTTCGGATCTTTAAGACCGGCTCTGTTTCTCTGAATTGCTTTCACAACCTTCTTCACAGCATCTTCCTGGCCGATCACTTTTCCGTTCAGTTTCTCATCCATCTGAGCTAATTTGTCAAGCTCATTTTTGCCGACTTTCGTTACCGGAACACCGCTCATCATAGAAACCACTTCTGCTACATTTTCTTCCGTTACGGTCTCTTTTTTCTCCTTTACATCCTTATCCCATTTCTCCTGAGCTGCATTCAGTTCCATCTGGAGACGCTCCTCTTCATCTTTAAGCTTTCTGGCCTCAAGATAATCCTGAGCCTTAACTGCTTTCTGCTTCATTTCTTTAATATCCTCGATTTTCTTCTCAAAATCAATGATTTCAGTCGGAACTTTCATGTTTTTGATATAAACACGTGAACCGGCTTCATCCATGGCATCAATAGCTTTGTCCGGTAAGAAACGGTCTGTAATATATCTTGATGTCAAATTGACACACGCCAGAATAGCTTCCGGAGTATAGACTACATTATGATGCTCTTCATATTTATCTTTAATCTGATTCAGGATCTGAATGGTTTCATCAATATTGGTAGGCTCTACCATTACCTTCTGGAATCTTCTTTCCAAAGCTCCGTCTTTCTCAATATACTGACGGTATTCGTCCAGAGTTGTAGCCCCGATGCATTGAATTTCACCTCTTGCCAAAGCCGGTTTAAACATATTTGATGCATCTAAACTTCCTGTAGAACTTCCCGCACCTACAATAGTATGAAGCTCATCAATAAATAGGATCACATCCCGATTTTTTTCCAGCTCGGTCATGATAGCCTTCATTCTTTCTTCAAACTGACCACGGTATTTTGTTCCGGCCACTAAACTTGCCAGATCCAAAGTAATGACACGTTTTCCGTAAAGAACCCTGGAAACCTTTTTCTGTTGAATTCTTAAAGCCAACCCTTCCGCAATCGCAGATTTACCAACTCCCGGCTCCCCGATAAGAAGCGGATTGTTTTTCTTTCTTCGCGATAAGATCTGAGAAACTCGCTCAATTTCTTTTTCACGACCGATTACCGGGTCTAGTTTTCCGTCTCTTGCCAAAGAAGTTAAGTCCCTTCCAAAGTTATCCAGTGTAGGCGTTTTACTTTTTGCAGAACCTAAATTTCCTGAAGGCTTTCTCATCTGTTCAAATTCCTCTCTGTCATCATCATCATCATAAGCACTCATTTGTGGTGCCTGCCCGGAATTTTTAAGCATGGTCTGGTATTCTCTTGAAACTCCTTCATAATCGATGTCATAAGCTCCCAGGATATTCGAAGTGGGGTCCTCATATTTGTAAAGAATGCCTAAAAGCAGATGAACGGTATTAATTTCATTGCTTTTATATTGTCTGCATTCCAGCTCAGCACGTTTAATGGCATGATCTGCCATCTTCGTGAAAGAAATATTAGTAACCTCCTCAGAAATAGGATTAAGACTTGCTGTATTTAGAGTTTCAATTTTTCTTCTGATTTGTGTTAAATCCGCATTAAGGTTTTGAAGGATTTCTTTTGCAGAGTTTTCTGTTTTTATAATACCTAAAAGTAGATGTTCTGTATTAAGAAATTCACTTTTGAGCCTTTTCGCTTCGCTCTTGCTTTGTTTGAACACTTGGCTCAAACCTTGTGAAAACTTATAATCCATAATATATCTCATTAGAATAATGGCAGCGGTGCCATTTATTCATTATCTAAATTACAAATATTTTACCAAAAATCAATTAATGACTTTATGGCAGAAAAAATTTTATTATCTTATTGAAAATGATTAAGTTTGTTATCCTTTAAAAATTCCCCATGAATCCCGAAATTACTACATATATTGGTTATTCTGCATCCATTTTTATAGTACTGAGCTTTATATTAAAAGATGTAAGAAAAATTAGAATAGTCAATATGATAGGCTGTATCTGCTTTGTCATTTATGGTATCTTCAACGGAATGCTCTGGCCGGTTATTATCCCAAATGGACTGATCTGCTTTATTCAGGTGTATCATTTACTGGCCGGAAATAAAAAGTAATGAAAAAAAAAATAATTACCTCTGCTTTCAGTAATCTGTATACAGACCAGCGAATAGAAAAGGTATGCAGGACTTTATATGAGAACGGGTACCAGATAGAGCTGATAGGGAATGACTGGAAAGGAGCGGAATCCATGGAGCGGCCTTATCCGTTTTCAAGGATACATTTATCTTCCACAAGTTTAAAAACCGCCTACTTCGAATTTAACTGGAAACTGTATCATCTACTAAAGAAAAAGGCAGATCATAATACAATTCTTCATGCTAACGACGTTGACGCACTATTGCCCAATTATCTTATTTCCAAAAAATTAAATATCCCGTTGGTTTTTGATAGTCATGAAATTTTTTCAGAAATGCCTGCAATTCAGGGCAAAATGTCACAAAAAATCTGGAGGTATTTAGAAAAGGAAATCATACCCAGGCTTAAATTGATGATGACGGCCAGCGGAAGTTATGCAGAATGGTTCCAAAAGAAATACGGAGTTGATCCGGTAGTTATCCAAAATGCACCCAGGCGACAGGATTTTACAATAGAAATTCCCGAAAATAATCCTAAAATATTTTTATATCAGGGAGCGATTAATCCTTTTCGGGGTATTGACAAGGCTATTCTGGCAATGCATCATCTTGACGGTGTGGTTTTTAAGATAGCAGGTGATGGTCCGAGAAAAAAAGAATATGAAGATCTCGTCAGTAAAGAAAAACTTGAACATAAAGTCCGGTTCTTAGGAAAATTAAAACCGGAAGATCTGAGAAAAATAACGTTAACTGCCGATGTGGGGATGAGTATCGAAGAAAATGGAGGTGAGAGTTACTTTTATTCACTTCCGAACAAGGTTTTAGACTGCATTCAATCCCGTGTCCCATTAGTGCTGTCGGATCTTCCCGAAATGCAGAATATCAAAAAGCAATTTGATGTGGGAGAAATTATTAAAGACCACAGGCCTGAAAATATTGCTGTTGCAGTACAGAAAATCCTTGATAACGGAAGAGAAAGCTATCAGGATGAACTTGAAAAGGCTTCTAAAGTATTTTGCTGGGAAAATGAAGAAATAAAACTCCTGAAAGTTTTTGAAAAAGCATCAAAATAAATAATCTTTATAAAAAATGGTATCTTTGCATTAAAAATTTGTTAAAAAAAATGACCATTAAAGAAAAACAGCAGGAAATCATTGAAGAGTTTGCGTTTCTTGATGACTGGGAGCAAAAGTATGAGTATATTATTGACCTTGGGAAAGAGTTAAAAGGACTTCCCGAAGACCGCAAAACGGATGATAATCTAATCAAAGGCTGCCAGAGTAAGGTATGGATTGATGCTGAATTTAAAGATGGTAAGCTTTTTTTCGATGCAGACTCCGACGGAATTCTTCCGAAAGGTATTGTTTCTCTTCTGGTAAGCATTTACAGCGGTCATTCCACTCAGGAAATTTTAGATTCTGATTTTGAATTCATTTCAGAGATAGGGCTTCAGGAATTTCTTTCACCGTCCAGAGCAAACGGATTAATGGCGATGACAAAGCAGATCAAATTTTACGCAGTTGCCTATCAGCTAAAATCGTAGCCGTGACCAGAATTCTAGCATATCGTTTTTCTGCTTTTGGCGATGTCGCAATGACGGCGCCTGTCTTTCGGGAATTTCTGGAACAGAATCCTGATGTGGAAATTATTATGGTTTCCAGAAAAAACTTCGAAAGCTTATTTACTGATATTCCTAATGTAACATTTATAGGAATTAACCTTGATGACTATAAAGGTATCTTTGGATTGAGAAGACTAGCCAATGAGCTGATCAAAGAATTCCATCCTGACTTTATAGCCAATCTTCATGATGTGATAAGAACCAAAATCCTGGATAGAATATACAGAAGAAAAGGATATAAAGTCTTTAAAATAAACAAAGGAAAAGAAGAAAAGGAAGAGCTTACAGACGTATGGAATTTGAATAAAGTTCAGCTAAAAAAGACTGTAGAGCGTTATGCAGACGTTTTCCGTGCGATGGGTTTCAAAGTAGAGCTTTCTCACAAGCTTAGACCGGCTTCAGGACAAAAATCGGGAATTGGGCTGGCTCCTTTTGCACAGCACAGAGGAAAAATGCTTCCTTTGGAAAAATCATATGAGCTGGCAAAAATTCTTTCAAAAAAGCAGACCATATATTTCTTTGGAGGCGGCAAAAAAGAAACGGAAACCCTTGAAAAATGGGAAAGTGAAATCCCGAATACCAAAAGCCTTTCAGGAAAACTGAATCTTTCAGAAGAGCTTCAGAAAATTTCTGAACTGGAGCTGATGATTTCCATGGATTCCGCCAATATGCATCTTGCCAGCCTTATGGGAACCAGATGTATTTCCGTTTGGGGCTCAACGCATCCTTATGCAGGATTTCTGGGCTTTGGGCAAAGCGAAAACGATGTGGTCCAGGTGACAGATCTTACCTGTAGACCTTGCTCTGTTTTTGGAGATAAAGAATGTTACCGTGGTGACTGGGCCTGTCTTGAAGAACTTAATATCCAGAAAATAGTAAAAGCTGTTAATTCTTAAAAATTACCTTACACATTTCTTCCGCCTTAGCATCATCAGAATAGTTCTTTCCCAGAACTTTACTTCTGATTTCATTTTCATTATAATCTTCAGCTGCCATTTCAATGATCCGTTGGCGGATTTCATCCAAAGTAGAACCCAGACAGCATAAACTCATCAGGGCAGGATCATCTGTGATGTTCTGATTAATAATAACAAACCTGCTGTTATACAGTGTGTTAAATACCTTTACCTTTGTGCCCGAGTTCTGATAGGAGAGGAGGATATTGGCGTGGGCATTTTCAAAAAGGAGGCGAAGATTTTCACTGGTTTCAATAGGGACAAGATTTATATTTCCGATGCTGTTAATCTTCTTTTTTAAATCGTCACCGGCTCGGTCGGAAGCTACTACAAGTCTATACTGAGGAAGGTTTTTAAACAGGCTGATGGTTTCTTCCAATGCTTTTTTGTTGTCAGAGACACTCAAATCACCATGGAAAAGAAAATAATCACCTTTTCCGTTCAAATGCTTTACAGATTTATTGCCATGAAAGATATGAATAAGCCGGGCATTTTTTGAATATGAATTTACTTCATTAAATTCTTTTTCAGAAAGACAGAATACGCTTTCGAACTCCTTTAAAACCTTTTTCTGATAATCAGCAAATTTTAAAGATTCTATCCTGTAAATGATCTTTTTAAAAATATTTTTTTCTGAGGCAGAAAGGCCTTTATAATATTCTGATTCATTGTTGTGGAATCTGAGATAGAGCTTATAGCCTTTGTTTTTTAATCTGCTGACAATTTGAGTGGTTTGCAGCCCTTCAAACAATACTGGAGCCTCTATCCTCATGAGATTTTCAAAAAGAGCATCAGAAGTTCTTATAGCCACTGCAAAAGGTACCATCGAAAGATAATGGAAGGGATTTTTCTTCTTTTTGTAAAAGAAAATATTCTCCGTAATGCTTTTAATTTCCTGGTGAACTGTTTCCGGAATGCTATCTGCAAAACAATGAAGATGTATCTTAATACCTAATCCGGACAATGCTTTAATCTTATAATAAACATCAATAATCCCGCCGTAGGAGGGAGGATATGGATAATTGAATGATATAAGATGGAGTTCCTTCAAAAAAAGTGTATTTATGGCTGTAAGATCACAAAGGTAAGAATATCCCGAATGTTTTAAACAAAAAAATCTCCCAATACATTGAGAGATTTTGTGGGCCCTGAGGGATTCGAACCCCCGACCCTCTGGGTGTAAACCAGATGCTCTGAACCAACTGAGCTAAGAGCCCTGAATTTTTTTTGAAAGGCTTCAGTTACCTTTGTGTGGGCCCTGAGGGATTCGAACCCCCGACCCTCTGGGTGTAAACCAGATGCTCTGAACCAACTGAGCTAAGAGCCCCTATACTTGTTTCCTCGTTTAGAGTGGTGCAAATATACGACTTATTCAGAAATCTCCAAATTTTTTTCTAAAAATTCTCCCACTACAAAATTACTTCCGCCGATGAAAATCATTTCTTCTTTTGTACATTGCTCTTTTGCAGAAAGATACGCTTCCTGTACGGAATCGAAAATTGTATAAGAAATTTTTGCATCCTGAAGGAGATTTTCATAGTCTTCTGGGTGTCTCCCCCTGCTGATAGATGGTTTGGCAAAATAAAATTCAGAATTTTCAGGAAGAAGAGCCATTACTTCATCTATTTTTTTATCATTCACAAACCCCAGAATAACGTGTTTATGTTTATCAATACAGTTCAATTGAGAAAATACATACTCCAGTCCGGCCTGGTTGTGTCCGGTATCACAGATCGTAAGCGGATCTTTTGAAAACTCAAACCAGCGCCCTATGAAACCCGTATTTTGACGGACATGAAGCAATCCCATCTCAATATTTTCTTCAGAAACAGTAATGTTTATTTTTTTTAATTCTTCGATCAGGGCAAGAACAACACGGATGTTTTTCTTCTGGTAATTTCCTTTAAGATCAGAATTAAGATCAGAATGTATGATTGTAGCATCAATAAAAGGGGCATTTTCTTTACCCGCTGTCTGGTGGATAATATTTTTGACGGTCTCATTTTCATCTCCGGAAATTATCGGAATATGGGCTTTGATGATTCCTGCCTTTTCCGAAGCAATTTCTTCAATGGTATCTCCCAAAATATTCTGGTGGTCCAACTGTACATTAGTAATTGCAGCTACCAAAGGCTTAATAATATTCGTTGAATCCAGTCTTCCGCCAAGCCCGACCTCAATAATGGCAAAATCAACCTTTTGCTGATAAAAATATTCAAAAGCCATAATTGTGGTAAACTCAAAAAAAGAAGGAAGGATATCTTCAGGAATACTTTTCAGTTTTTGGATAAAATGATAGACAAACTCTTTGCTGCAGTTTTTACCGTTCACTTTAATGCGTTCTGTGAAATCAATAAGGTGCGGAGAATTATATAAACCTACTTTGTATCCCGCCTCTTGGAGAACAGAGGCCAGCATATTACTGGTAGACCCTTTTCCGTTTGTGCCGCCGATGTGGATGCATTGTATCTTTTCCTGTGGGTTTCCAAAGAAAGAACAAAGCTTTGTAATGTTGTCTAATCCGGGTTTATAGGCCTTCAGCCCGTCGGTCTGATAGTTGGGAGCCTGTACGAAAAGCCAGTCTACAGCTTCCTGATATTGTCCTTTTGTCATGATGCAAAATTCACAAAAGTTTTTTTAAAATAAAATATTAATTATTAAAACTGTAACTTTTTTATATTTGGCTCGTCTAATATGGAAAATTCTTAATATGAAAAAAGTTTGGATTATCGTTTTTGGATTAAGTTGTCTGGGACTAAACGCCCAGAAGAAATGGTCCTTAAGAGAATGTGTAGACTATGCTGTGGAGCATAATCTTCAGGTTATCCAAAATCAATATTCTAAGCAGGTCCAGGATTCTAACCTTAAAATGGCAAAAAAAGAATACCTGCCTTCTGTATCCGCAGGAATGTCCAATTCAGTGGGTTTCGGGCAGCTTCCATTGGGTACGGGAAGTATCAGGAATGACAGGTTCAACAACAGTGCGAACCTGGGTGCGGATGTTCTGCTTTACAATAATGGCAGATTAGAGAAAAACATCAGAAAAATACAGTTTGATGTAGAAGCCAGCCAATACGATATAGAAACCATTAAAAATGATATTTCTCTACAGATTGCACAGCAGTATCTTACTGTTCTCCTGAACAAGGAAATTGTTAAAATCTCCCAGAGTGCGGTAGACAACGCTCAGAAACAATATGACAGAGCCAAAATAACAACCCAGGTAGGAACAACTGCACAAACTATCCTGGCAGAAGCAGAAGCAGCCTTAGCAAGAGAAAAACAGAATCTTAAAACTGCGGAAATAAACGTAGGAAGAGCTTTGTTTGCCATCGTTCAGCTTTTACAGCTTCCCGAATATAAAGGCTTTGATGTGGAAGATGTAACTGTTTCTGATACATTGCCGTCCCAGCTTAAGTCTGTGGATGATGTTCTTACTACAGCCTATGAAACCCAACCGCAGATAAAAGCTGCCGAAAGCAGAATCCGGTCTGCTGAAGCACAGACGGAAGTAACAAAGACGGGGTTTTGGCCAACACTGACTGCGAATGCCGGTATTTCCTCGTTTTATAATAATATGTTAAGTAAAAACTACGACCAGCTTGGGAACCCTGTTAATGATCCCACTTTTTTCCAGCAGTATAAAGATAATTTCGGTCAGAATATAGGATTGTCTCTGAATGTTCCTATTTTCAACAAAGGAATTACCAGGCTGCAGGTAGAGCAGTCTGTAATTAACCAGAGTATCGCTAAAAATACTCTGGAACAACAGAAGCAGGCGGTAAGACAGAATGTGCAGAAAGCACAGTTTGATGCAGATGCCAATTATGAAACCTTCCTTGCAGCAGTAGAAACTGAGAAAAGCACCAAATTGGCTTTAGAATTTGCGGATAAAAGTTATGCGGCAGGCAGATCAACAATTTATGATGTGAATGTAGCCAGAAATAACTATGCAAACGCACAGGGATCTGTTGCCCAAGCTAAATATAATTATCTTTTCAGTCTTAAACTACTGAACTTCTATTCAGGAATTCCATTAACTTTGTAAAATGTCTATCCAGTCATTAGAAAAATATTTACCTCAAAACACCCATAAGTACTTAAGAGTCTGGTTTTCGGATTATTATATTCATATAAAAGTGACGCGTGACAGAAATTCTAAGTTGGGAGATTACAGAAAGCTTCCTGATAACTCCCATGAAATAACAGTCAATTCAACACTGACGCCACCGCTTTTCTTCTTTGTCCTTACCCATGAGCTGGCTCATCTGATCGCTTTTGAAAAATACGGACGAAGAATATCACCGCATGGGAACGAATGGAAAGAAACATTTAGAAGCATGCTTCTTGAAAGCCTTGAAATCTATGATGAGGATCTCAGACCTATCATCGTAAGATTTTCAAAATCTCCAAAGGCTAATTTTATGGCTAGTCCTGACCTTGTAAGATATTTTCATACTGAAAAACAAGACGATAGGCTACATTTCATCGAAGAGCTTCAGAAAGGAGAATTTTTTATATACAGGAACGAAAAGTATTTATTAGAAGGTCTGATTAAAAAAAACTATCTTTGTAAGAATCTGGCTACAGGAAGAAAGTATTCTTTCAAGCCTCTGGCTAGGGTTGAAAAATGTAGGCAAGAATGTTAAAATCAGATAGATACTGTGTCATCATGGCGGGAGGAATCGGCAGCCGGTTCTGGCCTATGAGTACACAGAAATTTCCAAAACAGTTTCAGGATATTTTAGGAATCGGGCGTACTATGATTCAGCAGACTTATGACAGAATTAGCCGGATCATTCCTAAAGAACAGATATTCGTTATCACGAATAAAGAATACGTTGCGCTTACCCATCAGCAGCTTCCGGAAATTCCTGAAGAAAATATTGTGGGCGAACCTCTGATGAAAAATACAGCGGCCTGTAACCTGTACATGGCTAACAAGATTGCTGAAATTAATCCGGATGCAACAATGATCGTTCTTCCGGCAGATCACCTGATCTTAAAAGAAGATATATTCCTGGAGAAAGTGAAGCTTGCTTTTGATCTTGCTGCCCAACATGATTATCTGGTAACCCTGGGTATTACCCCTACAAGACCTGATACAGGATACGGATATATCCAGTTTGTGGAAAAGAAAGGGTCAGATTATTTTAAAGTAAAAACCTTTACGGAGAAGCCTATTCTTGAAATTGCGCAGAGCTTTTTAGAAAGCGGCGATTTCCTGTGGAATGCAGGGATTTTTATCTGGAATGTGAAAAGCATTCATCATGCATTTGAACTGTACCTTCCTGAAATGATGCAGCATTTCATGGCTTGCGAATATAATTCTGCGAAGGAAAACGGGTGTATCGAAACCATTTACCCGAAAGTTCAGAAAATTTCTATTGATAACGGAATCCTTGAAAAAGCAAAGAACGTGTATGTTATTCCTTCAGATCTTGGCTGGAGTGATCTTGGCACATGGACTTCTGTATACGAAAACACTGAAAAGGATAAGAATGGAAATGCAGTAAAGCTAAAGCATTTTCTGAATTATAATTCCAAAGGAAATATTATTCGCTTGAAGAGCAATAATAAAGCTGTAATCATTGACGGTCTTGAAAATTTTATTGTTGTAGACACCGATAAAGCACTGCTGATATGTCCCAGAGACAATGATCAGCTGATCAAAGACTATGTTCTTGATCTGAAAAATTTTAAAAAAGGAGATAAATTCATGTAATATTGCTATCTTTCTGCTGATTTTTTAAAATTATGATGAAAACAGCAATACGATCAATAGCTCTTATATTTCTGCTTTTGGGATTTTTAGGATACTCCCAGAACAAGAAAAACTTTTCAGGTATTCCCAATATTTTACAACAGATCATCCCCAATGACAGGATAGATTCCTGGGTTCTGGTTTATAACAGTTACGGAAAAAACCAGGAGATCAGAACATCTGGCGGAAAAACAGACTATACACCACAGTTTTCAGGATTTAATCTATTCCCTGAAGAAGACAGCTTTTATTATATTGCATACTCAGCAGGTGGAAAAATGAATTACATTGCAGATCTTGAAGGCCTGAAAAAATTTGCCGGGAAAATTGACAATGCTGAAGAAGCTGCCATTGTTCTGACAGCTGACGGCTATATGGTGGATGAGGAGTTTAAAGATGTTGCCGGTAATTATTATGAAGATGCAGCCCATTATTATCTGGATCTGGGGAAGCTCACCTCAAAGGAGTGTCCTTACCAGAAAACACATTATACAGTGACTGTCAATAAATCAACGGGCGCTGTAAGCAATGTAAAGGATAATGGAACTTATATTGAACTCTACAATAAGAAATGTGCTAATAACCCGAGACTTTTAAAAATCGAAAAAAAAGAAGAACCAAAGAAAGATGAGCCTAGAAAAACACCCAAGCGCAAATAATATCTATGAGACCGAACGATTAATACTTCGCCCTATGTCTCGTGAAGACAAAGATTTTGTCTTTGAACTTTATAACAGACCAAAATTTATTCAACATATCGGCAACCGCAATGTGAACACCATTGAAGATGCAGAAAATTATATCCTGAACAGATTTGCTCCACAGATTGAAAAACGGGGATATGGAAACTATCTTTTAGTAACTAAAGAAGGAAACGAAAAAGTAGGAGCAGTAGGAATCTTCGAAAGAGAAGGTCTTGATATTGTGGATATCGGGTATTCTCTATTGGAAGAATTTGAAGGAAAAGGATATGCCTTTGAAGCTGCTCAGAAGGTAAAATCTATCGGAATGGATGAATTTGGGTTAACAAAAATATCTGCTATCATTTCAAAAGATAATATTTCTTCCCAAAAACTGATCGAAAAATTAGGATTAAAATTCAAAAAAAATGTCATTCTTCCTGGAGAAACCGAAGAATTAAACTATTATGAAACCGAATAATAAATCCATAAAAAATATTTTCACAAATAACACAGAGATGTAAATTGTATTATTTGTGAAAATAGTAGTGATATCTGTGTTTCAAAAAAAATTATCCTTCCAGAATCTGCTCAGCAGCAGTCTTTGACGTTACTTTTTCTATTACTCTTGTACAAACGCCATTTTCGTCAAAAATAAAGGTAGTTCTTACAATGCCCATATATGTTTTTCCAAATGTTTTTTTCTCCTGCCAAACCCCGAATTTTTCGATGACATCATGGTTTTCATCAGCAAGAAGATCATAGGGGAAAGCAAATTTGCTGTGAAAATTCTTTTGTTTCTTTACTCCATCGCCACTCACGCCCAGAAGTTGAAATCCGGCTTTTTTAAGCTTTGAATAATTGTCGCTCAGGTTACAGGCTTCCACAGTACATGTAGGAGTGTTGGCTTGAGGATAAAAGAAAACGACTAGTTTCTTTCCGAGTAATTTCGATGAGGTTATTGTTTCTCCATCCTGATTTGTTCCTTCAAATTCAGGTAATTTATCTCCTACTTTCAGCATAATGAATTAATTTTGTTCAAATTTAATGGTTAAATGACAAAAAAGCAAAGAGCGGAGCTTGTTCAGATAGAATTGGATAAATTATATCCTACAACACCCATTCCGCTGGATCATACCGATCCTTATACACTTATGGTAGCTGTAGCGCTTTCTGCACAGACCACGGATAAAAAAGTAAACCAGGTAACTCCCGCCCTTTTTGAAGTGGCAGGAACGCCGCAAAGGATGGCCAGGCTGGAGGAATATCAGATCAAGGAGCTCATTAAAGAGATTGGATTATCCAATACCAAAGCTAAAAACCTTAAAAGAATGGCTGAACTTTTACTGGAAAGACATAACGGGATTGTTCCCCAAACCTACGAAGAACTGGAAGCGCTGCCGGGAGTAGGACATAAAACAGCTTCTGTAGTGATGAGCCAGGGCTTTGGATTTCCGGCTTTTCCTGTGGATACCCATATTCATAGACTCATGACACAATGGAAGCTTACTTCCGGGAAAAATGTTGTAGAAACAGAGAAAGATGCTAAAGCAATATTTCCTGAAGAAGTCTGGAACAAGCTCCATCTTCAGATTATTTACTACGGAAGAGAATATTCACCAGCCAGAGGAAAAGGAGAGAAGGACTTTATTACTAAAATGATGTTCGAAAAATAATACGTTATTATTAAGAATAGAAAATAATTTATCAATTCCACATTTTAATATAAAACATCATTTTTTATGGTGTTTTTTTTATGGATAATTACCGTTTTTTTATCTGTTTATTCACTTGATTAGGATATTTTTTGATTAAAAAATAAAAAATATTTTTCTTTTTTAAAATGTATCTTGTTGATTTATAATACCATTTTGAGACAATGAGTTTTATTTTTTATTTTCTTTTATTTAAAAGGATTACGGATATTTTGTAATTCAAAAAAAAGGGATATATTTGGCTCGATACCATTGATATTGAAATGAAAAATAATATCTTACTGTTTTGTTTTACAGTATTTTTTTCTTTTTCGTGCCATAGTCAGATTCACCGTTTTTACTATGAGCTGACTTATAAACCTTCAACCCGGAATAAGGAGATGAAGAAGGATTTGTTCTATCTGGATACTCTTGAAAACAAATCTGTATTTATCCGGAAAGAAAAAAAAGAAGAGGATTCTTTACTTGCTGTCAATATCAATTTCAACTCCACTTTTTCTTCTTTCGGAACAATGAACTTTAAAGTGGTAAAAGACCTTCAAAGTAAATCCATTATTCTTAAAGATGATCTGCTGGCAGGAGTGCTTTCGTATAAAGAATCCATACATCTTCAATGGAAACTTTCCCAGGAGAAAAAAGCATTGGATAATATAAAGGTACAGAAAGCGGAAGCAGATTATGGGGGCAGGCATTGGATTGCATGGTTTGCTGCCGATATCCCGGTTTTTGATGGGCCGTATGTATTTATGGGGCTACCGGGACTGATTGTGGAAATAGAAGATTCTGCCAATGAATACCATTGGAGGCTAATTGGAAACAAAAAAATCAGCCAGTCAGAGTTGCAAACCGAAACAGTTATGGAAGGTGAAGGATTAGTCTCAAAAGAAGCCTATATCAAGAATAAAGTAAACTTCACGAAAGATCCACTGCCCATTCTGATGCAGGCCATGTCTGGGGTCACAAAAGATACCAAAGCAATGAATAATATGCGCCAGCAGGCTGAAGCGCTAAAGAAATATTATCAGGATAATGATAATTCTATCGAAAGATAGCTTAAAACTTGCCTATAACCATGGAACTAAGAAAAGAAATCAATGCTGTTTTTTTATATCTGAAATCAATTGATGTAAGAATTGATAAGGACGATTATATCTACCAGGTAGAATCGCATCCTGAAACACCAAGTCTTTTGGCTTTTAGTGATGCTTTTAGCTTTTTTGGTATTCCAAACGGAGCCTTTAATGTTGATTTTGAAGAGCGTGAGGTTTTGCCGGAAACTTTTCTTACTATATTGAACTTAGGGGAAGGGCATTTAATTTTGTCTTATATTGAAAAAAAAGGCGGCCATTTTATATATACTGATAATGAGGGTGTTAAAAAAGATATTACCGCTTCCGAGATCAGCGTGTTATGGACAGGGGCAATCTTAGTAGCAGAAGGTAATGATCAGATTGTTAAATCTTCCAACACACTGTATAATAAGATACTTCCGGGACTTGTTTTTTTAGCGGGGCTCGCGGTGATGTATTTCATTGGAGGGTGGTATCTGATGGGGTTTACAGGAATTGCGGTGTTGGGTATGTTTTTTTCCTTTGAGGCCATTAAAACAGAGCTGGGTTTTGAATCAGGTTTTTCCAATCAGTTTTGTGATGGCAGTGAGAAATCCAGCTGCAGCCAGATCATTAATTCTGAAAAAGGGAAGATTGCAGGATTTAAATTAAGTGACCTCAGTGTTTTTCTTTTTGGAACTCAACTTTTTTTACTGATCATTTTTAACAGAAGCTTACTGAATGACTATTATTTTCTGACATTTATCTCTCTGCTTGCATGTATTCCGTTTACACTGTATTCCTTTTATTTCCAGATGAAAGTAGAAAAGAAATGGTGCCCCATATGTCTGAGCATTATCGGAGTTATTTATGCAGAGATTATTTATCTGTCCTTTAACAGCAGAGAAATTCTAAACAATTCTACTCTTGATATTAAAACCATTTCTCTTTTTGCGGGTGTTTTAACTGTTTTTATTGGCGCATACTTTTTGATTAAAAAAGCACTTTTATCTTACAGCAGCTTGAAAAAAGATGCAGACTTTGATTCCAGATATATAAGACATTATCCATATTTTAAAGGAATCCTGACCAGTAAGGATCCGGTACTGCTGAAGGCAGAACCAATTATGGTAGGAAATCCTGATGCACCAGTATCCATTACTTTCATAACGAGTCCATTATGCAGCTATTGTAAGGAGGCTCATGAGTTTTTACAAAAAATTCACACCCATTATAAAGACCAGGTCAATATTAAGATCCGATTCAATATGACGGGAGTCGTTACAGCGGAAGTGGAAGAAATGCTGATCCAGCTCCTGAATATTTACCATACAAAAGGAGAACAGAAATTCATAGAGGCACTCCATGACTGGTATAGCCACAGAGAAGCCGATAAATGGTTGAAAGAATACAGTACAAAACTTACAAACAGAACATTTCTTTTGAATAAGCTGGTTTCTGTATCCTATGAAAACCTGCAGAATAACTTTTTTTTCACACCGCATTATTTTATAAATAATTATGAATTTCCGGTGAGATTGAATAAAAAATATATTGAGTTGTTTATGCCGGATCTTATTGAAGATCAATGGAGTATTGATGAAAATATACCTGTTGAAGAATTTGAAACTCAATACGGACAAATGGTTGACCAAAATTAAAACTATAATAAAGAGGAAGCTGAAAATCTAAAGAGTAGGCAAAAAATTAAAACAAAATTCTATGAAAAAATTACAAAAGCTGAGCTTAAATGCTATGAAAAGCGAAATGAGCAGAAACGAAATGAGAGTTATCAAAGCGGGTTCATCAGGAGCACCTGGAACTTGTAACTGTAATTCACAATACTGCTATATGAATAGTATGAGAGCTATATGTGGAAGCGGATTTCCAGCAAAATGCTGCTAATCTGAAAAGGCTAATCTAAAACAACTTCTGTAATTGCAATTCTGCAATTACAGATTTTTTTTCAACTTATGAATACACCGAGTTTAGTTTTAATTACCTGCTGGTACGGGAAATATCCATGGTATTTACCTTATTATCTGCATTCCTGTGCTTTCAATCCAAGTGTTGATTTTGTTATTATAACAGATAATACCGATGAACTGAAAGATGTTCCGGATAATGTAAAAATAATACACAAAAGCCTGAACGATATCATTTATGATACTTCCAATAAATTAGGCTTTCAGATCAATATAGATAATCCCTATAAATTGTGCGATTTTAAACCTGCATACGGGTTTATGTTTCCTGATCTTATAGAAGGCTATGACTTCTGGGGACACTGTGACCTTGATCTGATTTATGGAGATATCAGGGCCTTTTTTACCAATGACTTTTTAAATGACTTCGATTATATCAGTGTCAGGGATGATTACACGACCGGCTGCTTCGGTTTGTACCGTAACAATAAAATGCTGAATAGCTTTTTCAAGAGGAGTAAAGATTATAAAAAAGTTTTCTCGGAAGCTGATCATTTTTGTTTTGACGAATGCAATTTCGTTTGGGATGACCTCGCAGAAGGAGTTTCAATATTTGAAATTCAAACAGAAATCGAGAGTTTTACCCATATTATGAAGAAAGCCGAAAAAGATGGAATCTTAAGAACTCACTTTGATTTTATTCTGATGGAAGGCTATACCGGAAGAGTGAAGTTTGACAATGGTAAAATCATCTATAAAAATAAATATGAAGCTATCATGTTTCATATGTTTTGGCTTAAAAAAGTCTACAATCCTACAAAAGTTCCAAAGAAAATTCCCACTACCTACAACATTAGCCCTACAAGGATTTACTGGTAACGGATGTAGTTGGATATAAAATAATAAGGTACGGTTGAAAGGTATTAAAAGCTAAAGAGAGAGCAACCTTGCTCCCTCTTTTTATTGATGTAAAACAAATTTTATGTACTTTTCCTGATATTGTTTTAAAGCATGATCCGCCGTTTTAAAGTAATTTTCAATACTGCCGGTAATATTATTTTCTGCTGTTATATCAGAATATCCAAAATCCTTCTGCACCGAGATAAAAGGATACAACACCATTTTGTCGGCCGTAAGCTGGGATAAGAAATTATCTGCCGTATCATCCGGCCCGAAATCCGCATTCAGAATCTGCTCGAAAAAGCGGTTGTATATCACCATAAACTGAGTACACCAAAAGTGATTAATCCAAAACCTGTTCTCTGTAATAGGAACCGCAAATCTGAAGCCCCCGCCAATGCCGCCTGACAATATATCTGCCCCCTGTTCATTAGAAGCGAGAATATTTTCAATAAAAAAGTCCCTGTCATAATCATCTGTAAAAATATGATCATCCTCTACAATAATGATCACATCATCAGCATTGTCAATTGCAAGATGTACAGTTTTTCTGATACTCTCCCATAAACCGATGTTTCCTTTTTCATGCTCACAGGCCTCTATAATGTGGCAGTCAAATTCCTGTTTGCCCTTAAATTCCTTTAAAACACTTTCCAATCGGTCTTTTCTGTGCTTCAGGTTAATGATGTAGGTAGGAATCATGATATCATCAAATTCATTTTGGCTCATATGAATAGTATTTTTTTATTTGAGAAAGCTCTGCTAAAATCTCTTCCGGATCTTCATTCAAATCCTGAAAATCTATTGTGTTTTCGAAAGAGTTGAGGGCTCCGTTCTTATAAGAGGAAATGAAAGGATGCATTACAAAGATGTCATCCAGATGCTGTGATAAGAACATTTCAGCCGGAATTTTATCCATGACATCTCTTTGCAGGAGATATTCAAATACTTTTTTGAAAATAACAATGAATTGAGCACCTTTAAAGCCGTCAACCCAAAAGATATGATCTGTGACTTCCATTGCTTTTTCGAAGCCAAGAAGTCCTCCCAGCAATAGGTTACCGCCAAGTTTTTGTACCTTTTCAATGCAGTTATCTAAATAGGCCATCGAAAAATGAGGGGTGAACTGATGATGGGAAGTACAGATGATAATATAATCCTCGTTCCGGTTATTTTTGACAGTGTCTTGTATGCAGTTAGCCAGTTTGTTAGCCTGATTTTGGAGAATGGTTTTCACCTCAAAACCATTTGTTATGAACGACTCTATGTCATTGGCAGATTCATTCGAGGATGAAGTGAAAAAAAATGTTTTTTTCATTAAAATGATTTGATTTTCAAGGTTAAAAGGTAAGTAATTAGAAGTCAAGCAGCCTTCTGTGATAATTAATCTGGCCCAGGTGATAATCCAGATGGGTAATCAAATGAATTAAAAAGTAGCCTGTTGTCATGGTGTCTTCAAAAACAACAAGAGGATATTCCTTTTCAAGATCTTCAGCTGTTAATTTGCTAAGCACATCATTTACCATAGCTGTTGTTGCTGTTACTTTTTCAATAAGTTCAGCCTTTGAAGTGTCTTTTAATGAAAATTCCAGTTCCCTGTTTCTGATATAGCCGGTTTTCCCAAGCTCTGCACCTATATAATTATTGAGATTTCCCACCAGGTGCAGGCAAAGGTTTCCTGCAGAATTTGCAATGTTTTTATCTGTTTTCCAAACAGCTTTTTCATTCTGGTAAGATTCTATTTCTACCCTTAATTTATTTAGATCTCTGTTGTAGAGAGATTTCAGACTTTCTATGATCATGATAATATTATTAACTCGTTAAGCTTTTCAAACAAAAAAGATGGGATATTAAAATTAATCATCCCATCTTTAATATGATCTGTTTAAAGTAATTTATTTCTGTTTTTTTGCCCAAAGTTCCATCTTTCTGTTCAAAACCTCAAGAGGCAGGCATCCCTGGCTTAAGATTTCATCATGAAAACTGGCCAGATTGAATTTACTTCCAAGTCCTTTCTGATACTTTTCTCTAAGCTCCCGGATACGGAGAGAGCCAATCTTATATCCCAGTGCCTGGCCAGGCATCGCCATATATCTTTCCACTTCTGCAGTTGCGCTGGCTTCATCATAAGAAATATTACTCAGGAAATATTTAATAGCCTCCTCTCTTTTCATTGTTCCCGTATGAAGTCCCGTATCCACTACCAGTCTTACCGCTCTCAGCATCTGGTCGCTCAGGTAGCCCATTTTCTGGTAAGGATCCGTATACAGTCCGAACTCAGGACCTAATGTTTCACAATAGTGTGCCCAGCCCTCACCATAAGCACCGAACCATCCGAATCTCATAAACTTAGGAAGCTTGGTGTTCTCCTGCTGAAGAGAAACCTGATAATGGTGCCCTGGAATAGCTTCGTGAAGGAAAAGGGATTCCATCCCTGAGGTTACATTGAATTTGGCAGGATCCGGAAGCGGCATATAAAATATTCCCGGTCTTTTTCCATCCGGAGTCCCCTGAATGTATTCCGCACTGGCGCTTGCCTCCCTGAATTTTTCCGTTTGTCTGATCTCAAACTTCGTTTTAGGAGTTACACTGAACATTGTCTTCAGCTTAGGCGTAATCTTCGCTAAAATACCGTTAAATCCATCCAAAACCTCTTTAGAAGTCTTATAAGGCATTGCTTTTGGATCTGTCTTTACAAAGTTGATAAACTCTTCCAGTGTCCCGGTAAAGCCAACCTGTTGCTTTACTTTCTCCATTTCTGCGCGGAGCATTGCCACCTGCTGCAATCCTATTTTATTGATCTCTTCAGGAGTTTTCTTTGTTGTTGTCCAGCTTTTAGCGTAATATCTGTAAATCTCATTCCCGTTCGGAAGGCTGTTGTAGCCGTCCGTATCCCTTGCTTTCGGAAGATATTCCTTTTCCAGGAATGCTCCCATTTTGGTATAAGCAGGAATAATTTTTTTTGTAATAGCATCAGCATAAAGAGCCGAATACTTATCTTGTTGGGCTTTTGTAAAGTTTTTCGGGAATTTTTTAACAGGTCCGTAGAAAATATTTTTTTCCATATCGGTTGTGGTGATCTCCTCAGCTTTCATTTGAGGAATCATTTTGATAACCAGCTTTTTAGGCAGGACGATCTTATTGCTGATTCCTTCACGGAAGTTTTCTGCTGCTGCATTCATCCAATCCGGGAATTTTTCCATTCTCTTCAGCCAGTCATCGTAATCTTTTTCTGTTTTAAAAGGCTGGCTTCCCTCTCCGCTTCCATACAGGGGAAAGTTTAGTGGAAGGCCTCCAAACTGTGTAAATGGAATGTATTCCGGATGATAGGCATAAGCTTCTATTTTATCTTTTAAAGTATAATCCAGAACATCATAAACAATCTTTTCCTCATCTGAAAGACCTTTATAGTCAACATTTTCCAGCTGTTTCTGGACAGAATTATAAAAAGCGATCTCTCCGGAAATAAAATCCCTGTCAATATTGATGGGAAGCTGGTCGTTATACCTCGTATCTCCCTGAGAAGTAGCTTCTAAAGGATATAATTTAAGATACTGCTCGTAATAGTTGGATGCAATAGAATCCATATTGGTAGGCGTTACCTTGGTTAAAGGAGAATCAGATTTTTTGCAGGCTGCCAGGCTGATCATCATTCCCAGTACTAAAATACCTTTTGATAAAATGTTTTTCATTTTCAGAATCTTTATGAAGCAAAAGTAAGTATTATTGGTATATACGGAATAATCAATCATAATGATTTAAAAAAATAATTTTCAAAATATTTTCAACTTTGAATCAATTTTTTATCTTTGTCTAAAACGTTTAACAATCATATTATTACAGCTCTTTTTTAAGAAATAATGAAAGGGATTTTAAAAATTTACCATCCGGAGGAGACCCTAAAATACAATATTAGAAACACTTATTGTAAAGCAGTCTACAGCAACCAGCAGCATTTATTAGAGGTTGAAATTATAACGGATGACAGTTTGGATCATGTAGATGATGATTCATTACAGTACAACTTTCCGCAGCTTTCACTTGAAATTTTTGATTTTCCGATCGAATCGAAGGAGATTGAAGGGAAAACGATTAAAATAGATGATTCTGATGAAGAAACCTATACAGAAGTGGATTTATTTGATGATGAGGACGCCTTTATCTACGATAATGAGCTCCAGTTTGAGAAAAATGAAGAGGGTGAACTTCAGGTGATTTGGAAAGGAACGATTGACGATTTCTATACAGGATCAGATACACCAATCCCATTCCGTCTAAAATGCGAGTTTAAGCAGGACGGTATTGATATAGACGAAGACTAACCTTTCTCAACATTTTTACAGCAGATTTCTTTTCAAAACTTCTTTTTGGAAAGAAATTTGCTGTTTCTTAATCATTAAAAATTTTAAGTTGTTTTTAAACAATTTTTAAGAGAGCAATTCATAATATTCCACTACATTTGTCGTTAAAATTTTATAAAAATTCACATTAATGCTGTTAACGGAACTTACTCAGATTTTATTTGCACAAATTACTGCCCCTGCAGTTGCAACAGACGATTTAGAATTTTCATTTTGGAAGATTATGTTCCACGGAGGGGCTTTCGCTAAAATTGTAATGTTTGTTGTTCTCACTTTGGGTGTATTTTCACTGTATCTGTTCTTTGAACGTTTTTTCTTTATCAAAAGACTGACTTCAAAAACAGATTCCAATTTCATGGAGAATATTGAAGATTTTATCAAAGATGGGAAAATTGAATCGGCAGCGGATTATTGTAAAAGACAGAATTCTCCTGAAGGAAGAATTTTGGAAAAGGGGATTTCAAGATTGGGACGTCCGGTTTCTGATATTGTAAGCGCCATGGAATCACAGGCCCAGATAGAAGTAGCGAATATGGAGAAGAATCTGAACCTTTTGGCCGTGGTACCGAGTATTGCGCCGATGCTGGGGCTTTTAGGAACGGTTATAGGGATGATCATCGCTTTCTTCAACCTTTCTCATGCCACAGGATCTTTCTCGCCTAAAACATTGTCTGAAGGTATTTATACGGCATTAGGACAAACGGCAGTAGGTTTGGCTGTAGCTATTCCGGCTAACTTTTTTTACAATATACTTTTAACGAGAATTGACAAGTTTGTATTGAAAGCACAGAATATGTCGGGAGAATTTTTAGACCTTATCAACAAACCTTTATAAATCTTTCTTATGAAATTGCTTACAAACCTATTGATCTTTCCAATAATAATGTACTAGCAGTTTCATCTGACCATTAAAAAAGTAAAAAGAAACAGATGAAAATTCAGAGAAGAAATAAAGCGAACCCGGAATTCAGTTTGGCGGCAATGACAGACGTTATCTTGCTGATGCTGATATTCTTTATGATAACTTCCTCAGCAGCCAATCAAAGTGCGATTGATGTAAAGTTGCCAAAAGCGGGGGCGATCGAAGATAATATTCCCAATCCTTTAACGGTAAGTATTAAGCCGGATGGAACTTATTTTGTTGATGATAATCCAGTTACGAGAGAACAATTGGAATCAATAATTGTCAGTAAATTAACGGGTCAGACAAATAAGTCATTTACCATCCGTGCAGATGAAAATACCATGCATAAAGATGTTGTCTTTGTCATGGAAATCGCTGAAAAGAATAAATTTAATATTGCTATTGCAACGGTTAAAGATAAATAACGTCTACGGAACTGCCGGAAAGAATCATTTAACATGAGAAGTTACACTGTAAACAAAAATGAGCAAAATAAAGACAGGATAAAAAGTGCTATACTTTCTATCCTTATCTGGTCTGCAATTTTGCTTTTTGTTTTTCTTTATAAATTGAAGCCTGAGCTGGATAAACAACCAGATGAGGTGATGACAACAATGCTTGTTAATTTCGGGGACAACAGGAACGGAAACGGCATTGAAGAACCTGCCGATCAGCCGGGAAGTTTGGCTGCAGCCACAGAAGAAGTAACTCCTGAACCAGCTGAAACCCCTGTGCCGGAAACGAAAACCGTTTTAAAGCCTGAACCTGCACCTGAACCAAAGAAAACAGAGGTAAAGGAAAAAGTAATTACAGGAAACAATTCTAAAGTGAGTATTCCGAAAAAAGAGGAATCAAAAAAAGCAGATAAAAAGACGTCAACAAGTTCAAGCGCTTCGAAGAATACTAAAAAAGCGGGAGCAACAACCGCTAATTCTAAAACAGGAAGCGGTGATGGAAAAGGAAACGCAGCGATCGGAAACCTGATCAGGGGGAGAGGAACAAAAGCAGGAAGCCAGGGTACTGGCAGTGGAATAGGAAATGCAGGAGACCCTCTGGGAGGAGATGGAAACGGAGACAGCAAAGTAGGAATTGACAGAAAGCTTGTAGGATACATTCCGGGGACAATGGGAAGAGGTGGCTCACAGCCTTCTCACAGCTGTACAGCAGGAGGATCTATTACTATTGCTTATACTGTAGACAAAGCGGGTAATGTGGTTTCTGCAAGAAGGGCAGGAGGAATTTCAGATCCCTGTGTAGTTTCCACATCGGTAGCTTGGGTTAAAAAATATGTGAAAGCCGAGAAAGCAAGTACATCCTCTACCGGAACTTATAAAATTACATTCTAAAACAAAAGCACTTTATTCAAGTGCTTTTTTCATTTCATTAATTCTGTTGATCACAGGAAGGGCAAAAATTCCGCTGGCCTGGAGATAAAGCTCATAAAATGTTTTTGACTTGTCTAAAAAATCTTTGTTATTCTCTTGCTTACCTCTAAAGTAAAAAAGGTTTCCCAGCATTTCATAGTAGTCTTTGTGGTCCCTTTCCTGTCTTTCATTGACCATTGAAATGATCTCTTCTTTCATTTTTGAAGAAATTTCCGTGAAATCTATTTTGAAAATATCTTTCATCAAAGAATCAAAGTCCAATTCTTTCTGCATCATACTTTCTTCAGGCTTGTCCAGAATCAGCTTTTCCAACGCTTGAGTTAACTGACGTATTAATCTTAATGTGAATTCTTTATCTGTGATCATAATAGTTTTAATTTTTGTTGCTGGTTGCTGGTTTTTTTTAGTTTCCAGCTGCTTGTTTTTATGTTCGCCAGCTTACCTGTACGTATTTTATAAATTTATTTATTTTTCCTCCTAAAAGTTGATATTGTTGTGTTTTTTCATCTGAATCTAAACATAAATCAGGATAAAGTCTTACTATTTTTGATAAATGGCTCACGGTTTCGTCACAGCTTGCCTGGGAATATATTAAGAATCTAATGAAATCACCCTTGTAATTTAACCTTCAGCTATATTGGTAACTACTGAATCAGAAGATCTGCGTAATTGACTTCCGAGTTCATACAATTCATATTTTGGCAATTTTAATGAAAGCTTATGTGTTTCAATATAAAGCTCAAAAGCAATATTATAAATGTCAAGTTTTTGATAGCTCATAAAATGTTATTTTAATAAACCGATGGTAAGGAACCAAAAAACTAGGAACCAACAACTGACAACAAATTAAGCAAAAAACAAATACGCCAACGCAATTGCAGTAATAACCCCGACCAAATCTGCCAGAAGCATAGCAATTACCGTATATCTCGTATTCTTCACAGCTACTGCACCAAAATATACTGCGATCACGTAGAATGTAGTATCTGAGCTTCCCTGAAGAACCGCTGCCAGTTTCCCCTGGAAGCTGTCTGCTCCAAATGTGGCCATAGTATCCACCATCATTCCTCTGGCTCCAGATCCTGAAAGAGGTTTGATCAGTGCAGTCGGAAGTCCGTCCACGAATCTTGGATCAAGGCCGGCGGTGTTGGCCATCCATTTCATTCCGTCGATAATTACATCAAAAACGCCCGAAGTTCTCAAAAGAGAAATCGCGATGAGCATTCCAACTAAATAAGGAATGATCTTAACGCAGGTCGTAAAGCCTTCTTTCGCACCCTCGATAAATGCATCAAAAACATTAATTTTTTTATAAACAGCCCCAAGAACAATTGCGAGGAAAATAAAGAGAATCAGTCCGTTACTTAATACTTTACTGAAAGTATCCAACTCATCTTTACTTAATTGAACTAAATAAACAACCAAAAGCGCAATAAGAGCTGAAATTCCACCCACATAAGCGATTACTACAGGACGAAGCAGATTGATCTTCTGGTACAGAGATACGATGATCATAGCAGCCATTGTTGCAGCAAAAGTGGCAATCATGCAAGGAAGGAAAATATCGGTGGGAGTTTTAGATCCCATGGTAGCCCGGATCGCGATAATAGAAACTGGAATTAATGTCATTCCTCCTGCATGGAGACACAGAAACATGATTTGTGAATTGCTGGCAGTGTCTTTATTAGGATTTAAAGTCTGAAGGCTTTCCATGGCTTTTAAGCCAAATGGGGTAGCTGCATTATCCAATCCCAGAAGATTGGCACTGAAATTCATCAGCATATGTCCGAATGCCGGATGGTTTTTAGGAATATCAGGAAATAGTTTTGAGAAAAAAGGCTGGATAAAGCGACTCAAAAGATTGATTCCGCCTGCTTTTTCAGCAATACTCATAAATCCCATAAAGAGAGTCATGATCCCAATAAGGCCGATACAGATCTTTACCGCTGTTTCGGAAGTTCCAATCACACCGTCTGCTTCCTGAACCCTGTAAACATTTACGTTCTGTTTTAAAGAATCTGTTTTATAATGAATCCTGCTGTCTGCAAAATCATTTTTTTTCATCAGACTGTCTCTGATAACGGGGATAAGCGTATTCATAGGCTGTGAAGCGATTTGAACGGTGTCACCACCTTTTCCAACCACCATATCATTGAAGATGTTTTTATAGTGACCAGACGAAACGTATTTTATACTGGCAATGGCAATGGCAATGATAATGAAAGCCGACCAAATTCTGCTGAGGACCATTCGATTAAATTAAAATTTAAGAAAAGATAATAAATAAAAAGGAAATTGAAGAAAAGATCTTTACAAACTCCGTTGATTTTTATGATTTATATTGAGATGCTTTAACTTCGCTCAGGATGGCGGGCAAGTTGTTCTGCTTCTTAAAAACAAATTGAAATGTAATGCTGAGCGAAATCGAGCGTTCTAAATATTAGTCATTTAAGTAAACCAGATATCCCTCAAAATCATCATCCAGGCTTTTCAAAACTTTTGCATCAGCCATCTTCTTTTCCAGGCTATCAATAAAAAAGCCTTTCTCAAAAAACTGCCGGTGGATTCCCGGAAGCAATTCCATGAAATAATCCATCCCGATTTTATTGTTATGAAGGTCCATTTTAGTTTCCAAAGGTTCATTGGGGAAAAGTTCCTCATGCATATCCGTTAATCTTTTGCAGAAATCCAATGCTTTTTGGGGTGAGGAAACCTTGCAGCAATACATCATGATGAAACAGCACCACAGCGCATGCCTGAAAGCATTTCCAATGCCATTATTTGAGGCTGTTGTGGGAAATTTTTTCTGTGCAATGGTAAAAGCTTGTACCGTGGCATGAAAGCTTAATAAAGCAAAAAGAGGATGTGGAAGAATAAGGGATAAAAGACGCATGATCTTTTTCAGACTCATGCTCCGGATGGTATTAAAAAATATCTTGAAAGTCCTCATAAATAAAATCTCTCCCTAATTAGAGAGAGACTGTATGTTGTTTGTTACAGATCTTAAGCGTTTACAGCTAATAAATTGACTGTTTTAGCTACCGTATCTTTAATTTCAGTTCTTTTTACGATAAAATCTACAAACCCTTTTTCCTGTAGGAATTCAGAGGTCTGGAAACCTTCAGGAAGGTCTCTTCCGATTGTTTCACGGATTACTCTCGGACCCGCAAACCCGATCAATGCTCCCGGTTCAGCCATAATAATATCAGCTGTCATAGCAAAAGAAGCCGTAATTCCTCCAAAAGTAGGATCACAAAGGTAAGCAATGTATAAAAGTCCTGCTTCAGAAAGCTGAGCCAGTTTAGCCTGTACTTTAGCAAGTTGCATCAGGGAGTATGTGGCTTCCTGCATTCTTGCTCCTCCGGACTGACAGATGATCATGTACGGAAGTTTATTGGCGATACAGTAATCTACTGCTCTTCTGATTTTTTCTCCCATTACAGAGCCCAAAGACCCACCAATAAAAGCAAAATCCATACAAGAAACTACCATTTCAGTTCCTTTTACGGTTCCTACAGCATTTCTGATAGAGTCTGTAAGTTTTGTTTTAGCTTTTACTTCTTTTAAGCGGTCTTTATAAGGTTTGGTATCCTTGAAATTTAAGATGTCAATACTTTCAACATTGGCATCCAATTCGGTGAACTTACCTTCGTCAAAAAGGATCTCAAAAAATTCCGCACTTCCTATTCTTACATGAAATCCGTCTTCAGGAGAAACGTAGCTGTTTCTTCTCAATTCATCATGTTCCACAATTTTTCCTGATGGAGTCTGATGCCAAAGGCCTTTGGGAACATCCTTTTTTTCATCAGTAGAGGTGGTAATGTTTTTTGCTTTTCTTTTAAACCAGTCGAATGCCATTTTGATTGTATTAATGTATCATGTAAAAGGTAAAATGTATAAAGACAAAAGCATTAAATCTACTTTGTACTTTATACATCCTACTTTTTACAAAAAATTATTTTAAAGTATTTACGTTATTTAAGTCTTCAAACGCTTTAACCAGTCTTGTAGAGAAAGTTTCTTCACCTTTTCTTACCCAAACTCTTGGATCGTAGAATTTTTTGTTTGGTTTCTCTTCTCCTTCAGGGTTTCCGATCTGAGCTCTTAAATAATCAATATTGTTAACCATATAATCTCTAACCCCTTCCGTATAAGCGAACTGAAGGTCAGTATCGATATTCATTTTAATTACTCCGTAGTCGATAGCCTCTCTGATCTCTTCTAAAGTAGATCCTGAACCTCCGTGGAATACAAAGTTTACCGGCTTGTCAGTTGTTCCGAATTTCTCCTGAACGAATTTCTGAGAGTTGTCAAGAATTTTCGGGGTAAGAACCACATTTCCTGGCTTGTAAACTCCGTGCACGTTACCGAAAGCAGCAGCAATGGTAAAGTTTTCAGAAATAGCCTTTAATTTCTCGTACGTATATGCTACATCTTCCGGCTGAGTATATAATTTTGAGTTGTCAACGTCTGAATTGTCTACACCGTCTTCTTCTCCACCAGTAACCCCGATTTCTACTTCAAGAGTCATTTTAAGCTTAGCCATTCTTTCGAAATACTGAGATGAAATTTCAATGTTTTCTTCCAAAGGCTCTTCAGAAAGATCAAGCATGTGCGAAGAATAAAGAGATTTTCCGGTTTGTCTGAAGAATTCTTCGTTAGCATCCATCAATCCGTCGATCCAAGGCAATAATTTTTTAGCGCAGTGGTCCGTATGTAAAATAACAGTTGCTCCGTAAGCTTCTGCCAGCGTGTGGATATGTTTTGCTCCGGCAATAGCTCCTAAAATAGCTGATTTCTGTCCGTCATTGCTCAATCCTTTTCCTGCGTTGAACGCAGCTCCGCCATTTGAAAACTGGATAATTACAGGAGAGTTTAATTTCGCTGCAGTTTCCATAACAGCATTTACATTGCTTGAACCAATTACGTTTACTGCAGGCAGTGCAAATTTGTTTTCTTTGGCATACTGAAAAATATCAGTAACTAATTGACCTGTGGCAACTCCTGCCGGAAAAATTCTGCTCATGTTTTACTTTTTATTTTAAATTATTAGGCGTTTTTAAAATTCCTGTAAAGGTAATCATTTTTGAGGAATTACTAATTTCTTTTGTCTCTGCCCCAAAGCAGCTTCTGACGGATTGTTTCGTAGAAACTCAAATGGTTTGGCTGTACCAGAAGGATTTGAAAATTGGCCTTTTTGATGATGATTTCTTTGTCGGTTTCTATATGGACCAATCTGGAGTCCAGCGAAAGGGAATACTGAGGCACTCTGCTTTCCACTTTAAATTTTATTTCTACTTTGTCATTTACCACCAAAGGTCTCACATTCAGATTGTGGGGAGCAATAGGGGTAATGACGAAATTTTCGTTATTCGGAGAGATAATCGGTCCGCCACAGCTTAAAGAATAAGCTGTAGATCCTGTAGGCGTAGAAACGATAACACCATCACCCCAGAATACATTGAGGAATTCGTCATTGATATATGAATCTACCGTGATCATGGAGGTTGTTTCCTTTCTTGATATGGTAACGTCATTTAATGCATACGGAAAAAAATCACCGGATTTGGGAGAAACTACTTCGATAACGGCACGGCGGCTTGTTTTAACATCACCTTTTAAGATGGCATCAAGTTCTTTGAACGCTTCTTCTTTTGTAAAGCTGGCCAAGAATCCTAATCTTCCGGTATTTACTCCAACAATAGGGATTTCAAGATCTTCAATAAACGTTAATGAATTGACGATTGTACCGTCACCTCCAAAAGTAAAGAAAAGATCTACCTCCTTATCCAGCAGGTCCTGTTTGCTGTTGAAGGTTTCAAATATCTTTGAGAACTGAAGCGCTTCAGCCATTTCATCATACAGAACAGATTTTACGCCTCTGGTTTCAAGTTCTGAAATAAACTTGCTTAAATATAAAAAAGTATCGAGGTCTTTTTTCTGAGAATATATGGCTGCCTTCATGTTATATTTCTATGAATTTTTGGAAAAACCCAAATCTGTCCTTAAACAGATCTGATTTTTCATCAGAATAGTATTTTTCAACAATTCTATAATCGTACCGGTCAAAAGTAGCGTCTATTGAAGACAGGTTTTCATTGCTGATCTTAATGGTTACCTGAATCACCTCATCAGACATTAAAGTGATGAATCCGCCATAGAATTTCGAGTTGTTACTTTCTACAATATTGGCGATCTCCGTCATTGAATATTTCCTGGCCGGGGTTTCAATCGTAAGGATAGCTCCGGTCTCTGAAAACAACGGATAACGGGAAAGATTCTGGAAGATATCTTCACAGGTAATGTACCCAAGATACTTTTCATTTTTATTGATCACCGGAATTACATTGGCACTGAAAGTATAGAAGAGGCGGATGCTATCCATGATATTGTTATCTTCCAGGATGGCAAAACGCTCGATCTGATGCTCAAGGTCCTTTAGTATTCCATCACCTTCATAAAGGAAGTCCTCTGCGATGGCTCCGTAAAAGTGATGGGATTTTTTTATGAAAACATGGGAATAGCCAAAATCTTCTAACGTATTCCTTGCTGATTCTATTGAGTCAGTCAGGCTAAAACACGGAAAGTCTTTTGAGATATAATCCTTGATAAACATTGTGCTAATTTATAAAAAATTAAATGAAACTTTTTCTCAAAACATCACTTTTTTTCTGGAAAAACTAAAAAAATGATGTTAAAATTTGTTCGTAAAGAAAAAAAAGGTATCTTTGTCGCCTTTCATTTTTACTTTTTATTAGATTTATTTCAAACTGCACTGTCTTTTAAGGACATATGCAGTTTTTTTATTTTAGGGCTTTTGCAAACTCCCACATCACAATTCCTCCGCATACACTTACATTCAGAGAGTGCTTAGTTCCCAGCTGTGGAATTTCAAGAAATGTATCAATATTCGCAAGCGCTTCATCACTTATCCCTTCCACTTCGTTTCCTAAGATCAGCGCATATTTTTTTGATTTGTCAATGCTGAAATCTGTGATCATAACGCTGTCTGTCGTCTGCTCGATCCCTATGATTTCATATCCTCGTCTTTTATAATCGTTAATCGCCGTGTTAATGTCATTTTCGTGGAGCCAGTCCACACTTTCTGTAGCTCCAAGTGCAGCTTTGTGAATCTCACGGTGCGGTGGCTGTGGCGTAATGCCGCAAAGGATTATTTTTTCGATCAGAAAAGCATCTGCCGTTCTGAAGGATGCCCCTACATTGTGCATGCTTCTTAGATTGTCTAAAATAATGACCAATGGAATTTTCTCAACCTTCTTAAATGTTTCTATATCTATTCGGTTAAGTTCTTCCAGTTTTAATTTCTGTACCAATTGTTTTTATTTTGTTGAGATTAATTTTCCGTCTCTGTAGATCTCTGTTTTTTCAACGCTTCCGTCTTCACGGTAATGAACCCGGGTTCCGTTCCATTTATCGTTGGCAAATTCTGTTTCACGCTGCAGTTTTCCCGATGGATAAAATGATTTCCATTTTCCTACAGCAAGTCCGTTCTCATACTGACCGATCTGTTTTACGGATTTTCCGTTTTCGTAGAAAACTTTGCTTTCACCGTGTAATTTAGCAAATTTATAATTGGAAATTTCCGCCACGACTCCTGAAGGGGTGTAGAAAGTAGCTGTAAAGCTATTATCATAAATGTTTTTGTCACCATTTCTGAAGACTTCTTTTGAAGTAAGAACGCCGTTTTTATCATAATAGGCCCATTCTTTTATCTTGTAGTCTTTCTTGTATTCTCCTTTAGCCTGAACTTTTCCGTTGTCGTGGTAATAAATGGCATCGCCATCAACTTTCCCCTTCTTCCATTCAAGGATTTGCTTTACCTGCCCGTTATCATAAAAAGCCTTGCACGATCCTTCCTGAAGTCCGTCTTTGAATCCACATGGTTTCTGTGCTGTTAACCACGATGATACGGTCATTAGCAATAGAAAAAAGTATTTCATAGATATTTTTATTTCAAAAATAGCAAAATACTTATATTTGAGTTAAAATATTAACATGAAAAAAATATCCACTTTACTGCTGTTGGTATTCGCCTTTCTGTTTTCATGGGCACAGAACACCTACTATCCGCAGGCTTTTTTTGATAAAAAGTTAGCCAGGGAGATGCTTAGCTTTGGAAATTCTACGATAGAAGGAGTGGCTTCCACAAAGCAGAAAAACAACTGGGGAATCAAACCCTTACTTGGGACAAAGCATTATGCACCTAAAGGAACCGTAGTGATGCTTTTTCCTGTGACACCTTATTTTGAGGAGTTTTACAGCATGAGAAGAAAGTATGAGAATAAGAAAACAACGGTCTATATGTCCGAAGATGCCTTTAAATATAGGCTGGAAGCTTTAACGGACGATCACGGGAGGTTTAAGTTTGAAAAATTAAAACCCGGAAAATATTACCTGGAAACGATTGTTAATTTTACAGCAACGGCAAGCTATCAGGAGCAGACAGGAAGATCAGATGCCTATAATGCCTACGGCGGGTATCTGTATTCTACTCCTATATACCAGACCTTTTTTTACGGTTATTCTGCTGCGAACCGCGAAAGTAAATTTGTAGAAATAAAAGCAGACGGAGAAATTAAAGAAATCAACCTTTAAGGTTGATTTTACTTTTTCAGACCCATGATCTGGTGTACGCTCCTCTCAATATTTTGTGCCAATACTTCCATAGGAATATCATTTTCATCGTTATTGAAAGGGTCTTCAATTTCCTCAGCAATAAGCTCAAGACTCATCAGGACATAATAGACAAATACAGTAAGCGGGATCATCAGCAGTCCAATGGTAATCACATACGCAACAGGCAGTGCCAGGACATATAAGATGATAAATTTCTTAACGAACGAAGAATAAGAGTAGGGAATAGGGGTGTTTTTAATTCTCTCGCAGCCTCCACAGACATCCAGAAATCCGGAAAGCTGAGTGTCAAGATACAGCATTTCGATATCCGATATTTTTCCTTCTTTTTTCAGTTGATTTAGCTTATGAGTTAAAAGAATGACAATTTCACTGGGGCCATGATGCTTCAGGGAACTTTCAATTTCTGAATAATCTTCGTCTAAAGCCAATCTTGTAGATTCCTGGGAAAGATGCTTGGCCAGAAAATGTGGGAAGTATTTTAAATATCTTGAAATCTGTTCCGCGTCTTGCCGGTTGTCGCCCAAGATGGTATTGATCTTTACAGAAAAATTCCGGGTATCATTCACCAGCTTACCCCAAAGTTTCCTGCCTTCCCACCATCTGTCGTAAGCTGTATTTGTTCTGAAAACCAGCAGTAGCGACAATACAAAGCCTAGCAGGGAATGAATCATTCCAACATTGCTTACTCCTGATTTTGTAGTAAGATGAAGGTATTCTACTTCAAGATACTGAATTCCCCAGGAATAAAGCCCAACGAGGATCATCGTTGGAAAAAGGATCTTCATCGTATCGCTTTTATGCATACTGAAAAGAATCTTCAGGAAATGCTTGGTGTTGTAGGCTCTCATAAATACACTTAGTCTTACAAAGATAATTTTTTCATTTTATCCCTGCTTTATCATGAAGCTTAAAATAATTATTAAAAATAAAGCAAAAGGGCAAAAAGACAGATTGACCACAAATTTCTCAAATTTTCACAGATGATTGCGCATAGTTTTTTTTAACATTAAGATTTGTGAAGGAGATAAGGACAGTTAGGAGAAAATCTAAGATTTTTTAGCTCTGGTTATTAAAGCGAAGCTCAGCTTAATGATCTTAAAATCTTCACAGATCTTAATGTTTTAAATCCTGTTTATAAAAATCTCTGATTTTTAAACTTATGTGTACTTCTTATTCTCAATACTTTAAACTAAAAAAAACTAAAGTGTTTAAAAACTTTTGTCCTTTTGTTGTTTAAATCAGGGCCCAGAATTCCCGATACCATTTTTTAATTTTCACAGATTTCAAAAAAACACTATTTTTATTTCGCATTAAATAACAAACAAGATGGTCCTCGAAAACGTAGATGTAGTCAATGATATTAGTAAAGAAGATTTTCAGAAAAATTATTTCAAAAAGCATAAGCCGCTTTTGATCAAAAATTTTGCGGCCAGATGGGAAGCCTTTGACAAATGGAATCTTGCGTACATCCGTGAAAAGGCCGGTGATCAGATCGTGCCGTTGTATGATAATAAACCGGCTGATGCTTCTAAAAGTTCGGATGCTCCTGTGACGAATATGAAAATGAAGGACTATATTGACCGGATCAAAAGCGGACCTTCAGATCTGCGTATCTTTTTCTACATTATCACAGACAGGCTTCCGGAACTGCTGAAAAATTTCACGTATCCTGACCTTGGAATCAGGTTTTTTAAGCGGCTGCCAACTCTTTTCTTTGGTGGAAGTGAAGCTCATGTGCTGATGCATTATGATGTAGATCTGGGCGATTTTCTTCACATTCATTTCGAAGGTAAGAAAAGAATCCTGCTATTTGATCAAAAGCAATCTGCCTTTCTATATAAAGTGCCGCTCTCTGTTCATACAGTTTATGATATAGATTATGAAAATCCTGATTATGAAAAGTTTCCGGCGTTACAATATGCCAAAGGCTATGAAATTTTTATGGAGCATGGCGATGCGCTTTTCATTCCCGGGGCATTCTGGCATTTCAACAGGTACCTGGAACCGGGATTTTCTATGTCGCTCAGGGCTCTTCCCAATAAGCCGAATGTTTTTGCCAATATGATGTACCATGTTTTTATCATGAGATATACAGATAAGCTTCTTCGTAAGCTGTTTAAAGCTAAGTGGGTGAATTACAAGCAGAAATGGGCTTATGAAAAGGGGACGGAAGCTTTTGAAAAGAAAAGGAAATAGTCTTGAAGGTTGAAGAGGGAAGCAGGAGGTTAATGTATCTCCTTATATTTCCTGTGACGGTTATAATTGAAAGTCAATTAGGAAAGTCAAACGTTTTAAAAAAATTAATTAAAAAATATTCATTGGTTCTGTAGAACTTCAGAAACTTCCATCTTCCCTCTTATTTATTAATAAGACCGAAGATTTTGGCATCTACAAACCTTCCTTTTTCAAAAAAGTAATCACGGAGAGTTCCCTCATCTTTAAAATTTAAAGAATGTAAAAGCTTTTCGGAAGAAATGTTGGAAGGATCTATGAATGCATCTACACGGTGCAGCCTCATGCTTTCAAAGCCAAAAGTAAGAATAGAAAGAATAGCTTCTTTCATATAGGAGTTTCTCCAGAATTTAGGATTCAGCTCATATCCGATCTCAGCACGGAAATGTTCAGGGTACCAGTTGTGATAACCGCATGTTCCAATAACTTTCTTGTCAGATTTTAATTCCAGTGCCCACCGGAAGCCTTTTCCTTTTTCAAATTCATTATTAAAATGTCTGATAATATTTTGAGCATCTCCCAGTGTTTTAAAGGTTTCAAGATCATAATATTCCATGACTTCATCCAGGGAAAAATATTCGAACAGGTCTTCTGCATCATCAGGAGCCAGCTGTCTTAAAAGAAGTCTTTCAGTTTCTAAAACAGGGTAGATCATAGAGTTTATTTTACTGAAAAATACAACAAATATTTTATTCTGAACATATAATACAGCTTTTGATCCCCATAGCGAGATTAATTTCATCACAATTTCCAATCCTGAATTTATTTTATTTAAATTGGGGGCTCATTTTTTATTATGGCAAAAACGAAGAAGGAAACCCCGCTTATGACGCAGTATTAAATAGGAATTAGCTTATTATTACAACAAATGCACGATTGTGAAAGACTTTGATCTTTTTTCCAAATTAGAAGAAAATTATCCGAAAATTTGTATTTTTACAAAAAACACTATGAAAAAAATTTATCTTTTCTTTATTCTTTTTTTATTATCTGCATCCCTTTTAAAGGCACAGACTATAGCATGGTATAAAGATTTACCAACGATTCCGGGTTTTCCTTATGCTGGTGGAGTTGTAACAGCCACAGACTCATCTGATAATATATATGTAGGATGGACCATTCACCGTACTTCTCCTGATCAAATATTATTATGTGTTGCAAAATATAATTCAGCAGGAGAATTAGACCCTACATTTGGAAATGGGGGCTTTACTAATTTTAGTCCTCTTTCAAATAACAGTGCCACTATTGTAGGCTTAAAAGTGCAAGCAGGTGGTAAAACAGTATTGTTTACGCGAGATGGGACGGCTTTAAGACTGAATTCTGACGGAACCCAGGATACAAGCTTTGGTTATAATGGGATTAAACAGATATTCGAAGGAGTACAATACTATTATAGAACTATAAATGTATACGAATACGACAATCACTCTTTCATTACCAACAGTTATAAAGATATTTTTAACAATTATAAAGCTGAGATTGTTTGTTTAGATCAAAATCTTAATGTGGATCCCGCTTATCTCAACCAAGGACATTTGGATGTCATTCCGGCTTTTAACGTTCCATCAATTTATAAATTTGCTATAAACGGATTATATTTTTATAATAATAAGATACTAGTCAATACTGGTACAACTTATTCTTATCCATATATTTCTGAATATGATTTACAGACAGGAGTGAAGAATCTAAATTATGGGAATAATGGAGACTCTGGAGCTTATGGCCTAGTTTCTACTGTACAATATGGAAAAGCACTTACTGTTAGTATGCATCTGATAGGACTAAGCAACCGTCCTTTGGTAGTTAAAAGGTATTTGCCTGATATGCAGGTAGATCCCTCTTTTTCTATGACTTCACCATCGGGAGTACAATTTCAGCCTGATAACAGGACATATACTCTGCCCAATAATCAAATCTTAATATCAACAACTGTAGATATTTCACAAAGTTCAGATCGTAGAGTATTACTTTGCTTAAACCCCAATGGAGATCGAGATATTGGTTTTGGAGGAATGGTTATTAATCCTTATTCTACGGCTTATGGTGTGTTTGATGTATCATCTGCTATTGACATAAAAAACCCCAACTGGTATATTCATGATAATTATTTACTAGGGGTAACATCAAGACGTATAGCTAAAATTTTATATAATACCACTACGCTTTCATCAGTTGAAACAGAAAAGCCGTCTGCAAAAGTTGAGCTGGTACCTAATCCTGTTTCCGATAAAGCACAATTAATGATGAGCCAGGTAAAAGATAAACCCTCTGCAGCCATTTACAGTGCAGATGGAAGGAAAATATCAGAAATTATCATTACTCAAAGAAATACAGAATTAGATTTTTCTTTACTGCCTTCCGGAAACTATATTATCAAAATTCAAAGTAAGGATAGGAAAGAGACATTGAAGTTTATAAAGAAATAAATTTTATATTTTCAGCACTCTATAACCCCAAATTTATTTTTTAAATTTGGGGCTCATTTTTTATTATGGCAAAAACGAAGAAGGAAACCCCGTTAATGACACAGTATAATACCATCAAGGCGAAATACCCTGATGCACTGCTGTTATTCAGGGTTGGAGACTTTTATGAAACGTTCGGGCAGGATGCTGTAAGAACATCTCAGATCCTGGGCATTGTTCTTACCAAAAGAGCTAATGGAGAAGGACATATAGAGCTGGCAGGATTTCCACACCATTCAGTAGACTCCTATCTTCCAAAATTGGTAAGAGCAGGGATGAGGGTGGCCATCTGTGATCAGCTGGAAGACCCCAAAATGGTCAAAGGAATTGTAAAAAGAGGTGTTACAGAGCTTGTGACACCGGGGGTTACATTCAATGATCAGGTATTAAATTCAAAAAAGAATAATTTCCTTCTTTCTCTGCATAAAGAAAAAGAGAAGTACGGAATTGCCATGGTGGATGTTTCTACCGGCGAGTTTTTGGTGAGCGAAGGAAATCTGGAAAAGATCCTTCATATCATCAATACTTTTGATCCCAGCGAAATTGTGTATCAAAGAAGTGTTCAATTGCCGGAACAGCTCAAAAATAAAAGTGCTTTTAAGCTTGAAGACTGGGCTTTCCAGTATAATTTTGCCTACGAAAAACTGACTTCCCATTTTAAAACGAATTCTTTAAAAGGTTTTGGTACAGAAAATCTTCCACTGGCTATTACAGCAGCGGGAGCCATTTTCGCTTACCTGGTAGAAGATACACACCACAATCTGCTGGCTCATATCACAAAGCTTCAGATCATTCCGCAGGAAGATTACCTGATGATGGACAACTTTACCCTGAGAAACCTTGAAATTGTTTATCCAAGTAATCCACAGGGAAAATCGCTCCTGGATATTATTGATAAAACATCTACCCCGATGGGTGGGAGGTTGTTGAGAAGAAGAATTATTCTTCCGTTAAAATCTGTGGAAGAGATTATGAGAAGACTTTCCCTGATTGATTTCCTGAATGAGCATGATCATCTGAAATATGAGATCTGCCAGCTGCTGAAATCCATCTCAGACCTGGACCGTCTGATGGGAAAACTGGCTGCAGAAAAAATATCCCCGAAAGAACTTGGCTATCTGCGCCAGAGTCTGATCAATATTCATCAGATTAAAGAGTTGCTTCATCCGCATGCTGATGTTCTGGCCTGGCTGGAGCCGTTATTTGATATGGAGGAACTGATCAGATTTTTGCAGAATCATCTTAATGATGAACTTCCGGTGAATATCTCCAAAGGAAATATTATCAAAGAAAGTATCTCGGAAGAGCTTGACCGATTGAGAAATCTCCAAAGTAAAGGCCGTGGTTTCCTGGATGAAATGTGCCAGAGAGAAATAGAAAGAACGGGAATTTCAAGCCTTAAAATCGATTTTAATAACGTTTTCGGATATTATATAGAAGTAAGGAATGCTCATAAAGATAAAGTTCCCGCTGATTGGTTGAGAAAACAAACGCTTGTCAATGCAGAGCGTTACATCACCGAAGAGCTGAAAGAATATGAAAGCCAGATTCTGGGTGCCGAAGAAAAGATAGGCGTTCTGGAAAATGAGCTGTATAGAAATGTGTGTGCCGAAACAATGGTCTATATGGATCAGATCCAGGGAAATTCCAATATTATTGCACAGCTTGATGTAGCGGTGGGACTTTCGGAACTGGCTGTTTCAGAAAGCTATACGAAGCCTGTTCTTAATCAGGGATATGCCATTGACCTTAAAGAGGCAAGGCATCCGATCATTGAAAATGCACTTCCTCTGGGAGAAAAATATATTCCGAATGACATCTTTTTAGACAAAGACTCTCAGCAAATCATTATGGTGACGGGCCCGAACATGGCCGGTAAATCAGCAATTCTGCGTCAAACGGCTATTGTATGTCTTCTGGCTCAGATTGGAAGTTTTGTTCCCGCAAAACATGCTGAGATCGGGATTTTAGATAAAATTTTCACAAGGGTAGGGGCTACCGATAATATTTCGGCTGGCGAATCTACTTTTATGGTAGAAATGAATGAAGCTGCCAATATCCTGAACAATATTTCGGAACGTAGCCTTATCCTTCTGGACGAAATAGGCCGTGGGACATCTACCTACGACGGGGTTTCTATCGCATGGGCTATTGCAGAATACCTTCACCAGCATCCTACGCAGGCAAAAACACTCTTTGCAACACATTATCATGAATTGAATGAAATGACTGTGAATTTTGAAAGGGTGAAGAATTTTCATGTTTCTATACAGGAAAATAAAGGAAATATCATTTTCTTAAGAAAACTGATTCCGGGAGGAAGTGAACACAGCTTCGGTATTCATGTGGCCAAACTTGCAGGAATGCCTGCAAAAGTGGTCAACAGGGCCAATGAGATCCTGAAGACCCTTGAAGCCAGCCGCACACAGAGTACGGGAACTTCCGAAAGCATCAAAAGGGTAACCGAAGAAAATATGCAGCTTTCTTTTTTCCAGCTTGATGATCCTGTTCTGGAAAACATACGTGAAGAACTCACGAAAATAGACATCAATACATTAACACCGATTGAAGCATTAATGAAGCTGAATTCGATAAAAAAAATGATTGGGGGTTAGTTTGAGCAGCCTTTTTGATCGATCTGTATCAATCTAAATATAAGGAAATGACCGGATAAATTCCGGTCATTTCCTTATATTTATTATGGCGATTAACAGCAGTATCCATCACTACCTTTCGGTCCGATAATCATGAAATGACTGGGTACTCCTCTGAGTTTACACAGGCCTTCAGCACATGAAGCGCCTCCGTTGATCTCTTTCAGCTCTTTTTTTGTAAGTTTTCTGCTTTGAAAGTTTGATTTTTTCATACCAATTATTTTATGGTTAATTTAAATTCTTAACAGCAGTATCCGTCCTGAATACCATAAACGCCATACAATTCTACTCCGGTCACCGGATCAATACAGCTTACGACTCTTGGACATACAGGTCTGAAGCCTCCACTGATTTCTTTCAATTCTTTTTTTGAAAGCTTTCTTGGTTGAAGATTTAATTTTTTCATAATAATTTTAATTTGGTTATAGCTAATTTACATTTTATTTTATATAATTCTATTATCGGTGATAAAAAATTGATAAAAAATTAAAAATCATTAACAAAGTTTAACAGATTGATACTTAAAGAAAAGGAAAGCATTTACTAATTTTAAGCATGAAGAAATTATTAAGTATATTCATCCTTTTTGTATCTTTTGCTGCTTTAAGTGCTCAGCAGACAAAAGTTTCCATTTTGAAATATGAAGATCTTGAAAAACGTATTCAGAAGGATAACGATAAGTTACTGGTTGTCAATTTCTGGGCGACCACGTGTGCTCCTTGTGTGAAAGAACTGCCTCATTTTATGGAGATTAATAACAAATTGAAAGATCAACGAAATTTTAAAATGATTTTAGTTTCATTGGACAGGCTTGCGGATAAAGAAAGAGTATTGAAATTTATAAAAAATAAAAATCTTACCGCCAAAGTGATCCTGCTGGATGATATTAAAAGAATGAATACCTGGATTCCAAGGTTTGAAAAAAGCTGGGACGGAAATATTCCGGTAACGATCTTCTATAAAAATGGAGAAAAAGTGCATTTCAATGATGGTGAAATGAGTAAAGAAGACCTTGAGAAGACCATCAATAACAATTTAAAATAAAAAAAATATCATATGAAAAATCTGAAAATTTTAATGGCTGCATTTATTGCCGGGCTTGGGCTTCTGAGTTTTACGACAACAGATGATAAAGCAAAAGCCTCTCAAAATACATCTGCAAAGTCTTCTGTAAAAGGATATGAAGTTGGAGATGAAGCCGCTGATTTTAAGCTGAAGAATATTGACGGTAAAATGGTTTCTTTAAGCGATTTTAAAAGTGCAAAAGGATTTATACTAGTATTTACCTGCAACCATTGCCCATACGCGAAAAAGTATGAAGAAAGGATCGTGGAGCTGGATAAAAAGTTCAAGGATCAGGGCTATCCGGTTATTGCCATTAATCCCAATGATCCCAATGTACAGCCGGAAGATGGCTACAAGCAGATGATCGAAAGGGCTAAGCAGAAGGGCTTTACTTTTCCTTATCTGGTGGATGAAGGACAGAAGATTTATCCTTTGTATGGAGCGACAAAAACGCCTCATGTTTTTGTCCTTCAGAAGGAAAACGGGAAAAATATTGTAAAGTATATTGGTGCTATCGACAACAATTATGAAAATCCGGACGATGTATCAGAATATTATGTTCAGGATGCCGTAAATGCCCTGATTAAGGGGGAGCCTGTAAAAATGACAAAAACGGTAGCCATAGGATGTACAATTAAAGTGAAGAAATAATATCTTTGCTTTACCATCTATACTGAATCGGTATTCCAAGAATACTGATTTTTTATCGCTAAAAATTGAATTCTGCTGCATTATTCAATAGGAGCGGGCTTTAGCCCGCTTAACTAATAATCAGTTAAAGGCTTTAGCCGAAATCTAAACACATGAAATTTAAATTCAGCCCTACCTATCTTCTTCTCACCATCTTCATTTTCCTGACAGAAGTTCTGATTGCTACAAAACTGGCGGATATTTTCTTTGTAAGGGCCTATCTTGGTGACGTGATAGTCGTTATGCTTCTGTACACATTTGTTAAAACCTTCGTGAAGATTAATGATGAAAAGCTTATCCTTGGGATCTTGATTTTTTCCTGCATCGTAGAATTTGCCCAATACTTTATGGTTGCAGAAAAATTAGGCTTCCGTCCTGGAAGCCTGATGTATATTGTAATTGGAAATTCTTTCTCATGGATAGATATTCTGTGTTATGCTGCAGGATGCCTGCTGCTTTTCCTTGGACTGAAGTTTACCCAATCGAAAAAAGAGAAGCAGACTATTGCAGGCTGAATACCAAAGGTTGCCTCATGATGCTCCGGACTTTTTTGCCATTCTGCTCCGCAGGAATCCATTGTGTTTTGATCATTTTTAGAGCCCTTAAAAATTCATCTCTTACCATTTTATATTCATAGGATTCTATTTTAATATCTACCATATTTCCTTCTGCATCTACAATAAAAGTAGCAATAGCTTTAGCTTTCATAATCTCGGCTTTTACTAATGGAGAGGTCCGGAAATTCTTTAAAATTTCCTTTACAAATGCCTGGTGTCCGCCAGGAAACGACGCAATCTGCGATGGCCCGGGTTCTGCATCTACCGATGGCTTCGGATCCGGAATTACAGTTAAATCTTTTTGGGCAGCAATAGAAACAGTCCAGAATAACAAAATAAAAAGCAAATATTTTTTCATAAGGTAAATCTTATCTTCCAAAGCTGTCATATTTATCTTCAGCATATTTTATAAAGCGGTTAAGCAAGGCTACATTCTCCTTTTCCATTGGAGAAAGTTCCTTATCAACATTATTTGAAACAGGAATATACCAGTCCGTCTGTTCAAAGAAATACCTGTAGGTTTGCTTTTTAAAAGAATAACCATGCCTTGCAAAAACAGAATTTTTGATGATTTCAAGATCTATTTTCCGTAAGTTTTTCAGGTCTTTTTCAGATAGCTTTTGCTTCGATGCATTCAAATTAAAAATCGCTTCAGAAGCTACCCTGTTTTTAGAAGTCGTATAGCTTTCCGTTTTTCCGGTTTCTTCATCTGTATATTTTTCCACAAAATCTTTTGGATTGGACCAGTCGACGAGATCGGAATCCTTATCCAGCATAAAATTCGGGTTGTATACAAAATCTTTCTTTGAAAGCTTAATGATTTTTAAAGGTGATTTTACTGCTGTTTTATTAAAAGCATTCCATTTTCCAGTGATGCTGTCACCGCTTAATTTCACTTCAAACCGGCCGTCTGTTTTGTCATTTCCAGGCTCATCCAGTACAAAAGATTTTGTGCTTTCATTAAAAATGCCTCTGAAGGGCCTCTGATTTCCATTAACAATACTCTGTCCGTAAACACTGTCTTTCGTTATTCTGTTGATTTTTAACGAAATTCTCTTATTGATGGTGCCTTCATATTCAGAGCCGTCGGTTTCATCTACCATTTTTTCCACCCCGGCAAAATCTCCGGTATAAATTCCGTAATATTCTTTGTAGCTTTCAGGAATTGCTACAGAATCTTTTTTGGCGATCACCGAATCTTTTCCTGTTTCGCTCATTTTTCCATCTTTCTTACAGCTCAGAAGAGAAACTGCCAGCATGGAAGCGAGGGTGTAATTTAGAATTTTCATATATGTTTTTTTGCAATTAAATATTCAATTAAAAGGATATTGGGAATCCAGCCCAGCCATGCAATGATCTGGTAGACATCCATAGGGTTTGGGTGGAATAAATATACAATAATAACTTTCCAGATCCGTAAGGTGAGCGCAGATAAAGTAAGTGCAAAACTTCGCCACATCCATTGTTTGTGCTCTTTAAACCTTTTCTTTCTTGCCGATTGATAGGCTTTATACGTAGTAAACCACCAAAGAGATCCTAAAATAACGAACGAAACTTTAGATAAAAAGCTTCCGTTGGCAAAAAATCCCATATAGATTCCGGACGGTGCGGCCAGAATCAGAATTAAAAAAATATAGACTTTGCCAATATTCCTGTGAAAATTTTCAATCCCGAAATTTTTTCTGAGAATAGCCAGAAATCCAGAAATTAGCACAAAAATACTGGTATACACATGGGTGTAGAAAAAAGAAAGATATTCCGGTCTGTCATGAACTTCCGTCTGCTTGATCATCAGAAAACTCACATTAGGATTGAAAGGAACGTATTCCAGCGTAATTTTAAGCATTAACCAAAAGAAATATCCAAACCCAAACATCAAAAGGGTTTTTAATAAAAGAGGAATATTTTTTTTAATGGCAAGCATTTTTATCTTTAAATACTTATACTCATAGGGATTTCATACCAGGTCTTAATGGGTTGGCCGTTACGCATGGCAGGCTTCCATTTTGTTTTAATCCTCTTAATCACACGGGTCATTTCTTTATTCATGGAAGGTTCATCGCCTGTTGTTGAAATGGAACTCATACTGCCATCAGGATGAATTAAAAATTTTGTAACAGATTTCAGTTTTCCTGAGGCATTAAGCCTGGAATGGTCAAATTCAGATGAGATATGTCTTCTCAAAGCTGTCATTCCGCCAGGAAATTCAGCAGGAATGTCTGTTTCAAGAAGTGGAGAAACAACAGATTCAAGAGCATTCGGCTGCTCCGGTGTTTTTTCTTTTGTTGAGACCTGTGAAAAGACCAACTGAGTTCCTAAAAGCAAAAATAACATTGATATTTTTTTCATCATGATAAATTATTTAAATGTTGTGCAATAAGCCATCCTTCACTCCAGCATGCCTGAAAATTAAATCCTCCCGTCACAGCATCAATATTCAGAACTTCTCCGGCAATGTGAAAATTCGGGAGAAGTTTTGAGGACATGTTTTTGAAGTTAATTTCCTTTAAATCAACACCTCCGGCAGTAACAAATTCGTCTTTAAAAGTAGACTTCCCACTTACTTTCAGCTTTTTATTGCATAGGTTTTCAAGAATTTTCTGCATTTCTTTCCCTGAAATATTCGAGATCTGTTTATTAAGATCAATCTGTGAAACGGTTAATATTTTCTGCCAGAACCTGTTGGTGATTTCAAAAATCTTTGCCTGTCCGATCGTTTTCTTGGGATTTGACTGTTTAAAATTATGGAAGCTTTCTTCAGCATCATCCATAGATTTTGAAATAAAATTCACTTCAATTTCAAATTGATACTTCAATTTTGCAAGGTTTATCGCTTCCCACGCGGAAATTTTCAGAACAGCCGGTCCTGAAAGTCCCCAGTGCGTAATCAGTAAAGGTCCGTTCTCCTCAGTTTTTAAAGCAGGAATTGAGATTTCAGCATTTTCAAAGCTGGTTCCGGGAATATCCTGTAAAAGCTCATCTTTAATATTGAAGGTAAAAAGCGACGGAACAAGATTCACAATTTTGTGGCCTAAATTTTCAACGATCTTTAGTGATTTCGGAGAACTTCCTGTTGTATAAATGATATAATCTGCCTGAAAATCCCCCAAACTGGTTTTAACAAGGTATTTTTCATCTTGCTTTTCTATTTCTTTAACGGAACACTTTGTTTTGACCTCAACCTTTTTATTCTGAATTTCATTCAGGAACGTATTGATAATCGTCTGTGAAGAATTGCTTTCCGGAAATACCCGGTTGTCATTCTCTATTTTCAAAGGTACATTGCGTTGGTCAAACCATTCCATCGTGTCTCCCGGCTGAAATTTGGTAAAAACGCTCAACAGTTCTTTATTTCCCCTCGGATAAAACTGCACCAGTTCCCGGGGATCAAAACAGGCGTGTGTGACGTTGCAACGTCCGCCTCCGGAAATTTTTACTTTCTGAAGTACATCCGAGTTCTGCTCCAGGATGGTGACTTTATATTTTTTTTCGTCAAGATTCGATGCGCAGAAAAAGCCTGCCGCACCGCCTCCGATAATGATGATCTGTTTCATGTAATGGTAATCCTATGCTGAAGATTATTTTTTCAAAAGTACAATTTTTATAAACCATCTTATTTGAGTAATTTTGAAGATTATAATTTAATCATACTAAAAACAACTTTTACATGATTTTTTACCATAAATTTGAAGTACGCTGGAGTGATCTTGATGCCAACAAGCACTTAGCCAATTCATCATATGTACAATACTGCGCCCAATCCAGAATGGCCTTTATGACCAAAGAAAAGATGGGAGTAACCCAGCTGAGCCGATGGGGAATCGGACCAGTAATCCTGCATGAAAGATATTCTTTTTTCAAGGAGATATATGCCGACCAGACAGTAATTGTAAGTCTTGAGATCGACGGATGTTCGGATGATTCTTCCATCTACAGATTTCTCCATAAATTCTATACACCGGACGGAGTGCACTGTGCCACGGCAGAGGCTACGGGAGTTTGGATCGATATGATGCTGAGAAAAATGACTACTCCACCAGATGATGTGGTAGAAGCAATGAATAAATATAAAAGCCCTGAAACCATAGTCATGAACAGGGAAGACTTCAAAAAGCTTCCTTTCCAGCCAAATAATGTGGATCCTGCAGAATTTAGCTAATTCGAAGTTTAAAGTTCACAGTTCAATGTTGAATGTCTTTAGTACATTTTACACTGGACATTAATACAAAAGAAATTATGTTTGAAGATAAATCACAGGAACTGACCCCCATCTCTAAATTAGGAGAGTTTGGTCTTATAAAGCATTTGACACAATATTTTCCACTATTGAATGAGTCTTCGGAACTCGGAGTAGGAGATGATGGGGCAGTTATCAATCCTGGAAATAAGAAAGTTGTTCTTACAACGGATGTACTTGCAGAAGGCGTTCATTTTAATTTAGGCTACGTGCCTTTAAAGCATTTAGGCTACAAAGCAGTTGTAGTAAATCTCAGCGATATTGCAGCGATGAATGCTGTACCTACGCAAATTCTGGTTTCTCTGGCAGTTTCCAACCGTTTTCCGGTGGAAGCTTTGGAAGAGATCTATTCAGGAATTCAGGCTGCATGCACAAGATATAAAGTAGATCTGATTGGTGGGGATACCACAAGCTCTAATTCAGGATTGGTGATGAGTATTACTGCCGTAGGGATTGAAAATGATGAGAACATTGTAAAAAGAAGCGGTGCCAAGCCGAATGACCTTCTGATTGTGAGCGGAGATCTTGGCGGGGCTTATATGGGACTTCAGATCCTTGAAAGAGAGCATGCTATTTTCCTTGCAGACCCTAATATGCAGCCGGAAATGGAAGGCTACGACTATATTCTGGAAAGACAGCTTAAACCGGAAGCCAGAACGGATGTTAAAGGGATTTTGAAAGAACTGGATATCAAACCTACTTCAATGATTGATATTTCTGATGGTTTGGCTTCAGAGATCCTTCACCTTTCTGACCAGTCTAAAACCGGTTTCAGATTATATGAAGAAAAGATCCCAATGGACAGTCTCACGATTTCCACAGCGGACGAAATGAATCTTAACCCGGTCATGACTGCATTAAGCGGTGGCGAAGATTATGAACTGCTGTTCACCATTTCGCCCAATGATTTTGATAAGATTAAGAATCACCCTGATTTCACTATTATCGGTCATGCGGTAGAAAAGGAGGAAGGAAATTATATGGTAGCAAGAGGTTCCAATCAGCTTGTTCCTCTGACGGCACAGGGCTGGGATGCTTTTTTAGGGAATCAGCAGAACGGATAAGTTAAATCGCATTTAGCTTGAAGATTATAAAAGCCACAGCATTCCCGCTGTGGCTTTTTCTAGGCAGTAATTCTCCGATCTTATAGATTTTATTTTTTTTCCAATAATTGAATATAATACGATGGGGTCATTTTAGCCCTGTTTTTAAAAGCATTGATAAAGGTAGAGGCGCTTTTGTAACCAATCTCTTCAGATATTGTTTTAATAGTATATTTCCGGAGCTTAGGATTTTCAGTTAATTCTTTTAAAATATAACTGATTCTCAAATCATTTACATACTCTGAAAATGTCATCCCTTTATGCTGATTTATTATTTGGGACAAATAAGTGGTGTTCGTATTAACCTGCTTTGCAATATGGGAAAGCTTGAAATCGTTAGCCAGAAATTTTTTATCCAGCTCCATTAAAGTAATTTTTTTAAGAATCCGTCTGACCAGTTCATCTTCTATTATCAAAGGAACTTCCTCTTTTTGAGCTATAACAGGATAAATACTGGAGTTATTAACGGAATCAGTCCTTTTGGGTAACTCTGAGAAGGTGATCTTTTTTCTTTTATTATTTCTATAAGTGATATAAAGTATTATTATGGAGAATATCAATACGATTAAAGCAATTGACAGGAAACTATACCTTTTATTTTCTTTTACCATTTCTTCGGATAAAGCCTTTATTTCCTGCTGTTCATGCATTATCAGGAAAGAATGTCCTGAAGTATCCCAGTTTTTTTTCTTTTCCATTTCAGCCAGGCTGATTTTTGCAAACTTATAGGCTTTTTTATGATCTCCAGTGTTTTCATAGTTAATGCTCAGTAAATGACACATTTTTAATTTGCTTTCATAGGTATGGTTTACTTTATTATTTAGCTTATTGATGTAGTAAAATGCGGAGTCAGTTTTATTGAGAAATGTATATATTTCCGCTTTTCCAAGCCAGGTTGCCTCGCTTGAAATATTTTCTTTCATAAGTATTGAATCCTTTTCACATGTATTGTAGAGAGATAATGAATATCGGTATTGCTTTTTCAGCAGAGCAATATTTGCCAGATGGTCAATAAGTATATTTTTGGAATGTTGGGAGTAGTTTAGTGAGCTTCTCAGTACATTATAAGCCTTTTCATAATTAATTTTTGAAGAATCCAGATACGTCTTTTTGCCGGTATCTTTAAACCATTTAATAAATGCATCTCCCTTTGCATTATAAGTAACAGCAATCTCTTCCGGCTTAGAAAAATGACTATAAAGAATATTTTCTGTATCCAGCCGTATGTCATTTAGCCTGAGATCCAGGGCCTGAATTCCTTTTTTGTAGTTTCCTAATTCTATATTCGCAACAGCAAAAAACAGCCTTTGTTTTTTCTTCTGTACAGGGTTCATTTCTTTAGAAAAAAGTTGAATATATTTTAATCCCTTTGAAACATTCCCTAGTCTCTTTTCAATATAAAACAGTCCTGATATGCCAATATGTTTCAGATTTTCATAATCTGCAGATTTAAGTTGGGGCTTATTTTTTTCAATCTTATTCAATATAGATAAGAAAGCCTTCTCTGCATTCAGATATTCACCTTCCTTATATATAGTAGAGGCAGAATCAAGCTTAATCAGTAAATCATAACGCAATGGATATTCAGAAAGACGTTTGAATTTTATATTTTCACTGTTCAGTTTGAAATGCACCAGATCCATCTGATCTTTTTTTATTAATCCATCTATTTCTGTTGAGAATTTTTGATCCGCCGTACTTTGAGAAAATGTTTTTAGGCCTATAAGAAAAATAGGTACAATTAGTACTTTTTTTATTAAAATCATTTGTGCGTGTGTTTGTATTTTCAAATTTATTCAAAAATTATATTCAAGATATACAAATAGGACACTTTTTGGTGATAAAAATTACGGTAACTTATAATAATTGATTGATATTCAATATTTTATTTGTAATCAAATTTATAAATTCATTCAATGAATTTATAAATTCAATGTATATCCCGTTTTATAGAATTTAAAGTTTGAATAGTTTTACTCAGATATATTATTTAAAAACTCTAATAAAGTGATGAAAGAATTTTACTCTGGATTTCTTAGCGAATAATGACAGTTTTTTACAAGTTTATGTGCTCAATAGAAATATAAAATTAGAATTCTAGCACATTATAAATCATTATAGAATTAAATCTTTGAATGTCAAATAATCTTTAAAGAGTTGAATTCTGTAAGTAGTAAACTAAATAATAGTCTATAAAAAAAGCTTTATGAAAAAATCTTTATCAATTTTGGGCTTAATTATCTTTGGTTCACTTTTTTCCCAGAACATTGCTTTTGACAAACTGTATGGCAATTCAGATCCAACCCATTATTATTTAGGACATTATCCTGTAACCAGCTCAGATGGATTAGATATTAACTGGTATGGAGGTATTAAGCTTCAGACATCTGCAGGGGTAGGGATTCAGCTTTTGAATAATGGTAATGTAGGTGTAGGGACGAGTGATCCTTCATCAAAACTAACGGTGCATCACGATGGAGCCCCAGGATCTAGTCAATTAGAATTAAGAACAAGTCATCTAAGAAATCCCGAGAGATATTTTATGAAAAATACAATATTCGGGACAGGAATCGAAGATGTAACGTTCTCATTAAGGCATGACGGGCAAATGTTTGTAGGAGGGAATGTGGGAATTAAAACAGAACCTCACCCTGATATAGCTTTTAAAGTAAATGGAAGAGCCCAGGTTATTACAGATATAGACAGTGATACTTTTTATGTTGGGAATACGGGTTCGAATATTGGTAGCGGTTCATCCCTTGTTTTTTTAAGATATGGTCAGTATCAGCCTAATAATCCCGGAGTTTTGGATGTTGCAGGCTGGCCAACTTCCAGTGCTTATGAACTGATGTTTTCACTTAAAGCAAACGGCAAACTTTTTTTAGGGACTTCCAGTAATATTTCTTGCTCAGATTGTAATGACTACAGACTATTTGTAAAGAACGGGATAAGAACTGAAAAAATAAAGGTAGATATAGCCTCTGCAAACGGCTGGGCAGATTATGTCTTCAAAAAAGATTATAAACTCAACAGTTTGGAATATGTTGAAAAGCATATTGAAGAAAAAGGACACTTACCAAATATTCCTTCTGCTAAAGAAGTAGTGGAAAACGGAATTAATCTGGGTGAAATGAATGCTAAACTTCTTGAAAAAATAGAAGAGCTCACACTATATGTCATTAAACTTAACAAGGATTTTAAAAAGCTTGAGGAAGAGAATAACAAACTCAGAAACAACAGTATTCTTGCTAAATAAACTATTATCAAAATTAAATAATCATGTGGCTCGAAGAGCTAACATAATAAAACTAAAAACTTCTTATGAAAAAAATTCTATTATTCGCATTAGTTTCATGTTCGAATTTTTATTTTTCTCAATCTTGGAATTTAACCGGAAATTCGGGAACAAATCCAACTGATAATTTTATTGGAACAATCGACGATAAGGAACTGGTCATTAAAACTAATAATATGGAAAGGTTAAGGGTTTTTGCTGGCCCTTATGCTAACGGTATGGTGATAGGCAATGTAACGGCAACAGGTACAGCAAGAGGAAGATTGGAAATTGCGAGTGTACTTTGTAACGGCTGTGCCTCTAACTGGTCAGTACCCTCAGATATTGTTATTAGAAATCTGGGGAGCAGGAATATGGAATTTCATATGCCCAATAACAATGCAATTGATCCAAATTCAGATGTAACCACTCCTAACTCACCGGGAATTACAAAAATAAAATTTTCGGATAGTGTTCATAAAAGCAACCTTGTAGTATTCAATACAGGAAAAGTAACAGTAGGAACAGATCAGTACGACAGCGATCCTAACTATATCTTCTATGTGAGAAAAGGGATAAAAGCAGAACAGATAAAAGTTGAAAGCCCTTCTGCAAACGGTTGGGCCGATTATGTGTTCAAGAAAGATTATAAGCTTAACAGTTTAGAATCGGTTGAAAAGCATATTGATGAAAAAGGACACTTACCGAATATCCCTTCTGCTAAAGAAGTAAAAGAAAACGGAATCAATTTAGGGGAAATGGATGCTAAACTTCTTGAAAAAATAGAGGAGTTAACCCTATATGTTATCCAGCTTAATAAAGACGTAAAACAATTAAGGGACGAAAACAAGGAGCTTAAAAAAACAGTAGAATCACTGAGCAAGTAGAATCGGAGAAAGGGATCAATCTTTTCTTGCCACTTATGATAGCTGCCTTTATCGGATAACAATGGTAAGGCTGTTCCCAATCTTTTATAACAAACACACATTAAACCTTTCCACATGCAGAAAATCTACCATAAATCTATATTAGGGATTGCTGTGATGTTCTTTTTTTCATCCTACGGACAGACCAAAGATGGATTAAAAACAGATCCGCAGGAACGCGAAATCCAGGCTTTTCAGAAAAAAGTACAGGATTATACACAAAAGCAAAAAAATGAAATTCAAAGGCTTAAAGGCTTAGGTCATAAAGAATTCATTTCTGAAAATGGGAATGAAAAACAGCTTATAGGAGCTGACGAGAGCGGAAAGCCAATGTATTATACCACTCTTAATGCCGGAGCAGCAAAAATGACAAAGGCTGATAATCTCTATCCGGGTGGCGGAATTGGACTGAATATAACCGGAAACAATATGGTTATTGGTCAGTGGGATTATTCCAAGCCAAGAATAACCCATCAGTTATTAACCGGAAAAATCAATACTTATGATACTTCACAAAATCAAACGATTTCCAGGCATAGTACTAATATAGCAGGGACATTGGCTGGGAATAACGGTGAGGCGGAAGCCAGGGGAATTGCTTACGAGGCAAAAATCAATGCTTATGACTGGGTAAATGATGTTCAGGAAATGCTCTCCGAAGCCTATAACGGGACAACAGGAATATTAGTTGCCAATAACAGCTATGGTTTCGACCCTATGTATCTCCAGACCTATCAGTTTGGAAAATACAATGTAACGGCACAATCATGGGATAATCTGATGTATCTAAAGCCGTATCTGCAAATTGTAAAAGCAGCCGGAAACGCAAGAGAAATAGATCCCGGTATTGTCCCTCAGGTTTCTGCTAAAAATGGATACGACTTGCTCGAAGGAGCAGGAGTTGCCAAAAACGTTCTGGTTGTAGCTTCAGCAAAGAAGAATATCAATATGAGTTCTGATGAAGCGTTTGATATTTCAGCATTCAGCAGCTATGGACCTACAGATGACGGAAGGATAAAGCCTGATATCTGTGCTCCTGGAGAAAATATATATTCATCCATTGAAACATATGACGCAGCATATGGCACCTACAGGGGAACCTCTTCGGCAGCTGCTGTCGTTTCCGGGATCATTACACTCCTTCAGCAATATTATAAATCTGTAAGCCCGTCACAAAAGTATATGCTTTCTTCTACAGTAAGAGCATTACTGGCCCATACCGCAAACGATAAGGGAAGTGAAGGCCCCGATTATATATACGGTTGGGGACTGGCAGATGCAAAAAGAGCATCTGAAGCCATTTATAATAATATTGAGGGAATTATTAATAATGAAAAAAAATCAACATTAATAAAAGAAGTTACTTTAAATCAAGGGAATAAATATACTCTGTATGTGGTTCCCTATGAAACCACTCAGCCATTATCTGCTACAATTTCATGGACAGACCCTCAGGGAAATACCGTGAATAATGTGGTAGACCTCAGCAATCCGAATGTAATTAATGATTTGGATTTGAAGATTGTAAAAATAAACGCGAACGGAACGGAGAGTACATACTACCCGTGGAAATTGGGAGGGATGAGCAATCTGACAGGAGCTGCAACAAATACATCTACAAACGATGTAGATACCATAGAAAGGGTTGATATTAAGAATCCTGAGAAAGTAACCTATAAGATTATTGTTTCCCCAAAAACAAATACAACTCCTTTGTTACCAAATGGGAATCAGACATTTTCAATTGTAGTTTCGAATGTAGATTTCTGCTATAAAGAAGATCTGAAAACCCTTGTAAGCCCTGCAGATGATATTACAACAACTCAGACAATATTAGCGAAACAGATCGTTGCAAGCAATAAAGTCATTGCTCCGGTACAAGGTGTTGAATATATCGCATCCAGGGATATTCTTTTACTTCCAGGATTCCAGGTTGAGCAGGGAGCTGGTTTTCATGCTTTTATAACACCATGTTTTGATGTTATTTCTGCTTTCAGGTATATGGCGCAGCAAAGGGTTGGTGCAGGAGCTCTTTCCGCAACCAGCAACGGTGTGGCACTCGAGCATTTTACCCTGTTCCCAAATCCGGCAAAAGAAGAAGTAAATATCAGATTTTTCCTACAGAGCGAATCTGCAATCAAAATTTCAGTATATGATGCTTCAGGTAAGCTGGTATCAACGGATCAGAGCTCTACGAAATTTCCAAAAGGAGAATTCATAAAGACAATAGATACAAGATCTTTTTCTCAGGGAATCTATATGGTTTCTATAGAAACTGCAGAATATAAGGAAACAAAAAAACTGATAATAAAATAAAAACGCTTTACATGAAAAAAATATTTACGGTTCTCAGCGTTTTACTTGTCTGTATTTCGAATGCCCAGTCTCCCGGCGGAGTAGGTGGTACAAGTGTTTGGTATAAAACCAACTCGCTTCAGACCCCTTCTCTGATGTATCAGGATTACAGCGGCAACCAGCATCAGATACAAGCTTTAACAGGAGCCAATAAACCGGCCTATTCATTACTTAATTATAATGAATGTTTAAATTTTGATGGAACAGATGATTTTTTAAAGTTTCCTTTTGTGATAGAAACAATGGATAAGCTGAATTTTTTCACCGCTTATCAGAACAAGAATCCCACACAGGAATCTGCTTTGTTTACAACAGATAATACAGATGAGAAAGAGCTGTTTTACAGTACTAAAAATGTTTTCAGATATAATAATGATCAGATTAATTTCATTAATACCAGTACAATAGATACTCTGGCTTCTTTCAGTCTGTACTCAAAGTTTGGAACCCCTTCAGCTAAAATCACTAAAGTTATAGGTAAAACCGGGCTTTCATCAATGTATATCGGAAAAGATGAAGGAAGCCATCAATGGCAAAACTTTAAGGGAAAGCTTCCTGAGTTTTTTGCTTACGGAAAGATTCTTACCCTTAATGAAAGAAACAGGGTGAATTCCTATCTGGCTGTAAAATATGCCATTACCATGCCTTATACGGAATACCTGAGTTCTAAAAATAAAAAAATCTGGAGACAGGCCGATTTTAATGATTATCCCGCCCGTATCACGGGTATTGCAAGAGACGGATATTCAGATCTTTATCAAAAACAGGCTACCAGCTCATCAGAACCCAAAAGACTGATTATTGCAGCAAAGAAATTAGCGGCAGACAACAGGTCAAATGATGCTCAATTTGCAGATCAGAGCTTTTTGGTCTGGGGTGATAATAAAAAGCCCTTGGAGCTGGATAATGATACTTTCGGATATCAATTGTTAAAAAGAAAATGGAAAGCGAGATTTACCTCTGAAAACTCACAAACAATTCCAACGGAAGTGGTTTTTTCCATTAAAGATATTATTCAGCAAATTCCGGCAGATAAAAAACTTTGGCTCCTGGTGGATAGAACAGGGCAGGGAAATTTTAATTCCTCCAACATTGAAGCCTATCCAATGGATCATATTGATAATGATCAGGGTGTGCATTTTAAAGATGTTGTTTTTGATCAGGACTTATCAGGAACGGATGTTTTTTCATTTGCTTTAGGAAATAAGATTTTATCTATCTACGAGATTACCCAGCCTACATGTACCGTTACAAACGGAACGCTTAATTTAAATATTAAAGGAGGGAAAGCCCCGTTTAATGTGGCTCTTACCGGTAACGGGACTTCGCAGAATATCACCGTTCAGACTTCACAGGTATCATTTCCGAACTTAGCAATCGGCAATTATCACCTGGTAATTAAAGATGCTGATAATAATATGACATCCTATGACTTTTCAGTCAGCGATTTCAGTACTATTAATTTAGACCTTGGTCCGGATGTGGCAATTTCTTCAGGAAATGCGGCCCAGTTTAATGCATCCTCACACATTACAGATCCTCATGCTGTATACTCATGGACTTCTGATAACGGATTTACGAGCAGCTCTCCGGAAATTAATGTTTATGAACCGGGCGAATACACTGTAACGGTAACAACATCAGATGGATGTATTAAAAAAGATACGGTAAAAGTGACAAGAAAACGTGAAAACGGAATTGTAATTTACCCTAATCCGGTACCTAAAGGACAGCCATTTACCATTAGAATTATTTCAGATAAAATAGAAACGGTAGATATAAAAATCCATGACGGATCGGGAAGATTGGTAAAAACCATCCAGGACAAAGGCAAGGATTATTATGAAATAAAAGATACACTTCCAACAGAAGGGGTATACTTAATTATCGTTAAGACTTCGTCTGAAATCAAAGTATTCAAGCTAATTGTACAAAACTAATATCATGTCCAGGGCAATCCCGATAAAAAAGGAAAGCCCTGGAAAAAAAATACATATAAAAGAATGAAAAGATCTTTATTAAGCGTCTTAAGAACGAATACGAAACTTCTTAATTCAATTATATTTTTCACTTGCTGGTCCCAGGTTCATGCCCATGCTAATTCATATTATCTGAGTAAGCAGGAAAGCGTGGTGCCCATAATGAAAATTGATGATGCATTAAGAAACAATACGAATAAAGAAATTTCCGGTGATAATGTTACTGAAGATTCTAAGGTATCCGATAATATTCCGGAAAGTAGTTTTGATGGAAAGAATAAGAATTCAACCAATAGAATGCCTGTTCCTGTTACCAAAACGATCAGCAGTAAGGCATCTGTATCTGCATCCAATGAAAAAAGGTACTATATTTCTGATATCAGAGAAGGGATAATAGGAACGAATTCAGAACATCCGATTGATCAGATCTATGATAACGTCTTTACGATTTCTGTAGATGAAGAAATCAATCCTGCTTATCAGTATACCTTAGAATATGATTTGTATGGAGTCGACAACTATAAACAAGTCAGTAAAGTCATCAATGATGATTTAGCTATTGGCGGAAAAAATATCCAAAAAAATACGACCTGGATCCACCAGTCGGAACCCATAGCAGGTCAATCTATCAAACAAGGAAAGAATACGGTAATTTTTACCTTGCCTTATCTTGCAGACTATAGCTATAAGGTAAAAAACCTTAGGATAGGAATTTCTAATAAAAAACAGAATCTTGAAAATAGTATCGGCGTAAAATACAATGCCCAGTCTGTTTCAAAATTTGTTGGAAGTATCAGTAATTCTGAAAAACTTAATCTGGGTTCCGCGGAATTAAACATTCCAAAAGGAGTCCTTAAAAGTTCAGAAAACTTTTCAATCACAGCGCTTAGAGACATAGATATGCCTGCGATTACTCCTGAAATGGTAAACGTAACATCTGAAAATGCGGGGTATCGTTTCCTTCCTCATGGAGACCATTTTTCAGCTCCTGCAAAAGTATCTTTAGGATATGATAAAAGTAAAATACCAACAGGTTATACGGAACAGGATATCAAAACTTTTTATTTTGACAGGACAGAGAAAAAATGGATTGCTTTAGACAAAGACAGTGTCAATCTGCAGCAGAACATTTTGGTGTCAAAAACTACCCACTTTACAGACATGGTCAATGGGGTTTTAAAAGTTCCCGAATCTCCGGAAACGGGAAGCTATGCTCCTAACTCTATTAAAGATATTAAAGCCGCAAACCCTTCCGAGGGAATTGTAAGCATTGCACCACCATCTCCTAACAGTATGGGAAGTGTTACCACTAATTTTCCAATTAAACTTCCCGCAGGTAGAGCGGGAATGCAGCCGTCTTTAGGGGTAAGCTACAGCAGTGAAGGAGGAAACGGCTGGATGGGATTGGGATGGGATATGTCAATACCTGCAGTTTCCATTGATACCAGATGGGGAGTACCGAGATATGATGGAGGAACGGAAACCGAAATCTATTCGTTGGGAGGAGAACAGTTGACCTTTGAAACAAGCCCGGGTATATTTGCTATGCCTAACAGAAATGAAGGGTTTGAAAAAGGAAGAATACCGCACAGAAAATTTTATCCTAGAATTGAAGGTGCTTATAATAATATTGTAAGAAGAGGGACAAGTCCTAAAAATTATTTTTGGATTGTAACATCTAAAGACGGGACAAAATCTTTTTTTGGCGGAGAGGCCGGCGTAATTGATAATGCCGTTCTTAAAGATGCCAATGGAAATATAGGACATTGGGCTTTATATAAAACTGTTGATACCAATGGAAATTATGTGCTGTATACGTATGATAAATCAACTTATACCGGAAATCCAGGAAATGGAGGACAGGAATTGCATATTTCTCAAATTGATTACACTTTACACAATGCACAAAATTCGGCAAAAAAATATACAGTTCTATTTACCACAACTACTGGTAGAGAAGATGTTCAGATTAATGGAAGATTAGGTTTCCTTCAGATAGAATCAAAGAGGCTAAGCAAAGTTGAAATCAAATATGGTGATGAAAACGTAAGGAGTTATGAATTCGGGTATAAAAATGATGATAAAACTTTCAGGAAATCCTTATTAAAAAACATAACGGAGAAAGATGCGGCAGGCGCTGTTTTTTATACTAACAAGATAGAATATAATGAGGCTCCTGATGCCGCCAATATGTTTGGTGCACCTCAGTCTTGGGGAGCGCCGGATCATGCCAGTTTTTCCGGTTTGCTTTCTTCAGGACAATTATTCCAGGGGTATACCATGCTTTCAGGAAGCTTGGGAAAATCTACAGGAACCAATTTTGGCATTAGTGTAGGAGTATATAATTTTTCCTCTCCTCCTACAAGTGATACTGGCTTATTCAGTTTCAGACAAGGAACTGTTGGGGCACATGGCTCCATCAGTAATTCATCCTCAGAAAATCAGATTACTTTAATAGATATAGATGGGGATAACCTGGCGGACAGAGTATATCAGAATAACGGGGTTATTTCTTATTCTAAAAATTTATCAACGGCAACAAACGGGGTTCAGGCATTTGGCCCTGTGGTAAATGTTGGAAATTTACAGGATATAGGAAAGTCCAAGAACTCATCGTGGGGAGTAGGAATTGATGCTAATTTTGGTGGGGGAAGCCTTGGATTCGATTATTCCAATAGCACTAATACCACCTCATCCTATTTTATGGATTTCAATAATGATGGGTTGGTAGATTTTGTTAAAAATGGGAAAGTATACTTTAACAGACTCGTAGGAAATGTTCCTTCGTTTGATCCTAATAGTGGTTTGACTCCATATCCTATTAATGTTACAGCGACCGGTGTGCAGCCTTCAGTCTCATTATTTGATGATCAGGATAAAGCAGAGAAAAAGATGATGCTGGAACAAAATCCACTGCACGACGTTGTTCGTGTGTGGGTTGCTCCAAAATCCGGAACGATTACAGTTAAAAATGCTTTCAAATTGAATCAGATATCGTGTAATCCGGAAGAAGACTGTAGTAAGGCAGATGGGGTGGCAGTCTCTTTTCAGTATAAAGATAATGATCCGCTGGTTAATAATATCAATGTAGGGGATTATAACTTACATTCTTTTGGAGATCAGGTGATAAATATTGGCAAAGGAGAAAAATTGTATTTCAGGGTCTCTTCTAAATATGACGGGACAATGGATCAGGTTATATGGAATCCCGAAATAACTTATTCAACCCCAAATATTCCAGTTGTTGATAGTGATAACAGAGATTTGTCAACCTACAAATCACAGGAAGATTTTGTAAACTCCGGTACAAGCTCTTTCATGGTGGGAAATGCCGGGACATTAAATTTATATTTAAATAAAACAATCCCGCTGTCAGATGATGCTAAAATATTTCTGACAATCAATGATGTGGATTATCCTCAGTTCCCAATGACGATCGCCTCTGGCTCTACTTACAGCAATAGTGTTATTGGTTCACAGGTGAATTTAAATCCTAATGATAAAGTGTCTGTAAAAATATATACAGATACCCAGATAGATTGGTCAAACTTTAAATTAATTCCTGAATTTACCGAGACTTCAAGCGGTGAAAAAACATATTTGCAGGTAGAGTACAGTATGTATAATGATAGAGGAAATTTTGTAACCTATGCAACTCAATCGGCAGATATTGGAAAAAAGATTTCTGTAAAAGCATCATCCCTTCCTAATTTTAACGGGAAAAGCGGAAAGGTTGTTATCTCTGCAAAAATTAAAAATAAATTATTAACCAAGACAGTTTATAATGTTGTTAACGGTAATGTAACTCCAGTTTTTGGAACGCCATATACTATAGTCTCTCAGGATTTAAATGAGAATATATACCTGGAAACAACAGTAAGTAGTGAAGACAGAGACTTTATAAATAATATAACAAGCATTACCGGCACTCTAATAAACAATGGTCTCAATTATATAGACAACCCGAATAATTTATCAGTACAGTTGTCCGGTTCAAATACAGTGCAGCAAACAGGAACAATTGTAATCAATCAGGCTACAATGTTGAAGTTTGAATTAGGAAATTATGTTGCAGGAACATCAGCAACACTTGGTATAAATACATTTTTCCCTAACGGAACTTTATCCGGACAATCAGGAATGCCTGTATATTCGGAAACAATGCTGAACCCGGGGACCTATAGCTATACGCTGACATTTTCTCCTGGTGGCGCGCCATCAGCATTTACAAAATTATATATTGAAAATCCGGGCAGTGAAACTACCATAACAAGTTTTACAAATTCACCGCCGCATAAACCAATTCTGGGGTCGCAAACACCAACATCTGCATTAAGTTCAAATGAATATGACAACAGATTCGGTATACTTTATCGCGGTTGGGGAGGCTTTATCGTAAATGGGAATAATTTAAGTAAAAATACCATTGTAGAAGCCTATGATATTAATAATAACTTTGCCAATGGAGGAACTGCTGCCGAAATGAAGGTAGATGAAACCCGCTTGAAGCTGAGCAATGCTTATGGTACAGATCAGGGTATAAACCCTACAATTAACAACCCTATAATAGATCCTGATGGAAATATTACCATTGCAGATAATGATGGGGCATTATCAAAAAACTATTTCTTAATGATCAACTCTAATGTTAATAATACTGATAAAGGAAGATTACCAGATGTTGACCCAACCATATACATCTCTCAAAATACGATCAATACTTCACGTTTAGGAATACATAATATAGATTCTAATTTTGATAACCATTCACTAAGTCAGGCCGTCGGATCTGAATTGAATGCACCAAATATTCAGTTGAAAAATCAAAGTGTAAGTATTGGTGCCGGAGTAAGTGCGGGAGTGGCTGGAGTAAATGTGTCACAAACTCTTTTTTCTGAGGCCAAATCTGTCCGAAATGTACTAGATTACAATGGAGACGGCTTCCCGGATGATTTCAGTAAAACCAATGTAAAAATCACATATCCGGTAGGGTTTTTATCTGGAAATTCCTTAAATGTGGGAAGCCAGTCGATTTCAAAAGCCAGTTCTACTGGAATTTCATCCGGATATTCATTTGTACATGGGGAATCCACTAGAATGGCATTTATACAGACGGCGGGTAAAAACCCTAAGAATAAATCATTTAATGAGAATTTAATAGATAGTTCTGTTAAAAGTAAACAAGCAGCAACAAAGCTTTCAATCAGTGCAAATGGAGAAACTTCAAGTGAAAATTCTAAACAAACATTCTTAGATATTAATGGAGATGGTCTTCCTGATAAATTTAATACAAATAATTTTGAACTGAATATCGGAAATGGGTTTGCAGGAAATGATTCTTGGGGATCAGATATCAAACCGGAAGGTGTAGGAAATGGATTTGGACTGGGAGGAGGAATCAGTTTATTCAGAGGAAGTTTTGAATTTGGAGTTAATTTTAGCTCTAATACAAGTACAACGACAAAAGAACTGGTTGACATTAATGGTGATGGACTAGCAGACAAGGTTTTATACACAGGAAATAGTGCAACAGTATATCTAAACTTAGGAGATAGAATGTCCAGCACTCCGCTAAATTTAAATTTTCAGAATGGAAATGATATTCATAAAGATGTATCTATCAGTGTTGGAGGAAATGCAGCAGGAACTATTTTAATTCCTATTCCTATTATTGCAGGAGTAAGCGGGCTGAAACTAAATGTGACTTTAGGGGTTTCAAAAGGAAATTCAACTTCAAGATCTCATGCTACGTTCAGAGATATGAATGGAGATGGATATCCAGATCTGGTAACTTCTGATGATACAGATAATATTAAGGTACAACTTAACCAAACAGGGGTTACGAATCTTCTTAAAAAAGTGACCACGCCAATGGGGGGCTCTTGGGAAGTTGATTATGAAAGAGTAGGAAATACCTATAATATGCCTCAAAGTAAATACGTATTAAAAAGTGTAATTACCAATGACGGATTTACCGGGGATAATGCTTACAGTCCGGATGTATCAAAAATTACAGTAAATTATGAAGAACCTTATCACAGCCGAAGAGAAAGAACATTTTATGGCTTCAGACAAGTTACCATCAATCAGATTGATACAAAACAGGGTGGCGCCTCTTCCAATGTAATTTACAGAAAAACGATACAAAGATTTCACAATGGAAACTATTATTTAAGAGGATTATTAAGCACAGAAAGACTTTTTGATGCTAACGATAAAACATGGACAATAAAAACCAATGATTATTCTTTAAAAGAAATTCAAAATACAAATAATAATTTTCTTATTAAATACAATGAAGATGAAAAAACGTATCAAAATTACGCTTGTTTTGTAGCATTATTTCAAAACCAATCTATATTCCGTGAGGGCGATACCGGCTGGAAAAATATAATTACAAAAATAAATACATATGACCAGTGGGGTAATGCCACAGATTTAGAAGATTCAGGAGATCCGGATATTGGAGCATCTGAAATATTAACAAGTAAAGTAGTATACACTTTAATCAATCCGTCGGCATATATCATTATGCCAACCTCAGTGAAAAATACGGCAAGTGGTGTAACCAGAGAGAAAAAAGCAGAATATAACGCTAATGGTAATCTTTCTAAGATGACGGTCCTTAATCAGGGCGTGAATTATTCTGTTTATGATTTTGAGTACGACGTTTATGGAAATATAACTAAATCTACAGGGCCTGCAAATGTGCAGAATCAAAGATTCTTCCAGCAGTATACTTATGATGATAATGTAAAAACTTATCCGGTAAAAGTGCAGGATGCCTTTGGATACAGCAGCAAAACCCAGTATGATTTCCGTTTCGGAGTGCCGACTTACACTGAGGATATGAACCTGCAGCCAATGAAGTATGCATATGATGCCAAAGCAAGAACTACTGAAATTACAGGGCCATACGAATTATTTAACAACATTCCATGGACTATAAAATTTGAGTATAATCCGATTACGGATGCTCCGATTAATGCGACAAATGCACAATCTTTTGCAACAACCAAACATTATGATCCGGAATATACAGACAGTACTATCAATACCATTACCATTGCAGATGGTTTCGGAGGGGCGGTTCAGGTGAAGAAAACCGGAGATATTCATAATGAAGGAGTAAAATATATTGTAGGAGGAAAAGTAGAAGAAGATGCCTTTGGAAGAGCGTTAAAAACTTACTATCCGACAGTTGAAAGTGTTGGTTCAAATAATACACAGTATAATGCTGCCGTAGATAATATTGAGCCTACCATCAACCAATATGATGTATTAGACAGGGTGGTTTATACCAAACTGCCGGGAGAAAACCTGTTCTCAACAATTTCTTATGGTTTCGGAACAGATGTGCAGGGAAGAAATATGTTTCAAACAACCTTCAAAGATGAATTGGGAAGCATTAAGAAAACATATACTGACATCAAAGGAAGAACAACTTCGGTTCATGAAGTTTCAAACACCGGGGATATCAAAACTCAGTTTACCCATGATGCTATCGGCGAAATTCTTCAGGTAAAAGATGTAAATGGTAATATTACAACATCCGTTTATGATGATTTGGGAAGAAGGGTTTCTTACACTCATCCTGATAGTGGAGTGACCACTTACAAGTATGATCCGGCAAATAACATGACTTCCAAAACCAATGCAGCCAATGAGACGGTAGAATATCAATATGATTATTCAAGGCTGAAAGAAGTTAAATATCCTTTATATCCTGAAAACAACGTAAAATATTACTACGGAAATGCACTGGATGCTTCAGCGATGGATAATAATGCAGTAGGGAGATTATGGTATCAGACAGATGCTACAGGTACACAGTATCTGAAATACGGAAGACTAGGTGAACTTACTTACCAAAGACGTTCAGTTGCAGTGCCTGGAGCACAGGTTTACTGGTTCGGAACAGAATGGCAGTATGATACTTGGAATCGTGTGAAAACCATTACGTATCCGGATGGAGAAAAATTAACATACAAATACAACAGAGCAGGTAACTTAAACAATGTTGCCTCTGTAAAAGACGGTAATTCCTATCCGATGATCAATAGTCTAGGATATGATAAATTTGAACAGAGAGTATACCTGAAAAATGGAAACGGTACGGAAACAACATACGAATACGAGACAAACCGCAGGAGATTGTTGAAAATGTATGCCCAGAATACCAATACCAACAGGTTCTTCATGCAGAATGTATACCAGTACGATGTGGTATCTAACGTAATGCAGGTTCATAACAATGCTCCTGTCGTAAATGGTCTTTTAGGAGGAGGAACCAATTATGCATTCGGTTATGATGACTTATACCGTCTGACTTCGGCTTCAGGAAACTGGAGAGGAATCAATACATTGGCTCAGGAAGAACGCCACCGGTATACCGTTGCCATGTCTTATGATAATATGCACAATATCATGAGCAAAACCCAGAAGCATGAGTGGACGACAGGTGCCAGCAACAATAACTGGACGGCAATGGAACCAACTTCTTACAGGCTGAACTACAAATATGAAAATTCTTCACATCCACACGCTCCTACAACCATTGTAGATGAACCTAATTTAGTACCATCATCTACATGTTGTAACACGGATGATCCGGGAGTGAAGTTCCAACATTATAAATACGATGCAAAAGGAAATCCTACGACGATTGAACAGGAAACATGTACTTATACTGAAGCAAAAGCAGTATATCAGTGGGATGAAGAAAATCGCCTTCGTTTTGTAGATACCAATCCTTCTACTCCTGAAGTTGACGGGGCAGCGATCTACACTTATGATGCGGGAGGAGAAAGAATTATTAAAGATGTGATGTATTCAGGAATGCTTTTCAGAACAAGAGCAGAACAGACAAATACATGGCCGCAGACACTTATGACGTACCATTCAGCAACTATTTACCCGAATGGACTGTTGACGATGAACCTTTATTTTGATAGTCTTGGAGGTGTATCACTTCCTCGTTATACAAAACATTATTATGCAGGAAGCCAAAGAATAGTAACTAAGAATGGAACAAGCGATAATATTGGAGTTTTTGATTGTAACTGGCTGATCATTCCATTTGCAGGAAGTACTCCGCCGATTAATCCGGTCAATACATCAAATGTCATTCTGCAGACAGCTACTCAGGCTACTCTCGCGGTAATGCAGCAGAATAATATCACTCCACCACCTAATTACGGACAAAATGCAGGATACAACGGAGCTTGTGTTAATGATTATGCAGGAGATAAAGAAAAAGAAATCTATTGGTTCCATCCGGATCATTTAGGTTCCAGCAGCTTTATTACAAGTGCAGATGGAGAAGTAACCCAGAATATAGAATACTTCCCAAGTGGCGAAACTTTCGTGGAAAACCACAGAAATAGTAACTATAGCCCATACAAATTTAATGGCAAGGAACTTGATGCTGAAACAGGGTATTACTATTATGGAGCAAGATATTATAATCCTAGAGTTTCTCTTTGGTTAAATGTTGACCCACTTGCTGAGAGTTATTTATTATATCAGGATTATCCTGAAATACTTAATTCTGGCACATTGAATATGTATAGCTATACATTTCAGAATCCTGTTAAGTATACAGATTATGAAGGAGCCTTGCCAATTCCTGTTATTACGGGATTAATTGGAGGAGCAATAAATGTAGGTATCAATATTTGGGTACAGTCACAAGAAGGAAAGCTAGATTTTTCTAGTGGAAAAACTTGGGCTAGACTTGGAGTTGCAGCAGGATCTGGATTCATAGCTGGAGCGACAGGACACGTAGAAGTAGCTATGGCTGCAAATGGCTTAGGTAATTTGGGAGATCAGCTTATCTCTAATGGAGGTGATTTAAAGCAAGTAAATTATACTGCGGTTGCTGTAAGTACAGCTCTTGGAGGGGCTAGTACGAAAATGGGACAGGCATTAGTAAAAAGTAGGGTTGTAAATGGAGTTGTATATCCTATTGCAGATAGGCTAACTAGAAATGTTGCTATTTCAACAACTAGTAGATTTCAAGCGTCTTTATGGGAAAAAACGGGAGAAACAGCAGCTTCGAGACTTCTAAATAGGTCTACAAATGTATTTGGTTCTGTTGTTTCAAATGCTACAACAGGATATGTAGGAACTAAAAATGTACCCGATTATTTTAGAAATTGGTATAATTCTTCTACAAGATGGATATACAATAGAAAACTCCATAGACATCAAAAAGTAACTTTAAATGTTGGAATGCCAGTTGGTACTATAATCAGAGAATAAGATGAAAAATAATTTTCAACTAATTTTATTTATACTTGCATTTGCATTTGCAGGACTATTGTTTTCTGCTATTATTATTTTATTTATAAAACATTTTCCATTAGGAGAAAAGAGGAATATGGATTTATTTTTAATTGCATTAGCAATTGTGTCTATGTATTATATAGTAAAATGGATAATCAAAAAAATTAAGAGGTAGTCGCCCCCGCTGCACAAAGTCTGTGACTTTGAGTTGATAAAAAAAGCCATTGCAATTGCAGTGGCTTTTTTAAACGCCGGTATAAAGGATAGGAAATCTATTGGTTCCATCCGGATCATTTAAGTTCCAGCAGCTATATTACAGGAGCAGACGGAGAGGTAACCCAGAATATAGAATACTTCCCAAGTGGTGAGCTGTTTGTAGAAAACCATAACAAAGCAAGTAATAACAGCCCATATAAATTTAATGGCAAGGAACTTGATGCTGAAACTGGGTACTACTATTATGGAGCAAGGTATTATAATCCTAGAGTTTCTCTTTGGTTAAATGTGGATCCGCTGGCAGAAGAGTTTCCTGGAAGATCTCCATATGAATATACGTTTAGTAATCCGATTAATTTAACTGATCCTGATGGAATGTCGCCGGTAGATCCGAAACCAGGCTTTTGGAAAAGCTTTTTAGGATCTTTGGGCAGAGGAGCACTAGGAGTTGCAAGGCATATAATTAATAATCCTAATCATGCGGGTTATGGATATTCTCCAAATATGAAAACTCCAAAAGTTAGCGACTTTAGTCCTTACCAAATTAGTTGGAGTAGACAATTGGATCCATATTATCAAATTAATAGTTTTTCTTCGTCTTTGGTTGGAGGAACAGTTAATTTTGTTGGAGGATTGTATACATTGGATGGTGCAAGAACGGCGCGAGCTATACCAGATGTTGCATCTTCATGGGGGGTCTTTTTGGGTTCTCTAAAGCGTTCTCTGTAAGCAGTACAGGTGTTGCAAGAAGAGCCTTGCTAGATAAAGCAGGAGATATTTTATCTTCTTCAGGTAAGAAACCATATGTTATATCAGCAGTTATAGATTCTGAAACTGGAAGAGTATTTTATGGAACTAATAGAACTATAAAGTCAATGAATGAAGTAAACCCAACTCTAAAGTCCCATTTACCAAAGCAAAGTTTAGAGGAATGGTCTACCTATAATTGTGCGGAATGTGATGCCTTTAATAGTGCCCTAAACGCTGGGGCAAAATGGAAAAACTTGAAAGATATGCATACGATACAGTTTAAAAATGGCAAATATATTGATTTCACAAGATGTCAAAATTGCCAACAAACATTTAAAAGTATAAAACCCACTAGTGAATAGATTATGAAAAAAAAATCTGATTTTGAAAAAATTTCGATAAGAGGTAGATATATTTATGGATATTTATGTTTAAAGAAGTATATGCGAGATAAAGGGTTTCAGCCTTTACCAAATACCTTAGAAAAAGATATAGAGGAGTTTGTAATTTCAGGTGAATTAGATACATGGCATGAGAATGTTGAAGAAGTTCCACCATCAATAATTCTTAATAATGATTTTAATTCAGAATATTATGAAATAATAGACTTCAATTATTACAATGAACTTCGGGAGTATTATTTAAGCTTAAATCAAGAATGTTTAACTTTAATAGACAATTTGATACCTATTGGGATAGGTAACCTATATGGACAATTTAAATCAGAATTAACATTAGACTATTTAGAGAATATTATTGAAATTATGAATTATAATAAGCTGGAGCTTCCAAAAAGTGATTACATTGCCAACTTGACTGTTGATCAGAAAAATGGATGGGGTAATAGAGTCAATATGAAAGATTATATAAGTTAGTCTACCCGCTGCCCCCCGCTGCGCAAAGTCTGTGACTTTGAGCTATAGTAAAACAAAAGCCACTGCAATAGCGGTGGTTTTGTGTTTTATAAAGCAGCTACATTTTCATTAAAGAAGTCTTTAAATTTTTTCTTTGTAAGGTAAGTTTTTGGTAGCTTCTTGAGAATCCTTTATACGAAGTATGCTCTCGTAGGCAGGGACGGGTAAAATGGTCGAAATTTAAAAGGTGCTGATCTTTTCATAAAGCAAATAAATTTTCTACATTTATAAAAAACAATCAAACAGCTAATCAGCAGATATCCCAGCATTTCTTTGTTGAGGTTTTTATTTATCTTATAAAAAACTGACCGATGAATCCATCAGAAAAAAATATCCCCACCCATCATCTCACCTCCGAACAGTTTCAGCTGATGACTCTTGATACAGGACATCCGGAAAATTTTAATGATGTTCACCGTCACAATTTCTTTGAGATTATCTGGTTCAGTCATGTGAAAGAAAACAGCAGTTTGGAACTGGATTTTGAAAGTCATATCCTTAAAAATAACCAGATTTGCATTATTGCGCCGGGACAGGTATTCAATATGAAACTGAGAGGTGAAAAGGGGTATGTACTCGCTGTGAGCAGGGAAATCTTTAAGGAAGCCAGCGATATAGAAACAATCCTCACAGGAGGAACATGTCCTTTTTCTTTAGATCCTCAAAGCGGAGAAACCTGTAGTACAATCATCTCACTGATGGAAAAAGAATATAATGGATCTTCCAGGTTAGATTTATTAAAATCCTATCTGCGGGCATTCTGCATCATCATCACAGAACAGATTAGTCTGCAAAACCCATCAATTAATGACAGGCAGCGTATTCAAGAGCTAGTAAGCCTGATTGAAGAACATTATACAGCTGAAAAAGATACCCGTTTCTATGCTGATCAGATCAAAATAAGCACCCATCATCTCAACGATATTGTTCGTTTGTCCAGAGGAACGACTGTGAAAAAAATGATTGCTCAGAGACTTGTTTTGGAAGCTAAAAGGGAACTTAGCTTTGGTGCTTTAACCGTTAAAGAAATTGCTTTTAAACTGGGATTCAGCGACGCGTCTTATTTCTCACGTTTTTTCAAAAAACATACCGGCCGGAATCCGGAGGGATTTAAAGAAGGAAAAGCTTAATCTTCAGAAAGTTCTTTTAAATTCATTTTAAAATAATAAGTTTTCATAAAAATTACAAAATGTAATCCTCAGTTTGTGCTGGTCTTCCTTCAGTTACTGTATTGAAAAGCTATGTTTTTTACCGGAATTTTGCCAGGAGAAAAAACGATCTGTGTAGATCGTTGAATGATTGAACCCCTTTATGAGAAACTTAAGTATCGTAGTGTTTATTCTGGCACTGCTCAACACCCTGGAATCACTTAGTATAGATCTTTATCTGCCTGCTTTTCCGAGCATGGCCCAGATTTTTCAAACTGATATCGGACATATTCAGATTTCAATTTCTGTGTTTTTTGCAGGATTTGCCTTCGGACAATTACTTTGGGGACCTTTGTCTGACAGGACAGGACGTAAACCTATGCTGTACTGCGGACTTTTCCTCTTCATTATAGGTGCTACAGCGATATTTTTCACAGAAAATATTTACGTGCTTTGGGGGATGCGCTTTCTGCAGGCATTCGGTGGAAGTGCAGGAATTGTGATCGGGAGAGCAATCGTTATCGACCTTTATGACAGGCAGAAATCTGTAGCCATCTTTTCCCAGCAGTCTCAGATCAGCGGAATTGCTCCCATTGTTGCACCGCTTCTGGGAAGTGTTTTCCTTAAGTTTTGGGGCTGGAACAGTTCGTTCGCTTTTTTGGGAATAATGGGACTAATTACCCTTTTCATGGTTTATAAATACGTTCCTGAGACCAATTCAAGAACATCTCTTCCTAATCTTACCAAAGCCGAAAAAGAATTAAAGAGCCATTTAAAAGCAATTATTTCCAATAAAGAATTTATTAACAGCACGATGATTGGAAGTATTGCCTTCGCTTCTCTGATTATTTATATTTCTAATGCACCGTTTTTATTCATGAAACTTCACGGATTTTCCAGCGGTATTTTTAGTCTGATATTTGGGTTTAATTCACTGGCACTGATAACGGCAGCATACCTTACTCCTAAATTAATAAAGAGAATAAGTGATACAAAACTTTTACTGACAGCCACTTTTCTATTGCTAGTGGTTTGTACCCTTCATGTTTTGATAGCTGCGTCTGATCTTTCTGTGACTTTAGAAATTATAATGCTGTACCTGTCATTGCTGGCTATAGGAATTCTTTTTCCCATCACTTCTGCTCATGCGTTGTCTCCTTTTAAAGAAGGGCGTGGTACAGCAGCTGCTGTAATGGGCTTTATGCAGCTGATGGTTACCTTTTTACTTTCAGGACTGGTTGGATTTTTAGAGGCAGATTCCATTATGCCAATGGTTATTCTGCGTGCAGGCATTGCACTCATTGCGGTTTGGTTTGCTTACCGTTCATTTAAGAATAAAAAAGACTTGATATAGCCTAGTAGCTTTGATCTTACATAGGGTGAGGTATTTATATTATCATACTGGTTTTCCGTTTGGTCATACTATTCGAGCACTTAATCAAGTAATTTTTGTGACCGCCTTCTAAAAGTATCTCTTTGCATAAAATTTAAATTATGAAGAGAAATCTTTTGGCAGCGTCTTGCTGCCTGCTCGGATATTGGGTCAGTGGACAATCCGGAATATCAGGAGAGCTTAAGACCGAATATATACCTTTTTCCAGTTACATACGTCCGGAAGACAGTGTGAAAACCAATTCCAAAAGTAACTTTAAAAGAGCAGATCTTAACCTCAGCATTCCATTGTCAGTAAAAAAGGACAGCAGCGGAAAGATAAAAGCCTGGTCACTTTTACTTAGCGGATCATACGCGAAAATGATTCATAAAGACTATGAAAAGCAGCTGTTTCCTGATCAGATGCTGAATGCACAGGCCGGAATCCAGCACATAAGACCATTAGGGAAAAAATGGAGCATGATGATGACAGCTACAGTAGGAGTTTATACAGATCTTGAGCAGATCAGCTCTGATGATATTCTCGGGCAGGGAGGTGTATTATTTATCAGACATTTCAACCCCAATCTCGCTTTGGGAGGAGGGCCCGTGTTGACAACTGCCTTTGGAGTTCCTATGATATTGCCGTGGATCTATTTTGATTGGAAAACAAACGGTAAAATTAAATTCAACATCAATTTCCCGGAAGGAATGGAAGCGGGCTACCTGTTTTCAGACAGATTTGCTTTAAAAGCCGTAGTAAACCTCAGCGGAATGACTGTAGAAAGAAATAAAGACGGAAAATCAATGTTACTGGGTTACCAACAGGTCACAGCCGGAATCAGGCCGGAACTGAAACTGAATGACAAGCTGAGTATCCGCCTTACAGGAGGAACAGCCCTGTTGAGAAGTTTCAATGAAAATGACAGGAAGATCAAAAGTATTTTCAAAGACAAAAAAATAGCAGATCCCAAATTTGCCACCACATTTTATGTAGCCGTATCGCTGAGGTGGAATTTGCCTTAAGAGTATAGATGGAAGATGGGAGCAGGAAGAAGAGAGATGTTCTTAACGGCTTCAATAACTTCCCGCTCCAATCTCCCATCCTTATTCATATAATTTGATGAGATAGGTTTAAATAGAAAAGTAGAACATTTAATTTTCGAGAATAATAACTTCCATCATCCCTCTTCCTTTCCAAATTTACTTACTAATAAGCTTCTTATACACAACCTGATTGAGCAGTTCTTCTTTTCGGGTGCGGGAAATAGGAAGCTCTGTTTTATTGATGTAAAGACGTCCGCCTGAGATCATGTCGATGTGGATAATATTGATCAGGAAAGATTTATGAATCCTGAAAAAATGTTCGGATGGCAGAGATTCTTCAATAGCTTTCATCGTTTGGTGGATGACCAGAGACTTGTCTTTAAAGTGCAGTTTCGTATAGTTCTGCATGCTTTCAATATACAGGATATCTACCCAGGAGACTTTTATAAAGGTATCAGATTGCCTTACATACAGAAAAGGATCATCAAAAGGAGAGCTCTTTTTCATCTTTTCAGAAACAATAAACTGCTGTTGTGCTTTGTTCACTGCTTGATAAAAACGGTTAAAGGCAATGGGTTTCAGAAGATAATCCACAACCTGCAGCCGGTAGCCTTCCAGGGCATATTCGGAATAGGCGGTTGTGAGAATACATAAAGGAGGATTTTCAAGCTGTTCCAGGAACTCAAGACCGCTTAAATAAGGCATATTAATATCCAGAAATAGAAGGTCAATTTCTTTTTCCTTTACTATTGCATCAGCTTCCAGTGCTGTGGCACAGGTACCTTCAACGGATAAAAAGTCGATCTGGTCCGCCAGCTCTTTAAGGTGAAACCTGGCCAGAGGCTCATCATCGATGATCAGGCATTTCATTTTAGGGATATTACTGCTCATTATTGTCAGATAATTGTAGGGTTAAGGTTACTTTGTATACATTATCGGCTGCCATAATGGTAAGTTCGTGGGCATTCGGGTACTGTAATTTTAAACGTTTTTGTACATTTTGAAGCCCAATTCCGCCGAAGCCGTCCTTTTTATAGGTTGCCGGTTCTGAATAAGAGTTTTCGGCATAAAACAAAAGAAAACCGTCCTTCTCTATACAGGAAATCTTTACATAACCTTTATGCCCAGGCAGTCTGCAGACATATTTAAATGCATTCTCGATAAATGGAACCAGAAGAAGAGGAGCTATAAATGATTTTTTATTTCCGGTACTCCAGTCTGCATTCACCTCCAGCTCATTTCCCCATCTTAATCTTTCAACTTCTACCAGATTCTGCAGATGGTCAATATCTTTATCCAGAGGAACCAGACTCTGGCTGCAGTGATAGAGCTGGTAACGGAGAATGTCTGAAAATTTAAGAAGCAGATAATCAGCAAGTTTTGTATCTGTTTTCATCAGAATATGAATATGATTCAAAATATTGAAAACCACATGAGGGTTGATCTGATCCTGCAGAAGTTTAAGCTGATTCTCTAAATGAGCCTGCTGAAGAAGAATATGATCCCGTTCTATTTTTCCGTGCTCCTGGTAAAACTTGATGCCGCAGACAGATCCGTTAACAAGAAAAGAAGCAGGAAGGGCCAGATAAAATCCTTTCCATAAAAACGGAAGATGATCCACGAAATCAGCAGGTAGCTGGTTTTTTGAATTGATCTCAATATAGGTGAAGATTAAGGAATAGATAAAGCTCAGTAATAGTATAATTCCGGTGGCCTGAATCAGAAATACCTTCATCCTTTTCGATCGCAAGGCATCAGGAAGAAGCCTTGTTGTGAGAAAATGAGTAAAAAGAAATGAACTAATGGCAAGGACGATCGTCTGGAATACAGCAGAGGTCTTATCAGACGTCGCCTGAAAGTTGATATATACTGCAATGGCAAAAACGAGCCAGAAAATCGTAACAAAAAAATATTTTCTTAAAATAAAAGGTTTTGTCATGGATAAGATAACGTAGGTTATAAAAAATTAGAAACCGCTGGGCGCAGTTTCTAATAGGTAAAGGTACTTTTAAGTTTTTAGAATAAGAAATATCCTATTCCGAGCGTAAAGCCGTTGGGCTTGGATTTAAACTCCTTACTGATGCTCGTAAGTCCTGTCTCATACCTAAGGTCTGCTGTGAAATTTTTATAATCTACCCCGATACCTCCGGTAATTCCGATGTTTGATTTATCAAAGCTTTTAAAACCTTCCTGCAATGCTCTGGATGTCGACAGATTGTTTTTGAATGCATAGCTGTAAACTCCTCCGGCAAATGCCCTTACATTAAAATCCTTGGTATTGATCAATTTATAACCGACTACTATAGGAATGTCAATAGAGTTCCAGGTCAGCTTTGGAGAACTTCCGTCTTTGGAATTGTAAGAAGTCTTTCTTTTGTTGAATAAAGCTTCCCCCTGCACATAGAGGCTTCCAATATCCATTCTTGTCATAATTCCTCCCTGATATCCAAAACCATATTTTCCTTCCAATGCAGAAGACTCCGTTGAGGTTTTTGTATAGGTTGCTCCCCCCTTTATCCCAATGTGGAAGGCCGGAGTTTGCTGTGCTTTGGTTTCAACCGAACAGGTAATACATAATAAAAGTGAGCTTAGTGCTAAAATTTGTTGTTTCATAAATTGCTGTAATAATTTGATGCAAAACAACAACTATGTGGGAAACGATGAAATTTTATTTGATGAACGGCAGTAATGCCTGGATAAGACTCTGGTTTTATCTGAAAAAGGATAAAAAAATCGGAAGATCTAACTTCCGATAAATTTTCGTTAAAAAGGCTCTTCTTCACAAATGGTTGGTGGAATGCATCCACCTCCACCAGGATTTCCACCGCCTATGGTAATACATTTTCCCGGATTTCCGTCTTCATATAATTCACAGCCGTTCCCGAAAGCACATTCACAGTCTGTCCAGCAATACGCAGAATCACCATTCATATGACATCCGCTTATTCCGGAACCGAGAATCGTTGACAGATCCTTTCTCAAAAGTTTTTTCATTTTTCTCATAATAATTGATTTTTAAAGTTAAAAATTTGATGTTGAAGTAAATATAATCAAAAAAAACATTTATTTTTCATTAATAAGAGAAATAATAGAGGGTAATTTTTTTTAGTTGTATGAAATTATAAACCCGCTGTCTACACAACGGGTTTGATTATTATTTACTGAAATTTAATTGTAAAGGAAGATTAACCACAGAAAGAACAGGTCGTCCATTCGATTCTGCAGGCTTCCATTTGCCTTTGTCCCTGATCCGGTAAAAAGCAGCTTCTATAAATGCATTCACATCTTCATTATTTCCTTTTACTTTCACATTGGAAGCATTTCCCTTAGAGTCTAAAGTAAATTTCAAATTTATTTTATAGGGATTGACTGCAAAATTCAGGAAAGTAAGATCGACCGCTTCATTTAAAAGCTTTTGAAAAGCAGCTTTTCCTGCCTCATATTCTGCTTCCCTGGTGATCTTAGGCTCCATAGGAGGTAGAGCGTCCGTTATCATTTTCTTTTCTTCCTCAGAAATTTTCTCTAAAGCATTTTTATATGCCGATATTTTTTCCTCAGTAATTAGCCACTCCTGCTTAGTTCTTTCATCATTAGGTTTCGGATATTTCTTGTATAAAGATTTTATTTTTCTTTCATACCTGGAATCTGCCTTCTGGAATTCAGATACCTGGGCATTGCTGAATGTAAAAAACAGAATGAATGCTAATGCTGAAAGTTTTTTCATAGGTATTAAACTTTTACAATATTAATGATCACCTCAGTTGCTTTTTCCATACTTTCCAGAGCAACATATTCGTAAGGACCGTGGAAGTTCATTCCTCCTGCAAAAATATTCGGACAAGGAAGTCCCATATATGATAGCTGGGCTCCGTCTGTACCTCCTCTGATCGCTTTGATTTTAGGTTCAATACCAGCTTCTTTCATGGCTTTTGCAGCAAGGTCGATGATGTGCATTTTTCCTTCAAACTGCTGCTTCATGTTTCTGTACTGCTCTTTGATTTCAACTTCAGCGGTTCCTTCCCCATGCTTTTGATTGAATTCAGCTACTTTTTCCTGCATGAATTTTTTTCTGGCTTCATATTTTTCCTCATCATGATCACGGATGATATATTGAAGCTTAGCCTCAGAAATATCAGCTGTAATATCCATTAAATGATAGAATCCGTCAAAACCTTTAGTTATAGCCGGAGTTTCATTCTCTGGAAGCATCTGGATAAATTCAGCGGCTAAAAGACCGGCATTCACCATTTTTCCGTAAGCGTAACCCGGGTGAACGCTCAATCCGTGGATTTTTACCACAGCTCCTGCAGCATTGAAGTTTTCATATTCCAATTCTCCCACTTCACTGCCGTCCATAGTATAAGCCCATTCCGCGCCGAATTTAGCTACATCAAATTTATGGGCTCCTCTTCCAATCTCTTCATCAGGCGTAAATCCTACAGCAACTCTTCCGTGCTTAATTTCCGGATGCGCTATAAGATATTCGGCAGCCGTTACAATTTCTGCACAGCCAGCCTTGTCATCAGCTCCCAAAAGCGTATTTCCGTCTGTAGTGATCAGCGTTTGCCCGATATGTTGTTTTAAGCTTTCAAATTTTGAAGAAGACAGCGTGAATCCGGTGGTTTCATTTAACAGAAGATCGCTTCCGTTATAGTTTTCCCAAATCTGTGGTTTCACATTTTCACCACTGAAATCCGGTGAAGTATCATAATGTGAGATAAAACCAATGGTAGGTCTGTTATCATCTTCCAGGTTAGAAGGAATATATCCCATAATATAACCATTGTCATCAAGAGAAACATCTTCCAGACCAATAGTTTTCAGTTCCTCAGTAATATATTTTGCAATGTCCCACTGGCGTGGAGTAGAAGGAGTCGTTTCGCTTTCTGCATCACTGGTTGAATATATTTTTACATACGCGAGAAAACGGTTTAATAATTTCTCTTTCCACAATGGGTTGAATTCTATTATACTCATCAATCATAAATTTCCAACAAATATACAATGTAAATTTTTCAATTTTCAAATTTAGGCCATCTTTCTGGCATATTGCAACCCGTAAAAGAGTTTCTGTTTTTTCAATTCCAGACAGTGATTTCGATAATCAAATAAATTATCATAACTTGCATCAATTATGATGTCCAAACGTTGCAAATATGCTTTAAAAGCAATGGTCAGGTTAGCAAGAAACTACAATCAGGGGTTTTTGTCAACTGCTATTATCGCACAGGATGAGAATATTTCCAAAAAGTTTTTAGAACAGATTCTTCTTGAGCTGAAAAGAGCCAAGCTGGTCAACAGTAAGCAGGGAACAGCAGGCGGCTATTATCTCCTGAAATCTCCTGACGACATCTCGTTGGCAGATATTTACCGTATTTTTGAAGGCCCGATTGCGTTAACTCCCTGTATTTCAATAAATTTTTATGAACCTTGTGACGACTGTGTTGATGAAGCGACATGCTATCTTAGAAATGAACTGATCATAGTAAGAGAAAAAACCAGAAAAAGCATGATGGAAGCTACCCTTACTTCCTTTATAAAAAACAGTTGAAATTTTTTTTAATTTTTATATCCTACTAATTTGGTAGGATAAATAGGATTTGTATATATTTGCAGAAGTTAATTTCAATTAAAAATGGAAAACGCTCTGAAAATAGAATTCAATAACCTTATTGAAAATGCCACTACAGGTGTTTTTAATGCCGATTTTTTGCATGTTCTGGCAGAAAAATTTCCAGGGGAAGTTATATTTTCTACCAGCTTCAGCTATGAAGATCAGGTTGTGAATCATCTGATAAAAAATATTAATATTGATGTTTTTACGCTCGATACCGGGAGACTTTTTGAACAGACCTACGAAACCTGGACCTCATCCAGGGCTTTTTTCAAAAAGAACATCAAAGCCTATTACCCCGACCCGGAAGCACTGCAGAAATTCGTCTCGGAAAACGGACCGGATTCCTTTTACCAGTCAGTAGAAAATAGAAAAGCTTGCTGTGACATCCGAAAGGTTCAGCCTCTGAAAAAGGCCCTTCAGGGATATAAAGTCTGGATTACAGGCTTAAGGTCTCAGCATTCTGCTGGCAGGAAAGAAATGCCGCAGCTGGAGTGGGACTCCGATCATCAGATTATTAAGTTTCATCCTATCCTTCACTGGACCACAGAACAGGTGGCAGACTATGTAAAAACCCATCACCTTCCTTATAATCATCTTCACAAGAAAGGATTTGTAAGCATCGGATGTGAACCCTGCACCAGAGCGATCAAAGAGGGCGAAGATTTCAGAGCCGGCCGATGGTGGTGGGAAGATGCCGATAAGAAAGAATGCGGCTTACATGTTCATCAATAAAAAATATACTATGTCATTATATCATTTAAATTATTTAGACCAGCTAGAATCCGAGTCCATTTATATCCTGAGAGAGGTAGCGGGACAGTTTGAGCGACCTGCTTTACTGTTCAGTGGCGGAAAAGACAGCATTGTTCTGGCCCATCTGGCAGCAAAAGCATTTCCACACGGAAAGATCCCTTTTACATTTGTACATGTAGATACCGGACACAATTTTCAGGAGGTTTTAGATTTCAGAGATCAGCTGGCCGGAGAAATGAATGTGGACCTGGTTGTACGGAAAGTGGAAGATACTATTCAGAAAAGAAAACTGACTGAACCGAAAGGCAAGTTTCCAAGCCGTAACTGGCTGCAAACCTTTACACTGCTTGATGTAATTGAAGAGTTTGAATTCGACTCATGCGTCGGGGGAGCAAGACGAGATGAGGAAAAAGCCCGGGCAAAAGAAAGAATATTTTCTGTAAGGGATGAATTCGGGCAATGGGACCCCAAACTTCAAAGACCGGAGTTGTGGAATATTTTCAATGGAAAAATTCATAAAGGTGAAAATGTAAGGGTTTTCCCGATAAGTAACTGGACCGAATTGGATGTATGGAACTACATTCGCAGAGAGCATATAGACCTGCCATCTATTTACTTTTCGCATGAAAGAGAAGTTGTAGACCTTAATGGGCAATGGATAGCTAATTCTGAATTTGCCGTACTGGAAGAAAGTGACATTGTAACAACAAAACGGATCCGTTACCGCACAGTAGGAGATATGACCTGTACCGCTGCCGTAGAATCTGAAGCGGCTACCGTTGACCGGGTAATTGAAGAAATTGTAGCCACCAGAATATCAGAAAGAGGAGAGACCAGAATTGACGACCGTGTTACAGAAGCGGCCATGGAAGACCGGAAAAAAGGAGGCTATTTCTAATAGATAATCAATCAGACATTATTTATCATGTATCACTCATAAATAAAAAATCGTGGATATATTAAGATTAATAACAGCAGGAAGCGTAGATGACGGTAAAAGTACCCTCATCGGAAGACTGCTTTACGATAGCAAGAGTATTTTGCAGGATCAGCTGGAAGTACTTGAAAAACACTCTAAAAATAAAAACGATGATGGGGTAGACCTGGCTCTTTTAACGGATGGGCTCCGTGCAGAAAGAGAGCAGGGAATTACCATTGATGTTGCTTACCGATATTTTTCGACATCAAAAAGAAAATTTATTATTGCAGATGCTCCGGGACATGTTCAGTATACCCGAAACATGATAACCGGAGCCTCTAACTCAGATCTTATGGTCATTCTCATCGATGCTCGTAAAGGAGTTATTGAGCAGACTAGAAGACATTCCATTATTGCCTCATTGCTTAAGCTGAAAAAAGTAGCTGTTGCGATCAATAAAATGGACATGGTGGATTATTCAGAAGATGTTTTTGAAACCATAAAAGCAGAATATTCTAAGATCGCAGAAGAGCTGGGTTTGAATGATGTTACCTATTTTCCGATTTCAGCATTGAAAGGGGATAATATCGTTGCCTTATCTCCTGTTACAGACTGGTATAAAGGAAGTTCCCTTCTTGAATACCTGGAAGAAGTACAGCTTGATCAGGTGCAAAACAGCGGCAGCCGTTTTCAGGTGCAGTATGTTATCCGTCCGCAAACCGAAGAATTGCATGATTACCGCGGTTATGCCGGGCAAATTGTAAGCGGAAGCTTTCAGAAAGGAAATAAAATAGCTATACTTCCGGCAGGGATCATTACAGAAATTTCTGCAATAGAAATTAACGGAGCTGAAGTACAGGAAGCATTTGAAGGACAGCCTGCTGTCATCCAGATTAAAGATGATATAGATGTAAGCAGAGGAGATTTCTTTACCTCGGCAGAAGAGCTTCCGAATGTTGAAAAAGAAATAGAAGTATTGCTGTGCTGGCTTGATCATAAAGCCCTGCAGCCGGGCAATAAGTACCTGCTGCAACATCACAGCAGACAGTTAAAAGCCGTGGTAAAACAGGTTGACTACAAAATTAATGTCAATACACTGGAAAAAGAAACGGCAGAAGAAGACATCAGACTCAATGAAATTGCAAAAGTAACCATACGGATGGCACAGCCTTTAGTATTTGATGATTTTATAAGCAATAAAAAAACAGGTTCCGCTATTCTGGTAGATGAAACATCCAATGCAACCGTAGCAGCCTGTATAATTCAGTAGAAAATGGAGATATCAGATCATTTTATTAAGAGAATCCTTGAAAAAAAGCAAAACAGCTCTATCAGTTTCTTTGATCAGAACAAAATGGAAAAGTTTGTCATGGAGCTGTATAACCTCCTGTTTCTTCCCAAACAGATAAACACGGGTGATCAGCTTGATCAGGATTTTGAAATGCTGAATAAGCTTCTTTTTGATTTAATAGGAAGTACAGAGGTTGATGAGGTTTCCGTTGACAATCAGGCCAATGCTTTTTTTCTGGCCCTGCCAAATATCTATGATAAGTTGATTCTCGATGCTGAATCTATCCTGGAATTTGATCCCGCAACAGAGTCTTTGGAAGAAATACTTCTCTCTTATCCAGGTTTTTTTGCAACCTATGTCTATAGGATTTCGCATCAGCTTTGGGTTCAAAAAGTAAAAACACTGCCACGTGTCATCTCAGAATATGCGCACAGCAGGACAGGAATAGATATTCATCCCGGAGCCGTCATTGGAGACCATTTCTTTATAGACCACGGAACCGGAATAGTGATCGGAGAAACAACAGTGATTGGCAATCATGTGAAGCTATATCAGGGAGTAACGCTGGGAGCTTTAAATGTTTCAAAAGATAAAGCTAATGAGAAAAGGCATCCCAATATTGAAGATTACGTGATCATTTACTCAGGGGCAACCATTTTAGGAGGAGATACAACCATCGGCAGAGACAGCATCATAGGAGGAAATGTATGGATCACCCAAAATGTACCTTCCAATTCCTTAGTCTATAATAAAAGTGAAATAAAAATAAAAGATAACGGACCTCTTCCCGAATCTTTAACATTTGTGATATAAACAACAAAACAATATAAAATTGAATCGGTATGAAGTTCCAAAATACATTAGAAACTATCGGAAATACCCCGGTCGTAAAAATTAATAAGCTTTTCGGTGCCGGGCATGACGTCTGGATCAAACTGGAAAAAGCAAATCCGGGGGGAAGCATCAAAGACAGAATTGCTTTATCAATGATCGAAGATGCTGAAGCTAAAGGTCTTTTGAATAAAGACAGCATCATTATAGAACCTACAAGCGGGAACACAGGAATTGGACTTGCCCTGGTAGCTGCTGTAAAAAACTATAAGCTGATTCTCGTGATGCCCGAAAGTATGAGTTTGGAACGCCGTAAAATTATGGAATCATACGGAGCAGAATTCGTTCTGACTCCAAGAGAAAAAGGAATGAAAGGAGCCATTGAAAAAGCAGAAGAACTGGCAAAAGAAACCCCAAATTCATGGATCCCGAGACAATTTGATAATCCGGCTAATGTAAAAGTCCATATAGAAACCACAGCCCAAGAAATCCTCAAAGACTTTCCGGAAGGACTTGATTACCTTATCACCGGAGTCGGAACCGGAGGACATATCACCGGAATTGCCCAGGTCCTTAAGCAGAAGTTTCCCAATATCAAAGTAATTGCTGTTGAGCCCGAACTGTCTCCCGTACTTAGTGGAGGTGCTCCCGCTCCACATCCTCTGCAGGGGTTGGGTGCCGGATTTATCCCGTCCATACTGGATACCGCCATATTAGATGAAATTGTTCAGATCAATAAAGATGAAGCTTTTGAATACACAAAAGATGCCGCCAAAAAAGAAGGCCTTTTCGTTGGGATTTCAACAGGAGCAGCTTTAGCTGCAGTAGCAAAGAAACTGCCTGAAATTTCTGAAGGATCTACCATTCTAACGGTCAACTATGATACAGGCGAAAGATACCTGTCCATAGAAGGCCTGTTCTAGACACCTCTAATAAAAAGATTAAAAATGAAACAAAATAGTAATTCACCACAGGTTTTCCTTGTAGGTGCAGGGCCCGGCGACCCCGATCTCATCACTGTAAAAGCTGTAAAAGCCATTGCTTCGGCCGACGTTATCCTGTGTGACCGCCTCGTAAGTTCTGAGATAATAGACCGTTACGCAAATAAAAAAGCAGAAATTATATATGTCGGAAAAGAATGCAGTAAAAATGCCTCTACACCGCAGTCCCGCATCAATACATTAATTGTTGGCTATGCTTCTCAGGGAAAAACCGTGGTAAGGCTTAAAGGTGGCGACATCTCCTTTTTTTCCAATGTTCTGGACGAATTGAAAGCCCTCAAAGAGCATTATATCACATTTGAAATCATCCCTGGAATTACAGCAGCTTCAGGAGCAGCGGCCTATGCTGGAATACCTTTAACGGCAAGAGGCTATGCCACATCGGTTCGGTTCCTGACCTATTATAAAACAGAAATTCTCAGTGATGAATACTGGAAAGAACTGGGAACATCAGAGGATACCCTTGTCTTTTATATGTCTAAAGGAAACCTTAACGGACTGGTAGATAAATTTTTAGCATTAGGGAAGACCGGTGACAAAAAAATTGCAGTTATTGAGCAGGCTACTACGCCTTATCAGAAAGTATATACCTCATCCATAGAAGATTTTCATGCAAATTTTGGGAATAAAGACTTTGTATCCCCATCGCTGGTCGTGATAGGAAAGGTTGTTAATCTGCATGAAGAATTTTCGTGGCTGGAAACACCTATACAGGAAGGGATTTACTTTAAATCTGTAACGAACGGAACTTTAGTATCAAACCATCAAAACCTATTTGAATATGCTGTCTGAAATTAAATTAAAAGCCCTTAAAGAAATATCCGGTGATTTTTCTAGGGATGAAGCAGTCTGGGCCAGTGGTTTTCTGGCAGGCCTTGCAGGATCATCCGCTACATTAGGAGAGACTATTCCTCTTGCTGCTCATGCAGAAACGATTTCTGCAAAGAAAATTACCCTTGCCTACGGTACTGAAACCGGAAACAGTAAAAAACTTGCGGTAGAACTTGCGGGGATCATCAAGAAAAAAGGCATTCAGGTAAAGCTGGCAGACCTTTCCCAGTATAAGCCTAAAGATCTTGCCAAAGAAGACCTTTTCTTTGTCATCATCAGCACACAGGGAGAAGGTGAGCCGCCCATTCTTGCGAAGAAGTTTTATGATCATATTCATGAAAATGACTTGAACATCAGTAATTTGAAATTCGGAATCCTTGCTCTGGGAGACAGCAGCTATCCGTTGTTCTGCAAGACAGGAGAGGACATTGATTCCCGTTTTGAAGTATTGGGTGCCCAGCGCATTCTTCCTCTGAAAAAATGTGATATTGATTATGGAAAGGAAGCTCATGACTGGGCTGACCATATTCTGGATGTGGCTAATAAAACAAAAGAAACTACTCAGAAAACTACGGTTGCACCCAAGACAACAACGGGAAGAAAAAAATATCAGGGCAAAATTTCAGCAATCATCAATTTAAATGATATAGGATCTGATAAAGAAACCTATCATATTGAAATAGAGACAGAAGAGCCATTAACCTATAGCTCAGGGGATGCATTGGGCGTTATTGCCCTCAACCCGAAACATGAAGTGGATGAGATCATTGCCCTTACCGGGATTAATCCTCAGAAACAGATTACAACGGCTAAAATTACAGCAAGCGCAGAAGAACTTCTCTACAAACATCTTAATATCAGTTATCTGCTTAAAAGTACAGTTGCACAATATGCAGAAATCACAGGACAGCATGTTCCTGAAGTAAGATTAAGTCTTCTTGATCTGCTGAGGATCTATCCGGTGAAAAATGCAGAGGATTTTGAACAGGTACTTAAGGTTTTAACCGGGCAGTCGCCACGTTTATATTCCATTTCTTCATCCTTGGAAGCTCATGGCGATGCAGAAATTCACATCACAGTAACAAAATCCGAGTTTTTTATTAATGATAAAAAGCAGAACGGACTCTGCAGTAATTTCCTGGCTGAATTTAAGGAAGGAGAAACTCTTGAATTCTATATTCAGGAAGCCAAACATTTCAGATTACCCAAGCCGGATAAAGATATCATTATGATTGGTCCCGGAACCGGGATTGCGCCTTTCAGGTCTTTTCTGTATGAGCGCGATGCGATTGGTGCAGAAGGGAGAAACTGGCTTTTCTTTGGTGACCGGACATTCGTTTCAGATTTTCTTTATCAGGCCGAACTACAGGACTTTCTGAAAACCGGGACTTTGACCCATCTGGATCTTGCTTTTTCCAGAGATACAGCCGAAAAAATATACGTTCAGCACAGGCTGGAGCAAAAAGCACAGGAGGTCTATCACTGGTTGGAAAGCGGAGCATCACTCTATGTATGCGGAACAAGAGATCCTATGAGCAAGGATGTTGAAAAAACCATTCTGAATATTATTCAGGATAAAGGAAAACATAGTGTGGAAGAAGCTCAGGCTTACTTGGAAGAACTGGAACTCAGCGGCAGATATGTAAAAGATGTGTACTAAATCATAAATGGATCAATATGACAGATAATAATAACCTTTCGCCCGTAGAAAGGATTAAAACAGCCAGTAATGGGCTAAGAGGAACTTTAAAAGAAAGCCTGTTGGACGATTTTACAGGGGCCATCAGAGAAGATGACCAAACACTAATCAAGTTTCACGGGATGTACCAGCAGGATGACCGGGACAGGCGTGAAGAAAGAGTCGCGAAAAAACTGGAATGGCTGTACTCCTATATGATTCGGTTGAGGCTTCCGGGAGGATTTTTAACTTCTGAACAATGGGCAGGACTTCATGAAATTGCAGAAAATCATTCCACAGGAGTGATCAAAATTACCACACGCCAGACTATTCAGCTGCATGGGATTTTAAAATCTCATGTAAAACCCACCATTCAGAGTTTCAATTTGCAGCATCTGGATTCCATTGCAGCATGTGGTGATGTGAACAGAAATGTGACCTGTACCTCAAATCCTTCCGAATCGCCTTTGCATCAGGAGGCTTATGAACTGGCGGGAAAAATAAGCGAAATGTGCCTGCCCAAAACAAAATCGTATTATGATCTGTGGATCAATGACGAATTGGTCGTTGACAGAAAAGCTGAAGAAGATCCTCTATACCAGGACAGGTATCTGCCCAGAAAGCTGAAAATTGGAATTGCCGTTCCTCCCAATAACGATGTGGATGTTTTTATTAATGACATCGCGCTGATTGCGATCATTGAAAATAATAAAATTGTCGGTTATAATATTGCGGCAGGCGGAGGATTGGGAGCCACACATGGGAATGAAGCAACCTATGCACGCTTGGCATCTCTCCTGGGTTTTGTAGACACAGAAGAAAAAGTATTAAAAGCTGTGTATGAAATTATCACGGTACAGCGTGATTTCGGGAACAGAAGTGACAGAAAATTATCAAGGTTAAAATATACAATAGACAAACTTGGCATCGAAGGATATAGAACTGAAGTAGAAAAAAGATGTGGTTTCAGTTTTGAACCTGCCAGGGAATTTAAGTTTGAGCAGAGAAAAGACCGTTACGGTTGGGTACAGAATCATGAAGGAAAATGGTTTTATACTTTATTCGTAGAGCACGGACGTGTACTGGATACAGATGAATATCCTTTAAAATCAGGGCTGTTAAAAATTGCTGAAACCGGGAAAGTCAATTTCCGCTTTACCTGTAATCAAAACCTGATTCTGTCTGATATTTCGGAAAATGATAAAGCTGAAATTGAGGCCCTGCTTAAAGAATCAGGAATATCCACCTATACTGACGAAGCTAGTGCCCTGCGTAAAAATTCCGTTGCCTGCGTAGCATTGAATACCTGTTCATTGGCTTTGGCAGAAGCTCAGCGCTATTTACCCTCTTTAGTCACCAAAATAGAGCCTGTCCTTGAAAAATATGGCCTTCAAAACGAAGATATTACCATCAGGATGACTGGGTGTCCCAATGGGTGTGGAAGATCACCCAATGCCGAAATTGGATTTGTGGGTACAGCATATGGCAAATATAATCTTCATATCGGCGGGGACAGACTGGGTACACGCCTGAATACAAAATTTAAAGAAAGCATCGGTGAGGAAGAAATCATAGAAACCCTCGACCAGCTTTTCAGAATCTATTCGGAAGAGAGAAATACAGAAGAAACCTTTGGTGATTTCTCCTACCGCTATTTACAAACCGTAAAATAGAACGTAGGATCACCCTTCTTTACCGGCAGAAAAAGCAAAAATATTGTCAGCCCTATGATCTAAAACTTTAAATAGATGAGTAACTTTTTATATCCCATTTTCTTAAAACTGGAGGAATTATCACTGCTTGTCATTGGCGGGGGCAATATTGCTTTGGAAAAACTGGAATCTGTTCTTGTCAATTCTCCGGGAGCACGCATTAAGCTGGTAGCCCTGGAAATAAGTGACCAGGTTAAAGAATTAAAACAGAATTATCCCAACCTTACTCTGCACGAGAGGTCTTTTACCGATAATGATTTTAACAGTGCCGATCTTGCGATTGTAGCGGTTAATGATATTTTTGTAGCGGAGCAGATCCGTGACAGGGCTCATCAGAATAATACACTGGTGAATATTGCCGATAAGCCGGATCTGTGTGATTTCTATCTGGGCTCCATTGTAAGAAAAGGAAATCTTAAAATTGCAGTTTCTACCAATGGAAAATCTCCAACGGTTGCTAAACGGTTGCGTGAGATTTTAACGGAAACAATTCCCGATGAAGAAATGGACGGTCTCTTAGACAATATGCAAAACATCCGTAACCAGCTAAAAGGAGATTTTACATACAAGGTAAAAGAACTGAACAGGCTTACAACACAATATCTGGGTGAAAAAAAAGATCAGCCGGAAAGAAAACTGGAGATGGAAAAACTAATCAACATCACCAAAACAGTACAGAGAAGAGCTAATATTTACCTTGGAATTATAGGTGTCCTGACAATGGTAGGTGTCCTTGCACTGATTATTTACCAGTTTAACCTGTCCGGGGATATCCAGAGTTTTCTCAGTAAAGACGGGCATATTTTTTACTGGATGCTGTTGGCCGGATTTCTGGCAGAAATTGTCGCCGGATCTATGGGCATGGGATATGGAGTGATCTGTACAACGATCCTTTTGCTCCTGAATGTTCCGCCTCCGGTGGTGAGCGCAAGTATTCATTCCGCAGAATCATTTACATCGGCAGCGGGAAGTATCAGCCATTATAAATTAGGAAATGTCAACAAAAAAATGGTCTGGGTTTTATTTCCTGTGGCTGCTGTGGGGGCTTTTATCGGAGCTTTTGCGCTGTCTCATTTCGGGGAGCACTATGCTCATATTGTAAAGCCGGTCATCGCCTGCTACACTCTTTATTTGGGAATCAACATCCTTAGAAATGCTTTTAAAAGGAAGAATAAAAAATCAGGAAACAACATACAGAAAAAGAGGACAAATCTCAGGGTATTGGGATTGGCAGGCGGGTTTATTGATTCTTTTGCCGGAGGAGGCTGGGGACCGCTTGTGACTGGAACCCTGATTAAAGAGGGAAGAACGCCGCGGTATGTAGTGGGCAGTTCGACTATGGCTAAATTTTTACTGACCGTAGTCAGTGCACTGACTTTTATTTTCACCATTGGGATTCATCACTGGAATATTGTGCTTGGCCTTCTTCTGGGAGGTGTTTTTACAGCTCCTTTTTCAGCGATGTTTGCTTCAAGGCTGCCTGCCAAAAAAATGTTTGCGGTAGTAGGTGTAGTGGTGATTGTGATGAGCCTGATTACGATTGTAAAATCATTAACATAGCTATTTTTTGAATCAGAATATTGGAGATAAACACCGGTTTTCATGTCTGGTCTGGTTTATCCGGAATTACATATCAGTTATCGAAATTTTAAATTGAATATAAATATTTGAAAATCAAAATAATGTTAGATTTGTATGCCTCATCTATAAACTTGTTTAGTTTTATTATATTTGAGAAAATCAAAAAGTAAAAATGTTTCTTACTGAATGTCCTAGAGATGCCATGCAGGGTTGGGGAGAATTTATCCCTACCGGCAAAAAAATAGATTATATCAACTCTCTGATGGAGGTTGGCTTCGATGTATTGGACTGTCTGAGCTTTGTTTCCCCGAAAGCAATTCCACAGATGGCTGATTCCGATGAGGTGGCTGAAAATATAGATAAATCCTTATCCAATACGAAAGTTTCTGCCATCATCGGGAATTACAGAGGTGCTGAAAAAGCATTAAAACATCAGAATGTAGATATTTTAGGCTTTCCGTTCTCTATTTCGGAAACATTCCAGCACAGGAACACCAACAAAAACCAGGAAGAGGCTTTTGAAGAAATCATCAGGATGCTTGAGCTCGTAAAAAGTGAAGGAAAGCAGCTGAATATCTATTTTTCTATGGCCTTTGGAAATCCTTACGGAGAAATGTGGAAATGGGAAGATGTAGATTTCTGGGCCAAAAGGTTTTCAGACATTGGAATTAAAGATGTTTTGCTTTCGGACACTACAGGCGTTGCCACTCCTGAAACCATTGCCCTTTTATTTGAAAAAATTCCTTCTCAATATCCTGAGATCAATTTCGGGGGACATTTCCATAACCGTTACGAAGATTCCTATTCAAAGCTGAAAGCTGCTTACGATAAAGGCTGCAGAAGATTCGACAGTGCCATCAAAGGAATCGGAGGCTGTCCTATGGCCAAAGATGATCTGGTAGGAAATATGCCTACAGAACAGGTGATCAACTTTATGAGCGTAGAAAAAGTGGAGCACAAGTTGAATTTATTAAATTTTGAAAGTTCATATAATAAAGCGAAGGATATCTTTCATTTTTAGTTAAGAAATAGCATCTCGCAAATCAAGCAGATGGATCGGATGAAATTGCTTTTAAAGCATAAAAAATCTGCGTAATCTGGAATAAACAAATATCAATAGGAGCGGGTTTTAATCAACTCTCCTATATTAAACTCGCTTGGCTTTAACTAAAACTTATCATTTAACCCCAAAATCACCAAAAATGTCACCCATAATCTCATCATCCCAGCTAAAAAAACTTTCACCAGAAAACCTCATCATTCTTGATGCCAGAGTAGGAAAAGATGTACATCAAACTTACCTTGAGAAACACATCAAAGATGCCCGTTTTATAGATCTTGATAAAGATCTGGCAGAGATCGGAGAAAATGCTGCTTTTGGAGGAAGGCATCCACTTCCTGATATTACAAAATTTGCAGAAACACTTTCCAGGCTTGGGATTTCTGAAGATTCACATGTTGTGATTTATGATGATAAAAACGGAGCCAATGCAGCGGCAAGAGCATGGTGGATGCTGAGATCCTTCGGATTGCAAAACGTTCAGGTTCTGGATGGAGGATTTCAGGCTGCTGAGAAAGAAGGTATAGAATTTTCATCTGGTGAGGAAACTCTTGAAAAAGTTTCTGTCATTAAAAAAGAAGATTGGCTTCTTCCGGTTAAGATCTTGGAAGATGTTGAGAATGAAATAATAAACCATTCGTCGACCATTGTTGATGTAAGAGATGCTTACCGTTACAAAGGCGAATCTGAACCTATTGATCTTGTAGCCGGACACATACCGGGAGCAATTAATATTCCTTTTTCTGAAAATCTTGATGAGAACGGAAGCTTCCTGAAACCTGAAGTTTTAAAAGAAAAATATAAGGAGCTTTTAAAAAATAAACCTCCACATCTCATCATCCACTGCGGATCTGGAGTTACGGCCTGCCACACTATTTTAGCACTGGATTATGCGGGTTTTCCTATTCCTGATTTGTATGTAGGTTCATGGAGCGAATGGAGCCGGAGAGAAGGAAAAGAGATTGCAAAAGAGGGTTAAAGGCTGGAAGAGGGACGCTGGAAGTTACTGTCAGGCTTATTATTTCTGGCAGCTTGATTTTAAAAAGTATACCTTTCTTTATTTAGATTTTATGATAGCTTTGCTCACGCAGATTAAGCAGAAGAGAAGATTTAGGATGATGCACAAAATCTTTGATTTTTTTTACTTGAGTGAACTTTTTTCGCAGCATCAATTTAATCTTAATTAAACTTAAGTGTTAAAAAACTTTTGAGCTTTTGTGGTTAATATTTTTAAGCTCAGAATACACAGATTTTCTCAGATGGCGATGTATATTTTTTGAAACATTATGATCTGTGAAAGAGATAAGAATAATTAAGGAAAATCTAAAATTTTTTTAAACCAAAAGCTCCTTAAAGCAAAGCTCAAACTTAATATTCTTAACAACTTAAATTAAATCTTAACGGTTCTTTTTTTATCCCAATTATGCAAATAAAGCGGATTAATGTAAAATCTGCAGTATCTGATTAATCTGCGTGAAAATTTAATCTAATATAGAAAACCCCGGAAATTTCCGGGGTTTATGTTGTATTTGTGTAAAAAAAGAGTTTTTATGGGAAGAGAGTAGTTTTATGAATTCCGAAAACCTCCATCTTCCTGCTTCCATCTTTCTTACCAGAATTTAAAGCATTCCCAGTTCAAACTTTGCTTCTTCACTCATCATATCCTTGTTCCAGCTAGGCTCGAAAGTAAGCTCTAAATCTACGCTTTTCACTCCTTCCACTTCTCCTACCTTGTCTTTTACTTCCTGAGGCAGACTTTCTGCAACCGGGCAGTTCGGGGTAGTAAGGGTCATTATAATTTTTACATCGCCATCCTCGGAGATCTGTACATCATATATCAGTCCTAATTCGTAAATATCTACCGGGATTTCCGGGTCGTATACGGATTTTAAGACGCTGATGATTTCCTCACCAATGTCAGCAATTTGATCGTCTGTAAATTTCATTTTTTAATCTAGATTGATATTCCTTTTCAACAAATCTTCCTGACGCATCCGCCGGAAAACATTTGCCAAAGTTAAGACATCTTTTTCACAATAGTCAACTATTCGCTGCAAGTCTTTTTCTATGTAGTAGATTGATGAAACCATTGAGCCGTCTATATCATCCTTGGGAGTAGGAATTCCAAAGACATGGGCCAGCAGTTCCAGGGAAACAAAACTTTTATAATCTCCGAATTTCCATAGCTCCATCGTGTCAATATGCGGAATCTCCCAGGGCTTTTTTCCAAACATCTGGAACGGAACCGGAGGCTGGATTCCATTAATAAGATACCTTCTCGCAATCCATGGAAAATCAAATTCTTTTCCGTTGTGGGCGCAGAGAATTACGTTATTCAGTCTCGGGCTGTTGAAGATTTCTCCGAATTTCCGAAGCAGCTTCTTCTCATCGTGACCTGAAAAGCTTTTGATCTTTAAGGTTTCATTCTTTTCGACCATTCCGATGGTAATGCAGATAATTTTTCCAAACTCGGCCATAATGCCGGCACGGTCATAGAATTCTGCTGCACTAACGTCTTCTTTTCTCTGAAATCTTGTTTTCTTTTCCCAAAGCATCTGTTCTGTTTCAGGAAGGTCTTCCCATGATCCGGATCCCGGAACGGTTTCAATATCAAGGAATAAGATCTTTTCTAATGGAATGTGTTGTATCATATATGTTTGTGTTTTATCCTATCGACATTCCGTTTTTTACGGGTAGTGAAGGTGTTAAAAGGGTAACATCTTTTTTATTTTCACCATACACTCCCATTACAAGACATTCACTGAAGAAATTAGCGATCTGTTTTCTGGGAAAATTTACAACAGCCATTACCTGCTTTCCTATGAGCTCTTCTTTTTGATAAAGAGAGGTGATCTGTGCAGAGGATTTTTTGATTCCAAGATCTCCGAAATCAATTTCCAGTTGGTAAGAAGGGTTTCTTGCTTTCTCAAAATCGGTAACTGAAATTATCGTTCCGCATCGCATGTCTATTTTTTCAAAGTCTGCCCAGGATATTTCCGGCTTTATCGTCATAGTAATGAATTGATTAAATGTTCCACTTCAGCTTTTTCTGCTTTATATTTCTGCTGCAGTCCCGATCCTTCGCCCATTCTTCTGTAATATTCAAGTGCCTGACCGCCAAAGAATTTTTTATAATGATCCGAAACTTCCGGAATCTGTGGAAAGACTTTATGGAAAAGCATTTCATAATACGCCTGAAATTCACGCTCATTTTTGTCTTCGATCACCTGTCCGGGTGCTTTCTGCCGTACATGAAGCATTTCATGGGCAACCATATTCAGAACGAGGTTCAGATCAAAATCAAATAAATTCTTTGGGATCATTACGGTCTGAGGCCCTCCCAGTACGCCTTCTGCGGTCAACAGCATAGAAGTGGGAGAGAGCTCTTCCCTGAATCCAAAACCTGCAAAGTTTTCATGTTCCAGGTCAAAGGAATGGATTAAAAATCGGGCGGCATCCAGAATTTGGTCGTGTTTTTTGTAAGCCTCAAGGTGTAAGTTGATCTGCTCGAAATTCATTCAGAATATGTTTTAAACAAATGTATTAAAAGTATTTATTTTTTACAACTGAACTATTTTATGGATGATAAATAAAGCGAAAATGAAAAATCCGGTAAATTTTGAAAATCTACCGGATGAGTGAGTTATAAATGGTTTTGGGCTATGTTGATTAAAGAAAGAAAATTAGATCAGCTCAAGTCATGTTTTAGGGCGAAAAGAACCAACCCAACTCTGTTTTTTACTTCCAGTTTCAGGAAAACAGAGTCTCTGTATCCATCAATGGTTTTTGGGCTGAGAAACATTTTGTCTGCTATTTCTTTGTAAGTAAGCTCGCTGCAGGCCCATTTTATAAATTCTTTTTCCCGGCCTTTTAATTCGGAAAGGAGAGACGCATTTTTAATGTCTTCTGTTTTTACCTTTAATAATTTCTGAGCGACGAAATCGGTATAGAAGCTGCCTTTATCAAATACGGTATCTATTGCCTGAAAAAGGATGTCTGGCTGCATATCTTTTAGCAGATATCCCTTCGCGCCAGCTTTGAGCATTTTGATAAGAACTTTTTCATCATCTTCCATGGTCAGGGCTATCACTTTTATGTCAGGGTGATGTTCGGTGAGCCATTCTGTGGTTTCTATACCATTTTTATAAGGCATATTAATATCCATCAGCACTACAGCAGGTAATTCTGAAGCTTTTTCTATGGCGGCAATAAAATCTTCACCGTTGGGATGATTCATGATCACGCTGTACTGAGGGTTTTCCATGATCATATTTTCCAATGCCTTAGACATTAACGTATGGTCATCAACGATAGCTATAGGAATAGTTTTCATATGAAGTGTTTGTAATAGGTTATTGAGGTTTGTGTTCCTTTATCAAGTTCCGACTGTATGGAAAATTCCGCATGGATCAGTTTGGCTCTCAGTTCCATATTCTTCAGTCCCGAACCGTCCTGTATCTTGTCGGTATTAAAACCTTTTCCGTTATCTGAGATATTAATTCTTAATGAATTTTGGTTATCTTCAAGTTTTATAGATACATTTTTGGCCCTGGAATGCTTTAAAATATTATTGATGCTTTCCTGAATGATCCGGAAAAGAATCAGACCGTGTTTGGGAGCAATATCAATATCGTGTTTCTGGGTGATGAAGTCTATCTTTAATAATTTTAATTTCTGTATTCTTTTTACTTCTCTTTCAATGGATTCCGTCAGTCCGAAATGAATGATCTGCTCTGTAATCAGGGTTTTAGATAGATTTCTGATATCCTGAATACATTCGCCCAACAATTCACTTAGCTCGCTCAGTTCTTCTTTTTCTGCATTTTTCAGCTTGGAAATAAGCTGATTTTGTCTCAAACGGACCACGGAGAGCTTTTGACCTACATCATCATGTAATTCCTGCCCGATGTAATTCAGTGTCTGTTCCTTTATTTCGACCTGGGAGGTTGCGAGCTCTCTTTCAAACCGCATATCTTTTTCTTTCTGCTCGATCAGAAGGGTTGTCTTCTTTTTGATAAAAACTACATAGATGAAGATCATCATTAAAACGACAATAAGTAAGGTAATGGTAAAGGTAATGACCAAATTGTTTTCTTCCATACTGTAAAGTCTTATCTAAGTTTATTCTGTCTGTTCCAAATCAATCCCAATATAAGTATTCCGTTACTGATAAGATTTAGCATAAATAAAATAAAAAAATAGATATGCTCTGAAACGGTAGTCCTGAAATACAGGATCGGAATACTTCCAATAAAAAGAATCAGTAAAGAGACTGAAATCCAAAAAGGCAAATAATTAGTAAGTTCCAGTATTTTATCAGAATTAAACGTCTGGTATAAAAATAAAATAATGGAAAACAGCAACAAAAGGATATCAGTATACAGCATATTAAAAGAAAAGCGATGCAGCAGATCATCTTCTGTATAAAACATAACAACAATATTGACAACAAAAAGGATCAAAAGGATCAACTGCAATTTTTTTAAAAGAGGCCAATACAGTAATTGATAATAATACAGCAGATATAGGAAAAACACGATCATTAAAAAGCCAATCACAAAAAATATTTCAGTAGACCGGTTCATAGCTTTAAAATAGAAATAGCAAAAAATATCAATCAGGGAAAATAATATGTATCCTACGACAAAAAATAAATTCTCTTTCCAGATTTTCCTGTATTTGATAATCATTAAGACCATCACTACAACGGATAAAACCATAGATATTTGCTTCCCTATTTCTATATTCCAGTTCATGGCTTTCTTTTTTACGGCATATCTGCGGTGGAAACTTTAGGTGGAGGAGCAAGATTGGTCATATTGAGAACTTCCATCTCCTTTACATTCAGATTTTCATCCGTGGACATTATTGCTCTGGACATGGTTCCTGAGGTATCTCTTTTAAGATTCTGAGCAGTAGGAACTAAGAAAATGGTCTGGTAGCCGGCGTATTCAGGTTTTGCCATTTTGCTTTTAGGATGATTCTGGGGATATTTTCCCATATAAATTCTGATTCCCGGATTTTTCAGGTGTTGTTTTTTGGCGGTTTCTTTTACATATTTAAGATAGCCTTCCATATCTTCTACAGAAAACCAGTACCAGCGTGAATCCGGCTCTCCGTTTCTGTATTTTGTAAGAATTACATTGTTGGTCCTGGAGTATTCATCATAAAGCACTCTGCCTTCACGGTAACTTATCAGTTTCTTTTTATAGCTGTCACTCACGGGTTCTTTAGGAGGTTCGGAGCAGCGTGTGCAGCTTAGCATACAAAAACTTAAAATAAGCACAGCAAGAAGCGAGCTTAGATTTTTCAATAAAAAAGGAGTTTTCATTTTTATGGTTTTTAATTTTATAAAACAAAATTAGGTAACTACTCAACTCTATAAAAGGGGGAAAACACTGTTTTTGTGAAGAATAAATTTACGACATTTTGTTTTGAATTTCAAGGAGATATGAATTATTATTTGATAATGCTTCTGAATATTATCTTCTTAGACTTTATTTTTCATTGTCTACTATTTGAAATAAACCTAAGGCTTCTTATCATTGAGTACAGATCGTTAAGTATTCCAAAAAGAACTGCATACTTATCTTTTCCTCTCCCAATCCTAATAACTAAATGTTTAGTTTCTAAATTTAAATGAGAAGGGTTTTTTTGAGCTGCTATAAAATGAGGCAATCCTGTGGCTGTCAGAATAAATATCCTAATTTTTCAATGGGTTCAGTGAGACGTGAAATTTTAATTGAAGAAAATTCAAAACTTATTTTCAACACGTCAAGTTCTGTCGCTTCCGGCTCTGATATTTGCTTCAAGAAAAACACATAAATGAAAATTGACATTAAAAATTAAGGTGGACATCCTAGCCGGAAACCACCTAAAAAAATAAGGCTAAAACCTGAAGACTCCTACTAAAAAGGATTTCAGACCTTAACCTTTTTATAAAATCAAACAAATTTACAAAAAAAGATGGAAGAAATTAATCAAAATAATAGCTCACAAACACTATTCAGGTTCGCTACTATGCGTAATGCTGAGCTATCTGATCACGAAAACAAAGAAAGAAGGTTTGTTTTCAGAGATTATGCCACTCAAAAAGGAGTCATTGACCCTAGAGTTGAAGCTGGCGAATCTTTACAGAAAACTTGTGAAGAAATTACAGGTTTAACAATCGAAACTGAAGAATCCTTAAAAGCGCAGGATACAGCATTCTATGAACTTGCTGTTTGGGTAGCAAGAAATAAAGCCAAAGCGACTAAAGAGGAGTTTGATGCTAAAATCAGCCATTATAGAGAATACCACCAACAAATTATTCGTATTGATTCTAAAATCTGGGATAACCTTGTTTATCAGGTGGTTACTCAAAAAGACTTTTATGCCAAGGAAACATTGATGCATCTTTTACACCTTGATCATATCTTAAGATATTATGATGGTTTTTCCCAATCAAGATATGAATATGTGATAAAAGCAAAAGTAGTTCTTCCAAAAGAACTTTTCAAGGCCGGAAGTGGCTCCCAAGCAATGAGTTTCTCCAGAATGGCTGTAGCGGGAGAAGGAGAACTGGGTGAACCTTTCTACAACGAACAAGGCCAGAAGTATACAGAAGCAGTGGGTAACCTGCATCTGAACCAGGATTTATCAGCATCACTGAATAAGCTGGAAAAAGTTTATCAGAAAGAATACCAGGAAGCCTATAAAGTGGCCTATGAAAATTATCTGAAAGAAGTAAAACCCATTCAGGCCGACTATCAGAAACAGTTATCAGAAACAGAGAACAGAAAAAAAGTTATTGAAAACAGAGTTAAGTACCTTACCGAGCTGAGCATTGCTAATCCTGAATTATTTGATTCAAATCCGGGCTTAAAAGAAGAATTATCCAGGTTAAATGAAGAACTTTTAAGCCTTCACGTGTCTCCACTTAACTTACCGGAGTTTAGCTTTGAGTTCAGGCCGGAAATTAATCCTGAAGAACTGGAACGTGCTTTAACCGATGAAAGCAAGTACGCATTAAGTAAAATCTTCGGAGCAGTATCTGTCAGTGAGGCTTTAGAAGGAATTTCTACTTTTGCAGAAGTTTCCGGAGCTGTTATACAAGACAGTCAATTACAGCAGCAGCAGATCCTAAACAATACAGTGATTAACCAGCCTACATTTACCAATATAGGAGGCATTTTAGTTCCTGTTACCAATTCACTGAATAATAATGGAGTTATCCCCTTCACGACAACGACTCGCAGGGTTCCGCTTATGCCTGGTATTGGACATTCAATAGCTGTTACTACGGATATAAACCAGCCCAAACAGATTATTAGTGGAAATTATCAGGTTAAAGTAGGCGGACAGACCATTGCGTCAGGTTCCGGTACCGACCCGTGGAGTGGTGCCGCTAACGTAACTTCCCTCTTTCACAATAATAAAATTCCTCATGTGGATATTGAAAAGTTAGAGGTTATAGAGCTGGAAGGAGCTGTTGTCTTAAGTGACGGGCTTTCCTATACAATGCAGGTGACATTAAGCAGGAGCAATGATGATGTACATTTGTTTCAGGGACGCGGAATATTTACCCCTAAAGACAGGACAACAGATCCTACGGACCCGGAAAACCCTGCCAATCCTACCTCTGAAGGCGCATTTATTCCTTCAGGCTTCGGAATGAAAAATATAGGTATTGCTGATTATCGAAAAGTAGAACAAAGTACATATTGCTATGTGGAGGGAGATGTGGCTCACATCGAAAATATCATGGCAAGAGAGTATAAAGAAAGAGCAACACGAAGACTTAAGCGTAGCGAATCCCAAACCACCAGATCATCAGAATCTGAAAAAGAAAAGCTGACAGATACTACCTCTACCGAAAGGCATGAAATGCAAAGTGAAGTTTCCAAAATACTTCAGGAATCCAAAGACTTTGCCACACAGGCTGGTTTTAATGCTTCATGGGGAGCCGGTTCCGCAAAATACGGTATAAGTACCGGAGCTAACTATGCTACCCACAATTCCAAAGAAGAAAGTAACCGTCAGGCAGTCACTGATGCCAAAGATATAACAGCAAGGGCGTTGGACAGGATTGTTACCAAGGTGAAGGAAGAGCGTATTGATAAAATCCTGGAAGAATATGAAGAAAACAACAAACATGGATTTGACAACACCAAAGGAAGCAACCATGTAGTGGGCGTTTACCGATGGGTAGATAAAGTGGTAAAAAACCAGATCTATAACTATGGTAAGCGTATGATGTTTGAATTTATGATTCCCGAACCGGCAAAGCTCCATAATTTAGGAATGAAAGCCAGCAAAACCACTGAAAACCTATTGATAAAGCCTATAGACCCCAGAACATCCACCGTTAACAAGATGGAGAATTTTGCATCCTTGGATGGAGCTTCAGGAGATATGGTTTTAAAATACTGGTTAAGCAAATACAAGGTAGATATTGATAAAAAGCCAGAAGAAATCATTTATGTAGGTAAAGCCTTTTCCAATACGGTCGGGGATTCAAATGGAAAATCAGAATACGATGAAGCTATCGCCGGAGGTGCGGAAATCCAGATCCCTGAAAACTATGTAACCGTTGCAGCTATAGGAGTAATACAGACAGGAGGAGAAGGAGTGTTAAGCCCTTGTTTAAGAATTGGCGGAACCTATATGGATGGCTCGGAAGTAACGATTAGAAATTTCTATCAGGTAGTTCCTGTTTCTTTCTCCTTGATTGGATCCCATGCCATTGATGTTAATGCAAGTGTAAAATGTAAACTGACTACAGAAGCTAAAAATGAATGGCTCCAGACAGCTTTCAATAAGATCATTGAAGCGTACGAAATTGATTTGGCTAAATATGAAGCTGCTTTAGCAGATGCAAAAGCATTAGGAGCCCAGATCAAAGGTTCCAATCCAGGTTTCTACAGGAAAATAGAAAATACCATCCTGAGAAGGAACTGTATTTCCTATATGCTGAGTCAAAATCCAAACGCAGAATTAACATTCGGGAAAAATAAATATTACCAGACAGATAATTCTACGGAAAGTTTCACCAATACCGAAATAAAAGTAGATGGAACCCTGGACAGATATGCAGCCTTTATAAAATTCATGGAACAGGCTTTTGAATGGGAACTCATAAGCTATTATTTGTACCCTTATTATTGGGGCAATAGAGCTAACTGGGGGGATCTTTATCAGTTTGATGATAATGATCCTGTATTCAGAGCCTTTATGCAGTCGGGGATGGCAAGAGTTATCGTTACTGTAAGACCGGGATTTGAAGAAGCGGTAAGACATTTCTTAGCTACAGGACAAATCTGGAACGGAGGAGAAATTCCGGTAATTGATGATCCTCTGTTCCTGTCTATTGTGGACGAATTGCGTTCACCAAAAGCCACAAAAGAAGGAGAGCCATGGAGAGAGAAGATTCCTACTTCGCTTACTATTCTCCAGGCGGGTTCCATCGGGCTGAAAGTGGAAAAAGCATTGCCTTGTAACTGTGAGCCCGGAGTAAAGTTTGATGATGAATTGGGATCAATATGTGAAACTAATTTTTTACCCAACGATCATCTTCTTGGAGTGGAAACTACTGAAGGACAGAAAGTTATTTCAGGAGACTGGCAATAACAAGAATTACTAATTTAAAAAAATAAAAAATATGTCTATAATAGGAAAAATTATACGAGTAAATGAATTACCACCGGTTGAAGAGAGGGAAACTAATGTCATTTACCAGGTCGCCGAGTCTGGCTCTCCCATTTATACAGATTATGCCATTGATCAAAATGGAGATCTGAAAACACATGCTGTTACTGATGGAAGTATTCCTCTGGAACTGGCAGATACTCATCTTTCGATTTCAAACCCTTCTTTTATTGCGGAGGGAATCATAAACCAACGAGACTACAACGCCAATACACGCGAAAAATTAAATCAGAAGTTGGATATACCTTCCACAGATGGTAATGTTTTAGATTATCCGAAAATTGTGGGTTTGGATGACAATGGAAATGTAGCGAAATTACCTGCTGGTGATTTAGGAAAAAACGTTGCCAATTCTTCTCTGACTACGGTACCCGGTGCCGGACTGACACTCGGTGCCAACTGGACATTGAATACATCAGGGCTTTATTATTCAGTAACCGGATTAGCCGATGTTTCGAGTGATACGACTTTTAATATGTTATTAGCTCAAAATGCATCCGGCAGGCTGGGAAAATCAAACGGAAAGAATCTTCTTCTGCAGCTTCCAAATATTTTAACAACAGCAGAAAAAGAACAATTTGGGCTTGCATGGAATAATCAATACAGTAATGCAGCACTTAATGTATACTCTATCACCCCTTCTATTCTTAAACATGAACACACGGTAAAATATTTGGTACTACAAGGCTTAAATTTAAACTTAAATCCAGCAAACACTTCGGTAAAATTTATACCACAAGAGAACCAATTGGGAGTTGGAGAAGTTGACTGTTTAGGGTTTCAGACTTTTGCTGATGGAAAATCTATGGTGGTAACTTTATATGGAGATTCTCTTTCTGCAAATCAAAATTATAATATTGTTATCAGAACTTCAACTCCAACTGTTCAGGTACACCGAACGACAAGTATTGTTACTGTATCGGCCTCATCCAACAACTTCGATCTGAGTACTATTGTATGGTCAAAAAAGATCTACAATAACCTTACTAATGATAGTGTATTTGGAAATGCAGGCGCAGGGCAGTACCAGAGTAATCCAAATGTAAAAGCCTATGCTAATGAGGCTGTGGTGGTATCGGCACTTAAATCTTCAAAAATTATTGAAGCCAATCAGGATTTTTATTTAAGTTTTGATGTAAGTGTAAACTTTAGCTCTCCCAGCAGTACAGTTCCATATCATTCTATCGGTTTGATGCTCAGTTCTACATCATTAGACCTTCTTAATCTTAATATTGCTAGTGTGAGAGTTGTAGGAAGACAGGACTCATGGGGCCGTCAGGTTTATTTAGATAATAGCTCGATTACGCATGCGCAAGCTCCGATAAATCCCGAAACTTTTAATTATACCATTATGAGAAGGGGATCTGTAGTCTATTTTGTTCTTACAAAAAATGGTACGGTTCTCAATTACTCTAAAAGTATTTCAACCGATGCACTTTCATTTGCGATGTTCAATACCAATATGAGCGTAAATGCAAACATTTCCTTTAACATTACAGAATTAACCCTTTTCTAAATTTAAAATATCAAAAATTATGAACGAACAATTAAAAATAACGACTCAAATACAGGCTTTAATCAATGACATCGAAAATGTTGAATTAAATCTTGCAGAATTACCATTATCTGAACATCCGAAGCTTCCACAATTCAATAGGAGTATTCGTGTTCTGGATATTGATGCCAAATCTAAACAGCAGTTTATATGCTTCAGCTATGAGCAGGTACTGAAAGACAAAGAAACCGGCGAAGAGATTAATATAGCTCTTCCTGCCCCGGAGTGGGTCATCTATAAGGAAACATGGAGCTATCTCCGTGATAATTACGGCGCACCAATTGAGCAGCCTTTGGTTGAACCTACAGATGGCATGGCTGCAGACAAGGTAAAAGTTCCCAGTTATCAATATATGCTTTGGCTGCTGAAGAATAAGAAGGTTGGCTTTACGGAGCTTCTGGCTTCTTACCTGGATGAATTTGTGAAAACTCACAAAGAAGCATTGGACAAGCTTTCCTAAGAAGTATTAATGAATGGCAGAGCGTAATGCTCTGCCTTTTTCAAAAAGGGAAAAAAAATTATGGACACACTAGAAATCAGAGATATATTAAGCAACGAATGGCGTACTGATAATTTTATTAACAAGCAACAATTGTGTTATAACCTTCGGAGGAGCAATACCATTGGCAATCATTTTATTTTGGAATATGACATAAACGATTATGATTGGCATGCGGAACAATTATCTATAAAAGACGAAAAAAATGTGATAAGGCTAAAAACCTATCTCAATAAAAATAAAGAGCTGGTAGATTTAGTTCAAAGTCAATCTGAAATAGAATTTGATATTGATCTGACTGAAAAAAAAATGAGTTTTCGATTGAAATATTTTTTTCGCAGGCAGGCAGATAATGAAAACCTTCGTCGAAGAAAAGCTATTGTATTAGAGACTTTTTCGTACGAAGAGTTCAGGAATTTGATACAGTATGTAGGTTATGGTGATTTTGAGCAGGGAACTTCATATGATTATTTCGGCTATTTTACGAAGGTCTATCAGTTTTATTTTCAGAAAGCAAGCACACCGGAAGAGCTTCTATTTCTTTATACCAATACTCCGGATTTTGTCTTTGAAAGAATGTTGTTAGATAATGAGAAAGTAATGGATCATCTTATTACTCTCGCAGATTATGATGACACAGGATTTTGGAGTGGGTGGAAAGATGGAAGCTCTGCTTTGGTGAATGTATTGAAAGCTTTTTCCAGCCATATCTATTTATTGGAAAGGTTTAAGAAAGAGCCGGAGCTTTGTAATAAAATCTACTATGGCTTAGACGGGATAAGTTATATTGATGGAAAGCCACAGCCAAACAGAGTGATTTTTGCTAATATCCTGCAGCAATTCTGTTTATTTTCCCAAAACCGTCCAAAATTAGATGCATCGACGTTTCTAACAGGGAAAGGTTACAAAATTAACACAGATGTAATGGAACTATCTGGAAACTGGTTGGGCTTCGGACAGTCTGATTCCAAAACATTTTTCCTGCAACAACAGCAGGAATATATTTCCGATGAGTCTGCAGAATATGAAACAGATGATTTAGGAATTACTACCACTGTAAAAAGCCAAAGCAGGATGAAAAATCTGAATGATGGAGCACAATATCATCCATTGGAAATGGTATATTTTGTAAATGAAAAAGAAAAATACATCAATCCGGAAACAGGTGAGCAAATGCCACCGGTAACCATGATCGTTCCTGCTATTTATGTAAAAGCGATGGCTGATGCTGAAAAATGGGAAGAAATAAACTACTTTATTCGTATTACAGCAGATATTTTGGCGGTTACCCTTGGAATTGTTACATTGGCGACCACAGGAAATCCATATCTGATATTGGCTGCTATGGCAGATCTTAGTTTGGCAGGAATAGATCTTACTGTACAGGCGCTTCGGCAAGAGATTGCAAAATTACCCGGAGGGGAAAGTTTTCTGGAGGACTGGGATCTTATTTATGGAGTGGGAGGTATTATTATTGCTGCTCCTCAACTTATAGTATCTGCTTACAGAGGCATTTTTGTACTAATCCCAAAAGCTGCAAAAAATGTGCAGCAAGGTTTGAAAGCAATGGCAATTTCCTTATTTTTGGATTTGAACAGCGGAGTTTTCCAAAGGAAAGACCTTCGTGTGTTTAGTCCTACAGAATGGGTAATCCCAAGCGCAGGGTTCTTTTCAAAAGCTGCAGAGTGCGATGCTTTGGTTCGGAATGGTGCTTTCTTTATGGAACTAGATGCGGCGGCTATCATGGAAAACATTAATAAAGGAAATGGGATTAATCCGGATGTTATAGGTGCAATAAGCAGCAATAGGAAATTTGCATTAGTTTACAAAGGGGAAATTATTGCCCAAGGAAGCCGATATGATAAAGCATATCAAGAAACATTAGCGAATTTAAGAAGGGCGAGCTATGACGTGCAGAAGGTTAAGAGTGTTTTAGAAGTAAAATTTTTGATAAAAAATAAAGGAAGTTTAGATGTTTTTCATGGAACAAGTCCTAATGCAGTTATTTCAATAAGGAAAAATGGTGTTTTATTATCAGCGAATATTATTGAGTTGGATTTTAACACAAAAGGACAAGGAGCATTTTATACCAGTTCATCCTATAAAGAAACTGTTGGCTATAACAAGTATAAATTTGGCAGTCGTGGATTACAATCAGATATTATACAGTTTGACATACCTGAGAAGGAATTGTTAAAATTAAACATTAAAGTATTTGATACTCCAACTGAGGAATGGGCAGATTTTGTAACCAAAGCTAGAACCGGAAATATAGTACATGAATATGATATAGTAATAGGACCGAAACTAAAAAATCCTTGGGATGTAAAGGAAGGAATTGCATTACCGAAAGCGCACAAAGAGTTTCAAATAGCAATAACGAGTGAAAAAGGGGCTAAAGTTCTCACTAAATATTTGCAAAAATAAATAATATAATAAAATGAATCCAATCAAAAACAGCCAATTTACATTTATTGATGACGATGGTACAAAGAAAATTTTTCTGAGAGAAAAATATTTTGAATTTGTAAGTCTTTTAATTACTGATTATTATAAAAAAGAAATTATAGAAAATGATTTTTACAATTATTTTGTGAATTTATTAAATAATTTAGAAGATTATCATGGTGTATACTTTGTTGAACATTATATGCCTCCCTATTGGGCATTAAGTATTATAGAAAATGATAATACTAAAAACTCTTTTAATTATGATGAAAGAATGAAGGAAATTTCAACGAATTTTAGAAGACAAAATAATTTAGGGTCTTTTATTATAGGCAATGATAATATTCCGTTATAATTTGTATAACAATTTAACCGCTCAATGAATTGGGCGGTCTTTTCATTTTATACTTTCCTTATTTTTGGATTTGAATAGCGGAGTTTTCCAAAGGAAAGACCTTCGTGTGTTTAGTCCTACAGAATGGGTAATCCCAAGCGCAGGGTTCTTTTCAAAAACTGCAGAGTGCGATGCTTTGGTTCGGAATGGTGCTTTTAGATGCGGCGACTATTATGGAAAACATTAATAAAGGAAATGGGATTAATCCGGATGTTATAGGCTCAATAAGCAGCAACAGGAAATTTGCATTAGTCTACGAAGGAGAAATTATAGCCCAAGGAAGCCGGTATGACAAAGCTTACCAAAAGACTTTAATGTATTTAAAAAGAGCAAGCACTAATGCAGAGAAGGGGGAGAAAATATTAAAGGATCTTCTATTTGAGAATTATATTAAATATGAAGGTCAATTTAAGATTAAGTTTCATCATCACTTTGATGGAGAGATTTTAATTAAACAAAAAAGTGGAGAAGATGTTTTAGAACTTTTCGGAGCACACAACCACGATGTGGTGGGAACTAAAATACAACTAGGTCCTATAAGAAAATCACCGGGAATAAAAAGTTTTCATGATTTACCAGATGATATTCCCTTCAAAGCTAATGTAGAAATGAAATATGGAAGTGGTATTGTGAAAAGAAAAATACATCTTCTTTTTTTCCAAAAAACTGGGATATAAAAAGAGTAAAAGAGGAAATTGCTTTAGTATATGATCAAATGTTAAAAAGTGGAAGAGTATATGATCCCAGAGCAACAAATAGAAAATTTGATTTTCCTTGCAGTAATGGCTCTTTCAGGATTCAAATTGAATTCGATGAATTAGGCAACCTAACCAGTGCTTATCCAATAGTAAATTAATAAAATTTAAAAATGAGTTATAAATTTAAAAAAATAAGTTATAGCGCTCCAAATATTGAGCCTCTTTGGCAATATGGAGTTGAAGTATCCGACAAAACAATTTCTGCTTTAGAACATATTGAATCTTGGTCTTGGACATCCGAAGAAGTTCAAAATATGTTGGATGAGATTAATTCAATCACAAATAAAGATTTTGAGTATTCTGTAGAAGTAGGTCATTTATTGATAGTTGCAGATAAAGAAGAAACACATTTATTCAATCTTCTGAATAGAGAGCAAAAAAAAGCAGATATTATTTGGTCTACGGAAAAATTTGTCCAGTTTTTAAAAGATTTTAAAGATTTTTTACAAAAAAATGGTAGATAAAATTATTTAACGGCAACCACAAGTTGCCGTATTTTGTTTTTAAGATCTTTTATAGGCAGGATATTATTTTTAAACTAAATAAACATTTTACCAAATATTATCTGATCAAGCTATCAGAAATAGATGCATTATAATTTTTTTACATTAAATACCCCAAACCAGCGTGAAACCCACACTGGTTTTTTATTTCCAAAAAATAAATTTCAAATTTTATTCACAGTAAACCAATGCTTTACAATATAATTTCATTCTTTTTTCAAAATCTCACGCAAGATTTTCCAAAAAATGGGTTTTATAGATGAGTACTCAATACAATTAATGTTTAATGTAAAAAAATAATGAAATGAAGAATTCAATAGTACTTAAGGTTATTACTGCCGTTTTAATTTTATCAATTATCTTCTCCCTGTTCTCGTGTATGAACGAGGACAGGATAGAAGTACCACCCGTAAAGCTGGAAGACGTTAACGGTAATTATAAAGGAAGGCTTATCACGGTGCAGGGAGAGTTTAGAGCGGAGAAAATCGTAGACTTTAAAATAAAAAAAGATACCCTGACATTTCCGGAATTTCCTTTAAAAGAAATCGTAATGGCGGTAGTAAAAGATCCGGTAAAAACCCAGAATGCCATAGCGGCGATGGGAAAAGTGAAATATAATCTGAATTATACAACAGTATTAAATGCTGAGAAAAACTGGGTAGAGCTTACTTTTGAACCCAAGGTGCTTGAGCTTCAGATCCCGGTAGACGGAGTGGTCAAAAACACAGTCGTAACGGTAGTGGCAAAGCAAAAAGGATACTTTGTAGGACTGGATCACACGCTGAGATTTGCTTTGGCAGCAGAAAAAATAACGGTAAATGGAACGGAGTTGAGCCCCTTCGAGGCGATTAACTACAATTTCCCGTACTGTATAAAAACTAATTGATAAGATAATATAAACAATAGATTGTGGTTTGCCGGATGCGGTCTATTTTTGCTTTAAAATTTTAATCGGTGCTAAACCGGACCTTAGTCGTACATGGAAGAAAACAAGGAGCAGATTTTGATAAGACGCCTTCTCACGAAGGAAGAAGCTGCCTGGAAAGAACTTTTCGGAAACTATTCCGGAAACCTTGCCGGGGTCTGTTCCCGTTATCTTTCAGGAAAAGACGATGTTCATGACGTTCTTCAGAACAGCTTTATCAAAATGTTCCGCTCCATAGCAACATTTGAATACAGAGGAAGCGGGTCTTTGAAAGCATGGATGATCCGGATCACCGTAAACGAAGCTTTAAAACATATAAAGCAGCATTCCGGCATAACAACAAATGATGATCTCACGGAGTTTCCAGACATTCCCAATGACGAGGAACCGGACCTAGAGGAAATTCCCCAGGCAGCCATTATGAAAATGATACGTTCACTTCCTGACGGGTACAGAACCGTTTTTAACCTGTTTGTATTTGAGAAAAAAAGCCATAAAGAGATTGCCGGGCTTTTAGGAATCGCAGAAAATTCTTCCGCCTCACAGTTTCACAGGGCAAAAGGAATGCTGATTCAGAAAATTAAAGAATTTAAAATGTCAAAAAAAGCACAATATGAATAGTCGGTGGCTCAATGATCTGCACAGGAAAATGGAAGACCACGAAGAGGATATTCCGGATGGGCTGTGGGAAGATATTAAAGATGAACTTTTTGCCGGAGAGGAAGAAAACGGAATGGCAGGAGGAATAATGCCTGAAGCTGATGATAAAAAAGAAAGTAAAACTATTTCTGTAACTAAAAAAAGCACTCTGTTCTACCGTATTGTTGGAATGGCTGCTGCCGTTACCATGCTGTTCTTTACAGGAAAGTTTTTACTGGAAATGAATGCAGAAACAGAACCTAAAATAGCGGTAAACTCTGAAAATGCTGATAACATTAAAAAAGATGGCAAAAAAATCAAAGAATCAGTAAAGGCAAGTACAAATGAGCAAATCAATACCAAATCAGGTGGAAAATATAGTGGACAGGGAAATATATTGACAGGAAAAGCTCATATGGGTACTATTTTAAAAAATATATTTAATGAAGAAACTATTGATAACAATAATATCATACTAAAATCTACGGAAAATAAAAACAGTTTAATCCCATTAGCAAAAGAAGAATCACCTCTATATGATCCATTTTCTTCATTCAATGGAAATCCTGTATTGAAAAAGAAACAAGATGAAGATGAAGTCCTTTATAATGATGAAAATAAACTTTCGGAAAAGTATGCTGTCAACGATAAACCTAAAGCTTCAGGTCGTCAGCCCAAAAAATGGATGCTGAGCATGCTTACAGGAAATGTTTCCTCAAATTCTTCCGAACAGAAGTTCCCGGGCTACACTTCCATCAGCGGAAGCCCTATGACTTTCAGTGACGTATGGATCTCCGGTACAGATCCCGATCCGCTTACAGAAGTTTTGCTGGCTAACCAAAGCAAAGAGGTTGAAGCAAGGATAAGACATAAAATCCCTGTGACATTTGGTATTTCCGTGTATTATAACCTTGGAAAAAAATGGGGAATAGGAACGGGTATCAATTATACAAAACTTACCTCAGAACTTCACTCCGGAAGCAATTCAAATTATATAAAAGGGGATCAGAGCATTCATTATATAGGGATTCCGATGCAGGCCAACTATAATGTCATTCAGAAAGGACGCTTTACAGGATATGTTACCGGCGGAATACTTGCCGAAAAAGCCATAGCAGGAAAACTTAAGACAAAATATATAGTAAATAATGAAGTGCAGGACGAGCAGGGCGAACGGCTTGATGTTAAACCCGTACAGTTTTCAGTGAATTCGGCAGTAGGGTTGCAGGTGAAAATCATTGATAAGATCGGGATATATGCAGAGCCCGGTATAGGGTATCATTTTAAAAATGAGAATCAGCTCAATACCCTTTACAAAGAAAAACCATTAAACTTTAATATGAAGTTCGGGATCAGACTATTACTGGACTGATGCCACTGAATAAGACTAAATCAAACCATTAAATATTTACATATGAAACCAAAACTGATTTTTTTGGCTTTTCTGTTCATGACCATTCTGAATATAAAAGCACAGTGTAACCCAACCATCACAAGCCCCAGGCTGGGCGTAAAATTCCCGGATAAAATTCTGTTCTGCAATACCGAAACAGAGATACTTTCTACACAAACATTCGGAAGCTATCAATGGTACAAACAGCAATGGACCTGGCAAACACCTAATACCAATCCGTGGACCCCAATTCCTGGAGCAGTTTCACAAACTTTGACTATCAATGGAAATGACGACCAGCTTTATTATTTTAAAGTGGCAGTTACACAGGGCGACTGTGTGGCAGAAAGCCCGGCGGTTATGGCAGACGGATTTATGTATGCGCTTCCTGCAATGCTCAGCACATTTACACCCGGAACTTTTTCCCAGGTAGGACCTGGAGAATATAATATTTGTGCCGGAGCATCCGTAAAATTTGATGATGTCTTTCCTGATCTCTATGGAAGTCATGTATGGTATAAGTGCATTCCCAGCAGCCCGCCGCCTTCCAATGGAGATCCATGTGTGATAAATGGTGCAGTTGGTGATACCTATATCGCTACAGAATCCGGAGAATATGGATTTTATGCCTGTACAGAGTATTGCCCGGATCAGTGTGAATTTTTAGGGACAGGAAATTTTGTAAAGCTGAATTTTGGAAACTGGGATTTTTGCAGCCTGGGAACAGACGAAACAAAACGGAAGGAAAACAGCCTGAAAATATACCCGAATCCTACAGCACAGTTCCTTTATATCGGAAAAGAATCGGACAAAATATACAAAGCTATTTCCATTATTGATATGTCAGGAAAGGTAGTTCTTCAGAAAAATGAGCACCGTTTTAATGAAGCTATTGATGTAAGCAGGCTCTTACCCGGAAACTATATTATTCTTTCCAAAGACTCAGAAGGGAATACCTATAAGAATAAATTCATAAAAAAATAATAGCATAAAATCAATCCTTAGTTAGTTTTTTTTTAATCATGATAAGCCGGTACAGAGGTGGTTTGTATCGGCTTGTCTTTTTTAATTTATTTGCAAAGCAGATCTCCTGATACAATCAATTTAAAAAGCGACAGGTTTTGTCGCTGTTGCCATGTACTTTTGGAAAATAATTAATTAAAAAAAAGAATTATGGCAATAGTAAAAAATTCAATGGATGAGCTTCGCAATGTAAGCGGAGCAGAAATATCAGTATTAATAGCTTCACTAGCAACAGGAAAGCCGGAATATATAAAGCTTATGGGGTACTATCCGGGAACCCCTTATGATAGGCCAGTTGTTTATTATTTATCAGAAACTACCGCTCAGGATGATGGCTTTAGTATTATTAACCTCGTAAACAACAGTCAATATAAATTGGAGCTTAGTTTTGGAGATAGTATGAGCCTCGCTTACTGCGGAATCAAAGGGGATGGTATAAATGATGAAACTATTGCAATAAATAAAGCTCTGGTAAGACTTTACAATATGAAAGTAAAGAATGTTACAATTACAGGAATCAATAAAATAGACGTTGATAGTGGGGCTAAAATTCAGCTTCAGAGTGATACAAACTATTTCCTGAATGGAACAGTTGAGGCGATGCCGGGAAGGACAAATGGCTATGAACTGATATCCTTTGCACAGACGGTAAACACAAAGCTGACCGGAGGAAAAGTTAAAGGAAATAAATACAGCTTTAAAGCGCCGGATGGAAGCTATTATAAAATGTGGCGTGCTTACCAATCCTACCAGGTAGGAGAATATATATATGTAAACAACTGCCCTCTGAAAGTAGTCAGTGCAGGGACCAGCGGTGGGGAAAAACCATGGGCTCCATTGTATATAAAATGTGAATCTGTCACTCCTGAATTGGTGCCATCTAACTGTAATCCCGGTTATAATGAGAATACTCAGGTCACTGTATTGGACGGCTCAGTAACCTATGAAGTCATTCATAATACGGATTTAGGTGAGTGGGGATTTGGAATAAGTGTATTGAATGCAGAAAATTTCCATGTTCAGGATGTTGAAATATCTGAATGCTGGGGAGACGGAATCTATATAAATAATGCTTACAATGGAAATATAGTTAATGTTAAATGTAGTGACAATCGCCGTCAGGGAGCATCAGTTATCCGTGGTGACGGGATCAATATATTGAACAGCCAGTTTAATAATACTGTTGGAACAACTCCGGAGTCGGGAATAGATATTGAACCTAACTCTGAAAACCATGTTAGAAACGTGAATATTATTAACTGCACTTGCGATCGAAATGAAGGGTATGGAGTTTTAATTACGACTCCGGATTCTTTGTCGTCAATTAGAGATGTAAACATATTAAATTTAACAACAAGGAATAATATCAGAGATGGCTTTGCCTGTAAAACAGAAGGAGATTCCTATTCGCATACAATCTTTAATATTAACATCCATAATTTGACATCTTCAGGAAACCATGCTTCACAGATCTTTATAGAGGGAACAAATGGTGTTAAAATAAGAAACGGAAGGATAGAAAATACATTTGATTATCCACTTGTAGATTTGTACAAAGTACACAATGTGAAAATTAGTGATTTGGAGATGATAGGAAACGGAGATGGAGTCAGAATTAGAAAATCAGGTGACAATATAACGCTTGAAGGAAATTATATTGAAACCCTTAAAACGTGCATTATAGATGATCATACGGATAGCAAGAAAGAAAATCTTATCATTAAAGCCAATACCCTGAAGTCAGTTCAGCAAAGTGGTTTAGATCTGCTGGGGCATTCTTTCCTTACCATAGAAAACAATAGTATTTTAAGAAGCGGAACTAACGGAATAAAAATTGGGGACATTAAGAGAACGGCAGTTATCGCAAATAAGACCAATAACATAGGGCTGGTGGATAATAATACTGAATATGGACATATTGTTATAGAGGGCGAAGCCAGCGAAATTATTTGTGAAAACAATATATTGGCCAACTATCCGGACCTTGTGACACTACCGGTCGGAATTATTGCGCAATCACCACAAATAAATTATTGTACATTCAGAACACTACATTCTCATAACAACAGTAATTTCGGACCGGATCAGATTATATCAAATCCTACAGTTACAATACATGACATCCGATGATAAATTCATTTTTTTTAAATTTAATAGCATAAACCAAAAGCCGGTGACCATTGAATGTAATTCAGCGATTGCCGGTTTTTTTATGCTAATATTTATTGATGTCCGTTAGATGGTTTAAAATTTTATTTATACAAAAACTAAAAAGGTAGTTTTCTTTTACTTTTTATAAACTCCGATTAAAATTTGGATTGAAAAATATCCTATTTTTACAAAAAACACCAATCATGTTAGTTAAAATTTATGGAAGTGCCATCTTCGGAGTAGCTGCACAAACCATTACTATCGAGGTAAATGTAGACACAGGAGGAGTAGGGTACCATCTCGTAGGGCTTCCCGATAACGCTATTAAAGAAAGCAGCTACAGAATCTCCGCGGCCCTGAAGAATGTAGGGTACAAAATTCCCGGTAAGAAAATTACGATTAATATGGCGCCTGCAGATCTTCGGAAAGAAGGTGCTGCTTACGACCTTTCCATTGCGATAGGAATTCTTGCCGCTTCAGATCAGATCCTTGCCGAAAATATCCATGAATATGTTATTATGGGTGAACTTTCCCTGGATGGAAGCCTGCAGCCTATAAAAGGAGTGTTGCCAATAGCAATTCAGGCTAGGGAAGAAGGTTTTAAAGGAATTATACTTCCCATACAAAATACCCGTGAAGCTGCCATTGTAGATAATCTGGAGGTTTATGGGGTAGAAAATATCAAAGAAGTAATTGATTTTTTTAACGAAGGAAAACCTATCGAAAGAGTAATACTGGACACCAGAAAAGAATTTCAGGAAAAAGTGAATGATTTTCCATTTGATTTTTCTGAAGTTAAAGGACAGGAAACAGCAAAAAGAGCTATGGAAATAGCCGCTGCAGGTGGACACAATATCATTCTCATCGGTCCTCCGGGAAGTGGAAAGACCATGCTTGCCAAAAGAGTACCGGGCATTCTTCCTCCATTAACCCTGAAAGAAGCTTTAGAAACAACAAAAATACATTCTGTAGCCGGTAAAATGGGAGCAGAAACGTCTCTTATGACCGTAAGGCCCTTTAGGTCGCCGCATCACACTATTTCAGATGTTGCGTTGGTAGGTGGCGGAAGCTATCCCCAGCCTGGAGAAATATCACTTGCACACAACGGGGTCCTATTTCTTGATGAGATGCCCGAGTTTAAAAGAACGGTTTTAGAAGTCATGAGACAGCCTCTTGAAGATCGGGAAGTAACGATTTCCAGAGCCCGGTTTACCGTGAACTATCCTGCCAGCTTTATGCTGGTAGCCTCTATGAACCCAAGTCCCAGCGGTTTTTTCCCGGACGACCCGGGTAATACCTCATCCGTTTACGAAATGCAGCGGTATATGAATAAACTTTCAGGGCCCTTATTAGACAGGATCGATATTCATATAGAAGTTCAAAAAGTTGAATTTGAACAGCTGGCAGAAAAAAGAAAAGGCGAGAAAAGCTCAGATATCAGGGAACGGGTACTTAAAGCACGTAATATTCAGAATGAACGCTATAAAAACCTCAATATCAGTTATAATGCCCAGATTGGTCCTAAGGAAATTGAAGCATTTTGCAGCTTGGATGAAGCATCCCTGCACCTCATTAAGCTCGCTATGGAGAAGCTGAATCTTTCAGCAAGAGCTTATGATCGTATCTTGAAAGTGGCCAGAACTGCAGCCGATCTGGAAGGAACTGAAAATATATTATCCCATCATATTTCAGAAGCCATACAATACAGAAGCCTGGACAGGGAATTTTGGAATGTGTAATTATGAAATTCTCAATATGATTTTGTAAAATACATTCTGACTTATTTAATGTTTCCTACATTTTTGTTAATCATGAGAATGCTATTTCTTCTGTTTTCCTGATCTGATCTAATTTTTATTATATTTTTGATTTAAATTATACATAATATGGCAATATTTAAATCCTAATTTGGAGAAAATTTACGATTATTTATTTCTCCTCTTTAAATATTATGTTAAATTTGAATGTCAAATTTTTAAAAGTATTACATTATGAAAGAAAAATCAACAGATAAGGCTTAAGCAAATCAATTCTGATTACTGATCGCATAGAATGTATACTATTCTTTGCTGTTTACATGTACTAGGCTGTTTTTATAAACGTCTACAGTTCTGCCATAATGCAGTTCATCTGAAACTACTATCACCAAACAAACCAAAAACTAATATGCCAAATACAATATCAATGCCATCGGGGCAGCCCGCAGGTGTACAGGTTCTTTTATCCCCTGAAGACAGAGAAAAGCTTCTCAACGATTTTAATAATACAAATTGGGATTACCACAAAGAAGAAACACTGATCTCCCTTTTCAAAAACCAGACACTCCTTCACCCCGAAAATCTTGCAGCTGTTTATCAGGACAGCAGTATCAGCTACCGTGAGCTTGATCAGAAAAGTAGCCAGCTTGCTAATGTACTGTTAGAAAAAGGAGTAAAAGAAGGAATATTTGTTCCTGTTTGGCTGGACCGTTCGCTGGAGTGGCTGATTGCCATTCTGGGTGTTTTAAAGACAGGAGCAGCTTATGTGCCTATAGACCCTGCTTATCCTGTAAAACGTGTAGAATATATCCTTGCCGATACCTCAGCGGGAATACTTATTACCGATACTCAGCGGGGAAATTCACTGACAGAAGGAATTAATGCTGAAATTTTTTATCTGGATAATACAGAAAGCCTGTCCTATTTATCTACCAAACTACCCGATATTACTATATCTCAGAATGCATTAGCCTATACCATTTACACATCCGGCTCAACAGGAAATCCTAAAGGGGTCATGGTTTCCCATCATAGCATTCAGCATTTAGTGACATGGCACAATCAGTATTTTCATGTTGATGACACATCACACCTTACCCTTATTGCCGGATTGGCATTCGACATCTCTGTATGGGAAACATGGTCAGCACTTATTGCTGGTGCTGTAATCTATATCGCAGCCAATGAAGATAGAGTAGGAGCTTCCGAGATTGTGAATTTTTACCGTAAAAACCGGATCACCCATGGATTTACTCCTTCTGTTCTTGCTCCCTCTGTTGTTGAAGAAACACGAAAGTATAGTGATCTTAAACTTAAATACCTCTTTACAGCAGGAGAAAAGCTTAAACCTGTACTTACCAGCGAATTAAGTTATGAGTTAGTTGATTATTACGGTCCCACTGAATGCACGGTCTATGCCACCTTCAAAAAAGTTAAAGATATGAATGGACAGTATGTTTCTTCAATCGGAAGGCCCATAGCCAATTCACAGGCTTACATTTTAGGAGAAAACAGCGAACTGTTGCCGGTAGGTGCCGTGGGAGAGCTGCATATAGGAGGGAATCTTTTGGCTAAGGGTTATCTTAATAATGAAGAACTCACATCTTCAAAATTCATTAACAGTCCATTCAGGGAAAACGAAAAACTCTACCGCACTGGTGATCTTGCCCGTTGGAAGTCAGATGGAGATATTGAATTTTTAGGAAGAATAGACAATCAGGTGAAAATTAGAGGTTTCCGCGTCGAATTGGGCGAAATTGAACGCTGCCTTGCCCGTTTGGAAGGAATACAGGAAGCTGCAGTCATTACAAAAGAGCATGGAAATAATAAATATATTGTAGCCTTTATCATGGTAAAGCCCGGTGAAAAAGCAGATACTGTATGGGTAAGACAGCAGCTGAAAGAAGAGCTGCCCGGCTATATGATTCCAGCTCAGATCATCAATATTGATAAAATACCACTTACGGCCAACGGAAAAACAGACACTCATTTGCTAAAGGAATTGGCAGACAGAGAGGCAAAAGAACTGATGTTTACAGAACCTCCTACCAATGAAACCGAAAGAATTATTGCAGATATTTGGGCCGAAGAACTAGAACGTCCGGTGATTAATATGACGGATAATTTCTTTGATATCGGTGGAAACTCCCTCCTTGTCGCCATAGTTGCAACTGCCTTGAATTCAAGATTGGATACCAAGGTTTACATGAGGGATATTTACCAATTTCCGGTTCTCAAGCAGCTTGCCGATGAATTGATCAACAGAGCCAAAGAAGCCCGTGAAGTCATTCCGAAAGAAGATGTAGAGCCTTATGTAGCTCTTCAGCAGGATGTTTATCTCGCTCCGGGAACTGTTTTTGCAGGTGGTTTCGATCCCAAACAACTGGAAAATCCTAAAACCATATTCCTGACCGGGGTTACCGGATTTGTCGGGATCCATCTGCTTCAGGAACTTTTAGATACCACATCAGCTGATATTTATTGTCTGGTAAGGGCTCAGGATGAATTTCATGCAATGGACAAAATTGACCGCTGCTACAAACAGTATCATATCGATAGAAAAGAAGAGCAGAAATCGAGAATCATTCCTGTAATAGGAGATCTATCCCTTCCGTTGTTAGGGTTTTCTGAAGACCAGTTCAAAAAACTTGCAGGAATACTGGATCTTATTTACCACTCTGGCAGCTCCGTTAATTTTATAGAGCCCTATTCTTATATGAAAGCTCCGAACGTAGAAGGATTAAGAGAAATCATAAAACTTGCCGGTGCTGAAAGAACCAAATGCCTTGCCCTGCTGTCTACCATTTCGGTTTACAGTTGGGGACATATTTTCACCGGGAAAACCGTGATGATGGAAAGTGATGATATTGCTCAGAACCTGATGTCCGTAAGTAAAGATATCGGGTATGTAAGAAGCAAATGGGTAATGGAGGCGGTTGCAGATCTTGCGGCTAAAGAAGGCCTTCCGTTAATTACTTACCGTCTTGGCTATGCCATGTGCCACAGTGAAACGGGTGCCAGTGCTCCCTATCAATGGTGGTCCGGTCTTGTGAAAAACTGTGTCGAATTTAAATCATATCCCTTACTCACTGAATTAAGAGAAGGACTAATCACAGTAGACTATATGACCAGATCTATGGCTCACATCACAAAAAATAAAGATGCGGTTGGTAAAAAGTTCAATCTGATCGCAAGACCGGAAACTAACCTTACTCTTGAAAGTTTCTTTGGACTCCTGAAGAAGTATTATCCGCTTACCCTTGAAGGGCTTCCTTACAAAGAATGGAGGAAACAGTGGGAAGATGACAGCCGGAACCGTTTGTATCCACTCACTAGTCTGTTTAAAGATAATATGCATGAAGGGCTTTCTACAGTGGAATTATATCAGAATACCTATGTCTGGGACTGTTCCAATGTCATTCAGTTTTTGGAAGGCTCTGGTATTGAGGAGCCGTTATTTGATAGGAAGATGCTGGATGCATACCTGAAGTATCTGGGAATTCCTGTGTAGGAATAAATTTTGAAATAATAGAGCCGGGATGTATGCCCGGCTTCTTTACAAGCGTTATTTATGGATTTTATATACCCTTCTTTCCATTTAAAATCATTTCTATCATCTTAATTTTTCTATTTTCCCTGGTTTCCGGTTTCTTGGCTTCCTCTATCCAGCGGATGTATTCTTTTCTGTGTGTATAGCTCATTTTGTCAAACAGGGATTTGGCTACAGGGTTTTCCTTAAAAACAACCGTAATATCATCAGCAATTTCAACAATTCTTTCCTCTTGATCTTCAATAAGGCTTACAACAATCTCATCACCAAATGTTTTCCCCAACTGCTTTCGGACTTCCTGGGTCAAACCTAAAATATGACAGTCAGATTTCATTTTAGCAAGGCTTCCACGGTATTCGACCTTATTGTCAAATGTTGCTTTAATTTTGATCTGTCCTTTTTTGCCGAACAATTCTTCCGCAGAAAAAGGAAACTCTACAAAAGCGGCATTCATGGATCCATTTTGCTTTATAATTCCTGTAAATTCTATTTTCTGTTTCATCACAAAGATTTAGAGCTCAAAAATAAAAAAACCGTGAATTTGTGTTCACGGTTTTAAAAATTTATCAGAAAAGATTATTTTACCTTTTTTGCTTTCTTAGGCATCTGAGTAGTTCCTGAATTTTTAGACTTTGTATCAGGAGGTGTGTTTTCTCCTCTTACAAGCTTTAATTCGTCGATTAATCTTCTTGCTCCTGCATATTTGTCGATCGTCCAAAGAACGAAACGTACATCTACGTTGATCGTTTTCTGCCAGTTCTGTTCAAATACAATGTCACCACTTAAGGCTTCACTGTTTCCATCGAATGCGATACCGATAAGGTTTCCGTCTCCGTCAATAACAGGAGAACCGGAGTTACCACCCGTGATATCATTGTTAGAAAGGAAGTTTACAGGCATATATCCTGCAGCATCAGCATACTGTCCGAAATCCTTAAGATTATAAAGGTCAATTACTCTTTGCGGAAGATCAAATTCTTCATCACCTTTCTTATATTTTCCTACAAGACCGGTCATATCAGTATAATAATTGTCCGTAACTCCGAAGTAATTTCTGTCATTTCTTACAGGAAGTTTATCTACCGTTCCGTAAGTTAATCTCATTGTAGAGTTAGCATCCGGATAGAATTTTTTCTCAGGCATAGCCTTCATTAATCCAGCTAAGAATAGACGGTTGTTCTTGTTGAAGTTATCATCAACTTTAGAATACTTCTCCATGCTCATTTTCTGGTCAGCAACAATTCCGTTTGCGATTTTCCAAAGTGGATCAGCATCAAGTTTCAATGCGTCTGGGTTTAATAAGAAGTTCGTAGCAGAAGTCTTATTCGCAAAAATTGAAGAATAAGCTACATTAGACAGCGTCTTAGAGTCTAATCCTAAAATAGTAGCAGATGCCACCTCTTTATTGGTCACTCTTGATTGGTAAAGTCCAGCCATAGAAGCAAGCATTTCTCCCTCCAGAGAAGGATTGAAGTTTTCATAAGCTTCTTTAATTGCAGTTTCAGTTTTAGCTTTCATCGCTAGTCTTCCCTGCATATCCTGAGCAGCATAAGCTTTAAGAACAGATCCTACCTGTAAAGCAAGAGTGATATACTTTGCATTTCTTGAGAACTGAGAAGCATAGTTTCTTTCAACATTTCTGTCAGAAACCTGCTTGTAATAAGCTCCGATATCTTCTAAAATACCATCATATTCTGCGTTTCCTGGCATTGCAGACCATTTTCTGTAAGTATCTTCAATCTTTTGTTTGTCGGCGATCGTTCCGTTTTTATCTACTGCATCGATAGTTCCCTGTCTGTTTTTCCAGTAGTTAGCTACAGAAGCATATTGAGACGCATAGTTAAGCTGAGTCGCTTTATCCTTGTCCATATACTTTTTCATAACATCCATAGCAAGTTTTGAAGCTTCTACCCAAGCCGGATAGTCTTTATTTACCATCTGCTGGATTCCGTAAGACGTAAGGTAACGGTTAGTTCTTCCAGGATATCCTAAGATCATAGAGAAATCACCAGGCTTAATTCCTTTAAGAGAAACCGGAAGGAAGTGCTTGGGCTTCAAAGGAACATTTCCTGTTGCATATTCTGCAGGATTTCCTGCTGCATCTCCATATACTCTGAATACCGTGAAGTCAGCAGTATGTCTTGGCCATTCCCAGTTATCTGTATCACCTCCGAATTTACCTAATGATGAAGGTGGTGCACCTACCAATCTGATATCTTTATAATCCTGGTATACAAAATAATAGAATTCATTTCCATTGAAGAAATCTTTTACTACTACTGTGTATTTTCCGTTTTCAGAGTTTTCAGTCTGGATTGCTTTTGTTTCAGCATCAATAACTGCTTTTCTCTCTGCTCCGGTCATATTGTTGTTTAGCTTGGAAGTGATTCTCTGCGTAGCATCATCCATCCTAACTAAAAATCTTACATAAAGATCCTTTGCGTTAAATTCGTCCTTCTGCTTCATAGCCCAGAATCCGTTTTTCAGATAATCTTTTTCCGGAGTAGAAGCGGCAGCTACAGCACCGTAACCACAGTGGTGGTTCGTGAAAATAAGTCCTTTGTCAGAAACAATTTCCCCAGTACAAAAACCTCCGAAGCTTACGATAGCATCCTTTAAGCTTGAATTGTTTACTGAATAAATTTCTTCAGGCGTCAAATGCAGTCCCTCTTTTTGCATGTCGACCCCGTTAAGTCTTTTGATGAGCATTAACAGCCACATCCCCTCATCCGCCCTCATCTGAGCAAAGCCCAATAAGAAAGTGAACAGTAGAAATAGTCTTTTCATTTTATAAAATAATTTTTGTGTCGCTAATTTACTAATTTTTACGATATTCTGTCCCGGAATGGTATGAAAATGGAAGGATAATCCCCATGAAAAAAATACTTGTATCATTTTTTGCAGTTTTACTTCTCGGGGTTGTGGTCAGCTGCTCTTCAGTCCCTGAAAAAAATCCAAGCCTTCAAAGACAGTGGATGCTTGTTTCTTTTGATAAATTTTCTAAAGAGGAATTGGTGAAAAATAAGGCGGAAATCAACCTCACAGGCATAATGGAAAAAGGGAAAATTAAGGGTGGAGCCCACATGGGATGCAACAGTATGTTTTTTACTTCCGAATTTAAAACCAACGGAAAAGTAAAGATCTCAGGAGTAGGGAGCACATTGAAAACCTGTCAGAATATGGAACTGGAAAACGTTTTTATCCAGAAATTTGATAAAATGACCAATTATTCCATAGAAGGGCATTTTCTGACCTTATCAGATGGCGGTGGAAACTCCATGAAATTCGTAGCTGCGGATTGGGATTAAAAATACTGTTTGGGCTAAGAAAGCTTGAATTTTTAAGTAAATCATCGAATATGAAAATATAAAAAGTCCGCGCTGAGCGGACTTTTACTTTAAATCTGGTTATGGTTATTAGTTTTTCGGAATTGTTTTCTTTATTTCCTCTAATGTTGCTGTATTGGGTAGACCCACGGTATTGCTATTTGTGTTCCTGGAATTCGCTGTACTGGTTCGGGATGCCTGTCTGTTGGGAATAGAAGCTTTTATTTCGGCTAACGTTGCTGTATTGGGCAGCAGTTTTCCTGAAGTGTTATTTAAATTGGAATCCTGAGTTTTTGTGTCCTGTTTTTTTACTTCAAGACCCTGTTCTGAAGCCAGTGTGGTTACGTTTTGTTTTTTAGGTGCATTTTCCTGAGACGATTTTGCCAGCTGGGCTTCCCGTTCTCTGAGCTGTTTCACGATCTGGGCCTGATCTTCAGATTCAGGAGTTTTCTTGTTTTCCTGAGCATAAACGGATACGCTTAATGCTAAAAATGTAATGATATATAGTGATTTCATGATAGTTTATTTAATGTTTACCAATACTTTAATTTTACCAGTTGAAGTTTGGTCATAGTCCTGAAGTGCTTTTCCGATCACCTGTCCTATTTTCACTTTCTTAGGATTCGCTTTCATGGCGGTTCCCGGTTTTGAGGAGGTTACCAAAAGATCTCCCCTTTTAATTTTACCGCCTTCCAGGCATACCTTCGTAGGAATGACACCGATAACTCCCATAGGAACTTTACCGGAAATATCAGAATCTATATGTTCTTCAGTAAGCAATACCCCCGGTTTGGTCGCATATACTCCTGCTACAAGAGTAGAATAGGATTTCGAAGATCTTTCTACAGTTCGATCCGTATTTGTAGAGATCACAAGAATATCTCCGGTTTCATATTCAGAAATATTACCCTCCACATCAAAGACTTCTGCAACGTCTGCTCCGCTGCTCTGTGTGCCTCCGTTAAAGAATCCGCGTCCCGCCTTATTGATACGGGCCATGTTTGCTGATGCGCTTTGATATACGGAAATATTGCCTGATGGCCCCTGATGATTAACAAGCAGGGTAGAACCGGTGCCGGTAGTTGTTACATGGACTACAGGCTGGGCGTTGGCATTATTAAAGTTAGCAAATCTACCCGCTTTACCTGTACCAAAATTAGGCACCCAGCCATAAATTGCCGATCCCGTTCCGTCCACTGTTGCCTCTACACCATCACCGTTGCCGCCTGCATTGGCGGTAATGCCATTTCCATTACCTTCCGTAAGCGCCAATAAAGCAGGACCGTTACCACTCGCGTTGGAGGAATAAAACAAACCTCCATATCCTCCGGTGCCAGATGAAAGGCCATATACTCCAGCAGTGCCAAAATTGGCAAACTGTGAATTTACTTCACCTTTTACGGCTGCTGAGGTTCCTGTTATCCTGTCTACCTTAAAATTTCCTGCAGTACCGTTACCTACTGTGGTTGCCGTTATTACATCGCTTGTATTGGCGTTATTAAATATATTAAACTTTCCCGCCCGCCCCGTTGCAAAAGTAGGAACCCATGCATACAGGGCATTTCCTGCACCATCGATATTGGTTTCAACACCGTTTCCGTCTTTACCTGCATTGGCGGTGATCGCATTTCCGTTTCCATCAGTCAAAGCAATTAATGCAGCTCCGTTTCCCGAAGGATTTGATGCATAGAATAACCCTGCACGTCCTCCTGTTCCTGAAGAAATTCCAAAAATACCTGCCGCTCCAAAGTTGCCGAAAATAGTATTTACTTCACCCCTTACTGCCGCTCCTACACTGTTTGTATTGTCAACTAAGAAGGAAGCTGCATTACCTTGTGTATTGTTCGGAATATTCCCGTTACCGTTGGTTTTTACCTCGAAAGTATTAAAATCATTTGTGGCGTTAATGTTTTCAAATCTTCCTGCGCGTCCTTTTCCGCTATTAAGTCCAACCTGCCCCAAAACCCCTATTGAAGTTCCGGTAGCATTGCCGCTTACAAATCCTCTTACCCCATATCCGCCACCATCATTACGACCTACTACAGCCCCTGCAATATCACTGGTTGTCCTGCCGACTACCGCTTCACCGGCTCCATTATTATCACCAATGATACCTGCAGAAGTCTGTGCAGAAGTAATACCATGCACTGCAAAACCGCTTCCTGTAGAACTTAAAACACCTGCACCGGTGCCGGAAGAAGAAATATTAAGAACCGTTCCGTTTCCAAGAGTGTTCGCATTCAGAACGTTATTGTTATTGGCATTATTGAAAATAGATATACTTGCCGCGATACCGTTGTTACTGGTTGCGGTAAGACCTGTTCCGGTATTACTGTTGGCATATACTCCTGTTCCTGCGGCCGATGAGTTTCCATAAACTCCAAGACCGTTGGGAGTAACGCCATAAACACCCCATCCGCTACCGTTCTGGCTCCCCCATACACCAACACCGAGACCTCCTGTTCCGTTATTGATACCACGGACACCACTGGAAAAACCTCCTGGTGCCACGTTGTTTACAATACCCCGTAATGAGGCAATGTTGGAAGTCGTTGTAGTATTTATCGCTTCTACAGAGGTCCCGTCTCCATCATTGGTCAGTGAAAATAAAGAGGAAGCATTGTTTACCGTATTGGTGTACGGAATTGTGAAGCTTCCACCTGTTCCGCCCGCAGACTTAGCATACATGGCATAAGGAACGCTTAATAGCTGGCTTGTTCCTGCTATTGTATAATTGGTACCTCCGGCCGGGTCGGTTTCAGTTTTTAAATAATAGTTTCCTGTAGACCAGTTGATTGTTGAAAATGTTCCGGAAAGCACTGTTCCTGTTCCTATTTCCAGACTAATCAGCCCGTTGGCATTTGTACTTCCTGTAAGTCTTTCAGAATAGACCAGTGGCCCAATAAGAGAACCTGTGATTATACTTACTTTTACAGCGATATTTTGATTGGTCAGCAGCTGGCCTGCTCCGTTTCTCATAACGGCCTGATAGCTCATTTTTTCCGGTACCTGAGCGTGTCCGAGAAAGAGACCTAGCATGATCCCCAGAGATAGTAATATTTTTTTCATGGCGTTATTTTTTTATGACTTTAAAGGTTTTTAGATTTTCTCCATTCTGGTTGATCCTGATTATGTAAACCGCAGAAGGAAGAGATGAAAGGTTCAGTTCGGACTTTGACTGGGAGATCATGTTCTTTTTGATCAGTTTGCCCTGAGAGTCGAACAGCTGATATTCCGATCCTTTATATGGAACAGAAGAAAAATCTATGTACAGATAATCTTTGGCCGGATTCGGATAGAGTAGAATGCTTTCTTGCTTTGTTGTGGTTTCACTGGCAGAAAGTGTCGTGATCTCATAGGCTTGCTGTACGCCTTCCAGTACCTGGGAATTGGTTCCCTTATACAGATAAGCTGTCTGGCCTACACTGTAAGAAACCGAGCCGTTGCCTCCTGATGCATTTGTTCCCGTGGCCAGAACTGCCGATTGGGCACTCAGAATACTGACGGAAAAGGTGAGCGGAATGAGAAAGAAGCAGTGAATAGATGTTCTTTTCATGTATAATATTTTTGTGGTTAATAATTGGTTATCCAAGTTTTCAAAAAAGAAATTTGTGAACACTAAATTACCACATATCGCAACCGGATTGAAGGAAAATAGACTAACGGTAAAAAAAATCGACCAACGGCATTTTACGATAAAAATGTTGATATTCAGCTTTTAAGGGTTGAGGAAGGACAGGCTTTCTTTGTAAGTTCTACCAATGGGAAGCCTGATCTGATGGATCAGTTCTATCTCATGGCTGCTTTTTCCGCGGATGAAATGGCGGGGTACGGCATAGCTGCGATGTATTCTTATAAAAGAATCAAAAAAGCTTTTATGAAGAAGATTTCCCAAGGAATCCAGAACGCAGTGCTTCTTTTCATGTGTGACAAGCCGGGTATAATCTTTTAAAGCTTCAAGATAAAGAATATCGGTAAGTCTGATTTGAGAAATGTTACCGTTTTCTTTTATTTTAATACAGTTTTCACCGAGAAGGGCATCGAAGCATTCGCATTTTTTTTTCATTTCAAAAAAATTGAAGACTTTTTCTATAGAATGTTGGAAACGCTCTGCTTTAATGGGTTTTGTGACAAAATCTAGTGCATCAATTTCAAATGCTTCTGCTGCGAGCTCCGGTTGGGAGCTTACGAAGATGCAGGCAGGAATTTTATAAGCAATTTTCCTGAATTCCAATCCGCTCATTCCGCTAAGTCTAGTTTCGCAGATCAACAGATCAATTGGGTATTCCAGGTAAGGAGCTGCCTTTTCCGCCGAGTTAAAAGATGCAATAATCTCTATATTATCGTACTGCCTGATATGGTGCTGAAGAACCAGCCTGTCCAGTTCATCGTCATCAATAATCATACATTTAATATGGGAATTCATGATCTTAGTGTTAGTTTTTGCAGTATTTGTAATTTTAAATGTTTATTAATTACAAATCTGCGTCATAAAGGTATTAATTTTTTATAAATGAAAGATATTGTAAACTTAAATTACATTAAAAAATAAAGGGAAATTAAAAAATGATTTTGTTTTTTTTCCTGAAAATTGGTATCTTGTGGAAATCACAAACATAGACAGAAATTAATGCTAGATAAAAAACAACATAATTACGAAAGAGCAGTTTTGGTAGGGGTTATTACCCAAAATCAGGATGAAGACAAGCTAACGGAATATATGGATGAACTTGAGTTTTTAGCCTTCACAGCAGGGGCAACGGTTCAAAAACGATTTACTCAGAAATTAACTCAGCCGGATTCCAAAACTTTTATTGGAAGCGGAAAGGCCCAGGAAATAAAAGAATATGTAAAGGAAAATGAAATCGGAACCATTATTTTCGATGATGAGCTTTCTCCTTCCCAGCTTAAAAATCTCGAAAGAGAAATAGAAGTGAAAATTCTGGACAGAACCAATCTTATTCTTGATATTTTTGCACAGAGAGCACAGACTTCCTATGCAAGAACCCAGGTAGAATTGGCACAATATCAATATCTTTTACCACGTCTGACAAGAATGTGGACTCACCTTGAACGCCAGAAAGGGGGAATCGGGATGAGAGGTCCCGGCGAAACAGAGATTGAAACTGACCGCCGTATCATCCGTGACAGGATTTCCCTGTTAAAAGACAAACTGAAAACCATCGACAGACAGATGGCCACCCAACGTAACAACCGTGGGAAAGTAGTACGTGCCGCTTTGGTGGGATATACCAACGTTGGGAAATCTACGCTGATGAATGCACTTTCCAAATCTGAGGTTTTTGCAGAAAATAAATTGTTTGCAACCTTAGACACAACGGTAAGAAAGGTGGTTATTGGTAATTTACCGTTTTTGCTTACCGATACGGTAGGATTCATCAGGAAGCTTCCGACACAGCTTGTAGAATCTTTTAAATCTACGCTGGATGAGGTTCGTGAGGCGGATTTGCTTATTCATGTGGTGGATATTTCCCATGAAAGCTTTGAAGATCAGGTAGAATCTGTTAATCAGACGTTAATGGAAATTAATGCTCATCAGAAACCGATGATCATGGTTTTTAATAAAATTGATGATTTCAGTTACGATAAGAAGGATGATGATGATCTTACACCGTCTACAAAAAGGAACATTTCTCTGGAGGAGTGGAAAAAAACATGGATGGCTAAATCTAAATATCCGACAGTATTTATTTCTGCGCTGACGAAAGAAAATTTCCCGGAAATGAAGAAAATGATCTACGATGAGGTAATGAAGATACATATCTCCAGATTCCCTTACAATGATTTCCTTTTTGAATATTTCGATAATGATGAGGAAGAAGAAAACAACGATTAATGAAATATCAATTTTTCCTGTTATTGGTTTTCCTTTCGGTTTTCGGTTTCAGCCAGAAGTCAAAGGTTGATTTGAAAAATATTGAGAAAAACCTTAAAAACCCTGATTCTCCCTATAATTATGAGAAGCTGATTTTTAAATACAAAGGATATCCTAAATCCTTGGATAGTGTTGAGGCCCAATACCTTTACTATGGTCGGAATTTCAGAAATGATAAGGTTTCAGCGATTGATGAAAGCTTCAAGAATCTGACGGAGGCTTTTAAGCAGGGTAATTTCGAAGAATGCATCAGGCTGGGTAAAGTTCTTTATGGCAAAGATCCTACTAATCTGGATATACTTCTTGTTCTTCTAAGGGCCTATGATTCCCGGAAAGACGGAAGCAATTTTATGCATCATCTGAACCAGTTCCGTTTGCTTACCGAAGGGATAAAGAATTCCGGTAACGGAAACTCTGAAAAAACAGCCTATTTAGTCAATTCTGTAGGAGATGAATACATCCTGCTAAATATCCTGAATATCGGGAAAGATTATGTAAGGGGATCGCAGCCTGGCAAAGACGGGATGATTGATATCTGGGAAAAGGACGGGCACAGGCTGTATATTAAAATACTTTATTCAGACCTATAAAATTAATTAAAAAACACTTAGTGGAGTTATATTATTCATTTTCAGCCTTAATAGTATTAGCATCAATTTTTGCCTATCTCAATTACAGATTTCTGAAACTTCCCAGTACCATCGGGATTATGGTGATTGCCATCGTGGTTTCTATTTTTTTGGTAATATTTGGAGAAACAGTGCTTCCGAGAACTTTTGGGCATCTTAATAAGTTAATGAACAGTATAGATTTTACAGAAGTTCTGATGGGGGCAATGCTTAATTTCCTTCTCTTTGCGGGAGGGATCCATATTAATATCAATGATCTCAAAGAGCAGTTCAGGCCGGTCCTGATATTTTCCACAGCCGGAGTGGTTATTTCCACATTTGTAGTGGGATTCGGAATGTTTTACCTGCTGCCTTTTTTAGGAATTCATCTCCCGTTTATCTACTGTCTGCTTTTTGGGGCACTTATTTCGCCTACTGATCCGGTGGCTGTTTTAAGTATCCTGAAACAGGCCAATGTTTCTAAATCACTTGAAACCAAAGTGGCTGGAGAATCTCTTTTCAATGATGGTATGGCCGTAGTGGTATTTACAGTCGTTATGCAGCTTGCCATCGGGAAAGAAGTGGATCTGGGTATTGAAAGTATCGGATTGCTTCTGATGAAAGAAGCCGGCGGAGGAATTCTCCTCGGTGTTTTATTGGGATGGGTCACTTCCAGGCTGATGCGTGAGGTGGATGACTATATTATTTCTGTTTTGGTAACACTTTCCGTGGTAATGGGAGGATATCTTGTTGCAAGGCAGATGCATATTTCAGGACCTCTGACGATGGTTGCTGCAGGTTTATTCATGGGTAATTTTAACGTAAGGTTCAAAATGAAGTCCATTACTCAGGATTACCTCATCAAATTCTGGGAGCTGATCGATGAAATTCTTAATGCTGTTTTATTCTTGTTTATCGGTTTTGAACTGTTGATGATCAAGGATTTAAAGTACTTTATGGTTCCTGGTTTATTGGCTGTTGCAGTAGTTTTAATTGCCCGTTTTATTTCGATCTGGGTACCTACGAAATTTATGTCTCTGCGAACAAGATTTAGCCCGCAAACGGTAAAAGTTCTCGTCTGGGGAGGAATCCGCGGCGGAGTTTCTATAGCGTTAGCTATGTCTATTCCTAAAAGCGAATACAGTGCAATTATCTTAAGTATCACTTACTGTGTAGTTGTATTCTCAATTGTCGTTCAGGGTCTTACTATTGCAAAAGTAGCCAATCCGAAAGCCATTGCAAAAGAAGAGGAAGCGCAGGAAATTATTGTGGAGGATGAACATGCTTGATTGTAAACAATCTATAATTTTTTATCATTAATTAGATCATAAAGTCAATGAGATAAACTACATGAGCAATATAATCAAAGAAATACAAGAAGCGTTAGCGGTTTTGTCCATTCCTGAAAAAGCAGAATTCTTTCCGAAGTTCTTCAAAACAGGAAAAGGAGAATATGGAGAAGGAGACCTGTTTTTAGGCGTGAAAGTTCCGGACCAGAGATCTGTTGCTAAAGAATATTATTCAAAGATAAGCCTGCAGGATCTCAGTGTCCTGTTATCCTCAAAATATCATGAACACAGGCTAACTGCGATCTTTATACTGATATCTAAATTTGAAAAAACCAAGGATAAGACTGTGAAAGAAGAGATCATCCAGTTTTATCTGGATCATCTTCAGTATGTTAATAACTGGGATTTGGTAGATTCAAGCTGCTACAAGATTTTAGGAAGATATGCTTTTGAAAGCGGAAAGGAAGAGCTGTTGAGAAGCCTTTCGGATTCTGAAGAAATGTGGCATAAGAGAATTGCTGTGGTTGGTACAATGTATTATGTAAAAAAGGGATCTTTTGAGCTGACTAAAGAATTTGTGACCAAAAACCTGAAACATACTCATGATCTCATGCATAAAGCCAACGGGTGGCTGCTTAGGGAAATGGGACAGAAAAACGAAACCGAGCTCATTAGCTTTCTGAATAAGCATTATCAGGAGATGCCCAGAACCTGTCTGAGATATGCCATTGAAAAGTTGGATGAGGAAGTGAGACAGGATTATCTGAAAGGCAGAATTTGAAAAAATGACTGTTTTCAGTGAAATAACAGAGTCCATAAAGTATTTTCAAACGGAATTAAGTAATTTTGTGTTTTAAAACTCAATTATGAAAAATCTTCTGAAGCTTTTTTTACTGCTTATTCCTTTATTATTACTGACCAGCTGTTTTGATATTTTGGACAAAGTGAATGTTAAAGCCGACGGAACAGGAGAATATACCATTATTCTTAATGCCAGTAAAAGCAAAACAAGGCTGGCTTCCATTTCTAAAATGGAGACGATTAACGGAAAGAAAGTTCCCAAAAAAGGTGAAATTGAGAATAAAATCAGTGAGGCTGCCAGGATTTTTAAAGCAACTCCGGGAATCAGCAACGTAAAAACTTCAATGGATTTTGATAATTACATCATCAAGCTGAGCTGTCATTTTAAAAAGATTGAAAATATCAATGCCGGACTGGAGCAGCTGAAAGCCAAAAATATACTTGGGAAAATGATTCCTACACAAATTTACAGTCAGAATCTTCAGAAAAAATCATTGGTCAGAAACAAAGTCAATACTTTCAAAGCGGATTACGACAAAATGGGGAAGGCAGATAAGGAGATTTTCAATAATGCCAGGTATACCTCTGTAATGCAGTTTGAGAATACCGTAAAATCTCAGACTAATAGTGCTTATCTACTGGCTCCGAATAAAAAAGCGGTAAAGCTGGAAGCGGATATTTTAGAACTGATTTTTCAAAAGAAACAATTACAAAACACAATATTATTTCAATAAACTTTAACATTTAACCATGAAATCTATATTATTAAAAACACAAATAATTACTTTCGTACTTTTTGGTTTTATGCTCGTTTTTGCACAAAAAAGTATGAAACTTCCCAGTGATGCTATATTTTATATGGAAATCAACGGGAAACAGCTGAACCAAAAAATCAACTGGCAAAAGCTTAATCCTTTATTGCATGAATTAAGCAAGAAAAGTAAAGAAAAATCCTCATGGAATGATTATTCCAAGACGGGAATTAAGTATGATGCTACCCAATATCATTATGCCAGTTTTAATGATTCGATACAGACGTATACGACTCATTTTATTGTAGATAACAAAGAAAAGTTCCAGGAATTTATTAATTCTACAAAGAAAAAAGGATTGGAAATTTCTAAGAAAAACAATTATTCTTACGTGGATATAGATGATAATATCTTTGTTGCGTGGAATAATGACCGTGCTGTTTTGAGCATGGTAAACTATACCAAGCCCTATAAAGACATCTGGTCGGAAGCTGTTATAGACAGTACTGTAACCGTTGCAGACAGTGTGGCTGTTGCTGTGGACAGTGCTTATGCCGTAGAACCGGAAATGCCTTTTGATTATAAGGAGGAAATAATAAACCTGAAGGAGGAAATTAAATATTTAAAAGACAACATCAGAGAAAATAACAAGGAGATTACCAGAATTCATAAAGATATCAAGTATCTGGAAAAAAATCACAAATATCCGAAGGAAAATGTGGATACCCAGCATTCTGAAGGTGAAGCTGAAGAAGTTTATCCCAGAGAGGAAGAATATGCAGAAGCTGAAATAGATACGGCATACCAGAAAGAGCTGGATTCTATACGTATTGAAAACTTCAAAATAGTGAAAAAACTTGCGGAAGACCGTTTTGACCAATATTTCAGCTCAAATTTAGAAATTGAAGTTCCAAAAGCCATGCTTACATTCAGAGATCCTAATTCGGATGCTTATGTTTATACTGATTACGGAAAAATGGTCAATGACGGCATCTATGGCAAAATGATGAAACGTTTTGAATTGGGTCAGTTTTTGAGAAATGCATACGAATCAAGTTCATACTATAATTTATATTTTGATAAGGATAAAGTAAAGCTGGTGAATAACTATCAGCATAAAAATCCGGAAATCCAGAAGACGATTTCATCCGTTTATAAAGGTAAGAAAAACAAAAAGCTGGCAGCGTTGATCAACGAAAAAAGTATCGGTTATTACGTTATAAATGTCAACGGAGCCAAATCTTTTGACTTGATGTACGACCTTCTTCAGGACACAGGAGATGGCGAATATAAAAAAGAAATGGAGCTAATGATGGAAACTATGAAAATTGTTCTGGATGAAGAGGCCATCACCAAAATAGCCCCGGGTAACGGAATCTTTGTTTTGAACGAATTAAAGTCCAAAAAAGTAGAGTATACAGATTACGAATATGATGATGACTACAATGAAAAAGAAGTTAAGAAAACCAAAGATGTAGCTGTTCCCAATTTTACGTTTGCTTTTGCCACAGAAAATGAAGGCTATTGGAGCCGTGTTTTCAATGTAATGGCTACCAATAAACATTTGTCTAAGAAATTCTCAAAAATCGGAAACTTTTACTCATTTAAAGATGAAAAAGGAGGCGGATACATGGATCAGCTGTACATGACGGTAAAAGACGGTATCGTTTACCTGACTAGTTCTACAGACAATATCAACCCTCAAAGTCAGTCTGATGTTTCTAAACAGTGGGCGAAAGATTCATCTAAATACCCATTATCCGGAAGGTTGGACATTCAGAAACTTTTAATAGGCTTAGAAAAAGAATTTAAAACTCCTTCCGAAAGAAAATCATTGGATTTTTTCAGAAAAAATGTGGGTGAAATGTATTATAAAACAGAGGTGAAAGGAGAAAGCGTAGAAACAGAAATAGATTATAACATTAAAAATTCTTCGGAAAACAGCTTAATGTATTTCTTTGACCTGTTTGATGAGATTTATAAAATTAATGAAGAGGAAAAAAAGACTCAAATACTGTAAATGAATAAGAAAAAAATTATTCTCCCGTTAACTCTTTTACTCGCTGCTGCGTTCTATTTTGTCTTTTTCTATAAAAACAAAACATTAAAATTTGTTCCTGAAAATGCAGATGCCGTTGTTTTGATTGATGTGAAAAAATTAACGGGACAATATATTTCAAGTTTCATTGCCCATCCCTCAAAATGGATAGAAAATAAAACGAAAGATAAAAAAACGATTCCATTAAAAAATTCAGGAATCAAAATCCCGGATTTTGTACAGATATTCCATATCAAAGGCAATAAATTTTCAGAATGGTACAGCGTGGTTGAATTAGAAGACCTGCAAAAATTCTCAGCTTATTTAAAGAGCCTTCAATTTGTTAATAAAGGAAAAAACGTATTCCAGAAAGATCAGATATTCGTTAAAATTGAAGGTGAAAATGTAATCATTGGAACTTCTGCTTCAGCTTTTGGGAACATTAACCAACAGCTTTTTCTATCTTCTGAAAAAAAGTTCCTGAATGCAGACCGGTTTATCAATAACTCTTTAGGAAGTATCTCTTTTATTTCCGGAAAGAAGATTCAGAATTTTACTATTGAATTGAAAGCGGATGAAATTGAAGTAAAAAATATATCAAAAATAGGGTCTTTAGCTTCCATTGTAGCTGATATTCAGAGGAAAAGCCACTTTTTAGAGGTTGAGCTGGATGCTCAGAATGTCAAGAATTATACCCGGTTTTTTGATAAAACCCTCGCGGATTCTGTCCAAATCAGCTATTTTAAAGCAACCGCTGATCTTGAGCAGGTGAATGATACCATCATCAGTTACGGTTACGATGATAATTTTAATGAAATAGAGAAAAAGACCTTTCAGAAAATTATTCAGCCCAACTATGTCATTGATCTTCAAAGTCCGGCTCCTGAAAAAACAAGAGAATATTTTCAACGAAAAAAATGGATTAATGCTAAGGATCAATTCACTGCGATCCCTTTTCTGCCTAATCATATACAGAAGAATAATGGCGGATTTGTTATAAAATCTACTAGAAACCCAATCATGTTATCCCCAAAGCTCAAAGAAAACTATATCTTCGTCAGAAACAACCCGATGCTGATCTCTTCATTAAGTATTTTATCACCGGCAGAGAAAAAGTTGCTTACCGATATAGAGTATATATTTTATGGGAATAAAGCCCAGAACTATTGGGTGAAGATCAAAGCGAAGAAAGGTGAATTACCTTTAATTTTAAGATGGTAAAAGCTCCGTAATCCTAAAAAACTGACTGAGTATTAATGAATTTATCTGACATTGTATTACTTAAAACATTCATACATTATTTTTTACATCTGGTTTTTCCGGTTTTTATAGCACTTACCTTTTTTCATAAAAACTGGAAGAAATCCTATATTATTATGCTGGCTACCATGCTTGTAGATCTGGACCATCTTTTTGCCAATCCTATTCTTGATCCATCAAGAAATAGTATAGGCTTTCACATTTTACATTCCTATTATGCTATTGCGGTGTATTTTTTGCTGCTCTTTTTTAAAGGAAATACCAGAATTGTGGCCATTGGTCTTTTGTTTCATATGCTGACGGATTTTCTGGATTTTAACTTGTGGATCTATTAGGAGGAGGGAAGATAGACGCTATTGTTGGGAATTAATTTTTAAAGGTCTCACAAAATTTGATTTCGAATAACTTTAAACGCTATGATCGTAAAGTTCCTTACCTTATTAAAGAAGAAAAAGGCCTAATCTGGATTAAAATATTATTAATATTATCTTTTGATATTTCAAATTTCATAGATTTTTTATATTTTGTAGACACTTTATGAGATTGAAAGAATTTTTACATTATACGTATATTTTCCCTGTCCTTGCTGTAGGGTATTATTTCTCCGGACTGATGGGAGCGGGAATTTTATATGATATTATCGCAGGGATACTGCTCACCGGAAGTGTCTTATCCGCAGTGCATCACGCGGAAGTGGTGGCTCATAAAGTGGGGGAACCTTTCGGAACCATTATTCTTGCCCTATGTATCACTATTATTGAAGTTGCGCTTATCATCTCACTGATGGTCGCCAGTGGAGACCAGGCGATCACGCTGGCCAGAGATACTGTTTTTGCTGCTGTAATGATTATTCTTAACGGAATTCTGGGGATTTGCATCCTTATAGGCGGTGTAAAATATCATGAACAGTTCTTTGCAAGGACCTCAGCTACGACCTATCTGGTAAGCATTGTTTCAATTCTTGTCCTTACCCTTGTCCTTCCCAACTTTACCTCAAGTGTCAACGGGCCCTTCTATAACGAGGCACAGCTTATTTTTATATCCGTTGCCTGTCTTGTGATCTACGGAGTTTTCCTGATGGTGCAGACTGTGCGCCACAGAAGCTATTTTATCGTTCCTGATGAACATCCGGAAGAACATTATATTCCCTCATTGAAAAAGACGCTCATAAGCTTTGGTTTTCTGGTAGTATGCCTGATCATTGTTGTCCTGATGGCCAAAGGGCTTTCCGGAACCATTGAAGGAATGGTACAGAGTATCGGCGCTCCGAAGTCTTTGGTAGGGGTAATTATTGCAGGTGTTGTACTTCTTCCTGAAGGAGTGGCCGCCATACGTGCTGCAAGAAGTAACCAGATACAATCCAGCTTAAACCTGGCATTGGGATCTGCTTTGGCAAGTATCGGTTTAACAATTCCGGCAGTATCTACCGTTTGTATCATTTATGACATTCCGTTGGTTTTAGGACTTGATAAAAAAGATATTATCCTTCTTTCGTTATCCGTATTTATAGTAATGCTTTCTTTAAGCCGTGGTAAAACAAATGTCCTGTACGGAACCGTTTTATTGGTGAATCTCGCAGCCTACATTTTTACGGTTATCGTTCCATAATAAATCTTCACCTTCAAACTTTCCGATTCTCAAACGTATATCACAGCTTCCTCACCTGTTCCATTTTAAAAGCCATCAGCCTGGCGATGTTTTCGGATTTATATATGGCCATGTCTGCATTTTCTCCGGCAAAATTTTCCTCAATGGTTCCTCTCCAAAGCTTCAGCCACTGATCAAAGTGTCTCTGTTCCATAGCCTGAATTTCATTGATCGGAAAATGAACGGCCATAGGGTTTCCTTTATAGCTCATCTGCCCAAAAAGAATAGATTCCCAGAACGAATACATTTTTGGAAGGTGCTTGTCCCAGTCTACTTTGGCCACATCATTAAAGAAAAAACCAATCGTCTCATCTTTAACGACTTTCGTGTAAAATGAATTAACAAGATGCTCAATATCCTCTCTTGATTCTAATTTTTTCATATTTCAAATGTACTGCAAAATCAGATTAAAAATTCAATCAACAGCTTGATAAATTTCATGAAAACAATAATTTATATTTGCATCATAAAAAGACCCAGCTGATAAAAACAAATTAGCTTATTACAGTTAGTTAATAAAAATAAATAGTATAACAATGGCAAGAGGCTTCAGACAAAAAATCCGTCAGAAAAATACCGAAAACAGCGGGTTTGGCAGCAATGCATCCGGAAGGTTCATCAATAAGGACGGTCTTCCGAATGTAAAGCGAAGAGGTGTGAATGTATTTAATAGGCTGAGCTGGTACCACACCATGCTGAATCTGTCTACCTTTCGCTTCTTATCTTACCTGATGGTCGCCTATATTCTGATTAATCTGGTATTTGCAATGATTTATTATCTCATTGGAGTAGAACATCTTACCGGAATTGATAAAAGTGATCCCCTTAACGAGTTTATCGATGTATTTTTCTTCAGTTCCCAAACCTTTACAACAGTAGGCTACGGAAGGATTGCACCCGTGGGCTTTACTGCAAGCTTAGTGGCTACCTTTGAAGCTTTCCTGGGATTGCTTACCTTTGCCATTGCAACCGGACTTTTTTATGGAAGATTCTCAAGACCGCGAGCTTACCTCAGGTTTTCGGATATTGCAGTTATTGCCCCTTTTAAAGAATCAAGAGCTTTGATGCTCAGGCTGGCTCCTTATAAAAACAATGCTTTGACGGACGCGGATGTTATTGTTTCAACAGCTATTGAAGTGATCGAAAATGGAGTTCCAAAAAGTAATTTTTATTCTTTAAAGACCCATCTGAGCAAGATTAACACCCTGGCACTGAACTGGACAGTAGTTCATGAAATAAAGGAAGATTCACCCTTCTACGCCTTTTCTGAAGATGATTTTAAGAGCACGGATATTGAAATTATCGTTCAGGTCCGGGCATTTGATGAAGTCTTTTCCAATACGGTAGTTCAGAGGTCTTCCTATGTATCGAAGGAAATTGTCTACGGAGCTAAGTTCGCTCCAATGTACTATCCGGATAATAATGACCAGACAACAATATTGGATCTGGATAAAATTAATGACTATCAAAAAGCAGATCTTCCAGCTGTGCTGGAGACCATAAATAAATGAATTTAGACCTTTACGAAAAACAGGCTTTACAGAAGCAGAAAGAACATAAGAAATTTCTGGACGGACTGAAAAAGAAACCGCCCAAAAACCTCGATTATATTGTTCAGGAAACCCATGATGAAGTGTTTGATGAAGTTGATTGTCTGCAATGTGCTAATTGCTGCAAAACAACGGGACCTTTATATACCGAAAAAGATATTGAGCGCATTTCAAAACATCTGCGAATGAAACAGGCTGATTTTGAAGCTAAATTTTTAAGGATAGATGAAGATAACGATAAGGTGCTACAGAGTCTTCCGTGTTTTTTTCTGAATCAAGACAATACCTGTTCTATCTATGAAGTAAGGCCCAAAGCCTGCCGGGAATATCCGCATACGGATCGTAAAAAGATCTACCAGATCAATAGTTTAATGCTGAAAAATACTGTCATATGCCCGGCTGCATTTGAGTTTGTGGAAAGAATGATGAAGAATATTTCAAAATAATACTTCGTGTAAAAATATCTTAAATAATTATAAAGTGCGTTAAATAAGACCGTTACACATAATTTAGTAAATAGAGTGTCGTTTAATTTAAACAACCATTTAAAATATTACATTATGAAAAAGTTAGTTTTAACTGCAGCGTTTACTTTAGTCGGTGTAATCGCAGTATCGGCCCAGACACAACCACAAAAGCCAGCCGATACGTCTAATAACCAGACCACTCAGCCTCAGCAGAATACACAACCAAGCACTACTACAGACACCAGTACTCAAACACAAAATACCACAACAACTGTTACGACGGTAGATGCAACGACTCCGGCTGCAACAACTGATGCTACGGCGGAGACCACAACAGATGCTACGAAACCTTCAGAAACAACCAAAGCAGAAAGAAAAGCTAAGAAAAAAGCAAAGTCATCTAAGTAGTAAATATTGAGCAAAGTAGAAAGGGAATCCTGGGACAAATGTCTCAGGATTTTTTTGTTATCCATTAATTGAAGTAATCAACCCGTATATTATTTACGTATATTTCAGATGTAATTATAGATCCGGATCATTCGGGCCAAGCTGATTTATTCAATGAAAAGATTAAACCCTTCCCTTAAGCATCACTTACTGATAGGAGTTTTCCTGAGTATGTGGCTTTTCATTTTTGCTTTTTTTATCAGACCGTTTGACGACGGAACCATTAGTTTTAAGGTATGGATCATTATTAGTATTGGATTTAGCATCATTGCATTTCTGTGTTATGGGGTTATTGCTTTGCTGCAGAAAAAGGTTTATGGGAAACTGGCAAAATGGAACATTGGGTTTGAATTAATAAGCATTGTTTTTTTTCAATTTCTTTTTTGGATAGGCACATATTGTCTTTATAAGAGCCCTATTTTGAATGGAGGATATGGGTTTATCAAATTTTTAGAGACCATCATTCTTAAATCAGCTTTAATTTCAACGCCCATCATAGTTTTGGCAAGAATATATGTAGTTTCATTAATTCCTGCACAGGATGACATTATCATCATTAGGGGAGACAATAAGCTGGATATTTTAAAAATTAAAAAAGATGAGCTGATTTGTGTTTCCAATGCTCAGAATTATGTTGAGATTTTCTTTGTAGAAGGAAATGAAGTAAAGGTAAAACTCATTCGCAGCACACTTAAAAAGATTCAGAATGATTTTGATTTTTTGATTCAGATTCATCGTTCACACCTCATCAATCCTTCTCATTTTAAGGCCTGGAAAAATGCGGATACCATTTCGCTTACTCAAATTGAACTTCCTGTCTCTAAAAATTACAGAGAACATTTGTTGTCCTTATAATTTCCGTACCTAAAACCGCGTATTTCATCCCTAATCCTTCATATCACCTTGTTGAACGGTGTTTTTGTTTTTATTTTGCCTTCCAGATTAAGAATAAATATTGTATGAAAAAGCTTTGGATCAGGAGAATTGTATGGTCATCTGCAATAGGATGGTGCATGATGGGCTGTATTTTTTTATGGGCAGATCATGAACTCAATAAAGTCCTGGGTAAATCTACCCGGGTTATTAACTTTTCTTCATTTATTAAGCCATCACCATTAGTACAAATTAGAAATGTCAATGTCCTTTCAGAAGATTGTACTCATTTTATTAAAAATCAGAATGTCCTTATGAAAGATGGACTCATTCTTCAGCTTGACGCCAATCAACCCGTGAATAAGGAAGCTACCCTCATTGACGGTACAGGGAAGTATCTTATTCCGGGTCTTGTAGACAGCCATGTTCATGTAAAAGAAAGTAAAAATGATTTGTTTTTGTATCTGACGAATGGGGTTACCTACATCAGGGAAATGGCCGGGAATCCGGAGATTTTAGAATGGCGGAAATCAATACGGAAAAACGGTTTGGGGCCGAGGATGTTTGTTGCTTCACCACCTATATTTAGTGAGGCTGGTCTGGCGGGTTATTATTATAGCTGGACAAGACAGTCCGTCAATTATTCCAATAAAAAAGATGCAGAAAAAGCCATAAAGAAAATAAAGGAGCAGGGCTATGATGCCATCAAAATGTACGGTTTTGTGAATCCGGAAATATTTAAAACAACAATAGGGATGGCTAAAGAAAATAAGATACCGGTTATTGGGCACATACCGTTGGTTGATTTAGAAACCTTTTCTCACTCAGGACAGAAGGAAGTCGCTCATATTGAAGAGATAACCGTTAAAACAATTGATGAATTCGGAAAATCAATTTCTAAAAATCCCGAAGAATATCTCCGTTTTTTAAAAACACGGTCACATCAGATCGCCAAAAAACTAAAAGAAAATAAGGTAAGTGTTACTTCAACCGTTTGGTTATGCAAAAGCTTTTTAGCCCAGCGGTTTGACTTGAAATCTAAGCTTAAAGCAATAGAATTAAAATATGCTAATCCCAAAATTATTGAAGGAACGCCATTGTACAAAATGGGCTGGTTACCCGGTAAAAATGGCTATGAATATGATGGAAAAGATACACCTGAAGCAAAAAAATTATCACTGACGTTTTGGGAGACCTATGTGGAAGCGATTCACATCATGACCAAAGCATTGGTGGATCATCATGTCCCTGTTATGGCCGGAACTGATGCTAATGTTGCCACGGTTGTTCCCGGGTTTGCTCTTCACGATGAATTAGAGTCTTTATCTCAATCCGGAATGACCAATTCACAGGCCATCTATTCTGCTACGGTGGAGCCTGGTGAATGGATGAAAAGCAAGACCGGGAAGATAAAAGCAGGCTACTATTCAGATTTGGTGCTCCTTTCTAAAAATCCATTGGAAGATATCAGAAATACAAAAGCTATTGAGTATGTGTTTTTTAATAAACATGTAATTGGTAAAGCTCAAATTAAAATGATTCTGAAAGCTATCGAGGATGGCAACAATGAAAACAGGAATATAGAAATTGATGAATACCTGAAATGAAGATATCCATTAATGTTTTAATTTTTTACATCTGATACAATAAAAAAAGCGCTGTAACATGTACTGCGCTTTCTCCTTTCACTTTTTACTTTTTTCCCATTATCCCGGGAACAGGCTATATCAAAAAAGGCTGGGAATTTTCCCAACCTTTATTTATTTTTATACCACTCCCTGAGCCAGCATTGCTTCTGCAACTTTCACGAAGCCGGCAATATTTGCCCCTTTCACGTAGTTTACGTAGCCATCTTCGTCTTTTCCGTAGTCTCTGCAAGCTTTATGGATGCCGATCATAATTTCCTTCAGTCTTGCATCAACCTCTTCAGAAGTCCAGTTAAGACGGATAGAGTTCTGCGTCATCTCAAGACCTGAAGTAGCAACACCTCCGGCATTGGAAGCCTTACCAGGCGAGAACAATATTTTATTATCCAGGAAATAATTGATGGCGTCTAAAGTAGAAGGCATATTCGCAGCTTCGGTAACGCAAAGGCATCCGTTTTCTACCAAAACTTTAGCATCTTCAAGATCCAGTTCATTTTGGGTTGCAGAAGGGAATGCTACATCACATTTCACTTCCCAAGGACGTTTTCCAGCGTGGAATTCAGCAGAAGGATATTTTTTAGCATAGTCTTCAGCCCTGTTGTTTCCGGAAGATCTAAGTTCTAATAAATAATCAATTTTTTCTCCGCTGATACCGTCTTTATCATAGATATAACCGTCCGGGCCAGAAATTGTTACCACTTTAGCACCAAGCTCAGTTGCTTTTTTGATTACTCCCCAGGCTACATTTCCGAAGCCTGATACACTTACGATTTTATCCTTAAAAGTCTCGTTGATTGTTTTAAGCATCTGCTCTGCGAAGTACACCACACCGTATCCTGTAGCTTCAGGACGGATAAGTGAACCTCCGTACGCAAGGCCTTTTCCTGTAAGTACTCCGGTAAATTCGTTTCTTACTTTTTTGTATTGTCCGAAAAGGTATCCGATCTCTCTTGCTCCTACACCAATGTCTCCTGCAGGTACGTCTGTTTCAGGACCAATATGCTTGCATAGCTCAGTCATGAAAGCCTGGCAGAAACGCATTACTTCCATATCAGATTTACCTTGCGGATCGAAATCCGAACCTCCTTTACCTCCTCCCATTGGAAGAGTAGTCAGTGAGTTTTTAAATACCTGCTCGAAAGCTAAAAATTTAAGAACTGAAAGGTTCACAGTAGGATGGAAACGGATTCCTCCTTTGTATGGTCCGATTGCAGAGTTCATCTGAATTCTGAAACCTCTGTTTACCTGGATCTCTCCTTTGTCATCAACCCATGGAACTCTGAAGATAATGATTCTTTCAGCTTCAGCCATTCTCTCAAGCAGCTTCATGCCTGTATATTCCTTCTTAGTCATAATAAACGGAATTACAGTCACAGCTACTTCTTTTACGGCTTGTAAAAATTCTGGTTCATTAGGATTTTTTGCTTCAATCTTGGCAATAAACTCCTGGATTTTCTGGTCAATATTATATTGTTCCATATATTAGGGTTGAATATTATTGTCAACAAATTTAATTTTTTTTTCAAGATTCACAATACTGTATTTCAACATTGTTAAAAATTAAATAATAATGTGTCGAAATATTATTAAATTGATAATTTATGATCAAACTTTGTTAAAAATTAAAAGTTACGTCTCAAATAATGCAATATTAAGAAATCGTTAATTCTCAAATTGCCATGAATTGCCTCCCGGAAAATGATTTTACTTTCCCCAAAAGCTCCAATTCTAAAATTATAGGAAGAATTTTATAAGACGGTACCGAAATCATCTGTGCAAGATCGTCCAGAAATACCTGAGGATGGGCTTTTATCAACTGATATACGCTTTCCTGACTGTCAGTAAGTTGTACATCTGTTTTACTATATGGGAACAGTTCCGCGACTTTCTCTTTTGAATGATTGAGCCCAACTGAATCTACGAGCCCTTTAACAGTAGAAATGGCAGCTGCTTTATGCTGGAATATCAGCTGGTTACATCCCTGGCTGTATGGATCTGTTATCTTTCCGGGAAGGGCGAAAACTTCACGATTGTAGTCGTTGGCAAAAGATGCGGTACTTATTGACCCGCCACCGAATCCAGTTTCTACCACTATCGTTGAAGGAGAAATCCCGGCTATGATTCTATTTCTTTGAATGAAATTTTCCCGGTCCGGTTTGCGGGAAGAATTAAATTCTGTTACTAAAGTGCCACCTTCCTGCAGGATTTTTTCAGATAGTTTTTTGTTTTTGGAAGGGTAGAGCGTATGAAAACCGTGAGCAAGAACTGCTATAGTAGGGATTTTAAACTGAATAGACTGCTCATGAACTTCTTTGTCCACGCCAAGAGCTAATCCACTGACGGATATGTATTTAGAATTTTTTGAGGCTTCGAAGAAATCCACGATAAACTGCTTGCCGTAAGAAGTCATATTCCGTGTTCCTACAATACTGATCTTCTGTAAAGAATCGTCAAAATTTCCTTTTTGATAGAGAATTGCAGGAGCATCATCGCATTCATTAAGCAGATAAGGAAGCTCTTTAAGATGTCGCAGCCTGATTTGAATATTGTTCTTTTCGCAGAATTTAATCTCGTTTTCTGCAAATTTCAGATATTCTTCATTTCCGATATCGGCTACAGTCTTTTTTCCTACGCCATCTGTTTTGCTGAATTCCCTTTTTGCTTTCTTCCAGGCTTCTCCAGCACTTCCAAATGCATGGATAAGCTTTTGAAAATTAATATCTCCAATCAAGCTGCATTCGCGTAGGGCGATTGCATAGAAATGTTCTTCAGTGATCATGTGTGTGTTTTCTCAAATGTAATAAAATAACCCGAGTAAAATATTGTCAGGAAGCCTGGAGTTTGAAGAGGTGAGTTATTGATCACCTAATGAATAGCCATAGGCCTGTTTTATTACTTTTTTAATAGAGCTCACCAGAATTTTCGATAACTTTCAGAAATACTAAGTCTAATAGTAACTTCCAACCTCCGAGCTTCCAGTTCCATTTTATTTTTTTCTTAATTCATCCAAATGATCCCAGATGTCATCTCTTTTTTTATAAGGCAGTTCCAGAAAATCCTCCGGGTGATTTTCTTTGTACTCCTGCCATAGTTTATCATCTTTTTCACTGTAATAGTTTGGGAATTCCCAGATATATTTCTTTTTTCTGTCGCCTACATTTTTAAAGGCAAAAGCGATGATACTTCCCACAACAGCTCCCGAAAGATGGGCCTGCCAGGATATTTTGCTTGGTTCCTGAAGATTGTAGAATAATTCCTCAGGAAATATACCCCATACCAAACTGCCGTAATAGAGAACAACAAGCAGCGATATAGTAAGAAGCTTCATATTCCATTTGAAAACTCCGCTGAAGAACAGGAAGAAGGCAAGGACATATACCACTCCGCTGGCTCCAATGGTACAGGTATATATGTAATTGCCGGTGAGAATGTCTATCGGAGGTAGCAGCCAGACCAGCAGTCCTGTTGCCAGCCAGCCAATAATAAAGACTTTATTGGCAATTAACGGATAAAACTGGTATAAAAGGAACAAAAGAATAGCTACAGGGATAGAGTTGCTTATGATATGGTCAATATTTCCATGCAGAAGAGGAGAGGTGATGACTCCCAGTAAGCCTTCTGGCAATAGAGGTATTATAGCCCCAAAACAGCTTTGAAAAAAGCCCTGCATCTGCAGAAAGTAGCCGAACCACATGGCTGAAAGCATCAGCAAAGGGGTTGTAACAGCTCTTTTGGAAATTATATCTTTAAACATGTCGATGGTACGTCAAATCAAAAGCCAATGATAAATTTCGGAAATTTTGTCGATGTATTTCCAAGACTAGTGTTTATTTTAAGACAAAAGGTTTCTATTTTAATATTCTAAACCTAGTATTTTGACATTGAACGTATTAAACTGGCCAGTTTTTGACTATTGAAGAGATTTTAATTTTTTTAAAGCTTTTATAGACCAATATTCACGTTTAAAAAATTATATTAATATTTTTGTAATGAAAATCATATAAAATAATGAAGAAGTTTTTATTGATTCTTTCCTTTTCTATGGGAATTTATGCAAGTGCACAAGAAGAATTGAAAAAAGATTCGATAGTCGCAGATACGGTAAAATACTGGTCAATACTAGGAAAAAATACTCTGATGATCAATCAGGCCGCCTTTTCAAACTGGGTTGGTGGAGGAGCTAATAACGTAGGATGGCTTGCCGGAGTAAATTACAATATAACTTATGAAAAAGATAATGACCTCTGGGAAAATATTATTGCCCTGAATTACGGACAGAATGATACTAAGGGGCTTGGCGTAAGGAAAACACAGGATGTAATGAATATTTCTACTAATTACGGGCGGAAATTCTCTAATAGCTGGTATTTTTCTGCAGGGGCGGGATTACAGTCACAGTTTTATAAGGGCTATGAAGATGGAAACAATCCGGCCGCTAAAAAAATCTCTAATTTTATGGCTCCCGGTTATCTGAACCTCGGTATGGGTATCACATACAGGCCTAATGACAATCTTACGATAACCATGCGTCCTATCAATGCCAGATGGACTTTCGTTCTGGATAAAGACTTGCAGTTCGCAGGAAGTTACGGTTTAAAAAATAATGGTGATACTTCACTTTTACAGTTTGGTTTCCTGGGAACGGCTTTATACAAAGTAAAACTAATGGAGAATATTAATATAACCAATACTGCTTCTGTATTCTCCAATTATCTGGACCATCCGGAACGGCTGGTTCTTGCTTATGGAGCTGTTGTAAACTTCAAAGTCAATAAATTCATATCATCTAATGTCACATTGGATCTGCTGTACGATCATAACCAGATCCAGAAAACACAGCTGAAGCAAACGCTTGGGATAGGATTTGCCTATACTTTGGATAATGGAGTAAAACGCTCTGATCGTAAAGACAGCCAGTGGTGGATAAAAAAATAGATTATTAAATTTCATTCAATAGGAAAGCGCTTCAATATGAGGCGCTTTTTTTTAACAATAAATATAATTTTAAGTAGAGATAAGTTCATTTTTGCTTTTTGTGGCTGTTTCGAAGATGTAATTTGCTGTTTTTTAGTGCACTAAATATTAATTCAGTATTTCAAATACGAGTGATTAGTTTTTTAACAAAAATTATATGTATATTTTTGTAACGAAAATCCTTATTTATGAAAAAACTTTTATTAACCGTTTCCATTTTTGTTGGAATCACCACAATGGCTCAGGAAGTCAAAACTGATGTTGCTAAAACAGACACCGTAAAAGCATGGTCTGTACAGGGGCAAAATACATTAATGCTCAACCAGGCAGCTTTTTCAAACTGGGTTGGTGGAGGAGCTAACAATGTTGGATGGCTTGCCGGGGTTAATTATAACCTTACTTATGAAAAAGGGAAGGATCTCTGGGAGAATATCATCATTCTGGGGTATGGGCAGAATAACACAAAAGGTATCGGAACCAGAAAAACACAGGATGTGATTAATCTTTCCACCAATTACGGGCGCGAATTTGCCAAAAACTGGTATCTTTCTGGAGGAATAGGCCTTCAGACTCAGTTTGCAGGAGGTTATGAAGATGGGAATAATCCTGATGCTAAAAAGATCTCCAATTTTATGGCTCCGGGATATCTCAATATTGGTGCCGGTGTTACATACCGTCCCAATGACAACTTTACAATGACACTTCGCCCTGCCAATGCAAGATGGACATTTGTATTGGACGAAGATCTCCAGACCGCAGGAACTTATGGACTTAAGAATGATGGAGATTCTTCTCTGTTCCAGTTCGGTTTCCTGGGTACGGCTATCTATAAGATCAAGATCATGGAAAATATCAACCTGACCAATACTGCATCGGTATTTTCAAACTATCTTGACCATCCTGATCATTTGGTGCTTGGGTACAGCGGAATCCTTAATATGAAGATCAACAAGTTTATTTCAACGAATATTACACTGGATCTGTTGTATGATCATAACCAAATCCAAAAAACACAGCTTAAGCAGACTTTAGGAGTGGGATTCGCATATAATATCGATAATGGAAAGAAACGTTCCGATAAGAAAGATAATCAGTCCTGGCTGAAATAATAAGACGGAGGAGGGAGGCTGGAAGTTACTAGTAGACTTATAGTTTCTGACAGTATAATAAAGGAATTATCTCTTGAAAAGAACAAGAGCTTAGATTCGACTTGAATAACCATCTTCAAGCTTCGAACTCCCATCTCACCTAATAAAAAAAGCACTTCATTTCGAAGTGCTTTTTGATATCAATTTATATTAGTCTTAAAATTCTATATCAACCTGAAGCTTTTCAGCTAAAAGTTTTGAGATTTTTTCTTTAAGCGGTTCAATGTCGATGTTCTGCATGGCATCATTGGCAAAAGCATATAAAAGCAATGCCTGAGCTTCTTTCTTGGAAATTCCTCTTGCTCTTAAATAAAACAGTGCATCTTCATTAAGCTGGCCTACTGTACATCCGTGAGAACATTTTACGTCATCTGCAAAGATCTCCAATTGAGGTTTGGTATCAATGGTAGCTCCTTCGCTTAGCAATACATTATTGTTCTGTTGGTAGGCATTGGTTTTCTGGGCAATTTTATCTACGAAAACCTTTCCGTTGAAAACACCGTGTGCATTTCCATCGAAAATACCTTTGTAATTCTGGTAGCTTTCACAGTTCGGAAAATTATGGTGAACTGCTGTATGGTGGTCCACCAGTTGATCTTTTCCAATAATCGTGATTCCGTTCATAAACGAATTGATATTGTTTCCGTTATGAATAAAATCCAGATTGTTTCTTACCAGTTTTCCTCCGAAAGAGAAAGTATTTACAGTAGTTAAGCTGTCTTTTTCCTGTCTTGCAAAAGTACTGTCGATCAGATATGACGTGTTGTTGTCATTCTGAAGCTTATGCCAGTCTGCTTTTGCATTGGGATACGTAAAGATTTCCGTCACAGAATTCGTCAGTACATACGTACTGTCAAAATTATGGTGACTTTCTATAACCTCAACTTTTGCTCCTTCTTCTACAATCAGTAAGTTCCTTGTATTGTAGAATGTGTTTTCTTCCTGATTTTGAGAGATGTAGAAAATATGGATCGGTTTTTCGATCACTACATTTTTCGGAACTTTTAGGAAGAAACCGTATTTGCAATAGGCAAGATTTAAGTTCGTAAAAGCAGTGTCTTTAGAAGCAATGGTATTGAAATACTTATCAAATACTTCTTTGTGTTTCTCATCATTCAATGCGTAGTTGAATGAAAGAAATTCTACATTCTCAATAGAAACTTTTGAAAGTTCTTTATGAAGTTTACCGTTTACAAAAACGATCCAGTCAAAATTCTCTTCACCTAAATGCAGCTGATCCAGCTGTTCTTTGGTAATATTATGACTTTCTTTAGGGAAAAAATTATAGTTTTTCTCTGTGATCTCTTTGATGCTGGTATATTTATATTCTTCGTCTTTTTTTGTCGGAAAACCTAAGTTTTCGAAATTCTGAAGAGCAGTTTTTCTATCTTCATCCAGAAATCTGTGACGAAGGCTCTCCAAAAATTCACCGTGATTGTCAATAATCTGATCGTATAAAGCCATTACTGATATTTCGGCCATCACACCTTATTTTATATATTTGAAATAATACTATTTACTGCGGTTTTTCCGCATCTTCAGAAAGGATTGATAAAATCCCTGCTGAAAAGAGTTGCTTCTTAGTTAAGAAGCCAATCGTAGCCTTTTTCTTCAAGCTCTAAGGCAAGAGATTTATCACCGGTTTTGATGATCTTCCCATTGGCAAGAACGTGAACAAAGTCAGGCTGGATATAGTTAAGCAATCTCTGATAGTGAGTGATCAGAAGAACCGCATTTCCTTCATTTTTAAAGTGGTTCACACCATCTGCGACAATTCTTAATGCATCAATATCTAATCCTGAATCCGTTTCATCAAGAATAGCCAGTTTAGGATTAAGCATCATCATCTGGAAGATCTCGTTTCTTTTCTTTTCACCTCCGGAGAAACCCTCGTTAAGTGATCTCGAAAGGAAATCTTTTTTTATACCTAATTGCTCAGATTTTTCACGGATAAGGGCAAGCATTTCTTTGGCCGGCATTTCCTCCAATCCATTTGCTTTTCTTGTTTCGTTTAAGGCAGCTTTAATAAAGTTGGTTACAGAAACTCCCGGAATTTCCACTGGATACTGGAAAGAAAGGAAGATCCCTTTGTGCGCTCTGTCTTCAGGAGCATCTTCGCTGATGTTTTCTCCCTGAAAAAGAATTTCACCATCCGTAACTTCATAATCTTCTTTTCCTGCAATAACAGAAGAAAGAGTAGATTTTCCAGCTCCGTTCGGTCCCATAATCGCATGAACTTCCCCCGGTTTTATTTCAAGATTAATACCTTTTAAAATTTCTGCGCCATCTTCAATTTTGGCGTGCAAGTTTTTTATCTCTAACATATATTCAAGTTTATCGCAAGATCAGACTGACGTTTTTGTCTTTTGTAATCCTAACCATTAATTACAAATGTACCGAAGTCTGCGAATGAAATACTATTTTTAATTTATTTTAAACATTAAGAAGTCAAGTTCATCTTAACGTATTATTCTTTTTAAGCAAACCAATAAAATTGATTTGAATTAAAATCTTTAAGTTTTACAATCTACTTAATGCTTTCGTTTTTTTCCTACTATTCACTAAGTTTTCCAAAATATTCATTTATTAAAGAAATCATTGATTTAGTAATATTATCCGTATAAAAATTAATTAATACAATCCCTTTTCTTTTAATTCATAAGCCAAGCATAGTTCGTAAACACTTTCCAGCAGACCCGGCCCCAATTCTTTGTAGACCTTGATGGCACATCCTATGATATCATAAGAAAGCTGGGTTACTTCTGCTTTGGTTATACTTAATTTTCTTCAAAAAAATTGACTTATCAATTCCTTCCTTCTTTAACATTAAAATTTTAAGAAAGCAAAATGCTTAACTTCTTAATGTTTATATTATTATCCAACAGAACCCTCAAGAGAGATCTCCAATAATTTCTGAGCCTCAATGGCAAATTCCATTGGAAGCTTATTCAATACTTCTTTACTAAAACCATTTACAATCAGAGCTATAGCTCTTTCTGTATCAATCCCTCTCTGGTTACAGTAGAAGATCTGGTCTTCTCCGATTTTTGAAGTAGTAGCTTCATGCTCCAGTTGGGCAGTAGGATCTTTGATTTCAATATAAGGAAAAGTATGTGCACCGCATTCATTACCCATCAACAGGGAATCACATTGGGAGAAGTTTCTGGCTCCTTTTGCAGAAGGCATTACTTTTACCAGTCCTCTGTATGAATTCTGAGATTTTCCAGCAGAAATCCCTTTTGAAATGATCGTAGATTTGGTATTTTTTCCAATATGGATCATTTTTGTTCCTGTGTCTGCATATTGGTGGTTGTTGGTCACCGCAATAGAATAGAACTCACCGATGGAATTATCTCCTTTCAATATACAGGAAGGATATTTCCATGTTATGGCAGATCCTGTTTCAACCTGTGTCCAGGAGATTTTTGCATTTTTTTCGCAAAGTCCTCTTTTCGTTACAAAATTGAATACTCCACCTTTTCCTTCTTCATTCCCCGGATACCAGTTTTGAACAGTAGAGTATTTAATTTCTGCATTATCCATTGCGATCAGTTCCACAACAGCTGCGTGAAGCTGGTTTTCGTCTCTTGATGGGGCTGTACAGCCTTCAAGGTAAGAAACATAACTTCCTTCATCAGCAATCACAAGCGTTCTTTCGAACTGTCCTGTTCCTGCCTGGTTGATACGGAAATAAGTGGAAAGCTCCATCGGGCATCTTACGCCTTTTGGAATATAGCAGAAACTTCCGTCAGAAAATACTGCGGAATTCAGTGCTGAATAAAAATTATCTCCTCTTGGAACTACTTTTCCAAGATACTTCCTTACTAAATCAGGATGGTTTTTAATGGCTTCTGAAATGGAACAGAAAATAATTCCTTTTTCCATTAAAGTCTCCTGGAAAGTGGTTTTCACAGAAACGGAATCTATTACGATGTCTACAGCAACTCCTGAAAGTCTTTTTTGTTCTTCGATATTGATTCCTAATTTTGCAAAAGTGGCCAACAATTCAGGATCAACTTCATCCAAGCTCTCCAATTCAGGTTTCGCTTTCGGTGCGGCGTAATATTTAATAGCCTGAAAATCAGGGTTTTCGTATTTGATATTTGCCCAGGTTGGTTCTGTCATCTTCAGCCAGATCCTGAAAGATTCCAGACGCCATTCTGTCATCCATTCCGGCTCCTCTTTTTTCGCGGAGATCGCACGGACGATATCTTCATTTAAACCGATTGGAAACTCTTCATAGTCTATCTTCGTTTCCCACCCGAATTCATATTTTTTATTTTCGAGATCAACTCTTAAGTCGTCTTCAGTATATTTACTCATTTTAATAGATTTTAGATGTTAGTTTTTAGAAGTCAGTTTTTGCAATGTGCTCATTTCTAACTTCCGGTTTCTAACTTCTAATTATAAAGAAAAACTTTCTCCACAACCACACGTTCTGGATGCATTAGGATTGTTAAAAACAAACCCCTTTCCGTTTAATCCTCCTGAATATTCAAGGATTGTTCCTGCTAAATAAAGGATAGACTTTTTCTCAACAATAATTTTGACATCATTGTCTTCAAAAACTTGATCTGCGTCTGTCTTTTGATTGTCAAATCCCAAAACATACTCTAAACCAGAACATCCTCCACTTTTTACCCCTACTCTTATATAGTCTTCAGCAGGGTTGAAACCATCTTCCGACATAAGTTGGATGGCTTTTGCCTTTGCTTGGTCTGATACTTTTATCATTGTATTTATTTAGAATGATTTAATTATGCAAAAATACGTACAATAATTAGGAAATAAAAATCGGGAATTTTATTTTATCGATTTTTATTATTGATGGCTTAACTTTGTTAACCTTTTGAAATCCAAACAATAAATTTATTCTATAATGAAAAAAATAGGCATCATTGCTTTAGCGCTGTTAATGCAGCATATTTCCGCACAGAATAACCGATTTGTTTATCAGGTTACCATGAAACCGGATGCGGAAGATAAAAATGAAATTAAAACTGAAAATGCATATTTAGATATCTCCGCTGAAAAGTCTCTTTTTTATTCAGAAAACAGATATAAGAGAGATTCTATCCTGCAGAAAGCTTTCCAGAGTGGAGGAGGCAGAGGTTCCGTGAGCAGAGAGCAGATGGAAGGGGTGAGAACCAATATCAATTATTCTGTAGAAAAAGATAAAGCCAGCCAAAAGACCTATTTTAAGGATAGGATAGGAAGGGATGTCTATGTTTATGAGGAAGACCGTCCGTTGAACTGGAAAATGTTTTCTGAAACAACGAAGATAGGAGATTATAAAGTTCAGAAAGCAACGACGGAGTTTGCCGGAAGAATATGGACAGCTTGGTTTACTACGGATTTACCTTATCAGGATGGACCGTATAAGTTTGGAGGACTTCCTGGCCTGATTGTGAAAGTAGAGGATGATAAAGGTGATTATTCTTTTGATTTAATGAAGAATTATAAAATTGCTGAAATCGTAACCTTGAACCAGTTTGGAAATACTTTGAAAGTAAAAAGATCGGATTACCTGAAACAGCAGGAAAAATTTAAAACAGATCCAATGTCATTCATGCAGAGTGGCGGGAGGGGAGGTTTTTCTGCACCACCAAGATCCGGTGGCGGCAGGGGTGGAAATCAGAACCCTGCTGATATGAGGAAAAGAATGGAGGAGAGGGTGAAGAATGAAACCAAGAAAAACAGCAATCCTATCGAACTGCAGTAAAAAATAATCCCCTGGAGAATTCTTCAGGGGTATTTTATAGGTGTTTTTTCTAAATTATTTTATTGTAATACATTAATTCTGTATGTCCACATACTTTTTAATAATTGCAATAATATTGAAATTTTTATTATAAATGAATGATCAGGGCAATACATAAAATTGTGAGCAAATGTTCTGGTTTCTGAATCCACAAAGCTGAAGCTCCGGGTCTTCTATATTCGACATTATACGAGTACCAAGGTGTATGTTTCATTCCTCCACCGATATTTTCACAACATTTTTAGAAATTTTTTATAACAACAGATTACTTTAAAAGTTGGTTAAAAGTATCTCCCTGCCTAATATCTCCTGTATTATATCCTTTCATAAACCATTCTTTACGTTGTGCAGATGATCCATGGGTAAAGCTTTCCTGATTTACATAGCCTTGAGATCTTTTTTGAATATTATCATCACCAACAGCTTGGGCTGCATCTATGGCAGATTGTATATCGCCCGGTTCAAGAATACCTTTTGTATCATTTGTTCTTTTTGCCCAAACACCAGCATAAAAATCTGCCTGAAGTTCGGTGGCAACAGAAACTCTGTTCATTTCTGCCTCAGGATATCTTCCGCTTCTTCTCAGCTGGTCTACCTTTTGTGTGGTTCCAAGAAGAGTTTGCACGTGATGTCCTACTTCATGAGCTAAAACATAAGCAACAGTAAATTCGGTTACTTTGGCTCCAAATCTTTGTTGAAGTTCATTAAAAAAGCTCATATCCATATAGATTTTCTGGTCTGCTGGGCAATAAAACGGCCCCATGGCAGATTGTGCTGTTCCGCAGCCGGATTGTGTGGTTTCTTCAAAAAGAACAATCCCCGGCTTTGTATATGTCATGCCATTTTCTTTAAAGATCTGGTTCCAGGTAACAATGTTCCATTTACCCATCATATCAACCATTTCTCCAATTTTTTGCTCTTCGGCTGTAAGTTCCCGCTGTTGCCCATTTCCGGAAGATTGTATACTACCTGAGTTCAGAATGCCTGAAGGATCACCTCCTAAAAAGAAAATAATCGCAGCTATAATTAAAGTTCCGAGGCCTCCACCTACAACCATACCTCCATTACCACCAGAACCACGGCGGTCGTCTACGTTCCCGCCTCTATCGTCTGTCCATTTCATAACAATTTTTTTTGCCCTGTAAATTTAAAATAATATCATTACTAAATTACTACTTTTGTGAAAAATTACGGCCCACGTGAAAAAAATTAAACTTTGCCTGTTATCGGTTGGGATCATGGCACTTACAGCTTGTAAAAAAGAAAAGGAAGATGAAGTAAATAGTGTAGATAAGACTGGCTCTATTGAAACAGTACTATCTGTTGAGCACCTGGATACTGCGGATATTCTTATTACCAGACACAAGATATGGAAAGACAAAAAGCTTTTTAAAGAGATCATTAAAAAAGATACTATCCCTGGTTTGGGAGACACCCTTGTTGCTGGAGAAGACGGTGACGGCAATGACCATATTGCCAAAACGAAAAAAGACTATGAATTTTTTATAACGGTTCAATAATGAAAAAGTCCAGTTCTATAAAATTACTTTTCGTAACGGGTGTGTTGGCTGCCTGTTCCCAGGAAAAGCCGAAAGATCAAAAAGAAAAGAAAGTCTATATGAGGTCTGACACTACAGCTTCTTACACGAGAAGTCATGGTTTTTTGGCGGGAGTCCTTCTTTATCATGCGTTCAGACCGTATGGGGCTTACAGCTATGGATCTTATCAGAAGGCCGGTTATTACAGTGATGCGATAAGCAGCAAATCCAATATCGGAAGAAATAATTTCAAAGGAAATGTAGTAAGAGGGCAATTGGGAAGAAGCGGCTTTAGTGCCTCATCATAAATTATGGAAAGAATTCAGTCACAGTTCAGGAAAAACTGGCAGCATAAACTAGAGAACTTAGGGTTTGGGTACCATTCTCTGGATGGTCTTTATTGGGATGAAAGTCATTATTACCAGTTCAGCCCGGAGGAAATTAATACAATAGAAAACGCGACTGCAGAACTCTGGCATATGTGCCTGGAGGCTGTAGATCATATTATAGCAAAAAACCTTTGGGAAAAGTTCAATATTCCCGAATGGTTCCAAAATTATATCATCACAAGCTGGGAAGAAGATCACCCTTCAATCTACGGAAGGTTCGATTTTGGTTTTGACGGCAAAAATTTGAAATTACTGGAATTTAATGCTGATACGCCTACTTCGCTGTATGAAGGATCTGTGATCCAATGGTACTGGCTCCAAGAGCTGTTTCCCTATAAAGATCAGTTTAATTCCATTCATGAAAAACTGGTGGGATACTGGAAGCATCTTAAAAATTATATGAACCCGCACCATATTTATTTTGCATCTCTTACCAATATTGAAGATGTCACCAATGCGGAATATATGCGTGATTGTGCTTCTCAGGCGGGATTTGATACAGAATTTATTCCTGTTCAGGATATCGGCTGGGCTGAGGATATTTCAGAATTCGTCGCCGGTGACCGGTCAATCATGGAGTATATTTTCAAGCTTTATCCTTATGAATGGATTCTTGCAGACGGTTTTGGAGAAAAGCTAGTGAAAAACGGTTTCAGATCCCAATGGATTGAACCTGCATGGAAAATTTTACTTTCTTCCAAAGCACTTCTACCGATCCTTTGGGAGATGTATCCCAATCATCCTTACCTGCTGGAATCTTATTTTGAGCCCAAGCATCTGAAAGACTTTGCTAAAAAGCCAATTTATTCCAGAGAAGGAGCTAATATAATCCTGCATAAAAATAATATTCCGGTTGAGGAGAACGATGGTGTCTATGGGAAAGATGGTTTTATTTACCAGCAGTTATTTGACCTTCCCAACTTTGATGACAATTATCCGGTGATTGGCAGCTGGGTGATAGGACAGGAACCTGCCGGTATCGGGATCAGAGAAAGTGTTCATCTGATCACCAATAACCAGAGCCGTTTTGTTCCTCACCTTATAGGTTAAGTTTCTTTTCTTTTAGCCAGAATGATGTAGACTGATAAGCAGAAACAGCATCATTGACCAGTTTCTGCTCAGGATTCTTCATTAGTTTTTCATGATAATAAAGCTTGAATTCAGGAGCGAGGCTGCTGGATTCAAGCTGTAAAGAATACTGTTTTACCTTTTTAATGGGTGAAATGATCGTTAAATACCCGTCTTTTACCAAGCCGAGATCCTGATAAGTGGCGATATAAGCTTTTGGCTGGAATTCTTTTTTGAAGACATCCTGGCCAAGGAATTTAGAGGTATAATTGAAATTCAGCAGTCCGAAAAGTGTTGGCATGATATCGATTTGGGACATCAGCTTATCAAACTTCTGAGGCTGAATGAAACCTTCTGAAAAAATCATCGCCGGAATTCTGTATTTGTCCATAGGAAGTTCTGTTTTCCCTGCACTGGATGCGCAGTGGTCGGCAATGATCACGAAGACTGTGTTTTTATACCAATCCTGTTTTTTAGCCATTTCAAAGAACATTCTAAGTGAATAATCAGTATATTTTACACCTCCGTCACGGGATTTTGCTGTTCCTGGAATATCAATCCTTCCGTCAGGATACGTAAAAGGTCTGTGGTTGGAAACCGTCATCCAATGATTGAAAAAAGGTTTGCCGGATTTGGCCTCAGCATTCATAGTCTGAATTGCTTTTTTAGCCATATCTTCATCGGCAACGCCCCAGACATTGGCAAAGGTGATTTCTTCGGGTTTAAAATTGTTTCTGTCAACAATATCATAACCGTTTCCGGCAAAGAAGTCCTGCATATTATCGAAATAACTGTAGCCTCCATACAGAAATTTTACATCATATCCTTTGGATTTGAATACACTTCCCGTCGTGAATTTATTTTTGTTATCGTCTCTTTTGATGACGCTTTCCCCTGCGGTAGGAGGAATGCACAGTGTTAACGCTTCAAGTCCCCTTACGGTTCTGTTTCCGGTAGCATAAAGATTGGTGAACAGTATAGAACGGTCTGCCAGGCTATCCAGGAAAGGAGTGATTCTTAAAGTACCTCCATAATGTTCCATAAAATCAGCGGATAAGCTTTCAATAGAGATCAGCACCACATTTTTCTTAAGTTCCGGATGTTCTGAGGCTACATTTCTTGATAATGAGGGCTCGGCATACTGGTTTAAAAAGTTTTTTTCAGCTTCCTGCTGGGTAATTTGCGGATAAAACTGGAAATAGTCCAGCTCATTGTGGGTAAAGGCCCAATAAAATTTTGGCAGTCCGTTATTTTCAATCTCATCAGCAAAAACATTGTCTGATCTGATATGCATTAATGAAGATACTCCTAAAAAACTAATGCCGGACAAAACAGTAAAAGTTCCCAGCAATACCATTTTTTGTTTAAAATTTGGCAGCTCTAAAAGCTCATCTTTTGTCTTTTTATAAATAAACCACGTAATGGCTAAAGTGATGATAAGAATGGCTGAAAATAAAGGAATAACCGGATAACTTTCCATGATGTTTCCAATAACCTCATTGGTGTAAATTAAATAATCTACCGCAATGAAGTTATAGCGCACCCCGAACTCATTATAGAAAAAGTATTCACTTACAGCGTTAAAGATAATGAGAAGAACATACAGCAACAGTGTGATGAAATACAGAACATTCCGGATCCTGATCCTTTTTGAAGGGAGAAAAAGCATCAGACCGAAGAAAATAGTTTTGATTCCTACAAAAGCAAGAACTACTTCTGTAACAGATCCTCCATACTGATCGAAAATATTGTTTGGAATAAGTAAAATGTATAGGAAAAGCAGAACCAATGCTCCGAAAATAATATGTCCGTATGGCTTATTGTATTTGGAGTTTGACAGGAATAAAAAGTAAACTGCCAATAATGTACTGGCTAAAGTAAAAACAAAAATATCATTTAACAGACCGATGGATAAGACTTTAATAATTTCAAAAAAACCAAAGCCCGAAGTTGTAATAGGGTGGAATAGAAAAACGATCCTTAGTATCAATGAAATGACCAGATAGAAAATCCCTAAATATAGGAATGGTTTTATTTTACCTTGAAACATGTACAATAGTCTGTGTTAATTCGCGCAAAGATAGTTTTTGTATATAACTTTTAAATAAAAAAAGTGGAAATATGATATTTATTATAGTTTTTTTAAATTTTTATTGAAGATTTAACTTATTCTGTAATTTTAAATAGTAAGCTAAAAGGGTGATGGAATGCCGAATATCATTAAAAAAGGGCTATTAAAAATAGCCCTGTATAGTGTTAAGATGTAATAAAGATTAAGAATGCCCGAAACCGATGTTTCCCTTTTTGTCTGATATATTCTTTTTAAAATCAATCATTCTCAGGGCAGTTACTGCTGCTTCTACGCCTTTATTCCCCAGGTCTCCGCCGCTTCTGGCTATAGACTGTTCCTTGTTGTCGTCTGTCAATACGCAGAAAATAGTAGGGGTATCTGTTAAAATATTACAGTCTTTGATTCCCTGTGCTACAGCAGAGCATACAAAATCAAAGTGAGGGGTTTCACCACGGATTACACACCCGACAGCAATGACTGCATCGTATTTTCTTTCTTTGCATAGCTGCATGCTTGCATAGTTCAGCTCAAAAGCACCCGGAACCGGAAAAAGCTTAATGTTCTCTGGTTTTACCCCTTCTTTTTCAAGGATTTCAAGGGCTGCATCACGAAGATTGTAAGTTACAAAATCATTCCACTCAGAAAAAACAATGCCGATAGAAAAATCTTCGGCATTTGTTATATGAAGTGGCTTGTAATCGGAAAGATTAACTGTTGCCATTTTTTAAAAGTATTTAGTCATTTCAATATAAGAGTCAGACATTCCGTTATCATAGTCCTGATACTTCTCGTCAATTGCAGAGAAATATTTTTTAGCTTCTGCATTTTTCTTTAATCCTAATGCTACAATACCTGCTTTTCTTGTGAAATAATAAGTGGTATAAGGATCATCAGAAGCAGTTGACGCTTTATCTAATAAGGAAAGAGCCTCATCGTTTTTATTAAGTCCTGATTTTGCATCTGCCATAGCACCGAATTTCAATGCCATTAGTGTTTTGTTGTCAGATGAAAATTTGTCTAAAAGATCGTAAGCTTCCTGGAATTTTCCTTCTTTGAATTTTAATAAACCTGCATTATAAGCAGAAAGTTCACCCACTTTCGTGTTTGAATATTCATTATATGTTCCTAAAAAACCCGGATTGGCTGCAGATTTCCCGCCTAAAGCTTCTTTATCCTTACCTTCCGTCTGTTTTTTCTGAGCAGCAAGAAAACTTTTTACAGCTTCAACGTTCTTAGGAGCCACTACAAACTGTTTGTAAGCAAAGAATCCTAAAACACCCAAAACCAGCACTCCGAATATAATACCCAATTGCTTTGAATATTTCTCAAGGAATCTTTCAGTGTTTAAAGCCTCTCTGTCAAGGTCTTTAAAGAACTCAACCGTTTCTTTACCTTCTTGCTCATTTGGAGCATTCTTTCCCAATTTTGCCATAAATTCTTAAAAATTGAAATGCAAATTTAATTGTTTCTGAATGATTTACAAAATACTTTGACAGTATTATTAATGAAATGTTATAAAAGAGTAATTTAAATCTTGATTTTACTTTTAAATAGGTGCTTGGACTTCGCTCAGCATGACTCTCTAATCGTATTTTTTATAAGCGGTGTCAGGCTAAGCAGAGTCGAAGTGTTATATCGTTAGCTCAGACAGGTTAGTATTCAAGGATGTTATAAATCTCTGCCCCGAATTTTCTCAGTTTTTCGTGGCCTTTCAAATCTTTCAGACCAATAAGAAAACTGAACTGTGAAACGTTTGCCCCTTGTTTTTCCACAAGTTTGGCGGCGGCTTCGGTAGTTCCTCCTGTTGCTAGTAAATCGTCATGGATAAGGATTCTTTGTCCTGGCTTGATCTGCCCTTCACGAGTTTCGATGATGGCGCTTCCATATTCAAGGTCATATTTTTCTGAAGCCACCGGTGGCGGAAGTTTACCTGCTTTTCTGATTAAAATGAAAGGAACTTCCAGAGCTACTGCAATGGCAATTCCGAACAGGTAGCCCCTGCTTTCTATACCGCAGACTGCATCTACTTTTCCTTTACTGAAAGCGGCAAGGTCTGCAATGACATGCTTATAAAGCTTCGAGTCCAGAAAAATGGGTGAGATATCCTTGAATTGAATTCCCGGAACAGGAAAATCAGGGAAATTCTCAATTGTTTCTTCAAGTTTTTTAATCAGTTCTTTTGAAGCCATTAATTACGGGTTTATTTTATAGCTGGAAATCTTCCAGTCTCCATTTACATTTTTAAGTCCGAAAGTTACCTTTAAAGAAGTTGTTTTTCCGTTTTTATCCGTAACGTCATAGGTTGCATTTACACTTGCGCTGCTAGGGTTGCTGGCATTGGTTGTGATGTTTTTCACACTTACGTTTTTTACGGATCCAAAGCCTGAAGTTGGATTGGAGAACGATTCATAGCTTCCCCAGCTAGGGTTGCTTGAAGTTTCATAGGCTGCCTTAAGGTTTTGAGAGTTTACACTGCTTAAAAACTTACTTACTGTATTTTTTGGATCTGCAGACGGTTGTTTAGGTGCAGCCGGAGTAGTTGATGCTGCGTTTGGATCAGTAGGCGTAGTTGGTATTGCTGTAGGATTGTTTGTATCGATTGAAGCGTTAGGATCCTGTTTTACAGCCGTTGAATCAGTTTTCGGAGGAGCCGGAATTTTCAGAGCTGATGGGTTTACATCAAGTCCGATCTTAGACATTTTGAATGTCTTGGCTGTTGTTTTTACTGAAACGGTAATATCGATTTTGTTGTCAACTACTTTTGCTGCAGGAATAGAAGAGAATTTTAAATTAAATCCTTTAAAGTTATTATCCTGCATAAGATTTTTCGCTGTAGAAAGCTTTACTCCGTTGCTGAAGACTTCCAAAGTGGCTTCTAAACCTGCACCTGTAAATGAAACAGGATTTCCTGCAGCATCTACAAGCCTAGGAACGATCTGAATTGCAGTAGGAGCGCCGTTTCCATCATCACCTGTAGGCTTGGTAACAATGCTTAATGAGTTTGCTTTTACATCGTTGGCGTCGGTTTCTTTGGCTTTGTCATCTCCGAAGATATTCATTTCTCCAAGAGAAGGCGGAGAGGTACTGGCCCATTCAATCCCGTTTTTCTGTGCAACTTCATCGGCCAGTCTAAGGATTTCAGGTACTTTTTTTCCGTCGATAAGCTTTCCCAGTGCTTTAAGTTCTTCTACATCACCTTCTGCCTCTACACCGAACGTCTTTAGGATGTAAAGCGCTTCATTGAATTTGATCTGTTTAATAGTTGAAAGGCTGGAAGTCATGTCATTGATACTTGACTGCAGTGTTTTAGTATTCGTAGCATCTACATGATCCTTCTTACATGCTGTAAATAGCAACATGCTGAGAACAAGTAGAAAAGAAAACTTTTTCATTTTATTTTGTTTATTGCAAATTTAATAAAACCTTTATTAATAGTGAGTTTTTATTTTTCTTTTGTTCGCTTTTAGATTCCGGATTTATATTGAAATTTTAATTTTTATCTTTATTTTGCTGCTCTTTCAAATCATCCTTGAAAAATGAACTAAAGATGCTCTGCATGTTCGGGAAGGATGGTTCCTGCCAATACTTGGCCTTATAGTTACTGTTTTCCTTATCAAATTTCACTTTTTCTATATCGTCGTTATTACTGAAATTAAGTTCCGCAGGATAAAAGTTATTGTAGAGGATAATCTGGTTGTAATTTGGTTCGCTTTTGTGTTTAAGTTTTACAAAAGCTACTTCATTGTATTCAAGGAAATCTTTCAGGCTTTTTTCTGTACCTTTTTCAAAAGACATATTGAGTATAGTTCTGATATCATAGAATCTGAATCCAAATAAAGAAAACTCTTTCTCCTGAAGAGCGGCACCCGTCACCTCAATCTGATCTTTACGTTCTCCTTTTAATTCTTTGATGATATTTCTTTTGGTTTTATATTCTTCAGGATTTCCTACATTTTTGAGTTTCGGAAGCTGCAAAGAGTTACCGTAATCCCATGTTGAAGTTGCTTTCTTTTCGTTTTTGACTTCTAATCTGAAGACCCTATACTGCTCAACATTTGTACTTTTCAGTTTTTTGGTTTTGTTATCAAAAATATAGGTAACTATTCCATCTGCGTAGCTGTTTAATTTACTGTTCACGGTTACATAAGCATTGAAATTTCCTTTGATCATAATATATTTCGCAGGCTTAGTGTTCTTGATGAGTACGGTTTCTATTTCCTTAACCTGATCATTTATTTTAATGACATCCTGATTAAGTTCTGAATAGGAGAGAAGTGCAACAGGAAAGTTGTTGTAAACCAATTGGAACTTTTCCTGAGAAGGGGATATTGCCTGCTTATTAATTTTGCCATCAATATCAGAAAAAGCAAGGATGCTTCCATCTTTCCCGAAAACTGAAACTTTGGGTAAAGGTTTATTCGTCTGTTCAGAAACAAAAGTTATAGTTTGTGCCTGAATGAGGCTAAACAGGAAAATGAACACGGTGAAGAAGAGATAACTTCTTTTCATAATGATATTTTGTTTTTATGGTTTACTGAAATAATTCATCAATCTTTATTATAAGACACACAAAACTCAGAATGGTTGTCTGATACAGTTTAAAATGTTTATCTGTCTGCATAAAAAAAGACTGATCATTACAATCAGTCTTTTTTATTTTATTTCTGTTACAAGTCCTTAGAAAGGATACTCATAAATTTCAGATTCATGTAAGAATGGGTTTCCTGTAGGAATCAACTTTAATTTAGATAAAGCGCTTAATACAGTAAACATAAACAATCCTGCTACGAATAAAACAGCTCCTGCTATTAATAGGAATACTTCAGGATTTTTCCAGTAAGGTCCTACCGTTCCCGGCATTACCATATTGAAGTAATCTAAAAGGTGACCTAAAATAACCACTACAGCCATAGTTGTTACTACTTTGTAGTTTCTCTTGATGCTGCTGCTTACTAATACCAATAAAGGTAATAAGAAGTTGATGATCAGCATTGGTAAGAATGTAGGTCCGTAGTGCTGGAATCTTCCAAAGAAGTAGTTAACCTCTTCCGGAACGTTCGCATACCAGTAAAGCATGAACTGAGCAAACCATGTATACGTCCAAAGCATACTTGTAGCGAAAAGGAATACTCCTAAATCGTGTAAGTGGTTGTCATTGAACTGAGGTAAGAATCCGTTTTTCTTCAGATAAACACTTAGAAGAATGATCACAGCAATTCCACTTGAAAGACAGCTTACCATTGAATACCAGATATACATTGTAGAATACCAGTGAGGGTCAATAGACATCAACCAGTCCCAAGCCCAAGCAGCAGAAGCAAATCCGAAGAATGCGATATATCCTACTGCCCATCTGTAAAGCATCTGATAATCTACTTTAGATTTAGTTTCATCTACTTTCTTAGACTGAGCTTTCAGTTTCCATGCAAAGAAAGAAGCACCTACTACATAAATGATTGTCCTGATAGCATAGAAAGGAATGTTTAAGAATCTTTTCTTTTCGAAAAGAATCACATCGAAATGTGCAGAATTAGGATCTGTCAATTCGGGATCCATCCAATGGAATAAGTGGCCATTGTGAGTGATATTCAGTATCATCATAATAACCAGGATGGCACCACCATATGGAATATAAGAAGCAATAGCTTCCATTACTCTTGTAATAATAATAGGCCAACCTGCGTGTGCAGCATGCTGAATACAATAGAAGAACAATACAGCACAACTAACTCCAAAGAAAAAGACAGCTACAAAATGCAGCGATGCCAGAGGCTGGTTGTGAACCTGAAGCTCTGCATGCTCTAAATGAGACGCATGGTCCTGAGGTCCTACCATTTCACTTGAGTGTGTAGGGGCGGTATGACCGGCAGAATGAACCGCTTCCATCATATGCTCTATTCTCTCAGTAGTCATTCCTTTATTCATGAAGAAACCGATAGCAAATAGAACTAAACCTACAACAAGAAGGATTATAGAAGTTGATTTTAATTTTGGTGAAAAACTATACATTTCTTTTCTTATTTTTTAGTTGCGGTAGTAGTCTCTGTTGTTTCGGCAGCTGGTGTAGCTGCTGCTGGTGCTGGCGCTCCTTTTTTGAAGGCATTCATCACATACATTGCCACTCTCCATCTGTCACCAGGGTTAAGCTGGCCAGCATAGGATCCCATTGCATTTCTACCGTTAGTTAATACATAATGAACAGATCCTACAGTAAGTTCTCTGTCAGCATAGTTAGGTACACCAGAGAAAGCTCCGCTTTGTACAATTGGTCCTTGTCCATCGCCTCCAGTTCCGTGACATGTTGCACAAGTACGATCAAACAGCATTTTTCCTCTTTCAATATCTTTAGCTGCATTAGCAGGGTTAAGAGGTGATCCTGTCATCTTTTTGGAAGCATCGTAGCCTGCGTTATATTCGTCTACATTTTTAGGAAGAGGACTTTCTTCGAAAATTCCGTCTTTATTTTGAGCAACTGAACCTTCTACAGGAGCAAGTCCTGTTGCAAAGCTATTTTTAACGAAAGCAGGGATTTCATTTTCATGATCTGAATAAGCATCCTGAGCTTTCATCAATGGATCATAAGCTACCGGAAAATACATATCCGGGAAATATACCAATGGTGTATTTTCTTTTGGTCCGCATGAATTAAGTAAAACCGTTGCTAAACCTAAAATAGCTGTAATTTTTAATACATTCTTTTTCATTTTAAGCGTCTTTAACAGTTATTTCTTCAACTCCAGTTTCAATAAGTAACTGCTTTACAGACTCTACGTCTTCAGTTACAAACTCCATAAGGAATTTATCATCAGTAGTTCTTGGATCTGGGTTCTGAGCCGGAGCTCCCGGATACATTTTGTTTCTAACTAGGAAAGTTAAAGACATCATGTGAGCGGCACAGAATACCATTAATTCAAACATTGGAACTACGAATGCAGGCATGTTATGTGCCCAGTCAAAAGCAGGTTTACCACCAATATTTTGAGGCCAGTCATGATTCATTACATACCATGTTACAGTAGCACCAATGGTAACACCATAAAGAGCATAGAAGAATGCGGCATCAGAAATTCTGGTTTTCTTTAACCCTAAAGCTTTATCAAGTCCGTGAACCGGGAATGGAGTATAAACTTCGTTTATCGCAATTCCTTTATCGTTGAATGCCTTAACGCCGTTCATTAAATCGTCGTCGTCAGCATAAAGTCCGTATACAATTTTAGTGGTGCTCATCTCCTTCTTTTGCTTTATAAGTTTCACCTGAAATTTTCAGAATCGATTTTAATTCAGCCTGTGCAATTACAGGGAACGTCCTTGCGTATAGTAAGAATAATACAGAGAAGAATCCGATTGTTCCTAAGTATACACCCACATCAATGATCGTTGGTTTAAACATAGTCCAAGATCCTGGTAAATAATCTCTCGAAAGGTTGATAACGATGATATCGAAACGCTCGAACCACATACCGATGTTGATGATCAATGCAACGATGAAAGTCCAGATAATATTTGTTCTTAGTCTCTTGAACCAGAATGAAGCAGGAACAACAAGGTTACAGATGATCAGTGACCAGAATGCCCACCAGTAAGGTCCTACAGCAGCACCTGGAGAAAGGTATGTAAAGTCTTCGAATCTTGAACCTGAGTACCATCCGATGAAATATTCAGTAGCGTAAGCCACAGTTACCATCCCACCTGTTAGGATAATTACGATGTTCATAATTTCGATATGATACATTGTGATATATTCTTCAAGGTGACATACTTTTCTTGCAACCAGCAATAAGGTTTGTACCATTGCAAATCCTGAGAAGATAGCACCGGCAACGAAGTAAGGAGGGTAGATTGTAGAGTGCCATCCTTTAATAACCGAAGTTGCGAAGTCAAAAGATACCGTGGTGTGTACGGAGAATACAAGTGGGGTTGCCAAACCTGCAAGAACCAAAGAAAGCTCTTCGAATCTCTGCCAGTGCTTTGCTTTACCACCCCATCCGAAAGCCAGGAATGTATAAATTTTTCTTGTCCAGGGAGTTTTAGCTCTATCTCTGATCATTGCAAAGTCAGGGATTAGTCCCATGAACCAGAATACAGTTGATACTGAGAAATACGTAGAGATCGCAAATACGTCCCAAAGCAGAGGAGAGTTGAAGTTCCCCCAAAGAGACCCGAACTGGTTAGGTAATGGGAATACCCAGTATCCTACCCAAACTCTACCCATGTGGATTACAGGGAAGATTGCCGCCTGTACAACCGCAAAGATTGTCATTGCCTCTGCAGATCTGTTTACAGACATTCTCCAACGCTGTCTAAATAATAATAATACTGCGGAGATTAGGGTCCCGGCGTGACCGATACCTACCCACCATACGAAGTTGGTAATATCCCAACCCCAGTTAATAGTTCTGTTAAGCCCCCATGCTCCAATACCTGTTCCGATAGTATAAGCGATACAGCCAAATCCGTAGATGAATAGAACTAAGGCTGCATATAGTGAAATCCACCATAGTTTACCTGCTCTTTCTTCGATAGGTCGTGCAATATCTTCTGTGATATCGTGATAAGTTTTGTGACCAATAATTAGAGGTTCCCTTATCGGAGCTTCGTAATGTCCTGACATTTTTTACCTATTTATTATTTAAACTTTATTTTTCTACTCTGTTTCTTACTTTAGTGTGATAGAACACGTTTGGTTTTGTGCCGATCTCCTCTAGTAAATAATATCTTCTGTTGCTGGAGTATAATTCTCTCACTTCAGATTCTTTGTCATTCATGTCTCCAAACGTCATTGCTCCGGTAGAACAAGCAGCAGCACAAGCACAAGAATTTTTGAATTCGTTGTCTGTTACTTTTCTGTTCTCTCTCTTAGCAGCTAAGATTGTAGCTTGAGTTTCCTGGATACACATAGAACACTTCTCCATTACCCCTCTCGTTCTTACCACTACATCCGGGTTAAGTACCATTCTTCCAAGATCATTATTCATATTAAAATCGAACTTGTCATTCAGGTTATACGTAAACCAGTTGAAACGTCTTACTTTATAAGGACAGTTATTAGCACAATATCTTGTACCGATACATCTGTTGTAAGCCATATGGTTCTGACCTTGCTTACCATGTGAAGTAGCCGCTACCGGACATACCGTTTCACAAGGAGCGTGGTTACAGTGCTGGCACATTACCGGCTGGAAGATTACGTCCGGATTGTCTGCAGGGTGGTTTAATGCACCTCCGTCTCCGAATGCCGTACCATACAATTCAGGTACTGCCATTCCTTCTTTTAATCCTTCGTATATTTCTACCTTCTGTCTTGAAGAATAGTAACGGTCAATTCTTAACCAATACATATCTCTGGACATTCTGATTTCTTCTTTACCTACTACAGGAACATTGTTTTCTGCCTGACAAGCAATGATACATGCTCCACAACCCGTACAAGAGTTCAAGTCGATAGATAAGTTGAAGTGAGGTCCGTCCGTATCATCGAAAGCATCCCAAAGGTCAATCTTTCTTGCCGGAAGAGCTCCGCTGATGGTGTGATATTCTAAAGGCTTGTTCCATCCTTTGTGCTCATCATCAAATGCTACGTTTAAGAATTCTGCCAAAGGAACTTCCTTAGCGATTTCGTAACGTCCCATTAATGTATTCTGAAGCTGGATACCTGCGAATTCGTGGTCTTCTCCTGTTTTTTCGATTTTAACTCCTGAAACAGTTAAGTTAGAACCGTCAAATAATGGATAAGCGTTTACCCCTGTATCAGCAGTAGTTCCTGAGTCTTTTTTACCATACCCAAGCGCAAGACCTACAGATCCTTCTGCCTGTCCTGGCTGAATGAATACAGGAACGTCTTTTATTGTTACTCCGTTTACAGTAAGATTTACGATAGAACCATCCAGCTGCATTCTTGCATTAAGGTCGTTTTCAATCGCAAATTTTTCTGCGTCTTTAGGAGAAATTGTTAAATAGTTATCCCAAGACATTCTTGTGATAGGATCCGGTAATTCCTGAAGCCAAGGGTTGTTGGCCTGAGTACCGTCACCCATTGAAGGCTTGGTGTATAATACTAATTCTAATTCAGAAGCTTTGAAGTTTCCTAGTTCAGCAATAGCCTGGGCAGCATTTCCTCCGGCGTAAGATAATGCAGTTGCATTATTTGAAGTAGTGATACCGTTATATAAGGCTTTGTTGAAAGAAGTAGATCCTAAAATAGAAGCAGAGCTGGCTTTCAGATAATCGTAATAATTATTGGCAGCATTGTTCTTTCCGTTTTTCCAAACCAATAGAGATTCTTCAATCTGTCTTGATTTGTAGATCTTCTGGATTGTTGGCTGCATTAATGAATATACTCCGGTCTGAGGCTCAATATCACCCCAAGACTCTAACCAGTTAGCTACAGGAATTACAGCTTTCGCTGCTTTGTACATTTCATTTTTCTTATCTGCTACAGCTACTATACAAGCAACTTTAGCTAAAGATTTTTTGAAAACCTCTCCTTTTGGGTGGGAGTAGATAGGGTCTACGTTGTTTGCGATCAATACGCCAACCTGACCTGCATTTATCCATTCTAAGAATTCCTGGTATCTTGCTTTATCAAATTCTTTAAGGAAGTTCGCTTTACCTGTGAAAGCTACTGAACCTAATTTTTGGTTGATTAAGTGTGCTAAAACCTGTGCTCCTTTAGAACCGTCAGCAAAAACAACAGCTTTGCTGCCTTTTGCTTGAAGTTCTTTTGCAATTTCAGAAGCAGTCTTATCAGAAGTACCACCACCTACGATTGCGTTGTAAACTTCTACTAAAGTTTTATTGACAAGGCTTGGTTTTAATCTAACTCTTTCATCTGCATTAGCTCCGGTCAATGACATATTGGATTCCACCTGAATGTGTCTCAACATGTTTGGTCCTGGCTTTCTTGCTGCTGCGTAAGAAGTTTCTAAGCTTGAAGCGTTATAATCTCCTAAGAAATCTGCCTGGAAAGAAACAACCAATTCTGAACCTTTAAGATCATAAACCGGCAATGCTCTCTGTCCGAATACTTCCTGAGCTGCATCTAAAGCCGCAGCGTGAGGATAAGCATCATACGTTACAAGTTCAGCAGTCGGATATTTAGCTTTGAATTCAGCAAATAGCTTTTTGAAGGTAGGAGAAGGGAAAGAGTGTGACAAAAGCACGATCTTTTTACCTGCTGCATTGGCATCTGCCAGACCTTTAAGGATAAAACTGTCTACTTTATCAAAAGTTTCGTCTTTACCGTCCAGTTTAGGCTGTTTTACTTTATCATTATCATAAAGAGAAAGTACACTTGCCTGAGCTCTTGCGTTAGTTTTTCCTAAATCGCCCGCTGCCGGGTTCGGATCTATTTTGATAGGTCTTCCTTCACGGGTCTTTACTAAAACGCTGGCGAAGTCGAATCCGTCAAAATAAGTTGAAGCGTAATAATTCGGAACCCCCGGAATAATATCATGTGGTTTTACCACGTAAGGAATCGTTTTGATCACCGGAGCTTCACATGCAGCCAATGTTACGGCTGCTGTAGAGAATCCTAATATTTTTAAGAAATCTCTTCTTGAAGTACTGGATCCGTTCTGTTCAGCATCTCCAAGGAAATCTTCTACCGGAATTTCTTCCTGAAACTCTTTCTGAGCCAGCTTATTGTTCAAAGCCGGATCTTTAAGTTCATGAATACTTCTAAATTGTATTTTGTTTGAAGCCATTTATACTTCTAATTTTTTAGTTATTAATAATGACATTTACCACACTCAAGACCTCCAATTGCATCTACAGTGATCTTACCGCCATCCTGAGGATATTGTTTTTTCAACTTGTCATGTAGATTCTTGAAGTATTCTTTATTATAACCGTTGTTCATATCAACCTCAGTAGTTCTGTGGCACTCGATACACCATCCCATCGTGAAGTCATTAGCCATCTGAACAACATTCATTGTATCAATTTTTCCGTGACAAGCTTTACATACAACATCAATTTTGTTGTTTGGATTCTTTTTATTGAAAGAATTGATGATCGCCTGCTCACCTGCTACTACGTGCTGAGAGTGGTTGAAGTACACGAAGTCTGGCATATTGTGGATTCTTGTCCATTCAACCGGCTGTGTTTTTCCAGTGTACTGCTGTTTTGCAGGATCCCAGCCTGTAGCTGCATAGATCTTCTGGATCTCACCGTCATAGAATGCTTTATCTTTTCCTGGCTCCATATAGTGGTCTGCGTTATACTCAGAAATTGTTCTGTGACAGTTCATACAAACGTTCATGGAAGGAATTTCAGATACTTTTCCGTATTTGGCACTGGAGTGACATAGCTGACAGTCAATTTTCTGTTCTCCAGCGTGGATTTTGTGAGAGAAGTAGATAGGCTGTTCTGGCTTATATCCTTTGTAAACCCCGATCCACATGATCCAGTTCCAAACTCCATAAGCGGCCAGAAGGGCAAGGATACCCAGTACTGCTTTACCGATGTAGTGGTATTTCTCGTAGATTTCGCTGAAAGATTTAACTCTTGTTTCGTTAAGTCCGGCTAAGTCTTCAGATTGACCTAATTTAACCAATTGTCTCAGTTTAATTAAGATCCAAACTAATAAAGCTGCTATTGCGATAAGAGAAATAATAACAACACTTGTTGTTGTTTTGTCTGCCGGTGCTGCGGCTGCACCGTCTGTTGCTGTTGCCTTTGCGTCCGTTTTAACTGGCTCGGCCGGAGGATTAGTTGTATACTCTAAAATATCATCAATATCCTTCTCTGTAAGATTAGGAAACTGTAACATTTCAGTTTTATTATACTTTTCAAAAATCTCATTGGCGTATTTATCCCCAGAAGCTCTAAGAGCTTTGTTGTCTTTGATCCACTTGTGAAGCCAATCTCTGTCTACACCACCTTCTGTCTTCACTCGTTCTACAACCCCTTTCAAAGGAGGTCCTATTACTTGTTTGTCCAGCGCGTGACATGCAGTACAATTCGCTTTGAAAAGTTTTTCGCCGTTTTTAGGATCGCCGTCTTGCCCGTAAATTGAAGCACTGGTTGATAGCAATAAGCCTATCGCGATCAACGTTTGTTTATAATGCTTTCTCCAACTAATCATTTAAATTATCTTATGTTAGTAAAATATTGAACCAATCAATTCCGCAAAAATAATATTTTTAACAGCAATTTAACGGTATATGGAAAAGGGAAAATATCATTTACGTTTAATTTGTATTGATTCTAAATAGTGTTGTTTGGTATAATTTTTTAATTTTAATAGATTTGCAGAAACAAGTTTAAATGAGAAATTTAATCAAAATATTTTCAATATTATCTTTATTTGGGTTTTATAGTGTTGGTGCCCAGCAGGTTGTTCAAAAAGATACTTTATCCGGAACGGAGCTAATAATGACTATGGATTCCAGAGTAAGCACTGCTTTGGGAGGGATCGAAGATAAATGTTCCAGAACTGCAGGAGGTTCTTCGGTGAGAGAAAATAGTACGGATAGTGGAATTGTGACAAATTCAAAACCTCCGAAGATTTATGTACCGAGCAGAGAGCTGACTAATGCAGAGATTTGTCGTAAGAATCCGAGGATTTTAGGATTTAAAATCCAGATTACAACGGTAAAAAGTAATGAAGAGGCCAACGAGGTGAAATCTTATTTCAGAAAAAGATTCCCGAACCTGAAAGTAGAAACGGACGCTTCTTTAAGACCGAATTATAAGATTCTTGCAGGAAGTTATTTTACGAAACAAAGTGCAGCTTCAGATCTGTCCAAAATAAGAGAATATTTCAAATCTGCGATCGCTGTACAATATAGAATTTTCTGTTCTGAAGCGAGATAATGAGAATAAAATAAATAAACTAAAGCTGAGAATTTTCTCAGCTTTTTTTATTGGTAATAAGTATTTAAGAATTGGAAGAAGTCAGACATTCTAAAGATATTATTAGTCAGTAAAAAAGAAAATAGAATAACCATTGTTACCATTAAAAATGATGAAATTTTTGGTTTTGATCTATAAGCATAAAAAAGCCATCCCAAAAGCAATGGATAGACAAAGATAAAGTGTCCTCCGTAGATGTAAGAAGTATGCAGGCCGAATCGCATTATACAGTGAATCACAATGTCAAACAGGAATGAAAAAGCTATAATCTGCACCAGCTTATTTCTGAAATTTTTAAAATAGCTCCATAAAATAAGGACTAGCAGTATTATGATAAAAGCATAACAAAAAGAGGATGAATAGGGCTCCATTAAAAGGCCCTTGAAATTAAATCCTTTCATATTATGCTTATCCGTGGTTATAAAGCTTGGAAATAAAATACTGCCCCCGAAAAAATAAGAAAGCATCATATCCCAATCCGGAATAGATTCTACATTGGAAAATTTTTCATATTGCTGGTTGGTTTTTGAGAAGATATTTTTATATTCAAAATCAATTCGGAGTAAATAAAGAAACACAAAACAGACTGTAGTGATTACGACACGGAAAACTGCGTTTCTAAATTTTTTCCAGCTTCTGAAAACATTCTTTTCAAATAAAACGGGGATAAAAACTTTGGCAAGGTTGGTAATGGTAAGGCCGCCGATCGTAATTCCGGCAAGCGTTAACGCAGACCCCGGTATCTTTCCTTCTTTACTGAGTTTTATGGCTGCATAATAATTGTAAATACACAGCAACAGCAGCGTATAGGTGAAATTCTCAGGGGTAAAAGAAAGGATAATATTCGTAGAACAAAATCCAAAAAACAAAATAATCAATAAGGAAATCTTTAACGGCAGCCGGATAATATTCTTAAGATACTTGAATATCTGTACAATACACAAGCTTATAGCTATATTACTTAGCCATGCCAGGGTAAGTCTGAATGTTGCATCCATTTTTCCACCCGAAACGAAAAGAGAAAACTCCCGGACCCAATTAAAAAAATAATAGGCCAAAGGATGCCTCTCAAAGCTTCCGCCGGTCATTACAATCGCTTTGTTATCAAAGCTGAAGTAGGCATCCCAGGGAATTCTGCTGTCAAAAATAATCCTGTAATGAAGGGCAATATAAGTGCCCAGTATTCCATAGCAGAGTAGAAAGAACATGAATACTGCCAATTCTGTGTAGGAAGATGGAAACACCTGTTTTAACAGGCTGGTGAGTTTTGTTTTAATAAAAGACACGTGTCAGTTTTTTGCAAAAATAAAATAAAAAAGCTCACCATGTCCGGTGAGCTTTAAAGATTATATGGAAAGTAATTATTCTTTAATTACTTTTTCTGTTGTAGCTGTTCCGTCTGCAAATTCAACCTGAAGCAAATATGCTCCTTTTGGAAGAGAAGAGATATCTGCTTTATCAGATGTTGATTTCAATACTGATTTTCCAGAAAGGTCTAAAACTGTTGAAGACTTAATCTTTTTATCAGTTTTAATATTGATCTCTCCTTTTGTTGGATTAGGGTAGATGTTTGTTGCTTTTGTTTTTGCTCCTACTTCATCAGTTGCAAGAGTTCCAGTTGTGATTTTTACATCATCAACCATAAACATGTAAGTATCAGCAGAAACGCACTGAATACCAATACGCACTGTTTGTCCAGCATAAGCATCCAGAGAATATGTTTTTTGTTCCCAGTTTGGATAAGGAGCTGATAATGCGGCGGCACCTGAAATAATAGTAAAATTTGCAGAAGATGTAGGAGTACCTGAACCAACATATACGCCAATTTTATACTTTTCCAGTCCATACGAGTTAGACATTGATTTTACCCATAATGAAAGTGAATTAGAAGCGGCTCCTAATGTTACGGAAGGAGATATAAGCCAGTCATTGTTGGCAGTAGCAATACCTGGAACACCTGCCCAACAAGCAGCATATTTTTGACCGCTGTGAGGATCGAAATTTCTCACTTCTGTTCCTGTTGCTGCATTAGTTACACCAGCAGCAGCAGGATTAAAAATTTGATATGCCATAGGGGCACCAGCGTTATTCCATGTTGGGTTGTCTGTTCCTCCTGTATAAGTGTTAAGTTGGTCTAGATCTAAGGTTTGCCAGTTGCCAAATCCCGTAATTACGAAATCTGTGTAAGAATCAAAATTTTCATCTAATAATACTGTTTGTGCCTGTGTACCGGCTCCAATAAGCATTAAACTTAGAGATAGTAGAAGTTTTTTCATAATATTAATTTTTTCCTAAATTAGTAAAAATTAACAATATGAATATTAATAATTCAAAAAAAGTAAATAAAATTTATATTTCATCCGTTAGGAACTGCAGGAAAGTGTAGAACATCCAGTGGTGTCATCGTAGGTTGAGGGCCTTTTTGCTGAAAATTCAGGATACAATTCTTCGTAAGGATTTTCTAAGGCACAGGTAAGTTTTTCGAGCATTTCCGTTTTTCCGGTATTAATCTCTTCGATGCATTGATAAAGAAGATAATTTCTCAGTGTAAATTTCGGATTTGATCGTTTCATCAGTGATAGTGATTCTTCTCTTGAAATTTTGTTGGATGATAACCTTGATTTATATTCCTTTATAAAATCTTCCAACTTTTTTATTTTCTCGTCATTCAAAACAGAATAAGAAATATTTTCAAACAGAGATTTGATGTCACTATTTGAATTTAATTTTTCCAGCTGATTAAAAAACAGCGTGTAATCCAGGTGAAGTTCCTGCATCAGCCCCTGCCAGCTGGTGAAAAAGTCTTCATCGCTTTCTCTAAGTTCATCGAATCCAAACTTTCTGCAGAGCATTTTATCATGAATTTCCCAGAAATAGGTTCCATAATGGTTTAAAGTTTCTTCCAAAAATTTTTCATCTTTAATTAACGGATGAAGGGCATTCGCCAGCTGCCAAAGGTTCCACTGCGAGATCTGACCCTGTTTTCCAAAAGCATATCTCCTTCCAGGAAGATCAGTTGTATTTGGGGTGAAATTCAGATCGTATTCATCCATCATTGAATAAGGCCCATAATCTATGGTCAGGCCTAAAACAGACATATTATCGGTATTCATAACACCGTGTACAAATCCTACTCTGAACCATTCAGTCATAAGATGTGCTGTTCTGGTGCATATGCTTTTAAAAAAGTCTTTGTATTTCTGAATTCCGTCTGTTGTGATTTCCGGATAATAATTTTCAATAGTAAAATCTGCCAGATTCTGCAGACTGTTATACTCCCTTTGTGCAGAAAGCAGTTCAAAATGTCCGAAACGGAGAAAGCTTTGTGCAGTTCTGATTACGACAGCACCTTTTTCCAGCTGAGGATTTCCGTTATACATTATATCTCTTACCACATCTTCACCGGTAAAAGAAAGGCTTAAAGCTCGGGTTGTAGGAACTCCAAGATGGTACATAGCTTCGCTCATCAGGTATTCTCGTACTGAAGACCTCAAAACCGCTCTTCCGTCTGCATGTCTTGAGTATGGAGTTGCCCCGGCACCTTTCCATTGAATTTCTGTTTTCTTCCCATTCTTATTGATGATCTCTCCGGCAAGTATTGCCCTTCCGTCTCCAAGCTGTCCTGCCCAGTTTCCAAACTGATGCCCGGCATAAGTGGTAGCATATGTCTTTACATTTTCAGGAAGATTATTCCCTACGAGGAAGTTCAGATCTTTTTCTTCATATTTTCCCAGCCCGATCTCTTCGGATAAAATTTCATTAAAAATAATAAGCTCTGGTTTGTCAAAACCTGCCGGCTTTACTGTTGCAAATAAAACTTTTGGAGTGTTTCTTTGCATTGGGTTGCCGGAAAGGTCTCCTGGAAATATATCGGTAAAGGGCTGTCTGATCTGTTCAATATTCATAGATCAAAGATATTAATTATAAAAGAAAAGACCTTCCAGATTATTGAAAGGTCTTGTGTATTTCTAAAAGAGAATTTATTTATTGAAATCTACCTCATCGGTGGAGTGAAGATTGTCATTGATATTTTCCTCTTTTTTTTCTGTATTGTTTTTAGGCGTTGGATCTACCGGTCTTGGATTTTTGATCTCATCAATAGTCTGAAGTCCTCCGTCGTCTCCATATCCTTCACCTAGACCTTTTAAATTCGAACATCCGTCTTTCCAGTCAGAAGGTCTGGTGAACTTATCATCAGGGCTAATTCCCAGAGATTTGTCTGCCCATACTTTCTTCATGAAAATTGCCCATATCGGTAATGCCATTTTCGCACCCTGACCTTCCCCGGTTCCGAAGAAGTGGGTGGCTCTGTCTTCCCAGCCTACCCAGGCTCCTGTTGCTAATTTCGGAGTGATTCCCATGAACCAACCGTCAGAGTTGTTCTGTGTAGTACCTGTTTTAGCAGCAATTTCCACACCTTTTGAGATTCCTCTTCTTCCCAATTCTCCAGAAGCAGTACCATATTGTGTTACACCTTTCATCAGTTCGATCATGGTATAGGCATACATTGGATTCATTACTTCTTTAGGTTCTACATTTACCTCTTTGATCACTCTTCCGTTGGCATCTTCAATTCTCCAGATCATTTCCGGTTTATTGTGATTTCCGTAGTTGGCGAAAGTACTGTAGGCACCAAGCATTTCATAAATTGTAATATCTGATGAACCTAAAGCAATAGTATTGTTTCTAGGGATGTCTTCTGTAACCCCCAGGTCTCTTGCGGTCTGAATAACGGCATCTACCCCTGTCATTTCAATAAGACGTGCAGCTACCGGGTTTTGAGAGTGGGCCAAGGCATCTTTTAAAGTAAGCATTCCTCCTCTTCCCGGAACATGCCAACCTTTGTGGTCGTAAGTACCGTTGGATACTGTTGAGCATGGCGTCATGCCAAGCTTCATGATTGCCGTAGCATATACGAAAGGTTTAAAGGTAGATCCTACCTGTCTTTTACCCTGTTTGATATGGTCATACTGGAAATGCTGCCAGTCTATACCACCTACCCATGCTTTGATGTCACCGCTTCCAGGAACCATAGACATTAAGCCTGCCTGTGCAATCTGTTTGTGGTATCTGATAGAATCCCAAGGGGACATTTCAACCTCTTCTTCACCGGCCCATGTAAAGCGGGAAGTTTTGATTGGCTTATGGAATTCCAGTAAGATAGAATCTTCAGAAACTCCAGCGGCTTTCAGTTGTTTGTAACGGCCGGTTCTCTTCATCGCCTGGGTCATTACGCTGGTTACCTGCTTATCCGTCAGGTAATAGAAAGGTCTGTTTTTTCTGCCTCTTTGCTCAGCATCAAACCTTTTTTGAAGATCCGTTAAATGTTCCTTGATGGCCTCTTCTGCATATTTCTGCATTTTTGAATCAAGAGTTACATATATTTTCAAACCGTCTTTGTAAAGATTAAGTTTCTTTCCGGTTTCTTTCTCATAGCCTGCAAGATACTTGTCGATTTCCTTTCTTAAATAGAATTTATAGTAGGCAGAATAGTCATCATTGATGTTTTTGATCGGATGATAATCAACCTCAACAGGTGTACTAACTGCTTTATCATAAGTTGCCTGATCTATATAACCTGTTTCAAACATTTGCTGTAATACAACATCTCTTCTTCGTTTCGCACGTTCAGGATTTCTCATAGGGTTATTGGCAATAGGAGCTTCTAACATGGCTACAAAAACTGCTGCTTCCGGAAGAGTAAGTTGGGAAGTTGGTTTATTAAAATAAATTTTGGAAGCCATTTCAATACCGTTCGCATTGTATGTGAAATCGAATTTGTTGAAATACAGTGTAATAATCTCTTCCTTAGTGTATCGTTTTTCTAAACTTACCGCAACAGACCATTCCTTTAGTTTCTGTATAACCCTTTTGATGGGGTTTTTAGATGGCTCTTTAGTAAATAGTAGTTTAGCCAGCTGCTGAGTGATTGTAGAGCCTCCACCTCTGTCACCACCATATCTCACGGCTCTCAAAATAGATTTTAAATCAATTCCTGAATGCTCTTTAAAACGCTCATCTTCTTTTGCCTGTAATGCGTAGATAAGATAGGGAGGAAGCTGTTTGTAAGTAATTGGCTGTGTTTTTTCCTTTTCAAACTTTCCCAGTAAAACACCGTCAGATGAAATGATTTCAGAAGCGACATAGATATCAGGGTTTTCCAGTTCCTTTACGTCCGGCATTTCTCCTAGAAATCCCTGAGAAACAGCAAAGAAAAGTCCTGAAATACCTAAAATTACCGCAATGAGTCCAATCCAAATGAACCTAACCCATTTTTTCCAAGAGGTATCTTTCTTTTTTTTGGGAGGAAGAGGGAAGGTTTTCCCTTTATTTCCTGCATTTTGTCTGTTGTCTTCCATTTATGGTTACGGTTTAGCCGTTTCTACTTTTATTCCAACGTCTTCAATTCCCGGAAGGTTGTCATTTCTCATCGCCTGAATCAGGCTGATTTCATATTTCCCCTTCTCCGGAAACTTATAGTTCATTTTATACTGAAATAATGCTTCCTTCGTATCACCAAAACCTGTACCAAGCCATTCTCCGTTTGGTTTTGCCAGTACATAGTTCAGGGTATCTGTTTCCCTTTTTTTGTTCTGGAGATTGGTGAAGTTGACAATAAATCTTATGTTACTGTAAGGGTAACTGCTGTTATTTCTTACAACAAATATAATATTTTTAGGATTCTGCGGATCTGAAACTTCAAGATTAAATTTTTGTTCACTTTTCTTATTCCATTTGTTATTAACGGAATTCATTATGACATTCTCTCCTGAGGAGGAATTACAGCTAAAGAAAAGGATAAGAGGTAATAATCCTAAAATTTTACGCATTTTTATCTTTTTTTGGAGGGTATTTCTTTTTAAAATTTTTCTTGTTCGGGTTTTGCTTTTTTTCAGGGTCGGAAGAAGTATCAGTTTTTTCCGTTTGGGCTTTTGGCTGCGGTTTAGGCTGTTGCTTTTGCTGTTGTCTTGGCTGATTTCCAGCATTAGCATTAGGATTTTCTGATCTGTCTGGCCTGTCAGGTCTCTCGGATCTTTCAGCCCTTTCCGGTCTGTTTTTCTTTGGTCCCTGGTTTTGTCCGTTGTTGTTTGGTCTGTTTTGGTTTCTGCTTCTGTTGTTGCCCCTGTTCTTCTTTTCGAATCTGTCCACATTGTTCTCCTGGATCAGGTCGATGGTCTGAATCGGGGTGTCAGGCTGCTTGAGATCTTCCAAAGGAAGGATCTTTTCGCCTCTTTTATTTTTAGCGATTAATTTCTTAACAAGGTCAATATCAAAATCATACCATGCCATAGAACTATCTACATAAGCAAACCACATTTTCTTTTTGAAAACATCGATTTTAATACAGAATGCTCTTCCTTTTTCCGTGTCCAGAGTGGTTGAAGAAGAAGGGAAGTGGCTTAATGCATCAAGGTAGCTGTCCAGTTCATAATTCAGGCAGCATTTTAGCTTACCACATTGTCCTGCAAGCTTTTGAGGGTTAATGCTCAGCTGTTGATATCTTGCGACATTCGTGTTCACAGATCTGAAATCCGTAAGCCAGGTCGAACAGCAAAGTTCTCTTCCGCAAGATCCGATACCTCCAACTTTTGCAGCTTCCTGTCTGAACCCAATTTGTTTCATGTCAATCTTGGTTCTGAAAGCACTGGCGTATTCTTTGATCAATTGTCTGAAATCCACTCGGTTATCTGCGGTATAGTAGAATGTGATCTTGGAAGAGTCTCCCTGATATTCAACATCCGTCACCTTCATTTCAAGACCTATTCTATGAGCGATTTTTCTCGCCTCAATCTTTACGCTGTCTTCTTTTTTTCTGGCTTCCTGCCAGACCTCAAGGTCTTTTTGGTTAGCCTGCCTGTATATTTTAAGTATAGATTCTTCAGGAAATTTTTTCTTTTTCATCTGAATCTTTACTAATTCTCCGGTGAGGCTTACAACGCCTACATCGTGTCCGGGACTCGATTCTACTGTTACTACGCTACCTATATGTAAAGGAATATTGTTTACATTTTTATAAAACGATTTTCTGTCATTTTTAAATCTAACTTCCACAATGTCACACTTGTTCGATGCGGGATTATTGATGTTAGAAAGCCAGTCGAAAACACTTAATTTATAACTATTACCACAGGTATTTACACTTTCACAGCCATTCGCGGTTTTTTTTGGTCCGCAAGAATGGGCAGAATCGCCGGATGTTTTGCATCCACAACTCATATAACTATTTTTTATAATCCTGCAAATTTATGTAAATTTATCTTTATGCAATTCTAAAATACCTAAATATTCAAAATAGGGATTGTTTAACATTAAACGTGAAACATATACCCTTTCAAAAAAGTAGATAAGTTGCTATATAATATATGTTTAGCCTAAAGTATTTATAAAGTGTTATTTTAAACATAATTTTCTTTTAATATATTGTTTAAAATATTAAGAAATATTAACAGGTGTATCTAAAATAATTTTATATTTGGGTTATATAATAACAGTCTATGAAAAAAATATTAGTATCAACTGCTTTATTGGCGGGTGTTTTATCTTACGCAGGAGGCTTCAGGGTATCTCTGCAGGGAGTAAAACAATTGGCAATGGCGCATACTAGTGCTCATGCCGAAGATGCAAGTGTGGCATTCTTTAACCCAGCGGGGATGTCATTCATTCCTTCCAAACTGAGTATAGTGGCAGGAGGGTTCGGTGCAAGTAATAAAGTTACTTTTCAAAACTTGAATACTTTGCAGAGTACAGAAACAGATAATCCTATTGGTACTCCGTTATATGCTGCGGTTGCTTATAGGCCGATAGAGAATTTATCTGTTGGTTTCAGTTTTACAACACCTTTCGGAAGCACTATCGAGTGGCCAGGGGATTGGGAAGGAAGAGAAATGGTTCAGAAGCTGGAGCTTAAGAGCTTTTATTTTCAGCCTATGGTTTCTGTTAAGCTGGCACCTTGGATGTCATTCGGGGCGAGTTATATTTATGCAAAAGGTAAAGTAGACTGGGATAAAGCGGTAACACAATTTGGTGGTGAATTAAATATTAAAGACGAAAAAGCAAGCGGAAGTGGTTACGGATTTGGATTCTATTTCAGACCTGACCCTAAATTAGACATCAGTATTGCTTACCGTTCACCCATAGATATGAAAGCTAAAAAAGGAACTGCAACATTTAAGTTCCCATCAGCATCTATTTATCCTTTGTTAGGACTTGACCCAAGTACAGGACAGGATAAATTTACAGCTACACTTCCTTTGGTAGAAGAATATACAATTGGTTTAACGTATAAAGTAACACCGAAATGGTTGATTTCAGCTGACTTTAACTACCACGGATGGGAAAGATACAGCAAACTGACTCTGGATTTTGCTACGGCTCCTGTTGCAACAACAAATCCAACAGATCCAACAGTTCTTGTGTCTCCTAAAAACTTTAAAAACTCGAAAACATTCAGGTTGGGGACACAATATGCATTCACGGATATGATTTTTGGACGTTTAGGTGCTTATTATGATGAATCGCCATACACTGACGAGAACTTCATTCCGGAAACGCCATCATTTAATACATATGTAATTACCGGAGGTGTTGGCTTTAAACTAAAGCAGTTTGGAGTTGATATAGCAGGAGGATATGCCCTTCCTCAGGCCAGAGATGTAAGGAATGCCACTCTTGGCTTTAATGGACAGGCAAAAGCTAAAGCATTTTACTTTGGTTTAGGTTTATCGTATAACCCTTTTTAATTGAAAGACTATGAAAAAAATTATAATATCAACACTTGCCGTTTCCGCGCTTCTTTTTACAACAAGCTGTGAGACTGATTTTGATACTGATGTAAAAGATATCCAGGTGACCAAAGGAGATGCGGATTTTTCCAGATATGTATCCCTTGGAAACTCACTTACTTCAGGGTACAGAGACGGAGCGCTTTATATAGATGGGCAGAATGAGTCTTATCCTTCCATGATTGCACTGCAGATGAAATTAGTAGGCGGAGGTGATTTCAAACAGCCTTTAATGGCAGACAACAACGGAGGATTGATCCTTAATACTCTTGTTGGTCCTATGCAGATTGCCAATACCAAGCTGTATATCAATAGCTTTATCGATGGGGCGCCGGATCTGAAATTTGCCAATAACAATACAGCAACAACTTTAACCAATACAGTATTAGCCGGTCCTTTTAATAACCTAGGAGTTCCGGGAGCTAAAGTTGCTCACTTATTAGCCGACGGCTATGGAAATGTACTGAATGTAGCTGCAAAAACAGCTAACCCGTACTTCGTGAGATTTGCTTCAGAGCCGACTACATCTGTAATTAAAGATTTTAAAAAGCAAAATCCAACATTCTTTTCCTTATGGATTGGAAATAATGATGCTTTACTATATGCTTTGGCAGGTGCAGATAGCTCAGCTGAAACCTTAACGCCGCCAGCTCAGTTTACACAATACTATAATGCCCTGATTAATGAAATTGCAAGCACCAACGCAAAAGGGGTTATTGCTAATATTCCTAGTGTAACTTCTATTCCAGCATTAACGACAATTCCGGTTAATCCTTTAACAGCATCTGTATTGGGAGGTGGAAATGTAACGGCAGGAAACGCAACGATTGACGCCTTAAATGCGCAACTTTACGGTCCGTTAAACCAAATACTAACAGCGCTTGGAGCAGGAGACAGAATTAAACCGCTTTCAAAAACTGATGCCAATCCTCTTTTGATCAAGGATGAAAGTCTTACACCATTAGGAGCACAGATTACTGCTGCGGCTACAGCTTCAGGAAATCCTACTTTAATGGCTCTTGCTGCTTATCTTGGAGCAACTTACGGCCAGGCCAGGCAAGCAAAAGCAGGTGATCTTGTGCCACTAACTACCAAAGCAGAGATCGGAAAACCGGAAACACTTCCTCCTGGAATCCCTGCATCTCTTGGAGCAAGAGGAGTTGCTTATCCGTTTGCTGACAAATATATACTTACAGGAACTGAAGTTACAGAAATCAGTACAGCGATTAATGCCTATAACGTAGCTATTCAGGCGGCAGCCACTGCAAAAGGGTATGCTTTTGTGGATGCCAATAAGAAAATGACCGAGCTTAGTTCCCAGTCAGGAATTTCTTTCGACGGTGTAAGATATACAGCCAAATTTGTTACAGGGGGTGCGTTCTCCTTAGATGGTGTTCACCTTACAGGAAGAGGTTATGCAGTTATTGCCAACGAGTTTATAAAATCAATCAACGGCACCTACAGATCCAACTTACCACAGGTAGACCCTAACAAATATTCAGGAATAAAATTCCCGTAATAATTCAGGAAAATAAAAACTTAGAAACCACAAGAGCAATTCTTGTGGTTTTTTTTTAAATTTGCAAAATCTTTAAAAAGTAAAAATGGCAGATCAGTTAAGTTATCTATTTTGTACAAGAACCAGTAAGGACTTGGCAGAAAATATCGCCCAATATTATGGGAAAGAGTTAGGGAAAATCAACTTTCAGGAGTTCAGCGACGGGGAATTCGAGCCTGTTTTAGATGAGTCAGTAAGAGGAGGACGAGTTTTCCTGATCGGATCTACCTTCCCGCCTGCAGACAATCTGTTAGAACTTCTATTGATGATTGATGCAGCGAAAAGAGCTTCCGCTAAAAGCATTACTGTTGTAATTCCTTATTTCGGACTTGCAAGACAGGACAGAAAAGACAAGCCAAGAGCTCCGATAGGTGCAAAACTGGTTGCTAATTTATTAACAGCTGCAGGAGCTACAAGAATAATGACCATGGATCTTCATGCTGACCAGATTCAGGGATTCTTTGAAATTCCGGTAGATCATCTGTATGCTTCAAGTATTTTCGTAGATTATATCAGGGCTTTAAATCTGGATAATCTTACTATAGCTTCACCAGATATGGGAGGAGCGAAAAGAGCGAAGAACTATGCCGGTCATTTGAGTGCTGAGGTAGTAATTGCTTATAAAGAAAGAAAAAAAGCAAATGTTGTAGAAGAAATGTTCCTTATTGGTGATGTTGAGGGTAAAAATGTGATCCTTATCGATGATATGATTGATACTGCGGGTACACTTTGCAAAGCAGCGGATATCTTAATGGAAAAGGGAGCAAAATCAGTAAGAGCTATGGCTACTCACGGAGTACTTTCCGGAAAGGCTTACGAAAATATTGAAAACTCCAAATTGTTGGAAGTTATTGTAACTGACTCAATTCCTGTTAAAAATAATTTGTCAACTAAAATAAAAGTGCTATCTTGCGCCCCATTATTTGCAGACGTTATGAAGATGGTTCATGAGCATCAATCAATTAGTAGTAAGTTTATTATTTAATTGATTTTTAGAGAATTGCAAAATTAAACAGAACAAATTTTTAAATTTTTTATAAATGAAATCTATTACAATTCAAGGTACAAAAAGAGAAAGCGTGGGCAAAAAGTCTACAAAAGCTTTACGTGATGCTGAATTAGTTCCTTGTGTTGTTTATGGAGGTGAAGCGCCTTTAAACTTCTCTGCTGCAGAGAAAGCTTTCAAAGGTTTAGTATACACTCCTGAAGCACACACGGTATCTATTGAACTAGACGGGAAAACAATTCCAGCTGTTCTTCAGGATATTCAGTTCCACCCAATTACGGATAAAATTTTACACGCAGACTTCTATCAGTTATCTGCTGATAAGCCAGTGATTATGGAAGTTCCTGTAAGAATTACCGGACGTTCTAAAGGTGTTGTGGCTGGTGGTGTTTTACGTCAGTCTTTCAGAAAATTAAAAGTGAAAGCTATTCCTGCAAACTTACCTGATGAGGTAGTTGTAGACGTTACTCCATTAAAAATCGGTAACAAGATTTATGTTGGAGGTATCAAAGCTGAAGGATATTCTTTCGTGCACCCTGACAATGCAGTTGTAGTAGCTGTTAAGATGTCTAGAAATGCAATGAAAGGTGGTGCAGTAGTAGAAGATGATGAAGAGGAAGAAGGTGCAGCTCCGGCAGCAGAAGGAACTGCAGCAGAATAATATTGCTTATTCAACAAATAATATAAAACCTGTCAATACGTTGGCAGGTTTTTATTTTGTGATAAGATGATAAATTGACTTTCCAGTACTTGCTCATCGAATCTTTCTATTGCCTGACCAATATCAGTCTTTAATCCACTACGTCCTTTCAGAAAAAAAGCCGTAAATTTGAAGTGTTCTAAATAAGAACAATCTAATTTAAAATTTTAATAAATGTTTGACATTCAGGAAATAAGAAGTCAGTTTACCATATTAAACCGCGAAGTGAATGGTAAGCCTTTGGTTTACTTAGATAATGCAGCAACATCCCAGAAACCGGACTCTGTTTTAAAGATATGGAATGATTATTATACAGAACTTAATGCCAATGTTCACAGAGGAATTCATACACTAAGCCAGCTGGCTACAGAAGAAATGGAACTTTCGAGAAGAAAGATTCAGAAATTTATCAATGCTAAGCATGATTTTGAAGTTATTTTTACAAAGGGGACAACAGAAGGTCTGAACCTCATCGCCTACATTCTGACACAGAAGCTTAAAAAGGATGATGAGATTATCATTTCTTACCTGGAGCACCATTCCAATATTGTTCCATGGCAATTGCTTTGTGAAAGGACCGGAGCAAAGCTCAGAGTGATTCCCATTGATGAAAACGGTATTCTTCAACTGAACTATCTGGATGATTTTCTTAGCGAAAAGACAAAAGTGGTTTCTGTAAACCAGGTTTCCAATGCTTTGGGGATTGTAAATCCGATAGAAGAGATCATCGCTAAAACAAGGAAAAATTCAGATGCTTATATTGTGATCGACGGGGCGCAGTCTGCTCCTCACTTTGATATCGATGTACAACAGATGGATTGTGATTTCTTTGTCTTTTCAGGCCATAAGATGTATGCTCCGATGGGAACCGGGATCCTTTATGGAAAACAGGAGATTCTTGAAGAACTTCCACCGTTTCACGGAGGAGGAGAGATGATTGCAACATGTTCTTTCGATGGGACAACCTACGCCGGACTTCCTTTTAAATATGAAGCAGGAACTCCAAATGTAGGAGGAAATATCGCACTGGGTGCCGCTGTTGATTTTATTGAAAAAACAGGCAGGCAGAATATCCAGAATCATGAAAATGCCTTACTGGAATATGCTCAGAGAAAACTACTGGAACTGGAAAATATAAAGATCTACGGCGAGAAAGCCAAAAGAACAGGGGTAGTTTCCTTTAACTTGGAAGGTGTGGGTATATCTTCCGATGTAGGAATGATCCTGGATAAAATGGGGATTGCGGTCAGAACAGGACATCACTGTACACAGCCTATTATGAACTTCTTCAATATAGCCGGAACGGTAAGAGCCAGTTTTGCGGTTTACAATACTTTTGAAGAAATTGATAAGTTGTTAGAAGGAGTAAAAAAAGCTCAGAAAATGCTTAGCTAAAATAATAGTTCGGGATAAGATATTTCTGTTTTTAATAAGGTAAGGAAGCCTGAAGCTGGAAGAGGGAAGTTATTAAGGTCGTGAAAAATAACAATACCTCGGTTTTTTATCAATTTTTTTAAGACTAATTAATTCAATTTTAAGAAACTATCAGCCCAATAGTAACTTCAAGCCTCCCACTTCCAGCTTCCAGCATATTAATCTTAATTTTCTTATCCCGAACTCAGGTTAAAATATTAAAAAAGCCCTTTCAAAGAACTGAAAGGGCTTTTTATTTTTGTAAATGAATCTTAAATATTCGGTTTCCAGTCCACAACAGCTCTGATGAAAGCCTCTGCATTCTCCACAGGGATGTTAGGTAAAATTCCATGACCAAGATTCGCAATATATCTGTCTTTCCCAAAACGGTTGATCATTTCGGTCACCATTTTCTTGATGGTTTCCGGAGTAGAATGTAGTCTTGCAGGATCAAAATTTCCCTGAAGCGTCATTGTGTGATTCGTTAATGTTCTTGCAAATTCAGGAGTAATAGTCCAGTCAACTCCCAAAGCCGATGCTTTAGACATCGTCATATCCTCAAGAGCGAACCAGCATCCTTTTCCAAATACCACAACATGAGTAAGAGGACTCAAGGCTTCAACGATCTGATTGATATACTGCCATGAGAATTCCTGATAATCTGTAGGAGAAAGCATACCTCCCCATGAATCAAAAACCTGAACCGCAGACACTCCTTTTTCAACTTTTCTTTTTAAATAGGCAATCGTAGTATCCGTGATCTTCTGAAGCAGTAAATGAGCCGCTTCAGGCTGCTGGAAACAGAATGATTTTGCAATGTCAAATGCTTTGCTTCCTTTTCCTTCCACACAGTAGCACAGGATCGTCCATGGAGAACCTGCAAAACCGATCAGTGGAATTTCATTATCCAATTTCTGCAGAGTCAGCTCAATAGCATCAAAAACATAGCCCAATGTATCATTTACATCAGGAACTTCAATATTCTGAACCTGTTCAGCCGTTCTGATAGGATTATCCAGCCACGGGCCAACTGATTCCTTCATTTTGAAATCAATTCCCATAGCTTGGGGAACTACCAAAATATCAGAGAACAAGATCGCAGCATCCAACGGAAATCTTTTGATCGGCTGTATCGTGATTTCAGCAGCCAGCTCGGGAGTCTGACATCTTGTAAAGAAGTCATATTTATCCCGGAGAGCAATGAATTCCGGCAGATATCTTCCGGCCTGTCTCATCATCCATACCGGCGGTCTTTCTACAGTTTCTCCGCGGAGTGCTTTTAAATATAAGTCGTTTTTAATCATAATTTATTTAAACTAATACGGCCGTTGTCGGCACTCATTATTTTAGCAGCCATGTGTGCGGCTGTTTAAAGTTTCTTTTTTATCAATTCAAAAATGGAAGCCAGATTATTTTCTTCTGATGTGAAAATTTCTTCTGTAGTGTGCTTTCTGAGCTCACCTGAGGTGGTTTCCCCAATTGAAAAAATCTTTATTCCTTCTAAAGGATTGAGTTTTGCAAAACTACGAACTCCGCTTGGACTAAAAAAAACTGCAGCATGATATTTTTCAGGTACAGAAGGATAGAGCTCTTCGGTTTTGTAAATCGTTATCTTTTTGTAGCTGATATTCTGTAAAGGAAGATCCTTATCCAGGACATCAATGGCAAGATTGCCGCAGAAATGAAGGAATTGTTCGTGCTGGCAGTTTCCGATGATAAATCTCGAAAGAGTTTCGGCATTCTTCAGAACTTTGAATGTTCCGAAACCGTGTTTTCTTAGCTCACGCTTCGTTTTTTCGCCAACACAGTATATTTTATTGTAGTTTTTTGCTGTAAAATCCTCTTTGGGTTTAAACTGATTATTGAAAAATGAACTCACTCCGTTGACACTGGTGAAGATCAGTGAATAATTCTTTAAATCAAATGCAGCTGTTTTTATAGGTTCTGTCCTAATTACCTCAATACATTCAGCCGAAATATCCGATCCTAATTCTTTGGCTAATAATGTGGCATCTATGGTTTTGGTAAACAGAATTTTCATTAAGGCTTGTCTTTTAAATGTAAATCAGTCACTAACAGTCTTACTTTTGTCATAAAATCTTTCCCCGGATCATCTTTTACAGTAAAATAATTCGGATCCGTCTCCTTCCAAAGTTTAGAACCTCTGAATGCATCATATTCTGAATGGCCTATAAGGTATTCTATAGTATATTTCTTAGTTAAATATCTAACCAGCTGAGCATTGGCTAAAACTTGTTTTTCTGTAAGCGGCTGCTTCCTGCTTCCTATATTTTCAATACCAATTGCACAGTAATTAAGGCCTATAGTGTGCCTTGCAAACATATTAGGTTCCATAAGCTGGTAAATTGTACCATCCCGGTCTACAATAAACTGCGAAGAAACATTTAAAGTACTTTGTTTCTTTAAAATATTTCTGGCAGATTCCAGATGGGTCTTATTGAAATATTTATAATTCGTTTCAACAGTTCCGCCTGCAGTATAATGCAGAACAATTATTTTAGGCGAAATCGTTGGGGAGTTTTGTACAATATGATGATGATCTTTAAGATACTCCAAACTTAAACGGACTCTCTCCGGAGAATAATCGATAGGCTTGCTGACGATTTTAAACTCGTTGATTTGTGCTTTCGTCCAGCATGCTACCAATACAAATAAAGCATAGATAAGATTTTTCATAAAAGCAGCTTACTTTGGGTATTGATAATGCCCTGTGACGGTATATTTAAAGAGGCAGTCTTCCAAAACCTGTCCGCCTCCTATATTATGCACAATTAAGAATCTTTTTCCGTCAATAGATTTTTTATTGACAACAATTCCGATATGGGTCAGGTTACCAGGCAGGATCCAGGTAACAATATCTCCCGGAACATAAAGCGCGGGATTGGCTTCAGTAGATTTTACTTTTCCGAATCTGGAAAAAAAGACGGCAAGATTGGGAACCCTTCTGTGATCAATATTCGTGTCAGGTTTTTTTAATCCCCAGGTTTTCGGATACTTTGAAAAGTTCTTTACCATATCCTCGTGTACTTCTTTTTGCAGATCAATACCGAGTTTTCTGTATGCTCTTATAATAACATCTGTACAAACTCCTTTGTCAGCCGGGACATCGCCGTTGGGATATTTGAGCACAAAATAAGCGGGATCGTATTTAATGGAACTGTCTATTAGCGCCAAAGCAGAGCTGGATAGTTGAAGTCCAAATTTATTCTGTGCATTTGCAATAAATACACAAAATAGAAATACGAATAAAAAAAAGGATTTTTTCATTGTTCTGCACTTACGAATATAAATGTATCAATCTGCCTGAAAACTCTTAATACGAATTCTTAATTTCAGTCATCAGTTCTTTTCCACCGTTTTCAAGAACTACCTTGGCGAACTTCTCTCCAAAATTTTCGGTGTCATTATATTCAAAGTTCTCATCGGTAGCAATACAGTTTTTGCCATCAAGAGAGCAAAGAGCAGCTTTGAAACGGATCTGGTTTTCGATCATCTCAGCAAAAGCTCCTATAGGAGCCGTGCAGCCGCCTTCCAGTGTGCTCAGGAAACTTCTTTCGATTTCTACACAGATCTGGGTTTTCTTATGGTTAATCTGGCTCAGGGTTTCATTGATCTCTATTTTATCAGAATGTCCTGCAACAGCAATAACTCCCTGCGAAGCAGCCGGGATCATTAGCGGAAGCATTTCATAATCAATATCCATTTTCATTCTTTTTATTCCTGCCAGAGACAGAATGGTCGCATCAAAATCTCCTTCTTCCAGTTTCTGAAGACGGGTCTGGATATTTCCGCGGATATCAGAAAACTCAGCATGAGGGTAATTCTTTAACCAGAATGCTCTTCTTCTTAAGCTGCTTGTGGCTAGCTTAAGTTCATGGAATTCTTTATTTCTTGAAGATTCTTTTCTGATGAGTACGTCCTGAGGGAAGTCTCTTTCCAGGTAAGCAACAATCTCAATATTTTGAGGCAGTTGCGTAGGGACATCCTTTAAAGAGTGTACGGCAATATCAATTTCGTCATTCAATAAGGCAACATCAAGGTCTCTTGTAAAAACCCCGGTGATTCCTAATGAATAGAGCGGTTGATTTAAGTTCTTGTCGCCGGAAGATATGATAGGAACAATTTCCGTTAAATAATTACGGTTCTGTAGGTGCCTGGCAACCTCTCTTGCCTGCCAAAGTGCAAGTGCGGAATTTCTTGTTCCGATTCTAATGCTTTTCATTGAATTCGTTGTTTGGTTGTTCAACTAATATTTCGTGCATTAATTTACTAATTTCTTCGGCTTTTAAAGGATTGTCGATGATAAATTTTGCAAAACGGTTGGTGATTTTCTGGATCATTTTGTCAGAAAGCTCCATGTCCGTGATGTTTATGTATTTATTTTTTTTATAAAAATTATGCATTTCATTACGTTCCATATTCTTCAGAACCGCTTTGAAATGGTGAATATTGGGTGCCAGCTTTCTCTTTTTTTCCCATTCCAGAAACTCTTTCATCAGTTCTTTGATGATTTTTTCAGCTTTTGGAATTTCTTTTTCCCGCTGCTGGATCGTTTCCTGGATCTGTTTGGAAAGCTCGTCTACATCAATCAGGGTTACATTTTCATTCTCGGTTACATTTTTTTCAACGTTGTGAGGAATAGACAGATCGATCACCAGGGTCTCTTTTCCGTTCGGGAAATGAGATTTGTTAATGATAGGATGTTTGGCTCCTGTAGCAACAATAAGAATGTCCGTGTTTTTTAATTCCATGTCAAAATCAGAATAATCAACATGAGGAATACTGTATTTCCGGGAAATCTTTTCAGCTTTCTCCTGAGTTCTGTTGGCAATTTTAATTTTTGGCTGGTAGACATGCTTAACAAGATTTTCAACTGTATTCTGCCCTATTTCACCCACACCCAAAAGAAGAATGTTTTTTTCTGTGATTTTCTTCTGGCTGTTTAAAATATAATGAACAGCAGCATATGACACAGAGGCGGCTCCGTTTGAAATCCCTGTCTCATTTTTAATTCTTTTCGAAATCTGGATTGCTGCATTGATCGCCCTTTCCAGGTATGGATTGGAATTCTGCCTTTCTTTTTTAAAACGGCTGTATGCTTTTTTGATCTGTCCGATGATCTCAAAATCTCCGATAATCTGACTTTCCAGTCCGGCTGCTACTCTGAAAAGATGGGTAAGAGCCTCTTCTTTGGTCAGGATATTGGCAAACTGAAGAAAATCTGTAAGGTTTACTCCGATTGTTTTGCAGTATTCTTCTGCTACCAGAAGATAATTCGGGGAAGTGGTGTAGATTTCGGTCCTGTTACATGTGGAAACCACAAATGCATCCCCTAAATCCATAGTATGGACCCTGGTGACAAAATTCTTGATGTTATCATCAAAAAATGCAAACTTCCCCCGCGTTTCCACATCAGCCTTTTCAAAACTGATGGAAAGTACAGCAAAATTTGATGTCTGATGAATATTGGAATACTGTAACATAAGCAGTCGCAAATTTACGGATTTTTTAGTTAACCACCCTCTGATAATGTATATGATAATTATCGTGAAAAACTATGGTGGTATAAGAGAGGCGGAGCTGAAAAAGCGGCTGTCTAAAATTTAGGTTGATGCTTCAGTGGTGTGGAAAATATTTTATAATCAACGATTTACCATCTTTTAAAGATGCTCTTTTGTTGTTTTAAATTAAATGACCTTCGCCTCCTGACTTCCGTCTTACATTCTGTCAATTTTAGTTTAAATCAGGCTCCGTAAATGATTAAATCAAAAGTTAATAAACAATTGTGAATTTTAATAAAATTTTAACCAAATTATATTCATGTTAAATTTCTTTAGTGGTGTTAAATTTATATCTTTGTAATCTTAAAATCAGAAGAAAAATATGAGTTTATTTGATATGTTTACGCAAGAAATTGCGATAGACCTTGGTACTGCCAATACCCTTATCATCCATAATAATAAAATTGTTATAGATCAACCGTCAATTGTTGCAATTGAACGTTCTACGGGTAGGCCGATTGCCGTTGGTGAGCAGGCTAAGCATATGCAGGGTAAGACTCATGAGGATATCAAAACAATCCGTCCATTGAAAGATGGTGTTATTGCAGATTTCCACGCTTCTGAACACATGATTAAGGAATTTATCAAAAAGATCCCCGGAATTAAAGGCAGATTTATTCAGCCGGCACTGAGAATCGTTATCTGTATCCCTTCCGGAATTACTGAAGTTGAAAAGAGAGCGGTAAGAGATTCTGCTCAAAAAGTAAACGCAAAAGAAGTTAGACTGATCTACGAACCAATGGCTGCAGCAATAGGAGTTGGGATTGATGTACAGAAGCCTGAGGGAAATATGATTATCGACATAGGTGGTGGTACTACGGAAATTGCGGTTGTAGCTTTAGGAGGTATTGTATGTGATAAATCTGTGAAAATTGCAGGTGACGTATTTACAAATGATATTGCTTACTATCTTAGAACTCACCATAACCTTTACATCGGAGAAAGAACAGCGGAAAGAATTAAAATTGAAGTAGGTTCTGCAGTGGAAGATCTCGATGTTGACATTGAAGATATCCCGGTACAGGGTAGAGACCTTATTACAGGGAAGCCAAAAGAGATCATGGTAGGATATAAGGAAATTGCACGTGCATTGGACAAATCTATCATCAGAATTGAAGATGCCGTAATGGAAACGCTTTCTCTTACTCCACCGGAACTGGCTGCTGATATTTATAAAACAGGTATCTATCTTGCTGGAGGAGGTGCTTTATTGAGAGGTCTTGCGGACAGATTGCACAAAAAGACCGGCCTTCCTGTATTTGTTGCAGAAGATCCGCTGAGAGCTGTCGTTCGCGGAACAGGAATTGCCCTTAAGAATATGGATAAATTCAATTTCTTAATTAAATAATTTTAACCTTTTACGACTATATATCTGAATGGGATTTTTGCTGAGACTATTTTCGAAGAACGCCCTTTTTGTCTTCTTTATATTCCTGCAGATTGTTGCTCTGGTTCTGATATTCTCTAAAAATGCCATGCAGAAATCATGGGTAGCTGGCCAGTCGGCTGCGCTGAATTCATGGATTTCTGGGTATATTGATGAGGGAGTTTCATATCTGAAGCTGAAACAGATCAATGAAGATCTTGTTGCTCAGAACAAAGCTCTGATGATCCAGCTTTACGGTAAAGAAGGTGCAAAAAATCCCGTATTCAGAAAAGTACATGATACATTAGGCGGTGGTCAGATCTATACTTTTGTAGATGGAGAGATTGTCTTTAACAGTATCAACAGAAGAAATAATTACTTTACCATTAACCGTGGCCGCAGAGACGGTGTTTTTCCTCAGATGGGAGTAATGGCTCCTAAAGGAATTGCCGGAATTGTAATCAACTCTACAGACAGTTATGCTTTAGTTCAGTCCGTTCTGAGTGTTAACAGGATCAGAATCAATGCTTCGTTGAAAAATTCAGGATATTTTGGAACTTTAACCTGGAATGGTGATAATTCAAGGGTGATGCATCTTGCGGACATTCCTAAATATGTTGCTTTAAAAGTTGGGGATACTGTTGTTACAGACGGTAAATCAGCTATTTTTCCTAAAGGGGTAATGATTGGTACTATTGCAGGATATTCTGTAGACAATAAAACAGGTTTCTGGGATATCTCAGTAGAGCTGAGTGAAAAAATGGGTGCTTTAAGCAAGGTATTTGTTGTGAAGAACCTTAAAAAAGCTGAAGTACAGAAAATTCAGGATACGCTGCAGGCCGTAATAAAAAAAGAAAATGATTAGCAGGACTCTATTTACCGATATATTGATCATGATCTTCCTGGTTGCATTACAGATTTTTGTACTCAACAGGATCACTATTTTCGGAAAGTACACGCCGGTTCTTTATCCGGTGTTCGTCATGTTTTATCCTTTCTTCAGAAATAGATATCAGTTTTTAGCTTTAAGCTTTTTAATAGGACTTTCTGTAGACGCATTCCTTTACTCGTGGGGAATCAATGCTTTTGCAACAACGTTGATTGCTTATTTCAGAACATTAATCTTCAGAACTTCCACAGATACTTCCACAGATTTTTTCTCTTTTCAGTCCCTTCAATGGGCACAGTTTTTACTGTTTTTATTTTCGAGTATCTTCCTGCATCAGCTTTTAGTGCAGTATATAGAGTTTTTTAAATTTAGCCGTTTTTTTGAAATATTACTTAATGTGGTGATCACAAGTATAATTTCCTTTATATTTATAGTGGTTTACGCATTAATATTTAAAATCAAACAAAAAGTTTGAACACACGTTATTTAAAAATCTTTTCTGCCCTCGTAGTTATCGCCCTTATTTTTGTGGCGAGGCTTGCTTATTTGCAGTTGTTTACAGACCGTTATGCTTTAAATGCAGCGAACACATCTATTAAAATTGAATATGTAATCCCGCAGAGAGGGGTTGTTTTTGATAGGAACGGGAAAATCCTTGTGGGGAACCAGCCTGCTTACGAAATTTCATTTACACAAGCCTTAATGAAACCGGATTTTGATACCATTGGGTTCTGTAACCTGATGCAGATCAGTAAAGCGGACTTTATTAAACGAATCGAAATCATTAAGAAAGAAAAATACTATTCAAAGCTGACTCCTATGACCTTTTTTAAGGACCTCAGCAGGGAAGATATTGCAAGGGTGCAGGAAATTATTTTCAAATACCCGGCATTCAGTATTGTTTCCAGACCTCAGCGTCAGTACGAAGTAGCCACTTCCGGAAACCTTTTGGGATATACCAGTGAAGTGAATGAAAGAGAAATTAAAAAAGATTCCATTTATTATCTTCCCGGAGACTTTATCGGGAAAACAGGAGTTGAGAAATCTTATGAGAAAGATCTTCGCGGTATAAAAGGGATGAAATATATTCAGAAGGATATTAAACTCCGGAATATTGGTTCCTATAAAAATGGCGCGCTGGACAAAGATGTGGTTACCGGAAAAGATATTACCTTAACTATTGACTACGACCTGCAAAGAATGGCAGAGGAAATGCTGGTTGGCAAACATGGGGCAATTGTAGCCATAGATCCGAATAACGGTGAAATTCTAACCATGGCGACTGGCCCGGATATTGATCCGAATTTATTTACAGGGCCTTACAAATCAAAAAACCTGTACGCATTATCAAAAGATACCTTATACGAAAACAAGCCTACATTTGACAGATCTGTTCAGGCAGCCTATCCTCCGGGCTCTACTTTTAAGCTGCTGACTGCCTTGGCGGGAATGCAGATGGGAGTGATGGACGAGAATACCATTTTTCCTTGTGGCGGCGGCTTCTATTACAAAGGGTTGAGAATTAAAGGACATGGTGGAGCTGATCCTCTTATTCCTTCTATCCAGGTGTCCAGTAACTGTTATTTCTCTCATGCGTTTATTGCTATCATGAATAAATATCCGGGCGATCCTTCCAAAGGGGTTGATGAATGGAAAAAAATAATGAGCAGCTTCGGGGTAGGAGAATACCTGAATAATGATATTGCCGTAGGTTCTCCGGGCAGAATCCCTTCCGGTAAATTTTATGAAAAAAGAAGCGGAAAGAAAAACTGGAGCTCCGATTATACCATGAACGGGTCCATTTTTAACGGGATGGGGCAGGGTGACGTTTTGGTAACCCCTCTTCAATTGGCGAACTATGTTGCTGCCATTGCAAATAAAGGTTGGTTTTACACCCCACATATCGTTAAATCTATTGATGGCAAACCGAATCCTGATCCAAGATTTAAAACAAAACATAAAACTCTTGTAGATCCGAAGCATTTCGAGCCTGTACTGAAAGGAATGGAGGCTGTAGTGCTGAGAGGTACCGCAAGAAGCCTGAAATCCAATGACTTTACCCAGCTTGCAAAAACAGGTACCGCACAGGTTCCTCAGGGAAAAGATAACTCTATTTTCGTATTGATTGCTCCTGCAGATAAACCTAGGATTGTAGTGGCGGCAGTAATGGAGCATGCCGGATTTGGTGCAACATGGGCAGGCCCTGCCTGTACTGTGATCGCTGAAAAATATATAACCGGAGATCTTAAGAGAGAACACCTTTACAAAAAGATGACCAGTGCCAGCTTTATGCCTGAATATAAAAGACAGTGGATTGCAGACCTGAAACGTAAAGGATTATATAAAGACCCTGCAGCAGATTCTGTTAAGCTGAAAAGAAAACAGGACAGTCTGAACTTTATCAAAGAGCAGAAAATAAAGCTGCAGAAAAAAATAGAAGAAGAAACAAAAAACAACACTAAAAACGTAAAGCGATGAAGTGGGCAGAAGGAATAGATAAACTAGGACTCGGGCTGTATTTTCTGCTTTGCATTTTTGCAATTGCAAATATTTACAGTGTTGACCAGAAATTAGGGGAAAAACAGTTGATTTTCTTCTGTATCTCTCTATTTGTAGGGCTTATTATATTCGTGGGACGAAGCAAGTTCTTCGAGAATATGTCTGCTATTATCTATATCGGCGGGGTTTTACTTCTGATTGGGCTCTTCCCGTTTGGAAAAGAGATTCTTGGACAGAAAAACTGGTATAAATTCGGAAGCTTTACGATGCAGCCCGTGGAATTTGCGAAAATAGGAACTGCTCTTATGCTTGCAAACTACGTCTCGGGACCGGATTTCAATCTGAAAGTTAAAAAATCACTTTGGACTGTTTTAGCCATCATCGGGATTCCGGCAGCCGTTGTTCTCGCGATTCCGGATGTGGGTTCCATGCTTGTGTTTATAGCATTCTTTATTGCCTTATACAGGGAAGGGCTGAGCGGTCTTCTATTTGGAGTAGGATTTGTTTTTGCCGGAGTCTTTTTGGTCTCTCTTGCAATACCCCCAGTTTATGTAGCGTTAGCGGTTGTAGTAATTGCCGGGATTTTGATCGCTATGAATTATCACAGAATGTCCTGGGACGTAATTTCTATTTCAGGAATTGCCGGTTCAGTCCTTCTGTTGTGTGGACTGGCTTTCGGGTCACCCTATATCCTGGAAAAGCTTCCAAAGCACCAGAGAGAAAGAATTGAGGTCCTTTACAAAGGAGAAAAAGCATTCAGAGATACTTCGGGATACAATTTATTATATTCAAAAACAGCTATAGGATCCGGTGGACTTTTAGGAAAAGGATATCGTGAAGGATCAGTAACGCAGGGGAAATTTGTTCCCGAGCAGGAAACCGATTATATTTTCTGTACAGTAGGTGAAGAATGGGGCTTTATAGGAAGCGCAGTACTTGTTTTATGCTATATGGTCTACATAGGGCGGATCTACTATCTTGCAGAACAACAAAAATCTACCTTTAACCGAGTGTTCGGATATTGTCTTGCTTCTATTCTCATGATGCACTTTACGATTAATTTAGGGATGGTTATGGGGCTTTTCCCGACAGTAGGCATCCCGCTTCCGTATTTCAGTTATGGTGGAAGCTCGCTGCTTGCCTTTTCTATGATGACTTTTATCTTTTTTAAACTGAATTATTCGGATAAGAATAGTCTGGTATAAATTGTAGTGTGATATCTTATATTCTTTAAATTACAGGACGGAACCTTTAACATAAAGACAGGCCTAATGCAAGCATATATTCTGGATCAAAATTATCAAAATATCAATTTTAATGAACAGCCTTTCGAAAAAGGCGAATACGAAAACTGTACCTTCTGGAACTGCAGCTTTGAATATGCTGATCTTTCAGGTTTCAGCTTTACAGACTGTGAATTTACCGGGTGTAATCTAAGCATGGCAAAACTGGTGAAAACATCTTTTAAGAATGCTGCTTTCAAAGAATGTAAAATGTTCGGGCTTCAGTTTAATGACTGCAACGATTTCGGACTTTCGTTTACATTTGATGGATGTTTAATGAATAATGCTGTATTCTACAAAACCTCAATTAAAAAAACGGTCTTTAAAAATTCCAGATTAATTGAAACCGATTTCGCTGAATGTGATCTGGCCAATTCAGTATTTACCAGCTGTGATCTTTCCGGAGCTATTTTCGACAATACCAATCTTGAAAAAACAGATTTCAGGACTTCATTCAGCTATTCCATAGATCCTTCCGTAAATCGTCTTAAAAAGGCTAAGTTTTCCCTTTCTGAGGTACATGGACTTCTTTATAAACTGGATATCGAAATAGATAAAGACTAAAAGGAGAAAGAAAAAGACTCATATTTTATTATAAAACCTATCATTCATTTTCTATCTTCCATCATTCCCCTTCTCAGAAGGGGTGGATTTTTGCAAAGCAAAAAGACGGGGTAGTCAAAACATGTTGGCTTCGAGAGCCTCAGCCAACAAATCAGTCAAATATCAACGTTAAACAATAAAAAAGCCATCAGATTCTGATGGCTTCATTATTTAAATCAATTATTTAAAATTAAAAACTTGTCGCTGCGGATGGAGTAGAAGAAGCTAAATTGTTGTAAGCGTCTCCGTTCTCGTTGATCACTCTTTTGGCAAACCTGAATTTCGGTCCCCAGTAAGAATCATTCAGCGATGAGATCATTACCCCTTTAGAAGTGGCTGCGTGGATGAATTTGATTTCACCTTCTTCAGTTACACTTTCTACGATACCTACGTGAGAGATTCTTCTTCCGTGTGAAAAGAAGATCAGATCTCCTTTCTGAAGCTCACTTTTATCAATACTTTCACCCTCCTGAGCCTGAGAAGCCGCTACTCTTGGTAAGCTTAGCCCTGCTGCTGCTCCGAATACAGAAAGAACGAAAGCTGAACAATCAATACCTCTTCTGGTCATTCCTCCGTATCTGTATGGAGTCCCAAGGTATGTTTCAGCTTCTGTAAGGATATTGTCGATGGTTTTATTGTATTTGACTGCCTTTGCAATCTCAGAATTCTTAATAGCTTTTTTCGCGTTTGCGATAGATGCCGCCTTTTCCGCCAGGAAAGAATCAATAAGTCTTTGCTTATCCTGCTCCATTTTCTTGTTGTCAATAGAAGCTAGTTTGGCATCTGTTTTGTATTCTTTAGCGTAAGTTGCTGGTTGTGAAACTACATAATTTGTAGCGCATGATTGAACTGAAACTGTAGACACTAAAGCAACTAAATAAAACAAAACTCTTTTCTTCATATATATTTGATTATCCGTGTTAAAAGGAATATTTATTTTCAAAAGCATTACAAAAGTAGAGATTCCGGGCAAAAGACCCCTGATATGATTATTGTCAGGTTCTTTATTTAACACATTTTAACATATTATTTAAGTATGTTAAAGAAAAATAAACCGCAACCGCCTATTTTTGGTGAGTCTGCGGTTTTTTTTATTAAGATTCTTTAACATAATAAATGGCTTTTCCTTTATCAGTCGGATTTTGTTATTTAAAACTCCAATTTTTAGGACTGTTAATAAAACAAAAAAATCCCCCGATTTTTCGGGGGATTTAACTAATATGGAACTTTACAAATGTTATTTTGTAAATAACATTTCTCTATATTTAGTCATTGGCCAAAGCTCATCGTCCACCATCATTTCAAGATCATCAGAAGCTTCTCTGATTACATCAAATAAAGGAATTACTTTGCTGCAGTAGGTTTCTGCCTGCTTCTGACTATTGGATACAGCTTTCGCTGCTTCTCTCGCTTTAATAAGATCCTCTACGCCCAGTTTAATCTTGGAAACGTTTTCAGAGATATTCGTAATCAGGCTCATTTGCTCTTTCGCTAATATTCTGAATTCTTTATCCGGGAATATTTCTTTAAGACCTTTTACGTTCTCAATCAATCTGTTCTGGTAATTTAAAGCAGAAGGAATGATGTGGTTTCTTGCGATATCACTTAAAACTCTTGCTTCAATATCAATGACAGTAGAATATTTTTCCAGTTTGATTTCGTTTCTGGCTTCAACTTCTCTATGAGTAAATACTCCGATCTCCTCGTAAAGATCAACGAATTTTTTATCCATTTCCTGCTTAAGAGCCTCCGGAGTAGTTTTTAGGTTGTTTAAACCTCTCTTTTTAGCTTCCTTCGCCCAATCATCAGAATATCCGTCACCTTCAAACATAATGCTCTTGCACTGCTTGATGTACTCTCTCAATACATTGAAGATCGCTTCGTCTTTCTTAAGTCCTGTTTCAATAAGTGCATCAACTTCTTTCTTGAAATCGATCAATTGTTTAGCAGCAATGGTGTTCATTACTGTCATAGATTCTGCACAGTTTGCAGAAGAACCTACCGCTCTGATCTCAAATTTATTTCCTGTAAATGCAAATGGGGAAGTTCTGTTTCTGTCAGTATTATCTAAAAGAATTTCAGGAATTTTTCCAACTACATTTAATTTAAGGTCTGTTTTTTCGTCCGGAGAAAGTTTCCCTTCCGTTACTTTTTCAAGCTCTTCCAGTACTCTGAACAGCTGGCTTCCGATAAATACGGAAATAATTGCCGGTGGAGCTTCGTTAGCGCCCAATCTGTGGTCGTTGCTTGCAGAGGCGATACTTGCTCTTAAAAGGTCAGCATATTCGTAAACCGCTTTGATTGTGTTCACGAAGAATGTTAAGAACTGTAAGTTTTTCTTAGGGTTTTTTCCCGGGCTTAACAGGTTTTCACCTGTATCCGTTGCTAAAGACCAGTTGTTATGCTTTCCGCTTCCGTTTACTCCTGCAAATGGCTTTTCATGGAATAAAATATGGAAATGGTGCTTGTGAGCAATTCTCGCCATGATATCCATCAACAAAGAGTTGTGGTCTACGGCAACGTTTACTTCTTCGAACATTGGAGCAAGTTCGAACTGGTTAGGGGCAACCTCGTTATGTCTTGTTGTTACAGGGATTCCCAACTTCATACATTCAATTTCCAGTTCTTTCATGAAGTTCATTACTCTTGTAGGAATAGAACCGAAATAGTGGTCGTCCAACTGCTGTCCTTTAGCAGGAGAGTGGCCTAATAAAGTCTTTCCTGTTAAAACAAGATCCGGACGGGATTGGTATAATGCAGAGTCAACTAGGAAGTATTCCTGTTCCCACCCTAAAGTAGGAGTTACTTTTGTTACATTTTTGTCAAAATACTGCATTACGTTGGTTGCAGCTTCATCTACAGCATTCAAAGCTCTTAAAAGAGGGGCTTTATAATCTAAAGTTTCTCCTGTATAAGAAATAAAGATAGAAGGAATACATAAAGTAGTACCCATGATGAATGCAGGAGAGGTAGGATCCCATGCCGTATAGCCTCTTGCCTCGAAGGTATTTCTGATCCCTCCATTCGGAAAAGAAGAAGCATCAGGCTCCTGCTGGATCAATAAGTTTCCGCTGAATCTTTCGATGGCTCTTCCTCCTTCAATTGGAGTGAAAAAAGAATCATGCTTTTCTGCAGTAGTTCCTGTCAAAGGCTGAAACCAGTGTGTGTAGTGGGTTGCTCCTTTGCTCATTGCCCAGTCTTTCATAGCTACGGCTACCTGGTCTGCAATGTGTCTCTGGATCTTTGTACCTTTTTTAATAGCATCCATGATAGACTGGAATGCTTCTTTGGTCAGATATTCTCTCATGGTTTCTTCTGAGAAAACATTCTGGCAGAATAATTCTGACAGTTTTCCAGGAACCTCAACAGAATTATCTCTTCTGAAGTCCTTAAATGGTAAAGTTTCTAACGCTTTGAATCTTAAAGTTGACATATTAAGGTTGTATTTTGTGGGGCAAATTTACAAAAAAAATGAATTGAAAATATTTTGCCCCTATATTTTTTAGGGGTATTTGTAAAATTTATGAAAATCAAACGGTGGTTTAACTGTTTTTAATAGGGTGATTGGCTGCTGAAAGGTAATGTTTAGACTTTAATAAGTATCATAATACATTTTATGAGATGTATTTGCAATTTTAAAGATACAAATTTAAACTGCTTGTTAAAAGATACTTAAAATAAGTTGAGCGAAGATTTTGTATATTTGTGTGAAATTTATTTTATGACAAATTCTAGAGCTAGAGAAACAACGGAAGCAATTGAAAGATTGTATATTTCTATGAGACACCTCTTTTACAGAGGTTTTTTTAAACCTGCCGGTGTTTCTGGAGAAAGTATCAGAAGTTTGTTAAAGACTATCAATCCAGAGATTTATGGTACCATGAATATTCCTAATAAAATGGAATTAGATGGTTTGATGTACGTTTTAGACAGACTTCCGGAAGGGATTGAAGAATGTGCGTTTATTCATCTTACATCGGATGAAGGTTTTGATAAAGGAAGTTTCGAGCCCATTGTCCCTAAAAAGAGAAGAAGAAACTGTTACAGGATAGATGAACACCAGATGAATATTGAAGTTCTTTTGGGGCGTTCTGAAATTTATGACATTCTTACCCACTTAACATTCTTATTTATAGAAGCGGATAAAGTGAGAAACCTGGCTTTCATTCAGGATGAAAACTGGAAACCGACACGTGCTTTCAAAATTATTGAAGAAGTAGTGAAAGGTGAAAAGAAATTCAGTAGAAAAGAAAAAGAGGTTGCCCTTATTCACTTATCTTCTTTAATAGGAAGAACTTTTGAAGAAACCCTGAATGCTTATAATTCTTTCGGGGATGACGAGAATCCAGACCGTTTATTCAAAATCATCTACAATTTAGGAAAAGTAAGCCTTGAGGATGCCAAACAGACGAGAGAAAGAGAAATTCATTTCAGTGCTATATTAAAGGAGAGAGTAGGGCATCATTATTTTGGGGAAAAATGGGCCAACAAAGTGAAAGAAGTTTTATTTGAAAACGATCTTCATATGCGTCCGTTGCACATCATTTCCGCTAATATGCACTCTGTGAAAAATATGCTGTACGGAAATGATGCCTTAAAGAAAAAAGACAATAAAGAAGTAGATTACAAACTGTACGGAGACATTTCTGATAAAAAAGAACTTCGCGACAAAGTTTCCAAATATGCTTTGGAAGAAGGATTGATTTATATTAATGATAAGAGCGGAAGTAATATAGATGTTCAGATCATTGATTTAAGCAGGACAGATCTTAAAAATACTCCGTTCAGTGGTATAAAATATGGAGGAGATGATGTGATCATGGTTTTCGACTACGCTTTCGGAGAACAGGCTTTTGAGGTAATGGATGAATTACTGAGACCTTTTGAGCATAAAGGAGAGGTGTATATGATGAAAGTGAAATCCGTTTCTATCATGGGTAAAGCCGGGATTCTTGCCGGAGGAAAAGGAGACATTATGATTCCTACTGCCCATATTTTTGAAGGAACAGCGGATAACTATCCTTTTGAAAATGCTTTAAAACTGGATGATTTTAAAGATGATGAACTAAAAGCGTTTGAAGGCCCGATGATTACTGTATTAGGAACTTCACTTCAAAACAGAGATATCCTTTCTTACTTTATGAACACTTCATGGAAAGCAATTGGTCTTGAAATGGAAGGAGCACATTACCAGAAAGCGATTCAGGTGGCGTCTAAGATCAGACATCACATTGCACCGGACCTGTTCGTATGTTATGCGTACTATGCTTCGGATAATCCTTTGGAAACCGGAAGTACACTTTCTTCAGGTGGCCTAGGCCTTACCGGAGTAAAGCCAACTTATCTGATTACTTTAAGAATCCTTGAAAAAATTTTACACAGCGGAAAAAAAGAAATTCCGGCTAAAAAATAATTTGATTTTTAAATCATATAAAACCTCAAGTGTATTTTACATTTGAGGTTTTTTTTATTTTAGACTTCCCATAGATTGCACGGATTTCACAGAAAAATTGTGCTTAAAGTTTGGGGAATTATGTTCTCAGAAAATGCTTAATTGCATAATGCTTTGTTCAAAGCCACGATAGCTTTCTCGTAATGCTCTCTTTTCACTACAAACTGCATATTGACCTGCATGATAGACTGTGCATAGCACTCAATATTGATATCATTTTCATATAATGCTTTCGCTGCCCGGTAGAGGAATCCTGGAGTCGCAATATTAGTTCCCATTGCACAGACTAATGCAACCGGAACTCCTGTTACCTGATAGAAATTTTGTTTAAGTTCTTCCAAAAGCTTTTCCGCAGCATTACTTTCCCAGATCACCATTGTTATTGAGTTCGCATTTGTAGATTTCAATACATAACTTATATTGTATTTTTGGAAATAGGCCATAATTTGGGCATCATAACCCACTTCACTTACCATAAGCGGATCATGAATTTCTATGGCCAGCATTTTTTTTGATCCGGAAACGATCTCAACACGAGCGTCAGGGGATACATAATTCTTTGAAATCAAGGTGCCGATATGATCCGGGTCGAATGTATTTTTAATACGGATATTAATTCCGGAGAGTTCTAATGGCTTTGCTGCCTTTGGGTGAATGGCTTCCATGCCTATATCAGCCAGCTGGTCTGCAATGATATAATTGGTCAGTCCCACCGGAACACAGTTTTCTACACCCACGATATTAGGGTCTGCGCTTGATAAGTGATATTCTTTATGGATAACTGCCTCATCAGCCTTTATATCTACAGCGATCTTACTAAAGGTAACTTCGGAATATCCACGGTCAAAAACCCTCATAATTCCTTCAGTTCCTTTAGTGTATCCGGTTGCTACACAAATTACATTTTTAAAATCTGTTCCGCTGAATTCTTTTGTAATTCTTTCATCAATAGTAAGAGCTTCGTTATCATCAAATCCGCATAAATCCACAAATTTTGCATGCATTCCTTTACTGTTGATAATATTAGTAGAATTCCATGCAGAATGGGCTTCTCCAATAGAAGCTAAAATTTCTCTTGCCGCAAGATGAATATCGTGGGCATTTACATATCCTGATGCCAAAACCTTACTCAGGCTGCTAAGCATCGTTTTTGCCTGCTCCACTCTGTTTGTTATAAATTCATTAGCTTCGGAAAGCTGAAGGCCAACATTCTCCAATCCTTTATTAATGGAAATCAGTTTTTGGCATACCTTATCGAGATCAGCCTTATAATCTTCACCGTTCAGAAACTTTTGATACACACCGGGCTCATTTGTTTTTTTATGTTCCAACAGCCAATTGGTGACATTATTATAGGCTGAAACTACAAAAACCCGATTATAAAATTCTCCTTCCTTTCTTTTTCCAATAATTATATTGTAAAGAACATCCTGAAACTGAGACATGGAAGTTCCTCCTATTTTTTCTACGGTCAGCATTATAAAACTTTATTTAATCTGCGAAAATAAGAAAATTAAGATGATTGGAGATACTGATCTGTAAGTCGCCTGTTTAATCTTTCTAAAAAATGCTTATGTTTTTCATTTAAATTCCAGAATCAACCTTGGCAAGGCCCACAGGCCATGAATGATTGTATTTAGAATTGTGTATTAATTTGTGTCATTTGTAGTTAAAAGAGAAATCTGCGAGAGATTAAAAAATTAAATTAATTATCTTTAGAAGTAATAAAATTTTAAATAATGAGTTCAACTATACAGTTATCAAAAAGATTCAGGGAAGTTTTGCTTGATGGACTTTGGATCGCCAATACTAATTTTAAGGACAAACTCTCAGATGTAACATGGGAACAAGCCATTGCTAAAATAGATTCTTTAAATACGATTGCTATGCTTACTTTTCATATCCATTATTATATATCCGGAATTGTTAATGTATTGGAAGGCGGTGAACTCGAAATAAAAGATCAATTCAGTTTTGATCTTCCGCCTATTGAATCTGCGGAGCAATGGGAGTCGCTTTTAAATAGGCTTTGGACAGACTCAGAAAAGTTTGCATCATTAGTTGAACAGATGGCTGACAGTAAACTTGATGAGGTTTTCGTAGATGAAAAATACGGAACCTACAGAAGAAATATCGATGGAATGATTGAACATGCCTATTATCACTTGGGACAGATCGCTCTGATTAAAAAACTGCTGACCAATTAATAATTAGGATAAATGATGAAAATATATTTTTTCTTTATATTACTGCTGCCTTATTACTGCTTTTCCCAACTCAAAATTCCAAAAGGCTTTTCGGAGTTCAAAGAAAGCCCGTCCAATGGAAAAGAAATGAAAAGAATTGTTGCAGATTTTGATAAGGATAAAAAAGAAGATGTTATAACGGTGATTTATCAATCGGATTACGAATTACATGCTGCCAAAAAGTATCTGATAATCTATCTTTCTTCAAAGAAGAAGACCTTCTATATTGATTTTGATGTATTTAACGGTGTTTTTGTTATCCCATTAAAATATAAAAATGATGTCCTTGAATTCCTTGTTTATCAGGAAGGAACCGGGGTTTATGGACATGGCTTAAAATTAAGATTTAATCAGAAAGTGAAAGATATTCAACTGATTGGCTATGATTATAGTTACAGAACTCCCGGTGGACATTGTAATAAAACTTATAATTTATTAACGGGAGATTATACGGTAAATAATGATTTCTATAATATGAAAACTGATAAAACTGAATTTGAAAGTTTCAAAGGAAATAAAAAAGTAGTAAAAAGTATTTTTATTAAAGATTTCTCAAGTGATTTATTTGCGGAATTAAGTTCAATCGGAAAAAAATACGAAAGAGAATAAATATATCCCGCAAAAGCTGAGAGTAAAATTTAACAATCAGAATTAGAATCAATCTAAAAATCGTAAAGCCTGTAAAATAGTCCCATATTTTAAGCTTTTACACAAATTACCTATCTTTAAAAAAAATAAATTTTAAATGAAAAAATCGGTTGCAATCATTTTTGCGTTTATCATTTCTCAATTTCAGGCTCAGCAAGGGGCTTACTATCAGCAAAGTGCGAAGTACAAGATGAATATTGATGTAAATGCTGAAAAATTTACTTACCAGGGAAATCAGACCTTAGAATACACAAACAACTCTCCGGATGAGCTCAACGTGGTGTATTTCCACCTCTATTGGAATGCTTTTAAGGCTAATTCGATGATGGATCAAAGAGTTACAGGTCAAGGTAAAAATGGAGATTCAAGATTGCAAAAAGATGGGACTTCAAGATTAGCTTCGATTCCTAAAGATCAGGAAGGGGCACAAAATATTCACTGGCTTAAACAAAACGGAAAAGAGGTGAAGTTTGAGATCCAGGAAACGATTATGAAGGTGTATCTGGCAGAGCCGGTTAAGCCTAATTCATCAACAACTTTCACTATGGAATGGGATGCTGTGATCCCTCAGCAGATCAGAAGAAGCGGAAGAAACAACAGGGAAGGAGTTGATATGACCATGACGCAGTGGTATCCTAAAATTGCAGAGTACGATTATGATGGCTGGGCAACTTTTGATTATATCGGAAGAGAATTCCATGCCCCGTTCTCAGATTTTGACGTAACTATTAAGATCAATAAAGATTATGTAATTGGAGCAGGAGGTATTCTTGAAAACCCGGCAGAAGTTAAAGGTTACGACACAAACGCAAAAATAAAAGCTGAAAAAGATAAAAAAGCAACATGGAGATGGACGGCAAAAAATATGCTGGATTTTGCATGGAGCGCGGACAGAGACTATGTTGTAAAAAGTTTTGACGTTCCGGAGGGTCCGAAGGTATTTTTAGTATATCAGCAGAATGAGAAAACAAAAGTTTGGGAAGAAGCACAGCCTTATGTCACCAAATATTTTCAGCTGATGAACAGCCATTTCGGAAAGTATGTGTATCCTACTTACGCTTTTATCCAGGGTGGTGACGGTGGTATGGAATACGGAATGTGTACCATGATCCTGGGTGAAGCTAAAGATATTAAAGGTTTAATGGGGTTAATGGCTCATGAAGGTGCACACTCATGGTATCAGCAGATGCTGGCAACCAATGAATCCGTACGTCCGTGGATGGATGAAGGATTTACCAGCTATGCAGAAGGCTATGTCATGTATCAGCTGTTTCCGGAAGAACTTCCGAATCCTTTTGCCAATACTGTGAATGCTTACAGGAATTTTGTTAAAAAAGGAATTGAAGAACCTGCTGTATGGTTGGGTGACCATCATGATAACGGAACGGCTTATACTTATGCTTCCTACGTAAAAGGTGAATTGTATCTCGTGCAGCTAGGCTATATCATGGGAGAGCAAAAACTGGCCGAAACTTTACAGCAGTATTATGATCAATGGCACATGAAACATCCGTCTGACAGGGATTTTCTTCATATTGCGCAGAAAGTTTCAGGAATGGATCTGAAATGGTTCCATAATTACTGGATCAACACCACAAAAACTATCGATTACGGAATCAAAGATGTGAAGTACGATGCAAAATCTACCACGATTACTTTAGTGAATAATGGGCAGGTTCCGATGCCTATTGATTTCAATGTAGTGACTGCGGATAAAAAGATCGTTACTTATCAGATTCCTTTAAATATGACACATACCTGGAAGGAGAAAGATATCTACGGTGACTTTAAAACTATGCCTTACTGGCCATGGACTCAGAAAGAATATACACTGACAATTCCTTACACAAAAGCTCAGCTGTCTATCTTAGGAATAGATTTAAGCCAGAGAATTGCAGATGTCAATATGAATGATAATATGGTGGAAGTAAAACAATAGATCATAAAACATAAAATATAATCCCACAGAACTTTTTCTGTGGGATTTTTATTTGGTACGGAGAGATTCTAAGCATTCCGCCTGAAGCTAATATTTAGTATTTATGCATTTTTAGTGTGGACCTTGGAAATTTACCATTCACTTACGAAGCAAAATTCACCATTCACAACTCTATCACCACCAATCTGAATTCACTATTCCCTTATTTAATCCCAAACTGCAGAACCATCCAGTGATTAGGATGATTTTTTACAAGGTCATTTCTTAGAACTTCATTTTTTGTATTAAGATAGCTGTATACTTTTAAAGGAACCGAATCAGGGTATTCTTTTAACCCTTGGTCTACAGTAGCTTTGGCATCTTCCTTTTTTCCTGCCCTGTCCATCGTCTCAGCTTTATAGATATAGATAATTACAGGCACTTTTCCATAAATATCTTTGGTTTCATTTTCCAATAGTTTCATAGCTTCGGTCTGAAATTCTGTGTCAGGTGTTTTTCCAGCCATAGAAGTACGGCTGAGATTCTGCTGGTACATCAGAAATAGTAACAGGATGTGAAGGTTTTTCGTGTCGGGATTGGAGGCTAGTCTCTCAATTCTTTGGACTGTTTCCGGCGTCATTTCATCATTTTCCGACTGCAGGCTTTTAGTATAAAATTCATCCAGAATATCATAAACAGCTTTGTCATCGCGGTCGATCTTTGATTCCTGTTTTATTTTCAGGAATATATCTTTCACCTGGTTTCCGGTTTGGGCAAAAGTATTCAGGCTAATACAAAAGAATATAGTTAAGATCAGTTTTTTCATGGAATCGGATAAAAATATTTTCAGTTTTAAAGATAATTAAATGTTTTCAATCTTCTAAATTTCAGGCTTAAGTTTTGTGTAGCCGTAATGAAATAATGTGAAGATAGATGCTTGTAATCAGTGCTTTAATGCCGATACTCAACGCAACAATAAATATAGGGTTATGAATTATTCTAAAAAAAACAGATATTACTCATTTTTTGAGGATAAAGGCTTATTTTTACAACCGTTTTTTAACCCAGACTAGCTTAAAAAATAAATGAATTCAATTGTAATCAACGTAGGGAACAGCAATATCAGATTCGGACTTTTTAATGGGGACAACTGTGATATTTCATGGGTGATCAACACGAAGCCGTACAGAACAGTAGATGAGCTGTATGTACAGATCCTAATGCTTTACCAAACCTATAAAGTAGAGCCGGAAGACATCAGTAAAGTCATCATCGGGTCCGTAGTGCCACAGCTTACCAAAGTGATGGGCTCGGCGATTAAAAAGATTCATGGTCTTCAGCCTGTGATTGTAGACCGGTCTACGCCTTCCGGAGTTCAGGCAAAATCCAAGCAGATGGGAACTGATATTTACGCCAATCTTGTGGCTGCCCATAATCTCTATCCAAACCGCAAGAAAATCGTTATTGATTTTGGAACAGCTCTTACGGCAAGCTGTGTAACGGAATCCGGAGAAACATTGGGAGTAATTATCGCTCCCGGAATTGTAACCTCTTTAAATTCACTGATTAGCCAGACGGCGCAGCTTCCTGATATTGAACTGAAAAAACCTAAATCCGTACTGGGCCTGGACACGGTAACCTGCATGCAGAGCGGTATGGTATACGGGTTTCTGGGAATGGTAGAAGGTTTTATAGACCGCATCAATGATGAGGTGAATGATGATTGTTTTGTGGTGGCAACGGGTGGTGTTTCCCATGTTTATAAGCCTCTGACTGAAAAAATTCATGTGATGGACAGGCTTCATACACTGAAAGGACTTTATTTTTTAGGAAAAGATTTATAGATATAAAAGGTTCAGGTCAAGGTTGAGTTAAGGATTGTTCAATAAAAATAAACCATGAGAAAACTAGAAGAATTTCCAAAGATAGAAACAGAAAGATTGATTCTCTCACAGCTGAAAGAGGAGGATATTCCTTTCGTGACTGAATATTTGCAGGATAAAATTTTCTCAGATCTTACTTCCAATATTCCTTATCCTTATACTGAAGAGCATGCGGGGCTTTGGGTGAAAATATCCCGGGAATCTTTTGAAAATAATACAGGATATACTTTTGCTGTCCGCAATAAAGAAGGACAGATTTTAGGAGCGATAGGTCTTCATGACAGGGATGATGACAAAGCTGAACTTGGCTACTGGATGGGAAAGCCTTTCTGGAATCAAGGCTACATTACCGAAGCTGCCATAGCTTTAATTGATTTTGGGTTTAAGGTACTTCAGTTCAATAAAATCTATGCTACTTATTTTTTACATAATCCTGCATCCGGAAGAATCATGGAGAAAATTGGAATGCAAAAGGAAGCTATGTTAAAGCAGCATCTCAAAAAAGAGGGGGAATACTTCGATGTGATGATGTATTCCGTTTTTAAAAATAAGTAAGATTTAACCTTTCGTGGAGGTGGACAGCAAATTTTAAATTATCTTTTGCTTTTAAAGAATTCTTTAACAATAGCTGAGCATTCACCTTCCATTACTCCGGTTACCATTTCTGTTTTGGGATGCAGGGAAAGGTGTTTGTTGATAAATCCTCTTTGTTCATCTCTGGCCCCAATTACGACTTTGGAAATCTGTGACCAGGCTAAGGCTCCGGAGCACATCACACACGGTTCCAGGGTTACATAAAGGGTACAGTTGATCAGGTATTTGCCTCCAAGGAAATTGGCGGCGGAAGTGATAGCCTGCATTTCGGCATGGGCAGTTACATCGTTTAATGTTTCAGTGAGATTATGGGCTCTTGCAATAATCCGGTTATTGGAAACAATGACACATCCAATGGGAACCTCATCTTTTTCCAGTGCGGCTTCTGCTTCCTGCAGGGCCATTTTCATATAATATTCGTCGGTAAACATTTAATCTTCAATAGTTAAGGTTAAAGGAAGCCTGAGGTAATGTCTTACCGGATCACCTTTGCTAACCGCCGGAGAAAATTTCTCCGAGACGGAATACAGAGCGATTTCAGCCTGTCTGTTGAAGGTGAAATTATCTCCCTGTGCGTGTACATTACTGATGCTTCCGTCTTTTTCAACAATAAAACCCACGCTTGTTTTTACTGTTTTTGATTCAGTGTAAACGCCTCCGGTATAAAAAAGATGAGCAACCTCCTGTCTCAATGTATTGAATCCGCCGGGATAGTCAGCAGATTTATCAAAAACAGCAGATTTCTCAGTGTTATTTACCGCTATGCCTTTTGGGCTTTTCAATGACTGAAGGTCTTCCAGATTTCTTACTTTTAACAAAGCTCCTATCATGGCTACGTTTTCAATGCTGTCCATCTTTTTCATGAAAAGCATAAAATCAAGTTTTATATTAGCTTTTCTGAAAGAATCTGCTTCTGCGTCAAATTTCTTTTTAAATTCTGTATTCAGCATATTCCTGTGGTGGTTATAATAGTTTTTAACCTGCCGGAATTCTTCCTTCTGCTGCGAAAAACAAAAAGAGAAAGTAGCGCAAAATAGACAAAAGAGTACAGCTTTCAAAAGAGTATATTTATGTAAATATAATTAAAAAATGGGAACTTTTTATCCTTTGATATCAGCTTTCGAGATAGCGGTTCAGAGATTCCTGGAGATGGGTGCGGATATCATCAACTAAACATTTCGGTTCCAGAACTGTGACTTCTTTACCATAGGAAAGAATTTCCTGCATAAAATCATAGGTAGGTTGGAGGAAGAATTCAAAATAGATCTCTTCCGGTGTTTCTTTTGTTTCTTTCTGAGACTGGTGAAGCGGAAAACTTCTGATGTACTCTCCCTGATGCCTGCTGCACTTCATAATGATTTTCTGAGGGTTTTGTTCTGCGAGATTCATTACCCCGAAAGCATTTTTGAAATGTTCCCTGAAATTGTAATTATATTTTTCACGGAATTTGCTGTCGCTCACATCCAGATAATTGACCCTATCCAACCCGAATGACTTTAAGGTTTTATCTTTAGTATCAATCGCAATGAGGTACCACCTGTCCTTGGATTCTTTTAAAGCCAGAGGATGTACTTTCCGCGAAGTCATCACTTTGTTCTTGTAATTATAATGCTCAAAACTAACAACTCTCTTATTACGGATGGCAAAGAAAAGATCATAGAAATGTTCTATTCCTGTAGGTTTTCTGCTTTCAAAAAAGATAAAATCTGAAAAGTCCGGATGAAGATTCAGGGCGTTGCTTACCTGGAAGGATTCCAATAATTTTTGGTTGTATTCATCCACCTCCATGATGGGGCGGCTCTCAATATAATATCTGTTATCTCCTTTCTTCTTGTTGTGAATGGAAAGATTAAAAAGATCGGAAATCTCACGAATATCCCTCTGCAAAGTACGGATCGAGTAGCTCTTAATCCCTGCATCCTGGAATTCGAAAGAGTTTAAAAGATAGTCCTCCAGCTGGGAATAGGTAGCCGGAGAACTTTCTAATCTTTTGATAATTAAGGCATATCTTGTCAGATAAAAATCTTTTTTCATTCGTCTGTATTTATAAGGCAGCACTGCTGCATTTCATGGTGAAATTTTATAAGACAAATATATAGGGTTAATGCGACAAAACATGTCGTGTTTTATTTTTTTGTAATTATTTTGGAAAGGAAATTTTTATCAAAAAGCGATTACTTTATTTCGGTAAGGAATATGTATTTTAAAAGTTAGGGAATGAAGTATTCTACTTCTTCAGAAAAATCACTGTTTCCTAAAACTTTATCCTTTGAAGGATATGTTTTAAAACGTAATAACTCTTCTTTCCCTTTATCTCCGATAAGATAGAAAATTCCATGTTGGTCATCATCTTCTATTTGTAAGGAAAGAACAACTTTATTTAATTTTCTATTTTCAATAATTTTTGAGAAATTTTTAGGAAATGTTACATGAGTATCATAATAAATATCACTATTTTTGGATTTCCAAACAGCAACAAGATCAACAGGAAGTTTTCTTTTTAATAGGCTATCAATGGGAGTTCTGTAATATAGTGTACCATCTAAAGAAGAATATTGAGGATCTGTGACTTCATTTCTAGGATTTGGTCTATCAAAATCAAAAACAATATCATACTCTTTCTCATTATTGGCCCATGCTTCATAAGGAATGCCGTGGTGTTGCCAGTATGTTTTATATTTATCCCAATATTTTGATTTTTTATTTCTAAAACCTTCTCCAATAGTATTATCTGTTTGACCTTTTAATTTTGCCTTTGACACTTCTATATTCACCAAATCATCTGCTTTTGTGTCTATCGTCTGAAACCAAACCCGTACCCAGCCTCCCGGTGCCATGCCTACTACCAAATGCCCTAAATTATCTTCATCATCCAGATCATATTGATTAAACAAATCCCTTATCTTTTCTTGTGGTAGCAATACTTTTCCTTTAAACCCTTTACCATCTACTACACTATAATAGTCTATATATAATTCTTTTGGTGCATCTTTCCATTTATTACCTACCACTGCTCCATAGGTTTGTCCCCAGCCAGGAGCAAAACTCGTATTACTTCCATTTCCGGCATTCCCAAAGTCTACATTTCCAGCTACAGGATAATACTTGGGAGCCGAAATGCCCGGCTCCCAGCGGTATTTATTTTTATGGCAAGACTGTAACAGACTAAGACTTATCATAAGCATCCAAAACAGGAGTGTAGTACTCCCTTTTATAGGGTGGATTTTTAAACTCTTTTTCATCAGTAAAGTGGGGTACATTGGCGTAGACAAAATTATAATGATCTAATGCATCTACTAAAGGTGCATTGAAATTTGCTGATAAATGTACAAAATTTCCCATGATATAATTATTCATTTCCGCCGATAGAATTAGTAACAAGAGTTTATTTAAACTTTTATTACTTAGAACATTCGCCTAACAATAAAAGCCCGAATAATATATAATTGAGTTGAACTCGCATTTTACTTTATAGTTTTATTAAAGATATAAACAGTAAGAAGCTTTAATAAAAACCGCAACATAATTGTTGCGGCTAAAATATATAATGTTTGGGTTATAATTAAGCTTCTCCTCGTGCAAATCCAATTACACCAAAGAAATAAAAAAATATTTTAAAAATGGCTAATATAAATAAGACAGATAAGTACAACCAATGAAAATGAGTTCTTTCTTCTCTTTTCCATAATAGGATACATATAATTAATGAAATTTGCACCCATTCGGTTACAAATAGAAAAGGAGAAATTAGTTCATTACAGGTAATAAAATAATAAATATTTTTTAATATTATGTATTGATTCAAATCCAGAAAAATACATAACGTAAATACAATACTTAAAATGGTTAATAAAAAATTAACACTCCAAAACAATTTTAGTTTTCTCATTAAAATAAAGCTTTTATAATTTCCATAATTCTCTCAGCATTTTTAGATTTTTCGGCAATTTCTGATGCTGAAACTTTTGTTGGTTCTGGGTCTTTCGTAGCCTTAAAGGCTATGGAGTTCGGATGTGTCCTTAAAGACAAAAGACTGTCCAGAAATATTTCTGAAACTTCTTTTGCACAGGATTCTATATATCCAAAGCTTTGCACCAATTTCTTTTTATCAAAAGATTTGTCAGAAGAACGTAATGTAATATAGAACTGAGCAAATCCTTCTACAGAATCTATTATATTATCCAATACCTCTTTCCTATTAGTTAATACGCCATTCTCTATTTCTCCTCCAATCATTGCAATGAAAGCGTTAACGCGTGATATCCAATCTTTATCAAAAAATTTTTGCAGTCCAACGTAAATATAATCAATATTGTTGGTAGGGTCTACAATATCTTCATATTTTTTTATATTATAGCCTACAATATACCCAGCAATGTCACCTTCAATATTAACTGAACATCCATAATCATGCATACTATCAAAGACGATTTTTTTTGCACGGGTATTTGGATCGCTCGTTCTTCTATAGGCGAGCATTCCAGCACCACCACCAATATCGCCAATCCATGTCACATTTTCCAATCCAGTACCTCCGTAAGGCAAGTTAGTGCTTTTTGAAATATAACTTCTTCGGGCATCCAGTCCAATAATCAAATGTCCAAAATCTGTCATTTTTCTTGCATTATCTATTACTTCAGGTGACTGATAAAGTGCTTGAAATAAATTTCCTTTACATTGGTCTGAGCACTTCAACATTTTTCGCGCATCGTGTTTGACATTCGTTAAACCGGTATATAAATAAAATCCATTATTTCTATTTTCACTTTTCTCTTTTTGGTAATCCATACTCCAAGTAGTACCATAATAGATACCTCGTAGGCAGTTTATTCTATCGCCAATATCAGTTAATTTATTTTGTATCATCATAGCTTCTGCATCTTTTACTAATATAATTAACTCTTTAATACTATTTGCTTTTGTGTGAGTTTTACATTTACAAGCGGTTAAGGATGATTTAATGTTTCCAGTTAAAGGGTTGTTTTGTGGATCTCCCATTTCTTCTTCATAAATACTGTAAGGATTTTCTAAGGTTAGTTCTTTTATTTTAGGAATACCTAATGGTTTTATTATACTCATTTTTTCAATTTTTTAAAAGTTAAAGAAAATAGAAATGGCGGCAACTACACCGCCATTTCATTATACCAATCTTAGCCTAAAGTACTATCTTTATCTCCATGTTGTAACTGTGCATCCACATCTAATCTAAAACTCGTTTCAAACTCAAGTTCTCCTGGATTCTCACAATTTTTCGGATCACTTTCCGGGAAGATCGGCAACGGCTGATCTACCGGAAGGCCTGTAGACTTATCCTGAAGAATAGTAAGTGTAGTAGGTACTCTGGTAATCCAGTATTTACCTTGAGCTTCTCCGGTTGGCTGTCTCATTTCATCCACAATACTCATGTACATTGGATCTCCGATTACCGGAACTTCACCGCCATTCCAGATAAGACCTGTTTCCAGGAAGAACTGTACAGCATTTTCAAAGCCTGGTTTTACGGTAACGATAATTCTTGCCATACCTGCCTGTAGGAAGCTTCTGAATAAAGGATCCATACTTTCACTCAGGTAGAATTCCTGCCAACTCTTACGGTTAGCCCAATAGTACGGATAGAAGGTATAATCCATGATTTCCCATTCAAATGCCTGCTCCATAAACTTGGCAAGAGCGGTATATTTATCCAGGTTTTCATTCAGGTATACCTGGAAATTATCCATGGTTGTCTTATCATCGGCTCCGTTTGTTGTTGCCTGTCCTAATGTAGTAAGGTAATCCTGCAGCAGGTATGCAATACAGTTGTGCTTTAAGACATCATGTTCCATATAACGGTAGAAATGATCTTGTCTTTCTTTAGCCTGTGCCTCTTTTTCTTTCTGTTCTGCGTCTAATCTTGTCTGCTCCTCCTGGAATTTTGCATAAGCTTCTTCATACGCTTTAATAATGGCATTGAAACTTTCTGTTTTCCAGTTGTTGATGTATGCATCACTCAGCTCACAATTTATAGTTACCTTTATATTGTAATTTTTAACATTATGTCCTCTCACCTGGAAAGATACAGGGCCGGTTACGTTGAGACCGGATGATCCTTCGTCAAAATTAATATCACCACGCTCAGATCGGCCAATCATATCTCCTTTTAAATTGGAGCAGAATACCTCGGAATAACGGGACCCATCCCATCCGCCACCTCTGTTTCGGGATGATCTGCAGCTGAAACTTGCATTTTTTCCAGCATAATTATCTGGTATACCAATCTGCCAATTATCTATTCCAAAATCATCATTGGTTTGAGGTACACTTGCAGCATTATATATAACTTGCTTGGTAGCCTCTGGAAAAGCTTCTAAATTTACCCCGTAAATCTGTGCCCAATGCTGGATCTGTACTATCGTTGCAGACTTTGGATCTGGCATATACCACGGTTCAGGAGCTTTTCTAGGATCTACAGGAGCAGTCAGGATCTGAGCTTTAGCAACGGTAAGAGCTAGGCGGTGTAATCTTGAAGGCTCAGGGACCATAAATTCAAACATGGTACGTTTACCGTAATTGTAGATCTGGTTTTTCATCTTTTTATCTACCCATCTGTAAACGCCTGTAATATGCTGTGGCGGTAGATTGGTGGTAAGAGCTTTTCCTCTGTTATCAAATTCATGGACATTGGTTTCCGTGTATTCTTTGATGATTTTCTGTACCCTTTCTTCCGAAATTTTGGTAAGAACTCTTTCCATGGCTCTTTCCGTGATCTCCTGAGACTTCATCATGGCCTGTCTTGTGCTGTCGTGCTGTGCGGTATTATTGGCATAGTCTGCTCCGATTTCAAATTTCATGGCTTTGTCATTTCCGTAGCTGAATCTCGTATAGGCAGTAATACTTTGCTGCTTGTCAATTTCTTTCGCAACCTCAGTTTGCATATCTGTTCTGGAAGTTTTTGAAGTGTCGGAAATCTTCTCGGTTTCTTCAGATTTGGATGTGGTATCTGTAATTTCGGAATAATCTCTGGCAACAGAAGATTTGTGTCTCAATTCGCTTGCCATGACATTCTCAATATTGGACACCTCTCCCGGAACATAAGCATGAAGGCTCTGGACTACTTTCAGATAATCAGCAACTCCGAGCCTTTTGATCCCGAAATTTTTGCGTTTCTGAATGATCACTGGTTCTGGTTCACCCGGATTTTCAACTACAGCACGTTTCAGGGTAAGCATTCCGGTAAGGTTCAAGTCATCTTTAGGGTATTGTTCTCCAATATCTCCATATGCCTGGCTTCCGTTATCAAAAATAACTTCTATTCTGAGGTTGAAACTGTATCGGAACTTATCTACTAAACTTGTCGGTAAAGTAATTTTATTATCTACCACACCAATATTACTGTAATTTTCTTCAAAAGTTCCGGCGGCATCTGTGGTGGCAATGATCTTGGCATTGGCAACACTCCATGAAACATCCTCAACCTCAAAAGAAAAATTAACAAACCCTCTACTTCCTGACAGCCTGAAAGAGCTGTGTGCATATAAATTATATGCCATAGGAGTTCTTGAAGTATTCTGAATAAGGGGAACTGAAGCTCCGCCAATGTTTGCATATTGCTGCTCCGGAAGAGGACTGTTTTGCAGCGCGGTTTCCATTGATGAAGAAATATTGTTTTGTACTGCAATCAAAGCATCAGTATAGCTTTGTATTTCATCATCCAGAATAATGGTCTGATCACCAATCATTAATGTGTTGTCAGAGAGAAGCTGAACTCTTTCCTCAGCTGGAACTTTAGACACTTTCTCGGCGTCAAATTCTGAGAAAAGCTCAACAAAAAGATCGAAAGATTCCGGAGAAAGTTTTGCCTGTAAATCTTCTAAGTCGATCTCCTTTCTATATGAAAAAACAAAAGATGGAACTTCGTATTCCTTTAAGCTGTCGTAAAGACGTATTTTCTCTTCTTCCGGAGTTTCCGGAGTGATTTTACTTTCTACTTCAGCCAGCTTTCTGTCATAGAGCTCTATACGCTCCCTGTTTTCATCCATGTACCTGGAATAGCCTTCTTGGTATGCCTGGTAACGGGCTTTGTGATACTTTTTCTGAAGTTTTTCCAATTCAGTGTTCAGCTTATTTAAACCTTCTTTTCTGTGAATCGCTTTGCTGGCTGTCAGCGAGGTTCTTGCTTCAGTTTCCAATCTTTGAAGGGTTTTTGCACCCAGAACCGGAGCGGAAGCTTCAGATGCTGTGGAAGAAGCTGAAAAAGATGTTTCCGAATAATCCTCTGAAAATAAAGATGTTGGCAGTATTACTTTTCCATTCATCGCTTTTTCTAATGGTTTTTCGCCATTTATCTTGATGATTTCCTGATCTGTAAGATCCTGATTGTTGGCAAAACCAAGCTGAATGGCCATCAGAATATGGCTGATCGCTTCTTTAATATAGAAGTCTCCCTGAGTGACGATCAGATAAATGAAATTATTCCAAAGAAGGGAAAATGTTTGAATTCCTTCGGCATTAAGCTCTTTATTGGCATCAATAAGGTTTTTATAATAATCTGTAACGTAAGTCAGATCATTGCTGCCCAATGTTTCTTTTTTAGAAAGCTTTCGCCCGATAACAAGAAGATCTCCGAATATTCCTTCCTCAATTTTCTTTTCTGATTCAAATCCCAGATTGCTGAATCCGCTTGCCGCTCTTTTCATTTCTCCAAACTTGGTAGCCTTGGCAGGTCTTCCGGCAACCGCAGTATCAAAAATACCGGTGATGCCTTTTGGCCTGTGGATAAATCCTAAATTTTTGTCTTTTGTTTCCGTTAACTGCGGGTTTCTTAAACTCACAAATCTGAAAAGCGTCTGTGATACATTATTTGTTGGGTTCATACCTTCTGTTGCTTTATAGTTAATAATACCTTCTCCTATTAAGGATCCTCCTACAGTAAATGCGGTTTTTGGAGGTGTATTGTTTGTTGCCATTATAATATTTTGTTTAATGATTTATTGTTTTGTGTATTCGAGAGTCAGGGCAAATGAGTCAATGACAGAATAATCATAATCAGGCTCGTTTATTAACTCAATTTTCGCCATTCGTCTTTCGATTGTGATATAAACTTTTGTTCGCCATTGGTTACCCGCAAAAGAGGCATCTATTGCCTGCCAGTCTGTAAATATCTGGTTGGAGACAATGGTTTCAATATCAGGGAATTCAATTTTGAAATCAATTTCGCCGGTTCTTGGAATTTGATCTAAATACAAGGTTTTTTTGTAAACCGGCTTACCGTTGACCCATGTTCCACCTGTTAGTTCTTCTTTGGTAGTGTAAGAATGTTGTTTGTCTGCGTACTTCTTTTGGATAAAAGAGTTATCATCATAATTATCGCCAAAATAAACATTACTTGTTATACCTTTTGAATCAGCAAAACTTGATGTAAAATTCAATTCTCTTGCCTGAGAAATGGTTAAGTTAAAGGTATCTGATCCAGAACCCCCGGTACCTGTAAATCCAAAACCACCATCTTCTAGAGCGAATTTAGAATTATAAGAAGGATTAACGTAATTAATAAAATTAACGCTTTCATTTAAGTGAAGATCTCCAGTGATTGGTTGGCCTGTAGCGGTTCCTGTTCTTGGTATATAACCCGAAACATCTACCACTCCGGAAAGCTTATCCCAGCCAGGAACAACGGTATTATTCAAGTTGTCTACCCAAACATAGTTTTCACCTGTATCAAGTAGATTCCATACGTCACCTGTTGTTTGGCCTGTTGCAGGTAAAACTCCAAAATTGGCAACGGATCCCATTACACGATAAGTCCTGCTCAATAGGGAATTAATTTGAGTCTGGTTATAGTAATTGTTAAATATCCAGCCACGTTGAACATAATCGTTATTACTTGCAGGAGTATATAATTTAGCTGCTGTTATTCCTGCTGTTGGAGTTATGGTTATATCATCAGCATTTGAAGCAGGGGATCCAATTTGTAGAAATCCAGCATTCATTCTAACCCAGCGATCTACAAAATCACCTGTAATTAAAGCTCTGTTTAACTGACCTTGCTGGAAACTTCCAAAATTTCCTTCAACAGTATTTGAGTATCCTGTTAATGTTTGATTACCATGGATAATTAATTTATTATTGATTGCTCCGTCATTTATTCCTGCTCCAGTACCAACCAAAATATTATTATTGCCTGTAACACCCATACCAGCTGAAACGCCAATCATGATGTTTCTATCACCTAAATTTGACTGATTATTGGCTTTCCAGCCTATTAATGTATTCAGGTTTCCAGTTGTATTAAAATAACCGGCACCCATTCCGACAAATGTATTTTTATATCCGGTAGTAGTTCTGTTTCCTGCTTCATCACCGAGCATCGTATTTGAATTGCCTGTGGTTGCATTTTCACCTGATGCTGTGCCAATGAATACGTTGTATTCACCTGTGGTTAATTTAGAACCACTTAATATCCCGGCTGCTGTATTCCACTTACCTGTCGTTAATTCAGAAAAAGAATAAGAACCCAATGCAATATTATTTCCACCTGTAGTCACTTTTGGCAAAGCATTGTAACCAATAGACATATTGTAGTAACCTGTTTGTGATGAGTTAATATTACCAAAATAATGAGAGTAAAGAGTTTTGTTAAAGTTCAACTCTCCGGCTCTGCCTTGATCAGCATTAAAAACAATAGCTTTGGTGGAGGAATTACCTTTGTCTATAACTGATTGTAATGTGTCATTTTCGGTAAAAGCCGGCTTATCACTCAGATCATTATAGCTGCCTGAAATACCAACTTTGTGTATTTTTACTTTTTCGACACTTTCCTGAACCAAAGAAACACTTCCGTCTATATTGGTCGTTGGGACAATACTAAATTCAGAAAGATTGATCGGAAACGAAGATCCGTCACTCTGAGTAATTGTAATGACATTTTGAGAGGCGTCATACTCTGCATTCTCAATACGGATGTTATTGGTTATCAAACTGCTTAAATCTACCGCCTTACTCTGTTGAATGCCGTTTTCACCGGTATAAAATACCGTTAAAATATTTCCATTCAGTTCCGGATTCTGAATTGATGTTTGGGTTTCTATTTTATCTTTCCAAAGCTGAACATTTTGCGGATCTATATTGGAAGCATTTGCATCTGCTTTTTTGGAGAAATCATAATCTAATTTATCTAACGGAATCTTTTCATCCTTGTGCCAGTAAGATTCCTGCCACTCCCAAAATTCTTCCTGTACTGGGATATCCCCGTTTTCGAAATATTTTTTTAATTCTTGTTTTGTTTTCATAATTGTTTTTATCTATAGGTAATTGTAGCTGTCGCAGGAATTCCGGCATTGCTTAAATCCAGACCGGTTGGAGCTGAAACTGTTTTTAGCGAAGGAATTGCAAATGCATTTTGTCCGACATTTGTTACTGTGCTGGGAATGTATAAGTCTTCAATAATGGTTGCTCTAGGGCAATCAAAAGCATGATTTCCAATTGTTGTTAGACCCTCATTTAAGTTGATTTCTTCTAGCGAATCTGTGCCATTCACTCCATTTGATTGACCGAAAAAAGCACCACCACCAATAACTTTTAAAGTAGAAGGAGTCTTGATTTTCTTTATATTTTGGCCTTGGAATGCTCCGACCTCAATTTCTTCAATCCCTTCACTAAATTTTACTTCGATGATTTGATAAACCATTCCTGAGTACTGGAAAGCACCTTGCTTGATTTTTTTTACATTTCCAGGAATAGAAATAGATAATGCATTTCCCAGAATTACTTCATCAATAATAAAAGGAATTACCTTTTCTGTTGAATCAATGGAGTTTTCAGAAATTTTTTCATCCTTATGCCAGTAAGAGTCCAGCAATGCCCAGAAATCTTCTTGTATAGGCTTGTCTCCATTTTCAAATAAGAGTTTTAATTCTTCTTTTGTTTTCATAATAAAATTGTGTGATTTTGTTTGATTAATTAATAGATTGTTATTGAAGAGTCTTTTTAGTAGAATCTCTTCAGGTTTTAGTCTCATTTTTTAGTGGTTGCAGACTATATTTCCACTTACATATTACTTTTTCATATTTTTTATAGATTTTTAGACATAGTTCTGGCTGTCCGGCATTTTGTGAATGATAGATTCAAAGGTGTATTTGAATGATTATAGGATACTGCTAGGTGTTTTGATTTGGTGTTTCAAAGGTAATTCCGGACAGCGTCAGAACTTGTCGTGTTATAATGTATTTAGTATATATTTTCTTCAGGAATAGTATTTTCGAAATCTTCCCTGAAAAAGCTTTCAATATCATTGAGATAGTTTTCATAGTCCATCTCAGCATGTTCGATATCGCTCCACTCAATAGTATAGAGGTCTTCATCAAAAAGGATATCTGGATTTTGATCTGGTGTTTGCATGTTTTGTGTTTTAAGGTTGAGGTTATGTTTTGAACATATTTCTGGCTGTCCAGCATTAATAAATGTTGAATTCAAAGGCTTTTTAAAATTTTAATGATTGTTTTTTGTGTCTTTGTTTATACTCCAAAAGTAGCAGGAGAAGACGACAAAACTTGACGTGTTTTAAAAATTTTTTACATTTTTTTAAATATTAGCTATTTAACTTATATGGGTCCTTTATAAGGTAAAAAGCTTATATTTTATTTTTGATCAATTTCTGTACAATCTGGTTCAGAATTTCTCTGTTATCATCAATATAGCTTAATCCTGCCTGAATCAGGTTTTCAATGTTTGATCTTCTGACATTGTCCATTGCCGGAGATGCATTTTTCAACGAAGGATTCAGGCGGTAATAATTTTTCTGGTTTCGCTGGCCTAAAGTCTGAAACATCTGGCAAAGCTGATAATCTACAGTTTCTGCATTCGCAGACATTAATATATCAATGATTGGATTTACCCAGCCGATCTTTCCTGACTTTTGCAGCTTTTTAAAAGAATAGGGTCTGGCTTCCACACCCGTTCCTATAGAGATGATAATCATATCATTTACACCGGGATGATTAGCCTTCTGATGATTCTTTAATACTTCTGCAAAAGGAATTTTTCTAGCTTCCGCATAAGCACAAAGAGCAGGATTATTGGCAAACATGCCACCATCGATCAGGCTGAAGATCTGTCCGTACATCGATTTGATCTGCACCGGACTGAAATAAGTAGGAGCAGCTGCTGTCGCCCTGCAGATATCTTTTACATAAAAATTATCTGTGCTCAGATTAGCCTCCCAGGAATTAAAAAGTTTTGCTCTTCTGTTTTCAATATCATAACTGGTTATTAAACATGGCTTTATAAATTCTTTAAGTTCTAAAGTTCCAAAAAAGTCATTCAAATTTTTTTCAAGCGCATCCTGAGAAATTTTTTCATTAAGCAGGCCAAACGGATTGACCAGCTTTTCCCAAAAAGAAACCTGAAATATGTCGCCCCCCTTTTCAGCGTATAATTCTAACCCTTTCTGGATAGAATATTTTGCCTTCCGGTGTTCATCGGGACATAGAATAATAGAAGCGATCAGTCCTCCTGTACTGCTTCCCGCAACCAGATCAAAGTAATCACCGAGTTTGGCGCCCGGAGTATCATGATACTGAAGCTGTTCCTCTATGTAGCGGAGAATAATACAGGTGATAATACCTCTTATTCCGCCCCCGTCCAAAGAAAGAATGGTTGTCTTTTTCATGTGATGTTTGTTGGTTTTTATAGAAAAATTAAGTTCCTGAGACAACTAAAACCAACTTTCTGCCTTTAAAAGCAGATGTTGGTTTTAGTATTTGAGACCTCAGTTAACTAACATTTTCTTATAAAACAAAGGTAGGACGGGGAAGCGACAGAACTTGTCGTATTATAATTATTTTCAAGTAAAAGGGAATTAAAAAAGGATGTAATTTTGTTTATCTTTTGGCATCTTGGATAATATTCGCCAATTCGTTTTAACCAGTCCTTTTTTAGTCTGGATATTCTTTTTTTCGAAGTGGGGAAGGTCCTTAAAGGTTTTCCAGTTTCCGCCCCAGTCCCAGCCGTGTTTAGCGAAAATTTTCACACATTCGTACCAGTCGGCTACCTTGTCATTGTCCCAGTCTTTCACGGTGTCCCAGCTTGCGATCTTACCATCGATCATCAGGCAGATATCAACAGCAAGTCCGTAATTATGGATGCTTTGGCCTGCTTTGGCATTTGTTACTTTTTTTCCGGACGTAATTCTTCCGATAGCGTACAGTTTTTCCTGTTCTTCAAAAGATCTCAGACCTTGGGTGATTCTTACTTTAGCTCTTCCGGTAAGGGCTTCATCGCATTCTTTTATGATCTGTTTTACTTCATCTCTTACAGAAGGGTGAAGCTTATTTATTCTTTCTGACGTTACTTTATCCATGATTCATTATTATTTATGAAACAAAAGTATAGGTTAAGGGCGACGGAACTTGACGTATTTACTGATAATATTAAATAAAAATGTATTTTAAATATAAAATTTTTCATGCAACCTTATATCTTAATAATATATGGGATTTAAAAAAATTAATGCACAAACTCAGGAATCCGTTTTTTTGCGATCAGTAATTTAAGTTCAAATATAAAATCATTTTGCTGAAATGTTCGAAGTCAGAAATAGTAGCTTCCAGAGCCTAATAAAGCTTTAATGCGACAAAACTTGACGTGTTTGAAGTAAATTAACTGCATAATATTCAGCATGTTAAATGTGATGTTAATTTTAAGATAAAACAGAATAATTATTTTTTTTAAATGTAATTTTGCATTAAAATATCAGTACCCTGTCATGTATGCTTTAGTAGATTGCAACAACTTTTTTGTTTCCTGCGAGAGAACTCTGGACCCATCTCTTGAGGGAAAAGCTGTTGTGGTGCTTTCCAATAATGACGGATGCGTGGTGTCCAGAAGCAAAGAGGCAAAAGATCTGGGTATTCCGATGGCGGCTCCTGCATTCAAATATAAAGACCTTTTCAAGCAGCATGATGTAAAAAGTTTCTCTGCGAAATTTGAACTCTATAATTACAAAAGTCAGCGCGTTATTGAAATCTCAAGGTCATACGTTCTGGAATATGAAGTGTACAGCATCGATGAGCTGTTTTTGGAGCTTTCAGGTTTTAAATATATAGATATCCGGGATTATTGCCTTAAGATTAAAAATGAAATATGGGATAAGGAAAGTATTCCTGTAAGCATAGGCATTGCTCCTACCAAAACGCTTTGTAAAGTCGCCAACAGGATTGTAAAAGAATTTCCGGATAAGTTTGAAGGTGTTTATATCCTCGATACTCCTGAAAAAATTGAAAAAGCTCTGAAATGGCTCAACATAGGTGATGTCTGGGGAATAGGACGTAAACTTGCAGTAAAAATGAATGACAGTGGTGTTTATAAAGCCTGGGATCTCCTTCAGAAACCCGAAATATGGGTTCGGAAAATAATGGGGATCCACGGAGTAAGAATGATCAATGAGCTGAAAGGGGTTCGCCAACTCGAATTAGACAGTCCATTACCTAAAAAGTCAATAGCAGTTACCCGAAGCTTTATGGAAATGCTTACCAAAAAAGAAGAAGTCCGGGAACGTGTGGAAACCTTTGGAATGTATTGTTCTGAAAGACTCCGTAAGCAAAATACATGCTGCAGAATGGTTACCGTTTTTGTCCAGACCAATCGCTTCAGAAAAGATCTTCCCGAGTATAAAAATGCAATGACGCAGATCCTTCCTAATCCTACCAATTCCTCTATTTTGATAGGTAGGGTGGTAAACGAGCTTTTTGAGGCTATTTACAGAGAAGGGTTCCATTACAAAAGAGCAGGAGTTATCGTCAATGATTTCGTTCCTGAAAATGAAAGACTGATCAGTCTTTTTGAAGAAGATACCCAAAACCAGCATCTTCCCGTTATGAGAGCAATGGATGCCATGAATAAAAAATTCGGGAAAGATAAAGTGCGTCTCGGAAGTATGAGCGGAGAAAATACATTCGGACGGGCCAGGCTCTCTCCGGAATACGAAGCCTTCTTAAAAAATAATACACTTCCGGAAGCTAATTTCAGGTTTCATTAATGTTTAAAAAATTTCTGATAAATATACTTCCAGTTAAAAAAATGCACGCTTTTTTGAATTTTGTCACCACAATTTATTAAAATTCCGAATTTTGATACTGCTTAAATGTTTATAATTGAAACATTTTCAGTGTGTTAAATTTTATCAGTCAATTTGTGTATTGCACAGGTGATTCACTTCAATCTATCTTTGCAGAAGAATTTTTACATTCTAAAAACCACAAATTACATGAAAAAAAGAAACACATTGATGAAAAGTGTAGTGGCTGGAGGATGCTTTTTGATGAGTTTTGCCAATGCTCAGGTTGGTATTAATACATCGAGTCCTCAAGCCGTACTACATACCGACGGTGCCAAAGATAATCCTGCCTCCGGAATCCCAACTGCTGCCCAGGCAGCTAATGATGTGGTATTCACTGCCAACGGAGAAATAGGTGTGGGAACCCTTGCTCCCGCAGTAAAAATAGACGCCCGGTCCGCTAATAATGCAGACAATTCTATTGGGATAGGAGAGACTACCCAGGCAGCATCTGTGGCAGGTTCAGGAGCGATGAGGTATAATCCGTTTAATGGTGGAAAAATGCAGTATTCAGACGGAATTGTCTGGCAGGATCTTATTTCTTCACCTACAAAAGCTGTTGTAGTAGCTAACCTCCAGGCAGCTAATTTTGCAGTTAAAGTTCCTTACCAGGTTTCTACAGGAATCTCCGGATGGACAGAAATTTCGGACCCTACTGCTAATTTCACTCCCGGAACGGGCATTTTCACAGCGCCAAGAACAGGTGTTTACTTAATTTCTTTTACATATGACTTTGTAAGAATACCCATTGTTTCAGGATACTTTTCCGAAGTAAGATACGTTGTGAACGGAAGTACTGTCGTTAAAAAATGTGTAAAATCTTTTTCGAATACTTCAAAGCAGGCACAGGTTGCAGGTTCATGCGTGGCGGGAGTACAGCTCAATAAAGGAGACACTTTCCAACCACATATTTACCAGTCTGTGTATAATGGAAGCTTAAGCTTGCGGACAGATACCACTCCGGCCAGTAATGATTACGGGTTTGTAAATCTTTCCATTGTAGAACAATAACACACTTGATATGAAAAAAAGATTAGCAATTGCTTTAATGATGGGTGGAAGCCTATTGATTAAGGCACAGATAGGAATCAATATGTCTGCTCCCGAAGCAATACTTCATGTAGACGGACAGGAAAATACAGCTTCGGCAGTTCCGGCAAGCTATTATGATGATGTAGTCGTTACTTCTTCAGGAAATATGGGGGCTGGAACAAAATCACCCAAAGTAAGATTGGATTTAAGATCCGGTGAACGTGTGAATGCTATAGGTATTGGCGGAACATCACAAACTGCTTCTGCAGCAAAAGCAGGTGCGATGAGGTACAATACCGGAACACAGGACCTAAGTTACTCCAATGGAACCTCATGGGTCACACTGGCACATAAAGTCACCAGTGATTTCGTAGATGCTGAAAATTCTTCAGCACAGAGTTTCACCAGCGGAACACAGGCAGCTGTTACTAACTGGACAAAAAAAACAGATGTTAACGGCAGTTTTAATTCAGGAACGGGAGTTTTTATTGCTTCCAAAACCGGAGTATATATTGTCTCTTTCACATTTTCATTGGCTTCAGGGACTATTGCCAATGATTCACGCTATGAAACCCTTATTCAGACCAATTCCACCTCTTCAACGACCAATAAGGTATTCAAATGTGTCGGAAGCTATCCGGGAACGAATTCCCTTTCCAACCGTGTTGCAGGAAACTGTTCCGGGATTTTCAACCTGAATAAGGGAGATAATATTACGGTAAGCCTCAACCAGGCTTTAGGAACTGCAAAAACATTAGATACGGACGGCTCACTGACTTCTCTAAGTATTTTCGGATTATAAAAAACAGGAATGATGAAAAAAAGATATTTAATAATAATTTTAGCATTAAGCTTCAATTTGGCATTTTCACAGGTTGGGGTTAATACACCGAATCCAGCAGGAATTCTTCATACCGATGGGCAAAAGGACAATCCCGTGTCAGGATCTTCATTTACACCTGCTCAGCAGGCTAATGATGTTTTGATTACAAACACCGGAAGAATAGGAGCGGGCACACACAGTCCGGCTGTAAAAGTAGATGCCAGAAATTCAGGGGACGGAGCAATAGGCTTTGGAACGTCTTCACTTACAGCAGCAGCGGCAGACGAGGGTGCAGTTCGCTACAATACCGGAATGGAATATTCCAACGGAAATCAGTGGCTTCCTTTGCTTACAGCTCAGCCGACAGCCAATAAGGTTATTGTTATCGCTGCAAAAACGAACAATACGGTAAAGCTGGTTTCCCCTGCTGCTGCTACCACAACAGGACTACAGAACCGTGCGAGCAATTATCTGGTAGGCTGGACGAAAGCTTTTGAAAGCAACTCAGGAAGCAGTTTCAATGCTTCTACAGGAATTTTTACAGCACCTCGGAACGGAGTCTATGTAGCTTCTTTTACCACAGATCTAGCTCCTCTTGCCATCAATTATACAGCAGATCCTTTGAACCCGATTCAGATAGAAGCGATCTGGCAGCTGTATGATAATACAGCAGGAGTACTCCCGGCCAATATTGTAAATACTGTAAAATGCGTCAATACCATGTCTTCAAACAGCAACGGCAATATTGATGCAGGAAGTAACTGTACAGCATCCTTTTATATGACTACAGGACAGCGTTTGATGCCTTATATCTGGTTCAATTTAAATGGTTTAAATACAGCAGGTTTCTCGCTGAATAATACAGGAGGTTATAACAACCTGACCATAGCAGAACAGTAATTACGATATTCCTTCCAGAGCTTTGATGAATGCAGAAGGGTGTATTCCTGTTATTTTTTTGAATTCAAGAGAGAAAGCACTGTGAGAGGAGTATCCTGTGATTTCTGCGAGATGATTGATCTTGTATTTACGGTATTGAGGATCATTTTTTAGCTTATCAACAATATAATTAATTCTCAGATGATTAATATATTGATTAAAATTGAAATTTTTGTGCTTCCTGATCACTGCAGACAAATATTTTGTGTTTACATTCAGGGTGTTAGATACGTTGTAACGTGAAATATTTTTGTTGTTAAAGTCAAAGTTCTCTTCGAAGGCCTTTAAGCCTGCTAAAATGTGTTCCTCTGCTTCAGGTGAAATTTTTATATCAGCCGGAATGCTGCTTCCCGATTGATCTTCAACCTCATGAGGATCTTCTTCATACGCAACGGGAGTAATCCCCTGCTGATAAATTTGGGTTACAGTTTTTTTGTGTTTTTTTTGTAGGCTGATCATATTAAAAATAACCGCTCCCAAAAGGAGAAGCAGCATGATACAGGCTGTAATCAGGCCTTTTGAGAGACTATGGCTTTTAATCAGTTGGCTGTCGAAATTCTCCTCCTTTTGGGTAAGGGTTTTATTGACGGCCATTTTCTGATTGTAGGCAACACTGTCTTTTAATTCAAGGTTTTCCAATTTATATTTCTGAACATTTTCAGGATCCTTCAATTTTTTGTAGGCTTCTTCAAGGTTTTTTGTAATCTCTATTTTCTTTTCCGTAAAACCATATTGATTGGCAATTTTTAAAGCCTTCTGAAAATATGAAACAGCACTGTCCGGTTTATTCTGCTGAGAATATGAGAAGCCGATATCATGGAGGATGTTGGATTTCAGATAATGATTATCATTCCCAACTAGTGCAAGAGCTTTCACAAAAAAAGACTGGGCTTCATCAAACTTTTTTGTTTCAGATAAATTATAGCCCAGATTGGTATACGCAGAAACCAGAAGTTCATTTCTTCTCGGAGCATTTTTGATCTGCTGAAATTCCCGGACTGCATTTTTAGAATAAGACTCTTTTTTTTGATATTCATTCTGATTAAAAAGAATCAGAAAAGAATTGTAAATCATTCCTTTCAGCTCATGTCCTTCATCCGTGTTCTCGTTTTTTATTTCGGACAACCCTTTATTTAAGCTTTCTGAAGCTTCTTTTAACAGCCCTAATTTTGCATATTGTGTTCCCTGCATTCTGTAGGCAAGCGCTTTTCCAGGAGCATAATTGTTTTCTGTAGATATTTTCAGTGCTTTTTCCGCAAAATCAAGACTTCCTTTGGCATCGGATCTTAAATAACTGTTGAATGATTTCAGATAATAAGCTTTAGCAATATAATTCGGTTGATTTTTTTTCCGAGCAGAATCTATGATGGTATTCAGGACAATTTCCGAGCTGTCCGGATTTTTAGAAGCCAGTGACCGTGCATATTTATACTGTCTCTCAAAATCAAATTGTTGAGAGAATAGGGAATGTGAAAATATGAGGAAGAGAAAGAATATAATTTTTTTTCCCATCTGTTTTTATTGTGTTTACTTTTTTTCGTATTTCCAGTTTCTGGATTTTCCTTCGGCTATCCATTCCAAAGACTGTTCCATTCTTTTATTTCTGGTCGTTTCAGTTTTAGCTTCTGTAATCCAGTTGATATATTCTTTCCTGAAAGAAGGAGACCTTTTCTCAAAAATAGTCAAAGCATCTTTATTTTTATTCAAAGCATCTTGAAAATAATCAGGGATTTCAGTTTCCACTTTGGATGGTGCTGTTTTCTTCATGGTAACCCCCATGTCTGTAAGTTCCATTGCTTCTTTAATTGCCTTTTTAAGCTGAGGTTTTGAAGGCAGGTCTTCCATTTTGGTGAGCTTGCCTAAACTGAACATTGAACTTCTTTCGGCTATTGTTTCTATTTCCTTTAAAGTTTTCATGTCCTGATGAAGCCAGAATCCGAGGCTGCAATACTGTTTGAAAGAAGTAATAGAACAAAGTATTTTTCCTTTATACATGAAAGTGGGAAATTTCCATTTTATGGCTTCTTCTGCTTCAGGACAGCACTCATGGATAGTTTCCCTGAGATAATTTAAAATGGGTTTTGCAAAATCCGGAGATTTCTCAATGTACTCATCGACTTTTATCTGATAATTTTCCATGGCTTTTTACTGAAATAATGATACGGTTTCATTGACAAGGAATCTTACCTGATCCGGCCTTCCTCTGTCGTTTTTAGGATTATTTCTATAGCTTCCGGTTCTTACAATCACCATGTTGTGCTCGGGAACCATAATGATATATTGTCCCTGCAGCCCAAGAAAATAATAATGTTTGATAGGATTGTCATGATTAATCCAGAGGCCCATTCCATAAATCTCTTCAGACTTTTCCGTAGGTGTTCTCATCTGCTCAATAAAATCCCTATTAAGGACCTGATGATTTCTCACCTTCCCGTCATCTAGAAAGAGCTGTCCCAGTTTTGCATAATCTCTTGCATTGGAGTGGATGCAGCAGTATGTTTTTTCCATCCCGTAATTATCCGTGCTCCATGAAGCATTCTGTTCCATTCCCATCGGGATCCAGAATTTTTCGGATAAATAACTTGCTAAAGTCTGGTTTAGGGCTTTTTTCAAAGCAAATCCGAGGAGCTGGGTAGATCCGCTCTGGTATTCAAATCGGGTACCGGGTCCTTCTTTAAACTTTCTTGAAAATACAGCCTTAATAAGATTTTTGCCATAGTAGGCTTTTGCGTTCGGCAGGAAAGGATTATTGTAATCTTCATCCCAGTCGAGTCCCGCTTCCATCTGGGCTAAGTTTTTAAGGGTAACATCCCTCCCGAAATGTTTTTGTTCAAATTCGGGATGAAAATCAGAAAATTTTTCATCAATATTTTTAATGACACCTTCTTCTAAAGCTTTTCCTAACAGCATGACGGTAACAGCCTTTGCCATAGAAAAAGAATTGGTTTGTGAAAGCTGGTTATAGCCGTCCCAATACTGTTCATGAAGGATCTTTCCATTTTTTATAACAACAAAGGCAGCCGTTTTGGAATGTTTTAAATTCTCAATAACATTTTCAGGCAGTTCCTTATGGTTGTATTCAGGGGCTTCCGTCCAGAGTTTCGGTTCTTTTGTAGCGATGAGGTTTCCCGGAAAGAGATTCCCGTCGTCGATATTAGCGCTTAACTTCCCTTTAAGATACGTTTTGGAAATTCCGCTGAATAAATAATCGTATTCCAAAAGATAAACTGCGGCTGCACCTACGGCTGCCCCGCCTATTACATATTTTAATACCTTCATATGGTTTATGAGTATCAGTCTCAAACAAATTTATAATAATTTTGATAAGAAAATGAGAAAGAAGCGGTAAATAAACTATTTTTGCGATTAATGATGAAAAATATGACCAGAAAACTTATTGTATTCGTGTTTTTCATTTTTTCAGTGATGGGAGCTGCCCAGACCTATAAAATGATCGACACCGCAGACTATTTACAGAGAAAAGAATTTTTAAAAAGTTTTGCCGGAAATAACGAGGTTTTTATTAAAAAATTAAAATCGCAGTATTCCGGGAAGACAGGTACAGAACTGTCCAGGATTTATAAAGAATTCGGGACTGATTTCGAAAAGCAGGTAAAGAATAAAGATTTTATTTTCAAGTCTGAATTTGAAACTGAAATAAAAAGCCTGATCCAGCGCCTCAGAAAAAACAATCCGAACATTCCTCAAGACCTGAAAATTTTAGTGGCAAGGGATAATACTCCCAATGCTTACTGCCTTGCAGACGGTACGTTTGTGATCAATTTGGGATTGTACAACTGGCTTAACAGTGAAGACCAGATCGCAGCAGTGATCACCCATGAGCTGGGACACAAACTTGATGAACATTCGCTTAAAACATTTTTAAGCATTATTGAACAGAACCAACTGGATAAAATGACTGTTCAGAATTTAAAGGAAACAACAGAAAGACGCAGCCAGAGCCAAAACCAGAAAGCTTTTGATATTCTGAAGAACCGGGCCTACAGAAAAGGGGTGGAAAGAAGGAAACAGGAAATGAAGGCAGATTCTCTGGGCTATGTGATCTTTAAAAACAGTGATTTTAAGAAAGCTGAATTTGTCAATGCACTTCAGCGGCTGCAGGATTTTGATACGATCTCTCCCCGTGAATTAAAGGTGGAAACCTATAAAAAACTTTTTGATCTTCCCAAGCAGGCCTTCAATGAAAAGTGGATGAAAAAAGAAGATTTCTCCCTATACAATTATAATTTTTACAAAGAAAAGCTGGATAAAGATTCTCTCGCATCGCATCCTGAAATGCCCCGAAGAATCGAGAGACTCAAAAAAAGCTTCACAGAGCTGAAAACATCTGAGGAGCCAGACAAGTCTTCTGAGATTTTTGTAACATTAAAGAAAATGGCCCGAATGGAAATCCTTCCCAATTATTTTCATTCCGAAGATTACGGATTGGGAATTTATGTATCCATGCAGTTCCTGCAGGACGGCGAAGAGGAAAAATATTATAAAGGCTGGCTAGGCAAATGCTTTTCGAAAATATATGAAGCCCGGAAAAATTACAACCTGAACCGTTATCTGGACAGGATAGAACCTAAGAATCAAAGTGAAAGCTATCAGCAGTTCCTGAATTTTATGTGGAATTTAAGTCTTGATGATATAAAGAATATAGCCGACTTTTACCAGAGCAGCTACCAAATAAAAGAATCCTGATGCATCATCAGGATTCTTATTTTTTTATTTTAATAGTTCAGTTTTTCTAAACGGATCTTATTGAATTTCTCTTTCGCGTTGTACTCGCGGAGAAGGATATAACCCTCTTTTCCAACATACGGCGTAACGGCATAATTGTCTTTTTCAGAAATAGGAATGATTTCCTGCTTGAACTTTCCGTCAATAACCGTGTTGATGAAAAGGTTCCATTTTTTCTGTCTGGTAACTTCATCTTTCTGATAATCGCGGTAAAAGAAGACAACATCTTTTCCTCCGTTGAGATACTGCGAGAAAAGATAGTCGCTGTTCACCCATTTTGTTTTTTCCTTTTCAAAAACTTTGACATTTTTGATCTTGAAATCTTTATCTGTATAAACGTAAACCAGGTCGGTTGTTTTAGGTGCATTGTACTGGCCGGCCGGTTTGTATTTTTCTGTAAGAATTCCAACGCTTCCGTCACTCATAAAATACATATCCTTAGTCTGGAGCATATAACCGCTTTCTACCATTCCGTTGGCATTGATTTTCGGAAGGAATGATGCAAAGTCCGGCTTGAAATTGATCTCTTTCGTGTCTACGGTAAAATCAGATTTATTCACCATCATCCTGGCATAGCCTATAAAATCATATTTGGCAAAATTTCTTCCCAGTAGAACAATCTTGTCGTCAAATGTTTTATCATTGTCAAGACTGCTGCCATAGCCCAGAGAGAAACTGTCGATGAGGTCGATAGTTGTATCGGAAAGCCCGGTGATAGGCTTGTTGGCGGCTTCTTTTCCGGTTTTCATATCGATCACCACAAGGCTAAAGGATTTTTTATCATCGTCTGCCTTTTTCATGATGCAGTACATATGGTTCTCATCTCTTTCCAGAACGGATAATGTGGAGAATACTTTTTTATTCCCGTCAGTATTGTATTTGTATCTCCAAAGCTCCTTTTTATTATCGTCGAATTTAATGATGCTGTTGCTGTTCACATATTTTCCATAGTCTTTATATTCTATGGCAAAATAACCACCTTCCTTTACTTCTCCTACAGCGGAAACATAGTTATAGCCCTTTTCTTTTTTCTCTTCACGGTTTTCCTTGCGCTGAGCTTTCCAATTTTTGGGCTCATTGATCTCCTTGAACGTACCATCCTCAAGGTAATCGTAGTATATTTTTCTTTTGATGGTATTGGTTTTCGGATCTATCACCATAGAAACCGGTGTGAAGACCTCCCTGCTTTTGACCAGTGAATAATCCATCATGGAAGGTTTTAAAATGATCTGTCCCTTAAAGTCAACATACCCACGATAAGAGGCGGCTGTAATATCTCCTTCAAATTCTTTATTAGCAACAGGGTTAAGGTTTTTATCCAGGATTACATATTCGAATTTCTTGGTCTTGTCACCTGCTTTTCCATAAGAATAAAGAGAAACATAACCGTAAAGATTATCTTTATCATCGAACAGGGCATTCATTCCTACATGATCACCGGCTGCAAGTGTTGTAAGGTCTTGTGTCTGGGAATAGGATAAAGTTTGGAACAATCCAAAGAGTAGAAAATATATTTTTTTCATAATTATTATTTTTCCCAAAAATAATAAATTAAGACATACGCCGGATAAGTTCATTTTCTTTATGGGAATTTTCTGGTGAAAGAAAAACCTTGTAGGTCTCAAAGACCTATAAGGTTTGCAATATAAACAGCTAATACAATACCTTCTAATCTTTTATAAAGCAAAAAACAGTTGTTACCGGCCAAATCAGTGAGGTTTAATTTTCCATAGACTCGACAAATGACACAATAGGCAGGCTGTAAATAAGCAATAAAAAAGCCCCAAATGGGGCTTGAGTCTATATTTTAGAAAGTAAATTTCTGAAGTTCGTTTTCTCGTCGATAATTCTTCTTAGTTCAGAAACAGGAACTCTTTCCTGCTGCATCGTATCTCTGTCTCTTATCGTTACCGTGTGGTCTGTTAAAGAGTCATGATCGATGGTAATACAGTAAGGAGTACCGATGGCATCCTGCCTTCTGTAGCGTTTACCGATTGCATCTTTTTCTTCGTAGAATAAGTTGAAATCATATTTCAGATCATTGAAAATATTTTCTGCATATTCTGCCAAACCGTCTTTCTTCATTAAAGGAAGAATAGCTGCTTTAATTGGTGCTAAAGCCGGAGGTAAAGATAGAACCGTTCTTTCTGAGCCATCTTCCAATATTTCGTCTTTTAAGCAATGAGAGAATATAGAAAGGAATAGTCTGTCTAAACCAACAGAAGTTTCCACCACATAAGGAACATAGTTTTCGTTTCTTTCCGGATCGAAGAACTGAAGTTTTCTTCCGGAGAATTTTTCGTGAGCTTTTAAATCAAAGTCTGTTCTTGAATGAATACCTTCCAGTTCCTTGAACCCGAACGGGAAATTAAACTCAATATCAGCCGCAGCATTGGCATAGTGAGCCAGTTTTTCGTGATCGTGGAATCTGTAGTTTTCATTACCTAATCCAAGAGCTAAATGCCAGTTCAGACGTTTTTGTTTCCAGTTTTCATAGAATTCCAATTCAGTTCCCGGAGCTACAAAAAACTGCATTTCCATTTGCTCGAATTCACGCATTCTGAAAATAAACTGCCTGGCAACAATCTCGTTTCTGAAAGCTTTACCGATTTGAGCAATACCAAAAGGAAGCCTATGACGTGAAGTTTTCTGTACATTCAGGAAGTTAACGAAGATACCCTGAGCCGTTTCCGGTCTTAGATAAAGATCCATCGCAGAATCTGCAGAAGCACCTAATTTAGTTCCGAACATCAGGTTGAATTGTCTTACCTCCGTCCAGTTTTTAGAACCTGTATCGGGATCAGCGATTTCCAATTCTTCAATTAAAGCTTTTACATCAGCAAGGTCTTCATTTTCCAGAGATTTTGCCAGTCTTGAAAGAATAGCCTCTCTTTTTGCTCTGTATTCCAAAACTTTTGGATTTGTAGCTTCAAATTGAGCCTTGTCAAAAGAATCTCCGAATCTTTTCGCTGCCTTTTCAATTTCTTTATTCTCTTTATCTTCAATTTTTGCGCAGTAGTCTTCTACCAGAACATCTGCTCTGAAACGTTTTTTAGAATCTTTATTATCAATCAATGGATCGTTGAAAGCGTCTACGTGGCCCGATGCCTTCCATGTGGTAGGATGCATAAGGATCGCCGAATCAATGCCGACAATATTTTCGTTAAGCTGTACCATAGCTTTCCACCAATATTGTTTGATATTGTTCTTTAATTCGGTCCCGTTCTGTCCATAATCATAAACAGCGGATAAACCGTCATAGATCTCACTGGAAGGAAAAATAAAACCATATTCTTTAGCGTGAGAAATCACTTTCTTGAAAACATCTTCTTGCTTTGCCATAATTTTTTTTACGTCTGATGTGCAAAAATAGTGAAAATGTAGGAAGATGGAGGCGGGAAGGTGGAAGTTTTTATGTACATGTGAATTAGGAGCCGGGAACCTGCTTTCTCTACTCGCTATTTTATTGGATTAGGCGCGGCGGCGGAGCCGCCGCGCCTAATCCAATAAAATGAGCTCAAACATGCCGTTCAATCAGGGCTAAATCAGTATAAAATTTCTACTTTTGTCCCATGTTAGAAATTCTTTATCGCGACGAGCATATTATTGCCATCAACAAACCCAGCGGATTATTGGTTCATAAATCTTTTTATGCTGGAGAAGCCGATACTTATGCCATTCAGGAGTTGAAGAAACAGATTGGGCAAAAAGTGTTTCCTGTACATCGGTTAGACCGAAAAACTTCAGGTGTTCTGCTGTTTACTTTAGATAAAGAAACGCTTAGAATTATGAGCGAACAGTTTGCCTCACGCGAAGTGGAGAAAAAATATCTGGCAATTCTTCGTGGTTGGGCAAAAGAAGAAGAAACGATTGATTATGATTTAATTAATGAAAATGAAATCAGGCAAAATGCAGTTACTTACTATTGCCGGTTACAGACTTCAGAAATAGATTTACCTTTTTTAAAACATCAGACTTCCAGATATTGCCTGGTAGAAGCCATTCCTGAAACGGGAAGATTTCATCAGTTAAGAAAACATTTTAAACATATTCTGCATCCGATTTTAGGTTGTCGGAAACATGGTTGCAATAAACAGAATAAATTGTGGCTTCAAACATTTGGCATCAACAAAATGACGCTTCACGCCCATCAGTTGATTTTTAATCATCCTGTTTCTAACGAAAGAATTACGGTAAATGCTACTATAGATGAAGAGTTCAAAAGAGTAGGTAATATTTTGAATTTCGATTTGAGTTCGTATTCTTAAATTAAACGCAAAGATTTTATTAATAAACTTTCTATGTTACAGAGCAAGTTTCTAGGAAATATCCTTGTCAAGGTTTTAAACCTTGACAAGGATAAAAAAACTATTGTGTTTTATAGATGGTGTTTATAAAACAATTTGATAAAATATCATAGGTTAACCGAACATTAATTTTAAATTGAGTATTTTTGTAAAACTTTTTTTCAATGTACAAAAGTATCATCAGACCCATTCTCTTCAAATTTGATCCCGAGGAAGTTCATCATTTTACATTTTCAATGCTTAAAAATTTTGGATTTCTTACCAAACTATTTTTACCCAAACCTATTGAAGATAAGCGTCTGGAAAGAGAAGTTTTCGGATTAAAATTTAAAAATCCTGTAGGGCTGGCTGCCGGTTTTGATAAAAATGCAGTCTTGTTCAACGAGCTGGGAGATCTTGGTTTTGGATTTGTAGAAATCGGAACCGTAACTCCAAAAGCTCAGGCAGGAAATCCTAAGAAGAGATTGTTCCGTTTAATTGAAGATGGAGGGATCATCAACAGAATGGGCTTCAACAACGATGGTCTTCAGGCTGCCATAGAAAAACTCAAAGGAAATAAAGGAAAAATAATCATCGGGGGAAACATCGGAAAAAACACAGATACAAGCCCTGAAAACTATACCCAGGATTACTTAGACTGTTTTGAAGGCCTTCATCCTCATGTAGATTATTTTGTACTGAACGTAAGCTGTCCGAATGTGGGAAGCCACGCCAAACTGGAAGATGTGGAATATCTGCGTGAGCTGATTACAGCAGTAAAGAAAATCAATCAATCGAAATCTGTACAGAAACCTATATTACTGAAAATCGCTCCGGATCTTAATAACAACCAGTTAGACGAAATCATTGAGCTGATCGAAGAAACAAAGATTGACGGTATTGTAGTTTCTAATACTTCTGTAAACAGAGAAAGTCTGAAAACCTCTCCTGAAGCTTTGGAACAGATAGGAAATGGAGGATTGAGTGGAAAGCCTATCCGTGAAAGAAGCACAAAAATGATCAAATATCTTTCCGATAAAAGCAACAGAGCTTTCCCAATCATCGGAGTGGGAGGAATCCATAGTGCAAAAGATGCTATAGAGAAACTGGATGCAGGAGCAAGCCTGATACAGCTTTATACGGGATTTATCTACGAAGGCCCGGAACTGATCAATGAGATCAATAAAGAACTTTTAAAAAGAGCCGGCAGGCTTCCAAGATAAAAAAGTAAGAGAGCGTAATGTTCTCTTTTTTATTTTGATTTTACAACCGTTGCATTTTTTACGTCAACTGTAAGGGTATGGGCGGGAGAAGATGAAGATTTATTGATTTTATATTTTAAGATTTTCCGGTCTTTGGATTTTGTTTCCAGGGTGTCGTACATATTTTCCAGGCAGCTTTCAGTATGGAATTCTTCATAGTTTTTATAATTCCAGTCTTTGGTAAAGTACAGGATCCTGTAACCTTTTTCTCCTTCACTGGCTCCGCATCTTCCGCAGGCGTTGAAGTTGGAAGAATGCTCAAAATACAGTAAAATCCGGTTTCCATTTTCTCCGGAAGCGTAAGAAATCAGTTGATTGCCGCCATGTTTATTAATGAAATCAAACGTATTGATCTTTTTGTTGTTGGGTAATATCAGATAATTATTATAACGGTAGATCATATCATTACCGGTAAATAACTTGGCAGGTTTGGCTTTGTTATCCAAATAAAAACTTCCTGAGATTGAATTTTCTTTAGAATTATCTTGTTCAAAAACAATGGATTCTTTTGGAAACAGCGTTTCTGCAATTTCAGCGGTTCTTTCCACTTTTTGAGGTGAAGTAATCTGATCTTTAAATACTTTGGAATTTTGCTTCTGTTTCTTTCCAAAATTATATAAAGAAAGCTTTCCGTAATCGTAAATACCGATCAGGGGTATTTTTTTCTGATACTTATCGTAATAATACCAGCCGTCAACAAAATACTGATTGAGGTTGCAGTCAGCAATTCCGGCAAAATAAAGCTGCATGGTAACAGGCATTCCTGCGATCTCTCCTTTGAAAACCTGTGAAGAATCCGTTACTGCTTTTAATTCAACTTTCTGGCATAAACAGAGCGCAAAAAGAGGAATAAGCAAAGTGATTAATAGTTTTTTCATGGTTGGGTTTGATAGTTTTTAAAGGAAGAAATTGGCGATGGTATAGATGATCAGTCCAACCAGTCCTCCAACGAGTGTTCCGTTCACCCGAATAAACTGCAGGTCTTTTCCCACTTCCAGCTCCAGTTTTTCGCTTAGCTCTTTGCCCTGCCAGTTTCCTACGGTGGAACTGATGAGGTTTCCGAACTGATGGGTGTTTTTAAGAATATATTTATAAGCGGTTACCCGAACCCAATGATCTATCTTATTCTGAAGATTTTCATCCGTTTTTAAATTTTCGGAAAATTCATTCAGGTTTTTAGTGAGGTAGGTTTTTAAAGAAGATTGGTCATCCTGTAACTCCTTCATCAGAGTTTTCTTAATGGAAACCCAAATGTCATTAGAGTATTCATCAAGTTTATCGTTTTTCAGAAGGCCGTTTTTGATGGTTTTAAATTCATCATCCCATTTCGGATCTTCCTTCAGATCGGTAGAAAAATCATGGATCTTCCGGGTAATCAGGTTTCGGATTTCATGGTCAGAATCTTCTTCTATTTCCCTGAAAAAATCTGAAAGTCCACTGGCAATTTTATCTGCAATTTTATTATCAACAAAAGAAGGGATGAATGAATAACTTCCTTTCTGTACGCGCTCTTTGATCATTTCGTCATTTTCGATGATATACTCTTTAATCTGTTTGGAAAGATTGGTAACAATTCTCTGGTGGTCATTTTTTTCCAGAATGTAGCTGATACCGTTGCCCACCACTTTATTAAGTTTGATATCATCAGTCATTTCAGACACTTTTTTGCTGATAAACTGGCTCACAGAAGTATCATCAAGCTTATTAAGAATATCCAGAACAATATCCGAAAGATTCCTGATCAGGATTTCCTGGCTTTTTTCTTTTCCAAGCCATTCTCCGACGAAATTTGAAATTTTAAGCTTCTGGATATATGGTCGTATATTTTGAGGGGAAAGGAAATTGCTCACCACAAAGCTGCCGAGATTATCACCCAGCCTCTGTTTACTGCTTTCAATGAGGTTTGTATGCGGAATAGGAAGTCCAAGCGGATGCCTGAAAAGAGCTGTCACAGCGAACCAGTCTGCTAGGGCCCCAACCATTGCTGCCTCGGAAAAAGCCCTCACATAACCAAGCCAATGAGATGGACTCGACTTTTGAAGTAGGGTAGTGGCGATAAAAATAACGGCCATCAGGACAAATAGTCCGGTGGCAAACATTTTATATTTTCTCAGCTGTTTTCTTTTCGCTTCGTCATTCATATGCTCAAATTTACTAAATTTGGTTGTGAACTTATGATTTATTCTAACCACGAAAGTCACAAAAGCTTTTAAGTTATTTAAACACTTTAGAAAACTTTAGTTTTAAAAATTTTACACTTCTGAAAATAGTAAGATCACATCAGTAGAAAATCAGAGATTTTCATAAAGACTTAAGTGAACTTCTAGTGCGTGATGTATTTTAACTTAAAATAACTTAAGTGTTTAAAAAGCTTTGTGGTTCTATTTTTACACATATTATTAAAAATATTTAAAATAATTCTATGGAAAACCAAGCAAAAAACAATCCATACTATTCCAGAACCGATACTTCAAAACTTGATATTTCTAATGATGAGTGGAAAAAGATCCTTGCCCCGGATTTATATTCCATTGCCAGAGAGGCTGCTACAGAAAGAGCATTTACCGGAAAGTATAATGAATTTGATGAAATCGGGGATTATTACTGTGCAGTCTGCGGTAATCATCTCTTCCGTTCTACCTCAAAATTTGCGAGCAGCTGCGGATGGCCGAGCTTTTTTGAAGCAGATAAAGAAGGCGTTTATTACAAAAGAGACACTGCCTATGGAATGGAAAGGGTAGAAGTGCTTTGTAAACGATGTGATTCTCATCTTGGACACGTTTTCGACGATGGTCCGAAACCTACAGGACTGCGTTATTGCATGAATTCCATAAGCCTGGAATTTGTTGCAGATTAACAAAAATATTAAGCTTTAATTCACAAAATCAGGACGTTAAAGTTTCTTAAATTCAGTTAAACTTTGTGGACTTATAAGTGTCTGGTAATTATGTTTTTATAATTTTGCCTCACTAATTTGGAATTTAATATTATTGAATGAAAGGAATTTATAGTGTATTAGGCCTGGTATATATGGTCACGACTTCATTCTATCTTTCGCCGGGGAAGGCAGTAAAGAATGAGAATGTCAATACAGCAAAAATTGTAAGAGTAGCAGACACGAAATCTGAGAAGACCGCTGGTACAGCATCTTCGTCAGAAGAATTGTACAAATCAATTCCATTTGACCCTGAACATGAGCTGAATTACGAGGTTTTCGCAAAAGCATTAACAGGTTTTGAAAATTTAAAAAAAGCAGGATTGCTTAGCCAGGACTCGCATTTATTGACTATCTGCGATTTTTCTATGTCTTCGAATACAAAAAGGCTTTGGGTAATTGATACCAATGAGAAAAAGGTACTGTTCAATTCACTGGTAGCACACGGAAAAAATACAGGCGAAGAATTTGCGTCGAATTTTTCTAATACGGAAAGTTCGCTGCAGAGCAGCTTAGGATTTTATATCACAGATGCTACTTACCAGGGAGACAACGGATATTCGTTGAAATTGTTGGGGATGGATAAAGGTTTTAATGATGCGGCCTACAGAAGAGCTATCGTGATGCATGGAGCAGATTATGTAAGTGATGAATTTGCATCAGCGCACAAAAGAATCGGAAGAAGCTGGGGATGTCCCGCGGTACCGAGAGCATTAACACAGCCGATCATTAATACGATAAAAGGACGAAACTGTCTTTTCATCTATTATCCGGATCAGAATTATTTGTCTTCTTCAGAGTGGCTGAAGTCATAATGATCTGAAATGGAAGATTCTTCAGAATTTGTTTCTGCCGTAAGGCTGACGAATAATCCCGATGGAACATGTACGTTCGAAAAAGGGAGAATTCCGACGCTAAAACCAATGAATACAACCACTTTTTGGATAAGCAATACCGTTGAAGAATGGGAGAAAGTAACCCATCCGGCTCCAAGAAGGCAATATGTTGTAACATTAAAGGGAAATATAAAATTCAGGGTAAGTGACGGTTCTACGTTTCTTATTGAGCCGGGAATCATTTTGCTCGCTGAAGATATTAAAGGAGAAGGACACAGCTGGGATATAATAGGAGGTGAGAAATGGGAAAGGCTTTATATTCCGATTGCTGATCATGCAGAGGATTATTTTATTGCTGATACCAGATAGGAAATTTATTTCATTATTGGGAGCAGTTATAAAATGGAAAAGCAGTCAATTTTGACTGCTTTTTTTATTTAATTTAGCTAAACTTCTTAAAAACCAGAGTAGCATTATGCCCTCCGAATCCGAAAGCATTGCTTAAGGCAAAATTAATATCCTTTTCTTTAGCTTCTCCGAAAACAATATTCACATCTTTTGGAATGTTCTCATCAATACTGTGAAGATTGATTGTAGGAGGAATAATTCCTTTTTCTACAGCTTTAATGGAAAGGATAGCCTCAGCAGCGCTGGCAGCACCTAGTAAATGCCCTGTCATGGATTTTGTAGCACTGATATCAAGATTTTTATTTCCTCCGAATAATGTACTGATTGCTTTCAATTCTACCAGATCTCCAAGCGGAGTAGAAGTAGCATGTGGATTTAGATAATCAAGATCTTCAATATTGGCACCAGCTTCTTTCATAGCCAGCTGCATGGCTTTAATGGCACTGATTCCCTCCGGATGAGGTGCTGTCATATGATAAGCATCAGCAGTCATAGCGGCACCAGCCAGCTCAGCATAAATTTTAGCACCTCTTGCTTTAGCGTGCTCATATTCTTCAAGGATCAATGCGCCGGCACCTTCGCCCATCACAAAACCATCTCTGTCTGCATCATAAGGGCGGCTTGCTGTGGCGAAATCATCATTTCTGGTAGACATCGCTTTCATAATTGAAAACCCGCCTATAGAAGCAGGTGTTATCGCTGCTTCAGAACCACCACTGATAATTACTTTTGCTTTTCCAAGACGGATATAGTTGAACGCATCCATCAATGCGGTGTTTCCTGTTGCACAGGCTGAAATGGTTGTATAATTGATTCCCTGCAGTCCGAATTTCATAGAGATCATTCCTGAAGCCATATTGGCAATAAATTTAGGAACAAAGAAAGGATTGAATTTTGGTGTTCCGTCTCCGTCTGCAAAATTCATAACCTCAGTTTCAAATGTGATCATGCCGCCTTGTCCGGTTCCCCAGATCACACCCGTGTCGAATGGGTCCATTTTCTCGAATTCGAGCCCCGAATCCTGAATTGCTTCAGTAGAAGCATACATTGCATATTGTGAAAATAGGTCACTTCTTTTTATTTCATTATGGGTCAGGTATACTTTCGGATCAAAGTTTTTCACTTCACAGGCGAAGTGCACTTTAAATTTCTCTGAATCAAAATGAGTAATTATACCTGCTCCACTGACACCGTTAATGCTATTTTGCCAAAAATCTTCGACATTGTTCCCCAAAGGCGTTACCGCGCCCAGTCCTGTAATGACAACTCTTTTCATACTTAGTTATTAATTTTGAATAGATTAGAGGTTCCCCTGGCAATCAGTCTTGTTTTGTCTGCGTTCCATATTTCGCATTGTGCATTGACAAACTGCCTGCCTCTTTTTATAATTTTCGTTTCGGCTACAATATTATCATTTTCTTTTGCAGTTGAAAAATAATCGATCACATTATTGATGGTTGTTACAAAAGAATTTTCATTCAGGGAGAACATAGTAGCCCCAATAATGTCGTCAACAATGGCTGCCGTTACACCGCCATGAAGGTTTCCGATCGGGTTCAGCCATTCCGGTCTTACGGTATATTGGAATTCAAGATGTCCTTCTTCTGCAGAAACTACAATAGGATTGAGCCATTTCATAAACGGTGATGGCGATTGGTCAAATTCCTTTCCAATGAATTGCTGCAGTTGTGTTAATCTGTCCATATTTTTCTTTTTACTTTTCTAAAATCATAGTTACACCCTGTCCGCGCGCAGCGCAAATAGAGATGAACCCTTTTCCGCGGCCCTTTTCGTGAAGGAGTTTTGCTAAGGTGCCGATTATTCTTCCACCCGTAGCTGCAAAAGGGTGTGCTGCCGCAAGGCTTCCGCCTTTTACATTCAGTTTATCCCTGTCAATTTTCCCCAGTGCTTTTTCCAGTCCGAATTTTTTAGCAAGATCGTCATTTTCCCAAATCTTAATGGTGGCAAGAACCTGTGCGGCAAAAGCTTCATGGATTTCATAATAATCAAAATCTTCCAGGCTCATTCCTGCTTTTTTAAGCATTCTGTCTGCTGCAAAAACAGGGGCAAGAAGCAGATTTTGTTTGTTTTCTACATACTCAATTCCTGCCACTTCTGAGAAAGTAATGTAGGCTAAAACAGGAAGGCCATTGGCATTGGCCCATTCTTCACTGGCCAGAAGTACAGAAGAAGCGCCGTCTGTAAAAGGAGTTGAATTTCCGGCAGTCAGAGTTCCGTTCTCTTTATCAAAAGCAGGCTTCAGCTGTGAAAGTTTTTCAAGGCTGGTGTCTCTGCGAAGATTATTGTCTTTATCTAATCCGAATGCGGGAATAATCATATCATCAAAAAAACCTTCATCATAAGCTTTGGCCATATTCTGGTGGCTTTTGAATGCCAATTCATCCTGTTCTTCACGGGAAATCTGATAATATTTTGCTGTAATTTCCGTATGTCCGCCCATTACCAGACCTGTTTTCGGTTCCTGACCTTTATAAGGAACAGGCATCCAGTCTTTCAGCTTTGGAGTGAGCAGCTGTTTAAGCTTTCCGAAGGGTGACTTTTCTTTATTGGCTTTTAACAGGGCTTTTCTTAATCTTGGTGCTGATTCAAACGGAATATTACTCATCGCTTCAACGCCACAGGCAATTCCACTTTCTATCTGTCCCAACGCAATTTTATTTCCAATGTATACGGCTGCCTCAATTCCAGTATCACAGGCTTGCTGAAGATCACATGCTGGAGTAGCAGGATCAAGCGCAGTATTCATCACTGTTTCTCTGATGAGGTTGCTCTCTGAAATATGTTTGATAACAGCACCTCCAGCTACTTCGCCTAGGAGTTTCCCCTGTAAATGATATTTGTTAATCAGTCCGTTCAGAGACGCTTCCAGAAGCTCTTGGTTATCCAGGTCTGCATAGGCTGTATTAATTCTGGCAAAAGGAATTCTGCTGTATCCTACAATGGCCACTTTTTTTGTTTCCATATTGAAAAGTTTTATGATGGAAGTGTTTTTAGCTCTTTATCAATCATGAATAATATTCTGTCTAAAGCCAGGTTTAAGTATTTTTTATTTTCTGTTGTTTTAGAAAGAAGAATTCCGCCCTCAACGAGCATAATGAAGAGCGATCCGTATTCATCAGCATCTATATCTTCATGAATTTCCCCGGTTTTCTGTCCCTCAACAATGATGGCAGTTATTTTTTTGATCCAGCCTTCAAACGATTGGGTAACCTGTTTCTTCAGGCTGGGAAAAGTATCATCGGCCTCGGTGGCGGCATTCATCAGAGGACAGCCGCCATTTTCAAAGACTGCTTTCCAGTTTTTCCGGTAAAAATTGACAAAGGCATTTAATTTATCAATGGTAGTTGGAAATTCATCTCCTAAAGATCTGGCCATATTTTTTGATAAAAGACTTGAGTTGTATTTGTAAACTTCAAGTGCGACCTGATCCTTATTGTCAAAGTTTCCGTAGATACTGCCTTTGGTAAGGCCTGTAGCTTCCGTAATGTCAGATAAAGATGTAGACAGATAACCCTTGGTATTGAACAAAGAAGCTGTTTTCTCAATAATAAACTGTTTGGTCTTTTCTGCTTTTGACATTTTAAGTATTTAGTATACTGCAAATATACATAAAATATACCGATTGGTATATTTTGTTTTAAAATTGTGTACTTTACTTCAAATATGCTCCTGAAAAGGCTCTGCCACAAAAGGAACAAAAGTTTTAAGACACTTAAGTTAATCTAAAGTTTAAAATCATTGTGCTAAAGAAGATCACTTAAGTTTTTTGAAAATCTTTGATTTTCATGATCTATTGAAGTCTAATAAAAAATCTGTGTAATCTGTGTGATCTGTGGGAAACACTTTTCTGCTTAATTTGAGAATTTCAGATAAAATGTTTTCACCAAAAAAATAAACCATTAAGATCTTTTAAGCAGTAAGATTAATTAAGAATCCGCCAGCGGATAGAAGCAGTTTACTTAAAAATATTGTTTGATATTCTTAACCTTCCTTAATCACTTAAAAAAATCTTAATGGTTCAATAAGAATTTTGCTGTTATTGAGCTAAAGTAGCACTCAAAGTAATTTCGAAATTGAAAGCTGCACTTACAGGACAACCTTCTTCTGCAATTTTAGCATATTTTTGGAATTCCTCTTCTGAAAGTCCCGGAACTTTTGCGGTAAGAGTGAGTTCAGATTTTGTGATTTTTCCAACGCTTGGATCTAGGGTGATCACAGAGGTTGTTTTTAATTCTTCAGGAGTAAAACCAGCCTGGGAAAGCTCGGCACTCAGTTTCATCGTAAAACATCCTGCATGTGCTGCCGCCAATAATTCTTCGGGATTTGTCCCTACTCCGTCTGCGAAACGGCTGTTGAAAGAATACTGTGTTTCGTTTAATGTTGTGCTTTGAGTAGTTAAGTGTCCTTTACCTTCTTTGATGTTACCGTTCCAAACGGCTGTTGCGTTACGTCTCATAATGTTTGTTTTGTTGTTGTTTTAATATGTTGTTTTGATGATACAAAGATAGAGCGGTTGTAAACCGGATTCAATGGATAAAAAGCCTTAAATATTGTACTTTTTTCCCGACAAGTAATTTTTGAAACTTTATCATGATAGAATCTATACTACATTTATAGTTCCGAAATTAAAAAGTATTTTAATGTCATATCTGAATTGAGTTCTGCTGATGGGCTTTAGATTTTTATAGTGGCTTCCAAAAATAACCGTCGCCTCATATAATTTAGCTAAAGATACAAAAAGGCGTTTTGACATTATCAACAGAATACATCTATTATTTAAAAGCATTATTGTTATTTATAATAGACACTAATTTAAATTCTAATTTACTTTTTTTATTAAAAATAAAGAAAAAATAAAAATTATATATTAATTGATTGGTTTTTTATCAAATTTGTAAAAAGTTCTGTATTGAATAATAACTTTAATTTTTTCAAAGATTAGATGAGCAAGCTAGAAAATATTTTGAGAGAAATAACTCCATTATCTCCCGAGGACAGCTTTCTTGTGTTCGACCGGATAAAAGCATCTTTTGATTTTCCGTATCATTATCATCCGGAGATCGAGATCAATTTTATCAGCAAAGGAAAGGGTTACCGCCGTATGATAGGTGATCACACCGGAGAAATAGGTGACATTGAACTGGTGTTGGTGGGTCCCAATCTGCCGCATTGCTGGGCCAACCATAAGTGTAAAAACCGGAAAACCCATGAGATTACGGTGCAGTTCAACCAGGATTTTTTTAATCAGTCCATGATGGATAAAAATATTCTGAAACCTATCAGCAACCTGATGAAGGAGTCAATCCGGGGAATTTTATTTTCACAGGAAACGGCAGAAAAGCTTAAAGATTCTTTTTTCAACTTATCCAAAATGAACAGTTTTGAATCTTTTATTGAGATCATGAAAATTCTTAATGAACTGGCCATTGCCGAAGACAAGACATTGTTATCCTCTTACAGTATAGAGCTTGAAACCTTTGCTGATAATGATAAAATGAAGATAGTTCATGATTTTGTGCATAAGAATTTTGAAAGCAAAATAACACTCCATGATGCAGCATCACTTATCAATATGAGCAGCGTAACTTTCAACAGGTTCATCAAGAAAAGAACAGGCAAAACCTTTGTGAATTATCTGAATGAAATCAGGATCAGCTATGCGGCAAGATGGCTCATGGAGAAAAATCTGACGGTTTTTGAGACTGCATTTGAAGCCGGTTTTAATAATATTGCCAATTTCAATAAAGTTTTCAAGTCTATTAAAAAAACAACCCCTACAGAATTTAAAGAGCTTTTTAAGGGGGTGAAGAAAATCGAATAATCTTTTTGGATTAAACAAATTCGCCTTGGGATCGTGATATCCGGATAGTTACTATCCGGTTTTTTTATGGATGTCAGATTTATTTTAATCAAAATATGCTGAAAAAGCATTATATAATTGTTGAAAATTATATGCTTGAAATTATGATATCATGCTGAAAATCAGCGAGTAATTTAATTATCTAGAAAACAGGTGAAAAAATAATATCGTTTTATGATAAAATAGTATTATATCAGGCTGTGAACAAAATTTAGATTTGTTAATGTGAATTAAATCTTAACAAAACTTTAATTATTTGATGCAAATGTTGCTGAAAAAATGAAGATAAATATCATTTTGAAATGCATACAATATTTAAAGCAATGTAGTTGATTCTCAAATAAATCTTAATAAAACTAACCTTATGAGAAAAACTGTTATACCGGTTTTATTAGCTATTTCTTTATCTGCTTACGCACAGGAAACAAAAACGGCAGATACTGCTAAAACAACCAAAATTGAAGAAGTGGTGGTGACCTCTTTGGGGATTAAAAGGCAGGCTCGCTCCCTTACTTACTCTAGTCAGCAAATAGGAGGAGATGAACTTACAGAAGTAAAAACGCCCAATCTTTTAAACTCTATTAACGGGAAAGTTTCCAATGTACAGATTAATAAAACCAATGGTGGTGTCGGAGGTTCCGTAAGAATCACCATGAGAGGTGACAAATCCACAAGAAATAGCCAACCTTTGTACGTTATTGATGGAGTTCCTATCGTCAATAATACAGGTATTACAGGAACAGGAGGTCCAAACGTAGATTATTTTTCAGGAATGCCAGACACTGGAGATGTTTTAAGCACAATAAATCCTGAAGATATAGAAAGCATCAACTTTTTGAAGGGTGCTTCTGCGGCGGCCTTGTATGGATCGCAAGGAAGTAATGGTGCGGTTTTGATTGTGACGAAAAAAGGAGTTGCAGGAAGGAGCAGTATTTCGTTTTCATCCAGCATTACTTTCGATGATGTTTACAATTTACCAAAATTACAAAACAGTTATTTACAGTCAACCCCTTATAATGCAGCTACCGGAGCTACAGGTACTTATGATAGCTGGGGCGCAAAAGGAGCTTCTAAAGATTATGTGAAAAATTTTTTCGACACAGGAATTACAAGGATCAATAGTTTGAGTTTCCAGGCAGGGAATGAAAAAACAACTAATTTTTTCTCTTTGGGGAGTACCAATAATACCGGTGTAATCCCAACTTCTACATTTGATCAATATAATATTAACTATAGAAATTCCAGTAAATTTCTTAACGATAAACTGACATTGGATGCCAACGTAATGGCTTCTTTGCAGAATTCAAAAAATAGATTAACACCGGGTTCTTACTTCTCGCCAATTAGCAATTTATATTGGTTGCCAAGAGGAATCGATTTTGATCAATTCAGTGGAGATAACTATACCTATTTTAACAACACCCGTTTTTTACCTGCACAAAACTGGTGGGCAATCAGGCCGGATGGTGGTTTTGAGGATAGTGAAACCCAAAATCCTTATTGGATTCTCAACAAAAACCCTGTTACGACCAAAAATAAAAATTTCTACGGATCTGCAAGTTTAAGTTATGCCTTAAACAGTTGGTTAACTGCAAAATTAAGAGGGAATTATAATTATTATAATTCTGACACACAGCGTAATATTTATGCGTTTTCTAATAATACTGTGAGTGGTATCAATGGAAAATTATCAAAAAACACCATTGAGAAAACCACAACGTATAGTGACTTTATCTTAGCGGGTAGCCCAAAAATCAGTGATAATTTAAGTTTTGATTTTACGGTTGGAACAAGTATTTCTGATCTTAAATATACAATTACCAATATAGAAAACAACAGATTATTTACTGCCAATCTTTTTACTTTAAATAACCTCGCTTGGAATGGTGAAGGGAATGGCTACAAAATTGACACCCCGCATCGACAAGATCAGTCGGTTTTTGCAAGTGCCAATTTTGGATACAAAAGATTATTGTATTTAGATCTTACGTATAGAGTCGATTGGTCTTCTACATTATCAAAAGCCCCTAAAAATAATTTTGATTATTATTCCGCAGGTCTTAACTCTATTTTAAGTGATGTTTTCAAGCTTCCTGAAGCTATTAACTTTTGGAAAGTAAGAGCATCATACGCAACTGTGGGGAATGCTTTAGATCCTACATCTACAAATCCACAACCTATTTTTAATGGTGGTGTAATTACAGGATCTTATAGCTCAGCACCTGTTGATATTGTAAACTTTCCACAATTTGCCTATCTGTTTCCACAACCGGAAATGAATAAAACGTTTGAAGCGGGAACAGAATTCAGGTTGTTTAATAATAGATTGAGTTTCGATTTTACGTACTATAATTCAAATGTATCCAATCAATATCTAAAAAATGTAAGTACAGGAGGCAGTATATATGGTACCAATCTGGCAGGAATTGACATCAGTGCAGGAAAAATTCAGAATACTGGTTTCGAATCCAGTTTGTCTTATAAAGTATTTGATTCTAAGAAATTTGGTTGGACGGTTGCTGTAAATGCTTCTGCAAATAAAAATAAAATAAAAGAAGTATTCCCAATCGGTTTCTACACAGGAAGTGGTGATGTAAAACCGTTTTTCTTGACTGGTGGTGGCTACAACGGAATTAAAGTAGGTGGTTCTTTCGGAGATATTTACGGAACTGCTTTCTTAAGAGATGCACAAGGAAGGATTGTTGTCACTGCAGACGGAGTCCCGCAATTGGCTGAAGACAGACAAACGTTTTTAGGAAATCCAAATCCTAAATTTATGTTAGGCTTTAATAACACATTTAATATCGGAAAAGTAAATATTAATTTCCTGATTGATGGTAAATTCGGGGGTAAAGTACTGGGGATTACACAGGCTTTGAATGACAAAAAAGGAGTAAGCCAAGTTTCTGCAGATGCCCGAGACAATGGAGGCGTTTCTATTGCCAATGCAGCATATGCAAATGGAACGGCATACACAGGAAAAACAGATGCAAGAGCATATTATGATGTAGTCGGAGGTTCAGGAGGTATTAATGAAGCGTATATGTATAATGCAACAAATGTAAGATTAAGACAGGCTTCTATTTCTTATCAATTCAGTATAAACGGTAAATATTTCAAAGATGCAACACTAAGCTTGATCGGCACCAATTTATTCTTCCTATACAACAAAGCACCATTCGATCCGGAACAGGTGTCTGGTGTAAATCCGGGTGGAGTTGGAGTAGATATTCTTGGTATGCCGGTTACCCGTTCGATAGGTTTCTCAGTAAAAGCAAACTTTTAATACAATAATAATGAAAAATAAATATTTTAAAATATTAATGTTGGGTACAATAGGACTTTTACCCTTATTGAACTGTACCGGCAATTTTGAAGAAATAGATTCTGAATACAATGGGGTTTATGACGAACAGCTTTTGGCAGATTTCGCATTGCTTACCAATCCTTTAAGACAGATACAAAGCAATTTGCAAAATCCTCAAAACTGGATTTATCAATTGCAAACTAATTTAAATGCAGATATGTACAGTGGTTTTTTCAGTACAGCAACACGTTATAATGGAGGAATAAACAATACCACATATTTTATGATGGATGGCTGGAACGAAAGAATTATGCTTAATCAATTGGAAGATGTTAATCAGCAATACAAAAATTTCAAATTAAATGCTCCGAAATATTATCCAGGAATAGATTTTTCTCAATCTTTAGCGGTTCTTAATATTTCAAGAATTTTGGCTGCACAAAAAGTTTCAGATGCTCACGGGCCGGTAATTTACAGCAAATTTGAAACACCCGGTGCCAATGGTATTACAGATTTTGACTCTCAACAAGATGCCTATAATCATTTCGTTACCGATCTTAATGCAGCGATTGTTGCATTACAAAAACCAATTGGAGTAGAAGATAAAGCGGTGATTTCTAAATCTGACCTGGTTTTTGGAGGGAATACTGCTAATTGGGCAAAGCTGGCCAACTCTCTGAAACTGAGATATGCCATCAGAATCAGCTATGCAGATCCTGCAAAAGCAAAACAATATGCAGAAGAAGCACTTGCGTCATCTGCCGGATTAATCGATGACGCTTCAGAAAATGCTTTGGTTTCTTATGGAAAGGCTTCTCCATTATTTGATATTATTTATTCTTGGGGTGATTGTAAAATCGGAGCCCCTTTAATGGCATACATGAATGGTTATAATGATCCGAGAATTTCCTTATATGCACAGCCTGCAACCGATGCAGGTGTATTAAACCAATATGTGGGAGTAAGGCAAGGTGTGGATTTGAGTCCAGGTTACGGAAGCTACTCAAAGGCAGCAGCTATTTCTGCTAATGGAGATTACTTTTCTGGCTCAAATGGTAAAAGCAAAATTTTTACTGCTGCTGAAGCATGGTTCTTGAAAGCAGAAGCTGCTATAAGAGGCTATGCGGGTGCTGGTGATGCAGGAACCAATTATAATAAGGGAATTTCTGTGTCTTTAGAAGAATGGGGAAAGGCTGGAGGCTATGATGCCTATGTAAATAATTCTACCTCTACAGAAGCACCTTATATAGATCCCAAAAATCATTCTAACGATATTTTGGCGGGAAACCCACAGCTAAGTACAATTACCATAAAATGGAATGCCACAGATTCTTTTGAAAGAAAATTAGAAAGAATTATGACCCAAAAATGGATTGCGCTTTATCCTGATGGGGCAGAAGCATGGGCAGAACAAAGAAGGACGGGCTACCCGATCATCTTCAAAAATGTATTGAATGATAGCCAGGGAACGATAAGCACTGATGCTATGATCAGAAGAATCCCTATTCCATCAAAATACCGTAACAGTACTTTGAACTATGCACAAGCTGTCCAATTACTTGGAGGCCCCGATACAGGCGGAACCAAATTATGGTGGGATAAAAAGTAATAATTTTAAGCAGATCAATTATAAAGATAAAGAGGCCGTCTCAAAAGTTAGATTTAATTTTTTCATTTCGGCAGAAGAGATATCGGATAAACACTTGTTTTAAAGATTCTTCAATTTTAGTTTCGTTTCAATTCGGAATGATGCTTTTGAGAGGCCTTCTTTTCTTTACTATTTTATTTGAATATGGGAAACAACAGCTCTGAAATTCGCTCGGTAAAACCGATTTTTTGGATATCAACATTATATTTTGCAATGGGAATTCCCTTTGTAACCATTAATGCGGTCTCCGGAATCATGTACAAAGACATGGGAATTTCAGATTCTAAGATCACCTTCTGGACAGCGCTGATTATGTTTTCCTGGACCTTAAAACCTCTTTGGAGCCCGTTTCTTGAGATTTATAAAACAAAAAAATTCTTTGTAGTGGCCACCCAATTTGCAATAGGAGTTCTGTTTGCTTTGATTGTGCTAAGCTTGCCGATGCCTGATTTTTTCAAATACAGCATTGCCCTTTTTGCAGTTGTTGCCTTTTGTGGGGCAACACATGATATTGCTGCAGATGGTACCTATATCAATTTTTTGACCAATAAAGAGCAGGCAAAATATATCGGATGGCAGGGAGCTTTTTATAACCTTGCTAAAATCATCAGCAGTGGCGTTCTGGTCTATTTCGCGGGAGTTCTGGAGAAAACCAAAGGAGTCACCAATGCCTGGATGATCATCATGGGAATTTATGGTCTTTTGTTTTTTGCCCTGGCTTTGTACCATTATGCTGTTTTACCGAAAGAAAATAAGCAGGAAAAAGAAAGCAGAAAAGCAGGAAATGTCCGTAAAGAATTACTGGAAGTCATTACTTCCTTCTTCAAAAAGAAAAATATCATATGGGCAGTACTGTTCATTATACTGTACCGTTTTGCAGAAGGGTTTGCCATAAAGATTGCGCCCTTGTTTTTCAAAGCCCCGAGAACTTCAGGCGGCCTTGGATTATCCACATCGGATATTGGGCTTATTTATGGGACTTACGGTTCAGCGGCATTTATCTTAGGATCTGTATTGGCCGGTTATTTTATTGCTGCCAGAGGACTGAAAAAATCACTAATCTGGCTGTGCTCTGCTTTTAATATTCCATTTATAGTATATGCATTATTGGCTTATTTTCAACCAACAGAACTGCTTCCGGTAGGCCTTGCCGTGGTCGTAGAATATTTTGGCTATGGATTCGGTTTTGTAGGGCTGATGCTTTACATCATGCAGCAGATCGCACCGGGTGAACATAAAACTGCTCACTACGCTTTTGCAACCGGGATTATGAATCTTGGGGTAATGATTCCCGGGATGTTCAGCGGGATGATCAGTGATTGGGTAGGTTACAAAATGTTTTTTATCTGGGTACTTATTGCTACCATACCTGCTTTTGTCGTGACCCTTTTGGTTCCGTTTTCATATCCTGAAAAACTAAAAGAACACTAAATCATTTTATTAAATACATTAAATAAAAAAGTAAAAATACTTTATGACATTTCAACCAGCAAAGATCCCTTGGCAGGATCGTCCGGAAGATAGCCGTGATATCATGTGGCGTTACTCTGCAAATCCGATTATCAACAGATATGCAATACCTACGTCCAACAGCATTTTTAACAGTGCGGTGGTTCCTTTTGAAGATGGGTTCGCGGGAGTTTTCCGTTGCGATAACAAAGCAGTGCAGATGAATATTTTTGCAGGTTTCAGTAAAGATGGGATCAATTGGGAGATCAATCATGACCCAATTGATATGAAAGCCGGAAATACAGAAATGATAGAATCGGATTATAAATATGATCCCCGTGTTGCCTTTATAGAAGACCGATATTGGATCACATGGTGTAACGGATACCATGGGCCGACTATCGGAATTGCCTATACTTTTGATTTTAAGGAATTCTTTCAGTGCGAAAATGCATTCCTTCCCTTCAACAGAAACGGGGTTCTTTTCCCTGAGAAAATAAACGGTAAATATGCTATGCTGAGCAGACCCAGCGATAACGGGCATACGCCTTTCGGAGATATCTATATCAGCTACAGTCCGGATATGAAATACTGGGGCGAGCACCGTTGCGTGATGAAGGTGGCGCCGTTTGAAGACAGTGCATGGCAATGTACAAAAATAGGGGCAGGACCTGTTCCGATTAAAACGGATGAAGGGTGGCTGCTTTTTTATCACGGGGTGATCAATACCTGCAGAGGGTTCCGTTATTCTATGGGAGCATCACTGCTTGATCTTGAAGATCCGTCAAAAGTATTGCACAGAACGAAACCTTATTTACTGGCTCCGGCAGAATTGTATGAACTTACGGGAGATATTCCTAATGTGGTTTTCCCGTGTGCTGCCCTTTCAGAAGGAGATAAGGTAACTGTATATTATGGAGCAGCGGATACCGTTGTGGCCATTGCGTTTGGATATATTTCTGAAATTATTGATTTTATGAAAAAGAATTCGCTGTAAGCGGATTCAAAATATAAATAATATACCGATCACTGCTTGTTGAAATCATTGTTTCGGTTTTTATATTGTTAAATAAACTCCTATCTTGAGAAATTTTTAAGATTTCCCTATTATGATTATGAAAAAAGAACTGCTTATATTTTTATCAATGATCCTGTTTTTTCATGTGGGAAATGCCCAGCAACGGAAGGATGATGTTCTTTCATGGGTAGATCCTTTCATCGGAACAGGAGGACACGGCCATACATTTCCCGGAGCGACTACGCCTTTTGGAATGATCCAGCTCAGTCCGGATCAGAATACCAAGAGCGGTGACTGGGATTGGTGTTCAGGGTACCATTACAGCAGCAAAACTATCATGGGATTCAGTCATAATCACCTTAGTGGGACAGGCTGGGCAGATTTAGGGGATATTTTGGTGATGCCAACCGTTGGAAAAATAAAAATGCTTCCAGGTTCAGAAGACAAACCGGAAAGTGGCTACCGGTCGACATTCAGTCATGAAAAAGAAACGGCTTCACCGGGATATTATTCCGTGATGTTGGACAGCTACGGAATTAAAGCCGAGCTGACCGCTTCTCCGAGAGTAGGTTTCCATAAATATACCTTCCCAAAGAGTGAAGAATCCAATGTCATCATTGATCCTACCAATAAAATTTTCGGGAATATTTACCATACGCTGGTAAGCATAGAAGGAAACAATAAGATCAAAGGATATTGCTACAGCAACGGCTGGGGCGGAAAACGTTTTGCTTATTTCGTGATGGAATTTTCAAAACCTTTTAAATCCTATGGAACTTATTCTGAAGGAAAAATAAAAGAAAACGAAAAAATAGCGCTTGCTAAAGATGCTAAAGCTTTCGTGAGATTTTCAACAGAGGAGAATGAAAGCATCGAAGTAAAAGTTTCCTTATCTCCTGTAAGTACGGAAGGTGCTCAGGAAAACTTTGATGCCGAAGCTAAAAACGTAGATTTTGCAAAAGCTAAAGAAACGGCTCAGAATACCTGGAGAGATCTAATAAACAGATTCCAGGTGACCGGCGGTACGGATGACCAGAGAAAAATCTTCTATACCGGAGTATACCACACCTTCATTGCTCCTAATCTGTATATGGATACTAACGGAGATTATGTAGCTGCTCAGGAAAATATGAATACCAAATGGTTTACCAACTACAGTACGTATTCCTATTGGGACGGATTCAGGGCGACACATCCTTTGCTGACCATTATGGATCAGAAGCATACAAAAGAATTTGCCAACTCACTGATCAGCAGGTATACAGACCGTAAAGATCACATGCCGATCTGGGAATTGTGCGGTTATGATAACTTCTGTATGCTAGGATATCATAGTGTATCGGTAATCTGGGATGCTATTTCCAAAGGCGTACCGGGTATCGATCAGGAGAAAGCATTTGCAGCAATGAAAGATGCTTCCTTAACGGACAAAATGAGCAGCAGCGATGGTGGCGGGGGTCTTAATGATTATATCAAGTTAGGCTACACGCCATCCGAAAACGGTGCTTCAGTTTCAGCAACGCTGGAATATGCGTATGACGATTGGTGTATTCAGCAGCTTGCCGAAAAATTAGGTAAAAAAGACGAAGCGGAAGTGTATAAGAAACGTTCTATGAGCTTTCTTAATACCTTTAACAAAGAAAATAATCATTTCTGGCCAAAACAGAAAAACGGAGAATTCCTTCCGAATTTTACTTTGAACGACTGGAAAAAACTTCAGCCCCACTGGGTTTCCGGAAATATCTGGGCTTATGATTTCTTTGTTCCCCATAAGATCGATGAAATGATGAACTTATATGGCGGAAAAAAAGGTTTTGAAGAAAAATTAGATAGAACTTTTACCGAAGAACTTAAGATGATTGGTGAGCAGCATGTAGATATTTCAGGATTCATCGGTTCTCTGGGATTTGGTGATGAGCCGGGACACCATGTTCCATACCTGTACAACTATGCGGGAGCTCCTTACAAAACCCAGAAAATGGTCAAATTCATCCGGGATAATATGTACGCGGCAAAACCGGACGGGATTGTCAACAACGAAGATTGCGGCCAGATGTCTGCGTGGTATATTTTCTCTTCATTAGGATTCTATCCGGTGACTCCCGGAAAGCCTGTATATGCTATTGGTGCACCACAGTTTCCCAAAGTATCCTTAAAGCTGGAAAATGGAAAAACCTTCACAGTAATAGCGGATAAGGTATCAGATAAAAACATTTATGTTCAGAAAATATTCCTGAACGGAAAAGAGTTCAAAAGCTGGGAAATTAATCACAGTGATATTATGAATGGTGGTGAACTGAAATTTGTAATGGGAAGTAAGCCTGTAAAATAAATCAAAAATATAACGAAATATTAAAAGTATAATGGAAAGGAGAAAATTTATAAAGACAAGTGCAATAGCAGGAGCGGGATTACTGTTTACTCAAAATGTTTTTGCTAAAACGTTGAGCATGGAAGATTTTCCTGTGGTCCGCGTTCCGAAAAATAAAAGACATTTTACCAGTGACGCGGTAGAGAATGCCATCACAGCTTTTAAAAAGAAAGTGAAGAATAAAGAACTGTCGTGGCTCTTTGAAAACTGCTTTCCCAATACTTTAGATACCACCGTTTTTTATAAAGAAATTAATGGAAATCCTGATACATACGTTATTACAGGAGATATAGATGCCATGTGGCTTCGCGACAGCTCAGCACAGGTTTTCCCCTACCTGCAGTTTTCTAAGAAAGACGAGAAATTACATAAACTCATCTCCGGAGTGATTCACAAGCAGACAGAATTCATTCTGAAAGACCCTTATGCCAATGCTTTTTATAATGATAATAATAAGATAAGCAAATGGAAAGAATACGATCATACCGACATGAAACCCGGGATCCACGAAAGAAAATGGGAAATAGATTCACTTTGTTATCCTATTCGTTTGGCTTACCATTTCTGGAAAACAACAGGAGATATAAAACCTTTTGATAACAATTGGTTACAGGGAATCAAACTGACTTTACAAACTTTCGTAGAACAACAGAGAAAAACAGACCTAGGCCCTTACAAATTCGAGCGTACAACAGCATGGGCCACAGACGGGATTCCGATGGGTGGTTATGGTTATCCGACAAACCCCGTAGGATTGATCAATTCTATGTTCCGTCCTAGTGATGATGCTACGATCTATGCTTTCCTGATCCCTTCCAATTTATTTGCTGTAGTAAGCTTACGCCAGGCGGCAGAAATGGTGTCACAGATCAAAAACGAAAAAACCTTGACCCGGCAATTAAATAGCCTGGCAGATGAGGTAGATGCAGCCATCAAGAAATATGGAATCTATGACCATCCTGAGTACGGAAAGATTTATGCCTTTGAGACCAACGGATTCGGCAGTTATAATTTAATGGATGATGCCAACTGTCCAAGCCTTCTGGGCCTTCCTTATCTGGACGCTGTAAAAGCTGATGATCCGGTTTATATAAATACCAGAAATTATGTCTGGTCAGAAGATAATCCGTTCTTTTTCAAAGGAAAACTGGCAGAAGGAATCGGCGGTCCGCACATCGGTCTTGATATGATCTGGCCAATGAGCATCATTATGAAAGCCCTTACGACAAAAGACAGAAAGGAAATCAAATGGTGTATAGACACTTTACAGAAAACCCATGGAGGAACAGGCTTTATGCATGAGTCCTTCCATAAAGACAATGATAAGAAATTCACCAGAGAATGGTTTGCGTGGGCCAATACGCTGTTTGGAGAACTGTTATGGGAGACCTTTAACAAGAACCCTGACCTGCTGACTTAAGGTTTGCCGTATAACACCAAATACAAAACGTAATGGAAAAGAACAAAACTTTTACGCCCGTAGAACAATCATTTATAAATAATGTTCCACGCAACAATAAGGTAAATGTTCCCTATATCGTTGTAGATAATTTTCCGGATTTAGGAATGCTTACAGCACTACGCTTCCTGGAATGGGTTCATGAAAACCCAACCGGAGTCATCAGTCTTCCTACAGGTAAAACGCCGGAATATTTTATTTTCTGGACCAAACATATCCTTGAAAACTGGCAAAACGAAAGAATCCTTGAACTGAGGAAGAAACACGGATTAATTTTTCAGGATAAACCTTCACTGGCAGATCTTTATTTTGTTCAGATTGATGAATTTTATCCTATAAAGTCATCCCAGGCGAATAGCTTTTACCATTACGTGAATAAGTATTATATCGAAGGTTTTGGACTGAAACGTGAAAATGCACTGCTCATCAATTCCAATGAAATTCCTTTAGCAGAGAGCAAGAGTTTTAAGGAAGTTTTCCCGGATAATAAAGTAAACCTTGAGCTGAGATACCGTGAAGCCCGAAATCCTTTGGAAAAACTACAGAAAGAATCGATTTTCTTAATTGATAACTGGTGCTCAGAATATGAGCAGAAAATCCGTGGATTGGGAGGGATAGGCTTTTTTCTGGGAGGAATAGGCCCCGATGGCCATATTGCCTTCAATATCAAAGGTTCCGATCCTTACTCTACCACCCGGCTTACGGCCACCAATTTCGAAACCCAGGCTGTCGCGGCAGGAGATCTCGGAGGGATTGAAATTTCAAAGGAAAGGATGGTGATTACCATTGGTTTGGAAACCATTACCTATAACAAAGATGCCGTAGCCATTATTTTCGCGGCAGGAGAAGCAAAGGCTCCTGTGATAAAAAATGCTCTTGAGCTTCCGCCATCCAACATATATCCGGCCTCTGTTCTTGCAGGGCTCCAGAATGGAAGATTCTATATTACACTGGGAGCGGCAAGTATGCTGAATGATTATATTGATGATTACTACCGTTCCGGCAGCTGGTCACAGGAAAAAACAGACAAAGCCGTCATGTCCCTGACACGGAAGCTGAATAAATATGCGGAACATCTAACATTGGATGATCTCAGAGAAGATCAGTATACACAGCTTATTCCCGGCCTTGGAGAACATACCGTTCAATCTGTCATTGATTCCATTAACGGAAAAATCAAAAAAGGAACAGAAAGGCTCAGCAGCGAAGTTTTTTACCATACAGGACCGCATCACGATGATATTTCTTTAGGATTGCTGCCTTATATCCACTATCAGTCGCGTAATGAGACCAATGCATCCCATTATTCGGTTCTTACTTCAGGATTTACGGCGGTCACTAATAAGTTTCTCATAAAAATTCTGAATGATGCACTTTATTTTGTGAAGAAAGACGAAATAGAAATGCTTCAGTACGCCGATTTTTTTGAGGCAGGATATAAAAATAAAAAAGATAAAGACGTCTACCATTACCTGATCAATATTGCCTCCGGAAGTGCTTACGAAAGATCGAGAGCCGTTTCCCACAGAGTGGTAAGGAATATTGTTGAGCTCTGGAATCTCAAAAACAGACAGGATATGGAAACCAGGATCAGTGAAATCATCACTGCCGTGAATTTCAGTTATGACGGACAAAATCCTGAGCCAAAGATCCAGACTTTAAAAGGAATGATTCGTGAATATGAAGAAGAGCTGGTATGGGCACACTTTGGAGTGAGAACCAAAAATGTTCATCATCTGAGACTGGGATTTTATACCGGTGCGATTTTTACGGAGAAACCCAACCGGGAAAGAGATGTTATCCCGATCCTCAAACAGCTGCGGGAGATAAATCCTACCGTAATCAGCCTGGCATTTGATCCCGAAGGCAGCGGTCCTGACACCCATTACAAAGTTCTGCAGGCCATAGCCGAAGCAGTAAGGGAATGGGGCAAAGAAAAAGATCTTTCAAATATTAAAATCTGGGGGTACAGAAATGTTTGGTACCAGTTTAATGCAGCGGATGTCACCCATATTTTCCCTGTATCGCTGAATGCCATGAGTACGATGGATGAAAGCTTTACTAACAGTTACATGAGCCAGGTGGATGCTTCGTTCCCAAGTTATCGTTATGATGGGAAATTCAGTCATCTTTCCATTCAGACGTGGGTAGAACAACTGAAAGATGTTCAGCTGGTTTTAGGGAAACCTTATTTCTACGATAATGAAAGTCCGCGTCTCAGGGCAACACATGGCCTGCTCTTTTTTAAAGAAATGGATGTGAAAGAATTTTTGAAATCTGCCCGTGAACTGGAAAAGTCAACGGAAGGAGCATTCTAGCCCGGATGTATATTGCAAATTTAAATTTCAATGGAAAATCTTAGATAATACCAAAACAAACACTTAAAAAACATTATGAAAAAAGCCCTTACTACATTGATCTTAACGATCATTCATGCAATACCTGTGCTGTATGCACAGCAGCTTAGTCCTACGGGAATATGCTATGTGGAAGTAAACAATAACAATATCCTGAATGCCGGATCATATAAACTGCAGACATCAGGTAAATATTTGTTTAATGTGGTCAATATTTTTGCAGCGAATATCAATTACGATACAGCCAGGAGCAGACCTTACCTGTACTGTAATAATAACGTTACGAAAGTACTGACCAATGCAGATACCTACATAAAGCCGCTTCAGGCAAAAGGAATGAAAGTGGTATTAACTATTTTGGGAAACCATCAGGGAGCAGGCCTGTGTAATTTTCCTACCCGTGAAGCAGCCAGAGACTTTGCCCAGCAGCTTGCCCACACCGTAAATACTTACGGTCTTGACGGGATTGACTTCGATGATGAGTATTCAGACTATGGACAGAACGGAACCGGCCAACCCAATGCAAGTTCTTTTGTGATGCTTGTACAGGAATTAAAAGCTTTACTGCCGGATAAAATGATCACTTTTTATTACTATGGCCCTGCTGCTTCAAGACTTTCATGGAACGGACTTAGAGTAGGGGATTATGTCAACTACAGCTGGAATGCTATGTACGGAACTTTTTCCGCCCCTAATGTTCCGCCTCTTACCAATGCACAGATCTCTCCGGCAGCTGTATGGCTGGGAAATACTTCCAATTCCACTACAACCAGCCTGGCTACCCAGACGAAGAACGGCGGATACGGAGTATTTATGTGGTACGATCTGCACGGAACCAATGAAACATCACAGCTTTCAGCCGGAACACAGACCTTATATGGAGAACAGACGGTTTTAAGCACTCCTTTACAGTCGTGGACGCAGGGAACAAATTGCGATGCTCCTATCGGGTTATTTACCAGTAACCTTGCCGGAACCAGTGTAAAACTGAACTGGTCCGCAGTGGGAACCAATACGTATGATGTAGATTATAAACCGGCTTCCTCTGCCACCTGGACCAATGCTGCAACGGCTGTTTCTGCTACTTCGGTAACCATATCAGGGTTAACTGCCAATACTGAATATGACTGGAGAATCAGAACGAATTGCAGCGTAAAAAGCACTTATATTTTTGCTCCAAGATTTAACAGCGGAACAGGAACAGCTCCTTCAGGTTCTACCTCTCTTTCCCTGGACGGGAGCAGCGAATCAGGTGCAGCCGGGAACCTCACTTTGAGCGGATCAGCATTATCTCTGGAAGGGTGGATAAAGCCATCATCTTTCAAATCTGCATCACCATATATCTCATCGGTTATGGGTACGGAAGTAAGCGACAGCAATTCAGCTTTCCTGCGTTTGGGAGATGTCAATATTGCCAATAATAAGCTTCAGTTTGTGGTAAGTATTAATAATGTACAGCAAAAACTGACTGCTGCCACAGCATTAAATGCCAATACATGGTACCACGTTGCAGCAACATATGATGGTTCTGCAATGAAAATCTATATCAATGGAGTTCTTGATGCAACTAAATCTCAGACCGGAAGCGTTTCTTCCAATGGAGCTTTCAATGTAGGGTATTTATACAATGCATCCAGAAACTTCAACGGTAAAGTAGATGAGGTTAGAGTCTGGAAAAGAGCATTGAGCCAGACAGAAATCAGCCAGAATATGTGTAATGTGACCCTTCCGGCAGCTTCCCTTGCAGCCTATTGGAAATTCAATGAAGGCAGCGGTTCATCGGTTCAGGACAGTTCAGGAAACGGAGTGACATTAACATTGACGGGTGTGGATGCGTCCAATTGGGGAACAGATATACCATGTCCGGCAGAAAATCAAGTTGCGGCAAAAAATCAAAAGACTGTAAGTCTTGATCAGGTAACCGCTAAAAAGCAGATCAATCTGTACCCAAATCCAGTAAGTACATCTTCTCCGCTTATCATTTCTGTTCCTGAAGAATACAACAGAGGAAAATTATCGGTTTATAATTTTAACGGGAATATTGTCGAAACAAAAACGTTGAAGACCGGAGATCATCAGTACGATTTCTCTAAACTTTCGATGGGGACCTATATCATTCAGTTTGAATCTCAGAATGGAGGTTTAAAACAGACAGAAAAACTAATTGTAAAATAAAAAACAGTCATTGGGCTTAGGCCCAATGATTTTACCAACCATAAAAATTAAAATTATATGAAAAAAAAATCCATTTTTACTGCTTTAATAGCACTGGCCACTCAGGTGACATCTATGCTTCACGCGCAACAGCTTAATCCTTTAGGGGTTTGCTATGTAGAGGTGAATAACAACAATATGCTGAATGTAGGATCTTATACCCTACAGAATACCAACAGACAGCTTTTTGATGTGGCGATTATTTTTGCTGCCAATATTAATTATGATGTTTCTAAAAGTAGGGCTTATATTTCCAACAATAACAATGTGACCAAGGTATTGAATGATGTGAACACTTATGTAAGGCCTTTACAGCAAAAAGGAATCAAGGTGTTGCTGGATATTTTAGGAAACCATCAGGGAGCCGGAATTTCAAACTTCCCGAATCGTGAGGCGGCACGGGATTTCGCACAGCAGCTTGCCCATACCGTTTACACCTATGGCCTGGACGGTATTGATCTGGATGACGAATACGCAGGGTATGGAAATAATGGGACAGGACAGCCCAACAGCAGCTCTTTTGTAATGCTTTTGCAGGAATTAAAGGCAGCAATGCCGGATAAGCTGATCACCTTTTATTATTTAGGACCGGCAACATCAAGACAAAGCTACAACGGCGATGCAGCCGGAAATTATATCAATTACAGCTGGAATCCGTATTACGGAACGTATAGTGCTCCTATAGTGCCTCCACTTAACAATACCAAACTTTCAGCTGCGGCTACCTGGATACAGAATACTAATCCTCAATCCACTTCTGCCGCTACACTTTCCACTCTTGCTACCAATACGATCAATGATAGTTATGGAGTGTTTATGTGGTACGACCTTAATGGAACTAACAATGCCAGCTATCTGAGTACGGGTTCAAATATTCTATATAACGAAAATACACTGCTTAGCGGTCCGCTCTATTCCTGGACTCAGGGAGATGCATGTAATCCGCCCTTAGGACTTGAAGCGACGAATACCACAGGAACTTCAGCTAAATTAAACTGGACGGGCAATGCTTCCCAAACCTACAATATTGACTATAAACCAGCCAATTCAAATACCTGGACAAACGTGGCAAGCGATTATTCAGGAAACAATATTATGGTTAATAACCTGACCCTGAATACGGATTATGACTGGAGAATACAGTCGAACTGTTCAGCAACCATAAAAAGCACCTACCTGTTTGCTCCCCGTTTTAATTCCGGCAGCACATGTGGAACGCCATCCGGGATGAAATCCGAAAGCTTTTTGGGGACAACCACTAAAATATCTTGGGATGCAGTAGGAAGTGCCTCATCCTATAATTTACAGTATAAAACAGCTGCAGCAACAACCTGGACTGATGTTCAGAATATTTCTACAAACTCTTATACCTTGCCGGGACTAATGGAAAATACAAATTATGTATGGAAAGTACAGGCTGTATGTGGCGGAACTACTATAAGCACATACTCAGCTGAAACGGCTTTTAATAGTGGATTTGCTCCTGTGCAGAGCCCTGGTGCGAGATCACTTTCGTTCAACGGAAGCACTCAATATCTGAATGCAGGACAATTTAATCTTAGTGGAAATGCGTTGACATTTGAAGGCTGGGTCAAAGTAAACGCTTTCAAACCCAACTTCCCCTACATATCATCGGTAATTGGAATTGAAGTTGGGGATAGTAACTCTGCGATCCTGCGATTTGGAGATGGAAATCTGGCTAATAATAAGCTGCAATTTATATTAAGTTTCGGATCTGCTCAGGTAAAACTTAACAGTGTTACAGGGCTTACTACCAATACATGGAATCATATTGCAGCGACTTATGATGGCTCGACTATGAAAATCTACATCAACGGGGTTCTTGACGCCAGTGTAGCAGCTTCAGGGAATTTTACGGCCAATGGCATTCTTTATCTGGCCAGAAATTATGAGAATGCCCGTACCCTTAATGGATTCTTAGACGAATTCAGAGTGTGGAAAAGAGCATTGGCACCTGCAGAAATTCTGGCCAACAACTGTAATGTTCCAGCCAATTCTTCCAACCTTGAAGCCAATTGGAAAATGAATGAAGGCAGTGGAAACGGTGCTCTGGATGCTACAGCCAACACTCACTTTGCAACCCTGATCGGAATGTCCAATACCAATTGGAGAACAGACGTAGCCTGTACCGCAGTGTTATCAACAAAAGATATTATTTCAGAAAAAAACAACATAAATTATGCTTATCCCAATCCTGTTAAAAAAGGAAATGATATTCATTTTACCATTGAAGATAAATCTGCCAGTGAAATCACGTTATATGATATGGCAGGAAAATTAATAGCCAGCAAAAAAGTTGATAGAAATGATATGGTGATCAGCAGCCAGAATTTATCTGCTGGAACTTATATTTATAAAATAAATTCAAAAGACAACCAGGTTAAATACTCTGGAAAAGTGATCATAGAATAATAGCTTAATCCTCGTGGACATATAAAAAGTAGAAATAAATTAGGGGATTTTAGGATGGGCAGGCGGGGAGTATAAATGCTTTCCTGTCTGTCCCTTTTAAGAGAAAGAATTATTTACAGAAAATAAAACAAAATATGATGCAGAATATTGTAGGAATAGACATTGGAGGTTCGCACATAACCATGGCTCAGGTTGATCCTGAGAAACGGGAAATTATCAGTTCTACCTACGTAAGAGAATACGTAGACTCTTTCGGTGCCCGGGAAACGATTTTTTCGGCGTGGATCTCAGCTATCGAAAAAGTAGCCATTGATTTAGTTAAAATGGATCTTCTGATAGGTATAGCGATGCCTGGTCCTTTCGATTATGAAAACGGAATTTCGCTGATGCAGCAGGGAAAATTTATGGATATTTATCAGGTTAATATTAAAGAAGAATTGGCTGAAAGGCTTTCAATTTCACCGGATCAGATTCATTTTGTGAATGATGCCGGAGCTTTTCTGGAAGGTGAAGTTTTTGGAGGCTGTGTAAAGAATTACAACAGAATTTTTGGAATTACCTTAGGAACAGGATTGGGAACAGCTCTTTATAATGGAGGGGCAGCGTCAGATGAAGATTTGTGGGATTCGCCTTTCAAAGATTCTATCTGTGAAGATTATCTTGCAACACGTTGGTTCGTGAATCATTATAAAGCCCTGACAGGTGGAGAAATATCGGGAACCAAAGACTTATTGGATAAGCCGGAAGATATTCAGTCCAAAATTTTTGATGAATACGCAGATTCTTTCGCGGAATTCATTGTAAAATATGTCAGAAAATATGATCCTGAAATTTTAGTGATTGGCGGAAATATAGCAAAAGTCTATCCTTACTTTAAAAACAGGTTAAATCAACATTTGCAAGAGCATAAAATCAATCTTCCTATTAAAATTTCCGCTATTTTTGAAGATGCGGCTATTCTTGGTGCCGCAGGGTATGCTTTGAAAAAAGCCAGGATCAATTTAACAAAATGATATCATGAAGTCTTTATTCTCAAGTTTTTTTATTCTATTAAATGTCTTTGCGTTTAGCCAGGAAATACTTCCTGCCGATTATGTGAATCCTTTGATGGGAACACAGTCCAAGCCATCTTTATCCAACGGGAATACTTATCCCGCTATAGGCTTGCCCTGGGGAATGAATCTCTGGACCCCGCAAACCGGAAAAATGGGTGACGGATGGGCATATACCTACGACGCAGACAAAATAAAAGGTTTTAAACAAACCCACCAACCGTCTCCCTGGATGAATGATTACGGTGCTTTCGCCATCATGCCGGGAGTCGGTAAACTAAAATTTAAGGAAGAAGAACGGGCAAGCTGGTTCAGCCATAAAGCAGAGAATGCAAAACCTTACAGCTACAGCGTTTATCTGGCTGATATCAATGTGACCACAGAGCTTACTCCCACAGAAAGAGCAGCTTTCTTCAAATTCGATTTTCCTAAAACAGACAGTGCATATGTCGTTATTGATGCCCTGAACAAAGGATCTTACATTAAAATTCTTCCCAAAGAAAGAAAAATCCTTGGGTACACCACTAAATATTCCAGAGGAAAATATAACAATTTCAAAAACTATTTTGTGGTCCAGTTTGATAAGGATTTTGATTTGACGACTACCTGGAAAGACAGTGTTTTTGTGAAAAACCAGCTGGAAATCACAAGTGATCATGCCGGGGCAATTGTCGGATTTAAATTAAAAAATAAAGAAAGCGTTTATGCAAGAACAGCTTCTTCATTCATTAGTTTCGAGCAGGCAGAACTGAACCTGAAGAGAGAAATTGCAGGCAGGAATTTTGAACAGGTAAAAACAGACGCTAAAAATATCTGGAATAAAACTCTGGGCAGAATTGAAGTAAGAGGCGGAACTGATCAGCAGATGAGAACATTTTATTCCTCTCTGTACAGAACATTGTTCTTTCCTCAGAAATTATACGAGATTGATGCTGAGAACAAAGTAAAACACTGGAGTCCCTACAACGGAAAGATTCTGGATGGGAAAATGTTCGCAGGAACAGGTTTTTGGGATACTTTCCGTGCCCTGTATCCTTTCCTGAATCTTGTTTATCCAAGCATCAATGTTGAAATGCAGGAAGGCTTAGTCAATACTTTTAAGGAAGGAGGATTTCTCCCGGAATGGAGCAGCCCGGGATATTCTGACATTATGATCGGGAACAATTCAGCATCTGTGGTGGCAGATGCATACATCAAAGGACTTCGCGGATATGATGTGGAAACCCTTTGGCAGGCAGTGAAACATGGAGCCAATAACGAAGGCCCAATCGATGCCGTTGGCCGTAGAGGAGTGCAATATTACAATACTTTAGGCTACGTTCCTTACGATGTAAAGATCAATGAAAATGCAGCCAGAACTCTGGAGTATGCCTACGATGATTTTGCAATTTATCAGTTAGGAAAAGCATTGGGAAAACCCGCTTCGGAAATTGATATTTATAAAAAAAGAGCCTACAACTATAAAAATGTATTTGACCCGGAAACAGGTCTGATGCGTGGTAAAAATAAAGACGGAAAATTTCAGTCGCCATTCAATCCGTTTAAATGGGGCGATGCCTTTACAGAAGGGAACAGCTGGCATTATACCTGGTCTGTTTTCCAGGATATTGAAGGCTTGTCTAAACTAATGGGTGGCAAAAAGAAATTCGAAGCCAAGCTGGATGAGGTTTTCTCACTTCCGCCGGTCTTTGACGACAGCTATTATGGAAGTGTTATCCACGAGATCCGTGAAATGCAGATCATGAATATGGGACAGTATGCCCACGGAAACCAGCCTATCCAGCATATGATCTATTTATACAACTATGCCGGAGCGCCGTACAAAACACAGTATTGGACGAGGCAGGTGATGGATAAACTATATTATGCAATACCGGACGGCTATTGCGGTGATGAAGACAACGGACAGACTTCCGCCTGGTACGTATTCTCAGCGTTAGGATTTTATCCGGTAACGCCAGCCACGGATCAGTATGTTTTAGGAGCACCGCTTTTCAAAGAAGTTGTGATTCACTTAGAAAACGGTAAGAAAATTGAAATAAAGGCACCGGAAAACAGCGCTGAAAATCTATATGTTAAATCACTAAACGTAAACTTTCGGTCTTATTCAAAAAACTGGCTCAGCCACAAAGAACTGATGAATGGAGCTGTGTTGGAATTCCAGATGGATAATAAGCCCAATAAAGAAAGAGGCTCTGAGGAAAAAGACTTTCCCTATTCGATGTCGAAGGAATAATGATCAACAAACTTTATATTTGAAAATAATTTTAGAACAGGAATAAATTATGAATGCAGAGAAAATAGAAATATTCGATAAGGTGGAAAAAATGTTAGTGAGCCAGGGTTTTATTATTGCGGCAAAGGATGATACAAGGCCTTGGGGTGGGTTTTTCGTGATCGATGAAAATCAGGCTCAGGATTTTGCCAATCAGTACTTTGATGGAATCAATGTAGAAAGTCTTAAAATTGGAGGAAAGCTAAGCCCTAAAATCCTTTTGGTTGCTCCCAATGCCCGTCTGAGCTGGCAGTACCATCACCGCAGAGCTGAAATCTGGCAGGTAGTGGAAGGTACCGTTGGGATCAAAACAAGCAATACCGATGAAGAAGGGGAGCTGAAAGAATACCATCCAAAAGATCAGATCAAGCTTCAGCAGGGGGAAAGACACAGGCTGATCGGTTTATCCGGTTGGGGCGTAGTAGCGGAAATCTGGCAGCATACCGATGCTTCCAATCCTTCAGATGAAGATGATATTGTACGGGTACAGGACGATTTCGGAAGATAATATCTGTAAAAATAAAAAAAGACTGTTTCAAAAACAGTCTTTTTTATTGGTGTCAAATAACCTTAAAACCAAGTTAATTTTTTTTACTTATTTGTGTTTTTTAAGTTTTCGGAAAGTTCTTGAGGTTACCTGTACATCAAGATTTTGTTTCATCATTTTTGTTTCTTGTAAAATTCCCCGTTTTGGAATAAATTCTTGTTAGGTTAATTTTACTGGTACAAAGTAACAGATTTCTAAAATAAAATTCCCTATAAACGGTATCGATATATGTCGATGAGTCATAGATGTTTATCTATAGAAAAGGTTTCATTAAATACTTTTTTCTGATCATGAATTTAGTTCTGTCATTTCATTCTGAAAGTAAGGATTTTCAAATGTCGCAGCAGTATCACTTAATAAAAAAAGAGACTGATTTTGAAACAGTCTCCTTATAGTTGTTAGTTGATAAGATTTATTAATCAACTTGTTGATTCTTTATACTCCTCAATTTGTGTTAAAAACATTTAGAAAGTCACATCCAGTCCCACATAAAAATTAGCCTTCATAATAGGGGCGTACACCATTCCACCATCAAAATAATTTCCAAAAGGATTTCTGAAATCAACAATTGCATTTTTCTGATAGTAAGACGTAAGGTTTTCTCCTCCTAAATAAGCTCTGATCTTTTTATTGAAATTTCTGGAAATCTGCGCATTCAACACAGCGTAAGAATCAGAATATACCGGCAACTGGAATTCAGCAGGGTTGCTTGATGTATTGGGAAGCCTCTGCTTTCCTACCCAATTCAGGGTGGTATCAAAACTCCAGAATCCTCCGTTATCATTTTTATTTGTTGCATAGGCAAGATTCACAAAACCTCTGTGCTTGGCCATGAACGGAACTGCTCTTCTGCCATCGATATAATCTGCCTGAACATCATAATATTTATAGGCCAGCCTTACATCAAAATTTTTAAAAGGGGTAAAATCCCACTGGGTTTGGAAAGAATTTGCAAAAGATTTTCCTTCCAAATTATAAAAAGTAAGCTGCTGTGGAGACCTGTCAAGATCTACAAGAACCTGGTCCTGGAAATCCGTTCTGAAGAAATCCGCGACAATGGAAGATTTTCTACCGAAAAGTTTGAATTCCTGCTGTAAGCTGGCTCCATAGTTCCAAGCAATCTCAGGTCTTAATCCATAAATATTTCCGCTGTTCTGCAAGACCTGAATATTTCTGTTCGATGCAAAATACTGCTGGTTTTCCGCAAAGACATTAGCCGTTCTGAATCCTCGACCGGCAGAAAGCCTTAAGATAGTCTGCGGTGTGAAATCATATTTAAAATTAACCCTCGGAGTAAACTGAGTTCCTGCAAGATTATGAAAATCTGCTCTGGCTCCTGCCACCAAAGTATATTTTAATCCGGTCAACGTGTATTCTGCGAAAATTCCGGGAACGATTTCATTCCTTTTCATATCGTCCTTTAGATAAGTTTCTTCATATCCGTCATACAAAAAGCTCGCTCCGGCCTTATACTTATGGTTCGTATTCCCGATGATGCTTTCAAAAATTAAATTTGAATAGTAAGTATGTTGCTTCCCGGCATAATTTCTCAGTCCGAAAAAGCTGTCCTGCTGATGGTACACATACTGGTTCATCCAGCCTAAACTCTGGTAAGGTTTTCCTTTAAAAACATACCCTGTTTTATTCCAAACCTGGAATCTTGAAATATCAATGCCCACACCATATGCACCCTGTTCGTCCTGAGGCAGTTTTTTATCAAAAGCAACCTGTCCGGCTGTTCTTTCATCTCTTATAAAATTGATCCCGAAATGAGATCCAAATCCCGATTTTTCAAGATCATTGTAATTAAGGAGATAGGCTGCATTGATCTGCGTTCCCTTGGGTCTGTCCAGGAAAGTATCATGATTCATATCCGTATCTCCAAACGTTCCGTTTCCGTGCAATAAGAATGTCTGTGACCATTTCTCATTGATAGGGGAGACACTGGTAATATTGGCTTCCGCTCTTCCATTGAAATCAGCGAAAATATTTAAGGAAGTTTCAGGTTTTTTGGCATTCTTCAAAAGTTCAGTATTGATCTGTCCTGTGATACTTTCATATCCGTTTGTTACTGTACTTCCGCCTTTTGTCAGCTGAATGCTTTCAATCCATCTTCCCGGAATGAAATTCAGTCCGTAAGCCGAAGCAAGACCCCTGATCTCCGGTAAAAGCTCCTTCGTTAAACTCGTATACTTTTGATCCAGGCCAAGCATTTTCAGCTGCTTGGTTCCCGTAACGGCATTGCTGAATGAAACATCTACGGTTGCATTGGTTTCAAAGCTTTCAGAAAGGTTACAGCAAGCTGCTTTCAATAATTCTTTCTTATCAATATTAAAAACAAGGCCTGCCTCCTTTTTGCTTAATGCAGTCGCTGCTTTTGAACCGGTAACGGTGACTCCTTCAATGTTTTTTTCGGGCTGTTCATGGTTTTCAGCAGGAGTAATTTGATGATCTTTGTGGTCATCATGTTTTGCCTCTTCCTCGAAATGTACCTTTGGATTCGCTTCTCCGAAAGGAATGTTTCGGTCGTACAGACAACATCCCGGAAGGCCTTTATAAGTATCATCTGACGATTTGTATTTTTCATTGTCATGACCCGCATCGGCAATAGCCTTTAAAACCTTATCTGATGAGGTTTTTGACGGATCAAAATTTAAAATTACCGTCTGCTTTTCTGCGCTCCATTCTGCGGAATCGGCACCAGCTGCTTTGGCTGCTTTCTCGATTCTGGCTTTACATGAGCCACAATTTCCTTTTACATAAAATTCATTTTCTTTTTTAGCATGATGCTCGTGAGCTTCTGTAGGAGAAGGCTGAAGATCTCTTTCATAATGACAGCATCCCGGGAGACCTTTATAAGTATCATCAGATGATTTGAATTTTTCATTGTCGTGGCCGGCATCAGCAACTTTCTTTAAAATTTCGTCTGTAGAAACTGTGCTGTCAGTTTCCAGGGTTAAAGTCTGCAGATCGATAGAGTAAGCAGCAGTTTTAGCGCCTGCTTTTTTAGCGGCAGTTTCAATTCTGTCTTTGCACATTTCACAGTTTCCTTTGACCTGAAACTGGCTTTTCGAAAGATTTTGAGCTGATATAAAGTGTACAGACAGGATCATGAGACCAAGAATGAACTTGGAAATATATAATTTCATTTGTTTAAAAGTTTAGATTAATAAAAACTGTCCATTAAAATTTTTAACGGACGACCAGTTGGCTAATTAACCTAGTTTAGGAGGTTGCCAGATCTCTTTTAAACGGTCTGATAAATGAGGCGGTGAATATTGGAACTGCGGATTTTTATTCGCTTTATAATAAGACAGTTCAAAATGCAAATTCTTTGAAAATGGTGTTTCTATATAAGTATAGCATGCAACACAGGTTGAGCAGCAATCGTCATTACATGAAGATTTTGTTGTGTTGTTCTTGCTGTCTTCTGAAGTGTGATTTTTGCAGCAGCTGCTTTTTTCAGCCTTTGCCTTACAGCAGGTATCCTGCATAGATTGAGAGTAGAAGCTGTCTTTAGGAACCAAAAAAATTCCTAGAAAAAAAATAACTGTAAGAATGTGAAACAGCTTCATCTTTGCAAAAATACAAAAATTATGACAAAGGATCACCAACTTTTAAGGCGCAATTGTGCCAAGGTTCCCCGTGGGCAGGGTTCAGCTTGGGTTTTTCACCTGTTGGCGGAGCAGCTGTTACCGGTCCCGGGACATTTTGCGCTGCGCTTTGAACAGGTTGTGGTGTTGGAGCTGGCGCTGGCTTACTGTTTAAGGGTTGTCCCACCGGGATATCACATCTGTGGCCGGGCTGTCCGTGCGGAGGATTCATTCCCGGAGCCGTTTTAACCGGCTGTGCATTATTGTTGATTGCCACTTTGCCTGCTGACATAGAATTGGCATCTATTTTAATAGCATTGTTGGGATTTTGTCCCGGAGCAGTCTGTATGGCTGTTGGACTTACATTAAGCGGTTGTCCTACCGGGATGTCACATCTGTGGCCAGGCTGCCCATGCGGAGGGTTTTTAATTCCCGGAGCTGCACTAATAGAAGCCAGATTTGGATTGGATTGTACGCCTGCCTGATCTATCAGGGAAGTTTTAGGAGCTGAATTAACTGCCACAGCAGGCTGTTGAACACCCGCTTCTTCCTTTAAATAAGTAGGTTTTTCGTCTTTATTGCATGAAATTGCTAATAAGGAAATGGCAATAACGCCCAAAAATGTATTTTTCATATCCAATCGTATGAAACAAAATTAGCAAAACATTTTTAATTGTTTTGCTAATTTTATATTTATAATATGTTTTTAGGCTTAATTTTTAACTAAAAGCCTAAATCCTTCTCCGTGAACGTTGATGATTTCCAGTCCTTCGTCGTCTTTTAACAATTTACGAAGCTTGGCAATATATACGTCCATACTCCTTGCCGTAAAGTAGTTTTCCTTTTTCCAGATCTTTCTCAAAGCCAGATCTCTCGGCATGAAATCATTTCTGTGAATACAAAGAAGTTTTAGCAGCTCATTTTCTTTTGGAGAAAGTTTATATTCTTTATCACCTACTTTCAGCTGTCTCAGCATAGAGTCGAAGAAAATATTACTGATCTTGAACTGCTCCTGCTCCTCATTTTCTAGAGTAGAGCTTCTCTGCAGGATAGCTTTGATCTTATATAAAAGAAGTTCTGTATCAAACGGCTTTGTAATATAGTCGTCCGCACCCAGTTGGTATCCTTTCAGGATATCTTCTCTCATATTTCTTGCCGTAAGAAATATGATAGGGGTGTTTTTATCGATTTTTTTTACGTCTTCAGCTAATGAAAACCCGTCTTTTTTAGGCATCATCACGTCAAAAATACAGATATCAAATTCATTTTCTGTAAATTCTTTCAAACCCTGTTCTCCGTCTGTAGCAAGGGTTACCTCAAAGTTATTGATCGTTAAATAATCCTTTAGCACCGCTCCGAAACTCTGATCGTCTTCTACTAATAATATTCTGTTGCTCATGATTTTAATAATTAAAAATTAATGATTAAAAATTAAGAATGAACGTTCTCACTCTATCTTCTATATTTGTTATTTGGTTTCTATTTTATAATTGATGAATGATCACTTATCCATCGTTATTTATCTTTTCTAGCTCATTGGCAGTTTTATCGTAAACGTGCTTCCTTTGTCTTTGTGGGAGTCTACGAGTATCTGTCCTTTGTGGAGTTCTGCAATTTTCTTTACATAGGAAAGCCCCAGTCCCTGTCCTTTTACATTGTGGATATTTCCAGTTTCTTCTCTAAAGAACTTTTCAAAAATCTTGGTCTTATTCTGGGTTTCCATTCCCATACCCTTATCGGAAATTTCTATGACATACCAGTTTCCTTCGTTACTTGTTTTTACTTTAATCTCAGGAGCTTCAGGGGAATATTTGTTGGCATTGTCCAGTAAGTTCACCAGCATATTGGAGATGTGGAATTCATCTATTTTAAAAGTGTAGTTCGTCGCATTAAATTCCTGGGTCAAAGAACCGCTTCTCTGCTGAACGATAAGATTAAAAGATTCTGTTGTTCTTTTGATCAGTTCCCGCACATTGGTTTCCCTTAAGAACAGTTCTACCTCATTTCTTTCAAGCTTGGACATATTCAGGACATTTTCCACCTGTTTTTTCATCCTTAAATTTTCTTGCTTAATTAGCTCCGAATAGTATTTTACCTTATCCGGATTGGTAGCAATCTTATCATTGGCTAAAGAGTCTGTGGCTACAGAAATCGTTGCCAGAGGTGTTTTGAACTCATGAGACATATTATTGATGAAATCTGTCTTTACTTCCGCCAGCTTTTTCTGTCTCATCATATAATTGATGGAAATAATATAGATCCCAAGAATAGTTAACAACGAGAGAAAGGTTCCCAGCAGCATCGGCCAGTTGTTCATCGCCAGGGAATATTCTTTTTTAGGAAATACCAAAGCCAGACTGTACAAAGTCCGGTCTTTTTTATCTGTAAATAGAGGATAGCTATAGGTATTGCTGTCTTTTTTCTCCTTATAAACCTTGTTGACAACACTTGTAATTTTGTTGTTCTTGTCAATTACACCATATCCGAATTTTGCAGTGATGCCCTTTATTTTCAGTTCTTTAGCGATTACTGAATCAAGTACTTTAGGATCCACTCTTTTATCGATGGGCAGATTGGTGCCCACCACTTTTACGAATTCTTTTATAGCATAATCCCCGTTTTCAATATCATTGTTAAGGTCTGTGGTAAGAAGTTCGCGGTTTGTGGTATCTTTCTTTATTTTATAAGTCGCATCGTCAGTATACAGAGTTGTCAGATTTACCGAATCACCTTTCTGAGAGATCGGAAGCTGGGTTTTAGATATGATATTTTTAGAATAGATGATCTGACGCTGTGTACCGGAATCTTCTACCTGCTGGATTGTCGTTAAAGAAGGCTGATCTTTGCTGGCAAGAATATTGTTTCTTAGATTAGTATAATCCTGATTCAGGTATTTGTCAGCTTCAATTTCTTCAATACTTTTTGAAGTATTTTCTAAAGCAGCGTATACTTTATTGGAGAATTCCTGCTCCAGAGCACCGTAATAACCTTTCAGCCAATAAAATTGGAGCGTGACAAAAACAATCAGCGAGATTGTCATAAACACCGAAATTATTGGGATGAATTTATTATTCATTATTGAATTTTATATATTGGAAAAAAATGAATGTTAAAATTAATTATTTTAAGACTTCATAAACAAAAAACGAGCCAAAAAATTGTTTAATTTTTCTTAAAAGCGAGTTTTTTAACAAATATTTATGAATTTAAAAGAACTTGCCATATGAAAAGTCCTGTAAATGGATAAAGATGTAGCTTTAATAAAAATAATTACTTATGGAATCTAATATGATTTTTAACAAAGATTTTGATTTAAACAGTATCTATGTCATGAAAATATATGATGCTGATGTTTCAAAAGTGTGGGACTATTTTACAAAATCCGAATTATTGGATCAATGGTGGGCGCCGAAGCCCTGGAAGTGTGAAACGGTGAAACAGGATTTTAAACAAGGCGGAATCTGGCATTATGCCATGGTAGGGCCGGAAGGTGAAAAAATGTATGGTCAGGTAAAATACGGCGAAATCACAGAGCATAGAAATTTTGACGGGGTAGATGCCTTCTGTGACGAAAAAGGAAATATCAATGAAGATTTTGCACAGGCAAAATGGCTGCTTGGATTTACAGGGGTAGAAGAAGGTACAAAAGTAACCATCAATATTCACTTTCCAACTTCTGAAGCCATGAAGCAGCAGCTGGAAATGGGCTTTGAGGAAGGATTTAAAATGGGACTGACACAGCTTGATGAAATTCTCAAGTAATGTGAAATTTAAAACGCCAGAATGTATTTTTATCTTTGGCTTTTTGTAAGAAAAAGACGAGCTTAGCCCGTCTTTTTTTGATTTTATATATGCATTGATTCATGCATCATTGCAAATTGCCTATTAGTAGATTACCATCAGCACATCAAATCAGTTCCTCTTCCTGAAAATATTGTATAATTGCTTTTTTCATCAGAAGAGACTGTTCGTTTGGTTTTAATTCCGGAAGCTCTTCCAGCCTGTCATACTGTGGCCATCCATCTTCATAATGAGTAAACTTGTAGTAGCCGAAAGGCTCCAGAAGTCTGCACACTGCAATATGGATCAGGTTTACTTTGTCTTCTTTGGTATATTTCTGCTGGCCGCTTCCCAGTTCCTGTAGCCCGATCAGAAACAAAAGTGTTTCAATCGGAGGATTTTTTTCAGTTTCAAAATTGTCTTCAAAAAACTGTTCTACTTTTTTCCAGTATTCTCCTTCGTTGATCATTTTTTTGTATTTTCTAATTTTAATAAAAACGCATATTCCAGGGCATCTTCCTTCAGTGATTCAAATCTTCCGCTTGCTCCGCCATGTCCTGAGCTCATATCGGTTTTGAATAGTAAAAGATGATCATCTGTTTTCAGTTCTCTCAGTTTAGCAGTCCATTTTGCCGGTTCCCAGTATTGTACCTGAGAATCGTGAAGGCCTGTTGTGATCAGCATATGGGGATAATCTTTCGCTTCAACATTGTCATAAGGAGAATATTCCTTCATGTACTGATAATATTCCTTGTCATTCGGATTTCCCCATTCATCATATTCTCCGGTTGTCAATGGAATAGTTTCATCCAGCATCGTTGTCACCACATCTACAAATGGAACCTGTGCTACAATTCCGTTAAAAAGCTTAGGCTCATAATTCATAACGGCCCCTACCAGAAGTCCGCCTGCGCTTCCGCCCATCGCATACATGTGATTGGAAGATGTATAATTTTCTTTAATTAAATGCTTTCCGGCATCAATGAAATCGAAGAATGTATTTTTCTTGAAAAGCATTTTGCCGTCCTCATACCATTCTCTGCCCAGATATTCTCCACCGCGGATATGAGCAATGGCGTAAATAAACCCTCTGTCTAAAATAGAAAGTCTTACATTGGAAAAACTCGCATCTACAGTATGTCCGTAACTTCCGTAACCATATAACAGCAAAGGCGTGTCTGCAGATTTTTTGGTGTCTTTATGATAGACTAAAGAAATTGGAATCCTTGTTTTTCCGTCTCTGGATTCTGCCCAGATTCTTTCTGAAATATAATTTTCAGGAACAAATTTTCCGCCAAGAACTTCCTGCTGTTTCAGGAGCTGAGTTGTTTTCTCCTTCATGTTGTACTCATATGTTGAGCTTGGCTGTGTCAGTGACGTGTAGCCATAACGGAGAACTTCAGTGTCAAATTCCATATTGATCCCGATGTAAGTAGTATATGTTGGATCGGAAAAAGGGAGATAATAAGATTCCTGGGTTTTTTCATCAATGATTTTGATCTGGAGAAGCCCGTGTTCTCTTTCTTCAAGGACCAGATAATCCCTGAAAATTTCAAAACCTTCCAGTAGAACTTCAGGACGGTGTGGAATAACATCTATCCAGTTCTCCATTCCGCAGTTCTCAATTTTCGTCTTTACGATTTTAAAATTAGTTGCGTCATCTGCATTGGTGATGATGTAAAATTCATCTTCAAAATGTTCTACTGAATATTCCAGATCATCTGCTCTGGGCTGGATGATTTTCCATTCCGAAAAAACATTGTCAGAAGGAATAAATCTGTGCTCGTCGGAAATCGTGCTGGAACTGGCAATGAAAATATACTGCATTGATTTTGTCTTGAAGACATTCACGTCAAAAGTATCATCCTCTTCATGAAAAATCAAAACATCTTCCGAAGCATCAGTGCCAAGCTTATGTCTGTACACTTGGAAGGCTCGTAAACTCTCATCTTTTCTGATGTAGAAAACGTGTTCATTGTCATTGGCCCACACTGCCTTTCCTGTAGTGTTCAGGATTTGGTCCGGGAAAATTTCTCCTGTTATAAGGTTTTTAAAGTTAATGGTATAAATCCTGCGGCTTACGTTATCCGATGAAAAAGAAACCAGTTCATTATTAGGGGAAACAGCTACACTGCCTACTTCAAAATAGGTTTCGCCTTCTGCTAAAACATTTACATCAACAATAATTTCTTCTTCATTATCCAGGCTTTTATGCTTTCTGCAGAAGATAGGATATTCTTTTCCTTCTTCATAGCGTACGATGTACCAGTATCCGTTAAAAAAATAAGGGAGAGACTCATCGTCTTTTTTGTAGCGGGCTTTCATTTCTTCGAAAAGTTCTTCCTGAAATGCCTCGGTGTCTTTCATCATAAACTCTTCATAGGCATTTTCCTCTTCAAGATATTGCATGACTTCAGGATTTTCCCTTTCATTAAGCCAAAAGTAATTGTCAATTCTTCTGTCGCCGTGTATTTCTAGTATTTTTTCTATTTTTTTTGCCTGTGGAGCTTTCATTTAAATATTTTAAATTTATTTGGCCTGGTGTAATGTGCTATAGTTTTTCTTGTTTTGAAAAGAGTTTACAGGACATTTTTCATTCAATATTAATTCTTGTTCAAATTTAGTTAAAAAACAGCCATCTTTCCTGTATTGAAAAGATGGCTGTTTTCTATTGAGTATTAAAGTCTATTTATGAAGAGCTTTAATGTACTTTTCAAGTGCCATTGTCATAGATGGGGTCTCCTTTGTGGGTGCCATGAGGTCTACCTTTAGGCCCGCTTCTTCCGCTGCTGCTAAAGTAGTATTTCCGAAAACACCAATCTTTGTTTCTTCCTGCTTAAAATTCGGGAAATTCTGCTGAAGAGATTTGATTCCCTGTGGACTGAAAAAGATTAGCATATCATAATCTTTAGCATTGATATCCGTAAGGTCGCTGCATACTGTTCTGTACATGATTGCTCTTGTCCAGTCCACATTGGCAGTTTCCATAGTTTTTACAATATCCGGGCTTAGGACGTCTGAAGATGGCAGAAGATATTTTTCAGTAGGAAATTTTTTAAATAGAGGCAGTAGATCCGAGAAGTTTTTCTCCCCAAAGCTGATCTTTCTCTTTCTATAAACGATATGTTTCTGAAGATAGTTGGCTATAGCCTCAGACTGGCAGATATATCTCATCGTATCCGGAACTGCAAAGCGCAATTCTTCGGCGAGTCTGAAGTAATGGTCTATCGCATTTTTGCTGGTGAAAATAATCCCAGTAAACTGCGTCAGATCGATCTTCTGAGTTCTTAGTTCTTTGTTGTCAACTCCTTCGACGTGGATGAAAGGACGGAAATCAATCTTTATTTTTTCCTTCTTTGCTATATCCAGATATGGAGAAGACTCACTAGGCGCTGGTTGAGAAACCAATATAGACTTTATTCTCATCATTGACTTTTATTAAAAAAATAACAACTTCCAAAGCAACAATAAAGGTGCGATTTGGAGGGTGCAAATATACAAAAATTTATAATACCATTTTTCGGGAAGTATATTGTTTTTGTGAAACAAATAGAAGAAAATCTTGAAAACTGCGACAAATGCAAAGAAGTAGAAGTAGTACAAAAATATTTTATTTCTGTCTATCGGGAAATAATAGTGGGTTATACACAGAATTATTAATAAAAACGAAAGAATGAAGTAAAATTTTGTAGAGGTAAAATAAAAAATAGTCCATTTTTTGCCATCGCCTATGCTTTGGTAAAATAAAAAGCCCAATGCAGATTTCGAGGTGTAAAAAAATATGACTGCCAGTAATGTATACCCAAATTTATTAAGCTGATACCCGAAAAGCTGCATATCATTAATATATTTAGGAACAATGGGAATGTATTGTGAAAGTAAAGCAGATAAAGTAAGTGCCGTTACACAGGAAGTGATAATCCAGCTCGGAAGGTTATTGCTGGCATCAAAATATTTCTGAAGCAGAAAGTCTTTCAGGCTGGCATCCCTTTCTATGATATTCATCATGAACACATACAGAAATATACATCCTATTAATATAAAGATTACCCAGTCATTGTTCTCAGGTATTCTTACGTGGTTTATATAGTTTTGTGATAACAGCAAAGGAATGTTTTTTGCAAAATTATAGATTATTTTGTATAAAATAAAAAGGTTAAATAAACTATCTTTGCAAATTGAAATGAAAAAACTCGTCATCATCCCTACCTACAACGAAAAGGAAAATATAGAAAATATTATTTCCGCAGTTTTTGCATTGGAAGACGACTTTCATATTCTAGTGGTGGATGACTCTTCCCCGGACGGAACAGCAGAAGTAGTTAGAGACCTTCAGAAAAGATTTCCACATCATCTCCATATGTCGGTAAGACATGTGAAAGACGGATTGGGAAAAGCATATATTCACGGATTTAAATGGGCTATCGAAAACAAATATGACTATATCTTTGAGATGGATGCCGATTTTTCACATAATCCAAGTGATCTGCCTAAGCTTTTTGAAGCCTGCGTAAATGCAGATATGGCAATAGGATCACGCTATTCAAAAGGAGTAAATGTGGTGAACTGGCCAATGGGAAGGGTTCTGCTTTCCTATTTTGCTTCCAAATATGTAAGGTTTATTTTGGGACTCCCGATTCATGATACAACCGCAGGCTTTGTCTGTTTTTCCAGAAAAGTTCTCGAAGAAATAGGTTTGAATAATGTGAAGCTTAAAGGATACGGCTTTCAGATCGAAATGAAATTCAGAGCTTTTAAAAAAGGTTTTAAAATTGTAGAAGTTCCTATTATATTTACCAACAGAATTTTAGGAGAAAGTAAAATGAACGGTGGAATTATTCATGAAGCTGTATTTGGAGTTTTAAATTTAAAATGGAAATCAATAATCAAAAGATTATGAGAAAACTGGTCTTCATTTTCGTTATGCTTTGTATGTTCTCATGCAGCGACTATATCGACAAGCCTAAAAATTTGATCGAGCCTGAAAAGATGGCTGAAATTCTGGCTGACCTGGCGATTACAGATCAGGCTGTTATTATATATCAAAACAAAAATTTAGAAGAAGGAACAAGATTTGTCCTTAAAACACATCAGGTAAAAGCTGAAAATTTTGTAGAAAGTTTTAAATATTATGTTGCTAAAGACAAAATGAAGGATATTGCGGAAGACGCACAGAAAATAGTATTAAAAAAAGACCCGAAAGCGGATAAATACATACAAGACAAGCTGAAAAACAGCGGAAATATACCCGTCCTAAACAGGTAATTTATGATGCGGAAACGTTTCTGCCTGTAAAGCTGAAACGCAATACCAGCGAATTAAAAGAATATACGAATGAAATTTTTTAATATAGAGAAAACCTCTGAAGGAAAAGCAAGAGCAGGAGAAATCACTACAGACCACGGGAAGATCCAGACGCCTATCTTTATGCCTGTAGGAACTGTAGCAAGTGTGAAAACAGTTCATCAGAGAGAATTAAAAGAAGACATTAAAGCCCAGATTATTCTGGGTAACACCTACCACCTGTATCTTCGTCCAACAATGGATATTATGCAGGAAGCAGGAGGGCTGCACAAGTTTATGAACTGGGATCTGCCGATTCTTACCGATTCAGGAGGCTTTCAGGTGTTTTCGCTTTCCAAAAGCAGAAAAATGTCCGAAGAAGGCGTAAAATTCAAATCTCATATCGACGGAAGTTATCATATGTTTACCCCGGAAAAATCTATGGAAATCCAGAGACAGATTGGGGCAGATATTTTCATGGCTTTTGATGAGTGTACGCCCTATCCTTGTGAATACAATCAGGCCAAAACATCTATGGAGCTTACACACCGTTGGCTGAAAAGATGTATTGAGTGGACCGAGCAAAATAAAGAGATTTACGGATATAAACAAAGACTTTTCCCGATTGTTCAGGGATCTACCTATTCGGATCTTAGAAAAATGTCAGCAGAAGTTATTTCCGAAGCAGGTGCAGAAGGAAATGCAATCGGAGGACTTTCCGTAGGAGAGCCGGAAGAAGAAATGTACAGAATTACGGATGAAGTCACGGATATTCTTCCAAAAGATAAACCAAGATACCTTATGGGGGTAGGAACTCCATGGAATATCCTTGAGTCCATCGGCTTGGGTATTGATATGATGGATTGTGTAATGCCTACCAGAAATGCCAGAAATGCAATGCTTTTCACATGGCAGGGCGTAATGAATCTTAAAAATGAAAAATGGAAGCGTGATTTTTCTGCTCTGGATGAATTTGGAACGAGTTATGTAGACAGAGAATATTCAAAAGCATATCTGCGCCATTTATTTGTGTCGAAAGAATATCTTGCCAAACAGATTGCGTCCGTACATAATCTGGCCTTTTATTTGGACCTTGTAAAAGTGGCGAGAGAGCATATTGTGGCAGGTGATTTCTATGAATGGAAAAAATCTGTAGTACCGGTCCTTAGACAGAGACTTTAAAGAACAAAACATCATGATCAAAATTATAGACAGATATATCATTAAAAAATACCTTGGAACATTCAGTTTCATGCTGATATTGCTGTCTATAATTGTATTGGTGATCGATGTGCAGCAAAAGATTCCAAGAATAGAAAATGCAAAAGCATTGGATCCCAAGCTGGATGTAATGTATTTCCTTATCCATTTTTATCCGTTCTGGATTATTAACCTTGTCGTAACCTTCCTGGCTATCCTTGTGTTTATTTCTGTGATTTATTTCACATCAAGAATGGCAAATAATACCGAAATTGTTGCCGTAATCAGTAGTGGAGCCAGTTTCCACAGATTTGCAAAACCTTATCTGTATACATCTGTCTTAATTGCAGCGATATCGCTTGTGGTGAATCATATGGTGCTTCCGTGGGCAAATATCAAGAAAAATGAGCTGGAAGCCTATACTTATAATGCCGCGAACAAAGAAAAGATCCTGGGGACAGGCCCTGCGTCTGCCCAGTTCAGTAAATCAGAATACATCTTCGTGAATTCCTGGAATAAAAGAGAAACCAGAGGTTCAGGTTTTGTTTATCAGAAATTTGATAAAAACAGAAAGATGATCTATGAGCTGAAAGGGTCAGAAGTATATTGGGACAAAGCTAAAAAACAGTTCATCATTACCAACTACCTGGAAAAAACCGTCAATAAAGATAATACTGAAAAGCTGGGTAACGGGGTTGAAATGAGGAAAAATTATGGGCATTCTCCTGAAGAGCTTTTCCCGAATGAATTGCTTGGTCAGAATAAAACCACCCCCGAACTTATCAAATTCATCGACAGGGAAAAAGAAAGAGGAAACAGTAATCTGAATTCTTATCTTAATGAATTTCATCAGAGAACTTCAATGCCGGTTGCTATTATTATTTTAACATTCCTGGCACTTTCGCTGGCGTCTCAGAAGAAGAGAGGAGGTCTTGGTGTAAACCTGGCGATAGGGATTTCTCTGGCGTTTGTTTTCGTTTTCTCCTTTGAAGCCTTAAAAGTAGTTTCAGAGAACAGAAGTCTTTCGCCGGCCGTGGCCATGTGGCTTCCTAATATGGTATTTTTTCCGCTTACCTTATACCTGTATCTGAAAAGAGCTAATCAGTAAAGAAGTTTGACCTCTTTATGATAGAAAGACTTTAACCCATCCTTTTCAAGCTCTATCCACAGTTCTCCCTTTTCGTCAGCATTTCGTATAATGCCATTTTGTCTCTCTTTTTCTATTTCAAAGACCGAGATCTCATCTTTACGGTATAAATTCCGGTTGAATTGATCAATAATTTTCTGTTCAGATGGAATATTTTTCAGCTTTTCTGACAGGTATTCGTGAAGATTTGATACAAAGTCCTCAAGGTCATAAACCTGTCCTGTCTGCGTCAGAAGTGATCCTGCATGCGATATTTCGTCAAAATAATCCTGCAGAACATTGAAGCCTGCTCCAATGATGAAATAATTGTTTTGATTAATTTTTTTCTTTTCAATTAAAATTCCAACGATTTTTTTATTTTTAAGGATAATATCATTCGGCCATTTTATCTTTACATCATTATCAGTCAAATTGGCAAGGAAATCCCGGATAATAACCGCGGTATAGTAATTGAATATAAAATCTGAGAGCAGAATGCTCTGAGCCTTAACAGCCAGCGTATACGCAATGTTTTTTCCGGCCGCTGCCGCCCATGTATTTCCGTATTGTCCGCGGCCTTTGGTTTGATTGAATGTATATAAAGCCGTAAAATCTGAATTTCCGTAAAGTAAAAACCGAGATATTTCGTCATTAGTAGAAGAACACTCTTTTAAATAAAATAATTGACCCATTTAAGAAAACTTTAAGACTTTAAAGGGCTAAAAATAAGGCTAAAGTAAAAGAAAAACAATAAATTTGCAGATTATAGATATTTTAATGAACAAAACAGCAGAAAAGCAGGCGCTAATAGATAAAATTGTTGAAGCCATCCAGGATGTAAAAGGAGAAGATATAATGATTTTTGATCTTTCAAAAATTGAAAATTCTGTCGCAGAAACTTTTATAATTTGTAGCGGAAATTCCAATACACAGGTTTCTGCATTGGCAGGAAGTGTAGAGAAAAAAGTAAGAAACGATCTTAAAGATAGACCTTGGCATGTAGAGGGTACCGAGAACTCAATGTGGGTTTTGGTAGATTACGTAACAGTGGTAGTGCATATTTTCCAGAAAGAAGTACGTGAATATTACGATATTGAAGAACTTTGGGGAGACGCAGCAATTACCAAAATAGAATATGAATTTTAAATTTTAAAAAGTATAAATGAACAATAAAGGATTCAACTGGTTTTTTCCAATTGCAATCGTGGCTCTTTTGTTATTTTTCGGTTCCAATTTTTTAGGAGGCGATAGTGCAAAATCTATTGATGAGGATGCTTTCTTTAGGGAAATGCAGGCAGGAAAGGTCCAAAACGTTATCATATACAAAGACACAGAGAAAGCCGATGTTTTCCTGACAAAAGCAGCAAAGACAGCGATGGTCAATAAAACGGCCAACCAAAACAATCCTCTTTCTGCATTCGAGATGGCTCCAAAGGCAGATTTTTCCGTAAAATACGGAGATCTTCAGCTTTTCCTTCAAAAATTTGATCAGATAAAAGCCGCAGATGCTAATATCAAGACGACAAAAGATTACGGGGCAGGTAAAAATCCGTTCATGGACATCCTGGTTTCAGCATTGATATGGATCGCGATCTTAGGACTTTTCTACTTCCTTCTTTTCAGAAAGATGGGTGGCGGTGGAGGCCCTGGCGGACAGATATTTTCAATCGGGAAATCCAAAGCGAAACTTTTTGACGAAAAAGAAAGAATTCAGGTGACATTCAAAGATGTTGCAGGCCTTGAAGGAGCTAAAGAAGAAGTACAGGAAGTAGTAGACTTTTTGAAAAATTCTGAAAAGTATACAAAGCTGGGTGGTAAGATCCCTAAAGGTGTCCTTCTTGTAGGTCCTCCGGGAACCGGTAAAACATTATTGGCAAAAGCTGTTGCAGGTGAGGCCAAAGTGCCGTTCTTCTCCCTTTCAGGTTCAGATTTCGTAGAAATGTTCGTTGGAGTAGGAGCTTCAAGAGTTAGAGACCTTTTTGCTCAGGCAAAAGCTAAATCTCCGGCCATCATCTTTATTGATGAAATTGATGCTATCGGACGTGCAAGAGGAAAAAATAATTTCTCAGGCGGAAACGACGAAAGAGAAAACACCCTGAACCAGCTTCTTACAGAAATGGATGGTTTCGGAACAGACGTTAACGTTATTGTAATGGCTGCTACCAACAGAGCAGATATCTTGGATAAAGCCTTGATGAGAGCCGGACGTTTTGACCGTTCGATCTACGTAGACCTTCCGGAACTGCACGAAAGAAGAGAGATATTTGATGTTCACTTGAAGAAAATTAAGTTGGATGATACGGTTGACAGAGACTTCCTTGCAAAACAAACCCCTGGATTCAGTGGAGCAGATATTGCGAATGTATGTAACGAAGCGGCATTGATCGCTGCGAGAAACAGCCATACGTCGGTTACAAAACAGGATTTCCTTGATGCTGTAGACAGAATTATCGGAGGTCTTGAGAAGAAAAACATGGCGATCAAACCATCTGAAAAAAGAAGAGTGGCTTATCATGAAGCAGGTCACGCGACGATCTCATGGTTGGTAGAACACGCAGCGCCGCTTTTAAAGGTGACGATTGTTCCAAGAGGACGTTCTCTAGGTGCAGCCTGGTACCTTCCGGAAGAAAGGCAGCTGACCACTACTGAGCAAATGCTGGACGAATTGTGTGCAACTTTAGGAGGAAGAGCAGCTGAGCAGGTTATTTTCAATAACATTTCAACAGGCGCACTGTCTGATCTTGAATCAGTAACGAAAAGAACGCAGGCTATGGTTACTGTTTATGGCTTAAGCCCTAATATTGGGAATATTTCTTACTATGACAGCTCAGGCCAGTCTGAATATTCTTTCGGGAAACCTTATTCTGAAGAGACTGCTAAGAAAATTGATGCAGAGATCAAATCGATCATCGAAAATCAATATGAAAGAGCGGTAAGAATTCTTACTGAGAATAAAGATAAGCTTGATGCCTTGGCGAATAAGCTTTTAGAAAAAGAAGTGATCTTCCGTGAAGATCTTGAAGATATATTTGGTAAAAGAGCTTGGGATCCTGAGTTAACAGAAAGGCCTGTTACCAGTACGATTTCTACTGCGAAACAACCCGACGAACAGATTATTATCAAAGATAAAGAAGAAGAAAGTGAAATTCAGGCTCCGGAAAGCCCGAATCAGCTTTAAAATACTTCTAAAACATAGTTGAAAAAAACCTGACATTCTTAGAATTGTCAGGTTTTTTCATATTTAAGGACTATTTTTAGAATCTATTGTAATTAATTTTCTATTTTTGTATAAAGTTGACTAAAAATAGATTAAGTTGAATTTATTCAAGAGGATTGTAAGCAAACTTACCAACCAGCCTGAGGAAGAAGAAAAACAGAGTCTGGAGAAGCTCGGGGATTCGCTGAAAAATGCGGATCTTGACTATAAGTTTGCGCAATTATTTACGCATTCAGGAGGTTTTTTTAATTATTGTGCAGATGAAGCGGAAGCTCTACAGACTTTAAACCAAATTGTAAAAATAGAAGGCATCAGTAATGTTTTCTGCTGGGACCAGGAGCTTCAGAGTTTTTTGAACGTGGTGAAGACACCTTATACTTCTGAAATGGAACACTCCAATGATGCCGCCTTCATTACCTGCGAATATCTTATTGCCTATGATGGCAGGATCATGCTTTCGCACAACAATATTCTGCATTACCACTCTTCAAGACTTCCGGGTAAAATCATTATCATAGCCAATGTATCACAGATCGTGAACAACCTTAATGACGCAATGGGAAAAATAAAAAGGAATGGAAATATCAGGAATCTTACTTCCATCAGCGGAGGTCAGTCAAGCTTAGATACTTCTTCCAATACGAATACAAAACTGTTTTTACTGTTGCTTGAAGATTAAGCATCAACTTATAAATTTTACATTTTGGACAAAAACCTTATTCAAAGAACCATTTCCGGACTTGTTTACGTTGCCGTTATCATTCTTTGCACAACACCGCTGGGTGCCCAGCTGATGAACAGGATCCATCCGGACCTTATCAGACAGGAATACCTGTATCATGGGCTGATCACTCTTTTGCTGCTGGTAGGTACCTGGGAATGTGTTAAGATCATGAAGTTTGGGAAGGGTTATGAAAAATGGATCGTATTCCCGCTGGTAATTTTTATTTATTATGTTTTTTCCAAAAGATATTTCCACCACGATTTCTTTTTCGATTTCAGGCTGAATGAAATACTGGCTATTTCCCTGATCGCTATTGCAGTGGTTACGCTATTCAAATATTCCAACGAATTATATTATGACAGCGGAAAACTGATATTCACGGTAATTTATGTAGCATTGCCTTTCAGTTTTGCATTAGGTCTGCCTAAGTTTTCCACTTTTGAAGGAACCTTTTCACTGGAAGTACTTTTCCTGTTTATCCTGATATGGAGCAGTGATACTTTTGCATACCTTACCGGAAAGTTTTTCGGAAAGCACAAAATGGCCCCAAAAATCTCTCCTAAGAAGACCTGGGAAGGGTATGCCGGAGGAGTTGTGCTAACATTGGTTTTATCTTACTTTGTAGAGCACTATCAGCCCGAACTTCGCGGGAACTGGATGGTGGTAGGTTTCCTCGTTGCTGCATTCGCTCCATTGGGTGATCTGGTAGAAAGCCAGCTTAAAAGAAATTTCGCGGTGAAAGACAGCGGAAACATCATTCCGGGGCATGGTGGCGTGCTGGACAGGCTGGACAGTTTTTTAATCTGCGTTCCTGTCGTATATTTGTACTTTATTTTAGAAAAATTTATTTAATCTCATGAAATTACATAAGGAATCAAAAGGAACGATTACCGTAGCAACGATACTGTTTATCATCATAAGTGTATTGGCTATTTATTTTCTTAAAATATGGTCGTTGCTGATCATTATGCCATTATTAGTTGTTTACAGTTTGGTATTTTGGTTTTTCCGAGTTCCGGACCGTGATATACTTGAGCACAGAGAAAACGTGATTGCTCCGGTAGACGGAAAAGTGGTTATGATCAAAGAAGTGGATGAGACTGAATTTATTAAAGGAAAGGCCATTCAGGTTTCCATCTTCATGTCACCGCTTAATGTTCACATCTGCAGATATCCGGTTTCGGGAAAGGTGATCTATAAAAAATACCATCCTGGAAAATATCTTGTAGCATGGCATGAAAAGTCATCTACAGAGAATGAAAGGACGACGGTAGCTGTGGAAACAGCAACAAATCATCAGGTAGTATTCAGACAGATCGCAGGATATGTGGCAAGAAGGATTGTTTTCTACTGCAATGAGGGCGATCAGGCAAAAGCCGGGCATGAGTTCGGTTTCATTAAATTCGGTTCAAGAATGGATGTTTTTCTGCCTTTGGACACTGAAATCATCTGCAAGATCGGAGATATTACAAAAGGAGGTTTGGATGTTATTGCCAAAATGAAAGAAAATTAAGATTCTTATCGAATATAAACTGAAAAGAGAGCCTTTATGGCTCTCTTTTTTATTTGTTGGATAGAAAGAGTGATTCGCTCATTTTGAGTTTAACTACGCATGAGTAATATTGCGTATTAGGGAAAGAATATTTTTTTGTTTGTATTAATAATTTTGCCTGTTAAAACACACACAAGCTATTTATACTTTTAAATGAGATAGAACAAACAGGCATTAATTTTTATGAAAATGTTTTTATTTGATAATTTTAATGTTGGATTTTAGTAAATTGTAACTGGAAAACACAAATCATATTCTTTTATCGCTAAAAATTACAGACCTATATTTTGTTTTGTGAGTTTTTATTTAAAAGCTGTTAATATTGGAAAATTTATGCTTTCAGTAGTACAAATGCCAACCTGAGCTTGTGAAAACATAAAAAAACTACACGATGATTTATAAGTTTTTCTATAAGATGATCAATGATGAAACGGAGAAAATGAACGATGATTTTGACAGTAACTATCTTAATCTTATTAATCGTTATCTGCTTTTATTGTTCCTTATCTTCATGTTTTATTCCGTTTTTATTATTACTTTTTTCGGGGATATGCTGATCTCAACATTTCTTACGGTTATTACCTTTTTCTGGCTGTTTCTAATGGCACTAAAAGGGAAGACAAAACGGTTTAGGAATATCTTGAAAAGTTTCATCCTCTTCATATTTGTCTTGCTGACTTTTATAGTGAGCTTTTTCAATATTTATACTTATAAAAATGCGGGAGTAGAGTATTTTTATTTTTGTCTTCTGTTTGCGGTTCCATTCTTCCTGAACTATAAAAAAGACGCTTTTGCCATCTTTTTAATTACGTTTATGATCAGTATTAATTTTATTGTAGTTCTGTATTTTGATTTTGATTTCCTGCCCAAAAGCAGATATATAGAAGCCGGGGATTTTAAAACAATAAAGTTGCTGAATATTTTATTTTCCGTTGCCTCTTTCCTGATGGATATCGTTTTTATTACTCAGAAAGATGCGCTGATTCATGGCTTGATTTCTGATAAAAAAGAGAAAGATTCTACCATTAAAGATCTGGTAAAAACAAATACGGAACTGATGAAACACCAGATGCTTATCAACCATCTTTCAGAAGAAAATATTGAGGAAATTTTAAGTCTGGCAGAAAGTAATTCACCCATGTTTTTTGAAAAATTCCAGGTGTTTTTTCCTCATTTTATACCCGGTGTTTTAAAAATAAATCCTAACCTTATTCATTCTGAGCTGTATTTCTGTGCTTTGATGAAGCTTGATTTTGATACCAAGAAAATAGCGCAGTGTACCAATAACAGTATTCGGGCTGTGGAGAGTAAAAAATACAGGATTAGAAAAAAACTTAATATTTCCTCTGAGATCAACATCAACAGCTTTTTGATTAAAATTTAGGCAAAATTTTGATTTTTGTTACTCGTACGTAGTGTTGAGTAGTCTCTGATAGTATTTCTTGTTTTTCTTGTTGATATTTTTACTTAAAAATAGTGTGATGAATATTAAGAACATTCATATTGGGAATCTGATCAGATCCAAAGTTGAAGAACATCAGATTTCCATAGAAAGAATTTCTCGATTTTTAAACAAGGCGGAAGATGAAGTAGAGAAGATGTATCATGCCAAAAGTATGGATACTGATATTCTCCTGAAATGGTGTAAGCTTTTAAAATTCGATTTCTTCAGATTCTATACAGGACATCTGATTTTGTATGCCCCGCAGTCCAGAATGGATAATGAATTCAGTCAAAAGAAAAATACTCTGGTTTTCAGAAAAAGCATCTATACACAGGAGGTTAAGGATTTTATTCTGGATAAAATAAAAACTGGGAAAATGACAGCTAATGATGCCGTTAAAAGGTATAGAATTCCCAAAACCACTTTATATAAATGGATGAAAAAAATATAATATGATTCCTGATTACAAGCAGATTTATACCGATATTCTTGAAGAAGAGTTTCCTGAAAAATTACTAGATGCTGCCATAAGGCTTAAGCTGGAAGCATTGTATTCATCTTTTGATATTCTGAAATTTAATCAACTGATTTTTGGAGACGCCAAATATACAATTGAATGTGATAATCAGAGACTCCGCTCTTATGATAAAGAATCTATTTTGAAAATTCTAAGTTATCAAAAAAGAAATGGACTGACTAATCTTCAGGTGAGTAATCATTTTAAGATAAGCCGAAATACAATTGCCAGATGGAAAGCCATTTTTAAATCATGAAGGGTGTTATATTCTGTTTAATCTAATTGTTTTATTTTTTTTATTACGTAAGAAAGAATTGGTTTTATACTGTTTTGATTTTATTTTTTTGAATTTATGGTTGGGTTTTGTTAAATAACTCAACTTTTTTTATTTGCGTTTAATGTTATAATAAGTTATTGGCATTTTGTGAGTTTTACTACGCGTGAGTAGTATTGCGTAGTGAGAATTAATTTGTAATTGTCTGAGGGGTATAATTTTGTGACGGTTAAATGACTTAGCTGAAATTTTAATCATTAAACAAATTATAACTTTAAAATGATGGAAACAAAATTTACAATTCCCCCAATCAAAGTCTTGCTGATAGCGTTGCTCTTTGCCTTTGGAAAATTTTATTCACAAGCCAATAATGGAGCGGTAGGAATTAACACTACTACCCCTAATGCTAATTCTGTTTTGGATGTTATCTCAGGAAATAACAACAAAGGAGTGCTGATTCCACGGCTTACAGAAGCACAAAGAAATGCCATTGTAATTAATCAATCCAAAGATGACGGACTGACGGTTTACAATACTACAGAAGATTGTTTTAATTACTGGAGTCTTGCGGATAACGAATGGAAAAGTGTCTGCGGGCAGATGGGAAAATCTGTTTTTACTATAGATTGCTCCGTGTCTAAAGCAATGGGGAGCTATGTAAAAGGAAAAGAACTTACGAATTCTAATTATCTGACTATTGCGGTCAATGTTACTAAAGTTGGTAACTATACTATTTCCGGAACTACAACAAACGGATATAACTTTTACGGAACGGGAGTGTTTTTGAATACAGGAACACAAACAATACAGATTCCGGGGCAGGGAACTCCTCAGAATATCCAGACAGATAATGTATCACTTGAAGCTAATGGAACTGCTGTTACCTGTACTCCGGCGATTTCGATTACAGTATTGAGCCCTGCAGGAACATATACCATGAGCTGTGGAAGTGCAACGGTAAATGGAGTGTACAAAGTAGGAACGGCTCTTACAGCTTCCAATACCATTACGTTACCGGTCAATGTTTCAACATTGGGAAGCTACACCATTACATCCAATACGGTTGACGGAATTTCTTTCAGTGGATCAGGAACATTTACAGCTACAGGAAATCAAAATATAACATTAGGCGGAACAGGAACACCGTCTTCTACATCAGTGAAAACCATTACTATTACTTCAGACAGCCAGGGAGGAGTATCTACAACCTGCTCTGTAAATGTAGTGGTTGTAATTCCTAAGAAGACAGTACTTCATATCGGATTAGAAACAGCTTACGGCTATAGTGCTTACACCGGTCCTTCACGAAGTCTGATGGACGCTCCGACGAATTTTGGAACAACAGCCTCAAGTATTGTCAAATATGAAGGTTTTACCCATATATCTTTAGGAAACTCACCTTCATCAGCAGCTCTTCAGACGGCTCTTAATAACAAGCCAGATATTGTTGTCATTGGCTATAACTATACACCTAATGCTACAGATGCAGGTTATATTGCTTCTTATCTTAATAAAAAAGGAGTTGTAATTGCTATGACAGATGATACAGGTACAGCTCAGAACCTATTCAGAGGAATATTCTCTGATCCTACCATTTCAGCTTCTTATGGAGGCGGTGCAGGCTCTGTTTATGCTCTTACCAATTCTGATGATCCTATCCTTAACGGACCTTTTGGAGATGTGAGAGGTAAAAACTGGGGTGAAGATGCTTCTACAACCGTCAATATTTCCGGATTGACAAGTGGATTTGTTCCTTACAGCTATGCACAGCCTATTAACAGTACAACTGCAAGAACAGGAATTTCGGGATTAAGAAATACCAGTTTAAACTTTATATGGTTTGGTGACGGTGGTTTTTTAAGTAATGAAAATGCGAATGGAAATCAATATGCAAGCAATACCATTGAGCCTTTTGTAGCACCAAGTTCGGGAGGATATTTCCCGGTTCGGAAATCTTCTTACGGATATGCCGGAAACGGATATGCAACAGGATCAATGCAGGTGCAGAATTCAATTCTTTTTGCCAATATGATCGCCTGGGCAATTAAACAGGCAGAATTCAGCGGAATAAACACACAATGATAAAGTTTTTTAAAGAGGGCTCCGGTACGATGATTCGTGCCGGAGTTTTTTATTTTATATACTTTTTAATCTCTTCTGTGAGGTTTAATATGAATTCTACGGGAAGATCTTCTTCAGGATCAATCAAGAGGATTTTAAACTTCTTTCTGCCATCCAGAATCAACTCCGGATAATCCAGTTTGTCACCGTGATAAAAGCTCAGATAGTGTTTCTTGTATTTTTTGCTGTAATAAAAATAACACAGCATCTTCTTTTTGTACTTGATAAAAGGAAGCCCGAAACTAAATGTTTCTGTAATATTTTCGGGATCTGAAGCTAAAATAGAATCACGTAAAAATAAAAGAGTACTTCTCTCAGGCTCTTTGATTCTGTAGAAATACTCTTGTATGGGATTCATTTTAATTGAATTAAAATCTTAGTCGAAGTTTTGAAGTTCAACAAGTTTATTATACATTCCTTTTTTAGCGATCAGGTCATGATGTGTTCCCTGTTCCACTACAATTCCTTTCTCCATCACTACAATCCAGTCTGCTTTTTGAATTGTTGAAAGCCTGTGGGCAATAACCAGGGATGTTCTGTTTTCCATCATTTTATCCAAAGCATCCTGAACGAATCTTTCAGATTCCGTATCCAGGGCAGAAGTAGCTTCATCCAAAATCATCACCGGTGGGTTTTTCAATACGGCTCTGGCGATAGAAACCCTTTGTTTCTGGCCACCGGAAAGTTTATTCCCATCATCTCCGATATTGGAATCATATCCATCAGGAAGATTCGAAATAAAAGCATCGGCATTAGCAATTTTTGCAGCCTCAACTACCTCTTCTTTGGTAGCATCAGGTTTACCCATAAGGATATTATTATAAACCGAATCATTGAACAATACAGACTCCTGAGTTACCATTCCCAGAAGTTGGCGGTATTCTTTTAATTTTAAATGTTTAATGTCAGTTCCGTCAATTAAAATTTCACCTTCATTCACATCATAGAACCTGGCCAGAAGGTTGGCAATCGTTGTTTTTCCACTTCCGCTCTGTCCCACAAGGGCTATAGTTTTTCCTTTCGGAATGATCAGCGAGAAATTTTTAAGGATGACATTGTCTTTATCATAATAAAATCCAATGTTTTTGAATTCAATTTGGTTGCTAAGAGTAGAGATAGAAACAGGCTCTGCAATTTCCTCTACCTTTAGATCATAATCAAGAACTTCAGCTACTCTTTCCAAACTTGCCATTCCTCCCTGGATAGAAGAAATTGCGCTGGAAAGCTTTTTAGCAGGATCCAAAATCTGAAAGAACATTCCGATGAAAACCAGGAAAGCCTGAGGTTTCATGGTCTGCTCTTCTAAAATCTGAGTTCCGGCATACCACGTTATGATAAGAATAGTAATAGAACCAAGGAATTCGCTCATAGGAGAAGCCAGTTCTCTTCTTCGGCTCATATCTATGGCAAATTTCTGCCAGTTGGTTGTTGTTTCGTTGAATCTGTTCTTAAGGATCTTATCTGCATTGAAGATTTTGATGACTTTAGACGATTTTAAAGTTTCATCTACCAGTGAAAACAGATTTCCGAGTTCAGCCTGCGCATAATGAGCCTGCTTTTTTAAGCTTTTTCCAGTCCATGAGATCAGTAATCCCATAACCGGGAAAACAACCAGTGAAAACAGGGTCAGCTGAGGAGACAGTAAAAATAATGCGATCAGTGAAGAAATGATCATAAACGGAGCATTGATGATATCTACCAATACACCCATAATTCCACCTTCTACACCCCCGATGTCATTGGAAATCCTGGACATCATGTCTCCCTTTCTCTGTTCTGTAAAGAAAGAAACCGGAAGCTGAAGGAATTTATTGTACATCGCAGTACGGAGATCCTTGGTAATACCTACACGGTAATTCACCAACAGGAAAGCTCCTATATACCTGAAAATATTCCTTAGTAAAAATGAAACTCCTGTAATTGCACACAGAACAGCAAGTACATAAACAGCACCATGCTGATCAATCTGCGTCTGTACAAAATAATAAGCTTTATCCTTTATATAGTTGAAATAATCGCCGAAGGCTCCGCTCCATACCGGTTCTTTTCCTTGTCTTTCAATTGTGCCGAACATCAGCCCCAAAATAGGAAGCATAGTTCCCACAGATAAGATATTGAGTAAGGAGTACAGTATATTGAAAAACATACTTCCGAAAAGGTATTTTTGATGCGGTTTCGCGAAATAAAGTATTCTTTGTAATGGTTTCATTCAAGAAAAATTGGATAGCAAAATTACGTAAAATTAAAGGAAAAGACGTTCTTAATCCTGTTTTACTTTAGTTAATATGTTTCAATTAGATATGTTTTGTTACAAACGTTTGTTTAATTTTCAGTGATCAGAAGGGTTCAGGGCATGAAAAAACCGCCAGTCCGGCGGTTTTGTTTCTGTCATTTATTATTTAAAATTTTACCTTGTCGTTATATTTCGGGGCAAAATTCTTTGGAGTCAGTTTTTCCAACGTTTTTCCAACGTTATTGATGATGGTTGTTAAATTATCAAAATCTACAACGTTTACATCATCACTTTCGTTATGGTAATGGGAAGCTTTCGTCATATCCACGGTAGAGAATGAGTGAGCAATGATCTTTTTCTTGACAAAGCTTACATTATCTGATCTGTAGAATAATTTTTGTGCAGCATAGGGATCGGAGTTGATTTTTAATCCGTTTGCCGCATACTTATTAAAAAGTTCATCAAAATCGGAAAACTCATCGCCTGTCATAAATAATGCATTTTTTCCGAACTGGGATTCTGTAGCTACCATTTCAAAATTGAAAAGTGCCGTCATATTATTATATACCTTATCCAAACCGGTATCTGTGGAAATTGCTCTTGATCCCAGCATTCCTTTTTCTTCACCGTTGAATGCCATGAAAACCATTGAAAATTCAGGTTTTTTATTTTTAAAATAATCGGCGATACCTGCTAAAGTGGTAATTCCGCTCGCATCATCATCTGCACCGTTATAAATGTTGTCACCGGTTTTTTCACTTGTCCCGATATGGTCGAAATGTCCTGAGAACCCTAAGTATTTATCTGTTTTTCCTTTTTTGATTCCACATACATTATAGGCTTTCTTTCCTTCATAATCGAAAGGGATCAGGTAAGAATTTCCTGTGCAGTATTCAAGATCGTTCTCTTTGAAAAGCTGCGCAATATATTCTGCAGCCTTATCATTTTCAGGAGTTCCGATCTCGCGGCCTTTCATTTCATCTGAAGCCAGGGTTGCAAGTATTGTGGTTACTCTTTCTTTTGAAACTTCCTGAGCAAACGTACATGCTGAGAAGAAGGTCAGGGCAAGGTAGGTTAGTTTTTTCATTTTTTGATACAATTTAAGAGGATCAGTCGTATTCTTAACGGAAATGTTGCATGAAATGATATAAAATTAGTCAGACGAGCTTACATTTGAATCATTAAGAATTTTTAAGGTGCTGGGCGAAATTAAGCAAATCATTACAATAAAAAAACAGCTCCTTTCGGAACTGTTCTCACTCAAAAAATCGTTGTAAGGCTATCGAAGTCGGTCTACAGATTTTACGAGCCTCTCATCTCTGCGGATATATACATTTGCAATAAACAGACAGATCACCGCGATCAATGGGAAAACCGGCTCAATACCCTTCTCAGGAATCTGAATTCCTCCGGATAAGTTTAGTAACCAGTACGCCAATACACCAATCAACAAAACGTTTATAATGATGCTGAATGTATTCAGCAAAATTTGTCTTTTTCTGTTTTTAAAACTGAAAATACTCAATGCTCCTATCAAAACCAGGGCAATACAGCTTATATCAATCACCGGAATATTGCCGAAAACGTCAACATCCTGTCCTGTAATGAAAAGGAAAACAGCAGCCAAAACCGCCAAAAGAGTCCAAATAGTCTGTATTCTCTGTAACATAGATTATTAAATACCTGGCAAAAATAACATAAATTTTGCACAATTCAAAAATAAGTGTAGATTTGCATTATACATATGTACTTGAAAACAAAAGTCACCGGACTTACTTTTCTTACTCACAATTAATTACATTTTTACATTAAGTATGTTTAACATAGAAACGTTAAGGTCAAAATCCGTAACGGAACTGACTAAAATCTTAAAAGATTTAGGCGTTAAAGTTGCTAGAAACAGCAATGATAATGATAAAATCTTTGCCGTTCTTGACTTTCAGGCTTCTAACCCTAAAGTTGCAAAAGATTATTTCAACGCCACAGAAACCAGTATGGATACTGAAGAAAAACCCGCAGAAAAACCTGCAAAGGCTCCTGTAAAAAAAGCAGCGCCTAAAAGACAACCTGCCAAACCCAAAGCAGAAGTAAAAGCACCTACTGAAGAAAGCCCTAAAGCTGAAGAGAAAGTAAAAGAAAAGGTGCCGGCTGCTGAAGAAATAAAGCAGGAAGAGCCCAAAGCAGAAACGGTTTCCGCTCCTGAAGAAAACAATTCAGCACAGGCTAGGAAAAAAAGAAAAAGAGTGACTGCTAACACAGGCAATACAGAAACTCCACAAGAAAGAGCAGAAGCTCCTAAAAATGCAGAACCTCAGGAATCTGCTCCATCAGAAGAAAAGCCTGCTACTTCCCAACCTCAGGCCAGATCCCAACAAAAAGGGCACAACAATCCGCAAAACAGCGGAAACCAAAATAAGAACCCTAATCAGCATCAAAACCAAAATCAGGGTCAGAATCAAAATCCAAATCAACACCAGAATCAGAATCCAAATCAGCAAAGACAACATGCTGACAGAAATGAGGAACATCATTCTGAACAGAGAAAAGAATTCAGTTTTGATGGGATGGTAAGTATTGAAGGGGTTTTGGAAATCCTTCCGGATAACTACGGATTCCTTCGTTCATCGGATTTCAGCTATATCTCTTCTCCTGATGACGTGTATGTATCTACAGCACAGATCAGAAATTTTGGTTTGAAAACCGGAGATACGGTTAAAGGAATTGTAAGACTTCCAAAAGAGGGTGAAAAATACTTTTCATTATTAAAGCCTACGGAAGTAAACGGACGTGATCTTGCGTTCATCAAAGACCGTGTTGCCTTTGAATATTTAACTCCGCTTTTTCCTGAAGAGAAATTCAATCTTACAGGAAATGGTTCTACGCTTTCAACAAGAATTGTAGATCTTTTCGCGCCTATCGGAAAAGGACAGAGAGCGATGATCGTTGCACAGCCTAAAACAGGTAAAACGATGTTGCTGAAAGATATTGCCAACTCTATTGCAGCCAATCATCCTGAAGTGTACATGATGGTTCTTCTGATTGACGAACGTCCTGAAGAAGTTACCGATATGGAAAGAAGCGTAAATGCGGAAGTTATTGCCTCTACATTTGATGAAGCAGCAGACAAACACGTAAAAGTGGCGAATCTTGTTTTAGCAAAAGCTCAGAGAATGGTAGAATGCGGACATGATGTAGTGATTTTACTGGATTCAATTACAAGATTGGCGAGAGCTTATAATACAGTTACACCGGCATCAGGTAAAGTTTTATCAGGTGGTGTGGATGCTAATGCTCTTCACAAGCCGAAAAGATTTTTCGGAGCAGCCAGGAAGATTGAAGGGGGTGGTTCATTAACGATTATTGCTACTGCACTTATTGATACCGGTTCTAAAATGGACGAAGTAATCTTCGAAGAATTCAAAGGAACAGGTAATATGGAACTTCAGCTGGACAGAAAGATTGCGAACAGAAGAATTTATCCGGCGATCGATCTTGTATCTTCAAGTACACGTAGAGATGATCTTCTTTTAGATGAGGTGACTTCACAGAGAATGTGGATCTTCAGAAAATATCTTTCCGAAATGAATCCTGTAGAAGCAATGGAATTTGTAAATAAAAACATCAGAGGAACTTTAAATAACGAGGAATTTCTGATGTCTATGAATAAATAGATTAATTTAATTGTTAATAAGGCACGGAGATCAGCTGATCTCCGTGCTTTTTTGTAAACTTTCTCTAGGTTTGAGAGTCTGACTTTGAGCCATGCTTTAGACTATAATAACCTCCATCTTCTAGCTTGAGCCTTCATACTTATAAAAATTAATTCATTCTAAATCAATATATCAATGTTAAAGATTTATTAAAGTAACTCCCACTTTTTGATAATAGCTTAAATATTGGCTAAATTTGGATATAACATTAAAAATAAAAATTATGTCATTTGAATTACCTAAATTAGGATATGCATACGATGCATTAGAGCCGACTATTGATGCAAAAACTATGGAAATCCACCATACAAAACATCACCAGGCGTATATTGACAATTTAAATAAAGCTATTGAAGGAACTGAATTGGCAGGAAAAACTATCGAAGAGATCTGCCAGACAGGAACTGATAAGCCAGCAGTAAGAAATAACGGAGGAGGGCACTTTAACCATTCTTTATTCTGGGAGATCTTAACTCCGGGAGGAAGCAAAGAGCCTGTAGGAAATGTAAAAGCAGCCATTGAAAATTATGGTGGTTTTGAAAAATTCAAAACTGATTTTTCTGATGCTGCTAAAACCAGATTTGGTTCAGGGTGGGCTTGGCTGATCAAAAATACAGACGGATCCGTATCTGTTTCCTCTACTCCAAACCAGGATAACCCATTAATGCCTGTTGCAGATGTGAAAGGAACTCCGGTTCTTGGATTGGATGTTTGGGAGCATGCTTATTATTTAAACTACCAAAACAGAAGGCCTGATTATGTTTCAGCATTTTTTGATGTTGTGAACTGGGATAAAGTGGAGGAATTATTCAACAAATAATTTTTAGCTATTATAAAAATAAAAGGTTCAGAAGAAATTCTGAACCTTTTTTATTGTAGATCAAATGTATAAAAAGTAGTGTTTATTTATCTAAAAGCATCACTTCCGGAAAGCCCATTCATTCTTAGTCCGTATTTCCAGCTGACATAAGCAAAGACCTGGTACAGCTTATACTCGAATTTTATTCCGTAGTTTTCTCTTTGGTCGTAATCTATACCTGACTCTATGATATTCCGGTATTTTCCTGAATTGTAGTAAGAATTCCATTCAGCAACCAGGAATGTATTCTTTGTTTTCAGATAAGATTCTGAATACTGGCTTATTGGTTTTGCTACCGCATTCAGAAAATAATCGAACTGGGTATCAATCACAGTAAGTTCCCACTCTCCGTCTTCATTCTTAGAAGGCTTCAATTCTGATTTTTCTTCATCTTTCTTGGGGCTGTTCTGGGAAAAACAGCTGAAAGGAATACTTGCGAAGAAAAGCAGGATAATAAAATTTTTCATAATAAGAACATTGATATAAGAAATAAGCACTCAAAATGAGTGCCTAAGTTAATTTTATGGTTCTTTCTGAAGAATAACAAATGCCGGAAAGTGGTCACTATATCCTCCTGTAAACTGATCTCCGTTCCACGACCTGAAAGGATACCCTTTATAATTGCCTTCTTTATTCACTAAATAAGGCGGGGCAAAGATCTCTGCTTTATATACAGAGTATTCTTTTGTCACCTGATCAGCTATTAAATTTTTGGAAACAATAATCTGGTCAAAAAGGTTCGGAGCATCCTGGTAAGCGAGTGAAGCGATCCCTTTTTTATATAAAGGATACATTAAATTAAGATATGGTGTGGTTTCACTCAAATCTTTAGGGCTTGCAACAGCTTTTAGATGATTTTTCAAACTTGGGCTCACAGGATCATCATTAAAATCACCCATTGCAAAAAGTTTAGTGGAAGGGTCTGCTGCTCTTACACTGTCCATCTGCTGTTTCAGTAAAGCGGCAGCAGCATTTCTTTTAGGTAATGAAACGGCTTCGCCGCCTCTTCTTGATGGCCAGTGATTCATGAAAAATGCAACCTTTTCATTATCGAGGAAACCTGTTACGACCAAAATGTCTCTTGTGTATTCTCTTTTACCATCATTACCGAAAATTTTTAGTTCTTTTTTCAATGAATTGGTTGGGGTAAATCTTCTTTTCTGATAAATTAATGCAACATCAATTCCTCTGTAATCATAAGAATTATAATGAATAATTCCGTAATCATATTTGGCAAGAACAGGCTGCTTTATCAAGTCTTCAATGACCTGCCTGTTTTCAACTTCAATAAGTCCAACTACTGCAGGTGCTGTTTTTGTATACTGTGCACCCATTTCAGATATTACCTTTGCTTCGTTGGCAAGCTTTGCCTTATAAATTTTAGTATTATAATTTTTACTGCTGTTTGGCGTAAATTCGTCAGAACCACTTTGATATCTTACTGCTTTTTTACCCATTAATGCACCGTCACTCCAGGGGCCGTCATGTTTCTCTGCTTCTAAAAACTTAATGGAATCCATTGGAATGCTTCTGTGGAAAGCCGGATTACGGATGTCTTTAGTACCATCAATATAATCCGCAGAACGGATGGTGTCCCAAAGGTTTTCAACATTCAAAAAGCCAACAGTAGCTACTTTCCTAAGTTTTCCCTGTTGTGCAAAAGCCATTATTGAAAAAATAACAGCCACAAAACTCATAAATCTCTTCATCCTCTAGAGTATTAAAATTATTTAAACTACAAATTTACCTTTTTTTAATTCACTCCATTTAAATATTTGTAAATTTAAAACAAGATAAAACAATTCTCTTATATAATGAATCTTAAAAGGCTGCCATGTTAAGAAAAAATATTGTTAAAAAAGTTGAAGATTCCAAATTTTGACTAAATTTGTGCCCCCAACTTTTAAACTGTTGAGAATTAATAAGAAAAGTATTAAAAAAAATAATATACTCATGATTAAAAAATTATCATTAGTCTCTTTATTTACTTTACTTCCTGCTTCATTCTATTTTGCGCAGACTACTGTGTTTGCGTATCTTAAGGATGCTGATGGAAAGCCTGTTGAAAGGGCGGAAGTAGATCTTAAAGGGAGCGAAAATGATGTAACGGCTGACAAAATTGGATATTTCCAGTTTGTAGATCTGCAGCCGGGCCATTATCAAATTATGATTACGAAACCCAACTTCGAAACCAAAATGATGGAGTTTGACGTAACCAATGAGAAAAGAAAGGATCTAGGGGTAATAACTCTATATTCTGCACTTACCAGTGCAGATCAGGGATTAGCTATTATTGATAGTGATGGTGATGATGAAGACAGCAACAGCGGCCAGGCATCTACGGTAGGTTTGCTGCAGTCGTCTCAGGACATTTTCAGTAGAATTGCTGCGTTTGATTTAGGATTCTATTGGTTCCGTCCAAGAGGGATTGACGGTAGAATGGGAGAGACCATGCTTAATGGTATTTCCATGATAAAATCTGATAACGGAAATGTAGATTTCGGAAACTGGGGCGGTCTTAACGAGATTACAAGATACCCTGAAATCTCCTCCAACCATTCTCCGTCTGAATACGCATTTGGTGGAAACAGTTCGGTTGTTTATAAAAATACAAAAGCGAGTGAGTATAGAAAAGGTTTTCAGTTTACTCAGTCTTTAACCAATAGAAATTACAGAAACAGAACTTCTTTAAGATACAGCTCAGGAATGAGCAAATCAGGATGGGCATTTACTGTAATGGGAGCAAGACGATGGGCAGAAGAAGGTATCCAGGACGGAACTTTCTATGATGCTTACGGAACTTATTTAGGAATTGAGAAAAAGTTTAGTGACAAGCATTCAATGACATTCAACTTTATCGGAGCACCTTACAGAAGATCCACTTCAAGCCCGAGCACCCAGGAAGTATATGATTACAGAGGAGTACATTATAATTCTTATTGGGGATATCAGGACGGAGAGCAGAGAAGTGAAAGGGTAAGAAAAGGTTTCCAGCCGATCTTCCAGATTCAGGATTTCTGGAAAATCAATAAAAAATCAAGTCTTTGGACATCTGTTTCTTATCAGTTCGGGAAAGACAAAGGTTCCCGTTTAGACTGGCAGAATGTTCAGAATCCGTCTCCTACCTATTACAGGAACTTACCAAGTTATTACGATTCTTTAGATCCTAATGCTTCTATTACCAATCCTGACGGAACAACCACCACTGCACAGGATGCTTACAGAACAGCGCTGGCAGCATGGCAATCAGGAGATACAAGCGTTACCCAGCTGGATTGGAATAAGCTTTACAGAAGAAATATGCAGCAGGCTCCGGGAACCTATTATGGGCAGACTGGTAAAAGAGCTTTGTATTACATGGTAAATGATGTAAGTGATGATAAAATCTGGAACGCTGCAACGCACCTTATACATAATTTTACCGATACGACTAAATTCTTATTAAACGTATCATACCAAAACTACTATTCTGAGCAGTACAGAGAAGTCAATGACCTTTTGGGAGCTGATTTTGTACTGAACAGAGACCCGTTTGCTGCTACCAACCAGCCGGGAAAATCAGGTTTGTTTAATGAAGGTGAAGATAATGTAGCAAAAAGAGTAGGCGACAAAATGGGTTATGACTACATTTTCAGAAGACAAGAAGTGAAAGTGAACCCGGGATTAAAATTCTCAACCGGAAAGTTTGATGTATTTGTTTCTGCCATGGCAGGATATTCATCTTCCAACAGAGAAGGTTTGTTCAAACATTATTTATATAAAGACTCTTATGGAAAAGGAGCTGATTATAACTATTGGAACTACGGTCTGAAAGGGCAGGTTATCTATAAGCTAAACGGAAGAAACTTCCTTGTTTATAATGGTGCTTATTATTCCCAGGCTCCTTATCTGGAAGATTTATTCGTTAATCCGAGAGTAAACGGATCCGTGGCTCCGGGAGTGAAAAATATGGTAGTAAATGCCAATGACCTTAGCTACGTTATTTCTTCTCCATTCCTGAAATTGAGATTGACAGGTTATTTGGTGGATACGGATAACGAAACTACCGTTCAAAGATTTTTCGCAGATGGTATCCCGTTGAAAAGTGTTGATGCGGACGGTAACCAAACCAACGTTCAGAGTGCATTTGTTTCCCAGATCATGACGGATGTAAAGAAAAGAAATATGGGCTTGGAACTGGGAGTTGACGTGAAGGTATTGCCTACACTATCTCTACAAGGTCTGGCAAGTATCGGTCAGTATACCTATCAGAATGATCCAATGACTTATTTTGCTTCAGACGCAGTGGGGGCTTTTGGAAATGGACTTCCTTACACAAGCATGGGTAAATCTTACCTTAACTCTTACCGTCAGGGAGGAACTCCTCAGCAGGCATTCTCTTTAGGTTTCCGTTACAATAACCCTAAATACTGGTGGGTAGGTGCCAACTGGAACTATTTTGATGAAAATTATCTGGATCCTGCTTCTCTGGTAAGAACAGAATCATTTGTACAGAATGATAATACAGGGACTCCATTTTCCGGTTTAACAGAATCTGAGCTGAGAAGAGTTTTACAGCCGAACATACTGCCTTCCTCTTTCTTCTTGAATGCTAATGCAGGAAAGTCCTGGGTAATTGGTAAGTATTATGTATTAATTTCTGCGACTGTAAATAATATCTTAGATAACAGAAAGTATATCACAGGTGGGTTTGAGCAGACCAGAAATGCTAAATATCCTACTTTCTCTCAGGATCTTGACAGAGAGTTTACTTTGTTTGCACCTAAATACTGGTACACCCAGGGAAGATCATATTTTGTGAATTTACAGCTTAGATTCTAATAATCAGTCAACTAACTACTTTTAAAAATTATTAAGATGAACATAAAGAAATACTTAAGTTTAATAACAGGAGCTGCCTTTGCAGCCGTTGCTATTACCTCTTGTGTACAAAAAGACGAGTGGGAAACACCACCCATTAAGTGTGAAAACAAATTTCCTTCGCCCAACATCTCTCTTGCAGATTTTAAAGCTCAGGCTCCGGCTACAGGATATCTTTTGATTACTACCGATCAGATTTTTGACGGATATGTAATTTCTTCTGACGAGAGCGGAAATTTTTATAAAACAATTTCTTTCCAGGACAAGGCTGAAAACCCTACTGCCGGTCTCCAGATCGAAGTTGATAAATCAAGTAACTATGCAGATTTCCCTGTAGGAGCACACATCAGAATTAATGCCAAAGGATTGAGACTGGGTATCGACAGAGGAACGGTAAAAATAGGTTCCGTAGATCCTACTTATGCTATCGGAAGAGTTCCAGCATCCCTGGTAAGCAGATATGTTTCCGGAGTTTGTGGTGGTAACGGTCTTGAAGTGGTCAATATTAAGCCGGTTGAATTGCCTAATCTTGCTGCAGCTAAGAGCGAGCAGTATATCAATACATTGGTTAAAGTTTCTAACACCCAGTTTTCAATCGGTGATATCTATCCTGTAAACAAAACTTATATCGATTATGTTGCAGGAGCAGGTGTAGATACAGACAGAACATTGGAGGATGGTTCAGGAAACTCTACTACTATAAGAAACTCCGGATTCTTCTCTGAAGGAGCTACTTTATTACCAACAGGAAACGGAGATGCTACTTTCGTAGTGAGCCGTTATAATTCTACATGGCAGATGCTTATCAGAAATACGAAAGATATTAATTTCAAAGGAACCAGAATAGATGCTACTCCGCCTAAAGGAGGTACTGCAATTACCTATTCAGGATCTTTCCTTGAGAACTTTGAAAGCTATGCAACCACTCCTGCCAACCTGGAAGTATTCCCTAAGTATATCAACGATCCGCTTTTAGGAAACAGATACTGGCAGTTGAAATCGTTTAGCGGTAATAAATACATCCAACTGGGAGCCAATTCCGGAACAGGGCCATATACTACTTACTTCATCGTGCCGGTTGACTTTACAGTTGCAAATACATTGAAATTTGATGTGAATGTTGGATTCTGGAACGGGAATGCCTTAAAAGTATACTATAGCACCAACTATACGCCACTGGGAGACATTACGGCTGCAACGAAAACGGATATTACCTCTGAATTTACAATTCCGCAGACGCCAACTAGTGGTTACGGAACATTAGCTCCTGCGGGGACTTATACTATTCCAAGTACATTGACAGGAAACGGATATATCTTATTCGAATATACAGGAAACGGAAGTGGTGTGACTACAACTGTTCAATTAGACAATATTCAGATTCAATAATCTAAATCTGATATTTTAAATACAGGTCGTCTTGTGAAAGACGACCTTTTTCATTTGCCAGGTCTTAAAATAAATTTACAAAGCAACCAGAATCTATTCACTTACGAGATTCATTTTTACCTCATAGTCAATATCACTTTTATCATATTGAAATGGTATTTTGAGTAATGACCATCCGACATCATAATAATCATAATTTTTATAGATATGATATTTACTCAAAGAATCTGTAATGTCAAATTTGTCTAATATGAGAAATCCATTTCTAATATTGAGAGAATCATATATAACAAGATATTTTCTTCCATTAATAAACTCTCCGTCTTGATGGGCATTTCTAATGAATCCTTTCTCATATTTGAATCTAAAATCATTTCCTTTGTTACGTGCTCTGTCTCCATAATAATCAGAAGTTATTTCTCCTACGGTATATTTGGCATTTTTAAGTATTAATGCTGTTGGCGGGCTTATAGCCTTATACTTTAAAAAATATATGATCCAGCCTATAGAGCAGATTATTATTATTAATAGGAGACCCCTCTTACTTTTCATGAGAATTAATTATTTTATTCCTGGTTAATAGAATTTCTTGTGCCGTTAGCAACTGTTTGTACAGTAGTTTCGTATAATAAGTTTCCTGCAACAGACATGCACAATGGTATTGGTGATATAGAATACGATTTAAAAACGGCCTACGAAGAAGTGTTCAGGTAAAGGTAAAAATAAAAACCACTGCAGATGCAGTGGTTTTTTTATTTTTAAAATTTATTCTGTTTAGAAAGAAACTTCATTTACTTCCTTGCCTCGCTGGAAGTTCATTACTTTCTGACTTCCTTTGTAAGCAACACTAACAATGTTGATCTGCTTAGGAAAGGCGCTTAAAAGAATAGTGTTTTTAATCTTTAAGGTATTGATATCGGAAACACCACCGGTCTCAAAATATACCCATACAGTTTCTCCGCTTACCTGACTTCCGGTGAAGGTTATAGTTTTTGGAGATCCATTGACGAACACATCAAAATTATTATTTACATATTTTTTTACTTCTGCTTCAAATCCTGCTGTACTGGGATTGATTTTAATAGCATCAGAAATATGGTTGGTATTCATTTTTGTGGTAAACTTCAATGTTTTGCTTCCATCTATATAATCAACTTTAGTCATTGAAGAGAAAAAGTCTACATACATAAAACTCATTAACACAAAAAATGTTAAAATTCCTGATATATATAAAAGTTTTTTCATCTTAATTAATAGATTTACAATCATTCTTGCTAATTATAGGTCACAAATAATATGCCAATTAAAAATTTACGTTCACAGAATATTTATCATAGAATGCCTTGATGTGTGCAACAGCCTCGTCAGCCGTGTCTACCACACGATATAGTTCTAGATCATCTTCGGCAATCATTCCTTCTTTTAACAGTGTTGCTTTGAACCAATCCAGCAATCCGCCCCAGAATTCACTTCCTACCAGAACAATCGGGAACCTGCCTATTTTATTAGTCTGAATCAAAGTCATTGCTTCCGTAAGCTCGTCCAGGGTTCCGAAACCTCCAGGCATTACTACGAATCCCTGAGAATATTTCACAAACATTACTTTTCTTACGAAAAAGTAATCGAAGTTCATAGAATAGGATTTATTAATGTACGGGTTAAAATGCTGTTCAAACGGCAGGTCAATATTAAGTCCAATAGATCTTCCCTGGGCATTAAAAGCTCCTTTATTTCCAGCCTCCATGATTCCCGGTCCGCCTCCGGTAATGATTCCGAAGCCCAGCTTGGTGATCTTTTCAGCAATCTCAACAGCCATTTCGTAATATCTGCTTTCAGGCTTCAGTCTTGCAGAGCCAAATATAGAAACGCATGGCCCTATCTTAGCCAGCTTTTCATACCCGTCCACAAATTCAGCCATTACTTTAAAAACCATCCAGCTGTCTTTGGTGATGGTTTCGTCCCAGGTTTTCTGTCTGAGACTGTTATGAAGTTTTGTTTCGTTAATATTAAGTGCAGGATTTACTAAACTTTCATCCCTGGTTCCATCCATTTCCATTGCAAAAATTATTTAAAATATTTCTCGGCTTCTATTACAGATTCCGGTCTTCCGACATCTATCAGAATGCTGTCATGTACAAATCCGTGAATATGTTCAGTCTGCATCAGGTCAAGATATTCCTCCATAACAGAAAACTTGCCGGTTCTCTTTATTTTTTCAAAGATAGCAGGGTTGATACAGTGAACACCACTGAAGGCAAGAGCCTTAAAGCCTTTGTTGAATTCCGCAAGCCTCTGTTCTCCCGACTGTACATTAAGCCAGCCTCTCAAAACCATATCATCATTGAAAAGCAGCTTTCTGGAGCTGTCTCTATCAGAAACCGCTAAAGTAGCGAAATCTTTTATCTTTTTATGGTATTCAACAAGAGCATCAATATTGATATTCGTTAAGATATCCGCGTTCATGATCAGAAAATCTTCCCCGTGATCGAGGAATCTTCTAGCAAAAATCAAGCCGCCACCGGTTTCCAGCAGCTCATCCGTCTCATCTGAGATTTCAATACTGCATCCGAAATTACTGTTTTTATTTAAAAATTCAACAATCTGATTTCCAAAATGATGGATATTGATCACAAAATCTTTTATTCCGAAGCCTTTAAGATAATTGATATTTCTTTCCAAAAGCGGTATGCCGTTTACAGGAACCAGTGCTTTTGGATGGTTGTCTGTAAAAGGTTTGAGCCTTGTGCCTTTTCCGGCTGCGAAAATTAAAGCTTTCATATAGTATAGATAATGAGTGATTAGTAATGAGTAATTTCAGAAGTAGATGAACAAGTAAAAATATTACTTATTGTTCAATATCCATTACTTATATTCAGTTGGTGCTGTTCATCGTGGTGAAGGCTTATTTCTATTCCTTCAGGATATTTTTCTTTGATGAATTCGGCAATCTTGATCGCAGAATATACAGATCTGTGCTGCCCTCCTGTACATCCGAAATTGATCTGAAGATCTTCAAAACCTCTTTCCAGATAATTGTCGATATTGATTGAAATAATGGATTTTACCAGTTCGAGAAATTTCGGCATTTCTGTTTTTGTCTCAAGATACTCCTGGACCCCAATGTCATTACCTGTTTGGATTTTGTATTCTTCAATTCTTCCCGGATTTAAAATTCCTCTGCAGTCGAAGGTAAAACCTCCACCGTTTCCTGAATTGTCCTTAGGAATTCCTCCTTTTTTGTATGAAAAACTGTGTATATCGATGTGTAGCATTATTTATATTTTTTATTTAAAAACCATTAAGATTTATTTAGTTTTTTAAGGTAAGTTAAGATTTTGATAAATCAAAATTTAGTCAGGAATATCTTTTAATGAGCTTAATCTTTAAACATTCTTCATAAACACTTTCCGGAAGACGGGGACCAAGAACTTTATGTACTTTAATAGCAAAGCCCGTAATTTCATGTGATAATTGTGTAACTTCTTTCTTTGTCATAAGCTTAATACTCTTAAACAACTAAATAAATCTTAATGATTCAAAATAGCATTAATTTTCAATTTTGATTCTTCCGAAGACAGTTGTTCTATCACTTTCTTCAGTTCCGGATAGCCCTTCATATATTCCCAGGTTTGAGTAAAATGGGTGATGTTTTGAATGCCTTTTTCAAGGCTTGCCATAAAATGTTGCTTCCTTTGAATCAGCCCTCTGAAGCCATAGGCTCCAAGTACCTGCAGAAATCTCATCATTTGAATTGGTTTCACCGATTCTTTTAGTTGATGTTGAACCGCTTCGTTTTCAAACTGTCCGATATAATAATCAAGCATCTCATTTTTAAAATCTTCCGGGAAATTTGCCTTAGCCTGGAAAAGGAAAGAGATTACATCATATATCAATGGTCCTTCCATAGCAGATTGGTAATCGATAAACGAAACTTTACGATCTTCATTCACCATAATATTCCTTGCCTGAAAATCGCGGATCATAATTCCTTTGGGTTCAAGATCTTCAATAAGTTGGGAAATCTGTTTAAATTCTTTCAGTAAGACAGATTTACGATATTGCAGTTCCAAAACATCAGCTACAAAATTTTTAAAATAATACAGATCATGGATAACTGGAAGCTCGTCATACCTTTCATATTCAAAAGTTTTTGAAAAATCAATCTTCCCCTGAGTCCGGATCTGAAGCTGGAAAAGCTTTTCTAGTGTTTGCTTTACCAATGTTCTTACGTTATTGGAAAGCCCTTCTGCTGCGATAACGTCTGAAAGGGTCTGTTCTCCGAGAAATTCCTGTATATAAATCTTTCTGTTATCTGAAACAGCAAAAATATCAGGGGTGTTTAGGCTAAGCTCTGAAAAGATTTCAGAATAATAAAGGAAGCTTTCGTTTTCCGGGATATTTTCATTGCTGGTGACAATATATTTCCCGGTGTTGGATTTGGCCAGAAAATTCATCCTCGCGGAACCACTTTGAGCCAGCGTAACGAACTCAGTAGATGGTTCACCCAGATAATTTTCAAAAAATCGTTTTGCGTTTTCGGAAGTCATAATATGGAAACAAATATACTAATTTAATGGGAGTTTGTTGTTCTGGTTGTTTTGGTTGTTTGAGGGTTTGAGAGTATTAGAGTTGGAGTAGGATTATCAGAGGATTTGGAGTTCTGGATGATGATTAAGAGTTGATGCGATTTAAATTATTTTGTAAAATCTAAAATCTTGTGTCTGAAATCTGAAATCAAATATTTATTAACCTAAGTATCAGTCTAATTTCTATCTTTGCAGTATGTTAAAGGATTTTAAACCGGTTTTAAACATTTTGCTGAGGTTCATCGTTATCTACCTGGTGCTGCTTCTAGGGTACCAGTTTTATCTGAACAGCGGTAAGGCCAATGGGCTGGATTCTTTTTCCCGCATGATCGCCGATCAGGTTGCATCCATTCAAAATGCTGCGGGATTTCCTACACTGCTGTATGATGATGTGAAAAATGAGCAGGTTTGGTTTTATGTAAAGAAAAATTACGTAACGAGAATGGTGGAAGGGTGTAATGCTGTTTCCGTCATGATCTTATTTATAGCCTTCGTTTTTGCATTTTATAAAGGTGCTAAAACGTATATTTTTGCTTTGGCCGGGCTTGTTTTGCTTTACATTATGAATCTCCTGCGAATCGTAGGACTGAATATCGTTATGGTAGATCATCAGGAATATGGAAAAATATTCCATGATTTTATTTTTCCGGCAGTTATTTACGGAACTGTTGTGGTTCTTTGGCTGGTGTGGATCAAATTCTTTGCTTTAAAAAATGAAAATTCTTAACTGGCTTTTGGTGATAGCAGGAATCTGCGGTCTTATAAGTGTGCGGATGCTTGAAGGCAAAATTTTCTATGATCCTTTTCTTGAATATTTTCATGAAGCTATTAAAAACATTGCATTTCCCCGGTTTGAATGGGGAAAATTAATTGCAGGGCATCTTTTCAGATTTATGCTTAATCTTGCTTTTTCATGCCTGATCATTCAATGTCTTTTTAAAAACCGCCGGTGGACGGCGCAGGGAGCATTGCTGATTATCATTATTTTTGCTATTACTTTCCCCATCTATCTTTACTGTATACATGATAAGTTCGAGATAGGGTATCTTTTCTCTTTTTATATGAGAAGGTTTGTAATCCAGCCGCTGGCTTTGCTTTTAATTGTTCCCATGTTTTATTATAGAAAGCAGTTAGAAAAAACAGGCGAATAGACGGGAAGACTCATTAACGTACAAGTTGCCCAAGTTTTAGAATAAGGTTAAGATTGGAAAATGTCAATTGTGAATGTTGCTTCGCAAGTGAATCGTGAATGGGCTAAGACATTAGATGATAATTCATTAATTACTTATTGTAAACCAGTAAACTCGAAAACGCTCTGACTCTCAAGCTTAGTCTATGGTATGTTTGTCTATACTGGTAACATTTTCCGGGGTCCATTCTACTCTTTTTACAAAATCTTTTTCGCGGACAGGGCAGTCTTTGATCTGGCATACAGGGCATGATACTGTTTTGCAGTCGTCCATATGGAAATTGAATTCTACACTTCTTTTTGTGTTTTTAGCTAAAAGAAGAATCATTTTTTCCATTTCATTGTGAGCTTCACGAAGGCTATAGTACCAAGGTAAAGTAATATGGGCATCAATATGGAGATTGGCGCCGAATTGCTGGATTTTCATATTGTGAACATCGATCCATTCTATTTTTCTGTTCTCTTCGAGTACTCTGATAATTTGGTTAAGGAGATCAGGGTCCTGTTCGTCCATAATACCACTTAGAGATTTTCTGACAATCTTATAGCCGACATAGATGATGTAAAATCCAAAAATAAGAGCCACAACTGAATCAAGCCAGTAAATTTTAGTGAAATAAACAATAACCAAGCTTATTACAACGCCTAATGTCGTGATGGTATCAGACTGAAGATGTTTTCCTGATGATACAAGAACCAGCGAGTTTTCTGCCTGTCCTTTTTTAATGGAAATATATCCCAGGAGATAATTAACAACAGCGGTTGCAGCAATGATCCATATTCCCAGATCTATTTTGCTCAGTGTTTTTCCTACAACAAGGCTGTTGACGCCTTCATAGATGATCATGATGCCCGCAATGGCTATTAAAGCTCCTTCAATACCGGCTGTTACAAATTCTACTTTTCCGTGGCCATAAGGGTGGTCTTCGTCTTTGGGTTTTGCGGCAAGATGGAGGGAGTAAAGCCCCATAAACGCACTGATAACATTCACTACGCTTTCCATGGCATCGGAAAAAACAGCATCTGAGTTAGTAAGTTTCCAGGCAATAATCTTTCCTACAAAAAGAATAAGCCCAAAAGCGGCAATCAGCTTTTGAAATCCTATTTTGTTTTTGTGGGTAATGGTCTTTTTATTTTCCATAGTTTGATAAAAAAAAGAATCTCAATTCTGAGACTCTTTTTTATTTTGTTAGTTTAAACTAAGTTGTTTGCGACAAGGTATTCTGCAATCTGTACAGCGTTCGTTGCGGCTCCTTTTCGCAGATTGTCTGCTACGATCCAGAGGTTCAGTGTTTTGGGCTGTGAAAGATCCCGTCTTATCCTGCCGACGAAAACTTCATCTTTACCTTCGGAGTACAGCGGCATGGGATATATGTTGTTCTTAACATCGTCCAGTACAATTACTCCCGGAGTTTCTGACAAAATTTTCCTTACTTCATCCACTTCGAATTCATTTTCAAACTCAATATTTACACTTTCAGAGTGACCTCCCTGAACAGGGACTCTTACTGCAGTTGCCGTTAAATTAAATGTATCATCACCTAAGATTTTTTTAGGTTCTTTCATTAATTTAATTTCTTCCTTGGTATAATCATCATCTGCGAAAACGTCACAGTGGGGTAAAGCATTTTTGAAGATCTGGTTCGGATATACTTTGGCAACGGAATCATCACCTTTGATTTCAGCATTAAGCTGATCTACAGCAGCTTTTCCTGTTCCTGTTACAGACTGGTACGTAGAAACAACCACTCTTTTCAGGTCATACTTTTTATTCAATGGGCCCAGAACCATTACCAGCTGAATGGTAGAGCAGTTGGGATTGGCAATGATCTTGTCTTCTTTAGTCAGGACATTGGCATTAATTTCCGGAACAACCAGCTTTTTGGTAGGATCCATTCTCCATGCTGAAGAATTGTCAATCACAGTGGTGCCGGCTTCAGCAAAAAGTGGTGCGAATTCAAGAGAAGTAGATCCTCCGGCAGAAAAAATGGCAATATCCGGTTTGGCAGCTATAGCGTCTTTCATGCTTACGATGGTAAATTCTTCCTGTTTATACTTCACCTTCTTGCCTACAGATCTTTCGGATGCTACCGGAATTAATTCTGTTACAGGGAAGTTTCTTTCTTCCAAAACTTTCAGCATAACTTGTCCAACCATTCCTGTTGAACCGACTACAGCTACTTTCATTGATTTAATTAAAAAATTTAAGGTTAAACTATTACAAAGTTATAACTCATCATTGATAACTTATTTTTTATGTTTTAGGCCCCGAAGACTCTTGTCCAGGGGAAGGCAAATGCAAATAAACCTGCAGCGATAAGACCCATGATCACAATTCCCAGAGAAATAGTATCATTAGACTTCACTTTTTTATTGATGATGGTCATCAATACTGCTGCAATCAGCATAGAAAATGGGTGCTCTACATACTGGAATCTTAAGTCAGCATTTTTCATTACTGATCCCATATCCAATCCTTTAGTGAAATTAATCACCAACATGATGATCCCTATTAAAAACTGAACATGGAAGAAAATCATCGTAAAGAGGGTAGTCTTCTTTAAAAATTTGTTCACTTTACCACTGAAACCAAACATTGTGGCTAAAAGGGCAATAATAAATAATGAGACCAAAAGAAGTTCAAGGTATCCAAATCCTTTGTGTGCATTAAGCAAAATCTTGTAAAAATCCATATTCAATTTTTTGTACACAAATATAGCAAAAATCCCGGCGAAAAGCCGGGATAGATATTTATAAAATCTAATATTGTGATGTTATTAGAAGTTGAATGATAATGAAGCAGCCCAAGTAGTTCCGAAACCGTAAAATACCTCATTTGCCACATCAATACCGTCATATAATGTTCCTGTGGCTTTAGATGTCCCTTGGTGGATATTAGTATAAGAGTCTTGGATGTAGAATGTATCAAATAAGTTATATACATTGGCTCTGATTGTAAATGACTGTTTTGTATTAACAGGAATTACATAAGATGCTCCTAAATCAACCAGACCAAAGCTAGGTAATTTTAATGCGCCTTTTTCACCAGCATCTTGTGTTCTGAAATCAAGCACATTCAAGTTTGCATAAAGATTAGCATTATATCTGTATTGAGCGTTAAATTTAAAGTTTTTGAATGGTTTAAGATCGACACCTAAAGCTGCTGTTGTCTGTGCATAATTACCAACTTTAACCTTGTCTAAGTATAAAATAGATGTAGCAGCTTCTGATACTGTGTTACCATTAGCATCCATAGGTTCATTATTATCATTAAATAAATTACCTTGGGCATTTCCTTCATATTTCCAATCTCCAAGAGAGAACATCCCTGTTAATGAAATCATATCATTGATTTTGGCGTTCATATCAATTTCAATACCTTGGTGGATTTCTGTAATTCCAGTAATGTTTGAATAACCTCTTACTCCATTAACTGTTTCACTTCTTCTTTGGAATCTATCTTTCCATGATGTTCTGTATAAGTTAATATTCGCATTGAAGAATGAAGAACGGAAACCATATCCGGCTTCCAGACCAAATATTTTTTCATTAGTTAGATAAGGGTTAATCAAGTTTTGGTTGTTAGGATAAACAGCATTGAAGAAAGGTTGCTTAGAATAATAACCAATATTAGCAAAGACATTATGATGATCATTGATGTTATAATTAGCACCTGCTTTTAAATTGTAACCAACAATATCCTTAAATCCTGTTTTAGTTTTTAGCACCCCTCCAGTGATAGCTGTACCGTCCTTAATAAATTCGTCAACTCTTTGAAAAGCTTGATTTGAAACGGCTCCTTGTGCAAACAAAGATAACTTATCATTAGAATACTCTATTTGACCAAAACCTCCGTACCAAAGAACTTCTCCGTCATTACTATAACCAATTCTTTCATTCATCGGCTCTGTTTTTCCTCCAAAAGGATTCCAGTTTGGTTTAAGTGCATAAGCAGTTGAAACATAGTTTGCAGGAATATTCTTGTTTGCAGTATCTTTATACGCAGAAGCTCCTAATAAATCACTTACGACTTGATAATGATATCCTTTATAATATCTTGTGTCAATACCAACGCTAAAATTAAAATTTTCATTAATTTTATGGTTAAAGCTTGAGATTAAACCGAACCAGTTATGAGAGTTGACAGAAGATCTTCGGATTAATTGTCCTGCATCAGGATTTGAGGCTTGGTTTGCTGCATAAATTGCATCAAAATCTATTAATCCGTTTTGTGTTCTGTTAAAATTACTTAATCTTTTTCCGCCTACACTTCCTAGATCTCCAGTCCCTGCACCTCTACCAAAGGACGCATAAGCAACAGTATTTAATTTAGAAGATGGACTTATCTTATAGTCCCAGTTTAAAGACATTACTGGCTTATGGTAATAGTTTCCTCTGTTAGCAAACTCCTCACCGTTTAAATATCCCCAATCCGCATTATATCTTCTGTTCGGCTTACCGTCTTTCCCATATTTTAAAAGTTCTGAAAGTTTAATCTGGTAAGACCTTTGGTTGTGCCATTGTGGAGCACCTGTTATAGTAAACTGAAAATCATGCTTCGCACTTGGTTGGTAACCTAAAGCGAAGTAATAGTTATATCCTTCAAATTTAGTTCCATCTGCATAAGTACTTCCTGCTGTCCTAGACATTAAGAAAGAAGACGACCATCCCTTTGAAGACTTGCCAGTATTGTAAGCAAAAGATGTTTTGTAATAACCGTCATTACCTAATCCTAATGTAATATTACCTCCTGCTTTTTTATCGGCAGCTCTTGTCAGAACATTAATTGTTCCTCCCACAGACGCAATTGCAAGCTTTGATGATCCAAGTCCTCTTTGAACCTGTAACGCAGAGGTAACATCAGAAAGACCTGCCCAGTTAGACCAGTATACGGCACCGTTTTCCATGTCGTTTACTGGCATACCATTCACCATTACAGCGATATTGATCTGATCAAACCCTCGAATTCCTATTTTACTGTCTCCAAAGCCACCTCCACTTTTTGTAGCATATACAGATGGAGTAGTATTTAGAATTTCAGGGAACTCCTGATTTCCTAATCTTTCAACAATTTGTGCTTCTTTAATTGTTGAAACTGCTACTGGTGTTTTTCTATCTTTGGCGATATCGGCAACACCAGTTAATACAACTTGTTCAATGTCATTGGATGTTGTTTTTACTGTATCCTGAACTTGTTGAGCATAATAAACACTAGCTGTAGATAATGTAATTACTACGGATAGCATCGATTTGTTGATTAATTTCATAATCGTTAGTAATAGTTAGATTTAATTTTCTGCAAAATTCGCGAAATAAAATTTAACTAATATTAACTGTATGTTAATTTTTACTCAATCTTAATAAGGTTCAATGTATTGATTTTCAGGCCTGTAGTTAAAAATTGAATTTTTATATGAAAAAAATCATATTATTGAGTTTTTAATAAATAGAGACTCTTTTTATTAAAAATATAACGCTATTTCACGGCTTTGAGACTCAAATCTATATTTTCGGCCGAGTGGGTAAGGGCTCCGGCAGAGATATAAGTGACCCCGGTAGAGGCAATTTCTTTTAACATATCACGGGTAATTCCACCTGAGGCTTCAGACTCACAAGAGCCATTGATCATTTCTACTGCCTGCTTCATCATAGCTACATTCATATTGTCAAGCATGATTCTGTCTACTTTTGCTTTGATGGCTTCTTTTACTTCTTCCAGATTTCTTGTCTCAACCTCAATCTTTAATTTTTTCTTTGTATTCTTAACATAATCTTTTGCCATTTTTACGGCATTCGTAATACTTCCGTTATAGTCGATGTGGTTATCTTTCAGCATAATCATATCATATAAGCCATACCTGTGATTGGTTCCGCCGCCAATGGCTACAGCCCACTTTTCACATACTCTGAAATTAGGAGTTGTTTTTCGGGTATCTAAAAGTTTTGTTTTCGTTCCTACCAGTCGGGAATCCCAGTCATGGGTAAGGGTTGCTATTCCGCTCATTCTCTGCATACAATTTAAAACAAGCCTTTCTGTTGAGAGGATTGACCTTGCGCTCCCAGTTACCGTTAAGGCCACGTCACCGACTTTAGCTGCTTCTCCATCCTTAAGGAAGGTTTCAACTTTTAAATCCTTATCAAAAGTTTTAAAAATAATTTCAGCCAGCTCAACACCTGCTAAAATACAGTCTTGCTTGACCAAAAGTTTGGCGCTCTGCTCCAGGTTCTTCGGAATGGTGGAAAGAGTAGAATGGTCGCCATCCTGAATGTCTTCTTCCAGGGCATTTTTGATGAATGCTTTTAATACTTTATCTGTAGCGTACGCTGGTCTTTTCATTATATATGTTTTAAGCTAAGTCTTTATTATAAAATGCGCCTTTATTTTCAGTCATTTCCATAGATTGGGTAATAATGAGGTGGGCAACAGTTGTCAGGTTTCTTAATTCAGATAGTTGCGGTGAAAGAATAGAATAGTGGTAAATCTCGTCCACAGCTGCTGCAATCTCCTGATGCTTCTGTAAAGCCATGTTCAGACGTCTGTTGCTTCTCACGATACCTACAAGATCGCTCATCATTTCCTGAAGCTGTTTTCTGAGGTAGCTTATGATAACCATCTCGTCCATGATCTTCATGCCTTCCTCGTTCCATTCCGGAACGGCTTTAAGATCATCAAAGTTGAAGTTGTTTTCATTAAGCAGAGCAACTGTTTTTATAGCAGCATTATGTCCGAAAACCAAGCCTTCCAGTAATGAGTTTGATGCAAGCCTGTTCGCACCATGCAACCCGGAATTGGTACATTCTCCCACTGCAAAAAGATTGCGGATAGAAGACTGTCCGTCACTGTCGACTTCAATACCACCCATAAGATAATGGCATGCGGGTACTATAGGAATCAATTGAATGAAAGGATCAATTCCTTCTTCTTTACATTTTTTATAAATGTTCGGGAAATGTTCCAGGAATTTTTCATGATCCATATCGCGGCAGTCAAGACCGGCAAATTCATCACCGGAAATCTTCATCTCATTATCAATGGCCCTGGCTACAATATCTCTGGAGGCTAATTCTTCACGTTCATCATACTTGTGCATGAATTTTTCACCTTTTTTAGTCCTTAATTTGGCACCATCTCCCCGGACCGCTTCAGAAATAAGGAAAAGCATTCCGTTGATCTTGCTGTACAGGGCTGTTGGATGAAACTGGTAGTACTGCATATTGGAAACTTTGCCCTTTGCACGGGCTACAAAAGCAATTCCGTCTCCGGTAGCAATGGTAGGATTTGTTGTATTTTTATAAACATGTCCTGCACCGCCTGTAGCAACCAATGTTATTTTGGAAGTGATCTTTTTAATCTTTTTTGATTTTTCATCAAGAATATAGGCGCCGTAGCAATTAATGTCACCATCGCTTACTTCTTTTCCCGGAACATGGTGCTGGGTGATGATATCAATAACATAATGATGGTCAAGGATCTCAATATTCGGGCTGCTGTTGGCCGTTGCCAAAAGAGCTCTTTCGATCTCGAATCCGGTAATATCTTTATGGTGAACGATTCTGTTTTCAGTGTGGCCGCCTTCTCTTCCCAAAGCAAATTCTCCGTTTTTCATATCGAAATTGGCGCCCCATTCTACTATTTCATTGAATCTTGTGGGAGCTTCCCTTACGACCATTTCTACAACATTGCGTTTGTTTTCCCCGTCCCCGGCACGCATGGTATCTTCGATATGTTTTTCGAAATTATCATTTTTAAGGTCTGTGACTACAGCCAGTCCGCCCTGTGCATATTTGGTGTTGCTTTCGTCTTCGTCGGATTTTGTTACGATGATGATCTTGGCGTCGGGGAGCTGTTCAGAAACTTTAATGGCATAGGAAAGTCCCGAGATGCCGGAACCAATTACTAATACATCCGCTTTTATCATATGCTTGCTTTAGGTACAATCGTTTAAATATTAAATAAATTTAAACAATTTTTCGTTTGGTTTTCTTACTTTTTTCATATGTTGAAAATGATCTTCTTCAGAACGGTAACCTACAGCCAGAGTGACGGTTACTTTTTCTGTCTCAGGATTGATGTCCAGAATCTCTTCTATCAGATCCTGCCGGAAGCCTTCCATAGGACAGGAATCTATATTTTCAATAGCGGCGGCATACATCAGATTGGCCAGTACTATATAAGACTGCTTTTCTGCCCAGTTGAAAATTTCATCCTGTGTTTTTTGGGTGATATGCTGATTAATGCTTTTTCTGAACAGGTCAAGTTTTTCAACAGGAGTCTTCCTTACCTCGGAAATGTGATTAAAATAACCGTGAATATAGTTTTCCTCAATAGTTTTCTTGGAAATGATAACGATAAGGTGCGAACAGGTGGAAACCTGTGAAGGATTATAAAAAGCCGGAATCAGTTTCTGCTTCATTTCCTCGCTTTCCACTACCAGTATTTTGTAAGGCTGAAGCCCAAGCGAACTGGCAGAAAGTTTTCCCGACTCAAGAATATTGTGAAGGATATCCTGAGGAATAATCTCATGATTAAATTTTTTCACAGAATATCTTCTGCTTAAAGCTTCCAAATAATTCATAGGACAAATTTAAGAATAGAATGCGAATAAAGTGCGTTTATAATGAAATATCTCTTTTTACGAAAGTAAAAAAAAGATCACTCCAAATTTGGAGTGATCCGGTATTAAAAAAATAATCAGTTTTACTTTATTCTCTGTTTTTTACCATGATCCAGCCCGAGAATTTAATAGGAGTGTTCTTGCTGTTGTTTTCGTTCCATGAGATAGAGTACCAGTAATTTCCTGTAGGAACTTTTTTGCTTCCGTTGGTAGTGCCGTCCCATACATATCTGTTGGATTTATCAGCTTGGAAAAGCTTATAGCCATATCTGTCGAAGATTCCGATTTCCAGATTCTTTTTGTTGGAAAGTGCCGAATAATCAATGGCATCATTTACCCCGTCGCCGTTTGGAGTGATGACGTTAATGAGGTTAGGAACCGTGATGTTGATCTGGATAGGCTCGCAATCATAGCTGTCCTTTACATAGATCTTAGTTTCACCTCTTGTTACATTAGTGAATATATTAGAGTCCTGCCATTGAATATTATCCATGGAATATTGGTAAGGCGGCATTCCTCCATTAACAAAAACAGTTACTGTGCTTCCTGAAATATCAATATTGGTAACCACAGGCTGTTCCGAAGCATATACCTTTACGGTCTGTAACGTAATACAGTCTCCGGTTTTTAATTTTACCCAGTAAGTTCCTACGCCTACATTGGTGATAGCCTGTGTCGTTGCTCCTGTGCTCCACTCGTAGCCATTGAATCCAGGACCTGCATCCAAGGTGGTTTTGTCCTCAATACAGATGATTTTATCCTTTAATATGCTGGATAAAACCGGAGATAAAACGGTGAGGGTTACCTTTGCAATTGAATAACATCCCTGCGCATTGAACACTTTTACATAGATTACTCCGGATGGAGCGGTATAGCTCAGAAAATTTAAAATTTCATTGGTTCCGTTTTCAGCATCTGCAAGAGATGGATAGTATTTTTTTATTGCCCCCGTCAATACTGTAACCGGAGCATTGCTTAAATTGAATATTCCCAATGAAGGATTGGTTTCAAGGAAGCATGATCTCAATGACGTATCAGTAACGACAACAACTGGGTTCAGGCTCAAGGTAACTTTTGCAACACTTACACATCCTTGGGGAGTCGTCACTTTTGCAAATAATATGGCTGGTCCTGTTGCGTAAGCTGTAGGATTGGGAATCTGGTTGATCCCTGCATTCAGGTCAGCCATTGTATTGTAGAATTCCATCGTACATCCGGGCACAGTTGTTAAGGCAGCTGTGGTAAGGTCAAATGTTGCAGTGCCTGCATTATTGTTGTTACATCCCGTAAGCGAAGCATCAGTGGCTGCAAATGGTGTTGGGTTTAGCTGAATGACCCCGTCTCCGTTGTCACAAAGCGTAGAGCTGGGATCTTTAATAACCACCTTAATTGTGGTGTTGCCAGAATACGGGAAATTTGAAGGATTGACAATAGGTGTTGAGCTTCCTAAAACATAATAAGTGAATATGTAATTTGCCGGATTATTGACAAACTGAGCATTGAAAGACGTTAGATCCACAGTTCCGGTGCCGGTTGCAGGATTGGTACATACAAATGGAGTTACTGTAGCATTCAGGATCGGAACTTTATCTACAAACACTTTTACATTTTTGATGGAATGTCTTGCGCTGGCACCTCCTGTAGCTGCCGAAAATCCAAAGTATCCCTGTGACATTCCAATGGCAGCACCTGAAGGAGCGAATGACTGGTCGGTAATAAGAACACCGTCAATTTTTATTTTAATGATCCAGTTCGTAGGGTTGGTAAGGTCTGTTTCCCCGTTTACTTCTACGTGTTTATAGTTTGGGCCTACGAATGGCTGAGTAGGGTTGAGGTCCGGAGAGTGAAATGTACTGCCGGGTGTTGTATTGTATTCAATATTGTTTCCGGCTGTGTTGTTGGTGCCGTAAAGAACATGTACTTTACTCATCTGGCCTTCAGTGGTATTGTTGAAAATATCAAATCCTACCATTAATCCGGAAGCATTTCCGGGAATTCCTAGTCCACCACCGGATACGAAGCCTGTCGGAGGATTGGCAAGATACCAGAAAGTAAATCCGTCTCCTCTTCCGAACTGTGTTGTTCCGTTTCCGTCAATTCTAAAGTCAAATTCTACCTTCCATTTGTCGCAATAACTTAATGTGATAGGAGTGGCAAGTTTTATAGCGCCATACAGGTTCCCGTTATCAGTTGTAAGCCTTATAAAATCTGTGTCTACAGCAGCATTTGAAACAAGGTCCCAGCCCGTTGTGTTGACGGGGTTTCCTGTAAGCTGATATGTTTGTGAAAACAGCTGGCCTGAAAAACATAGAAAAATAGTTAAATAATAAAGGAGTAGTTTTCTTTTCATATGAAGCGATTAGTTTTTGAGGTTATTCCTGTAAATATATTTATTTTATTTTCTAAGATATAATGTATAATTGTCAAATGATTAACAAAAATTGTCAATTTTACAAGTAATTTTTAAAATTTATATGAAATGGTTAAAAATAAAATATATCTTATTTATTAAGTCAAGATATGATAAGTCTTGATTCCACAAGCCCAATCCTATTAAAAAATCACTCCGGTGAAGGAGTGATTTTTGTATGAAAAGCTATTATTCTCTGTTTTTTACCAATACCCAGCCTGAATATTTCGTAGGAGTATTGTTTTTATCATTTTCATTCCATGAAATAGAATACCAGTAAGTCCCTGTGAGAATCTTTTTGCCGAAGGCAGTTCCGTCCCATTTGAAGTTTCTTGTTTTATCAGCTTCATAAAGTTTATTGCCATATCTGTCATATACTATAAAAACCAGATTTTTTTTATAAGCCAATGCGGAATAATCAATAAAGTCATTAACGTTATCGCCGTTCGGTGTAATGGCATTGATCAGATTGGGAACCGTGATCTGAACTTCAACGGGTGAACAGTTGTAAAAGTCTTTGACAAAAACTTTTACCTCTCCTCTGTGCAAGCCGGTAAATGTATTTGAATCCTGCCAGTCGATACCGTTTAAAGAATATTTATATGGTGGAGTACCTCCTGAAACATTTACAGTTACCGTTGTATTATTAATATCAATGCTTGAAATAACAGGGTTTGCCGAAGCAATAACCTTCACGGTCTGCAATGTAATACAGTTTCCTGTTTTTAGCTTTACCCAATAAAGACCAACACCTACTCCCTGTATAGAAGGAGTAGTTGCTCCGGTAATCCATTCGTAACCATCAAAGCCCGGACCTGCATCCAGATCAGTTCTCCCATCAATGCAGATAATTTTATCTTTTAAAACGTTTGATTTCACTGGTGAAAGTACAACGAGGTTGACTTTTGCTATAGCGAAACATGCGTTTGAGTCTGTTACCTTTACATAGACTGCAGTACTAACAGACATATATTGAGATGGATTGACAATCTCATTGGTTCCGCTTAACGCATCTGCCACGCTTAAATAATATTTCTTTGTAAACCCGCTCGTCAGTGTCGTCACATTGGCTGAAGTAAGGTCAAATATGGCAGTCGCAATATTATCCTGCAGAAAGCATGACTCAAGTGTAGCTTCTTTTACCGGAGTTTCGGGGTAAAATGTTAAGGTGATTTTTGCCGTACCGGTACATCCCTGCGGCGTAGTCACTTTTACATAGACTATGCCTGGTGCGGAAGTGTAAGAATTGGGATTCGTGATTTCATTGTTTCCGGCATTCAGGTCATTCAGTGTTTTATAATACTTTTTGGTGGCGCCAGATACATCCGTTACATCTGCAGTATTGAGGTTAAATATTCCTGTTCCTGTCTTATTATTGTTACATGCCGTTAAAGTTTTATCGGTAAGTGTAAGAGGAGCCAGGACCAGCTGTATCTTTCCATCCGGATTATCACATAATATTCCTGCATTGTCCTTTACAATCACAGTAACCGTAGTATTTGCATTGAATTGGAAATTGGTGGGATTTGTAATGGGTGTTGAGCCTTGCAGGTACGTAAAAGTATAATTGGAAGGATTGCTTACGAATTGAGAATTGAAGGCTGTTAAATTTACAGAGGCATAGCCTGTAGCTGGATTCGGGCAGAAAGATTGTGTTGCAGTACTTTGTAAAATAGGGACCTTGTCAGTATAGATTTTTACATTTTTAATAGAATGTCTTGATCTTGCAGATCCTGTAGAAGCCGAAAATCCGAAATATCCAACCGTCATTGCAGCTGCAGTACCTGAAGGGGCGAATGACTGATCGCAGATTACTGTACCATCAAGTGTTATTTTTACAATCCAGTTGGTAGGGACAGCCGGATCTACCTGGGCTGTTACTTCAACATGCTTATAGGTTGTCCCCTGAAAAGGCTGGGTGGTATTCAGGTCAGGTGAATGAAAAGAGCTTCCGGGAACATTAAAGTATTCTACATTGTTGTTGTCTGTTGTGTTGGCAACCTGTCCGTAAGCAACATGTATCTTGCTCATTGTGGCTGTAGTTGTGTTGTTGTAAGTGTCAAAACCTACAATAAAACCTACCGCATTTTGGGAAACTCCAAGACCGGAACCCAATACACTTGCAACAGGCGGGTTCGCCAGATACCAAAATGCAATTCCGTCTCCGTTGGAAGTTTGGTTGGAATCCATTCTGAAATCGAATTCAACTCTCCACTTGTCACAGTATTTTAAGTTGATCTGGTCATTAAGCCTTATGGATCCGGACTGGTTGTTGGTGTCAGGAGTGAGCTGCACAAAATCGCCTAGCACCTGTGTTGGAGCGACAATGCTCCATCCGGTAGTATTTACAGGATTTCCTATTAACTGGTAAGTTTGAGAATATAGACTTCCGGATAGAAAAAATACAATGAGGAAAATATAAGACAGTAAATTTTTTTTCATTGAGGTGGGATTAGTTTTATTTAGATGCTGTAAATATATTAAATCCCAATTGATTAATGTGTATTTAATGTTAATTTTACCGAAAATGATAATGATTTATCAATGAATAACAAAGTGAATGGGTGAATAATGAAACATATAAAGTATTAATTTTATATTTATTAAAAAAGAGAGTTGCTTTCCAGCCCTTCAAAGTAAGTGTCGATTTCCAAGTCAGGTGAGTTTGCAGCTGCCACAGCTAGTTTATCACAAAGTTCATTTTCGAAATGTCCTGCATGGCCTTTTACCCAATGCATTTTTGGAGTGTGTTTGTTGTACATTTCAATGAATCTTTTCCAGAGGTCCGGATTTTTTACATTTTTCCATCCTCTTTTGATCCATCCTGCAATCCAGTTTTGGTTCACGGCATCAGCTACATATTTGCTGTCTGTGTAAATGTGAATATCGTTCTCCGAAGACTTTAGTTTTTCCATAGCAGAAATAACTGCCAATAGCTCCATTCTGTTATTGGTGGTTTTTCTGAAACCTTTGGAGAACGTCTTCTGATAATTTTTTTCAGGAACGCGCATAAGGATTCCATAGCCTCCTTTTCCGGGGTTTCCGCTGCATGCACCGTCGGTGTATATTTCTATTCTCAAAAGTTAAGTCTATATAAAACTGGTATTCTGTAAAACTAAATTTGGAGAATGCCAAGCTGTTATTAATTTAAAATAGTATGGGTTCTAGAATGGGAAATCGTCATCATCATCAAGATCGTTCATCGAAGACCCTGATAGCTTTGAACTGTCTGGTAAATCAAATGCAGCTCCAGGTTGAATAGTAGTCCTTATTTTATCAAAACCACTGGGCTCGTTAGATCCGAAATTAGAAGGATAACCTCCCATGCCACCATCTAATGCTGCTTCGATATCCCCGAATTTTGCAAAATGTTTTAAGAATGATAATCTGACGTCGGCTGTAGCACCATTTCTATGCTTTGCGATGATCAGTTCAGCCTGGTTTTCCGTTGGAGTTTCCTGGCCTTCTTCGTCATTATCCCAAACGGCAATTTTATAATATTCAGGTCTGAAAATAAAAGATACAATATCCGCATCCTGCTCAATCGCTCCGGATTCCCTAAGGTCAGAAAGCTGAGGCCTTTTTCCTGGGCGTGCCTCCACACTTCTCGATAACTGTGAAAGGGCAATAACAGGTACATTCAGTTCTTTGGCAATAGCCTTTAATGAACGCGAGATCATGGAAATTTCCTGTTCACGGTTTCCAACTCCTTTACCTCCACCTCCTGCAGTCATCAGCTGAAGGTAATCCACCATGATCAGCCTTACACCATGCTGCATCACCAGCCTTCGGCATTTTGCACGGAAATCGAATATAGAAAGAGAAGGGGTTTCGTCAATAAAAAGCGGAGCGTTTTCAAGCTCGGATACATTGGAAAAAAGTCTTTGCCATTCTTCGTCATCTAAAGTTCCCTTTCTCAGTTTTTCGGAAGAGATTTTCGTTTCCGAAGCAATCATCCTCGTGATAAGCTGTACAGATGCCATCTCCAGGGAGAAAAGGACCATTGGAATCTTATGGCCAACTGCAATATTTCTGGCCATCGACAGAAGGAATGCTGTTTTACCCATCGCCGGACGGGCTGCAATAATGATAAGGTCAGAATTTTGCCAGCCTCCCGTTTCTTTGTCAATATCCCTGAATCCGGAAGGAACTCCTGAAAGCCCTTCCTTATCTTTCAAAGATTTAATAGTATCGATAGCCTGCTTTACCAATGAATTGGCGGTGTCGAATCCTTTTTTGATCGTACCGTTGGTAATTTCAAAGAAAGATTGTTCAGCCTTATCTAAAAGTTCGAATACATCGGTAGATTCTTTATAGGATGAATCGATCACGTTCGCAGAAACATTAATCAGACTTCTTAAGATATATTTTTCAAGAATAACACGGACATGATATTCAATGTGAGCAGACGAGCTTACTCCCATGGTAAGATCAATAATATAATGATCGCCACCGGCCTGGCTTAATTTATCTTCCTTTTTTAATTCCTGGATAATCGTCATAAGATCTACAGGATGGTTACCTTCGTAAAGTTTTAGAATCGCAGCAAAAATAACCTGATGTCTGGGATCATAAAACACTTCAGGAGTAAGAAGGTCAATGGAATGATCAAGACCTTTTTTATCTATTAAAAAAGTTCCTATAACCAGTCTTTCAAAATCTACAGCATTGGGTGGCATTTTTCCATCCGCAATAGACAGTTCTCTTGCAAAATTTCCGTGTGTAAGGGATGATAATGTTTCTTTCTGCGCCATGATGCAAAGATAGTTTATTTAAAAAAAATAATTAAAAAATAGTAACTAACAAGTTATCAGCAATCCTGCCGCAATCCATAGCGGCAGAACGTAAATGTGTGTTAGTAAAAAGCGGGGATCAAAAATAGAAAAAATTCAATAAGTGCTATTCATCGAAGTGAAAATGATTAATAATTTTTTTATTTCAAATGTTGAAGTGAATGGCTGAGCTGATAAATAAAAAAGACTGTCACAACTGACAGTCTTTTTATGACTAAAAATAAACTTATTCTTTATTCTTCAACAGTATCCATCCTGAATATTTCGTTTCAGTATTGTTCTTGTCGTTTTCGTTCCATGAAATGGTATACCAGTAAGTACCGGTAGGTATTTTCTTACCGGAAGCTGTTCCGTCCCATTTATAATCTCTCATCTTATTAGCTTCATAAAGCTTGTTTCCGTATCTGTCATATACGATGAAAACAAGGTTTTTCTTGTAAGACAGAGCAGAGTAGTCAATTTCATCGTTGATCTTATCTCCGTTCGGAGTGATCGCATTGATCAGATTCGGTACAGTGATGGTGATCTGAACAGGATTACAGTCGTAAGAATCCTTCAAAAATATCTTATTATCCCCTCTAGGAAGTCCACTGAACGTGTTAGTCGACTGCCAGTTGGTACCATCTATTGAATACATATAAGGAGGAGTTCCACCTGAAGCGTTCACAGTGATGGTATTGTTGCTGATATCTACACTGGAGATTACCGGTTGCGAAGAAGCAAAAATAGTTACAGTCTGAAGCGTAAAACATTTCCCGGTTTTCAGCTTCACCCAATAAACTCCTATTCCTGCGTTATTGATAGCTTGTGTAGTATCGCCGGTGCTCCATTCGTATCCGTCGAATCCAGGTCCTGCGTCCAAAGTTGTCTTTGCTTCCGCACAAATTGTTTTGTCTTTCAGCACAGCAGATTTTACCGGAGGAAGAACTTTTAGTGTGATTTTGGCAATAGAGTAACATTGATTGGCATTGGTAACTCTTACATATACTTCAGTGCTTGTTGTAAGATAAGTATTCGGAGCGGCAATAGGATTGGTTTCCGCTTTAGCGTCATTTAATGTCTTATAGAATTTTTTTGTCTGCCCTGCTATATCGCCTACATTAGCTGTTGTCAGGTCAAATCTAGCCTGCATAATGTCATTTTCAATATAACATTCTTCCATTAGCGCATCCCTTAGGGCAACAACCGGATGGTATGTTAATGTAATTGCTGCTGTTGCTGTACACCCAAAGGCGGAAATTACTTTAACATATACGATTTTTTCTGGGGAAATATAATCGGTAGGGTTAGTAATTTCATTGGTGTCAGCGTTCAGATCAGCTAAGGTAGGATAGTATTTTTTCGTAACCGTTCCGGTGAACACATCTGCCGTTGTCAGGTCAAATTTTCCTGTACCTTCACCATTGTTATTACATGCGAAAATAGTTGCATTTTTCGCTGTGATGCTGGCATCTACAAACTTGAACTTACCGCTTATAAAGCATTTGTTGACCACATTGTTAGGATCGTCGGGATCCAGATATCGGATTCTGTAGTAATAATCGGTTGTTGCATTTACCGTTGCAATGGTAAGAGGATCTTCTCCTGTTACAACATCGTTGGTATTATCATGGTAAGTAACCTGGAAATTGGAGTTATTTCCATTGATAATACCAGGGGTAAGAGTAGTAAAATTAAATTGTGATGGAAGCCCGCATACCATAACCGTTGAAGGGTCTGTCGGGTCAGCTGCAGGGATGCCTGGTGGGATAAAAGGGTTAGGTGCCAGAGTAGGATTGTTGAATGCAGAGCTTAAGCTTGCGGTACCTGTCCAGGTCAGTGAGAATCCATTGGGTGAACTTCTGAAGTTGTCTACAATAAGATAATAGGTTTCACCGGCCTGTACTACCATATGCGGGCTCCATTCAGCCTGGTTTCCTGCACTTCCATCGGTATTTGGCGGCGGTGGCGGCGGTATTGTTAAAGAAAGACCTGTATTTCCCTGTGAAGCACCTGTACCGTAGTAATTACATCTTAGCGGTGTAACAAAGGTGTTGCCGCTATTTAAAGAGGTGCAGCCATTGGTTGTAGGGCCATACACGGCAAAGTCATAATCATCGGTGTTAACATTGGGATTAATAGTAAATGCAAGGGTACCTGATGTTGCGACCGTAAAAGTATACCATACTGAATAATTTTCATCGCTGCTCAGGCATCCATTTTCAGATAGCTCCTCTTCAATATTTCCGTGTCCTGTCGGCGTATAGAAGATGTCCGAATTTCCGCAGAGCGGAATTGCCGTGACGCAGTCCGACTGTGCATAAAACCCCTGTGCTATAAATAAAATTAAAAGAAGTAATGTTTTTTTCATGTTTAAAAATGATTTTTGTGAAACTAGATTTAAGCAAAATTAGTTATCAGCATTTATGTTAAAAAAACCGCCCCTTAGAGCGGTTTTATTTTTGGTTATTCTCTGTTTTTTACCATTACCCAACCTGAGAATTTAAATGGAGTATTCTTTTTGTCATTTTCGTTCCATGTTACAGAGTACCAGTAAGTTCCTGTTGGAATTTTTTTACCGCCTACCGTTCCGTCCCATTTGTACCCGTTAGACTTATCAGCCTGGTGGATTTTAGTACCATATCTGTCGAAGATACTGAATATAAGTCCGTTTTTACCGGATAATGCTGAATAATCTATTACATCATTTACGCCATCTCCGTTTGGAGTGATAACATTAATAAGGTTAGGGACAACAACTGTTATCTCAATAGGTTCGCAATCATAAGCATCTTTTACATATATAGTATGGTTTCCTCTTGAAACATTGGTAAAGATGTTAGAATCCTGCCAGTTGATGTTATCCATAGAGTATTTGTATTCAGGAGCTCCGGCAATAACATTTACAGTTATCGTATTGCTGGAAATGTCAATGTTTGAAACAACCGGTTGTTCAGAAGCGTATACTTTTACAGCCTGTAATGTGATACAGTCGCCGGTTTTTAATTTAACCCAGTATGTTCCTACACCTACATTATTGATAGTCTGCGTAGTTGCTCCTGTGCTCCATTCATACCCGTTGAATCCAGGGCCTGCGTCCAGTGTTGTTTTGTCTTCAACACAGATAATTTTGTCCTGAAGCACATTTGAATAAACAGGGGAAAGTACAGTTAATGTTACTTTTGCAATAGAATAACATCCCTGTGCATTAAATACCTTTACATAGATTACTCCGGCTGGAGCGGTATAGGCTAAGAAATTTAAAATTTCATTTGTTCCGTTTACCGCATCTGTTAAAGAAGGATAATACTTTTTAGTAGCGCCTACTACAGTGGTTACCGTGGCAGTAGTCAGATTGAATGTTCCCAGTGAAGGATTTGTTTCAAGAAAACATGATCTTAAAGAGGTATCAGTAACTGCTACCAGAGGATGGAACTTCAGAGTTATTTCCGCTGTTGCCGTACATCCGAATTCATTGGTCGCTTTTACGAATATTTTTCCTTCAGCTGAAACAAACTGATAGATGGTAGGGCTGGTGATCTCATTTGTTCCTGCGTTCAGGTCGAACATGGTAGGATAATACTGTAGAGTATGAGTAGGACCCGCACCTATAGTAGCAGTGGTAAGGTCAAACATTGCTGTTCCGGAACCGTTGTTGCTGCAGCTTGTAAGTGTGGCATTGTTTAGTGTAAATCCACCGTCTCTAAATTTGAATTTCCCTGTAATAAAACAGCCATTCATAGGGTTTGTCGGATTCGCAGGGTCTTGATATACAATTCTATAGTAGTAAACTGCTGTAAGGTTTACGACCTCTGTAGTAACAGGGTTTCCTCCCGTAATAGCATCATTTGTATTTTTATGATAAGATACCTTGAAGTCCGGACTGTTGCCATTGATAATTGCTGTGCTCAGTGTCGTAAAATTGAATGGAGTGGCAAGTGAACATACTGTTACTTCGTTCGGATCTGCAGGATTGGCTGCAGGAAGTCCCGGAGTAACAAACGGAAACGGAGCAAGGCTAGGATCATTAAAGGCAGAACTTAAGCTCGCAGTACCCGTCCAAGTTAAGGAGAAACCATCCGGAGAACTTCTGAAGTTGTCTACAACAAGATAATACGTTTCACCAGCCTGTACCACCATATGTGGACTCCATTCGGCCTGGTTTCCTGCACTTCCATTGGTGTTTGGCGGTGGTGGTGGCGGTATTGTTAACAGTAAGCCTGTATTTCCCTGGGATGAACCTGTACCGTTGAAATTACATCTGAGTGGGGTTACAAAAATATTATTATTATTCAAAGAAGTACATCCGTTTGTAGTAGGGCCATAGACGGCAAAATCATAGTCGTCGGTATCAATATTAGGATTAATAACAAAGGCTAATGTTCCGGAAGTTGATGCTGTAAAGCTGTACCATACGGAAAAGTGTTCATTATCAGTAGAACTTAAGCAGGAATTGGCGCCAATACCTTCCAGTACATTTCCAGGTCCTGAAGGGGTATAAGAAATATCTGAATTTCCACAGATAGATATTGCACTAATGCAATCCGACTGGGCATATAAAATGCGTGAGCAGATGATTAGAAAAACAAGTAATGCTTTTTTCATAAAGGGGGATTTAAAAAAGACAAATATAAAAAATTATTAAAGTTAAATTAAAGTTTTTGTGATATATTTAAAAGAATCAGTGAATTATTGTTTAATAATTCATTTTCCTCAGCTTGGGATTTGTACTTGCTACAAGAAGGGCTACCAAAACCGTCATAGTTCCTCCAAAGACCACAGACCTTACCACCCCGAGGATTTTTGCCATCAGACCGCTTTCAAACTGACCCATTTCATTACTGGACATGATAAATATAGAATTGACACTCAGTACACGTCCTCTAATGTTGTCAGGGGTTTTCAGCTGAACTATTGTTCCTCTGATTACCACCGAAATTCCATCAAGCATTCCGCTCATGACAAGGAATATAAAGGACAGCCAGTAAAGTTTGGACAGGCCAAAGCCAATGATGCAAAGTCCGAATCCGGCAACAACGGCAAGAAGAATCCTGCCTTGATTCTTTCTTAACGGAACAACCGCCAGAAGTGTGATGATGCACATAGAACCTATATCTGAAGCAGCATTCAGAAGCCCGAAGCCCTCTGCTCCTGCATCTAAAATATCAGTGGCAAATACCGGGATCATAGCGACAGCCCCTCCAAAAAGAACAGCAAACATATCGAGGCATAGCGCGCCTAAAATTTCTTTTGTCTTAAAGATATAGGAAATCCCCTCACGCATGCTTTCCACCACATTTACATTCTCCTTTTTATATTCAGAATGCTGCTGTTTCAGCTGCCAGAAGAAGAGAGAGGCAATAAATATTAAAGAGATAATAACGATTAGTGTCCATTTTACTCCGAAAAACCCGATAAGAAGGCCTCCTGCAGCATGTCCGCATACCGAAGAGATCAGAAATGTAGCCTGGTTCAGGGTTACTGCATTCGGAAGATTCTCTTTCTTTACTATTTTAGGAATCATCGAAGGAACGATAGGTCCTATAAAGGCTCTTGCAATTCCTGTGAAAAATATGACACCATATATAAAATAAGTGATTTCATGCCCGTTAAAATGCATTTCTACATTGAAGAAAGCAGGGATCAGCAAAAGACCGATCAGAAAAATATAAGTATAATTGCAGATCAGCAGCAGCCTCTTTTTTTCATTCATATCAATGACATGACCTGCATACAAAGCACAGCTTACCGCAGGAATTACTTCCGAAAGCCCTATCAGGCCTATTGAAAAAGGATCTTTTGTTAACTGGTACACCCACCATCCCAATAAAGTTGCGAGCATTCTGAAGGCTAAAACAATAAAAAATCTTCCCGTAAGAAGATTCCTGAATTCAACATTTTGCAATGTTTTTAACGGTGTAAAGGAAATCATGCACAAAAATAGCCCTAAATATTTATTTAAGGCCGCTTATATACTGTTTTTTCGAATGATAAATCATATAGATCCCGAAAGATAAAATCTATTTTAGTCTGCTCTCAGTGCGCTGATTACAATAGCTGCAACGCCGGCTGCACCAATCACAGTGGCACCTGCTGTTACTCTTGCTTTAGATCTGTCCTTTACGGCTGCTACATTAGATTTCGGGATAATTACCTCTGTACTGTCCTTTTTACCTGCAGTTCCTATAAGGTTGTCTCCATCTATATTTCGGAATAGCATTTTCTGTTTGGTAGAACCATCCTTCATGGTAACAACATACACTTTTCCAGCCTGAAGATTAGAATAATTGTTTTTTGAAATGTCCTCGCTGTATTTTGTCGTAGCGCAGGATGAAATTATAAATAAGGATGTTAGTAAAGATGATTTTAAAAGTACAGATGCTTTCATTATTATTTTTATTTTTTCAAATTTATAATTTTTTTCTAATATATGTTTTTGGAATTGAAAAAATATCTCTAAAGTTTGTATATTTCCAATAAATCTGCAATTTTTCTGTCATTGGCAAGTCTTGGTATTTTATTTTGGCCTCCCAATTTGCCCTGCGATTTTGCATACTCATGGAAAGCGTTTCTTTTCAGTAGAGTAATGTGTAATGGCTGAAGAATATTTCCGGTAATAAGATCATCGTAGTAAGTATTTCTCTCGCGAAGCTGACGGTCCAGCTCATTTCTGAACAATTCTAAATTTTCCGGTTCCTTTTCAAATTCTATCAGCCATTCATGATACGGAAGACCTTCCGTAGGATTTACCTGTGGGGCAAGATGGAATTCTATAATCTGAGCTGTATGTCTTTCTAAGGCAGCTTTTATTGCTTCCTCTACTTCAAAGGCGATTACATGTTCTCCGAAAGCAGAGGTGAAATGCTTCGTTCTCCCACTCACCAGGATTCTATACGGATCTTTATCAATGAATCTTACAACATCACCTATTGAGTAAGCCCATAAACCTGAATTTGTAGTGAGGATCAGTGCGTAATCTTTATTAAGCTCTATATCCTTTAACGTTAATCTTCGGGCTTCGGGTTTACCGTACTCTTCCAAAGGAATAAACTCATAAAAAATTCCATGATCCGTTAAAAGAAGCAGGCCTTCCTTAGTGTAATCATCCTGAAAAGCAAAAAAACCTTCAGATGCCGGAAACGTCTGGATAATATCCACTTTTCCACCCAGCAGGTCATTTATTTTATCCCGATATGGCTCGTAGTTCACGCCACCTGTCACAAGAAGCTGGAGGTTTGGAAAAAGCTGCTTGATCTTTTTACCGTGTTTTTCAGTAAGCTTTTCGAAATACATGATGAGCCATGGCGGAATACCAGAAATTAACGTCATATTTTCGTTTTCCGTTTCTTCAATAATCTTATCTACCTTCGCCTCCCAGTCTTCCATAATATTTGTGCTCCAGCTCGGAAGACGGTTTTTTTGGAGATAGGCTGGGATATGGTGGGCAACAATTCCCGAAAGCCGTCCTGTTTTTATTCCGAAAATTTCCTCCATCTCAGGGCTTCCCTGCAGAAAGATCATTTTTCCATTCACAAAATCAGCATTTTTTTTCCGGGTGATATAATGGAACAGCGCACTCTGTGCGCCAGCAATCTGAAACGGCATTCCTTCTTTGGAGATAGGAATATACTTCGAGCCGGAGGTGGTGCCGGAGGTTTTTGCAAAATATTCAGGAGTTTCCGTCCAGAGAATATTGGCCTGTCCTTTTTTCACCCTCTCAATATAAGGTTTCAGATCTTCATAATCAGCAACAGGAACTCTGTCCTGGAATTCTTTGATAGACTGAATGTTTTCAAAATCATGTTCTCTTCCGAAAAGAGTTTTCTGAGCCGTTTTTACCAAAGAAAGTAAAAGTGCCTCCTGATTTTTTACTGAGTTTTTTTTGAATTCCCCGGTTTTCTGAACATGTTTCTTTGCCCAGACAAGTGCCGCATTTTTCTTGAAGAAATTTAACATGCTTCAAATTTATAAATAAGTATAGAATATGAAATCATTTTTTCGACCATATATGTCACAAAAAAACCGGCGAATGATCTCACCGGTTCTTCGAAATTTGATTATGAAAATAACAACTATATGTTAAAGTTTATTTGTTTTCTTTGTATCTTTTATCTGGGGTACCGTCTTTTTTCAGTTTTTTGTTTTCCTTATACCTTTTGTCAGGTGTTCCGTCCTTTTTCATTTTAGCTGCAGGCTTTGCGGTTTTAGCTTCAGGAGCTTTTACTTTTTTTACAGTTTGGTGATGAGGCGCTGTCGGAGCAGTCTGCTGAGCGGTTGCAAATCCCAGTCCAAGAGCTAGGGACATTGCTGTTAATAATTTTTTCATAGATATACGTTTGTTTTTTTCTTGAATAAAGATATACAAAAAGCAGGCTGAAAATCCAAGATTTTCAACCTTAACTAAAGTTTATTACTGCTTAAAAAAAACTTAATAAAAAGCTTTTAAAATATAATAAGCCTGATTCTTTAATAGGATCAGGCTTATATGTAAGTATGAGTAGTTGGTTTAACGTGTACAGTTAGCAGTCCAGGTTTTACCATCCTTGATATATAAAATCTTCAATTCATTATTGTCAATTCTTATATATGATGTTGCGTTTGAGCCAACCATTACAAGAGTATGATCCCCCTGCTGCTGAAATTCCACTCCGTTAAGATCCGGAATACCGTTAGAAAATGCGAAATTATATTTCGTCCCGCTCGCGATCTTGGTTACAAATACACTTCCGTTATCTGTACTGTTACTGGTAGATCCGTCATTATAAGAAATGCTTCCTTTATATGTTCCTGCGAAGAAATCGTTGTTTACAGGATCATCATCACTACTACATGACGCAAAAGATAATGTGGCAACAAAGACCAGCATAAAAATTCCTAAGATTCTGATTGCTTTTTTCATAATTTTATTTCTTTAAAAGTTTGATAAGGTGAAATTTCCAAACACTATGCCATGCCGGATTATCAGTGTTTTTTTAACTTTTAATTAGATAAATTGGTAATAAATTAAGACTTATTCAGGTGTTCTTTATTTAGATTGTGTTTTTAATAATATCTGGTTTTCCGGGAAAGAAAAAAATATCCTTACCTTTGTTGTAAGCAAACGGTTTCGGAACACTCCCGAAATCGCTTTTGTCGTTTTATATCATTACTATTTATGCAGCTAAAACCCATTCACGAAAAGTTTCTTCCCGACCTGCTTCAGAAAGAATTTGGAAAAGAGATCTTTACCCAGCTAGAGAAAAGCCAGCATATTTCCGTGAAAGGAAGTGCAGGATCTTCGGTTTCTATTTTTGTTGCCGAACTTTTTCTAATTCAGAAGAAGACCATTCTGTATCTGGTAGATGATAAAGAAGATGCATTGTATGCCAATACTGAAATGGAAGACCTGCTTGGAAAGGACAAAGTACTGTATTTTCCTGCAACCCATCTTGAACCTTATCAGGTTGAAAAAACACAAAATGCAAATCTTGTGCTCCGGACAGAGGTTTTAAATAAGATCAATTCCGGGAAAAATCCTAAGGTTATTGTGGCTTATGCCGGGGCCTTATCAGAAAAGGTTTTGAAAAAGGAAGACTTTAAAGCGATCTCACATCATATAAAAGTAGGTGATCAGCTGGATTTTGATTTTGTGGATGAGCTGTTGAACCATTATCATTTCCAGCAGGCCGATTTTGTTTCCGAGCCGGGAGAGTTTTCAGTAAGAGGAGGGATCGTTGATGTATTTTCTTATTCCTACGAAAAGCCTTACCGCCTTACCTTTTTTGGAAATGAGGTAGAAAATATTAAAACCTTTGATATAGAAACACAGCTTTCCATAGATAAGGTAAAAGACTTTCAGCTGGTTTCCAATATGAATTTTTCAGTAACCGGAACCCGGGTGTCGCTGCTGGAGCTACTGCCTAAAGAAAGCTTTGTTGTTTCCAGAAATGGCGCCGTTGGAATGCAGAAAATCAGGACTTTCTATGAGAAAGCACTGGAAAAATACGATACTTTGAATAAAGATATTGCTCACAGGGTTCCACAGGAACTTTTTATTTCAGATCAGGAATTTCTGTTTGATTTTAAGAAATTTAAAACCATTGATTTTGCCGGAATTCCTATTGGCGGGCTTAAAGAAATCACAGAAATAAAAGTTGAGCAGGTTCCTCAACCTTCCTTTCATAAAAATTTTGAACTCCTGATAGAAGATATTGAAGAAAAGCAAGGCGAAGGTTTTGATACGTGGATCTCTTTTTCTACAGAAAAGCAGAAAGAAAGGCTGGAATCTATATTTGAAGAGCTTGAACATGACCTTCCTTTTAAAAGTTTCAAATCTGAGCTGCACGAAGGGTTTGTAGATAATGGTCATAAATTATTAGTATATACGGACCACCAGATTTTCGACCGCTATCAAAGATATAAAGCGAAAAATACCTTTGCAAAATCTGAACAGCTTACACTTAAAGACCTTATGTCTCTGAAGATAGGCGATTATATTGCCCACATCGACCACGGAATTGGGAAGTTCATGGGGCTTGTTAAAGTAAATAACGATGGGAAAATCCAGGAATGTTTTAAGCTGACTTATAAAAACGGAGACTTATTATATGTAAGTATTCACTCCCTGCATAAAATTTCAAAATATAACGGTCCGGACGGAAAAGAAATTGTATTGAGTAAACTGGGATCCCCGGCCTGGAAATCATTAAAACAGAAAACAAAAGCAAAAGTAAAGCAAATTGCTTTTGACCTTATAAGATTATATGCTGAAAGGAAGACTGCAAAGGGGTTTTCCTATACTCCCGATTCTTATCTGCAGAATGAGCTGGAGGCCAGTTTTATTTATGAAGATACTCCGGATCAGGAAAAAGCAACCATTGATGTAAAGCGTGATATGGAAGCGGATACAGTAATGGACAGGCTGGTTTGTGGTGACGTAGGCTTCGGAAAGACTGAAGTGGCTATACGGGCCGCATTTAAAGCGGCAACAGATGGGAAACAGGTTGCCGTATTGGTTCCTACAACTATTCTGGCGTTTCAGCATTACAGAAGTTTCAAAGAAAGGCTGAAAGATTTTCCGGTGAACGTTTCTTATGTCAACAGATTCAGAACAGCTAAACAGAAAGCAGAGGCTTTAGACGGCCTTAAAAACGGGAAGGTGGACATTATAATCGGAACCCATCAGCTGGTAAGCAGTTCCGTTAAATTCAAAGACCTTGGACTGCTGATCATTGATGAGGAACATAAATTCGGAGTTTCGGTGAAAGATAAGCTGAAAACACTGAAAAGCAATGTAGATACCCTTACACTAACGGCCACTCCCATCCCGAGAACGCTTCAGTTCTCCCTCATGGCGGCAAGAGATCTTTCAGTGATCAAAACACCACCGCCCAACAGGCAGCCTGTCGATACGCAGCTGATAGGTTTTAATGAGGAAACTATCAGGGATGCTGTTTCTTATGAGATTCAGAGGGATGGGCAGGTATACTTTATCAATAACAGGATTGAAAACCTTAAAGATATTGCCGGACTTATCCAAAGGCTGGTTCCGGATGCAAGAGTTATTACAGGACACGGCCAAATGGAGGGTAAGCAGCTGGAAAAGAACGTGCTTGATTTCATGGAAGGGAAGTACGATGTTCTTGTTTCTACAACGATTGTTGAAAGTGGGGTGGATGTTCCCAATGCGAATACCATATTCATCAATGATGCCCAAAGATTCGGGATGGCAGATCTTCACCAGATGAGGGGAAGGGTAGGGCGGAGCAACAGAAAAGCTTTCTGCTATTTGATCACGCCTCCTTATGATATGATGACCTCAGATGCCAGAAAACGTCTTGAGGCTATTGAGCAATTCTCAGATCTTGGAAGCGGGTTCCAGATTGCTATGAAGGATCTTGAAATCCGTGGGGCTGGAGATCTTCTCGGGGCTGAGCAGAGTGGTTTTATTAATGAAATGGGCTTTGAGACTTATCAGAAACTGATGCAGGAAGCATTGGAGGAATTAAAAGATGATGCAGATTTTGAAAACCTGTTCGACAATGAGGAAGACAGGCAGAAGCTCTTCAAATCTGTAAAAGAAGTCAATATTGATACTGACCTGGAGCTGATGCTTCCGGATTTCTATATCTCCAATACGGAAGAAAGATTATTGCTTTATCAGAAACTTGCAGAGATTGATAATGAAAAAAATCTTTATAAATTTGAGCTTGAGCTGATCGATCGTTTCGGGGCTTTGCCGAAAGAAGCGGTGAATCTATTGAAGAGTGTTGCCTTGAAATGGCTTGCCGCAGACATAGGATTTGAAAAGATCGTCATGAAAAATGGTGTGTTTTTAGGGTATTTTCCTGCCAATCCTCAGGATAAGTTCTATCAGACAGACAGGTTCAGGCATATTATCAGTTATTTAACCCAAAATCCGAAGGAAGCTCAGCTTAAAGAGAAGATCGGGAAAGATGGGAATCTGCTGATGATGAGAAAGGAAAAAGTGAAAAATGTGGATGAGGTTAATGTACTTTTGAAAACGATTATCGCACATAATTAAAAGAAAAATACCTCATTTTAATAATCAAAAAACAAAGAAGGCCTAAAAATTTACTTTTTAAGGTCTTTTTTTATTGAAAAAAAACATGATTTTTACACGAAAAAAATAGGGTATCACGCGGATTTAGAAGCATTTGAAGTCACAATATGATGATAAAAAATAATGCTGAATCATCGGCTGACATTGGGTTTGATTGATGCAATCTCATTCAGGCCGGTTTTAAAAGTGTTTTTTGTAGTAATAATTCTACTTTTTATTACATTAAATTCTACAGCATAATTGCTTTATTAGTACGGGTTTACGGGTTTGTAAATGGTTTTTTATGATTTAAATTCATACCTTTGCAGCCCTTATTATGAAAAGAATTATTTATTGCGCAGCCGGGCTTTTATCGCTTTGTGTGAACGCGCAGGTGGGAATTGGGACATCTACTCCTAAATCTACTCTCGATATCAATGGGAAAACCACCTTAAGAAAAGAACTTAGAGTAGGCGGTACATCCGCCCAGGTTGGAAATGCAGGTCTGAACGGGCAAGTTTTGGTCTCACAGGGAGAAGGTCTGCCTCCTGTCTGGAAATCATTGAATGTTTCCTTTATGGAGGAAGGGCAGTACAAATTGATCAATTCATATTTGTCATCAGATCAGGCAGGTATTACAGAACTCTCCAATGGTGTTGCGGCAGATAATGTTTATAAGAACAATGTAGGGGATGACATTAGCGATACATCAAAAGGGAGATGGTTAAAAATTGCCGGACTTGAGAACAATTTTATCATCAAAAACGGAAAGAACAGGCTTACTTACCAGTTTCAAACAGGTGTTGAAATGAAGGCTCCGTCTGCAACAACTTCCCAGTCTGTCACTTTTACCTGCGGGGTTTTCAGAAATGGCAAATTGGTAGCGGTACGTCCGGATAAGATCGTTTCGAACAATAATACAGAGAAGCTGGGGATTCAGGATTATATTTTCACCCTTAATTATACAGAGCAGAATGTTCCGCTAGGCGCACAGAAGCTTGAGGTGGCCTGTAGAAAAATCAATTCCTCAAATCTAAGTTCACAGTTTACAATCGGGCGTAATGTATCTGATACCAATACGGTTTCCAATGCATTTACCCTGGAGTCTGTTATGAAGATTGATGTTATTGAATACGTAACTTATAAAAGCAATTAATTGTGATGAAAAATATTATTTCGATCCTGTTTTTTATGACAGGGCTGTCTCTTTCTGCCCAAGTGGGAATTAAAACGGATTCACCAAAAGCGAAGCTTGATATAAACGGTGATATGAATCTAAGGAATAAAATCGTTGTTCTTAACGTTACGGATAATACTTTGTCTCAGGGTAATAATGATCAGATTCTTGTTTCTCAGGGAGAAGGTTATCCTCCGATATGGAAGTCACTGCGTATTCCTGAGTATGAGCCGAATAAGTTTTATCTTATCTTCAATAACTCCTTTTCAGACAGAACCGGAGTAAAATTTACCAATAGTGAACAATCCAGTATTACTGCCAAAAATACGGTTTTTATTAAAGGAGCAGACATTTCAAGCCTCCCGGGATTTAAGAAAATCACAGGCCTGTCACAGCCTATCAATGTATTCAGCACAGAAAGTAAAACGTATTTTCAGTTTGAAACTGTGGTACAGGCTAATCTTCCTGTGAATGGGACACCTGATATTTCCATAGATTATGCATGCGGTATTTTTGTGGATAATAAGCTGGTTAATCTCAGACAGAGAAACTTAAAGGCAAGTAGTGCAGGGAGTACCTTTATTACACACAATCAGATAGGGATAGTAACTAATCTTTCCAAAGGACAGCATGACGTAAGTGTTGCCTGTTCAAGGCTGGGATCTTACAGAACTGCAAGTGATGTTGTATTGGCTATAGGAATAAATGCAGATACCAACATTAACAGTTTTATTACTCAGTCTTCCCTGAAAGTTGATGTGTATGAGGTTCCTCAGGTATTTAATCCAATTATAAATTAATCCAGGCATGAAAAAAATTATTATCATAAAGTCTTTATTTTTTGCAGTGTGGGCAACTGCGCAAGTAGGAGTGAACACGCCAAATCCTGTCAATATGCTGGATGTAAACGGTGACCTAAACGTTAGAAGAGAAATCAGGACCGGGGGGACGAATCTGCTGAGAGGATCTGCCGGATCTGCGGGAACTATTTTTCACAACAATTCAGAATTGAATGTGAATGACTGGAAAAATATAAAAATTGCCGATGGGCAGGGAAGTATGTCAGTATTTTCATTGAATACTGTTGCAGACCAGACAGGAGCAAGCTTTTCTACTCCTAACGGTTCCACCTCTCCTTATTCGGAAGGGACAACGATTACCTCTGAATGGACAGTTCTTCCGGGAACTGTTGACACTTTTTCCATTACCAATGCTGTGAATAAAGTGGCGTTTACCTTTCAGACCACCGCCCAAAAAACGGGAAATTCGAATGCTTCAACAGGTTTTGCATGCGGTATCTTCGTAGACAATTCACTCAGAGCAGTGAGGACAGATGTTTTAATAGGCTCTGAAGGAAGTTACAAGATATTCAACCTTAATGCAACACTTACGAATCTTACTCCTAAGAACAATTATAATGTAAAGGTGGCCTGTACAAAAAGAAACCTTAATTCTGGAACATTGGGAATAGGAAGGGCAGTAAACACAGAGTATCTGAACAATGAAATGTCTCAGTCTGTTTTAACGACATCTGTCCTGCAGCCTTATTAATTTCATGATGCATCATAAATAAAGACCTGAAAACATTATGTTTTTAGGTTTTTTTTTGTAAAAAGATACAGATTGTTATGAATTTGTTGAATAAGTAAATGTTTTCGTCAAAAAAATGAATTATATTTGTCAACTCACTAAAATATTTTTTCATGGGAAAAAACTATCTTTTTAAAATCATTGCCGGGGTATTTTTCGGACTTATGGTTTCATGTGACAATTCTTCTTCAGATCAATTCGAGCCGAGCGCCAATAATGGCGGAAACAACGGGAACCCTACTCCTCCAGCCAGAGTTCTGGAAAAGATTACAGTAAATGGCATTATTCAGGAAGAATATACAGTCAATGGTACTGCTTTTCAGAAAGGTATGTTTAGAGATGGAAATACCAGTAATTATTATACGGGTACGGTAACCTATATCAGTAATAAAATTGGGAAAATAAAGTTTCTTGGAAGCCTAACCGGAAGTATGACTTATGATTTTAGCGTAAGTGAAGACAGCAAGGGCAATGTTTACAGTGCCACGTGTACCGGTACCGCTGCTACTGCATTCGATTCTTTTGTAAGTGATTATATATTTACTTATGATGCCAGCGGTAAGAAGCTTGTGAAAATCCTTGAAAAAAGAAAGGTGGCCGGAAATACAGCATACAGTTTATTCACAGAAAGTACTTTTACCTATATGGGAGATAATATTTTCAAGGCTGAATGTGCGAAAGGAACGCTGACAGCAACCGGAGAACCTAATATGGCTACTGCGAAGATGACTGTTTACAGCTACCAGAATTATGATTCCAAGGTTAATCCGTTCTCCACACTCCCTAAAACATTCTTTACTGCATGGAGCCTGGTCCGTCCTGAGAATTTTTATAGAATTTCTCCGAATAATCCAACATCGGTATATGTAATGCCGCCATCTCCCGCGCCTGCAGTAAATACACCTATGACCTATTTGTATGATGCCTATAATTATCCTGTTTCGGATAAGGATCTGCTTCTTAAATATACTTACAGAACTCTATAAAGCCCAATTGATTATCGGTTTTACTGGAATATAAATAAAAACATAACTTTTGTTCAAAAAAAAGTTATATTTGTCAAAAAATAAACAATTACCTGGAAATGAAACAGCTTTTCTACTTTATTTTACTAATAGCAGGACTTTCATCAATACATTCCTGTAAAGACATGTTAGACGAAGACGGGGATCCTTTATTGGACCTTAATGAAACAGGAGGGCTGATTGGCCCGAGAGCATTATACAGAGAAATTACAGATAAGGATACATTAGCAGAATATCACTACAGTGGACTTTTGGTTACGAAAGTAATCACAGATAGTGCTTCAGTCATAAACATTGCATACAGCGGTGACAAAGTAAGCCAAATTAACTTTAATGGATTTTTGGATCTGGATGGAAACGGGAAGCTTGATAAAGACAGTGTTTCTTACAGCCAGCTATTTACTTATGGGCCCAATGATAAACTGGTAACTATTTCTGAAAACCGTTCTGTTTTCAGAAGACCTCCACCTGTGCCACCGGCAACTAATCCTGGACCACAAACGCTTTTAAGAAAAACAAAGGCTCTTTACGATTTAAAATATAACGCATCTACAGCAAAGCTGGATTCTATTATCATGAGAAATGGTCCTGATGTTTCCGGAACACCATTTGCGTTTATCAGCTATTCTAAAACAGGATATACTTATTTAGGGGATAATGTATCCAGAGTGGTAAGAAATTATGGTCCTATGGCTGGAGGGGCATTTGGAAGGCCTATTAACAGATTTGCCTATGACTTTGTAAATTACGATACTGAGATCAGTCCATTTACACTGCTTCCTTCAGCATACAAAATTTCAAGACTTTTATCTACTGAAATTAATGATAAGGAAAGCCATATCTTATCTCCGAATAACCCTAAAAAAGTATCGGTAACGGATCTTATTCCTCCTATCCCGTCTCCGATTAGCTGGACAACTAATTACAACTATGATCCGCAGACTTATATGACTAAAGGATTTGGTGTAAACTACATTTATAAGCCTTTTTAAAAGAATCTTTAAAATATACGGGCCCAATCTTTTGTAAGATTGGGCTTTTTATTTTTTATCCCTTAATTTTGCAAAAAATTTCTGAATGAAATATTTAATAGTCGGGCTTGGAAATAAAGGCCCTGAATACGAAAATACACGTCACAATATAGGATTCAAAGTAGCTGAAAAAATAGCTGAAACACTGGAAGCTTCATTTAATACGACCAATTTCGGCTGGATGGCAGAAGGAAAATACAAAGGAAGAAAGGTTCTTGTCCTGAAGCCGGATACTTATATGAATCTTTCAGGAAATGCTGTAAAGTTTTGGATGCAGAAAGAGAATATTCCACTGGAAAATGTACTCATCATTACAGACGATCTTGCGCTTCCTTTCGGGACTTTAAGAATGAAAATGAAAGGTTCTGATGCAGGCCACAACGGACTGAAAAGTATTAATGAAACGCTTAATACCCAGAATTATGCAAGGTTGAGGTTTGGGATTTCTGCAGACTTTTCCGAAGGCCGCCAGGTAGATTATGTATTGGGAATCTGGAATGAAGAAGAATCTGAAAAACTGAGTGAAAGAATTGAAAAATTCTCCAAAGCCAGTCTGTCCTTTGTATTTGCCGGTATTAATAATACGATGTCAGCATTCAACGGAAAATAATTAAGTGTCAACTTAAAAAAATAATTGAATTTTACCTTAATTATTTCTTAACAGCTTTATGAAGTCTTAATGGCTCACAATCATAGTTATTTCAAAAATAAAGACCATCGGAAAATCTCCGATGGTCTTTTATTGTACTTTAAAATCAATTCCTAATCTAACTATAACATGATTTTTATATGTAATAAAAATGTACAGGTTTTTACATCTTAAAGCCAGGTAACAACTCCGGTTTCAACATCATAATTGGCTCCAACTATTTTGATCTTACCTTCGTCTTCAAGCTTTTTAAGTGTTGAGCTCTGGGTACGGATATCTTCGATAGCACTTTTTACGTTTTGCTGATTCAGTCTTTCCAAAAGCGCACCGTTTTTTGATGAACGTTCCTCACCTTCTTCAATGATTTCATTGATGATTGGATCGAAATGATTAATTAAATGATTCAGATTATCCATTCCCATTCCCTGGATTTGTGCGGCGTCCAAACCGCCTTTTAATGCGCCGCATTTAGTATGTCCTAAAACGACAACAAGCTTGGAACCAGCAACGTTACAGCCAAATTCCATTGAGCCTAAAATATCCTGATTGATAAAATTACCGGCAATTCTGATACTGAAAATATCTCCTAATCCCTGATCAAAGATAAGTTCTGCAGAAGTACGGCTGTCTATACAGCTTAAAACTACTGCAAAAGGCCACTGACCTTCACGTGTTGCATTAACTTGTTCTAAAAGATCTCTGTTAGCTTTTAGGTTATTCACAAATCTTTGGTTTCCGTCTTTTAAAAAATCTAATGCTTTTTCAGGATTAATGGTAGATTGAGTTTCGGATGTATGTGCTTTCATATGATTGATTTATTCTTTTTAAAATTAAAAATTACTGTAATGAGCTTACATAGCTCTTCTGTGTGTGATCAGGATGTGAGAGTCTTCATCAGTTTCATAATCTTTGTATGAAGTCTTGAAGCCTAAAAGTTCCACATTGATATCTTCTTCTTTGGCCCGGATATTGGCGAAATCCTGGATCATCTCCAGTACATCTGTGGCAATATATGAAGTCCCCCTTGCATCAATAGTCACGGTAGAATTAGACTTGATATTTTTTAATGTTTTTTTGATGGCTGCCTTATTCAGGAAAGAAACTTCTTCAGCAAGCTTAATGTTGATTTCATCGGCATCATTCAGCTTTTCTCTGCTCAGATAATAAGCACGCTTCATATTCCCCTGAAGGATATAGAATACGGAAATAGCCAGACCGATACCAACTCCTTTAAGAAGATCGGTTGCCACAACAGCTACAACGGTAGCTACAAACGGAATGAACTGGAATTTACCCAAATGCCAGAAATGCTTGAATGTGGCAGGTTTTGCCAGTTTATATCCTACCAGAATCAATACTGCGGCAAGTGTGGCAAGTGGTATTAAATTCAGTATGAAAGGAATAGTAAGCACGCACACTAATAAAAGCAAACCGTGGATCATGGCGGAAAGCTTTGTGGTGGCACCGGCGTTAGCATTGGCCGAACTTCTTACAACCACAGATGTCATTGGCAGCCCTCCGATAAATGAACTTATTAAGTTTCCGATTCCCTGTGCTTTAAGCTCAAGATTGGTGTCGGTAATTCTTCTCTGTCTGTCTAATCTGTCTGAGGCTTCAATACAAAGCAGGGTTTCAATAGAAGCGACAATGGCAATGGTTGATCCTACTATCCATACCTTAGGATTGGTGAATCCATGAAAATCAGGCATTGTGATAAGATTTTTGAAGTCAGCCAAAGACTGAGGAACCGGTAATGAAACCAAGTGCTGAGTACTGATCGCCAAAGAGCTTCCGGACATTTTGAATGCTTCATTCAGAAGTATACCTGCCACTACTGCTACTAATGCTCCGGGAAGCATTTTCATTCTTTTTAAAGCTGGGATCTTGTCCCATGCAATAAGAATACCTACAGAAACCAGTGTTACTAGGATAGCTCCCATATGTATTGCGCCGAATAATTCTGTGAAGTATCCGAAATTAAGACCGTTGTCAAAAATAGATTCATGTCCTTCGTAATCTTTATCGAATCCCATGGCGTGAGGGATTTGTTTCAAAATAATAATGATACCGATAGCGGCAAGCATTCCCTCAATAACATTATTCGGGAAGTAATTGGATATACTACCGGCTCGGATGAATCCCAGGATTAACTGGATAAGCCCTGCAATGATCCCTGCACAAAGGAAAAGTTCGAAAGCTCCCAGATCTGTAATAGCTGTTAAAACAATAGCTGTAAGCCCTGCTGCGGGACCAGAAACCGATATATTTGAATTACTTAGAAATCCTACTACCAGTCCTCCTACAATACCGGCAATTACACCTGATAAAGGCGGTGCTCCTGATGCTAAAGCGATTCCGAGACATAATGGAAGCGCGACTAAGAATACAACGAGTCCTGAAGGGAAATTCTCCTTGATTCCTCCTATAAATGATGTTTTTTTCATGATGTTTTTGAAAAATACTATAACCGATTGATCTATCTTCAGATAATCAATTATAAAAGATTGGAAATTTAATTTTAAAGCACATGTATACGATATCAGCTTTGATATGAATACTATAAAAATTTAACTATACTTAAAAACTAAGCTTCCGGAGGCGGAGAAAATATGGTGAGTAAGGGCGACAGATGAAAGGAATCATCTATCAGCTCAAAAGATATGCCCTGAAGATCAGGTTCTGAAAACTTCACATAATCGAAAACGTCCAAAGTTTTCGGAAGAGTCTTTTCGTAAACAATAAAAGATGATGGGTGAGAATGTGGTTCTTCTTCATTTATGATTACATTGGTCCTTGCTATATCCCAGCCTGCAACCGCAGCAATGCCCGGCAGTGCTGTGAAGTTTAGGAAAAAGGTCAATACAATAATACTCCAGAATTTCATCTTACATTTTCATTTTAGAAAAACTAGTCTGTTTTTCTGCTCATTACCCAATCAGAACTTGTAAGGTTGTAGATTTTTTGGATGTCTTTCAGAGTTTTCTCAAAATCGATCTTCAAATCAATGATCTTACCTGTTCTAAGGTCAAATACCCAGCCGTGTACAATAGGATATTCATCTATGATATATCTTTCCTGTACGCAGGCCATTTTGATCACGTTGATGCACTGCTCCTGAACATTAAGTTCAACAAGTCTGTCATAACGTTTTCCTTCATCTTCGATAGCGTCTAATTCAGCCTGATGCAATCTGTAAACGTCGCGGATGTTTCTTAACCAAGGATTTAATAATCCCAGATCCTGAGGGGTCATCGCTGCTTTTACACCGCCGCAGTTGTAATGTCCACAAACAATAATGTGATTTACTTTTAAGTGTTCTACGGCATATTGGATTACCGCTGTTGAACTCATGTCTAAAGTATTTATCACATTAGCGATATTTCTTGTTACAAAAACTTCGCCCGGTTTTGTGCCCATCAGTTCTTCCGCTGTCACTCTACTGTCAGAACATCCGATGTACAGAAATTCTGGATTTTGAGTTTTAGCTAATTCTTCGAAGAAAGCTGGATCCTGCTTGATTTTAGACTCTACCCATTTCTTGTTGTTTTCAAAAATAATTTCGTACGATTGTGACATAATTTTCTTAAAAGGTTTATAATTATTTATTTCGTTTAAATTATTTTCAAATTCAATAGATTAAATCAATAATCATGCAAAAATATAATTTTTACCGAAAAGGCAGCCACTTTTAACAAAGTTTAATATTAAAATATGCTTAAAATCATGTTTTAAAAGGGCTGTTTCTGGCATTTCTGACAAATTGTTTTGAAGAATAAATGATCTAAACTAAAAACTTGCATAAAATTACAAACTATAAATGATAAAAATAAAAACCGGAGATTAAAATATTCTTAATTCTATTAAAAAACCGCCTCAAAAATGAGACGGTTCAAGTTTTAAATAGTAATTGGCTATTATTCTTTAATAACTTTCACTATTGTTTCGGAATTGTTGATTCTTACTAAATAAGCTCCCGATATTAAAGAAGAGAGATCCGTACGGTCATTTTCAAACTTCCCTGATTTTACCAGCTGGCCAGACAGGTTATAAATCTGATAATAGTACTCTTTAGCGACATCATTGCCTTTGATATACAGCATATTCTTTACAGGATTCGGGAAGAACTCAAGCTTGTTCTGAGCTACTTTTTCCTCAATCACTGATTTTGCAAGGACATCTTTTGCTTTTGCCAAAGCATTTTTAGGAACCGGAATAGCGAAAGGTTCGTATCTTCCGATCTCGTTTCCATTGGCGTCATACTTGATTTCTGCACAACGGCATGACATCGCAGCCTGCGGACGGAAACCGAACGTTGGCGTTAAATAATACAGCTTATCCGTAGCCCCAACAGTTTGGGTGATCACCGCATTAAACAGCATTCCTAAAGAAGAACCGGCACCACCCTGATTGGCGGCAGTCCAGATTCCGGACTTCATAAAGGTATCCGGATTTCCTCCCAGTTTGGAAGCCTCTAAGGTATTTCCTCCGTTGAATCCTCTTATTCCGTTGTTAGGGAATGTGCCGATATTGTATTCAGGCCTGTTTAAAATAAATCCATATCTGAATGAGCCCATACCTGAGGCATTTCCGTAAACAAAACCGCCCAGATAATTCATTTTGTTGATGTCATAAGCCTCATTGCTTACATAGGTATTGTCTTTACCAGGATCAATCCCGTAAGAATTCGTGAATTTTGCATTGTAGAACCAAGGCGTATTTCCTTTTGAAATAAGGTTTCCAAGGATGACACCAGTAGACACACTTTCCATATCCACGATTCTCCAGCCTGCAGGGCAAGGGTCGTAAGGAGATTTCTCTGTAGCATGTCCCCATCTTTCAGGCATATTCCCGTTTTCATCAGACACCCAGTCTATTTTTGCTGTATCTGTTTGATATAAATAGCTAAGTGGGTTGCTTACAGAATATTTTACTACTTTCTTCAATTTATCTGCCTTCGAATCAGATGCAGAGACATTGGCTGTGGTAGAATAGGTAGTGTAAGGTTGAGTATAGTTCGTTAAATATTCGGGCTCCAACATATTGTTTGCATATGGAATAACTCCTGTAGTTGGGTTGGCAGGATTATTCTGTCTGTACACAAAATAGTCATTGAATGGTCTTCTATTATTAACGAAATGATTGTAAAACATTCCCGGATTATAAAATACCGGTAACGGATCTTTTCTTCCCCACTGGAAATGAAGCCCGCCGCTGTCATGCATTTGGTCCAACCTTGCCACTGCAGCCGGATTATTATTGTTATAAGAACCTAACGGCCCTGTATAAGCAGATGTATTATATCCATAAATATGTTCACTGATAAAAGGAAGCTTTGCCCCTAAATCCCTGTCCATAAAGGTAGTCTTCATAGGAACACCTGCACTGGTCATCGGGTCTACAAACTGATCATTGGCAGGAATAACTCCGCCGTTGGTCGCGTTTTCGGGATCATATGTGTACGTTTCAATAACCGATCTTGGCGCCCAGATATGCCAGCTCCACAGTACCGGATCATTGTGCTTATTCGCTGTCCAGGTACCGCTTCCTACGTGAAGGGCAACGACAGCATTTCCTGTAGCATTAGGATTTAAGGTAACTTTTAAGATGGCAGTATCTATCGGGCCATCTACAATTTCCATCTTCTGGATCAGGCTCGTATTGTTGGTCCAAACCACGGAAGAAGACTTTGTGCTTTCTGCCGGGAAAGAGAAATCTGTGCTTAAATGCAGCTTGTGCATAGCGTAGGCTTTTCTTATTGGAATTTCAATGATCCTGTCATTATCCTTATTGGGATCTACTTTATTTCCGTTCGGATTAGGAGTTACCAAAGCAGGATTGGTGTATTCTACATAACTGTTTGGTAGTTTAGTCCATGATTTTACAGTTTCCGGAGAATAGGTTTCCGTAGTTGAAGCTACGAATTCCGTTTCAAAAGCTGCCGGCATAAAGGCACTGTTAGGGTCGTATATACAACGAACACCGCCACTGCCTATATAAGCACTGCTGGAGAATCTGTGCCATCCCGGTCTTGGTTTGGAGCCGCTTAACGGATCTGAAATTAAAGTTAGACCTGCAGCACCAAATGAAGGATATCTTACCTGATTGATTACTTCAGTTGCCGTCATAAATGTAGACGTTAATAAACCACCATCTGCACTCTGATCCTGGAAGTTCACCACCGGAGTGATCCATCCTGTTCCGTATTTTAACGGACCTGTTCCATTTGGATATGATTCATAATTTCCATTAATAGGGAATTTGCCCAGATTCATTCCGGAAACCCCTGAAAAATCGAATCCAAACTGAGGATAAACCTTGATCCCCGGATAATCAGCATTTAAAGCTGTAGGGCTGAACTCAGGATCAACCGTATTTCCGGTATGTTTTCCCCAAGGACTGTATCTGTTTTCGTTAGGCATTGGAGTACCGGAATTTCTTCCTCCTGAAAAATAATTTGAAGGAACTCTCCAGTTACACGGACATGGATCATATGGTGATTTCAGAGCATATCTTGAACTGGCTTCTCCCACCACAGCATCATCAATATCTGAATAATTCCCCTGGCGAGTATCTCCCCAAAGATCCCACGCTGCGATATTTTCGCGGTAAGGAGGAAGGTATTTCTTGTATTTTTCTTTTGAAAACCACGTGGTGATGCCAACCTGTGTCCAGCTGTTGTTGTCATTCTGTTTTAAGAAATCTTCACCATCATTTAATAAAGCTTCCCCTTTTTTAGCTACAAACACCGGCGTTGCGATAAAGCTGATCGGGTTTTGTATAGAAAATCTGATATTTCCGTTAGGCGTATCTGTTCCCGTATTGATTTCGGCAGTGTATTTATTTCCCCTTACTTTTATGAATTTAGACTGAAAAGCAGGATCTGTGTAAGACAAATTGATCTCCCCATTGATTGGATAAAGGCTTAAGTCCTTAAGACCAAACGATGGAAACGGATCTTTTCTTCCCCACTGGTATTGCAGTCCGGCAGATTTATGCCAGTCGTTGCCTACAAAATTCGCATTAGTTGCACCCAGGTTTCTGTCCATCCACTTCCAGTTGGTAACGGGATTACCATCTTTATCTTTTTCGAAACCGTGATGATAAGTGCTTCCGTTTATAGAAGGGTCATCCGTTGCCCATACGTGCCATGTCCAGTAGATTTTGTCATCCACTTTGTATGAAATAACAGCATTACCTTCTTTTATTTTGTTGATCATTACTTTGATCCTTGCATCTTTTCCTGTGCCTTCTAAAGTAACAGATTTTATGAGTCCAGGTTCATCTTCCCAATACAGCCCTGCTTTGGCAATACCATCCGGAATTTTAGTATAATTTCCATTGTCATCTTTCATAAAATCTCCTCCTTTAGCCCACATTTCGTAAGCTTTTTTTACAGGAATATATAAACCATCCACTTGGCTTCCATTTTTATCCTTTCCGGTAAAAACATAACTGTTTGGAGCTTTGGTCCAGTCTACTGCACTGTTGTCGGGAACAGCTCCTGCATTTAATAGATAACAGGCATTTGCACAATCTGTAGTACTCAGTTTAACGTTGCCAAAAACGCCTACATAATTGATGAACTTAGCAATCTCAGACTCGATGTCTGATAGAGATCTTACAGATTGAGAGGAAGTTGTAGCATCATTTCTTAGAGCACCCATTCCGTAAAGTGTCATTTCAGGAGTATTTGAAATGATTAGGTTTTCAGATCCCGGACCTCTTCTAGTTCCCCCTTGATCGTTGCCATATCCAAAAAATAACGCTCCGTAATTACTCTGTCCCGTTGCCGATTTTATACTGATAAACTGTCCGTCACTTTTATAAACCCGGAATCCTGTTGCCTGGCTGGAAACTACAACAACTGGCTCCTGATCTGTAATAAAATCTGCCAGCTTTTCGTAGATCGTATTGTAGGTGTTGAAATATCTGCTTTGTAATTGATTTGGATTCCTGAAATCATGATAACCTGGTCCGTTTGGATCTCCCGGCCATTGGCTGAATTTCAGCAACAAACCATTGATAGAAAATTTTCCTGCAAACATATATACAGGATCATTATACGTGTACAAATATGGAATAGGATGTCCGGGTATTTCGTTGTATATCGATTCGGGAGTTGCTCCCAATATATCCGTAGGGGCTCCTGAATTCGTCATTTTAACCGATTTTACGCCATTATCATTGTCGATAACAGCAGGGGATGTGGGCGAAAAAACGTTGTCATCCTTTTTGTTATTCATAATAACAGTGCCCAGCTTATTCCACCAATATGCTGAGGTCACCCTGTCCTTTACCCCTGTTACTTTTCCATTAGCATCTGTGATAAGAGTTCCTTCTTTTTTTGGTGTTAGAAGAATAGTGTATTCATTTTCATCCAGATCGCAATTGGCTGCTGAATAATCAGATAACTTGTAATGATTTACTGTTTTACCCCAGTACACGCTGCTGAAATTAGCTGTGCCGGAATCTGAGCTTAATTCAACCTTTAAATTATAAGTGGCGTTTACAGAAGCAGGCAATTCAAAAGTTGCTTTTAGAATCTCATTATACTGATTGTAGGAGTATAAAGTTTTACACCATGCTGTCATCCATTCTCCCTGAGCGTTTTGATACTTGACAGAGAGGAGAATATTACTGTCAGTAAAAGGTTTGGAAAGCTGGCCGCTCATGACGACAAGCCCTTTTTCGTTCACATTTTGTGAAACGATGATAAGAGGATCCAAATCGTAAACACTCGGCGGGACGGGTGTTTTGTGTTTGAATCCAATACTGGTCTCATTATGCCCGGGGACGGGAATTGTCCTCGAAAATGTATGAGACGATGCAATACAGAATACTGCAGCAAAAATCTTTAGTGTCGATTTTTTTTTCATACGTATAAAATTAAAAGTGTTTTTTCGAAATAGGATGTTTGATTTTTGTATGATACAGGGAAATCTATATTATAGACAATGAATTCCAATCCCAACTATTATTGAAGAATAGAATTCGCAATAAATAAAATATTACCTGAGTTGAGGTTAAGTAAAGTGTAAAAATGGCTGACCGTCATTTATTTTTTTTAAGTCGAGGGGCAGTTTTGTCGGGAAGAAGCAATATGCGGTAAGACTCCCCAAAAATGTTCCTCATAAATTACTTACACTTCAATGTCTGTATGTTCTACTTGGCCATGGCTTTTTAATTCATCATTATCGTTTTAATAGAAAGTTATTGACAAAAGCTAATTATGGCAGTTGACAATAATTTTTTTCTTCATTTTTTTTGTTTTAAATTATTATTTAGTATTCATAGATTAAATGGTTTAACAAAATTTTATGTCCATAAATTTTGAATTTTTACATTGCTAAGGTAAGATGGTGAAGCAATGCATCCAAGAAATTGTAGGGCAGATTTATGAATCCTGATGTAAAAATTTATAAATCTTTACATTGACCTCTGGTAAGTAATTGATTATTAATTTGTTATTTTTTTTAAAAAGAATGTAATTAATTTCAAACTATCTCATCTAATCAGTAGTTTTTTTCTTTATTTTTGGCTTACTTTTTATAAAAACACGCAAATGATCCAAAAAAAAATAGGATTTTTCTTATTTTTCCTAACCACAGTTTTGCAAGCGCAAGATTTCTATTCGAAATTGCGAAATAAATATTGGGAATATGATGAAAACGATACCCGGGCGTTTGTCTTTGTCAATCTGGCAATATCTACTGCCAAAAAAGAAAAAAACTATGCCGAACTCTATCAAATTTATAAGGATGCTATATTATTCTCACCGGACAAAAAACTGAAATATGCCGATAGCTCAATTGCAGCTGCAAAACTGTCAAAAAATGAAGATCTTATCGGTAACTCCTATATGAATAAAGGAGTTATCTACTATTTTAATTACAGAAAATTCCAGCCTGCTTTGGATGAATATCTAAAAGGATATGAATACACCAAAAATGCTAAAGACCAATATTTGAAATATGAAAATCTGTATCATGTAGGGGTTGTAAAAAGCTATTTGGGATATTATCAGGAAGCCATGGCAATTTTCCAGCAATGCTTAAACTATTTTGAAGCCAATACAAAAGCGAATATCCACCCCAATCTCATCTATAATAATCAGAAAGGTTATCTTAATACGCTACACCAGATAATCATCTGTTATCAGTCTTTTGGAAAAGATAAGGAAGTCCAAAAATTAATAAATGAAGGTCTGAATAAAATACCAAAAGACAAATCTTTCTATCTGGAAAAAAGCTATTTTGAAAAAGCTAAAGGTATCTCCGATTTCCATCAGAAAAAATATGATCATGCGATCAGAAGTTTTGATCTTGCTCTTCCGGAATTAATTAAAATAAATGATTTTACCTGGATCTCCGTAATTTATTTTTACAAAGGTCAAAGCTTTCAAAAACAGGGTAAGGAACAACTGGCTTTGGAAAATTACAGGAAAGTGGATTCTATTTTCAACAAGCATCATTTTATCCTTCCGGAATTGCGGAAAAATTTTGAGGAACTTATTAACTATTACAAAAAATATAATGACCCGAAACAGGAATTATACTACACCAGACAACTCTTAAAAGCGGATAAATTAATTTCAAATGATTTCAAATATCTGTCTACACGGATACATAAAGATTATGATGAGAAAGCATTATTGGAGGCAAAAGCAAATTTGGAGCATACAAATTCTTATGGAAAGTATCTCCTTATAGTAAGTGGCGTATTAATTTTGATTCTGGGATCTGTTTTATATTACCGATCGAAAAGCAAAAAAGAAGTACAGCGAAAATACGAGGAGCTTCTCACTAAAATCAACAATATTGATTTTCCTAAAGAGAAAGCCAGCAAAGAAAGAACTTCCAAAATGGATTCAAAACTACTCAAAAAATTAAAACAAAATTTCTCTGAATTTGAGAAGTGTAATGGATTTCTTGAAAAAGGATTAACCGCAGGAAAGCTTGCTTCAGATTTTGAAACCAATACTTCTTATCTTTCACAATATATCAACGAATTTAAGCAAAGTAACTTTAATACCTATATTAATAAACTAAGGATAGGGTACGCTACAGAAAAGATATGTAATGATAGGAATTGGGCGAAATATTCTATTGAGGATATTGCAGAAGCTTGCGGGTTTAGTAACAGACAAAGTTTTTCCAATATCTTCTATGAGCAGAATGGTATTCGTCCTCAGGATTTTTTGAAAATAAGAAGAGAAGAACTGAATATCCGGGCAGTAAAGTTTTCATAAAATTTCAAACTTCAGTTTCATTTTTATTTACGTTTCTGATAGATATTATAATATTGGGAATCGTCATCTTTGTGGTTCCAAAATGATAGAAGAGCTGATCAGTATTTACCCCGAACACTCTGGCTATTTACTGTTTTCTTATGTAAGATTACCTTTTGGTTTAAATCAGATTCTTGAAGTATGGGTTTAGGGAATAATAAAAAATGAGGTAATATAGAAAACTGGGTTACGCTTAGAAGGTGAGTTTTTATGGGTTGTGTTTTTTTGGAAAGATTAAAATTTAAGACAAAGCCTTATTTTTAAAAATTCCTTTAACAAAAGTCGATTAAAAAATATTTTCCTACAATAGGGAAATTAATTTTTAAGGAAAATGTTATATAGATTTATAAATTTATAGCACGGATTTTTATATTTTATTATTGATATAAGCCTCTGTGGCTCTTTCTGTCGGGTAAATTGTTCCGGGATTTCCAACTACCACAGAATTGGCAGGAACATCAAAATTGACATACGAATTGGGTGCAATTAAAACATTGCTTCCAATAGTAATTCCACCCACGATTACAGCATTGGCTCCTATCCATACTTCATCACAAATTGTAGGGAAACCTTGAAGCTTGCCTCTGTTTTGTTGGCCGATCGTAACGCCTTGCGCGATATTGCAGTTTTTACCTATTTTAGCTTTAGGATTGATCACTAAACTTCCCCAGTGGCCTAAGTAAAACCCTTCTCCAATTTCCGTTTCGGGATAAATCTGATAGCCGTATTTTATTTGATAATGTCTGAGGACAAATTTCCAGAACATCCCTAAAACAGGCTTTTTGCTGTACTCCTGAGCCTTCCTTAAAACATAGATGAAATGCAGATTCGGATTAATACATTTTTTCCAGATCCCGAATAAAGAGAGCCATTTTCCGCTTTCCCTGTAAAAATCTTTTTGTATAACAGTGTAATCCATTTTAAGTTTTTTATAATTCATCAATGATTTCCTGAAGTTGTGCTACAGATTTCTGTAGAACAAAGGGCAAATCAGTCGTTGCAATTTCTTTTTCATAGTGAGTGGCGAGCTCCTTGCTGGTCAAAAGTTTTTTCATTCCGTCATAAATCCCATCCTCAGAATTTGGAGTAATGACGCCCAGTTTTCCTTCCTGAAGAAGGTCTTTTATTCCGGAAACATCTGTAGATACAATTGGTTTATTCAAGATCAAAGCTTCCGCGATAATGGTAGGGAAGCCTTCATGTCTTGAAGACATCACATAAAAATCAGCCCTTTTCAGATAAGGGTAAGGATTACTTCTGAAGCCGAGCATTTTTACAGTTTCCTGAAGCCCCAACTGATTAAGTTTGGTCTGAATATTCTCAAAATCAAAGCCATCACCAATAATGATGATTTGATGCGTCAGCCCCTCATCAATCAGTTTTTTATGTACTTCCAGAAGCCTGTCATAGCCTTTCTGGGGATAAACAGTTCCAATAGTAATAAAAGTGGGAATAGTATTTGAAAAAGGATAGTCATTGATGGCTGTATTTGCTTTATTTAGAGTGTCATCCTTATCTATTGGGTTATAAATTTTAATAACCGCCTGTTTTTCTCTTTCATTTTGTGAAGCTTTCTGCATTTCCTCTTTAAGCTTGTTAGAAATAACCAGTATCCTGTCAAACCTGAAAAGCTGTCTGATCACATCTGGTGTATATTCTTTCAGATTAAAAATATCGTTCTGTATCCAGATGATTTTTTTTGAATCCTTTTGAGGACTGGAAAGAAGTTCTCTGTACATTCCGTGGATAGCTGCTATTTCTACGTCGTATTTTTTGTTTTTCAGAATAAACCGGTAAAGAAGAGCCGGAAACCAAAGAAATAGTTTCTGATAGAGTACCCTGCATGCTTTCACAGGAATTTCGTGAGGTCTGTTGGTGGTAATCATCTCACCTTTAAGAAGATATTGCAGGTTGACCCATGACGGAACCTCTTTGATATACATTCCTGTATAAAGATTGATCAGCAGGTCTATTTCATACTTGTCTTCAGGAAGGTTTTTGAGAAAGTTGATGAGAACTTTTTCTGCGCCGCCATGCCGGAGAGAACCTATACGAATAAGGACTTTCTTTTTTTGTGACATTTATTTTTTTACAGGTTTATAATTGTGAGGGAGATTTTTGATGAGGTATTTTTCTAAAGCAGATCGATCTGCTTCTAATTCTAAAGGGTAAACCGTGTTGTTTGCCAATAATTTTTCCCCATATTGCTCAATTGTACAGATGAATTTTGCAGGAGCTCCTGCATAAACTGAATTATCAGGAATAGAACTGCTGACAACACTTAATGAGCCTATAATACAATTGCTTCCAATAGAAACCCCGGGCAAAAGAATAGTTCCTTTTCCAATAAAGGTATTGTTGCCGATTTTTATTCTTCCGAAAGTTCTTCCGTTTTTATATTTTTCAATTCTTTTGGTTACCCGGCCATCTCCGCCGTGATTGATGAACGAAACACTTTCTGCAATTGTTACATTATCACCCATTTCTATAAGGAAACATTCTGAACCAAAGTTTGGAATACCTTGAACATACAAATTGTCACCAACTTTCATACCCTGATGTATTGCTACTTTTATTGCAGCATTTTTCACCATGTCTTCATATAGGGAACGGATTTTCAATATGATTCTGAATAGGAGCATCATTATTGTGAATTTTGTTTTTTATTTTTACAAAGAAAAAGAATTTCTATGATAAAAGTTTCCAAAATAGAATATTATTTGCCCGATAAGATTCTTACCAATGAGGATCTTGAGAAAGAATTTCCTGACTGGAGTTCTGATAGGATTCATGAAAAAGTAGGGATCAGACAGCGTCATATTTCTTCAGACAAAGAAACTGTTCTGGAACTTGCTGTAAAATCTTCAGAAAAACTTTTCGTGAATTATGATAGGAGAAGGGTAGATTTTATCCTCTTTTGTACCCAAAGCCCGGATTATTTTCTTCCCACTACTGCCTGTATTCTTCAGGACAGATTGGGCCTTAGAAGGAATATCGGAGCAATGGATTTTAATCTTGGGTGCTCCGGATTCATTTATGGACTGGCTTTTGCTAAAGGATTAGTAGCAGCCGGTATTGCGAAAAGTATTTTATTAATCACATCAGAAACTTATACAAAGCATATCAATCCAAAAGATAAGGCCAACCGAAGCATATTCGGGGATGCATCAGCCTCTGTAATTGTGGAGAAGGATGAAAATGCCAGGGATTATCAGTTCTGCCTTGGTACAGACGGAAGTGGCGCTGAAAATCTCATTGTAAAGAAGGGAGCTTTCAAAAAAGATTTTGAACTTAATCCTGAACATGATTTTGATCCGGAGAACCTTTACATGAACGGACCTGAAATTTTTAATTTTACTATTGAAAATATTCCGGGATTGGTAAGAGAAACTTTAGAAAAAAATGGGCTGACGATGGAAGATGTTGATCATTTTGTTTTTCATCAGGCCAATTCTTTTATGCTGAATTATTTAAGGAAGAAAACCAAAATACCGGCAGAAAAGTTTTATATAGATATGGAGAACACAGGAAATACAGTTTCCGCAACCATTCCCATTGCCCTGAAAGATATGATGGATAAAGGAATAGTGAAAGATGGCGACAGGGTATTGATGGCCGGTTTTGGTGTGGGATATTCCTGGGGAGCAACCGTGCTGAATATTTAGAGAAGTAGTATAAATTGGTAAAATAATAATATATGAAGACATCCGTTTTTTTAGAGAAATTGCAAGAAGAATTAGAAGAAAAAGAAGCATTAACAATTGAAACAAACCTGAGACAGCTGGAAAGTTATGATTCCATCAGCCTGCTTTCTGTAATTGCTTTTGTTGATGAAAGTTTCGATAAGAAAATTGATGCAAATTATTTTAAAGATATAGAGACTGTTTCTGATCTCATGAATATTATTGGTCAAGAAAACTTCGAAGATTAGTGAATCAGTTTTCTTTAAAAGATAAAATAATTCTTATTACAGGCGCTTCTTCCGGTATCGGGAGAAGCTGTTCTGCAGAATGCAGCAAGAGCGGAGCAGATCTTATTCTCATTGCCAGAAACCAGGAAGAGTTGCAGAAAACAGTATCTATGCTGGGTCCGGATACCAAAGCAAAAACCATTATTGCGGATATTACCAATGCTGCAAATCTTGAAGAACTGATTAAAAATGTTTGAAAACATAGGTGAAGACGCCGTAAAAGATATTCTTAAAAAGCATCCGCTGGGAATAGGGCAGCCTGAAAATGTAGCCAACGCATGTATTTTCCTGCTTTCGGATGCTTCAAAGTGGGTTACAGGCTCGAATCTTGTGGTGGCCGGAGGATATTCCGCCCATTAATTTTTTTTGTAAAGATTTTCAAGAATTCCTTCCACTGCATTAAAAATTTTCTGATTATCAAACTGGTCCTCTATGGTTTCCAGATTTTTTCTGATCCGGGCAATAAGCTCAGGGTCTGTAAGAAAAGTCTTCATGGCAGCATACATCTCATTCGTTTCATAATTGATGAGGTAACCGGTTTCTCGGTCTTTGATCATCACTCCTACATCTCCCGTATCGGTGGCAATAATAGGTTTCTGAAGTATTAAAGCTTCAGCGATGACCAGCGGCCACGCTTCAGATTCGGAAGGCAGAATGAAATAATCCGCATTTTTTACATAAGGATAAGGATTCATCTTATTACCGCTTAAGATGAACGTATCCTGAACATTATTCATCCGGATCTGCTCGGTAAGGTTTTTCATTTCTTCACCGCTGCCTATAACGATAATATTATGGTGGAAACCTTCATCAATTAATTTTTTGTGGGCATCAATAAGCTTGTGGTACCCTTTTCTATCGTGAAGGCGCCCTACAGAAACAAAAACAGGGCCCTGAGGAAGAGGTTCTATTTTTTCCTGTGCTTTTCTCTTGATTTCTTCAATAGGAATAGCATTGATCACTACACTTTCTTCAGGATACTTTAGCTCCGGATAATATTTGTGCATCAGGTCCTTGATTTTTTGCGAACAGTAAATCATATGGTCAAATTGTTGAAAATTGTCCAGAATCTCAGGAACCAGTGGCTGTAGCTTAGGCAAATTGATTTCAGAGTGAAACCAGCCTAATTTCTTAGAGGCTATGTTGCTGGAATTGATAACAGATGAAAATGCTGAATAAGTAGGAGCAACCTCAATATTGAATTTTTCATTCCCTAAGAGATGGTCAGAGATTTTATTGTTTTTCAGGGTGCGGGAAAGCTTCAGTCTCCTGCGAATCAATTGGAGCCTAAGGATCAATGGATTTTTTGATAGATCTTCCTTTCCGTCAGTAAAATATATTTTTTTAACATGTTCCGGGAATTCATTTCTAAGCTCACCCTGATTCATATTCAGACATACTGTTATATCAAATTTTTCAGGATTGAGATTATTGAGAATACTGAGAATCACTTTTTCTACGCCGCCCATCTCCATGGAACGGTGTCTGAAAAGGACTTTTATTTTCTGATTTTCAGACATGATATTTTTCTTAAAATTTTTGAAATTAATGTATTTTGTTTATCAAAGATAAATTTTGGAAGAGATTCAATGGTGTTGATATCCTTATTGTAAAGCATTTGAATTTGTCTTCTTTTAAGGGTATTGTATAATACGATGTGCCAGTTTGTATGCAGTTTTCCTTTTTTCTTTTTGTCTTGAGAAACCCCATTTGTATGAATTCTGTATAAGTAAAGACTTTTATTTATATAAAATAGATTCCCTTTTTCATACAGTTTTAAGTATAAATCCTGGTCTACAGATGAAGTAAGTGTTTCGTCTATCCCTTCTGTAGTATGATAAATTTCTTTTCTAAAAGTGAAAAAATGAGCAATATCAAATTGTATATTGAAAAAAGTTTTTCTTCCGTTCTTTATTTTTTTAGAATAGGGAAACAGCTTATTGATAGCAAGATTTTCATCGCATATATAAAATTGTGAGTACGTTGCAACTATTTTACTGTCCGAATATATCTTTATACTTTCTTCCAGGGCATCGGGAGTTAGAGCATCATCAGGATCTACAAATCCACAGATATCACCGGTAGCGAGTTCTACACATCTTTTTTTAGTGTACCCCACACCCCGGTTTTTTTCATTTTCAAACAGAACAAAACGATGATCACCGGCAATTAATTCTTTCAACTCATTTTTTTCTGATTCTGATGAGTAGTCATCTACAATAATTACTTCCCAGTTGGTGTATGTTTGTTTTATAATACTTTCAAAACACTCTCTGAAAAAAGTTGCGTTGTTATAATGAGCGACCAATATAGAAAATTTCATTTTTTTGTTTTAAAATTAGTTTCTGTTCCCTTGATATTCCCTGACAATTTCTGTAAAGTAATGGAAGTTTTTTATCCCAGTTTTTATTAGGTATGGGTCAGCAGTCTGAATTACAAGATATAAGTACTATGAGCAAATTAGCGATGATTTCAATTGAATTTAAAGAGAGTTGAATATTAAATCCTGCTTATTGATAACCTGCGTATTGGCAGGAACATCTTTATATATGGTACATCCTGCTCCGATAATGCAGTTGTCACCTATCGTAACACCTTTCAGTACTGTAACATTACTTCCCAGCCAGCAGTTGCTGCCTATTTTTATAGGAGCTTTGGTAAATTTAGACGGATGGAGCTTGAATGCCGGAGAGGTCTCATAAGTATGGTTATGGTCATAAAGTTTGACATTTTCACCAAATAATGTATTCTCACCAATTGAAATATGTTCCAGACAGTTGATCGAGCAGAAATTATTCATGAAAAAATGGTCACCTATCTCTAAGTTAGCATCTTTCATCACCAGAATACAAGTATAATTTCTAAATTCTACAGACTTTCCGATGCTTATTTTTTTTATATCCTTATCCAGAATGAAGCGTCCTCCTATACCCAATCTGATATTTTCAAAAAATACTTTAGGGTTCTTTTTCAGGATAGAAAGCTGCTGCCTTCTGTATATTTTTTCGAAAAAATTGTAGAGCATATGGGAGCTTTTATTTTTTTTTATTTCACTTGGGTCTCACAAATATAATCTGTTTTTACATAAATGAGAAAAAAATATTTATTTTTGCGGTATTAAATACAACACAGTGAGTGAAATAACAAGGGTTCTCAAGACATTTATAGGGTATTTGAAAAGACCCGATCTTTATCCGGAATTGGGCCGGAAAATAATTAAAAATACAGTCAACAGAGGTAATGCCTTTAAAGGAAAGGAAAAAACAAATTCGTGGGCTGCCGGAAAAGCCGTTTCCCAGACAGAGGCTGTTTCAAGACTGTTCGGGTTTACCATAGATGCTTTTCGTACAGATTATGCAGAGGTATTAGAAACGGCAGAACAAAAGGAAAAGGCGTGCCCCGTAAAAATGGGTGGCCCCGGAGCTTTGGAGCTGATGTATTATGCATGCGAATTTGCCAATGCAAAGCATGTGGTGGAAACAGGTGTAGCATATGGGTGGTCATCGCTGGCCTCACTTCTGTCTCTTACGAAAAGGGAGGGGACATTGTACAGCTCAGATATGCCTTACCTGGCTCAGGATGGAGACCAATACGTAGGCTACATTGTGCCGCAGAATCTTAAGAAAAATTGGAAATTATTCCGTTTTGCAGATAGAGAATCGCTACCTAAGATTTTTGCTGAGAATTCAGTTTTTGATGTTCTCCATTATGATTCTGATAAAAGTTACAACGGAAGAATGTGGGCGTATGATGAGCTATATAAACATCTGAAAAAAGGAGGTGTCTTTATCAGTGATGATATTGGTGACAACTCTGCCTACCAGGATTTCTGTGAAAAAAATAACATAGAAACTACGGTTGTGGAATATGAAGGGAAGTATATCGGAGTTTTTGTCAAATAGTTTTTAGAGAAGGCGATATTGTTCATGTTGCCCGACCGTATATTTTCATAACGGGAGGGGAAATGTTTTAAAAGGCCTTCTAAATATTTTATCTCTAACTAACTATTATTATAAAGCTGTTGAACAGTTCTTGTGAATGAAGATAAGCCAGATTACCTTTACCAGATTCCTTGCAGCTATAGCTATAGTTATTTCTCATTTTAATAAAGATATGTTTGTTTATAAGACAGATTATATTTCAAATGTCTTTTTAAAAGCTAACGTTGGGGTGAGCTACTTTTTTATTCTTTCGGGTTTTATTATGATTGTAGCGTATCATAAAAAAGAGAAAATTGGGTATTTAGAATATTATAAAAACAGGTTCGCAAGGATATATCCGTTATATGTAGTGGGGCTGCTGCTCTATCTGGTCACCAGATATTCAAATTTCAGTATTATCAATGTTTTTTTGTATTTGTTTGGGCTGCAGAGCTGGATTCCGGGTAAAGCAATGATCCTGAATTTCCCGGGATGGTCTATTTCAGTGGAATTTTTGTTTTATCTGATTTTTCCTGTGCTGTACAATTATTTTTACTCCAAAAAAAATAAAAGCATCTGGGTGACGGGTATTGTACTGTGGATCATTACACAGGTATTCTCCCATCTTTATGAAGCTTCACCATCCTACAAAGGACCACATACAGAAAGCCATGAGTTTCTGTATTATTTCCCGCTGATGCATATAAGCGAATTTTTAGTGGGAAACCTTGCCGGATTATTCTTTATGAATAATTTTAAGCAGAAAAACTATGATATTCCTGTAATTCTGGTCTTTGCCGCTGTGATGCTTTCGCTGATCTTTGTCCCTCTTTTTTATCATAACGGACTTATGGCAGTGCTTTTTATTCCGCTTATTCTTTTAATCTCATGGAATAACGGAAGGGTGACAAAAATTTTGGAATTGAAGCCGCTGGAATACCTGGGTGAAGTAAGTTATGCGGTTTACATTACCCATATCCCCGTTTTGTATATCCTGAGGGAAATTCTGAAATGGCAAAATTATAAACTCGATATTAACAGCGTGTTCTGGATTTATCTGGCGGTACTTATCATGACTTCGATGTTGTTCTATCAGTTTATTGAAAAACCGCTTAGAGATTATCTTAGAAAAGTAAATATCAGATAAAATCTTTATTTTTGCAACAAAACAAACACAATGAAAAAAAATGCGAATGTTCTCAAAGCATATACAGTATGCAGCTATACTAAAGATCCGGGACTTACGGAAGCCTTTAAAAGACATAATCCGGAATTGGCAGCATTGAGAACAGGTACATTCATATTTTAATAAAATAAAAATTCATGTACAAAACGTTTTCGGAACTGAAAAAAGGACTCCGCAGAGACATCCCTCATCTTAAAAAGATTAAGGTGGCATTACTGGGCGATACTGCTACACAGTTTCTTAATATTGCTATGAAAGGAACGGCTATGAATGAAGGTTTCGTACTTGAAATTTTCGAAGCCGATTTCGGACAGATTTCCCGGCAGATTTTAGACCCTACCTCAGAATATTATGAGTTCAATGCAGATTATACGATCATCTTTGAGTCCTCTCATAAATTATTAAGCCAATATTACAAATCCTATGATACGCAGATTGCTTTTGCGGACACCAAGATTTCCTATATCGAGGACCTTTACCACACTATTCAGAACAGAACCAAAAGCAGGGTGATCTACTGTAATTTTCCGGCGATCAATAATCAGATTTTCGGAAACTTTTCCAATAAGGTAGAATCGTCCTTTGTCTTTCAGTTGAATAAACTGAATTATCTGCTTTCGGCGGAACTGGCGATCAAGAATGACAACTTCTTTATTGCAGATCTTCTTTCGATCCAGAATAAATGGGGAAGAAATTTCATGTTCTCTCCAAATATCTATGTAAACACAGAAATGGTGCTTTCACTGGATGCTCTCCCGATTGTTGCCCACCATATCAACGGTATTATTTCCTCTTTGGAAGGAAAGTTTAAGAAATGTCTAATTCTGGATCTGGATAATACCACATGGGGTGGAATCATTGGTGATGATGGCCTGGAAAAGATTCAGATAGGGAGTTTGGGAATAGGAAAAGCGTTCACCGAGTTTCAGCACTGGATTAAGGCACTTCAGAGAAGAGGTGTAATTTTGGCTGTTTGCAGCAAGAATGATGAGGATAAGGCCAAAGAACCTTTTGAAAAGCATCCCGATATGGTCCTTAAGCTGAATGATATTGCGGTTTTTGTAGCTAACTGGGATAATAAAGCGGATAATATCAGAAAGATCCAAAGTATTCTTAATATAGGATTGGATTCCATGGTGTTTCTTGATGACAATCCGTTTGAACGAAATATCGTACGTGAAAACCTTCCTGAAGTCTGCGTTCCCGAACTACCAGAAGATCCGGCAGAATATCTGGAATATCTATACGGGCTGAATCTTTTTGAAACATCCAGCTTCTCAGAGAATGACGCTGAACGAACCAAACAGTATCAGGTTGAAGCACAGAGAGCAGTCGATCTGGACAGTTTTACCAATGTGGAAGATTTCCTGAAAAGTATGAATATGGTTTCTGATGTGAAACCTTTCGACAGCTTTTCAAAACCAAGAGTTTCACAGCTCACGCAGCGTTCCAACCAGTTTAATTTAAGAACGGTGAGATACACGGAGCAGGATATTGACAGCTTGATTAATTCTGAGGAGCATCACACTATTTCTTTCACACTGGAAGATAAATATGGTGACAATGGACTGATCTGTGTTATTGTTTTGGAAAAGAAAGATACGGAAACCCTTTTCATAGATACCTGGCTGATGAGCTGCCGTGTCCTTAAAAGAGGAATGGAGGATTTTACTCTGAACACCATTGTGGAAACTGCCAAAAAGCACGGATTCAAAAATGTTCTGGGAGAATATCTTCCTACCTCCAAAAACCAAATGGTGAAAGATCATTATGAAAGATTGGGCTTTACTGAGCATAATGGGAAATGGATTCTGAACGTAGACAGCTACCAACCGAAACAAGTATATATCAACAATAAATAATAAATCATAACAAAAATATTATGAATAAAGATGAAATTTTAGCAAAGCTGACCACGATTTTCCACGATGAATTAGATAACGATACGATTGTGCTAAGTTTTGAAACAACTGCAGAAGACGTAGAAGAATGGGATTCTCTTTCTCATATTCAGCTAATTGTAGCAGTGGAAAAAGCCTTTGGAGTACGTTTTACATCATCAGAAATCCAAAGTTGGAATAATGTAGGAGAAATGATAGACTGTATACTTACTAAATAATGATACTTTATGAAAACCAGGCTTTTAAGCATGAGTTTAAGGTAGATGATCTTGTTTATAACGGTTTTATCTCTGTTTTTAAAGACCGGAATTCTCTGCATACCAACGAGGAATTTGCAAAGAATAAAGGATTTCGGTCAAAAGTGATGCACGGTAATATTCTGAACGGCTTTCTTTCTTATTTTATCGGGGAACTGCTTCCATCGGAGGATGTAATGATTCTTTCACAGACAATCAATTTTAAAAATCCGGTGTATCTGGATGATGTTTTAAATTTTGAAGCCGTCGTAACAGAGCAGTCAGAAGCTGTAAAGGTGAATACATTTACATTTAAATTTATCAATGCCGACCTTAAAACGGTAGCTTCAGGTAAAATACAAATCAAGGAATTTTAATGAAAAAAATTGTTTTGACCGGGGGTTCATCCGGGATAGGTAAAATAATCAACCTTTTTCTTTTGGAAAAAGGATATGAAGTGTTATTTACATATTGGAGATCAGAAGATTCAGCTAGAGAGATTGAATGTAAATTTCCCAATGCAAAAGCATTTCAGATCGATTTTACATCTGAAGGGCAAATGACTGCTTTTCTGAATGAGATAGAAACCTTTGATCCACATATTCTGATCAATAATTATTACAGCGGTACATTTATCGATACTTATTTCCATAAAACAGAAGCTGAAAAAATCCTTGATGATTTTAAGAATAATGTGATGCCAGCCCTCCAGGTTACACAGAAATGTATCAGTGTTTTCAGAAAGAAAAAACTGGGAAGGATTATTAATATCCTTTCTTCATCAATGCTTTCACCTGCCATTGGAGCTTCTGTATACAATTCCAATAAAGCATATCTGCTTCAGATGAGCAAAAGCTGGGCATTGGAGAATGTGAAATTTGGGATTACATGCAATTCTGTTTCCCCATCTTTTATCTCTACAGATTTTCACAAAGATATGGATGAAAGGATGAAGGAAATGATTGTTTCCGGATATCCTCTGAAAGAGAAGCTGGAAGGAGGAGATGTGGCTGCTATCGTTGAACTCTGCATCAACGGGGGGCAACATTTTAACGGAAACCATCTTTTTGTAGATGCTTCCCACTATTAATGAGATTTAAACAAAGATCATGCAGTTTACTTCTATTGCTTTTTTGCTTTTTTTTACTGCCGTTTTCGGTTTTTACTGGTTTGTATGTAAAAAGAATCTGAAATTACAGAATATTCTTTTACTGATTTCAAGCTATGTTTTTTATGGTTTTTGGGATTGGAGATTTCTGGCTCTTCTGGCAGGAAGTTCTGCTTTGGCTTACTATTTAGGGTTTAAAATTGGTGAAAGCCAAGGCCGGACAAAAAAGATTTATATCAATTTAGGTCTGATTTTGGCGATAGGAACCCTTTTCTATTTTAAGTATTTCGGATTTTTTATTGATTCCTTTGCCAAGTTATTCAGTATTGAAAACAAGCTTACGCTTAGTATTATTTTGCCTTTGGGAATCAGCTTTTATACCTTCAGGATTGTAAGTTATTTTCTTGATATTAAAAATAACAAACTGAAGCCTGAAACAGATATTTTGGCATTTTTCAATTATATTGCTTTCTTCCCGAGTATGACTTCGGGACCTATAGATAAAGGAAGTCTGTTACTCCCCCAACTGAAAAAAGAGAGAGTTTTCACAACAGAAGCAGGTGCTGATGCCGCAAGACAAATCCTTTACGGCGCATTTAAAAAGCTGGTTATAGCGAATAGTATTACGCCAGTTACACAAGGGATTTTCCATAATTACGAGAATCTTTCAGGAAGTACGGTTGCCTTGGGAGCCATTCTGTTTCTTTTTGAGCTGTATGCAGACTTCTCCGGGTATTCCGATATGGCAGTAGGGTTTGCAAGACTCCTTGGCTTTAAGATTACCAAAAACTTTGCCTTTCCGCTGTTTGCTCAGAACATTGCTGAATACTGGAGAAAATGGCATATTTCGCTGACTTCGTGGCTTACAGAATATGTTTTTACCCCTCTGGTTATTCAGTTCAGGGATTATGGGAAAAGAGGGCTTATTGCAGCCATTATTCTCAATTTTGTGCTGATCGGAGCATGGCACGGCCCAAGGTTTACATTTGTCTTGTTTGGGCTGCTTCACGGGCTTTATTATATTCCACTCATTATAAAGGATAAGCTTAACAAAAAGAAAAAGATTTCGGGGAATTTTCCTACACTTAAGGAATTGGGAAATATGGTGTTAACTATGTTGATGGTATGTTTTGCGCTGGTACTTTTTGCCGCTCCGGATCTCAAAAGTGCCTTCGGAATGTATGAAAGGATTTTCAGTCTTTCGCTTTTTTCCATTCCTCAGTTTCTTAAAATTAAAATTTTAGGTTTAATAGGAATAATTATCTTAATTGACTGGATCAATAAAGATCAGGAGCATGGGCTTGATATTAAAAGATTTAATCCTTTGGTGAGAAGAACCTTTTATATTTTTTTGATCTTCATGATCATGTATTACGGAGTATTTGCCAACGGCAGTTTTATCTATGAACAGTTTTAATATGGGAAAATTTTTATTTAAAATATCATTTTATATCATTGGTATCGTTGCCGTCCTGCTGTTTCTCGGGTCTTATGCTGACGGAAATACAGATGATAATTACAGGCATTTTGCTGCTGAAAAACCACAGAATATCATTTTGGGAGACTCCAGAAGCGTGCAGGGAATCGTTCCTGAAGTTTTGAAAAATAATCTTTCTGTTCCGTTTGACAACTTTTCTTTAAATATTGTGCAATCTCCTTATGGACAGATCTATTTCAATGCTTTACAAAAAAAACTGGATCCGGACACTAAGAATGGAATTTTTATCCTTACCGTGAATCCCTGGAACCTGTCCCTGAATAATATTGTGAAGAAAAAAGAAGATTTTCCGGAAGAGAATTCTCCGCTTAAAAATATGTGTTTTTATGATCTGTCCCCTAATTATGAATACCTACTCAAAAATTATAACAGAAGCTGGTTTAAAATATATCTTGAAAGGGAAGCCCTAGGAAGGTCAAATACTTATCTTCATAAAGACGGGTGGATGGAAGTGAATGTAGACATGAATAAAGATTCTGTAGCGGCCAGAACTGCGGAAAAAACGCAATATTATAAAGCAATGCTGGGAAATTCTACTTTGTCACAGGAGAGGCTGAAAGCGATTAATGATATAATAGACTACCTAAAACCAAAAGGGACGGTCTATTTGGTCCGGATTCCTGTTTCTAAAAACATCATCACTCTTGAAAATGAAAAATTTCCGGGATTCAGCAGGCTGATGGGAGATCTCTCAAAGAAAAAGCATGTAAAGTTTTTTGATTTTTCAAATCGTGCTGATGATTTTATGTATACAGATGGAAATCATATGTACAGAGAATCCGGTAAAGTACTTACTTCACAGATTGCAGATTCTATTAAATCAGACCAAAAATTAAAATAATCCAAACTCAGCTTAAAATAAATCATCTCTGAAATTGATATTGTAAAGTCCGGAACGTATGCTCTTATAATCTACAATCAGGTATTTCAGGATCATTCCCCATTTTTTTACAGTCGGGGCATTGGCTATCTGAAAGCTTCGGTACATCCTGTTGATATGCCGCTTTACATTATCCGGCATAGCTTCCTCACCGGCTGCCCAGCTGTTTATTTCTTTCCAGAATAAAACTCTTGTGCTGGATGGTTTTATTTTTTTAGAGTCTACCTGGGTGATGCGGTTATTTTCATGTACCCCCCTCATAGCAATAGATTTATCTAAAATACCAGGATAAAGATCAAGATAGTAGGAAAGGCGAAAAAGAAATTCACTGTCCTGATGAAGCCTCAGATTTGTTCTGAATAGGGTTTTCATTTTTTTCATTAATGGTTCCCTGCGTACAGTCAGTGTATCAATACTGAAAAGGCCAAAGCTTCCAAGCATATGGATCTGCCCGAGAAAAACATCTTTAGGGCTGTGTTTTTTATATACGGTGGTAAGCCTGTCTCCAAATAAAGGGTAATATTGTTCTTTAGCCTTTTCAGAATAATAATGTACACCCAGTGCCCCATAAACACCATCTACTTTTGATTCTGCAAAAAGTTCCCTTTCGGCATCGAAACGGTTGGGAAGATAATAATCATCTGCGTCCAGAAAAGCAACGAAATCTCCTGTAGATTTTTCTATTCCCAAATTCCTGGAAGCTCCGGCACCATGGTTTCCTTTGTCAGGATGCTGGTAAAGCTTAACTCTGTCATATTGTTCGGCTAATTTCTGGCAAACCTGGAGGGCGTTATCTGGAGATTTATCTTCAATTAAGATAACTTCATATACTTCTTCAAACTGAAGGGCTGATTCTACGGCTTGTGAGACATATTCTTCAGCATTATAAACGGGAACAACTACGGATATTTTCATTTTTATCGGTTGAGATACGTAAAACGGTATTGTGTTTTTATTATTTGGGGATTTTTAATCGCTTCTATAAAAGTACAAAGATATTTATTGAATCCTGTTTTTAAGGATAAATCAAATGATTTGTACGTTAAATAAATCTTTCTTTTACAGTCTGGTGGCAATGGGTTGGAATCTGCCCAGTCGTTTAATGATTTCCATAAAAGAGACTGCCTCTGATTGTATTGCGGTGAATATCTTATGATTTTGGTAATTCTGTTATTGTCATGAACCCCTCTTATCGCAATTGCTTTATCTATAACGCCTGATTTTAGATAACAGTGATACGCTAATTTGATAATAAAATCGGAATCCTGATGTACCCGAAGATTTTCGTTGAAGCGAAGATTATTCTTCATTAGTGCTGATTTTCTGAGGGTAAGGGTGTTCAAATGAAAGAACGTTCCGAACATTTTAGAAGTTAAGCCCAGTAAACCTTTCAAAACGTCTTCCCCTTCAGCAGGAAAATTAACAGTAGTCAATGATATATTTTTAAACTTATCCTGAAATTCTTTTCTGCCTTTTTCAGATAAATATTCTATGCCGATAGCTCCAAAAATACCTTCAACTTTCTGCTCTTTAAAGATTTCTTTTTCTGCCTCAAAACGGTTTGGAAGATAATAATCATCCGCATCCAAAAATGAGATAAATTCGCAGGCTGCCTTCTCGAGTCCTAAATTTCTTGTAGCTCCTGCCCCGTGGTTTCCTTTATCCGGATGCTGATATAATGTAATCCTTGAGTCTTTTAAACCCAGCTTCTGACAGATTTCTAATGAATTGTCTGTGGATTTATCCTCAACCAGTACAATTTCTTTTACTTCTTCAAACTGTAAAGCAGAATCTACCGCTTTCTCCAAGAACTCGGATGCATTGTAAACAGGTATAATTACAGAGATATTCATGCCTTGCTGTATATTGCTTTTAATTGTTCATTCAAAATGAAGGGAAGTGATTTTATTTAAAATATTCTTTTACTTGGATAATCACTTTGTACCAGTTCTATTTTTATGATTCTATACATGTTTTTTATTGTTTTGAAACCAAAGCGCTAAAATCAGTAAGCTCCAGTGCTGATGATCCCTGTTAAGCTTTTTCTGTACCTCGTCAAAATCCAGAAATTCAAATATATAGCTGTTTTTATTTTCAAGAAGATCCCTGCTTAAATTTTGAAGTTCAGGTTCTTTAAACCAGTCTTTTACAGAAGCCCCGAAACCGGTCTTTTTACGGGTCGCAATTTCTTCTGTCCAGGCTTGGGAGTATGCTTTTCTTAGTATAATCTTATCCTCCGTTGAATTGACTTTGTATTGCCAAGGCATCTGGATACAGAATTCCGCAAAATCAACATCCAAAAACGGGATTCTTACCTCTACAGAATTGTACATGGAAGTTCTGTCTCCCTTCAATAACATATTGGCCGGGACATACTTTTCCAGATCGATCCGCATGAGATCATTAAAATCGTCATTAGTTGGCTTAAAGCTGAAATCCTGCCCTGGAACTTCATCGGTGATTCCCAGTTTTCTGATTTCTGCAACAGAAAAATAATTCCGGACTTTATTCTGATGATAATCCAGAGGATCACTATATTCTGCTCTGAGACGTCTTTCCGATCCAATATCCCTGAATTTATCAGCCAAAAGAAGCATTTTGGAAAGATACCCCGGGTAATAGCCTTTTTGTGAAAGGTCGATATTGTATTTATAAAAAGTGTACCCTCCGAAAAGCTCATCGCCTACATCTCCCGAAAGGATTACTTTCAGATCTTTTGAAGCTTCCTTGAAAATAAGATGGGTAGGAAGCAAGGAGGAATCCATCAACGGCTCATCCATATATGAATAAACTTCCTGCAACGTTTCAGAAATCTTTTGTTTTTTATCTAAAAGGATATGATGGTCTGTTTTATATTTATCTGCAATGGCCTGTGCATATGGCATCTCGTTAAGGCCACCGCCATCGTAGCCGTAAACCAACGTTTTTATATTCTCCTTGTATTTTGAGGCAATAGCGACGATAGTACTGGAGTCCAAGCCTCCTGAAAGAAAAGATCCTATAGGGACATCGGCAACCATCTGTTTTTTTACAGCATTGTCTAAAAGATATTTGAATTTTTCAATACTTTCATCCATACTCAGTTTTGAGGTTTCTGCAGGAATAGTCCAGTAAGGTTTTATATCTATTTTTCCTCCTTTATATACCAGAGTATGGGCAGGTTTAAGATTGAAAATGTTCTTATAAATCGTTTTATGAGGATGAATGTAGCCGTTTTTTAGATAATAGGCTATCTGTGCCTTGTCAATTTCAGGCTTTATTAATCCTGAGGCCAGAATGGCTTTAATTTCAGAAGCAAAGATGAATTCACCATCTTTTCCTATAGTGTAGTAAAAAGGTTTTTCTCCGAAACGGTCTCTCGCACAGAACAGCTCCTGTTTTTCTTCGTCCCAAATTGCAAAAGCGAACATCCCCGGAAGATCAAGAATAAGGTTTTTCTTTTTCTTCTGATACATGGCCAGAATCACTTCAGTATCTGAGCTTCCATGATAAGCATAGTCTGAATATTGATCTTTTATAGCCTGATAGCCGTAAATTTCACCATTCAGCACAATGCATTCCTTTTTTGTACTGGAAAACATAGGTTGTTTACCATTTTCAGATAAATCTATAATTGAAAGTCGGCGATGGCCTAAAGCTGCATTATCATAAAATTCAAAGTGCGAAGAATCGGGACCGCGATACGCAATGGCATCTGTCATTCTTTGAAGTTCATTTTGATAGTTTACAGCATTATTAGTTATAATTCCAGCTATTCCGCACATTTGTTTTAATTTTTTTGAAATTTGGAGGAAGATATAAGGTAAACCTTCCTGCTTTTACCACTTTATAGTGTTCAGGATGATTTACGAATTTTAAAGGTACGAATTCTTTCGGGCTGAAAGGATAGTCGTTACTTTCAATATAAATATAATCATCCGGGGTTTTTCCCAATTTCTTGATGATATAATGCATATAATCTTTTAAAGGAAAGTAATAATAGATAGGAGGGTTGGCATCAAGAATATACAGGTATCCTATCAGGTGATTACTCGAGTAAATGACATTAGGTTGATTTTGGAGATAGGGACGTAAATCTTCTATATCTTTTTTTCTTTGTTTATCCAGGTAGAGGTCATATCCGTTTATCTTTACTTTTTCTGTCTGTTCTGTAAAGACAAAATCTTTCCAGCCTTTTGTCTTAAGAACATCGGGAAAGGTAATGATCATTACAGATAGGGCTAAAAGGTAGCCTGAAATCGACAGAATGTTTCTATACAGTCTTATTAAGCATATAAATATCAGAAGGAAGTAATAATATTTGTAAACAGAAAGACGTATATGAAACCATGTCTGAGAACCAAATGCCAGACAATAGGGGATTATTAAAATTAAGATAATCAGATATTTATTTCTTTTCGATTCTGTTTTATCGGTACAAAATCTTACGGCAAGCAGGTGAGTAAAAACAATAAAAGAAAAAATATACCAAGGGTTCGAGAATATAAACAATCCAACAGTGATAATCCCGATTACAGCTAAAACCTTATCGAATATTTTAATGGAATTCTCAGAAAATTTGGATCTCCACAATAGAAAAAATGCGATTGCTGAAGGTAAGATTCCATTTAAGAAAAGATAAACACACCAAAGTACCATAAAGGTTTTAGAATGTTGTTTCCTATGAAAACCAAGATAATCTTTAAGGAATCTGAGCTGATCAATAAAGTTGTCTAAAGTATCAAGGAAACTGAAATAAATAATAATTCCCGATATAAGGCCCGTTAAAAACCAAATGATATTAGTTTTCCACCGCTTGAGATCACATAAAATGATAAAAGCAAATATGGGAGCTATAACAATACTGTGGGAGTTTCCGTTAAACAAAACAAAAGATAAAATAAACCCTGCCAAAATCTGGATGATCTGCCTTTTGGTAATCAATGATATTAATATCAAGGAAACACCAGTATTCACTAATATAGTGTTCCCAATATATTGATGAATAATAAGGTTACTGATTGCCCAGCTTTCAAACCCGATAAGGATTCCCAAAAAGCTTAAAATAAAAATATTGTTTTTTAAATTAAGGTATTTAAAGACCGAAAAGCAAAGTAAAAAATTACTCAGCACGAGTGTTGTGATCGAAATAATTCTGAAATGATAAACATTAGGTGTATAAAGAAATCTGAATATTCTGAAAAAATTCGTTCTGTCAAAGCTTAAGCTCTCTCCCTTATTTTTGTAGTATGAAAGATAATAAGCTTCATCATTAAAGATAAATCCCTTATCAAGATTGGCATATGTAAGATATGCCAGCAGTAAAGATCCAATTATAAATACAAAATAAATTGATATTTTAACTGGATTTTGAAGTAATTTGTCCATGGCATATTATTTTTTGCATTCAAAAATAAATGCGGAGGCAATATTTTTACTCATTGGGTGATACTGTAAAATCACATCCAGAAATTTAATAGGGAAGGTAAGGCACATCACAATGATCAGTAAGATATTGTGCAGAGGTTTTATACCGAAAGAAAACAGCATGACAATCCATTCCTGTAAAGGCCAAAGCATCCCTCCTGTAGGGCTTATGGAGTGTATTTTAAGGTCTTTAAAAGCACTGAACTGTACTTTGATCCCTTCATATGTATATCTTTGAAAGTCATAAGGAGACGCGTGAAAAGCCTGCATAAAAGGAATCTCACATAAGAGTTCCCCGCCCGGTTTCAAAACCCTGTGGATCTCTGCAATAACGGCCTGCGGATCCGGAACATGCTCCAGAACAGCAATATTGATGATCTGATCTATAGAGTTATCTTTAAAAGGGAGTTTGGTAATATCGCAAACGACATTCACCGGATTGTAGGGAATAAGATCAACATTGATGATATCATCTCTCAGATCTGTATATCCGCTCCCGAGATTGACAACAATTTTATCTGTATTTTTGGTCTTTTTAAGAATTCTTCGTAAGAAAAAATACCGTGAAGGGTATAAAGGAGCGATGATATAAATGAGAAGCTCATATAGCCATACATATTTTTTGAAAAAAGTTTTGATCTTGTCTAAGGAGTCAGAAACAATGTCTTCATCGAATTCAAGAAATACAAATTTTCCGTTTTTGTATTCATAATTAAACTTAGCGGTATCAATAATTGATTCTATTTTGTCTTTCATCTGTGTATTTAAACGTTTAAAGGGGTAAATAATATTGGGATACTGAAATAAATTTTAGGTGTTGACTGTTTTTTCGATGATGGTATACGGTCTGTTTCTCACTTCATTATAAATTCTGTAAATATATTCTCCTATAATTCCTAAGCTGATCAGCAGGATAGAATTAAAGAAAAGAATAATAATGATAATAGTGGTATAGCCGGCTACTTCAATTTCATTTGTAAAATATCTTATGATTGTAAAAAGGCTGAATACTATAGAGATGAGCAATCCTATATTTCCTAATAAACTAATGATTTGAAGAGGAAGGGATGAGAAAGAAAAAATGCCGTCTTTAGCGATTTTTATAAGCTTTTTTAATGAATATCCGGATTCTCCTTCTATTCTTCCACTTCTGTCATATTCCAGGCCGATTTGTTTAAAGCCCACCCAGGCTCTTATTCCTCTCAGATAAGGGTTCTGTTCATTCAGGGTCAGCATTTTATCTTTAACATTCTTTGTCATCACACAGAAATCGCCGGAATCTAAGGGTATTTTGGTCTCACTTATAAAATCAAGCAGTCTGTAGAATCCGGTATATGCCAATTTTTTTAATCTGCTTTCCTTTCTTTTTCTTCTCACACCATAGGCGACTTCATATCCTAAGTCAAGCTGTGCAAAAAAACGGGGAAGAAGAGACGGAGGATCCTGCAAATCATCATCAATAATAGCAATGTAATCGCCGGTAGCATAATGGAGACCTGTTTTTACAGCGATCTGGTGGCCGAAATTTCTTGAAAGTTTAATTCCTTTGATATAAGAATATTTCCTGGCAAGCTCTTCCACCACTTCGAAACTGTTATCCGGGCTTCCATCTTCAACCAGAACAACTTCCAAATCCCAACCGGACTCCTTTCTTTGGATGTCAACGGCTTCTAAGGTTTTGTGAAGGAATTGGGCCGAACGATAAACCGGTATTACGAGGGTTATTTTTCGATTCATTGTGTTAATAAAGTTTAAAAATACATAAAAATAATTATATTTTTAAAAACGTAGGTCCTTTCTGGCTTACCTCTGTTCTTATTTTACTCAGAATATTAGCCTCTGCAGATATCTTCTTATATTTCTCCACCAGCTGTTTCGAAATACTAAGTTTGCCCAATGCCGAATTTTTAAAGATACTTTGAAGCAAAGCTTTTTTTTCTGACTTCAGGGCATTCGGAAGATTTGGATTGATGATCTTTGTTTCCATACTAAGATCTTTATACCGGGTATAATCTACTTTACCTAGAGACTGTTTTCCGTCATGGACTACCTTGCTGCCCGGAACGAGAATAATTTTCTTCTTGTGGAAATGAAGCCTGTTTACATATTCATTATCTTCTCCGTAATGAAAGAAATAAGGATTGAATCCTCCCACAGTTTCTATCGTTTTTTTAGGCAGCAGCCAGTGTGCGGCATTTACAAAACTGATCTCATAATAAGGTTTCAGCGTCTGAAAATACAGGTCAGATATCAGCCTTGTTCTCTCATAGTTGTGAGCAATATATTTATCTAAAAATATATCAAGCTTCTTTTCAGTTCCGTCTATATGAATAGGGCTTATAATGCCTATTTCCTCTTTATTGGGATGAGCATGATACACTTCCAGGAGTTTATCCATACTGTCTTCATACAGCCAGGCGTCCTGATTCATCAGATAAAAGAAGTCAGCACCTTTTTTGTAGCCGGTTTCTATGCCTAAATTATTGGCCTTTCCAAATCCAAGATTCTGTTCAGACTGTATAAAATGGACTTCCGGGAAATGATTTTTAATATATTCCTGAGTTCCGTCTGAAGATCCGTTGTCTATGACGATGCAATGCACCGGAACAGATGAATGCTTTAAACTGGTAAAACATCTTTCGGCCCATTTCATGGCGTTGTAAGTAACAATAATAACGTGAATACTGAGCATGGCGTTTTTCTAAATATACTTTCGGATTATGGATTCCAAATATTCTTCAGGACTTATTTCTGAGAAAAATGTGTTTATACCTTCATCAAAATCCACTGTATAAAAATCTCCTTCATCCACCTCTAAATAACAGGCTTTATCACCGGTTACCATCTCAATGGCTTTAATAATTTCCTTCAGATCATAATAATAGGGAAAGGCAAAATTGACTGTTTTATTGCTTAGAGTCAAGCAGTGTGAATCTAAAAACTTTGAAATATCCTCGATATCCAAAAGAAGCCTCCTTGCTTTAAGATGAAGGGAGAATGCTTTTTTATCTGCAATCTGTTTTTTGAGAAAATTAAAAAGTGTGTTCGGATTCCCTCCTTTACCTACAACATTTCCTACTCTTAGGATAATAAAGCTATCTGCATTATTTTTTATATAATTTTCAACGGATTTTTTGTGCAATACATAAGCACTGTCCTGTTTAGATTGGTCATGAATGCTTAATGTAGAAAAATAGACCAGTTTTTTTTCTTTATTCTCGTCATGTACAGCTTTTAAAAGAGAAAGCTCTCTTTCAAATTCTGAAGTTCTTGTTTCCAGAGAGTTTGAAACGCCGGAAGCAAAAAAAATTGTGTCATTTCTGTCATAAGATTTTACAGCATTGGCTATAATACCATTTCCGATAATCATACGTTGTTTTTTTTCATTAAGTGTTTTATATAAGGGGAACAAAGTTTCATATTTATATCTTGTAAATCAGTGTTTTTTATTTTAAAAAATCAAAGATATGAAAATAGTATTTCATTTTTATTTGGGTTATAAAACGATCCGGAAAAGAGAGGTGCTTAAGGTATTCTCTGTACTTCCTGTGGCAGTAATTGATGTATTCCTTATTAAGATTCGTATTTAAATGCAATTCTGAGACTGCCTTTTTTACGAAAGAATATCTTTTGAATAGTACAAAAATACTTTCACGGGTCAACGGTTTTTTCTCTTCAGCAGTGAATTTTGAGAAGGTATTAAATCCGATATTCTGTTTAGGGTGAATTCTGTATTCTCCCAGAACGGAATCTTCTATCCAAAGGGAATTTTTGTCAGCAGCAAGAAGAAGAAGCTCGTAATCGTGAATGATCGTCTCATTGACTCTTTTCAGTGGCAGATGTTTTTTTAGAAAGACATTCCGGACAGCCATACTCATTCCGGGAAATACATTACCCTGATATAATAATCGTTTGATTATTTCTTTGGAATTCTTAAAATGCTCAGGATTAAAGCTTTCAATGTCCCAATAATTCAGGCTTTCCTGGCTGTTCATAGTTTCACCGAAAAGTTTAATATTATGACATACTGCATCAATATCCTTATGTTTTTCGAAGACCCCGGTGATCACCTCGGTTTTATTGCTGTACCAGCGGTCGTCCTGGTCACACAAAAATACAATATCACCGGAGCATAAGCTCATGGCTTTTTCAAAATTGCGTACATACCCCAGGTTTTCATGGTTTTGGTTTACCCGGATAATCTCCGGATGCCGTTCTGCATAATGGGAAAGTATTTTTAATGTACTATCCGTAGAACAGTCATCACAGATCATGATCTCAGAAACCGGTAAGGTCTGGCTCAGGATACTGTCCAGCTGTTCGGCAATATAAGCTTCGCCATTATAGGTACATAGTGCTACAGATGAGGTCATAATATCTGGATTTTTCAGTTTTTTTTCTGAAAAAGGCTGTAATAATATCTTTTCAGGGCAAGATATCCGGAGACTACCTTTCCGCCGGTTGCTTTTTTAAATTCGTTTCTTTGCTGGATATATTGGGTAGACCGTACTTCTATAATATGATACATTAATCTGTCATGAATATGATCTCCATATAATTTTTTCAGCATTGGGAATATTTTGATCCTTTGGTGAAGGATTTTGTATAAATCCGATGACATACTGTTGCTATCTTCCTTACGATAATGAGCCAATGACTCATCTATAAGAAGTGTTTCCGGGTTATTTTTTGTGATATATATCCACATCAGCCAGTCTTCGCAGCTTGTTAAGGTGGTGTCAAACTGGAAATCCTCCAGAAGTTTTTTCGATATCAATGCACAATGGATAGGGATGCTGAATTTCAGATCCCATCCAAATAAGATTCCTTCAAAAGAAAGGTAATTCTGCTCAACACGATTATATCCTGGGTATTGGGTTTGATTTCTGTAAATAGTAAATTGACTTACTATCAATGGATATTCTTTGTTTCCGGAAAGGCTTTTTGAAAATTTTTCAGGGTGTATGGTATCATCCGAATCCAAAAACTGAATATAGCCTCCTGATGCTTTCTTAAGCCCTGTATTTCTTGCAGAAGAAAGCCCCCCGTTTTTTTTATAAGTATAGATGAATCGATTGTCTTTTTGTGTCCATTTTATGGCTGTTTCTTCTGTATGGTCGGTAGAACCGTCATTTACAATAATACATTCCCAGTTTTGATGTGTTTGATCCAGAACAGACTGAAGACATTCATCCAGATAGGCAGCTTGGTTGTAGCATGGCACGACTACGGAGATTAATGTATTGTTCATTACAGATGTTTATAGAATTTGCATAAACCCAGAATATTCCCAAGTTTTACCCATCGGGAATTCTTAATTTCTCTTTTCAGATTTGTATTGTGGATGGTTTCCTTATTATATTGCTCTATCCGGACATAGCTGGCTAAAAAAAAATCTTCGATATTAATGTTTCTTCGTTCAGCCATTTTTATAAGGGCCACCCAATGCCAGTAAGCTGCCTGATCTTCACTTTTATTGGAGATCCCGCCACCATGTACTCGATAAAGATAAAGGTCTTCATCTATATATTTTACTGGAGCTACCTCGCACATTTTCATATACCAGTCCTTATCTTCAGCCATTTTTAAGTAGATGTCGATACCTGATGTTCTATTATAAATGTTTTTTTTAAACGTGGCAAAATGGGAGATTTCGGCATGAAAATTCAAATATTTTTCATCCAAACCGGTAATTTGCGTGCCTTTATGAGTTCTTATTTTATTCAGCTGATCATCACAAAAAATAAAATTGGAATATACCAAGCCTACTTCTGGATTTTCTGAGTGTGCTTTAAATACTATTTCCAGCGCATTACTGGTCAAAGCATCATCAGGATCCAAAAAGCCACAGATTTCCGAACTGCTTAGCTCAATAAGCTTTCTTTTGGTATAACCGACTCCTTTATTAGCTTCATTAGCATGAATCTTAAAACGGGAATCCCCTTTAGTTATATTCCGGATAAGATCAAGGGAATTATCCTTTGAAGCATCATCCAAAATAACGGCTTCCCAATCTGTAAAGGTTTGGGCAGCAATACTGTCGAAACATTCTTTGAAAAAGTGTCCGTTATTATAATTGGCGATTAAAATACTTATTTTGCTCATTGCTATCCTCCTTTTGATAATCCTTTTTTAAGGGCCTCCAGGTAGCCAAATCCGTTTTTGCGGTCCGGTTCCAGGATATTTCCTTCTGCCCATTCATTCCAGGATTTTACCACTAAAAATTTTTCAGAATAATTTTTATCTTTCAGGAAAGCTGATGCCTTGTCAACCTGTTTTTCAAAAAGTTCCGGACTGTTATTTCCTAAAATAATTCCGCGGGTACCACTTCTTGGGGTATTATCCCAATTGGGAAGAACGCATGGGAAAGTATCAACATCTGTTTCCTCAAAATGAAGATCATTCACTACGTCTGTTGCATTCTGAATATCAACAGGTTTCTTAAAATCAGTGGTTTCAAGCCCGATAAGACCTTTAACTCTGTTGGTATAATATTCTTTTGCAGAGATATAAGGCTTTTTATTCATATGAGGGCGCCATGCTCTCATAAAGGCATTCGATATTTTTGCCTGATATCCTATTTCTTTATACCCGTAATTATCTTCTGTTTTATTGCTGGCAATTAAATAAATGCCATCAAAACCATTTTCCATTGCAAGACTTCTGAATTTTTCAAGATATTCGGGTGCTTTTTCCTGAATATGGATAGGGTCATAGACTACCAATACGGGCTTATTACCTACTTTGATATATCGCTGATCTTTGAAAAATGGCAGTAGATATTCAAAATGAGCTACTGCATCTTCATCAGAATATATTTGTTCGGCCAAGATTTTATTTTTTAAGCCATGCCAGATTCCCGACCAGGTTTCATTGGCCCAGCAGAAGCAGAACGGGAAATCCGGTTTTCCGGACTCCAACACTTCTTTAGCAATACGCTCTAGTAACTGTACTCCATTTCCAAACCAGTAATGGTAATAAATAAAGCCGTGTACTCCATAATCGCGTGCCATCTGGGCCTGCTGTTCTCTCACTTCGGGAACGCGCAGATCATAATATCCCAGATCTGCAGGGCAGATAGGCTGTTCATGTCCTTCAAATAAAGGTTTCGCCTTTCCTACATTTGTCCATTCCGTAAATCCTTTTCCCCACCATTCATCATTTTCAGGGATGGGATGGTACTGGGGAAGGTAAAATGCAAGCGTTTTTATTTGTTTCATAAATTATTTTTCTAGTGTTTTTATCAGTTTAGCAGGTATTCCTGCAATAACAGAGTTCTTCGGAAAACTTTTGTTAACAACAGAATTAGCTCCTATAATAGAGTTTTCACCAATGGTGACCCCGGGTAGTATGCAGACTCCTTCTCCAATCCATACATTGTCTTCAATAATCACTGGGCCTTTGGAAGACAGAGGTCTTTCAGCTGGAACTATGTCCAGATCTTCAGCACTGATATTTCCATGATAATGGTCTGAAATGTATATCCTGCTGGCCATAAGCACATTGTTGCCGATGCTGACCTTATCAATAGCCCCGATGTGAACATCAGAGTTAAAATTCACATTGTTTCCAATATGAATTTCCGGCTGGAAAGATTTTCCGTAAAAACTGTCCCAGGCCTCAAGCCTCAGATTGAATAATGAGCTGAAATTATCGCCTATGCTTATATATTGGGGATTTTTGATCCAAAATGTTTCGGGAAGGCCTGACTGTTTTCCGAAAACTTTGAAATTGGTTTTTGCCCAATTGTTATCCTGCTGCTGTTTATATTTTTTATAAGCTTCGGAATGCAAAATTCCGAATAAAAATTTAATAATATGTTTTTTTATAGAGCTCATATTTTTCCGGTCTACTTTTTCAGTGATGAATAATACTCATGAATCAAGCTGTTGATATTTTTTTGTTCCGCTTCTTCAAGTTCATAATAGAACGGAAGTCTCAACAAACAGTCTGTAAAATGATCTGAGTTCGGAATATCAATAGGGGAGTTGTCTTTTAAAAAGAAATCACTTTTATTAAGGCTCAGATAATGGAATACGGGGTGAATATCTTTTGTTTTTAAGAACTGGATGAGGCTGGATCTTTCTTCATAACTTCTGCAGATCATAAAGAACATATGTGCATTATTGGTCGCAAAAGCCGGTATTTCCGGTAGTGTTATGAATCCTTTATCCTGTAAAGGTAGCAGGTTGTTGTAATACTCATTCCAAATCTTGATTCTTTTTTCCTGAATGGTGCCAAGGTTTTCTAGCTGTGCATATAAAAAAGCAGAAAGTATCTCCGACGGGAGAAATGATGATCCCAGATCTACCCAACCGTATTTATTGACTTCTCCTCTGAAAAATGCACTTCTGTTGGTTCCTTTTTCACGGATGATCTCAGCACGTACATTGTACTCAGGATTGTTGATCACTAGCATTCCCCCTTCTCCACAGATGATATTCTTGGTTTCATGAAATGAGAAAGCAGCAAAATCTCCAATGGAGCCCAATGCTTTTTTAGTGCCGTCGGAAAAAGTATAATAACTGTCTATAGCTTGTGCAGCATCTTCCACTACAAAGAGATTGTGTTTTTTGGCAAGATCCATGATCTTTTCCATATCACAGGCAACACCTGCATAATGTACGGGAACGATCACTTTTGTCTTTTCCGTAATATGCTTTTCTATTTCTGCAGGATTTATATTGGGATTGTCGGGATATGAATCTACAAAAACTATTCTGGCACCACGCAAAACGAAAGCATTAGCAGATGAAACGAAAGTATAACTTGGAACAATCACTTCATCTCCAGGCTGAATATCACATAAAATAGCAGCCATTTCCAACGCATCGGTACATGATGTGGTAAGCAGCACTTTTTGAAAGCCAAATTTTTCTTCAAAAAAGGTGTGGCATTTTTTTGTGAAAATTCCGTCTCCGGAAATTTTACCGCTTTTTACCGCTTCTTCAATATATTTAAGTTCGTTTCCTACTATAAATGGCTTATTAAATGGGATCATAGTGTTTTAAATTTTGAATCTTTAATTTTTATAAATCTTTTTTCAATATATGTGAAAGAAATGTAACTGATGAAAACAGTTGCAACTGAAATACCAATATATATTCCGATATTAAATATAAATATATTATTATAAAATGCTAATATCTTATAAAAAAGAGGGAATAGCAAAAACATCACAAAAGGATGGTACATATAAATTCCATAAGAGATATTTCCCAGGTAGGAAAAATATTTGTTTCTAAAGGTAATTGGGTTCGACTGATTGATGCTGACCAGTATCAATAGCAGAAATGCAAATCCCAAAATAATATTCTGGATATAGAGTGTGAATACCGGAACAGCAATTAGAAATCCTATTAATACTAGTACTGCTATATAAATGGATTTGCTTTTTGTATATTGTGTGATAGCCCCGGAATATTCTGAATAAAAATAACCTCCTAATGCACCAATCGCCATAAATTCAAACGGAATGACAGCAGCCAGTGTGCCTAATAGAGAATTGGGGAATTGAAGATTGACTATAATAAAGGCAATTAAAATAACTCCAAAAACTACAGCTATTAATTTCCGTGTAATAAAAGAAACGATGACGGGCCAGACTATATAAAATTGCTCCTCTACACCTACAGACCAAGATTGGGATGCTCCTACAATTACTTTTCCCGCATATAAAGCAAAATTAGGAAGAAATAAGGCATAAAGTAATATCGCTGTTAAATCATAATTTGAAGAATCTGTAATCAGGTTATAGTACGAAGGTGTTATTGAAAATATCTGAAAAGAATTTGCTAGGGCAGGAATGAGAAGAAAAGAAATTAAAATGATAATATAGTACAACGGCCATATTCTGAATATTCTTCTCAGGTAAAATTTTTTAAAATCTATACGGCTATTTTTCTTTTTTTCTGATAACAAAAGATAAGTGATCAGAAAACCACTAAGTACAAAGAAAAGATAAACGCCGTTTTTACCTAAATGCTCGATGAAATATGCCGTATATTTTGAGCCAAACAGTGAGCCGATTTTATCCCGGTGTTTGAATAGCTCAATGTGATGCAGAATGACAGAAAAAGCGGCAATCGCCCTTAATTCATTTAATCCGCCAAAAAAAATATGCTTTTTTGAATCCATTTATTTATCGTACAAATTTTACAGGATTTCCTACATACAGCCCCGGCTCATCAATATCTTTAATGACTACGCCTCCGCCTCCGATCTGGGTTTTGGCAGCCATTGTAATGTTATCTATAATGGTGGAATTAATACCTATAATACACTGTTCTTTTATTTTTACAAACCCTGCAATGGCAATGGACGGAGATAGAAAAGAATGTTTTCCAATGACTGTGTCATGAGCCACCGTGCAGGAGATATTCATTAATACATTATCTTCGATCTTTACATTCTGGTCAATAACGCAGCCGGGATATATGACCGATCCCTGTCCGATAGATGCAGACTGATCCTTGTAACAGGAAGAATGAATAAAAGTATGAAACGGAACTTTTCCTTCAAGGTTCTGAAACAGTTCTTTTTTTGCATCAAGATGCTTATAACCGATAGCAATCAGAACTGCATCAAATTCATGTTGCTGATATTTTGCGATCACATCACGGTTACCTCCAATAACAGGAATATGATCAATAATAGTATTCAGCGGCTGAAACTCATCAAAGAAAGCAACCACCTTATCGCTGGAGTCATGATGAATATGATAGGCAATCTGCTGTCCTAAATGTCCGGATCCTATGATGGCAATTCGTTTCATTACTTTTTATAAAATTATTCTGTGCTTTATTGATAAAGTTACATCAATTTTTATCCTAAAATTATTTTACGGTCGGATTTGTAAATCATATAACCAGATCTGTCATTACTGGAGTGTGCGGGTTTAAGATTATCTGATAAGAGCTCTTTTTTGACAATATAACTTTCTTCTTTATCACTGGTGATAACAGGAAGAAGAAATGCTGTTTCTTCTGATAAAAAGTAAACACCGGAATAAGCAATTGACTGTATGCTTTCAGGCAAAATATACTGGTCTAATGCTATATCCAGTACGGCCTGCAAATAATCAAATTCAGTAGATAACTGAACGAGATCAGAACCAATAAAATCACCCCCCATACGGCTTCCGATTTCTATAGGGTAAATTTTTCCTTCTCCAGTAATCATAAGTTCTATATGGGAAGCTCCGTTTTGGACCTTTGTTGCATTCAGGATATGGTAACTGATCTCATAGATTCTATTTTTGATTTCTTCAGAAAGTGAACTTGGCTGGTGATGTGCCAGCTCCACAAAATAGGGCTCTTTTGTTATTTCTTTATCAGTTATGGTAATAATAAGGTGCTCACCTTTGTAACTAATTGTTTCTACACTTACTTCTTTTCCTTTGATAAACTCTTCTGCTACACAGGTTTTAGAAAAGGAAACGTGTACCGCATTTTCTATTGCCTTTTCACATTCTTCTGGTGAAGCTGCTTTTATCACACCTAAGCTTCCGGATCTGTCAGAGGGTTTTACAATGATAGGATAAGTGAATGATTCAAAGTCTTTTATATTAAATTCAGAAACTGTAATAGATTGGGGAGATTCTATATTATTTTCTTTAAAGCATTTTCTCATTAAGGATTTATTGGTAGTAAGTAATGAACATTCAATGCTGTTCCCCACCAGTCCCAAATTGCCTGCTACATAAGCTATAGTGGGAATACAGATGTCCGTAGCTATAGTAAGAATGCCGTGTATTCCTATTTTTCTACATTCTTCAAGAATAATATCTTTTTCTAAAACAGAAACGTCATAAAAATAATCGGCAATATCTTTACAAATAGCCTTGCCATCGTCCCATGCAAAACAATGAATTTCCAGTCCGTTCTCTTTTGCTTTTTGAACAAGAGGTAGCTGTAAGTAGCTGGCTCCTAATATTGCAATCTTTTTCATTGTTTATTTAAAATGAGGATAATATTTTTAGTGAATGTTATAAACTTTCAATTTCCGGAATGTCAATAGAATATTCTTTATCTTGCCAGGTGGCAGTTCCTACGTCCATCCAAGGCTTTTCCATTTGTCTCTTTAGAAAACCTTTTTCCCAATCGTGAGGGGTATCAATCTTTTTTACTTTGATTATAAATGTAGCATCTTTCAGGCTTACTCCATTCATACTAGCCCAAAATGCTGTAAAATCCCGAATTCCCTTTTTTAGATTTTCCTGGTTAATGATGTTATCCGTAGTGCGGAAAGACCATTTGATCCATGTTGGGCCATAGAGATAATCTCCGGCGGTACCATCCTTATCGATAATGGGAAGCCAAACTTCCCGGCCTGTTTTATCAACGTAAACAACAGAAATAATATGATTGTATTGACTAAAATGATAATCCATAAAAACAGCATGATGGGTAATTCCCAGATAGGTTTTCGATGGCTTTTCTACTGCATCTGAGATTTTACTCATTTGTTTTCCCAGTGAAGTGTTTTCAAAACCTCCCTTTTTTTGTATCGAATTATATGAAACGATTACTTGTAGCAATATGATGATGGACAGGCTTATTTTGATGAGGGATATCTTGAGATCTTCAAGGGTGTAATGCTGAAGGATTTTCAACTTATCTTCGTCAAGAGGAATTACCGGCGGTGTATAGCCACAGTTTTCTTCCGTACAGCGCTCTGTATTTCTGTTTTGGGCCACATACTGATAGACTGCTTTTCCTGTATGATAAATTCCAGGAATGCGTAAGATCCAGCTTAACGGCCTTAAGTAAGTAATGGCATTGAAAACCTGAATATAGGTATCCAGTCCTTTATACACTTTTCCGTCTCGTACAGAATGAATATCGTCCAGAAGTATATCTGTAGGGATATTCTTCAATAAATCATTTTGTTCTGCGTAATACTGTACTGTTTTGAAATCAATGCTTTTTGCAATATCAAAATGTTGGATAGTAATTTTGGTACGGTTGCACAAAGGGCACTCACCGTCATAATAAAAGGTAAGCTTTGCAGGTTTTTCAGAGGTTTTAAATAATTTTTCCCACCAGGAAACAGGAACCATCAACAGGTAAATGGCGCACATCCCTAATCCGAACCACGGAATAGGATAGCAGATCAGTATACCCAAATGTAAGCCTAATCCGATGACCAGTAGAGGAACCCTCCATTTTTTTCTGAAAAAAGTAAAAATGAAAACCAATTCAAAAACCATAGTTAGATATCCCAGGAAAAGCATCAGATATTTCTGGTCCAGTATATTGGGAATAGAAATATAGTTGGTAAAAGGGATGCTGGTAGGATACCACATACCCAAGCCTGTGGTCCAGTATGAGGATGTAAATTTATAAAATATGGAATCAAAATATACAAAAGCCATCCCAACAAAAACAGGAATAAGGTAAGATAAAACACTTACTTTTTCAGGAGGGCTGTACTGGAACCTGGTATTGGAATATTTATACTTCAGCAGAAGCCTGTCTAAAGAGAGGTTTCGGGATATAGGCAAAAATATCAGGAGAAAGTTCATTCCAAGATAGGCATAAAACATATGATATTCATAACTATTGATACTACCAATAAGAATAACGGTCATCAGATAGCTGACAATGGTTGCCAGTCTTGTAAAGAGTCCCAGCATTATAAAAATGAGGGCAATCATCCATATTTTTATAGGAATTCCAAAGTCGATTTCCGCGGGATCTAAAAATGGAATCTTATCAAAGATCAGATGTTTGAAATAATTGAGCTGACCAACTTCACAGAATAACACCAATGTGTAGGCAATTCTGAAAATGGAAAGGCCAAGCCCGGAAATTTTTTTATTATAAAGTCTTTTGATCATCCTGCTCTAAAATTTTGGTGAAAATTTCTTCCGCATATTCATACGAGGAAAATTCCTGAACCTGTTGTACAGCGTTTTTTGAGAACACTGCATATTGGTTTTTATCCAGCTCGAATATTTTTTTGATCCCTTCTGCCAGCTGAAGGCTGTCTTTCATAGGGATTTTATATCCGTTGTAATCATCTATAACCATATTGGTTAGTACTCCTGTATCGAATCCTACAACGGGAGTTCCACAGGCTAAAGCTTCCGAAACCATCATTGGGCCGGAATCCTCAATAGAAGAGTTGACAAAAACGTCCGTCGCCTGATATAATAATGATAACAGTCTGTAGTCCTTGATATAGTCTATTTTCTGCTTCTTAAAAGTAACCCTGTCAAATTCCTTATTTATACTGTTGGAAACAACTAAAAGATTTATTTTCTTTTTCAAATCTTCCGGAAGCTGCTGATCCAGTATTTCTAAAGCTTCAATAAGATATTTAAAACCTTTCCTCGGATCTTCCATATTCTGCGCTCCGGTGAGGATATAAAAATTTTCTTCTTCTAAAGAAAAAATCTTTTTTGCGATACTTTTGTTCTTATCGTTGAGAAGAGTAGTATCTATCAGGCTGTTGATATTGTAGATAGTCTCCTGTTCCCTGTATATTTTTGATTTCTTTGCCTGTTCCAGCGTTAAACCAGATCCTGCAATAATTTGAAAAGAAGCTTTTTGAGCATTTTGATATTTCCTTTCAAGATTATCCTTGGCTACATTTTTTTGAGACTCATCGGGAATTGCCGGGCAGTTATCACAAATGTTCATATAGCCTTCGCATCCCCAGGAAAAATGACATCCTCCTGTGAAATGATTCATATCCACCGTGATATTGTATACCTTGGCTTGCGTGGCTTTTTGAATGTTGAAAAGATCCGTACTGTTAAGAAAATCAATGGTCATACCGGTAAAAATATAATCCGGAATAAATCCCACGGATTTTAACAGGCTGTCTACATTGATATGCTCTGTAATTTCATCTTTGCTTAAAAAAGAATACTTACTGTCCGTTGTCAAGACTTTTTTTACTGCAGTCTGAGGTTGAGGCTGTGTTAATTTTGCTTTTATTTTCCGTATTACCCTCTCTGTTAAAGACAGGTTTTTAGTAACAGGAGAATGCTGTATATGAATATAAGGCTTTATAAAATCATCAGCTTTCGTTTTATTCTTTACGCACATCACTACTTCATGTCCCATATTTTTTAAAATATGAGCCACTTTATACATGGCTTCATAGGCTCCGTTTACATCACCTGTAGATAAAACTAATATCTTTTTCATAATTTACTTACATCCATATGACAGGGGGGTGAATAATGCCATTATCCGTATCTCCTGTAAGAAAGTTTTCATGCCCTGTTTCAACGATATTGATCTGTACGCCTCCCTTTATATAATCATAAAGCTCGACTCCCGGAGTATCTAATGCCACAGAAAGTATATAGGTGTTAGGAATAAGCTTATTGCCTTCAATCTGTATAGACAGGCTGTTCTCATGCATGTCATCAAATGTTTTTCTTGTAATAAAAATAACATTTTCAAATTTATCTAAAATGGCAATATTGATGCGTACCCCCTTATCAACGCTTCTGTTGACATAGTCTATATTGATGTTGATATCATCGGTATGGCTGAACTCCATGGTCTCAATATTCCTATTATTGAAAATCTTGACATTATGAATCTGAGCTTTTTTACTGAGGTCTTCAATATACTTAAATTCAGAATTTGGGGATAATTCATGGATGATATAATTTTCCATGACTTTATTTATGCCTCCCTGGTCTGTAACCTTACCGTTTTTCAGTAGGATACCAGTATTGCACAATTGTTTTACGGCAGCCATATTATGGCTCACAAATAAAATGGTTCTTCCTTCTCCTTTGGTAACGTCACCCATTTTTCCAATGCATTTTTTCTGAAAATCGGCATCTCCTACAGCTAAAACCTCGTCAACGATCAGTATTTCAGATTCAAGGTGTGCGGCGACTGCAAATGCAAGACGCACATACATTCCGGAAGAATATCTTTTTACCGGAGTATCTATATACCTTTCCACTCCTGAAAAGGCTACAATCTCATCAAATTTTCTTGCGATTTCTTTTCGGGTCATTCCGAGTATCGCCCCGTTGAGAAAGACATTTTCACGCCCCGTCATTTCAGGGTGAAAACCTGTACCTACTTCCAGTAAAGAAGCAATTCTGCCGTTGGTATATATTTTTCCGGTGGTAGGTTTGGTTACTTTACTTAAAATTTTCAGCAGGGTAGATTTTCCCGCTCCGTTTCTGCCGATGATTCCTACAGCACTTCCTTGCTCAATTTCAAAATCGATATCACGGAGTGACCATACATATTCAGAATCTCCTTTTGTTGTTCTGTCGTTGGCTTCCCCGATTTTTAAATACGGATCTTCCTTACCTCTTACTTTGTGCCAAAACCTGTTCAGGTCGTGAGAAAGCGTACCAGTTCCCACTTGTCCGAGACGGTATTGTTTTGATATATTTTCTGCTTTTAAAGCCAGCATAGTTTAATTGGAATTTAAAATTAATAAAAGATGGTTCCTAAACAGTGTCCATGAAAGTCTTTTCAACCTTATTGAAAACAACAACGCCTATCATCAGAAGGATCAAAATGATCGCTGAGCTGATTCCCAGCATTGCAGGTGAAAAATCTCCGGTACCGATCCATGCGTATTTAAAACATTCAAAAATGCCCGTCAGCGGATTATAGTAAGCCAGCTTTCTGAAAACACCCTGTAATGCAGATACCGGATAAATTACCGGAGTTGTGTACATATACAGACTTATTCCGAAGCCCAACAACATGCTGAGGTCTTTATATTTGGTAGTAAGTGAAGAAAAAATCATTCCGACCCCTAAAGCGAAAAAAGCCATCAGGACTATAAGGAATGGTGTGGCAAGAACCCAGATGTTGGGATGGACTTCTCCTTTTGTGAAGTAATATATCCAGACCAAGATGAATAAAAGGAATTGTACTCCAAAGCGCATCAAATTGGATAGTACGATTGATAAAGGAGTGACAAGTCTTGGGAAATAAACTTTTCCAAAAATACCAGCATTCCCGGCAAATGTATTAGACGTTGCAATAAGTGAGGTTGAAAAATAATTCCAAAGGGTAACCCCTGCAAGGTAAAATAGGAGAGGAGGCCCATCCGTAGGAAGCTTGGCTATTCTGCCGAAAATAACCAAATATACTATCGTGGTCAAAATAGGGTTAATAAAAAACCAGACCGGGCCCAGTACAGTTTGTTTAAAGCTGGAAACAAAGTCTCTTTTAACAAACATATAGACCAGATCTTTATATCTCCAGACCTCTTTAAGTTTTAGGTCAAATAAAGAATGATCGGCATCAATCGTTTCTGTCCACTTCTGCTGTGGTTCATTCATTTGTGTAAGTTTTTGCAAATTTAAAATATTTAATTCTTATTTAGCATTTTCAATTAGTGAATAATTATTCACATAAATCCGAAACCAACAACTAATATATTAATATTTGTTATTATGAACAAAAAACTATTAGCCATAAAGCTAATAGTTCTTGAAATTTATAATAAGAATCTTATTTGTTGACGAATCGTTTAGAATATTCATTGAAAAGTTTTTTACCTAAAATAGATTTGAAGCTAATTATAGTTAATTTCTTTAGTTTAGTTTAGTTTAGAAAGCGTTAACAGCTTTTATAATAGTCTGGATCTCTTCCTCTTCCAAAACAGAAGAAATCGGAAGGCTTAATACTTCATCATGCATTTTCTCCGTAATGGGAAATGAGAAATGACCGTACTCTTTATATGCTTCCTGCTTGTGAGGTGGAATAGGATAGTGAATAATAGTGCTGATGCCTTTTTCCGTAAGATACCTCTGAAGCTCATCTCTTTTTTCTGTTCTTATTACAAAAACATGCCATACATGCTCGTTTTCGTCAGCCGGATTTTCAGGAAGGATGATCTTAGGATTGTTGATTTCAGAGATGAATCTTTTAGCGATTTCTCTTCGGGTACCGTTTTCGTGGCCGATATATTTCAGCTTCACATCCAAAACAGCGGCCTGAATTTCATCGAGTCTGGAATTTAATCCCTTATAAATGTTAACATACTTCTGGTTTGAACCATAGTTGGCTATAGCACGTATAGCCTCGAATAATTCTTTGTCATTCGTAGTTACGGCTCCAGCATCACCTAAAGCCCCAAGATTTTTTCCGGGATAAAAACTGAAACCCGCAGCATCTCCAAGGTTTCCTGATTTAATACCGTTCCATTCTGCGCCTATCGCCTGTGCATTATCTTCTACGATCTTTAGATTGTACTTTGATGCGGTACTTTTCAGCTCTTCAGAAAAAACAATTCTCCCCTGAAGATGAACAATGAGTATAGCTTTTGTTTTCTGTGTTATTTTTTCTTCAATTTTTGAAATATCAATATTATACGTATTGATGTCTGGTTCTACAAATACCGGTATAAGTCCGTTATCTGATAAAGCCAGAACCGAAGCAATATAAGTGTTGGCAGGGACGAGAACTTCGTCACCGGCTTTCATAATGCCTAATTCAATATAGGCACGGAAGATAAGTCGCAGGGCATCCAGCCCGTTGGCTACTCCTAAAGCGTATTCTGAGCCGATATATGAGGCAAGATTAGTCTCGAAATTTTTAAGTTCGCTTCCCAGCAAATACCAGCCGCTGCGGAAAACACTTAAAAGCTTATTTTCAATTTCCTCCTGATATTTAAGGTTTATTTTTTTTAAATCTAAAAAGTTAATCATTTTTCGTAACCGTTTTTTTATTTTCAAAGCCTCACCTCCCGGGTATATTTCATAGAAATTCTAAGGGCAGTAGGTAATCGCTTTTTCACTAATATATACGTTCCTATATTGGGTTTCGTATATTATTTAGCTGTTGTCTTTTTAAATTCTTCATAATCTCTGAAGTAATCTGCTTCATCATATACTTCTGAAGCCAGACATAGTAGCACTGCATTATGGGAAAACTGAATGTCTCGCCATACGAGTTTGGGAATATATAAGCCTTTTGAAGGATGATCTAAAGTAAAAACTTCTTTACGGCCATCTTTATCCTCAGTATTAAAGGTAATGGTTCCTGAAACAGCAAATATGAACTGCTGCAACGCCCTATGGGCATGCCCTCCTCTCGTTACATCATGAGGTGTATAATATGTCCAGTAGACACGTTTTATCTCAAAAGGAATATTTTTCTGAGTCTCCGCTATGGTAATATAGCCCAGATGTGATGATCCTATTTTATCGAATGTAATGATGTGCGGTTTATTGTATTCCATTAATGTTATAAAAATTCTTTAAGCCCTCAAAGTTAATTATAAAATTACTATCGGAGTACAGCCTGTTAATATTATGTAATTATGTATAAAAAAATACATCAATAATTATTCTGGATTAAGGAAAAGCATAAGATAATATTCCATTAAAAAACTATTGGCTTTATAGTCAATAGTTGTTAAAATTCAGAATCTAATAATATTATTTTCTTACAAGTTTCTTAAGGTATTCGCCATAACCGCTTTTGCCATATTTTTCAGCAGTTTCAAGCAATTTTTCTTCGTTGATAAATTTATTACGGAAGGCAATTTCTTCAATACAGCCTATTTTGAAACCCTGTCTTTTTTCAATAACACTTACAAATTCAGAAGCGTCATTCAGGGAATCAAAAGTTCCGGTGTCAAGCCATGCGGTGCCTCTGTCCAAAACACCTACTTCAAGTTTGCCTTTATTTAAATAAACATTGTTAACATCCGTAATTTCAAGTTCCCCTCTTGCGGAAGGCTTAATGTTTTTTGCGATCTCCACTACCTCGTTGTCGTAGAAATATAAGCCGGGAACTGCATAATTTGATTTCGGGTTTAAAGGTTTTTCCTCAATAGAAACAGCTTTAAAATGATCATCAAATTCTACAACACCGTATCTTTCGGGATCAGAAACATGATAGGCGAAAACCACTCCGCCATCCGGATTGGTTTTGTTCTTCAGCAAAGTGCCCATTTCAGAACCATAGAAAATATTGTCTCCTAAAACCAATGCAACAGGGTCATTGCCAATAAACTTATCACCTAAAATAAAGGCCTGTGCCAGTCCGTCCGGGCTTGGCTGTACAACATATTCTATATTACAGCCTATCTGAGATCCATCACCTAAAAGTTTGATAAATCCTGCTTGGTCATGAGGAGTTGTAATGATCAGAATATCTTTAATCCCAGCCAGCAACAAAGTTGAAAGAGGGTAATAGATCATTGGTTTGTCGTAAACAGGCATTAACTGTTTACTTACTGCAATGGTAAGAGGGTAAAGTCGTGTCCCGGATCCTCCGGCTAATATAATGCCTTTCATCTTTTGTGTGTTAATTATATTGATTTTCGTAGTATTTCTGATAATCGCCACTGGTAACGTTTTCCAGCCACTCTTTATTTTCAAGATACCAATCGATAGTTTTTGAAAGTCCTTCCTCAAAAGTCACAGATGGTTTCCAGCCTAGATCTTTATTAAGTTTAGTCGCATCAATAGCATAACGCTTATCGTGTCCCGGTCTGTCTTTTACGAAAGTGATTAATTTTTCAGAATGACCTTCCGGTTTTCCTAACTTCAAATCCATTTGCTTGATCAATTCTTTCACCAAATCAATATTCTGCCACTCGTTGAATCCTCCGATATTATAAGTCTCGCCGGTTTTAGCTTCATTAAAGATCTGGTGAATGCCTTTTGCGTGATCTATTACAAATAACCAGTCTCTTGTATATTTCCCGTCACCGTAAATTGGCAGTGGCCTTTCATTAATAATATTTGAAATACACAGAGGAATTAATTTTTCAGGAAAATGATTCGGGCCATAATTGTTGGAGCAGTTAGATATGATGAATGGCATTCCGTAAGTATTTCCATAAGCTCTTACCAGGTGGTCAGACGCTGCTTTTGAAGCTGAATATGGAGATTGTGGATCATAAGCGGTCGTTTCCAAAAAGAATCCTGTTTCGCCAAGACTTCCGTATACTTCATCCGTAGAAACGTGATAGAATAAATTATTTCTTTTCTCATCAGGAAACCTGCCATGCGTGTGATCCGGGTTTAGGGTCCAAAATTCCTTACATAGATTAAGAAGATTGGCGGTTCCGTTCACATTGGTATTAATAAATGCCATTGGGTCTGTAATACTTCTGTCTACGTGACTTTCTGCCGCCAGATGCACTACAGCATCGGGATTGTATTTTTCGAATACTTTTCTTAATTCTTCGGGTTTTGTAATGTCTGCTTTTTCGAAAACGTAATTAGGCTCATTTTCAATATCCTTTAGATTTTCCAGATTTCCTGCGTAAGTAAGGGCGTCCAGATTAATGATCGTTGTGTCCGGATTATTTTTCACGAACTCTCTTACAACGTGAGAGCCTATAAATCCTGCTCCTCCGGTAATAATTATATTTTTCATCTATTTATTTTCTATGGTCTTTCTTCCGATGCTTTTGTAATGAAATCCATTCTGTTCAGGAATTTCCAGTGGATACATATTTCTTCCGTCAAAAATGACTTTGTTTTTCATTTTTTTAGCCATCAATTCAAAATTAGGATTTTTAAACTCAGGCCATTCCGTAGCTATGAATAAAGCATCTGCATCTTCAAGAGCATCATACATTCCCTTTGCATAATGTATCTTATCACCAAGAAGTTTCTGTACATTACTTTCTGCTACCGCATCATACGCAGCAATTTCTGCGCCTTTCTCTAATAAAAGAGCAATATTGTCCAAAGAAGATGCTTCACGGATATCATCTGTGTTAGCCTTAAATGCCAGGCCCCACATGGCAATTTTCTTTCCACTGATATTTCCTCCGAAGTATTTTTCAATCTCTGAAACCAGAATTACTTTTTGTGAAGTATTTACTTTTTCAGTAGCCTCAAGGATCTGGAAATTGAAATCCTCCTGTATTCCGGATTTGATAAGGGCTTTTACATCTTTAGGGAAACAGCTTCCGCCATATCCGATACCTGGAAATAAAAAACGGTGTCCTATTCTGTCATCACTTCCCATCCCAAGTCTCACTTTATCTACATCAGCACCTACTTTCTCACAGTAATTGGCAATTTCATTCATAAAAGTGATTTTTACGGCAAGGAATGAGTTGGCGGCATATTTCGTAAGCTCCGATGATTTTTCATCCATAAAGATGATCGGAATTCCTGTATTGGTAAATGGCTGATAAATCTGAGCCATAATATTTTTTGCTTTTTCAGAGCTGGCACCCACAACGACCCTTGAAGGATTCATGGAGTCTTCCACGGCAAACCCTTCTCTTAAAAATTCGGGATTGGAAACTACATCAAAAGGGATGTTCGTTTTAGAAGCAATTACTTCTCTTACTTTATCCGCGGTTCCTACGGGAACAGTACTTTTATTTACAATGACCTTATATTCTGTCATCATTTCTCCAATATTATTGGCAACCTGGATGACATATGAAAGATCTGCAGAGCCGTCCTCTCCCGGCGGCGTTGGCAGTGCGAGGTATATGACTTCGCTTTTGTCTAAAGCTTCCTTAAGATTGGTAGTGAAAAATAATCTTTCGGATTGAATGTTTCTAAGAAACATCTCTTCAAGGTTCGGCTCATAGATGGGAACAATGCCGTTTTTCATACCTTCTACTTTCTTTTCATCAATATCAACACAGTATACTGAATTGCCAAGCTCTGCCAGGGTAGTACCTGTAACCAGCCCTACATAACCTGTTCCTACAATTGTTATATTCAAAATGTATGTTTTTAAATTTCAGGACAAAAATAATAAAAATACTTTCACCTGCCTGTTTAATTTACCTTAATCAAAATTTTAAGGTATTTACTTGATAATTAAGCAGATTTTGCTTTTTTAGAAAAAATGCGTATATTTGCAGTGGATTTACGGGAAAAATGGGAAGGCTTCGGAAGAAAGCCTTTTTTCGTACTGGTAAATCAAGATAATTAATGTATGGAGTTTAGAAAAAGAATTGAAGAATTATTAAATGAATTCCTTGAGACCAGAAAGGATTTATTTCTTGTTGATCTGAAAATTTCTGCAGGAGATGATATCACTGTGATCTTGGATGGTGATAATGGGGTGACTCTTCAGGACTGCCTTGATGCAAGCCGTGCGATAGAGTTTAACATGGATCGTGAGGAACACGATTTCAGCCTTCAGGTAATGTCTGCGGGACTAAGTGAGCCGCTTTCCGCTCCGAGACAGTTCAGGAAAAATTTAGGAAGGGAAATAGAAGTGTTGCTGAATGATTCTTCTAAAATTGAAGGAGAGCTGGTAAAAGTGGATGATGAAAAGATTACACTTGTTTTACGCTACCGAAAGCCGAAAGAGATCGGGAAAGGGAAAGTGGATGTGGAGGAGGAAAAAGAAATTCCTTACTCTGAGATAAAAAAAGCGTTAGTAATAATTAAATTTTAAAAGAAAAAAAAATAGATGGATAATATAGCGTTGATTGAATCCTTTGGTGATTTTAAAGACGAAAAAGGGATCAGTAAGATTGATCTTATGGCAATTATTGAAGATTCACTGAAGACCCTTTTGAGAAAAAGATTCGATTCAGATGATCATTTTGATGTAATTGTGAACCCTGATAAAGGAGATTTTCAGATATTTTTAAATAAAACGATTGTAGAGGACGAGATGTCTGAAGATGACGATCTGGAAATTGAGCTTTCTGAAGCTAAAAAGATTGACCCTACTTTTGAAGTAGGTGAAGACTTTACAATGGAAATTCCTGTTGCCCAATTGGGTAGAAGAAATATTCTTACCTTAAAGCAGATCCTGGCTACAAAACTTCAGGAACATAATAATGCAATGCTTTATGAGCAGTTCAGAGATAAAATTGGGGAAATTGTTATTGGAGAGATCCACCACATCCGTCACAAACATGTGATCTTATTGGATGATGAGGAGAACGAATTCATTCTGCCAAAAGAAAACCAGATCCCGTCCGACTTCTTTAAAAAGGGAGAAAATATCAGAGCTATTGTTGAGACAGTAGATTTTAAAGGTTCAAAACCTCAAATTATTATTTCCAGAACTGCACCTAAATTCCTAGAGAAATTACTGGAGCTGGAAATTCCTGAAATCCAGGACGGAACGATCATGCTTAAAAAAGTAGTAAGAATTCCTGGTGAGAAGGCGAAGATTGCAGTAGATGCTTATGATGACAGAATAGATCCTGTAGGTGCTTGTGTGGGAGTGAAAGGATCCAGAATTCATGGGGTTGTAAGAGAGTTGAGAAATGAAAACATCGACGTGATTCAGTGGTCTAAAAATCCTGAAATCATGGTGAAGAGAGCTTTAGGAAATGTTACCATCAACAAAATTGATATCAACGAGGATGCAAACTATGCGCTGGTTTATACTCCTGTTGAAGAGATTTCCAAAGTGATCGGAAAACAAGGACAGAATATCAGGCTGGCTTCTTGGCTATCCGGATATGAAATAGATGTTTATAGAGAATCCAGCGAGGATGACGATGTTGATTTGAGAGAATTTAATGACGATATTGAGCAGTGGATTTTAGATGAATTTAAGAAAGTAGGTCTTACTACTGCGAAATCAGTACTGGATAAGGATACCGAAAGTCTTCTGAATATGGTAGATCTTGAAGAAGAAACCATCGAAGATGTAAAACGTATTCTGAGAGAAGAATTTGAAGATTAAGATTTTAATGAATTTTAATAAACAGTAAAAAAGAAATACTTTAATTTTAAGAATTAAAAAATAGTAAATAATATAGATGCCAAAAATAAGATTAAATAAAGCGGTTAAGGAATTCAATATTTCGATGTCCAGATTAGTAGAGTTTTTACAGTCAAAGGATTTCGAGGTTGAAAACAATCCTAACGCTCAATTAGAAGAAGCGGCATATTCTGCATTGGAGGCTGAGTTTGCCAAAGACGGTGAACAGAGAAAGGCTTCCCATGAGGTGGTGATCACTAAAATTCCGGAAGAAAAACTGGAAATTGAAGAAAAGAAAACCCCTGAAGTAATAAGAGCTAAAGCAAATAAACCGGAAACTAAAATTTTAGGTAAAATAGATCTTGAATCTAAAACTCCTGAAGTTGAAGAAACTCCCGCGGCGCCAGTACCTGTAGCAGCACCGGTTGAAGAAAAGAAAGAAGAAGTTGTGGCTGAGCCGGAAGTTAAAGCAGCTCCTGAAAAACAGGAATTCAAAGTTCTGGATAAAATCGATCTGTCCCAAATAGAATCCAGAAATAGACCTGTAAAAAAAGATAAACCCAAAATGGAGGAGAAAAAAGAAGAGGAAAAACCGGCAGAACCTGTGAAAGAAACTCCAAAGCAGCCTGAGCCTGCTGAAAATAAGGCAGAGCCTCAAAAGCCGGCTGAGTCTGAATCTCAGGAGCCTCAAAAAATAGAAACTGTTTATCAGAAGCTCGACGGCCCTAAGATTGTTGGTGAAAAGATTGACCTGACACAGTTTGCACCAAAACCGGGTTCGGGGGCTAAGAAGAAAAGAAAGAGAATTGAAAAACCCGGAGGGCCAAATCAACAAGGCCAGGGGAACAATCAAAACTCAGGAAATAATAACAATAACCAAGGAGGCCAGGGTAATCGTCCTCAAGGTCCGGGAGGAAACCGTCCTCCAGGACAGGGTGGTCCAGGAGGTAACCGTCCTCCAGGCCAAGGAGGTCCGGGAGGAAACCGCTTTGGAAATAATCAAGGGAACCGTCCACCAGGTCAGGGAGGCGGATTCAAAAAAGGTCCAGGTGGAAATAGCAACAGGCCAGGACAGAGAACTATGCCTGTTGAGCTTACCGACGAACAGGTTAAAAACCAGATCAAGGAAACCCTTGAAAAATTAACCAATAAAGGAGGCAAATCCAAATCTGCTAAACACAGAAAAGATAAAAGAACTTACCGTAGAGAGCAGGATGAGCGTCAGCAGGAAATCGATGCTCAGGACAGATCATTAAAAGTTACCGAATTTATCACAGTAGGTGAATTGGCTAGTTTAATGAATGTTTCTCCAACAGAAGTTATTTCTGCTTGTTTCTCTTTAGGGGTAATGGTAACAATGAACCAAAGACTTGAAGCTGATACTTTGTTATTAGTTGCAGATGAATTTGGTTATAAAATAGAGTTCTCGGATGCTGACCTTGAAGAGGTAGAATCTGAAGAGGATATGGATACTGAGGAAGATCTTTCTTCAAGAGCACCAATTGTAACGGTAATGGGTCACGTTGATCACGGTAAGACATCTTTACTTGATTACATCAGAAAAACCAACGTTATTGCTGGTGAGTCAGGAGGTATTACCCAGCACATTGGAGCCTATAACGTAAAATTAGAAAACGGACAAAGAATTACATTCTTAGATACACCGGGTCACGAAGCGTTTACCGCGATGAGAGCCAGAGGTGCTCAAATTACCGATATTGCAATTATTGTAATTGCTGCCGATGATGATGTAATGCCTCAAACGAGAGAAGCAATTTCTCACGCACAGGCTGCAGGAGTACCAATGATCATTGCCTTAAATAAAGTGGACAGACCAAATGCTAATCCTGATAATATCCGTCAGCAACTTTCGGGAATGAATATCCTGGTAGAAGAATGGGGTGGAAGCGTTCAGGCGCAGGAAATTTCTGCGAAGTTTGGTAATAATATGGATGTTCTTTTGGAAAAAGTATTACTTCAGGCAGAAATGCTTGACCTTAAAGCTAATCCTGACAGAGCAGCTCAAGGAGTTGTTATTGAAGCTTCACTTGACAAAGGAAGAGGGTATGTTGCTACCATGTTGGTACAGACCGGAACCTTGAGGGTGGGAGATTATGTAGTGGCAGGTAAGAACCACGGTAAGGTAAAAGCTATGCTTGATGAAAGAGGCAGAAACCTTAAAGAAGCCGGTCCTTCAATTCCTGTTACGATCTTAGGTCTTGACGGAGCACCAACAGCCGGTGATAAATTTAAGGTATATGCAGATGAAAGTGAAGCTAAAACAATTGCCAATAAGAGAGAACAGTTACAAAGAGAACTTTCAATAAGAACTAAGAAGCATACTACACTTGAAGAACTTGGAAGAAGAATTGCTTTAGGTGAATTTAAAGAACTGAATATTATCCTTAAAGGTGACGTGGATGGTTCCGTAGAAGCATTATCTGATCAGTTACAGAGATTATCTACAGCAGAAATCAACGTTAATATCCTACATAAAGGGGTTGGACAGATCACTGAATCTGATGTTAACTTAGCAACCGCTTCTGACGCCATTATTATCGGATTTAATGTTAGAGCCGGTGCTAATGCTAAAGAATTGGCTGATAAGGAAGAAATCGAGATCAGAACATATTCAGTAATATATGCTGCTATTGATGAGGTTAAAGAAGCAATGGAAGGAATGCTTTCTCCTGAGATCAAAGAACAGGTAATTGGTAATGTTGAAATCAGAGAGGTATTCAAAATCTCTAAAGTAGGTACCATTGCCGGATGTATGGTTCTTTCAGGAAAAGTAACCAGACAGTCTAAGGTAAGGGTATTAAGAGATGGTATCGTTAAATTTGATGGGGAGCTGGAAAGCTTAAAACGTTTCAAAGATGATGTGAGAGAAGTAACCAAAGGTTACGAATGTGGATTGAACCTAAAAGGTTATAACGATATTGAGGTCGGAGATATTCTTGAAGTTTACGAACAGGTAGCTGTTAAGAAGAAACTGAAATAATAGTTAATTAATCATAAAATTTGAAACCACTTTTTTCGAAAAGTGGTTTTTTTTGTTGATGGTAATATAATTCGCCTGATATAGGCGAATTAAGGGTAGCTAATATGTGTATACTAAAAAGGCATTAATAAAATTAAAGCTTTTAATTAATGATGTAAACTTGATAAATGTTATTCATAGAGTAATAGTTGGGTTATGATGTATTGAATCAATATCTTTAACTTATAAGCTTGTTAATTAAATTGTTAATTATAAATGCATGAAAACCACTTTTTTATAAGATTTATCATTTGATATATTATTAAAATTTAATTTATAATTATTATAAATAATATTTTTCATATTGGTAATAATTTGTTAAAAAAGACAAAATGAATAAAAAAAATATATTTTATACAAATAAGATAAATATTATTATTTAATCCATATTATTTCAAAGATTATGAGCAGAACAATTAACTAACAGTTGTTAATACCGCTGTCAATACACTTGTGAGTGTTAATATTTATTAACATATTTGCGAATTAAATATATTAAAATTTGTTAATATGAATGTTAAACTACGTGTATTAAGTGCTGGAGCTTTGTTTTTCTTAGGACAGGCTGCTTTTGCACAAACGACGAAAAAGGACACAGCATCTACTACTCAGATTGACGAAGTAGTAATGGTTGGATTCGGACAAAAAAAAGCTGTTTCAGAAATGACAGGTTCTACGTCTACAATGAAAGCAAAAGCTATTGAGGATATTCCTGTTGCGTCGGTAGATAAAATGTTACAGGGACGAGTAACCGGTGTTCAGACAGGTTCATCTTCAGGACAACCTGGAGGTTTTGCTTCTGTAAGAGTAAGAGGAGTAGCTTCCATTAATGGAGGTGTTTCTCCAATTTATATTGTTGATGGAGTGAGAGTTTCGTCAGGTGACCTTACAGGAAATAGTGTTACTGCGAACATCCTTGCTAACATGAACCCTGATGATATTGAAAGTGTAACCGTTCTTAAAGATGCGGTTTCTACAGCTGTGTATGGAGCAGATGCTGGTGCTGGTGTTATCATTATTACCACTAAATCAGGTAAAAAAGGGAAACCTAGATTTAATGTTAGCTTTAATCATGGTGTAAGTGACAGAGCTGTTGAAGGACATAGAGGATTGAGTGCGTCAGAGTATCAGGATCTTGTTGCAAACCAGTTGTTGAACAGGCTGCCTTCTCTTGGGACAGTTGAGGCGGCAACAAATTTTCTGAAAAATGGAAATGCAGGTTCAGGAGTGGCAGCGATTTACAGATTAGGAGGAGATACAGACTGGAGAAAAGAATTGTCTCATAATGGAGGTGCTTATGTACAAGGTGCTGATATCAGTATGTCCGGAGGAAATGACCAGATTTCTTACTACAATTCCATTAACTATTTCGATCAGAACAGTATTGTAAAGAATTCTTATTTCAACAGATTGACTTTTACGAATAAATTAGATGTAAAAGCAACAGATAAATTCAGATTTGGGACTAACTTGCAGTTTTCTTACAGTAAAATCAGCACACTTGCAAACGGGGGAGGATTTGCGAACCCTATTCTAAGTGAATATTTCTTAAGACCTACTGATCCGGTACGTAACGCAGATGGAACGTATTATTGGGGAGGAAACGGAAGGATGTCCAATGGATTATTCAACACTGCAGCTTTACTTGATTTAAATTCACAGGTAGGAAAAACAGCGAGGATCTTTGGTAATATGTATGCTGAATACGACATTCTTAAAAACTTAAAATACAGATTCGTTTTTGCTCCTGAATATATCACACTTGAAGAGGATGAATACAGAAGCCCTGTACATGGTGATGGAACGAACTATAATGGATTAAATGTTGCAGGATCAAGAAGATATTTTAACTTTAACGTTCAGAATATTTTAAGTTATAACTTTAGACTGGCTGACAAACATAATTTTGACTTCTCGGCAATTCAGGAAGCTTATAAATCTGATTTCAGGAATCTTACTGCATCAGCATCATCGGTAGGATCTCTAGGCCTTAGAACGATCACTAATTTTGTGAAAATGCAATCAATTGCGGGGACAAAAGTTGAAACCAGCAGATATGGTTATGCGTTAACAGGTCACTATGATTTTGATAAATTAGTTTTATTAGATTTATCATATAGAAGAGATGTATTGTCACGTTTTACACCTGGGCAGAAAGGAGGAAACTTTTGGTCAGCAGGTTTAGGAGTTGACCTTGCAAGACTTGACTTTATGAAAAATATAGATGCGATCTCTACCCTGAAATTTAGAGCGTCTTATGGGAAAGTAGGTAATCAGATTACTGCTATCCCGTATGCATTATTTGCCTACTCAACAAATTACAATGATCTAGCAGCAGCTACTTATTCTGGAATATACAATCCTAATCTGAAATGGGAAACTATCAAACCTTTCAACGTAGGATTTGATTTCGGATTCTTCAAAAACAGATTAACTGTTTCCGCAGATTATTATAACAAAAAAACAGAAGATTTAATTTATAACATTCCGTTATCATCAGCTCAGGGGCTTGCCAGCTATGTTGATAATATCGGAACACTTGTTAACAGAGGTTTTGAGTTTGCTGTGAATGCAGATATTTTCAAAGGAGGCAGAGATCAGTTTAATTTAAGCATTGGGGCAAACCTAAGTACTTTGCATAACGAGATTACTTCATTATATGGAGGAGATGTTAATACGGCACTACAGACGACCAGAGTAGGAGAAGGTGCAAGAACATGGTACCTTAGAAAATGGGCTGGAGTAGATCCTTCAAATGGAGATCCGCTGTGGTATATCAACGGAGTTGATGGAGAAACTACCAATAATTATAATATAGCTAAGCAGGCTGTTCAGGGAAGTTTCTTAAGTACAATATTCGGTGGAGGTAACATCAGTATGTCTTACAAAGGAATCGGGCTTGATGCACAGTTAACTTATGGATTCGGAGGTAAAATCTATGACAACTGGGCTAACTATACAATGAGTGATGGACAGTATACTGCCAACTATTCTGGATATGCAGACCAGCTGGATTACTGGACGCCAACTAATACTGATGCAGCTAATCCAAAGCCGATTTTTGGTCTTGGAAATAAACGTGCCAACCAGGCTTCTACTAGATTCTTATATGACAGTGATTATTTAAGATTAAGTAACGCTAGACTTTCATATGCATTTACAAGAGAGTTCCTAAACGGTTCAGGACTTAATTCAGTACAGATCTTTGTAATGGGTACCAATATGTGGACGCATACATTTGATAAGAGACTTAAACTGGATCCGGAAATTAACCTAGACGGAACTTCTAACCTGAATTTACCAATTATGAGAACGTACAGCATCGGTGTTAATATTGGTTTTTAATAAATAAATAAAAAATATTATGAAAATAAATATTCTAAAAGCTGCTGTCGTGGCAGTCGGAGTATCAATAGCTACAGTTTCTTGTAGTGATGATTTCGTAGAAACAAAATTTTATCAAGATGTAGAACAGGCACCTTTAACAAGTTTAACTGAAGTGCAGTCATTTGTAAGAGGGATGTATACTTCAATGAGAGCTCCTAGTTATTACGGAAGAGATTATGGATTATTTGCGGAAATAAGATCAGATGAAATGTATAGTAATGGTGCTGCTGGATATTACAATACAGTAAATAACTATAGCATGACATCAGCTGATGCTTATGCAAGAGATACGTACAGACAGATTTATACAGCTGTTGCCAAAGCTAATATTCTGATTGGTACGGATCCTAATGGTATCAAAGGAACGGTAGATGAAAAAGAGGCAGTAAAATACCATATTGGTCAGGCATATGCTATGAGAGCATTTTTCTTCTTTGACCTACTAAAACTTTATGGTCAGAAATATTCAGGAGGAACTCTGGGTATTGTAACCCCTTTGAAATATGATCCTAAAGCAATGCAGGCAAGAGGAACTATTGCTGAAAATGAAGCACAGATTGAATCAGATTTTAATGCAGGTCTTGCTATGATGGAAGCTAACAGTAGTAGTTTTGGGGAAGGCCCGTCCGGATCTGTAGATGTAACTATTAATGCTGTTAAAGCTTTAATGAGTAGATATTATCTTTACAAAGGTGACTACGCGAAAGTAAGAACGCTTGTTAATGATATTGTAGCTTCTAACGAATTTAATGTTATTCCAGCATCTTCATATGTTAGCTCTTGGAAGTTTCCACAACAAAATAACAGTGTTTTTGAGCTTGCTGTAGGAGTTGCAGGGTCAAACAGTACTGATTCATGGGGATACATGTTTAATTATAACGGATATTCTAATACTGTAATGAGTGAAGACTTATTTGCTGAGTATGCTCCAAATGATGTTAGAAAAAATGCTTCAATGATCCAGTTTGATGAAGAGTATTATCTTAATGGAAAGTATCCAAATCTGGAAGGAACAGATAACATTAAGATCGTAAGATACGAAGAGGTTATTCTGAATGGTGTTGAAGCTGAACTAAACGGTGGCAGTGCTGCTAAAGCGCTTCAATACTATAATATGATTCTTGTAAACAGGGGGCTTCCTGCTGCAGGAACTGTTACTATGGCTGACCTTAAGCTTGAAAGAGCTAAAGAATTGGTTGGAGAAGGATTGAGACTGTGGGATCTATTGAGATGGGGAGATCCTGTACCAAGGCCTTCAGGTGCTAGTACAAGCCCTCTTCTGACATCGTTCCCTATTCCTAGAGTAGAAACAGATATTGCTGGAACTCTTGTAAAACCTAACCCTGGTTACGATAACTAAGAAAAATTTAACAAAAAAGCCTGTTCATACAGGCTTTTTTACATTAAATGTCTAAAAATATATTAGAATGAATAAGTTTAAGATGGTTCTGTTATTTGTAGGATTTAGTTTATTCTCTTTTGCACAGAATGCTAATATAAGCGGAAATATAAGTACCAATAATGTTCAGAGACTTCCTTTTGAAGAAAGAAAATTAATAGGTGATACAGAAGTGAGAGAGGGAAGCCCATACCTCAATGGGGATGATTTTAAAAAGGTAAATATCCCTGGATATTCCAGTAATGTACCGGATCTCCGCTATAACGCCTTTAGTGATGAAATGGAGTTTCTTAATGGAAAAGATACCTATTCTGCGAATAAAGAAAACGGGCAGATCATCAAATTCATTGATGGTAAAATATATGAATGCCTGAACTATAATTTAGAAGGAAAAGATAAATTTGGATATCTGGTACAATTAGTACACAATCCTGAAAAATATTCTTTATATAAAAGAGAAAAGGTGGAACTGTTAAAAGGAGAAAAGAGTCCTAACGGGATCACAAAAGACAGAAATGACTACTATGCCAAAGAAAAAGACATTTATATCATCAGAAAAAATGAAACTTTTACAAAAATGGCTAAGAACAAGAAAGGTTTTTTTAGTGATCTTTCACTGAAGTCAGACGAAGTGGAAAAATTCATCAAAGAAAAACAGATAAATTTTAAATCAGAAGCTGATTTAATTAAACTGGTAACTTATATGAATACATTGTAGCAGATTTTATATTTTTGTAGCTTAAATGTTACAATGAAATATTTTTTTGCCATAATCATCTTCGTATGCTTTAATGTTAAGGCCCAGGTAGTCAATAAAACAGATATTAAAACTCCGCAAAAAGAAGAAGATACCCTTGTCATAGACACCGGAAAAAAAGATTCACTGAAAATCTTTAAACCTACTATTAATGATTACCTATATCAGACCCAATTTTCTGAAAAGAAGATTTTTGACACTGTGCTGACGTTTGATAAAACTCATATTTTTTCGCAGTACAATAATACTGATAACTTTGGGAGAGCTCAGGTTGCCAATATAGGTGCAGGATTCAATCCTTTGATTTATGAAGTGAATCCTGAACAGAACCTTTCTCTGCTTCCTTCCAACAAATCATATATGATCATCGGAGCAGATGACGTAAAATACTATGATGTAAAAACACCTACTGCTGCTTTTATTTATCATACCGCGATGAAGAATGGGGCTGCATTAAAATCTACCTATACCCAGAATATCGGGAAAAGATTCAACTTTGCATTGGAGTATATGGGACTTCGTTCTCAGGGATTTTACAGAAACTCATTGGCTTCCAATAACAATACTTTATTTTCAGGGCATTATGTGTCCAAAAGTGGAAATTATGAGTTGTTTGCCCACTATCTTCACCAGAATGTAAACAATCAGGAAAGTGGAGGAATCACGGAAGATGATCTCTTTCAGAGTGGTGACAGTAACTACAGTAACAGACAGAATGCTCAGGTGAATCTTGCTTCATCAAGTTCTCAGTTTTCATACAGGAGGTATTACCTGAGCCACCAGTTTACACCCTTTAATTCGGAAAAATTTCCTTTTAGCATACGGCATACCTTATCCCATCAGGGGAACAAATATTTTTACAATCAGGGAGCGGTAGAAACTTATTGGTATGATGATGCTGCTACCGAACTCATCAGTGGTTTTCCCCTTACGACCAAAAAATATTCTGATAACTTCAGCAATACATTAAGTCTTGTTTTTAATAATGAAAAATTCAAGCTTGACGGTGGAGTACGATATCAGATGCTGAAGTTTGGAGTGAGAGACATTGCAACAGTAAATGGTATAGCCCTTCCCGGTGAATTTAAAGAAAATAGAATTGGAGCGGTAGGAAATCTTCAGATAAAATTGTGGGACAAGTTTCAGCTAAAATCTTTTTTAGAATTTTCAAATGGAAGCCAGTTTGGAAGCTATCTGAGAACTGCCAACAACATAAAATTTGAGCCGATAAAAGATTATTTTGTGAATGCAAAAGTAAATTTTCAGAGTGCTTACCCATCATTTAACTACCTCTTAAATACTTCCGTTTACAACAAATACAATTATTATCTTGCAGACGCCAAAAACCAAACGGTAACAGAGATAGGAGGGAGTGTTAATCTAAAATGGTTTAAAACCGAAATTTTCGCCAACTATTTCAGAGTAGATAATTACACCTATTTCAATGCTGATGGAGCGCCGGCGCAAAGCAGCAATTCATTGAACATTTCCCAGATTGGCGGAGATGCTACATTCAGTTTTGGGAAATTCCATCTTAATACGAGACTTCATTTCCAGAATGCATTGACGAATAAAGAACTTCTTCCAATGCCAAGTTTCATAGGAAGAGCCAATTTCTTCTTCCAGAGCAAGGCCTTTAAAGATGCGGCAGAGCTTCAGATGGGTGTGAAGGTCTATTATTTCTCAAAATTTGCATCAAGAGACTACTTCCCGATTCTCAACGAGTATATTTTGCCCGGAGCAGATTCATTCTCTATCGGAGGACAGCCTATTGCCGATCTTTACATCAATATGAAGGTTAAAAAAATGTTCTTCTACGTAGAAGGGCAACAGATAGGAACGTTTATTTCCAACAATAAAGCATATGCATTTCCACATTATCCGGTTTATGATTTTAGATTAAACATTGGAATTGTGTGGTATTTGTTCAACTAAAAGCCAAACAAAGTTGAAAACAATAGATAAAATATCATTTAACGATATAGAAAGCATTCCTCAACTGGTAAAAGATTTTCTGAATCACAAAATTGAGGGCTTTGAAAAAAACACTTTTTCTTTAAATCACTTTAAAGATCAGCTTCATCTTAAACAGAATTCCTTTACACAGGATCAGAGGCAGATCTTATCTGATGTACTGGAAAAACAATTTTCGGGTCTTATACTTTCCTCAAAACAGAAAGAGAATCTGGAAAACCTGACGCAGTCAAATACCTTTACAATAACTACCGGACATCAGCTAAACCTGTTTTCCGGACCTGTTTTCTTTGTCTATAAAATTTTACAGACCATTAAGACCTGTGTCTATCTGAAGGAGAATTTTCCTGATTTTAATTTTGTACCCGTATACTGGATGGCCTCGGAAGATCATGATTTTGCAGAGATCAACCATTTCAAAACAGAACATAATTATTACGAAATCAACGAGAAGTTTGGCGGACCGGTAGGCAGAATAACAGTAAGTGATACATTCTTTATTTCTGAATTTGAAAAAGAATTTAAAGACTCCGTATTCGGAACAGAGCTGATTTTGATGTTGAAAGAATCCTATAAGCCTGGGAATACATTCACAGATGCAATTAAAATATTGGTAAACAGGCTTTTTTCTGAATTTGGATTACTCATTATAGATGGTGATTCCAGAGAACTCAAAAACCAGATCAAAGATATTTTCAAAGATGAACTGCTGAATTTCAGCTTGCAGAAAAACTCAAAGGAAAAAGTAGATTTTTTAACGGAGAAATATGGAAAAGTCCAGGTCAATCCTCGTGATATCAATCTTTTTTATCTTTCTGATACCAGAGACAGAATCGATTTTGACGGTGAAAAATTTATTGTAGTAGACACTGATAAAAGATTCTCAAAGGAAGAAATACTTCAGGAGCTGGAAAGCCATCCCGAAAAGTTTAGCCCGAATGCTTTAATGCGTCCTGTTTATCAGGAAAAAGTGCTTCCTAATTTGGCATACATTGGAGGAAATGCTGAGATTATGTACTGGCTGGAACTCAAAGACTATTTTGCAGCAGTCAATATTCCTTTTCCTGTTCTAATTCCAAGGAATTCCATGCTTTTCATTAAAGAGAAAACAGTTGGGAAAATTGAAAAGCTGAATCTTAATATCGAAGATTTCTTTGGAAACTTTACGGCTATTACCAATCAGAAAATTCTAAAAGACAGCAATGTATTATCAATATTGGAAGAAAAAGAACTACTTTTCGAAAAAAGCTTTTCCGAACTTAAAACAATAGCAGAAACTACGGAACGCTCTTTCGGGAATATGGTCAAAGCAGAAGAAGTAAGACAGCTGAAATCATTTAAAAGAATGAAAAAGCGCCTTCTGCATGCAGAAAAAATAAAACAGGGCGAGCTGCTCAATAGACTGGAAAACCTGTTTTTAGATGTTCATCCTTCAAAAACATGGCAGGAAAGAGTCTATAACTTTAGCGTATTCTTTTCAGATTATGGCTATTCATGGCTTGAAAATTGTTGGGAAGAAATGGAGGTTCAAGAATCCAAATTAATAATTGTTGCCATTTAATTTTAAAGAAGTATTTTTGTAAATTATAATTATCGAGTATGATAAAGAGGTTTTTTATTTTGTCCAGTTTATGTATGGTTTTGGGGGTATCTGCCCAGAACTCTCACACCGTTGTAAAAGGAGACAATCCTTATAATATTGCAAAAAAATACGGGATTACTGTAGATGAACTGCTAAAGCTGAACCCAAAATTCAAAGACGGTAAGCTGGCCATAGGAGATGTAGTTACAGTGAAAGCTGAAAAGCACACTGCTCCCGTTTCCAAACCTGCAGTCGTAGAAAAAGCAAAACCAAGTCATTCAAATCCTCAGGTTGGAAAAATTATTCTTCAGCCTAAACAGACCATTTACGGAATTACAAAACAGTATCGCATTTCCGAAACAGATTTGAGAAAACTGAACCCGGAACTGGATACCCATATGAAAATAGGGGATGAGATCACCTTGCCTCTCGAAAGCATAAAAAAATATGGCGGAGAACAGCAGGCAGTTTCAGCGGCTGTAATTACTAAAGCTGCGGAAACTCATACAGAGGCACCCACATCTGTAGAAGGAAAAGAGTATGTGATCCAGTCAAAAGATAATTATTACAGAATTACAAAACAGTTTGGAATCAGCCAGCAGGAACTTTTTACTTTAAATCCAGGATTGGAAGAGAAAGGTCTTAAGCCGGGTGAAACCATCAGAATAAAAAGAACAAATACGGATTCAGCTGTGGTTTCCGAACCCGTAAATCCGAAAACAAAAATAGATTCAGGAAGCGAAAAATCTGCAACAGGAACTGTAACTACTGTGGCTGATGATTACGTTACCTATACCGTTCAGCAGGGAGACACTGTGTTCTCTATCGTTAATAAATTCGGAGTTTCAATCGATGAACTGATCGCTCTGAATCCTGATCTTTCCAAAGGGCTGAAGGCAGGAATGGTCTTAAAGATCAAAAAACAGGATCCGGCGTATGTGAAGAAAAGCGGGGATGCCTTGAGCGTTGTTTTAATGCTTCCTTTCGGATACAGTACCAACGAAACCCAGTACAGATCAATGGCGCTGGACTTCCTTACCGGGGCTAAATTGGCTATTGAAAGAAATGCAAGAGGCGGGCAGAAGCTTGATGTCAAAATTGTGGATTCAGGAAATGAAGCCTCATTTAAAAACTCAATGACCCAGATCAATCCTGATAATACAGACCTGATCATCGGTCCATTCTTTAAATCCAATGTGATTGATGTCCTGGATTTTACCAAAAATCAAAAAATACCGATCGTAGCACCTTTTGCGAACTCTCCTGAACTATACAATTACAATAATCTGATCATCGTTGAAACCAATGACCAGACTTATGCAGATAAAATCGTTGAAGAAGTAAAAGCCGTGTATTCGGATCAGAAAATATATGTAGTGGCAGACAGCAAAAAAGAAATTGCAAACTACATCAAAGGAGGTCTTGAAAAAGCAGTTAAAAATCCAAATATCATTCTAGTGAACTCTCCTTCAGAAATTCAGTTGGATCAGAATATGATGACAGGACAATCCGCTCCGGTTATTGCAATTCTTGCCAGTGATAATGATGCTATCGGAGAAGCTTTTGCCAATAAAACAATTGCACTTTCTAAAGAAGTACAGGGAGTAAAAGCATTCAGTATGTACTATTCTCCGGTTTTCGAGAAAAAAGTGGATGACCTGAGCCAGGCAAGCCTTGTGTATTTGATGGACAGAAAGATCAATACAGATGGTAGCTTTGAGAAAGAAATCTTAGCTGCTTATAAAAGCAAGTACTGCAAAACACCTCCGAAATATGCAATCGTAGGTTTCGATGTCGTGAATGACATGTTGACCAGAGAAAATAAAAAAGGAGAGATCTTTAAACAGATGAATAAAGTTCAGACCCAGCTTGCTACCAAGTTTGAATTTGTAAAATCTAAAGCAAACGGAGCTTACGTAAATACCGGATACCGTGTGATAAGATTAGTTCCTTAACCGATTTATGCCTTTTTAAAAGGATTTTTTTAACATTATCTTTATATTTGCATAATATTTAATTCAATACATGAAAGCACTTGTATTTCCTGGGCAGGGTTCTCAGTTCGTAGGAATGGGAAAAGAATTGTACGATTCTAGAAAAGACATTAAGGACTTAATGGAATCTGCCAATGAAATTTTAGGTTTCGATATTCTTACCTTGATGTTCAACGGTACGGATGAAGATCTTAAGAAAACAGAGGTTACCCAGCCCTCAATCTTTATACATTCAGTAGCTGCTTTAAAAGCAGTGAACGGTCTTGGAGCCGAAATGGTTGCAGGACATTCTTTAGGAGAATTTTCAGCTTTAGTAGCCAACGGAGTTTTATCCTTTGATGACGGTTTGAAACTGGTATTCGAAAGAGCAAAAGCAATGCAGGAAGCCTGTGATGCCAATCCGAGTTCTATGGCTGCAATTTTAGGTCTTGAAGACGCTAAAGTTGAAGAGATCTGTGCACAGATCAGCGGTATTGTAGTGCCTGCCAATTACAACTGTCCCGGCCAATTAGTAATTTCAGGAGAAACGCCTGCGGTAGAAGAAGCTTGTGCAAAACTTAAAGAAGCAGGAGCGAAAAGAGCATTGTTGCTTCCTGTAAACGGAGCATTCCACTCTCCATTGATGCAGCCGGCACAGGAAAGACTGGCAGCAGCGATTGAAAAAACAAAATTCAGAAAAGCAACTATTCCGGTATACCAGAATATCACAACTACAGCAGTGACTAATCCTGAGGAGATCAAACAAAACCTGATCGCTCAGCTTACAGGTCCTGTAAAATGGACACAGTCTGTTCAGAATATGATCAAAGACGGGGCCTCTAATTTTGTGGAGGTTGGCCCTGGTAAAACTCTTCAGGGATTGATCAAGAAAATTGATGCTTCTGTAGATATTGCCTCTGCAATCTAATTAAAAAAATATGAGCGAAATATTTTCACCGGGAAAGCTTATGCTTACTTCTGAATATTTCGCAATAGACGGAGCTCTTGTCCTGGCAGTACCTACTAAGCTTGGACAAGAGTTTTTTTTTGATGAAAAAGAAGATGAAAGATCCCTGATCTTTTGGGAAGCCCATCATCAGAACAAATTATGGTTGAAGGCTATCATTGATTATAAGAATTGGCAGATCCTCGAAACCAATATTCCCTCAAGCGCTGAATTTATTCTGAAAACCTTAAAAAATGTTCAGCATCTTTCTAAACTCAAATTCAAGAGCAATTTTACTTATCATCTGAAGACCAACCTTCAGTTTCCTGCAGATTATGGACTGGGAAGCAGCTCTACTTTAATGACCAACCTTGCAGAATGGGCGGCTATTGATCCTTTCCATCTCAACAGTATGAGTCTGGGCGGAAGCGGCTATGATATTGCGGTTGCAAAAGAGAAATCTGCTGTCCTTTTCCGAAGCAAACCCCAAATCAGTTATGAAAAAGCAGACTTTAACCCACCATTTAAAAACGAGCTGATTTTTATTCATTTAAATCAGAAACAGGACAGCCGGGAAGGAATCAGTTTTTACAAGTCAAAGCCAAAGTCTCAAATCCTTGTTGATGAATTTTCGGATATCACAAAAAAAGTTTTGTTATGTAGAGAATTGGAAAATTTTTCTAAACTGATGGTGATTCATGAGCAAAAAATATCAAAATTCCTTGAAATACCCACAGTTAAAGAGAAGTTTTTCTCAGACGGTCCCGTTTTTGTCAAAAGTTTGGGAGCCTGGGGTGGCGATTTTGTGATGAGTGTTAAATTTCCCGGCTATAAGGACTATTTTTGGGGAAAAGGTTTCAATACCGTTTTTGAATGGTCTGATATAATTAATTTATAATCAGCAATTTACAATCCTTTTTTTTTATTTGTCATTCTGACTTATATCATTATATTTAAACCACCTTTAACAAATAATTAATATTAATTTTGTTGAGCCCAATAAAGAAATAGAAAATATAAGTAAAATGAAACACGCTAAAATCATCCAGGATTTAGAAAAATTAGGGATTAAAGGAAATTATGAAGTCGTCTATAACCCGTCTTACGAAGAGTTATATCAGGCTGAAATAGCTCCTGAAAATCAAGGCTTTGAGAAAGCTGAGCTTACGGAATCTGGTGCAGTATCAGTAAAAACCGGAATTTTCACAGGTCGTTCACCTAAAGACAGATATATAGTTCAGGATGATGTTACGAGAGACACAATTTTCTGGGATGGGAAAGTAAACCTTCCTACTACAGCGGAAAATTTTGATTCTTGTAAAGGATTAGTGCTGAACCAGCTTTCTGAAGCTAAAAAAATCTATGTTGTTGATGCTTTTTGTGGTACCAATACAGATACCAGATTAAAAGTAAGGTTTATTGTAGAAGTAGCGTGGCAGGCGCATTTCGTTACTAATATGTTTATCCGTCCGTCTCACTATGAGCTTGAAAACTTTGGAGAGCCTGATTTCACAGTAATTAATGGTTCTAAAACAACCAATCCGAACTGGGAAGCGCAGGGATTGAATTCTGAGAACTTCATTATGTTCAATCTTACTGAAAAACTACAGATCATTGGAGGTACTTGGTACGGAGGTGAAATGAAAAAAGGGATGTTTGCTATGATGAACTATTACCTTCCACTGAAAGGAATGGCTTCTATGCACTGTTCTGCCAACGTAGGCGAAGACGGTGATGTAGCTCTTTTCTTCGGTCTTTCCGGAACCGGAAAAACAACTTTATCTGCAGATCCTAAGAGATTCCTGATTGGTGACGATGAGCACGGTTGGGATAACAATGGTGTATTCAACTATGAAGGAGGATGTTATGCTAAAGTTATTGATCTTTCAGAAGAAAAAGAGCCGGATATTTTCAGAGCGATCAAAAGAGATGCGCTTCTTGAAAATGTAGTCGTAAACAATGGAATTGCTGATTATAAAGACGGATCTATCACTGAAAATACAAGAGTATCTTACCCGATTTACCATATCAACAAGATTGTACTTCCTTCCAAAGCAGGACATGCTAAGAAGATTGTTTACCTTTCTGCTGATGCATTCGGGGTACTGCCTCCTGTTTCCATCTTGGATGAAAACCAGGCGCAATATCACTTCCTTTGTGGATATACGTCTAAATTAGCTGGTACAGAAAGAGGAATCACTGAACCGGAACCATCTTTCTCTCCTGCATTTGGAGAGGCGTTCCTTACCCTTCACCCGACAATGTATTCTAAAACATTGATTGGTAAAATGAAAGAGCATGGAGCGAAAGCTTATTTAGTAAATACCGGATGGAACGGAACCGGAAAGAGAATTTCTTTGAAAGATACAAGAGCTATTATTGATGCAATCATCGATGGATCTATCGAAAATGCTCCTAAAACCAGAGTTCCAATTATGAACTTAGAAATCCCTACTGCTTTGCCAAATGTTTCTGAAGGCATTTTAGATCCTAGAAATACATATAACGATGCTTCAGAATGGGAGGAAAAAGCAAGGGACCTTGCTGCAAGATATATTAAAAACTTTGAGCAGTACTGTGATACTGAAGAAGGGAAGAAGCTAGTTTCTTCAGGGCCTCAGCTTCAGCAGCAGACAACCTAATACAACAAAAAGCCTCATCATCGATGAGGCTTTTTATTATATATTTCAAATGTTTCTCTGATAACGATACATTGCCAATATGTTATAAAACGAAACATTTAGTATTGGTATGTCATGCTGAGTGGAGTCGAAGCATTCTTTAAGCATTAAAAGTATTTAGTTTATCGTTTCAGGCTTAAAATAGCCAATCTGTACCCATCCATTCCAAAGCCTGATAATACTGCATCTGCATTGGCTGCTGTTACAGACTTCTGACGGAATTCCTCTCTTTTGTAAATATTACTGATATGGACCTCTATTTTCGGTTTTCTGATATTCTTTAGACAGTCCGCAATCGCGTACGAATAATGCGTATAAGCTCCGGGATTGATCACAAGAGCGTCAAAATTATCCTCCTGCAGCCTGTTGATGATTTCTCCTTCGATATTCGACTGATAATAGCTTAATTCATGAGATGAGAATTCAGTTTTTAATTTTTCCAAATACTCCTCCATGGATATGCTTCCGTAGATCTCAGGTTCTCTTGTGCCCAAAAGATTCAGATTGGGGCCATTTACAATTAAAACTTTCATTCTATAAATTTAAATAGTTTAGTTCTATTTTCGAACCTTTTTTTTCAGTTTTAGCAAATTACATTATCTATAATGATATTTATCATGTTTGGCTATTTCGTAATTCTGTAACTATTTGCTATAGCGAGCATTGATTAAGTTTTTAAGTTAATTTTTGAAAATATTTCATAATAAAATTTAAAGTCTACTTGTTTTGTAGACTAATTGTTTTTAGATTTGCAGACATATTTCGATCGGCTTATAAAGAAAGATGGAGGGAACTGACCCTGTGAGATCTTAACAACCTGCCTGTGTGCAAGGTGTTACATTCAGCCTTTAAAGGAAAAATAAGCATTTGGTTAATCGTATTGAACGATGCCCTTTGCTGTATTTTCTGCAAAGGGTAAATTTTTAATATGTGATAAATAAAATTGATTATGATTAGTAAAAATTTAATTAACTCTAAAATTTGGATTCCTCCGGTTGCCGTATTTTTCTTAGGAATTATCAGTGTCCATGCACAGGAAGCAAAACCGAGAAAAGATACAATCAGCGAAAAGGAAATTGATGAAGTGGTAGTAATTGCTTATGGTAAGGCAAAAAGGACAAGTTATACCGGTTCAGTAGCCACCATCTCCAGCGATAAGATTAATAACAGACCCGTTACCAATATTACAAAAGCACTGGAAGGTCAGGTTCCTGGTGTTCAGGCGATAAGTGCTTCCGGGCAGCCGGGCTCAACGGCCTCTGTAAGGATAAGGGGAGTAGGTTCTATCAGTGCCTCCAGTGATCCTCTTTATGTGGTAGACGGGATTCCTTTTGACGGAAATATCAACTCCATCAGCCCGAATGATATAGAATCCATCAGTGTTCTGAAAGATGCTACAGCCAGTTCGCTATACGGTTCAAGAGGAGCTAACGGGATCATTATCATCACAACAAAATCCGGTAAAAAGGGAGAATCGAGAGTAAATTTTAACATCAGTCAGGGATTTTCCAGCAGAGCCGTAAAAGATTATAAACAGGTAAGTACAGATGAATATTTCCAGCTCTATTGGGAAGCGTTGAGAAACGGGTACAAATCCGGACAGATCACTTCGCAGCAGGCAGCGCAGATGGCGAGTGATAACCTGACAACTGCTTTGGGAATCAATCCTTACGGAACCGGATTTCCAAATCCTGTGGGAACGGACGGAAAACTTCTTCCGGGAGCAAAAGCTTTATGGAATGATGATTGGCGGGATATTCTTCAAAGGACAGCCTCCAGAAGTCAGGTTGATTTTGATATCAGTGGAGGCAGCGAAAAAAGCAATTATTTCTTTTCATTAGGGTATCTTGATGATAAAGGAATTGCGATAGAGTCTGGTTTTCAGAAATTTGCAACCAGATTGAAGATCAATTCCGAAGTTAAAAAATGGCTGAATGCAGGTGTCAATTTAAGTTATACCAACAGTATCCAGAATGCGCCGCCGTCTTCAGATTCGAGAACCGACAATATCATCAATGCAGCAAGGGTTATTCCGTCTTTCTATCCGTATTATGAAAGAAATGCAGATGGAAGCTATGTGCTGGATGCGGGAGGAAATAGAATTTATGATTTCGGGAAATACAGGCCTACAAGCGCATTACAGTATCAAAATGCAGCGGCAACGCTTCCTTTAGATAAAAATGAAAATAAAGAAGACAATTTTTCGGGAAAAGGATTTTTAGATTTTACTTTCCTTCCGGAACTGAAGTTTAAAACTAGTTTTTCAGTTGATCTAGTGAATTATAATGGACATTACTATTCGAATCCATTGATTGGACAGGGAAGTGAGACGAATGGTTCTGTAACAAGATCAAACAACAGGACACTTTCCTATACAACCAGCAATATTCTGACTTTTGATAAAAAATTCGGGAAACATCACCTGAATGTTTTAGGAGGACAGGAATTTTATAAGTATGATTATCAGACAATATCCGGTTCCAGAAGCCAGTTTTCTCTTCCTTACTATTACGAGCCTGATGCAGCTGCTTTATTGGGAAGCTTCAGCGGAAACAGTGACAAATTTTCGTTGTTGAGTTTCTTAGGTAGAGCGGAATATGATTTTAATAATACCTACTTTTTATCAGTATCCGGAAGGGCAGACGGCTCTTCAAGGTTCTTTGCTGATAACCGATGGGGAAAATTCTGGTCAGTAGGAGCTTCATGGAAAGTTTCAAATGAAAATTTTATCAAGAATCTGAATGTCTTCAACCAATTGACATTACGTGCAAGTTATGGTGGGCAGGGAAATGATAAATTAAGGAGGCCTAATGGATCTTCACTTTATTATGCGTATCAGGAATTGTATAAATTTTATAATAATCTTGGTGAGCCCGGAACTGTTCTTGAAAAAGTACAGACCAATGATGTAAAATGGGAAACCAATCTTAATTTAAACATAGGTCTTGAATTTGCCGTTCTTAATAACAGGGTGAAAGGGAATATAGAATATTTTAAACGTAAGAGCCAGGATCTTTTGTTTAATATGCCGGTTGCCCCATCTCTGGGAATCAGTGATTTTCCGTTTAATGTTGGGACGATACAGAATACAGGTTTTGAATTCTCATTGTTCACAACCCCCATTAAGAATGATAATTTCCAGTGGAATGTGGATGTGAACCTGAGTACTTTGAGCAATAAGATTACAAAGCTTCCTAAAGGATCTGTAATAACGGGAACCAAGCGCCTTGAAGTAGGCGGTTCAATCTATGATTTCTTTATTCCTGAGTGGATGGGCGTTGATCCTTCCAATGGAAAGCCTTTGTGGAGATATATCTACCAGGATGCGAATGGAAATACAGTGGATGGAACGACTTCAGAATATGCAAAAGCTACCAAAACAGTACAGGGATCTGCACTGCCTAAAGTAACGGGAGGGGTTACGACAAGCGTTGCTTATAAAAATTTTGATCTTTCAGGATTGTTGACATTCAGCATTGGAGGGAAGATCCTTGATACGGATTATACATCATTAATGTCTAACGGAAGCGCCGGGGGACGTGCATGGAGTGCAGAAATGCTGAACAGATGGACTCCGGAAAACCCCAATACCAATGTTCCTGCATTAAGTACAACAACGAATAACTGGACTTCCACTTCTTCAAGATTCTTATATTCCGGAACCTATGCCAGACTTAAAAATGTGAGTCTTGGTTATGCACTTCCTTCTGATTATTTTGAAAAGTTAGGATTAAAAAAATTCAGAATTTATGTTCAGGCAGAAAATCTTCTGACTTTCTACAAGCATAAAGGAATGGATCCGGAACAGGCACTGGATGGAACCACCTATTACAGATATCCTGCCATGAGAACGATAACTTTCGGTCTTCAGGCAACTCTTTAACCTATTTAAAATTGAAACAATGAAACAATTAAAATACATATCTTTTGCCCTGATCACAGCATGGTCACTGACAAGTTGTGAAAACGAACTGGAAACGGCTCCTACAGATCAGGCTAACGGTGCAGAGGTTTTCAAAACGGCCGAAAGCGCAGAAACGGTGATCAATGGTGCCTGGGCAAAACTTAATGATGACGGTCCGACTTATGCCAATATCGGTTACTCAACAGTCTTGAGGACAAGTGATGCCATGGGAAGCGATGTGGCGGTTCTGACCAATAAATACGGGTTTCCGTCTGCTTATGCTTTTACGGAAATGATCAATAGTACAGCTTCAAGACCGCAGTTTATATGGTCGACATTATATTCAACCATAAATAATATGAATAATGTGATCACCCGTATTGACCAAACAGAGGGAAGCCAGGAGAAAAAGAACCAAGTGAAAGGGCAGGCTAAAGCTTTGCGGGCTTTCTGTTATCTGAATCTGGCCAGCTTTTACCAGTTCAGTTATTTAAAAGACAAAACAGCCCTTACAGCACCTATCTACACAGAGCCTTCAACAATCGGTTCAGTTCCGAAGAAGAGGGCTAGTCTGGAGGAAATATATACTTTGATTAAAAGCGACCTTACGGAAGCAGATAATCTGTTGACTAATTATACCAGAAATAATAAAGATAAGATCGACAAAGCTGTGGTAAACGGACTTTTGGCGAGAACCTACCTGAATACCGGAGAGTGGAGTAAAGCGGTTGCGGCTGCAAAGATTGCCAGAACAGGTTATCCGCTCATGACGGCTGAAAAATATAAGGAAGGTTTCAATGACATCAGCAATGGCGAATGGATCTGGGGGCATGGGCAAACTCAGGAACAGTCGGGGGCAAGCTATGCTTTCCACTATCTGGATGTATCTTCTTCGGGAAGTTATTACTACAGTTTTATGGCAGATCCGTTTTTCAAAAATTTATTTGATGCCAATGATATCAGATCCCAGCTGTTTCAGTGGGATGGTCTTCCAGGCAGGGAAGGTCTGTTGAGGTATTCTAAATTTAAATTTAAAGCCGGTCTCATTGCAGATATCGTATTGATGAGAGCCGCAGAGATGTACCTGATCGAGGCCGAAGCTGAAGCAAGAAACGGAAATATTACCAATGCTGTGACAGCTTTAAACCAGTTGAAAACGGCAAGAAATGCCAATCCTTACACTGGATCTCTTGCTCAGGATGAGGTGGTAAAAGAAATCCTGATTGAAAGAAGAAAAGAACTGTTCGGGGAAGGATTCTCTCTTTCAGATATTATCAGAACGCAAGGCACAGTAGTAAGAAAACCTTATGTGGATGCCAGCGGCCAGCCTATAAAAGTACAGGTTACCACTCCGGACGGAACGATAAAAACAGTGAATGGAAGAGGACATTCTGTCTTTAACTTCCCGGACCAGACTGCTTTTGCACCAAACAGCAAGTATTATCTGTTTAGTATTCCGCAGAAGGAGGTGGAAAATAATCCGAATTTGTAGTTTTATTTAGATTTGATTTTTAAAAGCCGTAATGTTTCAATATTACGGCTTTTCTATTAAACTAATTGGTATTAAGAATTTGAAGGAGTTTTGGATAGTCACCGTCTTGTCCAAAATTTTCTGTATTAGCATTGGTTCCGACGATATGCTTTTGATGACAATCAAAGCATATTTTTGCCATCCCAATAATTTTCTCTCCCTTTTTAAAAACTAAAATATCCCGATATACATGAACGCAGGCATATTCAAGAATCTCACTTACGGTTTTCTCAATAAATATCTCATTGATTTTTTTAAAGTTTTGAGCTTTTATTACTGATTTTTTGAAACCAAGCTTATCCAGACTTTTTATAAATTCCGTATCATTTATATCTTTGGGAGTTTTGTTAATAAGTATGTCAAGTTTTAACTGATCCTTTTTTTGAGCGATTCAGAATAGTATCTAAAGCCATGATTGAATTTTCCTCCATATTGATATGATAATGATCTATCGCATCATAATCAAAGTATAATTTTCCATACTTTGGAATGAATTTTTGTTCAACAGGTTTATTTGATTGCTGTCTATTTATACTGCTATGTTCTGGGTTTTTACACCCTAAAAAGAAGCTAATAATGGGTAATAGCAGAAACTCAACTTTAATACTGTGTAATCTTTCCATCTAAGTTTTATCATGATTTTTATTTTTTATAAAATTCCCAGTAAAAATTCGTTTTATAGTTGTCAGAAGAACTAGTATAACTTTCAATCTTATTTGCAATTTTAGTAAAAATAAAATTACCATTATTACTGCATTCTATTTCATTGAAATTATCCTTCTTTGAATTGAATGAGTATTGATTTATTTACAATTACATTATTTTCAAAATAACAAGCACTCATTCCTGACTTTGAAGAAGCATATAATTCATAAATGTTTCTAAATCTTCTTGAGTAAATCTTATATATAATTCTTCATAAGATAATTATTTCATTGAACGTTGAAAAACTGGAATAATCTTCTTATAAGCTGTTTTATTAAATTTTGTCTGGCAAAATCTAAGAGTTTTAAACGTTTTATCTAATCGAAACTGAAGTATAAAAATTATTTAGATTTGATTTTTTAAAAAGCCATAATATTTAAACATTACGGCTTTATTTTTCTATTCCAATTAGTTATCTAAAATTAATTTAGAGGTAATATTCAACTGTATATCAGGAATTTTATATCCTTTCCTTACTAATTGGTCAATATATTCTGTACAGCCAATTAATGAATTTCTGTTAAATGAAACCATAGATTTTAATACATACTTTTTATCTGCAGAAAAATTATAATGATTAAGAGGGAAGAAAAATACTTTAACTATAATTTTTCCTTTAGGTTTTATTATTAATATTTGTTCTTTACAATCATCAACATCTCTTAAGTAGGAACCATATAATTTTTGCCGATAAGGTTGTATTTCATTGTTATTTTCAATTACTTTTACATTTACAGTAAAAGAATAGGGATCAATAATATAGGTGTGATCTGACTTATTAATTATTACTGCTTCTTGCCCAGCTCTTACCATATTCATATCCACTGATTCTGGAAATACTATTTCTATTTTATTTTTATCTATTTTGTTTTGTGAATGACATGAACAAGATATTAAAATAATAAACAAAATGCTAAATATATTGATTTTCATATTATTTAAAATTATTAGTAAAAAATTTGTAATATTTTAAAAGATGTTTTAAATCTATCATACTTAACCAAAATATTTGACAATATGCCTTATCTCAATTATAATATTCTTCAATTATCGTTCTACTTTATTATTAATAAGTCCCAGGAATTTTAAGTAATATAATAGCTATAGTTACTATGGAATTAATGGTATTTTTACTTTTATTTGATCCTCAAAAACTTTATAACCTTGTTTTTTTAAATTTTTAATATAATCCGTACAACCTAATAATGTAGCAGTATACTCATTATGCTTAGACTCAATATCTAAATAGTAACTTTTGTTAGGTTTGATCTGATAAAAAAAATCAATATTTAAAATAGTCATTTCTACTATTAACGACTCCTTCTTTTTTAATAGTAAAAGATCTTCTTTACAATCTTCTAAATCTCTCGAATAATAACCTTTAGGAATCATCTTTTCTGGACGACTGTATAATTCATTACATTCATATACATAAGTTTTACCCCGAAAACCCTGCGGATCTATAATATAATTATTATCTGTATGATTTACAATTTTGTATTTGTATGCTTTATTTGCATCAAGATACCTTTCCATCGATACAGCTGAATCCATTAAGAAAATCTCTACATCTTTTCTTTTATTTACTTTTGTTTGGGAAAAGTAAAATCCGAATATAAACATTCCAAAGAAGCAATAAAATCTTTTCATTTTTAATTATTTTATGAGTAAAAAAGAGGGTACAGATCCCATTTTAACTTTATTATTATAACCTTCCGCTTCCATAGTTCCCGTCCATTTGTATTGTTCAAAATACGCCCTATATTCCATAATATGAGTGATATTTGGCAACTGCCAAAACGTATTATAAAATCCTGAAACATAATCGATAGAATGTCTCATTTCATGTATAAATGTAGAGGCAAGTCTATAATTGTTTTTTGAAAGAAGGCCCGGAGCTAAAATTACTTCTCCTTTAGAATTTGTGATTCCCCAAGCACTACCTCCTGTGCTAAGTTTTAAAGTTCCTCTTGTAGTGACTGATAACTTAGAGCCGTCTCCTTTTTCCCATTGGGCAATACTTTTTCCATCTGCAAATTCTACCCATTGGGCACTTTGATCCCAATATTCTTTAAAGATAGTTTTATATGTATCTAAAACTGCTTGTGTAGGTTTTGCAGATGGATCGACTCCATTATCTTTTAAAAACTGTGTAAGTTTTTCTTTATATTCAATAGAGGTAGAAACTTTATGCATCGTATGATTAAATAACGCAACAATACCTCCAATCTTCACACCTTCCCAAAAGTTACCTCTTGCAAGAGCATGACCTACACCGCCGGAAAGCATTCCCAATGCTACCTGGCTTGCACCGTTGTACGCTGCAGCTCCAACAGCCTGCCCATACCCAAAAGATACCGCACTTGATAAAAATGCACTCGCTGCCGCAGTAAAGAAATTACCTCCCTGCATAAAGCTCAGTGTTCCCTGTACTCCTGCGTGGACGAGACTTCTTAAAGCCTCATTACCTATACTTGCTGTAGCAGTAGAAAAGACATCTCCTATAACAGTTGTTATCCCCGCACTTATCAGTCCCATTACGATGGAAGAATATAAGTTCAGAATATTAAACTTCGCACCAGTTATCAAAGTAATAGCTGTGTAAGAGACTACAGCAAAAAGTACCGCTTTAACAATAGGAATTGCTAAAAACTGCCAGAATTCCCCACTCGGGTCATTAAACATCAACGGATTATTCATTACATACCCATATTTGTTATAATTCTGGGTATTATAGGGATCTTGAATGTTCTCATCTGCATTTAAGAACCTTCTTAATAACGGATCATATAATCTACCATTCATGTGAATGATTCCTACTTCTGCAAAATGCTCGTGGCTGGTGTAGCCCCTATCTACTAATAAAGAGGCATTATCAATAATATTCTTATCTGTAATGATTGCTCCGTTTCCTATTTGTAGATGAGTAAAATTACCCCATGCATCAAAATGTCTTTGTTCTAGTTTATTTCCAGCTTCATCACTGATCGCTAAGATACTACCTATATAATCTTTATGTAAAAATTTATAGGAACCGCTAGTCTCATCAAAGTTCTTTAAATATACAATATTTGATTCATAAGGTGTTCCTCCGATATATAAAATATGTTTTTCTTTTCCTGTAGTGTTGTCTTTTAAAACTTCAAAACTTCCGTCTTCACTGTAGAATTTGGTAAACTTACCGTCTCCATCAATGCTGAAGTTACCACCATAGCTAACTCTTTGTCTCATGCTGGTGAGTCCGTACTGGAAAGCAACATCGCCTTTCATTCCATCAATAAAAACTGGATCATTGTTTTCGTTATAAGCAATGCTTTGGATTAAGTCATTGTTATAATTCTGAGTTCCTGCCGCATTCAACGTCATTCCGGTTGGCTGGTAAATCTTGGCAGAATTTTCATACTTCATCGTTCCTACCTGATCGTTCTCCATGATTCTACCCTTAATATCGTAGACATTTCGGTTGGAAGATGGTTTAACTCCTGTTACCGGATTTGTCCAATTTACCAAACGGTTATTATCATCGTAATCAAAAGATTCTACAATATTGAAATCTCCTCCCGTTGTTCTACTATTCAATTCATTTTTTATGGCATTAAATGAATAGGAAAGTTGTAAAATACTTGGCTTAACAGCTGATGAATGATTAACATTTGTTAAGAATCCATTTGTATCGTAAGTATTGTTGATATCTGCTGCTCCCAGCTTTGCTTTTAGGGCTTGTCCTTTGGCATTAGTTTCTTTAAGCTCCCAAAGGATTTTTCCTGAATTTTTATCTTTTACCAGATATAATTCTCCATTCCATGCACTATACACATTTTCAATCTGAACCTTGGTAAGAACACCGGAAGAATAGAGTTGCTTCTCATAAGAAATTACCCTTGCTTTATCATCATAAGTAATACCTTTCTGAATAAAGTATTTCCCGTTGCTGCTTTCCGAAGATGACAATACTCTTCCTTGTGGATCGTAGGATATATTTGAACTGTACGCTTTTCCTTTTGAGGTTCCACCTTTTGAGATTACCCTTCCTTTATTATCATAAGTAAAAGAAATTGTCTTGTTGGTAGCCTGTCCTCCGTCTGTGGTTGAAATTTCATTTTGAGTTATCAGCTGCCCCAGATTATTATACGTATATTCTTTGGTTCCTTTCGGGCTAATGATCTTCTTCGGTTGCCCGAATCCGTCATATTCATATTTATACAATCCGTTGGAAGGATCATGGAACTCTGATTTTCTCCCCCATGAGTCATATTTAGTGGTAACAATATTTTCAGCATATTGTGCCTTTATCTGTTCTCCGGCTGCATTATAGGTGAAAGTAATCGTTCCTCCTTTGTCTGTCGAAGAAATTACATTTCCTAAAGCATCAGTGGTTTTGGAAGTAGTTCTTCCATAACCGTTAAGTTCTTTGACAATTGTGGTCAAGCCTGAAACAGTAGTTTCCATCTGCTTCCCATTGAACCCAGTAGCAGTTGCCTTGGTGATAGGAAAAACAGAATCATCATAAGCAATCAGATTCCATTGGTTGGCACTTTGACCGTCAAAATAAGGCTCAGATTCTTTAATTTTTCTTCCCAGTACATCATATTGGGTATCTTTAGAAATAAACTGTCCCTGTCCAAATGCTTTAGCAGAGGTTTTATAATCCTGACCCAATCTGTTAGTAAATTTTTTAGAGATATTTCCATCAGGATCGTATTGGATAACAGTAATATTAGCATTATCATCTCTTTCATACTTATAGGTAGTTGTTCCTCCAAGATTTGTTTTGGAAGTAAGGAGTTTACCCCATGCATCATAGGTATTGGTAAGGATATTTCCTAACGGATCAGTTTGTTTTTTGATCTGTCCCCAGTCATTATATTCAATATTCGTTTCTAATCCTAAATTATCGGTCTTTTTCTCTACAAACCTTCCTTTCGGATCATATACACTTGCTTCTGTCTGAGTTTGAGAATCTACGCTATTGCTGACTGTTTTTCCGGTGATATTACCAAAACCATCGTAATTGTAGGTTTCCTGTAAGTAGCCTGTATTATCCCTGCTCCAGGTTTTTAAGGTTTTAAGAAGATTATTTTCGTAAACGTATTCTTCTTTTGCCAATTTGGTATCTCCATAAGCCTGTACTGCATCGGTTTTAGATTGAGGACGACCTACAAAGTAATCTGGTCCAATTCCTGAGAAATTATGAATATATTCAAAATTAGAAGTTGTTATGGCATATCCATTATTAACATTCGATACACTTTGCTTTGGAAGATAATAATCCCCATAAGTGATAGAAGTATTTGTTAATGTACCATTCAGGAAGTCCTTTGTTTTAGTACTTGTGGGAACAGTAGCTGTTACAACTTTCGGTTTATCCGTATCAGCAATTACTCCTGTTACAATTTGTCCGTTTAATAGCTTATCTGTTTGGTAAACAGTAGATTTAAAACTTAATAACTGGGTGTTGTTTTCAGAAATATCAGCAGGGAATATGTTGGATTCATCATTGGTTTTAATGCTCCATTCTTTTACCGGAATTCCATCAAAAAGAGGATCGGTTTCTGCTCCAGACCAGATCTTGATATTTTCAAATCCATCAGCATACCAAGACGAGCGGGCAGACTGATGATAGCCCATCATCCCTTTTCCATGCATATGTCCGGTCATACCTCTGTATCGGAAATCCTGCTTTCTTCCCTCTTGTCTTAACTGGGATACAGCATAGGATTGGTCAACCCTGCTTAAAGAAAAATATGGATAATACTCTTTTTTAACCTTTTGATAAAAATTAGGGTTAAGAGGATTATTCGGAATTACCTCCAAATAATCTGCTGATGTAGTAATTCCTCCCTGGGTAATTGTTTGTACCCGAGACAGCTTTCCAACCGAAGAGGGTGATTTAAGCTTGTGCATCCTTTCTTTCCAGAATAAAAATACATCATAATAGTTATTATTAACTTTAACCTGTGAAGTGATCGGGGAAAATAACGTAAAATTGCCAACATCCCAGGTTACATAATTATATCCTCCATAAGTATAACTGGTAAAGAAATCAAGACCGCCATTTGTAGCAGCTCCGTTAGCTGTATAAGCGGCGATAGTATAACCAAAATATCTATTAAGTATAGCTCCGCTTGAATTTACCTGACCTGCTTTATTAAAAGAGTTAATATGTACAATATCAGATTTACCGTCTTTATTGATATCTAATGCTGAATAATAATTCCTGTATATATTAAAAGTAGGGTGACTACTGTTTTGATAGTCATTAGGTTTTCTATATTTCAAAAAGTTTGTTTTTAAGATATTAGAAAAGTTTTTTTCAGTACCTATATAAAACCTCCAGTTATCTCTTTCCTGTGTATCTGAAGTTGGAATTGTAAAGTCAAGGTTTCCGTCACCGTTAAAGTCTCCAAATAATACAGGAGAATCCGGTGCTTTTGTTTCGGCTAAATTACCTGTGAATCTTATTTTTTTGAGATATTGATTAGGAGCAGTTTTTACAAACTCAAATACGGTATAGGCCGTATTGGAAACATTAATAATATCTACTTTCCCATCACCATCTACATCCAGATACTGTTGTTGATAATAGGTACTTTCATTGATTCCCGAATCAACAGTATAGGTAGATAGAGGATTGTTTGCATTTTTTAAATCAACGATATAATTTCCCACCAAATAGGTATAACATTTTAGTTCGTGGCATGGTGGTGGCCTGTTAACATCACCATCACCCGCTGGTGCTGAAGTAGAATTTAAATCATTACATCCCGGGGTCGGCTCAAACTGACATTCTTCTTTATTGATAGTCACAAATACATCCGAAATACCATCTCCATTGATATCTCCTTCATTAAATGATGCCTTTTCTATTCGACAACCTACACCGCCTCCCTGGTAAGTACAGTTAGAATCAACATAAACCTCCTTTTCAAATACTTTAACAAAAGTATTATCCCTAAAAATATAACCTACTACTTTACCGCCTTCGTATTGGACAATCCCATTTCCGTTATAGACTTGCCCCTCTTCATCCAATAAAGTATGGACAACCTTTGCTTCTGAATTAAAAATTTTACCTGTAGAAACATCAGTAAAGGTATCATTGAGGCCGCCAAGCTTTACAATGCCATTATTTAAGATGAAATCCAGATAAGAGTCACCATTAAAATCACCTGTTATTTTTACGTTATCAAAACTATCTACATTGTTGTTTGAAAACTCTAAAACGGGCTGTGTAGGAGTTGGATAAGTAAAAGTTGCCGGATTGGCGGCAATGTTATCGGCATTATATTCTGTTATTTTATCAACTACCTGATAATTTGACCCGTTTTTTAAATAATCAATTCCATATTTTTTAAATTGGCTTCCGTTGGAGCTTACTTTAATTTCAGATAACAGTTGAGTCTGTAAAAAACGAGTTCCTCCTATATAAGAATCTTCGGCTAAGCTTCTGCTAATGTAAGTAAAATCTATTTTGTTAAAATGAGGTTTGCCCAGTGTTTCATTCCCTCCCCATTGAATGCTTGAAATCGTAGCGATATTTGAGAAACCTGCCTGCAAATAATTATAAGTGATATAATTACCTTTACTATCTTTCCATTTTACAATATTGTATTCGATAGGAGTTCTGGCATTACTAAGCCCTGAAGCAGTTGCCCCATACCAAGCCTGTGAGCCATCCTCAAAAGTTACTTCCCAATATTCAGGACCTTTCCAAGCTTGTCCTGTGATTGAGCCAATGGATTTAACTTTTACATTAGAGTATTTTTCAGTAACATATTCTGCACCGTCCTTACCATATTCTCCAGACTTTAAAATGAGTCTTTGTCCATTAAAGCTGTAATAATCTGATTCATCTAATTGTACACCTTTAGCTTCTCCATCTTTTTCCACGGTTCTTCCGGCTCTTGATACAGCTGTTAATCCAGATAAATTCCAACCATAGCCGGAAATTCCATTGGACGAACCACTGGTATACACCAAATTGATCTGAGGAGCTACAGATTTAATTCCCGGTGGTAAAGCAATGGGTAAAGTAAACTGTAATTGACCACCCCCGTTAACTTCGATGTTTCCCTCGGTGTCGTGGAAGCTTTTTCCTGCCGGAGCAGTTGTCCCTGATGGATTGGTTGCTCCTGCTCCGGAATCAACAGGTCCTCCTCCCGCATTTTCCGTAGCAGGACCAATCTTAGCAATAAAAGGATTGGAAATATCTGATTTTGCATGGAATCCTTCAGTTAAAATAACTGTTTGCGGATCCTGAACCGTTCGTGTGGTACTTTCTGTCTGGTACAATATGGTCTGCGAAAAGCCCAATACTGAACACAAGGACAGTATAAATGATGAAAATAACTTTATTTTCTTATCGTAAAATTTCATGTTTGTATTTTTATCTTTTAGTAACGTTTCTACCGAAGACTCTTCCGTCTTTCAGTGTGAAGCGTAGAATATAGATTCCCCAGTCATATCCTGTCATATTGATCTTCAGCTGACGGTTCAATGCAGGAATATTCTGCTGTTGGAATTTCCAGTGTACCGTACTGTGCTGATACAGCGAAACGGATTCTATAAGATCGTCTGCTTCTTCAGTCCAGTCTATGGTAAGAACGTCATTAACGGGTACAGGATATAGTCTTATCTGTTTCAGGAAAGTTTTTTCATCCATGGCAGGAGCTTCTTGCTGTTGCAGGGGAGTTACTGTTTTAGTTTCCTGTTTTGCTGTTTCAGCGGGAGCTGTTTTTCCTGCAACATTAGGGCCTCTGTATCTTTGGTTGCCAGCTTCGTCATATTTGAAATAGACTTCAGTTTGTGAGAATCCTAAAAATCCTATCATTAGGGAGGAGAAAGAAAGTATTTTTTTTTTCATGAGTGTTTATTTTTTTTCAGAAAGAAGTTTTTCCAATTGCTTTTCAAATTTTTCCAGCTTTTCAGATTGTATCTTTAAGGATTTGTTTTCTTCCTTCAGCAAACTAATTTGTTCTGATTGAGATTTTATTTGCTTACTTTGCTCGATTGAGTATAGGGTAAGTTCTTCTATTTTTTGCAGTAATTTAATTTGAAACTCACTTACATTTACTCCTTCTTTTTCCATTACTTTTGCTGAAGCAATTTCAGGAAGGTGTTTTTTTTCTTTGATATGCTTTTCTACATCTTCTAATTTTGGAAGATTATAATTCTCATCAAAAACAAAGTCAGCTGTAGGTGTAAGAGTTACTTTTACTTCTTTAGCTTCAAATTTACCTTGCAATGATGCATTGCCGTTGGAATGTAAAGTCAGAGTCTGTTGCTTGAGCCCTCCACCGGATACTAGATTAAAATTAATTTCATTATCTAACAATCGAATATATGAACCTCCTTTTGAAGGGTTTATTCTTTCCATACTGACCCCATTCAAACGATTCTTTATATTATTTCCAATACCTACTCCGGAATAGGTTAATCCTGGTTCAGAAGCCCAAATCATTAAATCAGCAGGAGCATTACCATCATTGTCTGCATGCAATAAGATTGTAGAAGTGTAATGCTTCCCATAAATAGAAAGTTTCTCTTGGGGTGAACTTGTATTTATACCTATATTACCATCGTCTGCTAAGAATAAAGGCACATCACAAATTCCTCCTGCACAACTGTTAACGGCATCATATCTCATGAATCCCAACCCTTTTGCCCAGGTATTACCTTTCCATATACTCCATTCCTTTACCTGGCCGGATTGTGTATATGAATCATCAATAAATCTCAGTCCGGTTGGGATATAGTTCCCACTACCTCTAATGATAGGAATACTGCTGTTTGCATTAATATCAAGACTCGCTTCAGGAGCATTGGTTCCAATGCCAATATAGTTAGTTGAGGAGGTTTGCAATGTGCCGGCTGGAGTGTATAACTGGGCAAAAGTAAAGGACGATGCCAATAGGGCTAATGATAATAATTTAACTTTCATCTGTTTTTGAATATTAAAGTTGTTTTTTTCAATTAAATAAATTTAGCTATTTTCCTCATTACTAAACTTTCTTTATAATATTTTCCACCGAATTTGGCAGTGAGATGATTAAAAGAATTTTAGCTCGGTATTGTGGATTTAATGAAACGTCAATAACTAGTGACTGAAGGGTGTGTTTTTTAGTAATGAGGTTATGTTTTTTCAGCAAAAATAAAGAATATTTAAATCAAAAACTGACAATAATGATGCAAATCATTAAAATGGGAATTATATGATGATGAATTTTAAAAAAAACATAATATTTTTAGTTAAAATTCCTTTTAAATCAAAAAAATATTAAGTATGAAAGGCAAATGAAATACTGGATTTTGAATTTGTAGATGATTGTTTATCAGTGTTAATTTTTTTGAAAAATTAATGCTCCTTAAAAAGTAATTAGATGCCAAAAATATATTAAATCCTCGCACAACCTTCCCATTTTAGAAAAAAACTTTACCTTTGTCCATATGAACCTGTTAAGATGGATACTTGCATTCTATTTCATGGCATTATCACTGATGCCTTGCGAAGATGTGCACCGTCCTGCAGGGCCTTCAGAAATCAAACTATCATTCAGTATTCAGGAATCCCATTCAAAAGATAAAGGAGATATCTGCTCACCAATGTGTACATGCAGCTGCTGTCAAATGACGGTTTCTTCTTTCAAAATGGATCCTTTGTTTGAAGTTCAGAGCCTTGTTCAGGCTTACTTTTCAAAGAAAATTCTTTTTCAGAAAAACAATTTCGCTTACCAGATGTACGACCATATCTGGCAGCCTCCTAAGATTTAATTTTTATTGATGAGTAGAAAGTTAGACTTTCTATCTATTGAACTTTGTAATACCATTGCAGAGGTCTTCGTGATATTTTTGCAACGGCATTATTGCCGTATGCACCTATTACCAATAAAAAATTAAATACAGATCGTGTTAGATAAAATCATAAAATTCAGTATCAAAAACAAGGTGGTAGTGGGTATCATGACCCTGCTTCTCATTATCTGGGGAGTATGGAGTGCTACAAGACTACCCATAGATGCGGTTCCTGACATTACCAATAATCAGGTGCAGATCATCACAGTATGTCCTACACTCGCAGGACAGGAAGTTGAGCAGCTGGTTACCTTTCCCATAGAGCAGAGTATTGCCAATGTTCCTGATATTCAGGAAACCAGAAGTATCTCAAGGTTTGGGCTTTCTGTAATTACCGTAGTGTTCAAAGAAAATGTAGACGTTTATTTTGCCAGGCAGCTTATCAATGAACAGCTGAAGCTGGCCGTTGAAGAAATCCCCAAGGGAGTAGGGACTCCCGAGCTTGCGCCTGTAAGTACCGGTCTGGGAGAGGTTTACCAGTATATTCTCCATCCTAAAAAAGGAAGCGAAAAGAAATACTCAGCCAAAGAGCTCCGAACCATGCAGGACTGGATTGTCCGCAGACAGCTGAACGGAACGCCGGGCGTTGCGGAAATCAACAGTTTCGGAGGAGAATTGAAACAATATGAAGTCGGTGTGAATCCAGACCGCCTTAAAGCAATGGGCGTAAGTATTTCCGACATTTTTACAGCCCTGGAAAAAAACAACCAGAATACCGGTGGAGCTTATATAGACAAAAAACCGAATGCCTATTTTATCCGGGGAATCGGTTTTGTAACCTCATTGGAGGACATTAAAAATATCTCCGTAAAAAATGAAACTGGAAGCGTTCCGATTTTTATAAAAGATGTTGCAGAGGTGTGTTTCGGAAGCGCTGTGCGTTACGGAGCATTGACCTACAACGGAAAAGTAGATGCGGTAGGCGGTGTTGTCATGATGCTGAAAGGAGCCAACAGTAACGACGTGGTTAGCCGTATTAAAGCTAAAATCCCAACCATTCAGAAATCGCTTCCCGATGATGTGGTGATAGAACCATTCTTAGACAGAACAGACCTCGTTGGAAGAGCGATCAATACCGTAAAAAAAAATCTTATTGAAGGTGCTCTTATTGTTATTTTCGTCCTGGTGGTTTTCCTTGGAAATCTTAGGGCAGGACTTATTGTGGCTTCAGCTATTCCATTATCGCTCCTTTTTGCTTTGGGAATGATGAATGTTTTTGGAGTCAGTGCCAATTTAATGAGTCTTGGTGCTATAGATTTCGGATTGATTGTGGATGGCGCCGTGATCATTGTTGAAGCCACTTTGCATCATTTAGGCGTAAGAAAATCTGTACGGAATCTTACTCAGAACGAAATGGACGAAGAAGTTTTTCTTTCGGCATCAAAGATCAGAAGCAGTGCCGCTTTCGGAGAAATTATTATCCTTATCGTTTACATTCCAATCCTTACACTGGCCGGAGTCGAAGGAAAAATGTTTACTCCGATGGCTAAAACAGTAGGATTTGCCATTTTAGGAGCGTTGATCCTTTCACTGACCTATATTCCGATGATGAGTGCCCTGTTCTTGTCCAAAAAGATTTCCCATAAAGAAACCTTTTCAGATAAGATGATGAACTTCCTGCAGAAGATCTATCAGCCGATGCTGCAGAAAGCTGTTAAAGTAAAATACATCATTGTTTCGGTCACGATTTTCATCTTCGTCATCAGTGCCTTTATTTTCAAAAATATGGGTGGCGAATTTATTCCGCAGCTGCAGGAAGGGGATTATGCATTCCACTGTATCCTGCCGCAGGGAAGTTCACTCAGCCAGAGTATCGAAACCTCCATGCAGGCTTCAAGGCTTATCAAACAGTTTGATGAGGTGAAAATGGTTGTTGGAAAAACCGGTTCCGCTGAGGTTCCTACCGACCCGATGCCTCCCGAAGCTACCGACCTGATTGTCGTTTTAAAACCACAAAGCGAATGGAAATCAAAAAAATCATATACAGAACTCGCTGATGAGATCAGTGAAAAATTAGAAACCATTCCCGGGGTGTTTTTTGAAAAGAATCAGCCGATTCAGATGCGTTTCAATGAATTGATGACGGGGATCAGACAGGACGTTGCCGTTAAAATTTTCGGTGAAAACCTGGATTCGCTGTCTATTTATGCAGATAAAGTAGGAAAGATCATCCAGACTGTTGATGGAGCCACTCCTCCCCAGATTGAAAGAATAAGTGGACTTCCCCAAATTAACGTAGAATACGACAGAACAAGAATGGCCAATTATGGTTTAAATATAGAAGATGTAAACAATGCCGTAAGTACAGCCTTTGCCGGAAAAGCAGCCGGTCAGGTCTTTGAAAACGAAAGGCGTTTTGATCTTGTAGTCCGTCTCGACAGTCTTCACAGAACGAATATTGATGATGTGAATAACTTAATGATCGCAACAGGTACAGGAGCACAGATTCCTCTTTCTCAGGTCGCCAATATCAGCTATAAACTGGGGCCTGCACAGATCAGCCGTGAAGAAGGAAAAAGAAGAATCGTCATCGGTTTCAATGTAAAAGACCGCGATGTACAAAGTGTGGTGAAAGATATTCAGGCCAAACTGGATCAACAGATCAAGTTACCTTCCGGATATTATTTTACCTATGGCGGACAGTTTGAAAATTTACAGGAAGCCAGCAAGCGTCTGATGATTGCTGTTCCGGTTTCTCTCTTTCTGATTTTTATGCTGCTTTATTTTACCTTCCACTCGTTTAAGCAGGCCGCATTGATCTTTACAGCCATTCCGATGAGTGCCATCGGAGGCGTATTTGCGCTTCTTTTGAGAGATATGCCGTTCAGTATCAGCGCCGGAATCGGGTTTATTGCTCTTTTCGGAGTCGCAGTTCTTAACGGAATCGTTTTGATCGGAACTTTTAACCAACTGGAAAAAGAGGGCGAGACGGATGTATTGAAAAGAGTATATGAAGGAACAAAAACCAGATTGAGACCCGTTCTGATGACGGCAACGGTAGCCTCATTAGGATTCCTGCCAATGGCGATTTCTACGGGAGCGGGAGCTGAGGTACAGAAACCATTGGCAACCGTAGTCATCGGAGGGTTAGTAACTGCAACATTCCTTACCTTATTTGTCCTGCCAATGCTCTATATTATTTTTAATTCAAAGATTCCACGAAAGATGAATAGAATTAAGCCAGTCACAACAGTTATCGTTCTTGGATTTCTGATGTTCGGACAGACCTTCAATGCGCAGACCAGACAGATTTCCGTAGATCAGGCAGTAGAAATGGCTGCCGAAAATAATTTGGTTTTAAAATCAAAAGATCTCAGTATAAAATCTGCCGAAGTTTTGAAAGGAACGGCAAAAGAACTTCCCAAATTAAATTTTGAAGCCCAGCTTGGACAATACAACAGCCCGAAATTTGACCAGTCATTTGCCATTTCACAAAGCATTCCTTTTCCCACGCTGTTCAAAGCAAGAAGAGAATTGATCACCGAAAATATCAGAAGCAGACAGATCGATAAAGAAGTTTCAGCGAACGAGCTGACCAAACAGGTAAGGAGCTATTATTATCAGATCGAATATCTTCAGTACAATAAATTTAAATTGAAAGATCTTGACAGTCTTTATCAGGATTTTATCAGGATTGCAACCGTAAGATTTAAAGCGGGAGATATCAAGAAGATTGAAATTAACACAGCAGAAACCCAAAAGGGTGAAATCAGTCTGCTGCTGAAACAGAATGAAGTGTATTTAAACAATGCCTATAAAAATCTAAAGACCTTATTAAATACTTCCGAAGATGTTGAAGTTCCCTTTAAAAGCGATTACGAACCTTTGAGAACAGAAAATATCCTCGACAGTTCTTCTGTAGCTAATAATCCTACGGTCAAAGCTTTCTATCACGAAATGGAGATCGCTGAAAAGAATAAAAACGTGGAAAAATCACAGGGACTTCCAGAATTCAGTCTTGGTTTGACAAGTCAGTCGCTAATCGGTTTCCATACCAAAAACGGGCAGGAAAAATTCTATAATGCGGGCGATCGTTTCAATTCTTTCTCTGTAGGCGTTGCCATTCCGTTGACGTTTGGAGCAACAAAAGCAAGAATGCAGTCTCTGGAATATGAAAAGCTGGCCGCTGAAACCAATGCAAAGGTGAAACAGAATCAGCTTTCTACACAGCTTGAAAATGCTTTTGCACAATATCAGCAGGATATACAGCAGTATGAATATTATGTAAGTCAGGCTATTCCGAATGCAGAAAAAATTGTCAAAGCAGCTCAGTTAGGCTACAAAACAGGGGAAATCTCTTATGTAGAATATCTTTTTGCCCTGCAGACCGCCACCAATATTCAGTTGAAATATTTAGAATCCATTCAGCAGGTCAACCAATCTGTAGTTACCATTAATTCAATCATCAATAAGTAACATGAAAATAAAGCACAATATCATATCTCTTACTGTCACAGCACTTTTACTTTCAAGCTGCGGAAAAAAAGAAACGCAGATTGAAAAAAACGAAGAAAAGACTGAAAAAACTGAAGGCGGTCATAAAGAAGCACCCCAGACTATCGCATCATTAACCGAAGACCAGATCAAATCCGTCGGGATATCTTTAGGTCCCATAGAAATGAAGGAACTTACTTCCACCATCAAAGCAAACGGTCTTCTGAGAGTTCCTAATAATAATAAAGCAACAATCACCTCTCTGTACGGCGGAGTGATCAAAACCCTGAATGTACAGGTAGGAAGTATCGTAAAAAAAGGACAGGTGATCGCAACCATTGCAAATCCTGAATTTATCCGGCTACAGGAAGAATATCTGACGACGAACAGCAGAATTACCTATGCAGAACAGGAATACAGAAGACAACGTGAGCTTTTTGACAATGATGCAGGTGCCAAGAAAAACCTGCAGAGTTCAGATGCAGAACTTAAAACCCTGAGAACGAAAAAAGCTTCCCTGCTGAGACAGCTTCAGATGATGGGAATAAGTCCGGGAAAAGTAAATAATAGCAATATGAGATCAGGGTTGGTGATTACAGCACCCATTAGCGGAACCGTAAGCAGTATTTCAGCACAGATCGGAAGCTATGTAGATGTTTCATCACCTGTGGCGGAAATCATTGACAACAATTCTATCCACCTTGACCTCCAGGTTTTTGAAAAAGATCTTCCAAAAATGAGAGTAGGGCAGATCGTGCATTTTAAGCTGACCAATAATCCTGAAACAGAATATGATGCCATGGTGTACAGTGTAGGATCTTCTTTTGAAAACGAAAGCAAAACGGTCTCAGTACATGGCACAGTGACCGGAAATAAAGCTGGTCTGATCGACGGCATGAATATCACCGGCATCGTCAGTCTTGATAAAAATACAACGCCCGCCGTCCCTAATGAAGCCATTGTAGAAGCAGACGGAAAATACTATGTCTTCATCCGCACAGATAAAAAACCGGAGGAGCATGAAGAGGAAGAAGGTGGAGACGATCACAAAAATGAAAAAGGAGAACCTGTCCAACATCAAAAAACCTTAAATTTTGAAAAGTTAGAAGTGATAAAAGGAACGTCAGACATGGGCTATACAGCCATTACGCCTGTTAAAGGAATTCCTGCTGATGCCAGAATTGTAGTAAAAGGAGCTTTTTTCATTAATGCTAAACTTTCCAATTCCGGCGGGCATGAGCATTAAAATAAGGAAATGCTCATCGATTTATAGAAACCGGCCTGAAGAACTACCGATTTTTATGCCTAAATTAGAGGTGTTTACGGTACATTTTCAGGGTAAGAATAAGAAACATTCTAATACATCATTCAGTTATGCTGTTAAACAAAAAAATATCCATCTGGTATTTCATCCGTGAAATAAAAACCCAGATTCTGTATATGGGAATATTTGCTGTGTCCATAGGATTATTAGACCTTCTCCCGTGGTTCCGGAAAATTTCACTTCCCCTTAATATTCCGGCTCTTTTGGGAACGGCTGTTTCATTGCTGCTGGCATTCCGGACTTCCCAATCCTATGAAAGATGGTGGGAAGCCAGAACAGTCTGGGGAGCGATAGTGAATGATTCGAGAACGCTGATGAGGTTGGTGATCCAGTTTTTCCCGGCAGGAGAAGATAAAATCATAAAGGAATTTGCAGAAAGGCAGATCATCTGGACGTATGCTCTTGGTGAATCTCTGAGAAGACAGCCTTTTTCAGACAGGGTTCAGAATTATCTGGATGACCATCAGATCAAAGCGGCGAATATTCCGAATGCCCTTCTGGATGGACATTCCCAACAGCTCAGAGAAATTGCTTCTTCAAAAGTTCTAACGGATTTTCAGCAGATGCAGCTGAATGACATTATCACCAGGCTCTGCGACAGTATGGGGAAATGTGAAAGGCTTAAAAATACAGTTTTTCCAAGGTCGTACAGTATTTTGCTGCATACCTTAATCTATGTTTTTGCTGCCATTCTTCCTTTTGGACTGGATGATGAACAGTTGGCTGTTGAAATTATCATTACGTTCCTTATTCCGGTCATGTTTCTTGCAATAGAAAAAACATCAATCATCATGCAGGATCCTTTTGAAAACGGACCTGTGGATACGCCTGTGACCGCATTGGCACTGACCATAGAAATTAATATTAAACAGATGGCAGGAGATCAGAACGTTCCTGTCAAAAAAGATAATTCTTTGTATTACGAAATGTGATCCATTAAAATAATCGTACAAATGAAAAAAGATATAGAAACCAAACTCATCGATAAAAATACCAAGCCTACCAGCATGCGAATTCTGGTGTATGATTTTTTGAGTACGCAGGAAGCGGCACTCTCCCTTTCGGAAGTGGAAAATCATTTTGATCATGCGGACAGGACCACCATTTACCGGACGCTGAAAACGTTTGAAGAAAAAGGAATTGTCCACAGCATACAGGAAAATACCACTACAAAATATAAATTATGTGATGACGGCTGCGATGAGAAAACCCACAAAGACTGGCATCTGCATTTTTATTGCAAAATATGCAAGCAGACCACCTGCAGAGAAGATATTTCCTTCCCTGAAAATGTTCAGGCCAATTTCAGAATCGATGAAATAAGACTTTTTGCCAAAGGAATCTGCGAAAACTGTCTTGAAAGTTTGCAATAGTATTGCATGGAGTATAACCCTAATTTTACATCAAAATAGTATTTATGGAAGAATGTTGCAGTACAAAACCCAAAAAGAAAGAACAGCATACACACGATCATTCCGAAGGAGACGGGCATGATCACTCTCACGATACAGGAGACAAAACACCTTTTCAGATGTTTCTTCCTGCCATCATCTCTTTCCTGTTGCTGCTGATAGGAATAGCATTAGACAATTATGTAAAAACAGAATGGTTCACGGGCTGGGTACGTTTGGTCTGGTATCTGGCGGCCTATGCTCCCGTAGGTATTCCGGTCTTAAAGGAAGCCTATGAAAGCATCATCAAGGGAGATGTATTCTCCGAATTTTTCCTGATGGGAATCGCTACAGTAGGTGCATTTGTGATCGGGGAATATCCCGAAGGTGTGGCTGTAATGCTTTTCTATTCCGTAGGAGAAGTATTCCAGGGAATGGCCGTTTCAAGAGCCAAAGGAAATATCAAGGCCTTATTGGATCAGCGACCTGATGAGGTGACGATCATTGAAGCCAGTCAACCAAAGACCATTAAAGCCAAAGAAACCAAAATAGGAGATATCATCCAGTTGAAGCCCGGTGAAAAACTGGCCCTTGACGGTGAGCTGATGACCGAATCAGCTTCATTCAATACCGCAGCGCTCACAGGTGAGAGTAAACCGGACACTAAAACAAAAGGGGAAGCCGTACTGGCCGGGATGATCAATATGAACAGCATTGCTCTCGTAAAAGTCAATACCGCTTACGAAGACAGCAAGCTGAGTAAAATTCTGGAAATGGTTCAAAACGCTACTGCGCAGAAAGCACCGACCGAATTGTTCATCAGAAAATTCGCAAAAGTATACACACCGATTGTCGTATTTCTGGCCATAGGAATCTGTCTTCTGCCGTATTTCTTTGTTGATGATTATCAGTTCAGAGACTGGTTATACAGAGCCTTGATCTTTCTGGTGATCTCATGTCCTTGTGCATTGGTGATCTCCATTCCTTTAGGATATTTCGGGGGAATTGGAGCAGCAAGCAGAAACGGGATCTTATTTAAAGGAAGTAATTTCCTAGACAGTATCGCAGAAATCCAGAATGTGGTGATGGATAAAACCGGAACCATGACGGAAGGCGTATTCAAAGTACAGGAAGTAAGTATTCAGTCCGAATTCAATAAAGAAGAGATCCTGAAACTGGTCAATGCCCTGGAAAGCAAAAGTACACACCCTGTAGCCACAGCAATCCATAACTATGCAGGAGAGATTGACCATTCTCTTCCCCTGGAAAATGTGGAAGAAATTGCAGGACATGGCTTAAAAGCTTCAGTCAATGGAAAAGAATTATTGGTTGGTAATTTTAAGCTGATGGATAAATTCAATATCACCTATGATACCAATCATGCCAATATTGTCTACACACTTATTGCCATAGCTTATGATAAAAAGTTTGCGGGCTACATCACCATTGCAGACAGTATAAAAAGCGATGCGAAAGAAACTGTTGACAACCTGCATAGAATGGGCGTAAAAGCCACTATGCTGAGCGGCGATAAAAGTACTGTTGTTAAATATGTGGCAGACCAACTGGGTATTGACAGTGCTTTTGGAGATCTCTTACCGGAAGACAAAGTCAATAAAGTAAAAGAAATCAAAGCAAAAAATCAAACTGTAGCCTTTGTTGGCGATGGCGTAAATGATGCTCCGGTAGTAGCACTCAGTGACGTAGGAATAGCTATGGGCGGACTCGGAAGTGATGCCACGATTGAAACCGCAGATGTCGTTATCCAGGACGATAAACCGAGCAAAATCCCAATGGCGATCAATATAGGTAAACAGACCAAAAAAATCGTTTGGCAGAATATTGTTTTAGCCTTTGCGGTAAAAGCTGTAGTCCTAGCCCTGGGAGCCGGAGGTCTGGCAACGATGTGGGAAGCTGTATTTGCAGATGTAGGAGTAGCGATGCTGGCTATTTTAAATGCAGTTAGGATTCAGAGGATGAAGTTTAGTTAGGTAGCAGATGTTAGGCTATAGGTTGTAGTTAGCAGGTGTAAAATAATAGGTTTTAGGCTGTAAGATAAAACGGAAAATTATTAGCATTTCAAAATTTTATCGGAGATAAAATCCTAGCGCCTTAAAACAACCTTTTTGTAATCTCTTTCGCGCCTTTGCGATTAAAAACCCTACATCTTTCATTAAAAAAATAAGAAACACCCAAACCTTATAGGTTTCTAAAACCTATAAGGTTTTTTATTACAGCAAAAAATCTGCAAAATCCCCATAATCTACGAGAGGAAAGCTAGCGCAATTGTAAGAAGCTTTATTTTCCCTAATCCCTAATCCCTAATCCCTAATCCCTAATCCCTAATCCCTAATCCCTAATCCCTAATCTAAAAAATAATCAATGACATTCATCATATACTAAGCTATAAAATCAATTTGAGTAGTATATTTGTACAATAGAACTGATCATTGAGACTTTTTATTTCCATATTCATCATTTTTACCATTGCATTACGCCCTGTTTTGCCATTGGTAAACTATGCCGTGAACTATGATTATATTGTAAAAAATCTCTGTGAGAACAGGAATATTCCTCAGTCAACGTGTAAAGGGAAGTGTTACGTAAGCAAAGAACTGGCGAAAACTGAAAAACAGTCCAACAATTCCCAGGTCATCAAAATATCCGTTCTGGATGTTTTTGTTTTCCACGATATCCTTTCATTTTTAGGACAGAAAGGATCTGATGCTGAAAATGATACTATACATTCAGATTATAGTATTGAACATACTTCGGAATACTTTTCCAGAATATTCCATCCTCCTTTAGCTTAATTTCAACTATTCTTTTAGTTTTTGCTCAAAGTGCCTTCGTTTTTTATGACCTGATTTTTTATAAACAATCTATGGTAAAAACGGTGTTTCTCTTTGTGTTAAAAATTAATTCATACATTCATAATACTATCAATTTCAATTTACCATTAAAATGAAATCAAAAATTATTTTGACTGCATTATTGTCAGTTTCATTATTCGCTTGTGCCCAGGAAACCCCTAAAGTAAAGCATAAAAAAAGCACTGCCTCTTCAAAATCGACAACTAAAAAAGTAAAATTTGCCAATGCGGAAGACCCTATCTGTCACATGAAAACGGAAGATGATATGAAAGATACGGCAGTCTATAAAAATAAAACGTACGGTTTTTGCAGCAGCTACTGTAAGGACGAGTTCAAAAAAAATCCTGAGAAATATGCCCAAAAATAATAAGACCAAAAACGGAGCAAAGAGAAAGGTGATTATTCCGATTGCTATTTTTGCTTTGCTGTTTCTGGGAATAGGTGTAGGAATGGGATATTTTAAGAAGAACCTGTATACCGTAATGAAGGTTCCCGATTTTGAACTCACCGACCAGAATAATAAAAAAATCACCAATAAAGACATGCTGGGAAAAGTATATCTGGTAGAGTTTTTCTTTAGCAGATGTCCTACGATTTGTCCTGTGATGAACCGGAATATGAGATTTATTGAAGATGAGGTAAACAGTCCTGAATTTGGGATTATTTCAATAAGTATAGATCCGGAAAATGATACACCTGCCGCATTGAAAGAACATGCTAAAAGTGTAGGCGCAAAATCTCCGGACTGGCATTTTCTTACCGGAAACAGAGATTATATCGGAAAACTGGCAGACCAGTTCAATATCTATGTGGGAGATAAGGAAGACGACAGCGAAAGCCTTAACCACAGCGGAATGATCGCCTTGGTGGATAAAGAAGGAAATATCCGTTGCAGATACAATAAAGATAATATGCCCATCCTGTATTATTCAGGATTGAATTATGAAGATCCTGAGGGAAAAACCCCTAAACTTAACGGGAAGTATCATCCAGATCGGGAAATATTGATCGAGGATATTAAGAAATTATTGAAATAGAGTAGGGAAAGGAAGATGGAAGAATGAAGATGGAAGTTTAATGATGAGGGTAATGATGAATGAGAGTCATCAATGTAGAGGATTAAAAGACTGAATGAATTGGTAATCATGAAGTAGGATAGTCTTAATGTAGAAAGTAATGACTGGGATAATGATTGGAGAAAGTCATGAATGCAGAGGGTTAAAAAGATGAGATGAAGAAGTATCAATGGAGTATACTCATCTTCAGACAGAAATGACTTCCCTTTTCCATCCTCCTGCTTTCCTTCTATAAGTATAAAAATATTGTTAAACCATAAAACAAAACGTTATGAAGATTTTGAAAATAGCAGCTTTAAGTGCCGTATTCGCCGCACAGTTTGCTTTTGCGCAGTTTAAGCAGACACCGCTTCCTTATGCATACAATGCACTGGAAGGTTCGGTAGACGCACAGACAATGGAAATTCACTATTCAAAGCATGCTGCAGGTTATGTTGCCAATCTGAATAAGGCAATTGCGGGAACACCTCAGGAGAAGCAAACCCTCTTCCAGATCCTTTCAGAAGTTTCCAAACTTACGCCGGCAGTAAGAAACAATGCAGGAGGACATTACAACCACGAGCTTTTCTGGACCGTTCTTACACCTGTAAAAGACACCAAGCCTTCTGAAAAGCTGGCTAAAGCGATCACGGAAACTTTCGGAAGCATGGATGCATTCAAAGAAAAGATCAGCAAAGCAGGTGCAGACCGTTTTGGTTCAGGATGGGCATGGCTTTCTGTAGATAAAAACGGAAAATTATTTGTGTCTTCTACAGCGAATCAGGATAACCCTTTGATGGACGTTGTGGAAGAAAAAGGAACTCCGATCTTGGGAATTGATGTTTGGGAACACGCTTATTACCTGAAATACCAGAACAAAAGAGCAGACTATCTTACTGCCATCTGGAATGTGCTGAACTGGAAAGAGGTAAGCAGAAGATATGATGAAGCCGTAAGCAAGAAATAAAAGATGAATTTAATTTGCAGCATATTCCTCACTCTTTATATGGCGTTCAGACCTCTGATCCCATTGGTGGAGTATGCTGTAAATTATGATTATATTTCCACCGTTCTCTGCATCAATAAAAGCAAGCCGGAGCTTCACTGTAACGGTAAATGCTACCTGAGCAAAGAACTCGCAAAAACTAATAATTCTGATTCTTCGCCTTTAAACAAAATCAAAAACTCAGGACAGAAAATTCTTGATATCTGTACGCTTCCTGAAATTACAGGAATAAAAAAAGCAGAAAGTTTTCTTTCTGTACACTCCAATTTTCTCTACGAAAACGCCTATTCTTTTCTGTTTCTCAAACACATATTCAAACCACCGGTTTTTTAAGTTCAATTTTAATCATTTACAAAAACCACAAAGAAAAGTTCATATAGTTTAAAAATCTTTGATTTTCAAAACTTAAGTGTTCTTTTATTCCGTTTTCCAATTCACTTTAAAAAACTTAAGTGTCAAAAGCTTTTGTGCCTTGGATGTGAGATTTTCATCACAAATTGCACAGATGTTTACGCATATTATTCGGGATAAAAATCTTTGATTTTTTTAAAACTTAAGTGATCTTCTTATTCAAAAGCATTTCAACTTCAAGTAACTAAAGTGTCAAAAGCTTTTGTGCCTTGGATGTGAGATTTTCATCACAAATTGCACAGATGTTTACGCATATTATTCGGGATAAAAATCTTTGATTTTTTTAAAACTTAAGTGATCTTCTTATTCAAAAGCATTTCAACTTCAAGTAACTAAAGTGTCAAAAAACTTTTGCGCCTTTTGTGGTTAAAAAAATGAATGCTCACCCATTCAAAAGCATTTCTATTTTAAAAATTCAACTTAAAAAATCAAAATGAAAACCTATAAATTTTTATCATTATTCTTTATTGCCTTTAGTTTATTCACTTTATCATCATGCCGGAACAGCGATGATGACGATCCACAGGATGATACTTCAACCGGAAACCTTCAGATAAAATTTGAAAACGGATTCAATAATCTGGGGAATATCGTACTGAACCAAACAGTACAAACCTCAGCAGCCGGGCAGAAACATAATTTCTCCGCTGTAAAATATGTCATCAGTAACATCACACTGATTGACGAAAACGGAAAAGAATTCAAATACAATGAAAACAATCCCGACAAAGGCGCTTTCATCATAGATCAGGCAGATGCTGTTGCAGGAGTTGTTTATCTCGATCTGAACGGAATTCCGAAAAACAATTACAAGAAAGTAAGATTTGGACTTGGGATCAGTCAGAAGGCTTATCTGTTGGGACAGGACGGCCAGGCAGAGTTCTGGACGAAAGCCAAGCAGAAAGGAATGTCCTGGTCGTGGGCAGCCGGTTATGTCTTTGTAAAACTGGAAGGGAAATACGGAACTGCCTCTGCAGATACGGAATTTATGAATCACACCGGAAACATGGGAAATGTAACGGCTAATAATACTCCGGATCTTTACCGGGAAATTACGTTGAATCTTCCGACAACCGCCAGAGTAACGGCTCAGATAAGACCTTCCATCCACATTCTTGCAGATCTTAATCAGTTTCTGAGCGGCAGCAAAACACTTTCCCTAAATACAGAAAATAATATGATGATGGGTTCAAGCCAGCATTTGGTGGATGTTACCAATAACCTTACCGCGATGTTTAAAGTAGATCATGTCCATAATGATTAGGATTTTATTAAAAACAATGCTGCTGGTCATTACTTTTCTGAGCTGTTGGTCCTGTTCAGATGAGGTCATCCAGCCGCTGGAAAAAGATGAAGCCTATTCCTTACAGTTTCCGTCGTACTTTCCGGAAATGACGTTTGAAGCATCCGGTAATCCGGTGACAAAAAACGGAGTAGAGTTGGGTAGAAAATTATTTTACGAAGGAAAGCTTTCAAGAAATAATACCATATCGTGTGGCTTTTGCCATATTCAGGAAAATGCTTTCACGCACCATGGCCATACGGTTAGTCATGGAGTAGACGACAGAATAGGAATCCGTAATGCGCCACCTATTCAAAACATGGCATTTCTCAAAAGATATATGTGGGATGGTGTGATCCATAATCTGAATGAACAGCCAATCATACCGATCACGGATGTCAATGAAATGGACAGTTCCATGCCTGAGGTGATTTCTAAATTAAAGGATGATCAGAAATATAAAAAACTCTTCATGGCAGCTTATGGTGACGAAAATATGACGGGTGAAAGAATATTGAAAGCGTTATCGCAGTTTATGGCAAGTATGATCTCTGCAGACTCGAAATACGACAAAGTAAAACAGGGAAAAGAAACTTTTACCCCAGAGGAATCCCAGGGATTTGCTCTTTTTAAGCAGAAATGTACCAGCTGTCACAGTGGAGAATTATTTACGGACGAAAGCTTTAGAAATACAGGAATGTATTACAATGCCCAGTTCAAAGATGCCGGGCGTTATCGGGTAACCCTTGATCAGGTGGATTGGATGAAATTCCGTGTACCTAGTCTTAGAAATGTAGAATATACCGCACCGTATATGCATGACGGAAGATTTTACACGTTGGAAGCCGTTCTTAATTTCTATTCAGATAACGTAGAAGACAATCCCAATCTGGATCCGCGGCTGAAACAGAACGGCCATATCGGAATTGCGATGAATACGCAGGAAAAGCAGTTTGTCATCGCCTTTTTGAAAACCTTATCCGATAAAAACTTTATTTCTAATCCAAAATTTGCAGAATGAGCAGAATGAACATAAAAAAAATAATTTTTATACTGGGCCTGACACTATCATGGGGCTGTCAGGCTAAAACCATCAACGACAGTCTGTTTATCACAGATCATATAGATAAACTTGTATTTGATGACTGTGATGCGTGTGGCTGTGCAGCAGGAAATGGTTCCTCCGGTTTTGAATCTTTGCTGAACCCGCAGTTTATCGGGATCAAATATTTTGCCCAGCATTATAAAGCCAAAGAAAACCTTTTTGTAAAAGATCTTACACAGGATCAGTATTTCAATACCCTGCAGGTTTGGGGAAAAATTCCACTGACAGAAAAGCTGAGTGTATACGCCAGCCTGCCATTTCATTTTCATGAGAAGAGAACAATGCAGGGCGATATCAATATCAATGGAATCGGAGATCTGAACCTGATGGGAATTTACCGGATCCTTAGCTCCAAAGATAATTTTCATCAGCTGAATGGTGGTTTGGGAGTAAAAATTCCTTTGGGAAAATTTGATGAAAAAGGAGCTTCAGGAGTCAATCCAAGTTTTCAGCTGGGAACGGGAAGCTGGGATTATCAGGCCGCTTTGAACTATAAGTTTCAAAAGAATAAACTGGCTGTGCTGGTCAATACCGATTACACCGTAAAAACCGAAAACAAAAAGAATTACCGTTTCGGAAACCAGTGGAATTATGCCGCAACAGGTTTTTATCAGCTTGCAGGAAATGAAAAGACCATTTTCTCTGCCAAAGCCGGACTTCAGGGCGAGGTCTATGATAAAAACAAACAGTTTGACGAGGTATTGCCCAAAACAGCAGGAAGTGCCTTATACGGAAAGCTCGGTTTTGAAGCTTCCTATAAAAAATTCAGTCTGGGTGGAGAAGTCATGCTGCCTGTTTATTCCAATCTGGCAAGCAGGGACATTGAAGCAAAATCCAGGTTCAGTGTTTTTATCAATTTTGGAATTTAATATAATGGCCTAAAGCCATCAGGTACAAATTATTCAATCTTTAGTCTCATAAAAATTTCAAACTTTATCTAAAAACAGGTGGCTGAGATTCCCGAAGCCACCTGTTTTAATGCATCTTCATAATATTTGCTTTTTTTCATAGTATTGAGAATTAATTTATTATGCCGTTATTGCATATATTAAGTTATTTTCTATCTTTGCCGCAATCTGGTGCGCTGTAAAAAGCACTTAAAAGGGAATCCGGTGAAAATCCAGAACAGACCCGCTGCTGTAAGCTCCACATCAAAGTTTTTGAAGAGTATATCCACTGTTTTTAATGGGAAGGATTTCAAAAACGGAGTAAGTCAGAAGACCTGCCAGAAGATAAACGTTTGATGCTTTCGTGGAATAAAGCTTAGGACAACAAGGATTCTGTGCAGTGACAGCTGTGCTTTATCTTTGCTATCTTATATCCATTAGCGTCAGCATTATTCTCAATGAGCTAATGGTCAGAAAATGTACTGCTTCACAGTTTAAAAAAGGTGTTATCGCATTATTTGTGATGGCATCTCAACTTATATTCTCTCAATCCGGAGACACCATCAGGGAGAAAACCATTCTTCCTATCCAGCTTTACAAAAAAGATTTTAAAGAAATTCTTCCTGCACAGGTACTTTCCGGAGAACAGCTTGAAAGACTGAACAGCCAGTCGGTGGCCGATGCTTTACGGTATTTTTCAGGAGTTCAGATCAAAGATTATGGCGGGATGGGCGGCCTGAAAACGGTCAATATCCGGAGTATGGGAAGCCAGCATGTGGGTGTTTTCTATGATGGTATCCAGCTGGGAAATGTTCAGAACGGAATCGTGGATCTTGGAAAGTTTTCACTGGATGATCTTGAAGCGATTTCTTTATACAACGGACAGAAAAGTGAAATTTTTCAGCCTGCAAAGGATTTCGGATCTTCCGGATCTATTTATCTTCAGCCTAAAATACCAGTTTTTAAAGGCGATCAGAAGACCAACTTAACGGTGAAGTTGAAATTAGGCTCCATCAGTTTATTTAATCCTTCCTTCCGTTTGGAGCAGAAGCTTTCAGGCAGAGTTTCAGCAAGTCTCAGTTCGGAATTTGTACAGACTGATGGATTGTATAAGTATAAATACGAAAAGAAAAATTCTGACGGATCTGTTGCCAATGATACCATTGCCAGAAGATATGATTCCTATATCCGGGCGAAGCGTTTTGAAGGAGCCTTAAACGGAACCATTAATGAAGGAAGCTGGAATGTACGCGGATACGGCTATATTTCCGATCGCGGAGTTCCTACGGCCATTGTTAACAATAATTTCACACCTAAAGGTCAGCAGATGCTGGATGAAAACTATTTTGTTCAGGCCAGTTTCCGCAAAAAACTGTTTCCAAAATTCGAAACACAGTTCAAAGCTAAATTTGCTTATGACTACACCCGGTTTTTAGATACGGTGAATGTGGCAACAACCGTTCTGCCGATAGATAATTCTTATGTTCAGAGAGAACTCTATTTTTCCAATTCCAATATGTATTCTATTAATAAAAACTGGGATGTAAGTGCGAGCTTTGACTTTCAATATAATAATCTCAATGCCAGTCTGAGAGATTTTTCATATCCTACCCGATATACTTCGCTTGTTTCTTTTGCCACGACCTATCAGTGGAACCGTTTTAAGTTTTTGGGAAGTATTCTCGGAACTTTCGTCCACGAAGAAGTGAAAATGAATGCAAAATCTCCCGATAAAACCGAATGGACCCCTTCCGTTTTCCTGAACTATCAGCCTTTTGAATCCAAAGAGCTTACCGTACGGGCTTTCTACAAAAGAGTCTTCAGGATGCCTACTTTCAATGATCTGTATTACACAATGATCGGGAATATCATGCTGAAACCTGAATACACGAATCAGTACGATGCAGGTTTTACCTACGAGAAGCTCTATGACCATCAATTTTTTAAAGGCATCTATGTGAAAGTGGATGGCTATTATAATGAAGTAGAGAACAAGATTATCGCTGTTCCTACCACCAATCTTTTCAGATGGATGATGGTGAATTTGGGTACAGTGAAAATCATTGGGGCAGACGTAAATGTTCAGGCTGAATTTGACATTAATAAAGTGAAACTAAAACCTTTGGTAAGCTATACCTATCAGCGTGCCGGAGATTATACTGATAAAAGTGACGATTATTACGGTGACCAGATCTCCTATGTTCCATGGCATGCATTGACCTTTACCATGATGGCAGACTATAAAGACTGGAGTTTCAATTACAGTTTTATGTACACCGGAGAACGCTATGATGCCCAGCTGAATAATATCAAAGCCAATTATCTTCAGCCATGGTACACGCATGATGTATCCGTTCAGAAAAAATTCAACTGGCATTCTCACCAGATTAAAGCCGGTTTTGAGGTCAACAATGTCCTTAATCAATACTATGACGTGGTCAGGAATTATCCGATGCCCGGAAGAAATTTTAAACTTATTGTAAGCTTTACATTATGAAAAAACTAAACTTTTGCCTGCTGGCTTTTACTCTTTTCTTTCTGTTCTCATGCAGGACAGATGACAACATAGTTCCTTCGGAAACAAAAGAGGTAAGTACCGGACAAGATCTGCCTATTAAAGGATTTTATCTTCTGAACGAAGGAAATATGGGCAGCAACAAATGTACACTCGACTATTTCGATTATGCTACAGGAACGTACCGCAAGAATATTTACGGGGAAACCAATCCTTCTGTGGTAAAAGAATTGGGTGATGTGGGAAATCATATCATGATCTACGGTAGCAAAATGTATGTTGTGGTGAATGTTTCCAATAAAATTGAAGTATTGGAAGCAAAAACAGCCAAACGCATCAAAACCATACAGTTGCAGAACTGCCGTTATCTGGCTTTTAAGGGCAATAAAGTTTATGCCAGCAGCTATGCCGGTCCCGTTGAGCTGAATCCGAACTCTCCACCGGGAAAAGTAGTGGAAATTGACACCACATCCCTGAATATTGAAAGACAGGTAGTAGTCGGGTATCAGCCTGAAGAGATAGAAGTAATGGGAGATCAGCTTTTTGTGGCCAATTCCGGAGGTTACAGATTTCCAAATTATGATAAAACTGTTTCTGTCATCAACCTTAATACATTCACGGAAACAAAAAAAATTGATGTAGCCATTAATCTTCACCGTATTAAAAAGGATAACTATGGAGATCTCTATGTGAGTTCAAGAGGGGATTATTACAATATTCCATCCAGTCTTTTCCTTGTGGATGCCGCTACAGGAACTGTGAAAAAAGATTTTCATGTCGCTGTCAGTGGAATGACGATCGTGAATGACAAGCTGTATTATTATGGGAATGAATTTAATTACAATACCCATACCTACGTTAAAACTTTCGGAATCATCGATGTAAAAACCGAGCAGGTCATTTCCAACAAAATTATTGACCAGCAATATGTGGATGAGATCAAAGCGCCTTATGGAATTGTTGTAAATCCTTATACGGAAGACATCTATCTAACGGATGCGAAAAACTATGTGACCACAGGATATGTATACTGTTTCGACAAGACCGGGAAATTCAAGTGGAAAACAGAAGGTGGGAATATCCCCGCTCACTTTGCTTTTTTATATAAATAATCAGATCAGAAAAAATGGAAAGAAAAACGAAACATATTTTAAAAACAATTCTTCTCTCTTCGGTTTTGTTGGGAACTGTAGCCTGTAAGAACGACAGTGAAGAAGTAATGGAAGAAGTGACCTTTCCTGCGGAAGCTCTTAAGGAATCCTATACTGTTGACAGACTGAAACTCTTGAATATAGATCCAAAAATTGAAGGAAAGCTGACGTGGAGTATCAATGATTCTGTGATTTCCGATCAGCTGCAGCTGGATTTTGTAAGTCCTCTTGTAAAAACTTACCCTTTAACCTTAAAAGTAGAAGTGAAAGGAGCTGTGAAAATTTATAAGTCAACAATTATTGTTAATAAAGAGCTTACACCTTATAGTAAATATATTTCAGATGTCTTTGAATTTCGTCCGGCTGTAGGGCAGTTTACGAACGAGGTTCCGGAATATGCTACCGGAAATACTGAAGCCAATATGCTTCAGAGAGCAAAGGAATCATTGATAGGAGAAAATGCTACAATGATCACGCTTGGCGGTTTCGGAGGTTATGTTGCTTTCGGCTTTGACCATACCATTCCTAATCTTGAGGGAAGAGATTTCAAAATTCTCGGAAATGCATTCTGGGGAAACAATGCCGGCACAACCAGATCGGGATCATGTGAGCCCGGAATCATCATGGTGGGCTACGATAAAAACAAAAATGGTAAACCCGACGAAGACGAATGGTACGAGATTGCCGGAAGCGAATATTTTAAAAATACGACCACTAAAAACTATAGCATAACCTACTTCAAACCCAATGAAAATAAGCCCCCTGTTCCCGGAAGTGAGTTTTGGCAGACTGATGTGGAGTACATCAAATGGCAGGATAATTTTGGGAATTCTGGATTTAAAACTAAAAACACCTTCCATACACAAAGCTATTATCCTTTGTGGCTTTCCGGTGCTTCTTACAGTCTTACGGGAACAAGGCTGAAGGATAATTTCCACGACCAGAGCGGAACGGGGACTTATTGGGTGGGAACATCTTATGACTACGGCTATGCAGACAACGCACCCAATAATGATGAAGCCTCCAACATTGATATTTCCTGGGCTGTAGACAAAAACGGGAAGTATGTAAAACTTCCGGGTATTGATTTTATTAAGGTGTACACGGGAATCAATCAGGAAGCAGGATGGCTTGGGGAAGTTTCTACGGAAGTGGCGGGAGCTTATGACATGCATCTTAACTAAACGGTACTGATAACAAAAATTTAATAAATAATTCAAAATGAAAAAGTTTTACCTTTTGACCATGCTCTTTTTATTTGCGCTCTTTACTAATGCGCAGGTAAAAGTGCAGGGTGTGCCCCGAAATGATATTCCGGGAAGCAGCAATCAACTAAATACGACAGTAACCACCAACATCAGTTTCTCTGACATCCAGTATTGGGTAGGAAGTGGTACCAATGAAGCCGCATTTGTGGTCCAGTGGAACGACAGCAAGAATCCTGATGCTTTGGTATGGGGATTCCGATGGAACGGAAACGCTACCGGAGAAGATATGATGAAAGCCATTGCAAAGGCAGATCACAGATTTTTCACATTGTTTTATCCGGGAACACAGTTCGGAACAGCCATCGGAGGAATGGGGTTTGATCTTAATGGGCAAAATACCAATGCACTTTATAAAAACGGGAATACAACCTATCCTTTTTACCCTGTAAATGGTATTGTAAATACAGGGGCGTATGACTTCGATGATTTTACTGCGGCAGATGCCGGGGATCATTGGGGATCAGGATGGTATAACAGCTACTGGTCTTATTGGGTAAAAGATCCTACGGATGCTGATTTTGGATATTCAGGGGTAGGAGCTTCTTCCCGTGCGCTTCAGAACGGTTCCTGGGATGTATGGAATTTTAATCCTGGACTCGCTTCTTTTCCTATTTCCTCAACGTTGACGCCGGTATCTGCTTTTGCTGCTTCTGTTGTTTCTACCAATTTTACTGATGGCTACTTTATGGTGAATGAAGAATGGTACGGGCATACCAACGGGTCTGTAAATTTCATTGGCAATAATGGACAAATTAATTACCGTGTCTATAGCAATGCAAATAACAACCATGCTTTTGGAGCTACAACACAGTATGGAACAATCTACGGAGACAAATTCTATTTTATCTCAAAACAGGCAGCAGATGGAGGAGATACACAATATACTCCTGGAGGAAGGCTGGTAGTAGCCAATGCACAGACGATGCAGAAAATTGCAGGTTTCAACAATATCGGAGGCGGTGACGGAAGATCATTCGTTGGAGTGGATGAAAATAAAGGATATATTGGAGCCTCTAACGGAATTTATATATTTGACATTGCGAATTTACAGGTTGGAAGTGTAATCGCTGGAACAGGCGGTGGAGGCCAATATGCCGGACAGATTGGGAATATGATCCGTTCATCTAAATATGTATTTGCCGTGAAGCAGTCTGCCGGAATTTTAGTCATTGATCCTGCAACTGATACCTTGATCAGTACAATACCTGGAGCTTTCCATTCTATTGCTCAGGCGAAAGATGGAAGTATCTGGGCGATTCAGGACCAGAAAGTGGTGAGTATTCACCCAACTACTTTTGTTACTACTTCATATACCATTCCAACTACTAAGTATTTAGGATCTTGGGGAGCATGGAATGCAGGAAGCTTTTCAGCGAGCAGCAAGCAGAATGTTTTATACTGGATCAATTCAGTTAACAGTTTTGTTTCAGGATCACAGATTGTTAAGTTTGATGTTACGACAAAGACATTCAACGAAAACTTTGCAGCAATTCCCGGTCAGACAGGTACTTATAAGCAAATTCCATACGGTGCTGGACTTCGTGTGAATCCAACTACTGATGAATTGATTCTAAACACTACTGAAAGTGGTTTTGGCGCACATTATCAGAAAAACTGGATACATACTATCGGTGTTAACGGAACCATTACCAATACAAAAACACTCAATGACTATTATTGGTTCCCGGCTATGGCAGTATTCCCGGATAATACGCTTCCTACGGTGAGCAGTACATTTCCATCGCAGGTTAATGTGAATAATGCTTCTGTAATTGACCTGAAAACAGTAGTTTCTGACGAAGACAATCTTTCTTCAGCTATTGTAAAATCAATTAAGTCAAATTCAAATCCTGCAGCGGTTTCTGCAGTGATCAATGCGAATGATGAACTTGTTTTAACTCCGGTTGCTTCGGGAACGGCTGATATTAAAATCAGTTTTAATTCAAATGGAAGAGTAGTTGAAAAAGTGCTTACTGTCAACAGTACAGCTTCTACGTTGGCCACAGCAGAAGTGAAGAAAATAGAATTCAGTATTTATCCGAATCCGGTAACAGATATTCTGACTCTTAAAACTCAGGAGAAAATCCTAAACGTTTCTGTTTATGATGCTTCCGGTAAAATGGTAAATGCACAGCTGAACAACGGTAAGATCAATGTAAGTATGCTTCCAAACGGAGTGTATATCCTGAAGGCTGTAACTGATAAAGCAGTCTACCAGCAGAAGCTGATTAAAAAATAACCATCACAGTCTATATATTTCAATGAACCGGCGGCCCATTTGGGCCGCCGGTTTTTTAGCTTTAAAGCACGCAGTAAAAAGAGAATCGGGCTGGCTAAAAGCCAGCCCGATTCCTTGATATTCTTTAATTATTGATTCTGATCTTACGCGAATAGGTCTTTTTATCTTTTGTTTCTACGGTCAGGATATAAATTCCTTCAGGCTGTGGAGAAGACAACTCAAATGTTTTGGAGTGAAGGGTAGAGCGGTGCACTTCTTTGCCGGAAGTATTTCTCAGGGTAACCTCAGACCCTTCCAATGGAACAGTACCTCCTAAAGTGATTTGTCCGCCTTTACTGTAAGCCATAATGGTGGAAAGAGGATCCTGGTATGCGTAATATACTCTGAATCCGCCACCCAGACTTAGTACACCACCACTCAGTCTTATTTTAACTGCGTCATATGAGCTGACAGGAACAAATTCAATAGTTGCTCTGGCAGGGTTGTCTGAAAGTTTTAGCAAGTTGCCGGTTACCATTTGGCTGTCATTGTTGGCTGTCGGTCCGCTCAGCGTTTCTATGTATACGCCGCTTAAGAGCTGAACAGTCAGAGGAATGTTATTGGTACCGATACCGATTACCAATTTAGTATTGAGCCTCACTTCAGGGAATCTCAGTGTCTGTTCAACGCCTCCCAATAAAACGGTACCCATGACCATGGTAGAATAGTTATCTTCGTTATCTCCCAAGGCATTTAAAGGATTCTGTACGGCACAGCCCAGGCATACCCCATACACATTGGAGAGCTGATCATGAGCATAGATTCTGTTTTGTGCCTGTGTATTGCCCGATTGGAATAAAAAAGCTAAAAATAGTGCGGCCTGAAAAAGGCGACTTTTTGAAAATAGAATAGATTTCATATTATAGAGTTTTTTGGTTAATGTTTAATCCAAATTTAAGCATAAAAGTGTATATGAGCAATATTATTTCTAATTAATGTGAATTACAAAAAATGTGATCTTTAAATATTTCAACAAAGATTTTATCAGATGCTGTCTCTGTTAGCTCATCAGGCTTTCATGAAACTCTTCTTTCAAAGAAATTATTTTTTTCGTCCTTTAATATTAGGCAGAAAAGCTGTTATTATCCCCATAAGAGGTAGGAATGCACAGATTTTAAATACATATTCAATGCTGGTATCATCTGCTAAAGCTCCTAATACGGCAGAACCGATTCCGCCCATCCCAAACATAAAACCAAAAAACAACCCTGCTATCAATCCAATTTTGTTGGGCAAAAGATCTGTGGCATACACTAAAATCGCAGAAAATGCTGAAGCTATAATTAACCCGATTAAAACCGCAAATACTACAGTCCATACCAGCGGAAGATAAGGAAGACAAAGTGTGAAAGGGGCAGCTCCAAGTATAGAAATCCATATGATTTTCTTTCTTCCGTATTTATCACCCAGTTTTCCCCCTAAAATTGTTCCTATAGCAACCGCCGCAAGAAACATAAATAAATATAGCTGAGAATCTTTTACAGAAATATGAAATTTATCAATAAGAAAAAACGTGAAATAATTAGTCATTGATGCTAAATAAATATATTTGGAAAATACCAGTGCCAGCAGAACTGTAATTGAAAATATAACTTTTTTACGGGATAGTTCTACAGTTATAATATTACTGGAATGCTGAGCTGTTCTTTTTAGAGACAATCTTTCGGCATACCAGTTTCCAATTCTCCATAATACTATAATTCCTATAAAAGCGGCAATAGCAAAAAGACTGACATAGCCCTGTCCCAAAGGAAGCACAACTAAAGCAACCAATAGAGGGCCGATAGCACTTCCTGAATTTCCTCCTACCTGAAAAATGGATTGGGCAAGTCCTTTTTGCCCGCCGGATGCCAATTGTGCAACTCTGGACGCCTCGGGGTGAAAAATGGAAGATCCCATCCCGATTAATGCAACCGAAATCAGGATCATATAATATTGATGGGCTGCTGCCAGAAGTAACAATCCAGCCATTGATAATCCCATTCCTACTGCTAAAGATCTCGGATTCGGTTTTTTATCCGTATAAATTCCAACAAAGGGCTGTAAAATAGATGCAGTAAGCTGGAACACCAACGTAATGATACCAATCTGCGCAAAAGACAGGCTAAATTCGCCTTTTAAAATAGGATATAACGAAGGAATAGTAGATTGTATCAGATCATTTAAAAAGTGAGAAAAACTGATCATAAATAAGATTGGGTAAACAATTTTGTTGGCATCAATTGTCTGCGTTTGTGGATTTTTCATGAATTATAATTTTAAATTCATCATGTCATCTGATGAATTTTGTTAATTTTTTTTATTAATATACCCTATCAACGATGAGTTGGGCAATACGGGCTGCATTTTCAGGATCTTTATTCTCAATACAACTATAAAGATCCGCATGTATTTTTTGAGAAAGCTTAAAAGAATCTGTATTATTGTTATGACTGCTTTCAAAAGTTCTGAAGATATGTTTACTAGTGATTTTGTAAATTTCTTTTAAAAGGTTATTGCCACATGCTTCAGCAATAGATATATGAAAGTTGATATCAGCCTGGTAGCATTTCAAGGCCTGATTTTCTTCTGCAAACTGATCTCTGAGATCTAGATACATTTTAATAGTCTCTAATTCCTTTTCGCTGCGATGAACTGCTGCTCTCGCCGCTATTTTTGAATCTAAGAGTGAGCGTACTTCATATACTTCATTGAATTCAGCTTTATTGATCTTAGTTTCCAGTGATTCCTGGATATTCTTCGAAATAACAAATGTGCCCACACCTTGTTGGACACTCAGGACTCCTTTTATCGATAAGATTTTTATTGCTTCACGGATGCTGGATCTACCAACCCCATAAATTTTCATCAGTTCCGGTTCAGTCGGAAGCTTATCACCAATGGCATATTCATCGTTGATTATTCCTTGAATTAATCTGTCTGCGACCTCCTGAGCTAATGTTTTCCTTTGAATTTGCATATACATCTTATCATCTGACGAATACAAAGGTAAGATTTTTTGCATTAATTGACAATAAATGATGCAAATACTAAGCAGCAAATATAATAGAGGTCCAAGACCTCTATTATATTTGCTGCTGAAGATGCCAAATTATTTTTTAAAATTTTCATTATTCAATGCTGTTGAGTATATGAAAAATCTCTTGCTTTGACTGCTCAAATATTTCACCGCCAAACTCTTCGTTATCCAGTGAAATTATAGTTACATCTTTAACTCCCATTATCCCAAAAACAAATTTTAAATAGGTTGTCTGGAAATTCATATGCTCATTTTTTTCGTTTTCACCATAACCGGTATCGCCTCTACTGGAAAGAATGAACAGCTTTTTGTTTTCAAGCATTCCTACGTAATCTCCATCAGGTTTTCCGGAGCGGAACTTCCAGGTTTCATTAATCCTCATGACCTGATCTATATAAGCTTTCAGTCCGCTGGGAATAGACCAGTTATACATAGGTGTTCCGATGACATAAATATTATTGTCTTTCAGTTCCTTTACCAATTCATTGCTAAACTGTAAAGCTTCCTGATGTTCTTCATTCTGATGTTCCGGTTTTGTAAAAGCAGCAGCTATCCATTTTTCATTAATAGGTTTAATGATTTCCAGGCCTGCCTCTCTGAAGGAGAAATGATCGCCGGGGTGTTTATCCATCCAGTTATTAACGAATATTTGGGTCAGTTTTCTGCTGTATGACCGTTCATCTCTGATACTTGCATTAATAATAAGTAAATTGTTCATCTATTTAAATTTAATAAAGCAAAGTTCTGAACATAAAAGATGAAGAATATTGATCTAGTTCAACGGATCTTATTTTTCTTCCGGATCCTGCTCAGAAATTCTGGCGAAATTCCCAGATATGAAGCAATCAAATACTGTGGTATTTTAGCTGCGATTTTTGGATAGGTCTGCAAGAAATCCAGATACCGGTATTCTGCAGTGTAGATATGGTTATAGATAATTCTTTTTTGTAAAGCTCCAAGGTAGCTCTCTAGAATAATCCGGAAATATCTTTCGAGAGAGGGAATTTGCTCCAGCATTTTTTGAAAAGAATGATAGCTTATCTGTAAAAGTTCTGTTTTTTCCAATGCCTGAATATTGTATATGGAAGGCCTCTGTTTCCGGAAACTCTCCATGTCCGTTGCCCACCAGTCATCTATGGCAAAATAAAGAATCTCTTCGTTACCGGTGTCGGCATTGATATAGAATGCCTTCAGGGTTCCGGATACAATATAATTATCCGTGCGGCAAACTTCTCCGTTTCTCAATAGATAATCCCCTTTCTCTAAAATCTTTTTTGACCAGAAAGTATCCATGAGGACCTGATCCTCTTTTGTAAGCTTAATATGCTTTGAGATCGCATCAATTAAATTTTGTAAACCGCTCAACTATCTATCGTGATTTAGTGAATATGCTAGTAGGCAAATTTAATGAAAGGCATGGTAGAATATATGAAATTTATGTATTTATTTTCTTAGCTCCCCAATGAGTCACATATATCAAAAAAAACAGGAAAAGTAATTAAATTACTTTTCCTGTTAAGTAGCCCGTAGGGGAATCGAACCCCTCTTACCAGAATGAAAATCTGAGGTCCTAACCGATAGACGAACGGGCCATCTATCTAACACTAAAATTAGCGGGTTAGATTTTTGTTTTTATAAGTTTCAACTCTTATCAACCACTCGGTTAGTAGTGATTAAATTTGTAGCCCGTAGGGGAATCGAACCCCTCTTACCAGAATGAAAATCTGAGGTCCTAACCGATAGACGAACGGGCCTACTATACTTTTACGCTAATTTATTAACGTGTTTTGTTAACTTGCTTTTCAAGTTAGCTGCTTTATTCTTATGGATAATATTTTTCTTAGCTAATTTATCCAATAAAGCAATAACTTTTGGCAGTTGCTCTGTAGCAGCAGCTTTGTTTTCTTCATTTCTCAAGACCTTAAGAGCAGTTCTAGCAGTCTTATGATAATATCTGTTACGAACTTTTCTAACTTCGTTTTGTCTAATTCTTTTTAATGCTGATTTATGATTTGCCATATCGTTCAAATGTGAGTGCAAAACTATAAACTTTTTTTTAATCTGCCAAATTATTTTTTAAAATTTTTCAATTTTCTTCAGACAGGTATTTTCTGAGTTTATCTATTGCTTGTTCTATTTTTAAATTCTCTTGTTCTCGTTCTATTTTCTTGATCGTGCTGCTCAGCATGATCATCGCATTGTTCCATTCTCCAGTGGTATTGGTAAAGGAAAGTCCGTCAATTGTTACTTCAAAGGCAACCCTTTCTCCTGTCCTGTAAAGTCTGAAACTTATCTTATCATCTCTGCCTGTAATCCCCTCTTCATTGATTTGTAAATCGTAACTTTTTGGGTTAGAGTGGATTTTCTTAAAAAGAAGTTTTGCTTCCTGTATTTTTAAATCCGGCATGATATCAAATTTGGTAGCCTATAGATTAAATAATTGGCTAATTTTTTATACTTAAATAAATTTGAGTTGGCAAATATAACAAAAGTTTTTTGATTTTCACTTCTTTTTTTGATACTCTCCCCATACACGATTTGTCGAAGTTTCGTAGGTGTGCCGTGAATTTTCCATGAACTTATTTTTCCACAAGAAAATTCAATGCCTTCAAAGGTTAATAAATGTTAAAGAAACCTATGTTAAAGGTTTTAACATTTTCTCGTGCGAAAAAATTGAAAATATTAACAAAATTTAAATTTTAGCAATAACAATGCTTTCCTACTCCAAAATAACAACAGTAGAGCAGGTAGACTATGATTTAAAAGGAATGCTTGAAAACAAAGTAGAGGCTCAGAATCTTGAAATCAGGAAAATTTCTCCTTTTTCTGAAAACGGTCAGGAATTATACAGTGTTTATTTTGATTGTGAACTTTGTTTACCGATGATTTGTTTTCAGAAGATTTCAAATTCAACAAAGGAATGACTGTATCTGCTCAAAACAGTGTGTTTATTTATGACAAATCAAACAGATTGGTGGGCTTGAAGTTTGGAAAAACAAAATTGAAACAAGATTAAAATGTAACACGTCAAGTTTTGTCGCTACTCGTATCTACATTTGGCTCATAATAATTAAAATTCACTATTATGATGCAAAGATTAGATTATGTCTTGAGTAGAAACCTTGACAGTCCTTATGGAAAAAACAGTGTGTTTTTTGAAACATTTGTTGTTCCTCCCGAAGATTTCGATAAAATCCCCGAAACTAAAGAAACAGATCGCATAAAATATACTTTCATACTATGTAAGAGTGGTGTTGAAGTGTTTGATAGATACGAAAAAGAGGGGGTAGAAGAGAAACAATTTAAAGTTTTCTATGAAGAAGATGACCCTAAAAAAAGTAACTTTTTTGGCACTGCCTGTCGGGTAAAAATGGGAAAAGATGCCAAAAACTTCTTTAACAGAATTTATAGTAATAATCAAAATACCACATATGTAACTCCAACAGAATCAATAACAGTAAGTGGGTTTGACAATCTTGTTAGAGAGTTTGCAGATGATACAAAGATAAACGAAACTCTTTTAAAGGGTGCAATCTATTTGGAAATTGCAGAACAAACCAAATTGAATGAAGCCTTTAAAAAGGTATTTTCTTTAAATAATCAATTGGCTGATTGGCTTAGAGGAGGTATTGAAACTGTTGAAAGTTGGAAATTCACGGAAGAAAATTATGATTACGAGAAGTATTTTGTATTACCGATGTACAGTACTTATCAAAATAAAGTAGGTACAAGCGGATTTCAAAAACAAGAAGCAAAATATAAGCCCATTATTCCTGTTCCTATTTCTGCCAGAGAATACAAAACTATGCAGAATGCTTCTGAAATAGCAAGTGAAGGATTTAACAAGCTCAAAGATTTTGTAGATTATTTTGATGAAATTTCCTTGGCAATAGTTTCAACTGTTGTTAAAGCAACCCCAACAATAGCAGACGATATTTTCTTTGCTGTAGTCTTCTATTTAAAGAATTTCATAGAAGATAATATCCCTGAAAGCATTAAAAATGTATATAATAAACTAAAATCATTCTTTAAGGATGTTTTAGATGTCATCTCTGGGATTGGAGCGTTTATAGGAGAAAAAATCAATCAGGAAGTAGCAAAAATCAATGCTTTTTTATGTGGATTACTTAACGGTCTTATCTCATTGGCTCAAACAGTAATTATATTATTAGCTATGATTACTGACAATCTTCCTTTTTTAAATATGGAGAAATTAAGCCCTGTAGAGCTTACAAAACATCAAGAAAAGTTAGAGTTTATTGAAGATTTTGTAGATTTATTTGCTGAAAACTCAAAAGAGTTTCTTAGTGGAATTAAAAATATTTTTAGCAAAGGTAAAATTTGGAAAGAAATTTCACAATTTACTGACATGCTAAAAAAGAAATTTTCAGAGCTTAATGACTATTTTTGGGCATACTTTGTAGGTGCTATTGCTTTTGAACTTATTTTGGATGCTATTATTGCATATTTTACAGGAGGCGCATCTCTTGCTGGAAAAATCTCTGAGAAGATAGCACAGGCAGCAGGTAAAATTAGTAGAGTATCTCAAAAATCAGCAAAATTAGGAAAAGCAATAAATTTTTCTAAAAACATAGGTAAGAAAATTGGTAATTCATTGGCAGACCTGTGGAAATGGTTAAAAAAGGAATTTTTAGAGTTAGTAGAAGCAGTAAAAAGCGGGAATTTAGCTCATTATTTGAAGAAAAAATTCTATGAATTGACAGATGATGTGGAAGGTTTGCGTAAATTGGCTTTCGGAAGATGGCTCAGTAAATTTGACAAAGGTTTTTTCAATCATTTAGATGGAGAATTTAATACAAGTTTGCTTGAGCGTATACAACCTTCTGGGTTTAAATATCTTGATGAGTTTTTGGTTTCACAAGGTGGGCACAGAGGTTCAGCTATTCTTGACGGAATTATTGATGTAGAGAAAATAATAGAACCTGAAGGAATTTATTCTATGGCACAATTAGCAGATGATGTTCCTTTTAAGGCTAAAATCAGTATAAAATACAAAGATGGCTATTTAGTGAAAAATGCAGAATCTTCTATGTTTCCTAAAAATTGGGATCTTAAAAGAATACAAGAGGAAATAGCGTATGTGTATGAAAATACTGTGGTAAAGAGAGTTGGACAATTAAGAAGGAGTCCAACAGATCTATTTGATAAATATGAAGCCTTAACAACAAATGGTTTTAAAGTTAGAATAGAAGTAGATACTTCTGGTAATATTATGAATGCTTATCCAATAATAAATTAAAAATAAAAAAGATGAAATATAAATTTTATAAAGACATAATCGAAACAACAGGTACAATAATTTTAGGCGTAATGCCAGAAGAAGAAAAAATAAATGTGTTATTTCGTTTTGGTGATTCAGGTTGGACACCACAAAAAATTCAAACTTTAATTGAAGGTGTGGAACACAGCAAAAATAAAGAATCTGATGTGTCTTTTGACTGGCAAAACGAAGACGTTTTTTTTCGAAGCAACAAATATGGGGTTTTCTTTGTAGACCTTATGAAACAAAGGGCAGGTGAAAAATCTAAAAAACAAGACTTGGATTTGAATCACGATGAATTTATCAAATTTTTACAGGATTTTAAAAAGTTTGTAGAGGAAAACAGTTAGATTCTAACCGCCTAAGAGATTAGGCGGTTATTTTGTAAAAAATGCAGAATCTTCTATGTTTCCCAAAAATTGGGATCTTAAAAGAATACAAGAGGAAATAGCGTATGTATATGAAAATACGGTAGCTAAAGGGTTAAATAAAAAAATAAAGGCACCTACTGACTTATTTGATAAGTACGAGGGTTCAACTTCAGTAGGATTTAAAATTAGAATAGAAGTTGACAATACAGGTAAAATCATGAATGCTTATCCAATTATTTAAAAATAAAAGAAAATGAAATATAAATTTTACATTGAAGTAATAGAAGATATAGTTACTTTTGGAATAATGCCTGAAGAAGAAAAATATAATGTTTTGTTTAGGTTCGGAGATTCGGGTTGGACTCCACAAAAAATTCAAAAATTAATTGAAGGTGTCGAGCAAAGCAAAAATAAAGAACCTGATGTGTCTTTTGACTGGCAAAACGAGGATGTTTTCTTCCGAAGCAATAAATATGGGTTTTTCTTCGTAGACCTCATGAAACAAAGGGCAGGAGAAAAATCTAAAAAGCAGGATTTAGATTTGAATCATGATGAGTTCATTAAATTTTTGCAGGATTTTAAAAAATTTGTTGAAGAAAATAGTTGATAAATTTGAGTAATAACAAGTAATTTTTAGTTTACTCTTAACATAAAGAGACTGTCTTAATCAAAGGCAGTCTCTTTTTGGTTTCCAAAATTTATAAATCTTGAAGCTGTCAAGTTGTAAAAAACAAAAGTTAAAGAAAGGAAATAAAAATTTTAACGAACAAAAAAGATTTTCGAAAAAAGGAAAAGAAAAACAATTGGTAGTAGTGCGAGAAGAATTTCCAAATAATGGCTCAACAGAACGTTTTGAAAAAGACATTGAATACTACCAAAAGCATAAGGCTTGGTAAAAATCAAAATGTACGGTTCAGATGATAAGTTGTTAATGGTTCAAAATGTTTCTGATCGAGGAATTGACCCCGAAGTTCAACAAACTAAATTTCCTTTGAAATGACGAAAAAGAAATATTTTATTACTGATAATTGTTCTCTTCTTGTTCTCCTGCTCCCAAAAAAACAATTTAGCAGGTAGATTATGATTTAAAAGTAATGCTTGAAAACAAAGTAGAGGTTCAGAATCTTGAAATCAAAAAAATCTCTCCGTTTTCAGAAAACGGACATGAATTAGACAGCATTTACTTTGACTGTGGCCTTTTGTTTACCGATGATTTATTTTCAGAAGATTTTAAATTCAATAAAGGAATGAAAGTTTCTGCTCAAAACAATGTATTTATTTACAATAAATCAAACATACTGTTGGGCTTGAAGTTTGGAAAAACAAAATTGAAACAAGATTAAAATGTAATACGTCAAGTTCTGTCGCTACCTGTATCTACATTTGGCTCATAATAAATTCAAATGATATGATACAAAGATTAAATTACGTCTTGAGCAGAGACATTGACAGTCCTTATGGAAAAAACAGTGTGTTTTTTGAAACATTTGTTGTTCCTCCCGAAGATTTCGATAAAATCCCCGAAACTAAAGAAACAGATCGCATAAAATATACTTTCATACTATGTAAGAGTGGTGTTGAAGTGTTTGATAGATACGAAAAAGAGGG